>NZ_CAXBKP010000002.1:0-568504 GCF_963976445.1 uncultured Gimesia sp. | reverse complement strand
TGATGTTGGCGCCGTTAGCTTGAATGTTACTTAAGTTGACGAAGAATGATTCGATACCTTCGACGATATCGAGATCATTGATGATGTCGATGACGATGGTTTGTGTCTGAATGTCTGGATCGAAGGTGAGTGTGCCCGTTTGTGCGGTATAATCTTCCGGATCGAGTGCCAGTTGATCCTGAGTTGCATAATCTACGGTGACCGTGGTGGTGATCGGTTGGTCCAGTGATACGGTGAGAGTCGCTGTTACTCCGTTTTCGTTGACGGTCATATCGTCGATTGAGATGTTGGCTACTTCGTCGTCTTCAATCGTGACTTCGCCCTGATCGTCGACAAAGGTGATGTTGGCGCCGTTAGCTTGAATGTTACTTAAGTTGACGAAGAATGATTCGATGCCTTCAACGATATCGAGATCATTGATGAGAGGGACCATGATCGTTTTTGATTGCTCGCCCGGGTTAAAAGTCAGCGTACCAGACATTGTGGAGTAATCAGTTGTATTGAGTGCGGTGAGATCGGCAGTGGTGTAGTCCACGGTGACCGTAGTGGCGACCGGCTGGTCCAGCGAGACTGTCAGTATGGCCATTCCGCTTATATCATCTTCGTTGACGGTGATATTATCGATTGAGATGGTGGCTGTTTCGTCATCGAGAATCGTGACTGTAGCCTGATTATCTCCGATGGTGACTGCGGCCCCATTGGGGACAAGGTTGATCAAATTGATCAGAAATGTTTCATCGCCTTCGACAATGTCGAGATCATCGGTAAGCGGGATAGTAATCGTTTTTGTCTGTTCGCCCGGATTGAAAGTGAATGTATCCGATTGAGAGGTGAAGTCGTCCGGGTCGAGAGCAGAGTCAGGTGTTGTAAAGTAGTCTACACTAATAGTGGTGTCGACCGGTTTATCCAGAGAGACGGTGACCGAAACGGTTCCCTCCATTTCATTCACGGTCGTGTCTTGGATCGAGAGACTGGCCTCGTCATTATCTTGGATTAGAATTGTTCCCTGACTGTCGGCAAATGTGACATTCGCACCATTTTGAATATTGCTCAAGAGGACGAGTAATGATTCATCGTCTTCCACAAGATCGTCATCAAGAATATCAATGGTGATGGGTTTCATTAGATCGCCCGAGAAGAACTCCAGTGTCTGGGTTTTAGCGGTATAGTCGTCAGGACTGCCTGCTGTCAGATTGAATGTGGTGACGTCCACACTGATGTCCGTGTCAACAACCAGGTTGAGGGAAACAGTGAGTGTGGCAGTGCCCGCGTCTTCATTCACAATCATGTCATCAATGGAGAAACTGGCCTGTTCGTTATCCAGAATCGTGACTTCCGCTTGATTATCTGCGAAAATAACATTTGTCCCATTAGACAGAATGTCGGAGAGGTTGATGAGAAATGTTTCATCACCTTCGACAATCATATTATCGATAATGGGCACCATGATCTGATGCGATTGTTCGCCTGCGAAGAAAGTTAGCATGCCCGTCGTAGCAGTGTAGTCGGATAGGTCGAATGCTGTCTGATCTGCCGTCGCATATTCCACGGTTACTGTTTCTTCGACTGGTTTGTCTAATGTGACATCGATCAGAGCGATTACTCCATCTTCACTAATGGATATATCATTGATCGAGATGGTGGCCTGATCGTCATCCAGAATGGTGACAGTCGCTTGGCCTACGCCCATGGAAACATCGTAACCATCGTTTTGCAGGTTGCTCAGGCTCACCTGAAATGTTCTGTCACCTTCCACAAGCTCATTATCGATCAGGGTGATGATGATGGTTTGTGTTTGTACTTCGGGATTGAAGGTCAGAGTGCCCATCTGGGCGGTGTAATCGGTTGGAGCGATCGCCGACAGATCTGCTGTGGCGAAGTCAACAGTGACAGTGGTGGCAACCGGCTGGTCTAATGAAACGGTAAGGGTAGCAGTCCCACTGTTTTCATCTTCCGAAATATTAGTGATTGAAATGGTAGCTTGATCATTATTGAGAATGGTGACTGTTGCCTGGTTGTCTCCAATAATGACATCAGCGCCATTTGCCTGAAGGCTAGTCAGGGTAATGAGAAATGTTTCATCCAGCTCCACAATATTATTATCTGTGATGGGAACCGTAATCATTAGTAACTGCACTCCCGCTACGAAAGTTAGAGTGCCAGAGGATACGCTGTAGTCGTCTACACTAGTTGCGGTCTGGTCGGAAGTGGCGTAGTCCACACTGATTGCCGTGTCGACAGCTTTGTCCAAAGAGACGCTGATCGTTGCGGAACTCTCCTCTTCATCAATAGAAACATTGTCGATCGAGAAACTGGCCTGATCGTTATCCTCAATGCTGACGTCAGCCTGGTTATCCAGAAATGTGAGATTGGCGCCATTGGCTTGAATATTCGACAAACTGACGGAAAAATGTTCAACCACTTCTACCAGATCCATATCATTAGTAATGGGAATAGTGATCGTACTGGTTTGCTGGTCAGGTGCAAAAGAGAGTGTGCCTGACATCGCGGTATAATCGACTGAACTGAATGCTGTCAGATCGGCGGTAGTATAATCGACATTCACAGTTGTTTTGACAGGTTTGTCTATTGAAACGGTGAGAGTAACTGTTCCGTCACCTTCATTGACGGTCTCATCGGAGATGGAGATGGTCGCACTCTCGTTATCATGAATCGTGACGGTTCCCTGATTGTTTCCCATGATGACATTGAGCCCATTGGCTTGCAGGTCCGTCAGGTTGACGACGAACGATTCATCGCCTTCAACGGTATCCAGGTCATCAGTGATGTCGATGATAATTGTTTGTGTTTGTACTCCGGAGGCGAATGTCAGTGTCCCCGTTTGCGCAGTATAGTCGTCGAGATCGAAGGCTGACAGATCGTCGGTGGAGAAGTCGACAGTGACGGTAGTGGCGACGGGTTGGTCCAGCGAGACAGTCAGAGTGGCTGTTCCGCCGTTTTCGTTGACTGTAAAGTCATTGATCGAGATCGTGGCCTGATCATCATTCAGGATTGTGACGGTTCCCTGATTGTCTCCGATATTGACATCAGCTCCGTTTGCTTGAAGATTTGTCAGATTGACGAAAAATGATTCATCATCTTCCACTAGATCATCAATCATGACAGGGACAGTAATGGTTTTTGAAAATTCATCATCCGCGAAGGTCAGGGTACCAGAGGTTGAAGTATAGTCTTCCGGATCGAGTGCCAAATCATTGCTGGTGGCGTAGTCGACACTGACAGCTCTGTCGACCAGTTTGTTTCGAGAGACGGTAATGGTCGTTGTCCCCAGATCTTCATTTATGGATACATCGTCGATTGAAATACTGGATGCATCATTATCCTGAATTGTGATCTCACCCTCTGCATCAGTAAATGTAATATTTGCTCCATTAGCGAGAATGTTGGTCAGATTGGCCAGAAGTGTTTCGGTACCTTCTACCAAGTTATCATCAATGATGAGAACGTTAATCTGCAGTAATTGCTGTCCTGCAGTAAAGGAGAACGTGTTTGTTAGAGTCGTGTAGTCGCCGGGATTGAGGGCCGTCTGATCGCTGGTTGCAAATTCAAAGCTGACATCTGTCTGGACCGGTTGGTCTAAGGTGACGGTGAGGGTGGCAGTCCCTTCATGTTCTTCGACAGAGACATCATTGATTGAGATGGTGGCTGTCTCGTTATCGTGAATCGTGACTTCACCCTGATCGTTGTTAAATGAAATGTTTGCCCCATTCGCTTGGATGCCGGTCAGATTGACGAGAAACGATTCATCGCCTTCGACGATATCGATGTCATTACTGATGTTGATGACGATCGATTGTGTTTGTGCTCCCGGGGTGAAAGTCAGGGTGCCCGATTGCGCGGTGTAGTCATCCCCATCGAGGGCCAACTGATCTGCTGTGGCAAAGTCTACGGTGACGGTGGTGGCAACAGGTTGGTCTAAGGAGACGGTGAGGGTGGCCGTCCCGTTATTTTCATTAACAGACACATTATCAATGGAGATCGTGGCTGCTTCGTCATCGAGAATCGTGACTTCCCCCTGATCATCGGCAAAGCTGATGTTAGCACCGTTAGCGAGGATGTTACTCAAGTTCACAAAGAATGATTCATCGCCTTCGACGATATCCATGTCGTCAATTATAGGAATCATGATGGTTTGAGTTGTGATACCAGGGGCGAACGTCAGGGTGTCAGTTTTTGCAGTATAGTCCTCTGAATCAATGGATGTATTATCTGCTGTGGCATAATCTATCGTAACAGTGGTGGCGAGGGCCTGGCTCAAAGAAACGGTCAGTACAGCCATACCACTCGAGTCATTCTCGTCGATAGAGATGTCGTCGATCGAGACCGTGGCAGTTTCGTCATCGAGAATGGTGACTGCCCCCAGATTGTCCGCAAAGGTAATGTTGGCGCCATTGGCCAGAATGCCAGTCAAGTTCACCAAGAATGATTCAACACCTTCGACGATGTCAATATCGTCTATGATGGGAATCATGATGGTTTGTGTTTGGACTCCCACACTGAAGGAGAGTGCCCCTGTTTGTGCCGTATAGTCATCGAGGTCAAAGGCTGAGTTGTCGGCCGTAGCGTAATCCACGGTGACGATGGTGGTGACCGGCTGATCCAGAGAGACGGTCAGTACAGCCATACCACTAGGGGCATTTTCATCAATAGAAATGTCATCAATTGAGATTGTGGCCTGTTCGTCATCGAGAATGGTAACCGTGGCCTGGTTCGCAGTAATCATGACGTTGGCGCCATTGGCTTGCAGGTTCATCAAATCGACAACAAATGATTCCTCACCTTCTACCAGATTGCTGTCGTTGATCAGGGAGACCATGATCGTTTTTGACTGCTCACCTGCGGCGAAGATCAGGGTACCAGACATAGTGGTATAGTCGGCTGTATTGAATGCGGTCAGATCGTTGGTGGTATAGTCAATGCTGATCGTTGTGTCGACAGGTCTATCCAGCGAGACAGTCAGTATGGCTATTCCGCTCATATCGTCTTCGGTCACCGTAATATTGTCGATTGTCAGATGTGACTGCTGATCATCCTGGATCGTGATTTCTGCCTGGATGTTTGCAAAAACCACATCGCGACCATTGGCCTGAATATTGGTCAGATCGACTAGAAATGATTCATCGAGCTCGACCAACTCCGAATCGACAAGAGAAACAGGGATCTCGATGGATTGCATTCCAGGGGTAAATGTCAGAGTACCAGAAGTCGCGAGATAGTCGGTGATATCTTCAGCTGAACTATCGTTGGTGGCAAAGTTAAAGCTGACATCGGCATCAACGGGATGATCCAGAGAGACGATCAACACCGCTGTTGACATGTTTTCGTTTACAATGATATCACTGATTGAAATCTGGGCCTGTTCATCGTTTTGGATCGTGACCGTTGCCTGATCATCCCCGATAATGACATCAGCATCATTTGCCCGGAGATTAAACAGGTTGATCAGAAATGTTTCATCCAGCTCCACGATATTATTATCTGCGATGGGAACTGTAATCATTTGTGATAGCACTTCCGCGCTGAAGGTCAGGATGCCAGAGGTTGCGCTATAATCGTCTGCACTGGTTGCGGTCTGGTCGGCAGTTAAGAAGTCCACACTGATTTCCGTGTCGACAGGTTTGTCCAGAGAGACGATAATTGTTGCTGACACGCCATCTTCATCTAGGGAGACATCATCAATTGAGAGGCTGGCTTGATCGTCGTCCAGAATTCGGACTTTGGCCAGTGTGTCTGGAGTTAGTAGACTGGAACTGGTGGTCTGGATATTAGAAAGAAGCACCAGGAATGTTTCCGTACTTTCTACCAGATCGGAATCGACGATGTTAATCGTGATGGATATTTCCTGTTCGCCGGGAGCAAATGAGAGACTGCCGGAATTGGAAATATAGTCTGTCGAATCATTCGCAGTTTCATCAAATACAGAAAAGTCAAAACTGACCGCAGCATCAAGTGGGTGATCAAGTGAAACCATTACGGATGCGGTTCCATCTGCTTCATTGACAGTGATGTCATTGATCGAGAGGGTAGACTGGTCATCATTGAGGATCGTAACCGTTGCGGAATCGTCTCCGAGCGTTGTATTCAAGCTGTTGTTGCTTAACTGGATGCCAAATGTTTCATCTTCTTCAGTGATCAGATCGCTGTTTACCTGAATTGTGATGGTTTGAGTTTGTGTTAATGCGGATGCCTCTTCCAAAAAACTGATGGTATCTGTTTGTGTGACATAATCGGAATCGGCTGATGTGGCTGTGCCATCGATCGTATTGAAATCAACCATGACAACACTGTTCAGATCGCCTGCGACTGTTCCCGTTCGCGTGACTGTGATCATGACATCAGTCGTTCCGGCGTCCCCTTCTACAATAGACACATCATCGATGTTGAGTATCGAAGTCAGCATCGTACGATCCTCGAGCTGTTCGATTGAATTGACATGGTGGCTTCGAATTGCTTGATATCGATTCAAAACGCGAGAATGTCGGGAACGAGAAGTTCGAGAGCGAGATGGTCGGCACTGAGTGGCAATCGACCTTAACCAGTTTGTCAACAACATGGGGGCAGGTTCTTTCTGGCGTATCTGAACTTTAGAAAACCAATACGATTCGTTTGATCATCTAACATGAAGTGGATGGTCGTTAAGGTAAGCGGGCTATTAAGCATGGGTACAATATGTACCTTCTGGCATATCCAGCATATACGGAATATTCATATTTATATACAAGAGTACCAATGCACTTTTCCTCAATCCAGCACAATTGTTTAGAATTGTCTATCTAATCACATAAATTCAGATTAGTGAGTGAGAGTTATGATAGGGGGCATTGGCTGAGTATGAGCCGGGAGATCGATGTTAGAATTACCAGGGAATGGATTTGAAAGAGAGACATTCAGTTCTGATATGAAAGACTTTACAGCGGATTTCCATCTTGATGCTGGATCAGATTGCGCAAAGTCTGAGCCGGAAGATCTGATGTAATATTGCGAACGGAGCCATCTGCCGCAGCGGATAAAAATGAGCCATTGGGAGACTGTCCCAAGGCGCTGAACGGGTTGCCAGAATTAAAGGGCAGATCAACCGGTTTCGTCCACGGTATGGCTTTGTCCGGACCAGCTTTCACACAGAGAAGCGTATTCGAGGAGCCGTCTGTAATATCGCGTAACCGTATACCACGGCCGCCTGGGAAGGGGGTGCCTTCTCCCGAAAATGTCATGATCGATGTATAGCCAGGTTTGTTCACTCCCGTGCATTGGAATACAGCGGGCATCTTCTCCAACAGAGCACTGTTCTGGGGGCTATCCCATGGTTCTTGCAGGTTGAACTGTTTGTAAATCTCTGCCTGACCAAGAAATGGAAGCAAATGAACACGCCAGCTCAGGAGAGGTTTACCATCAACAAGGTGGGCATCTGCAGGGGGGAAACGCGTAAATGAATCGTGATAGTCATGAAATGCACGCCCGATTTTCTTCATATTGTCGAGTTCAGAAGCCTTGACCTTCTGCGAGCCGGAACCGCCTTGTGAGTTAATTATCTCATCAGCTTTATCGGTGATCGATTTGACGAGACCGCTTCCCGGTTTCCCAGCAAAGAACATGAAGTATCCGCCACCTCCAATGGCCAGTATAGCTACGATTCCGCCTATGATCAGAAGATTCTGATTCAAGCCGGAACTCGATTTATTCTTACGCTTTGGTTTGGGCTTACTTTTCGAAGCACTTCGGGCACGTCGTCGAGGTAGGGGTGTCTCTTCGGCTTCTTCCTCCCAGTCGTCGGTGAAGTCGTCAACTTCAGCTTCAGGGATACGAACAGGTGCGGAGCACTGCCGGCACTTGATTTTTTTGCCAGCTTTATCATCGCTGACTTTGTAGTTCTTGCCACATTTTTTGCATTGGAAGCTAATGGTCATAGTTGTTTCCAGGATGAATTTCTATTGAAGTTCGATGCTATCCCAGTCAATCCGCGTTGAATCTTGTGGGCCAATAATTTCTTTCCAATTTGATTCATTAATGTTCCGTTTGACACGTCTGGAGCTGCCGTCCCCCGGCAAAACGGGAATACCAGCAGCTGATGCCCCAAATTCCTCTTTCGAATGATCAAAGTTTAATCCTCCGGGCTTCGTCCATTCCACTGTTTTATCAGGGCCCACTGCGACAACCAGGATTGTATTGGATGTTCCGTCTGTTGTGTCTCGAATTCGAGTGGGTGTTCCGAGTGGAAACATCGTGCTAGTGGATTTATCGCCTTTTTGTTCCCACTTTCCTTCAAAGACACGGAAGCGGGGCAGATTCAAGTAGGCTGGGGTATCTGGAGAGCGAAAGCCATCAGGCATATTTTTAGCAAGCAGTGGATTGTGCGGACTACTCCAGGCTTCATCCAGTTTGAATTTTTCGTGTAGAGGCATTTGATTCAATAAGTGCAGCAAGTGCACTCGCCAACTGACTTTGAACCGACCATTTTTATTATAATTTTCTGGGTGTTGTTCCGGGGTTGGCAAGAAGTGTCGGTTTTCTTCATGTAAATTGTGAAATGCCAACCCAAGTTGTTTCAGCTTTACTTTAACCACCTTGAAACGTTCTGCCATCATTGGCTTGCCCGGTTTAATGGTCATTGCGGGGACGATAGTTTCGTTTTGCGGGACGGAAGGTGTCTTACTGTTTGCAGTCTCAGAAGGACTGCTTTCGTTCGGTTTCTTTTCAGTAGCTGCCTGTGGCGTTTGGGGACCAGCTTGCTGATTCTTCTGGCGACTAGACGCCAGGGACATGAAACTAAAGGCACTTGCCAACAGAAGAACCGGTAACCAGAGGGGACGATTGGGTTTCATCTTTGTATTGTAAAGGGCTTGGTTCAACATTGCCGGTATCTCCTGTTGCGTGATTCAAATTGAAAGCGGTCCAATTGTTGAGTGTGGTGGTATTACTCAAATCTGTGGAGACGTCATTTCAATGATGCTTCTGAGTCACTTCGATCTTCGTCTAGAAACGATTTGGAGAACTGAATAAAGCAGACAAATAAGTCTATCCATCTGTCCTGTTGTTGGCAAGGAGTTCACAATAGAAATATTTTGATGTATAGAAAACGGCCGTTGTAATGTTGTAATAATTAGAAAAACGGGAAAATGTTTTAGTGTGAGGTTTGAAGGTTGGAGTTAAAAGAAAAAGCCCGCATGGAAATTATGATGAGAGCTTTTGTTATTGAATGTTTTAAAATACTGGATGCGACTTGAGCCCCACAAGTTAAGCTCTCACTCGATTTTCAATCTAAGTGAAATCAATTAAATGGAAGTTGTTTTCAGGTTGTAGATATGCTGAATATTACCTTCTGGATTCGGCTGAATGGGGGACGTCAATTTCTGAAGAAAATCGCCGTTGTATAGGACTTGTAAGGACAACGAACAAGCACTGGTCTGGGTGGAGAATCAATTCGAGTACACATCCCATAACGTAATATAAAGAACCTGATGAATAGGGGCGCGGAACTTCCAAAGGCGTCGAGGCTAATCTGATCGCGCGACGTGAAGAAACGGAGGCGATTCGTGGATAGGCTAACTCAGCCAAACGACTACAGGATTGTCGAGTTCATATTTATAGGCATGAGCTGGAAGCTTTGGAGAAGATCGTCTTGGGCGAGAATGATTTAGAGGACAAAGTGGTTAATCTGCTATGATCACTTGAGGTGGTTCCACCTACCCCTGTTCGAAATTCATCGGGGTTGGGGCATTTTACTGATTAGACATTTTAACCAATCGAGCTTGACAATAAATGTAGCTTATAGAGTTGCGCAATTAAGCTTGCATTAGTTCTTCTCAGTCCGCTATACTTCCGATTCATTAAGTCTTTTTGATTAACTCATTTACCAGTTGGGTATATTCTTTCTATTTCCAAAACTTATTTAGCAGGATAAACAAGTTTCAGGATGAAAATACTTGTTATTTTTGGGACGAGACCAGAGGCGATCAAGATGTCTTCTCTCGTCAGGGAACTGATAGCACAGCCTAAGGTGGAGACCAGGGTCTGTGTCACTGCGCAGCACCGTGAAATGCTGGACCAGGTATTGGACTTATTTGAAATCAAGCCAGACTATGATCTGGATATCATGTCTCCCAATCAGTCATTGACGACGATTACTTCCCGGATCCTGACAGGCTTGGAGCCTATTCTAAACGACTTTCAGCCTGATACTGTTCTTGTCCACGGAGATACCAGCACTACCTTTGCAGCAAGTCTTGCCGCTTATTACCAACAGATTAAGATTGGTCATGTGGAAGCTGGTCTGAGAACCAATAATATTTACTCCCCCTGGCCTGAAGAGGCGAACAGAAAACTGACAAGTGTATTGACAGATTATCATTTTGCTCCAACGACAGCAGCCAGGGAAAATCTACTGCGGGAAAACGTACCTGCAGAGAAGATTCAGGTCACGGGTAATACTGTTATTGATGCTTTGTTGCATGTTCTAGAAAAAATCAAATCGGATAGTTCACTAACTCAGAAAATACAGCACTTGCTTCCTGAAATAGATGCCAGTAAGCGATTGATTCTTGTGACTGGGCATCGTCGCGAAAATTTCGGCAGTGGTTTTGAAGGAATCTGTAAGGCACTCGCTGAATTGGCATCAAAATACCCGGATGTGCAAATCATTTACCCGGTTCACCTCAATCCCAATGTGCAAGAACCTGTCAATCGGTTACTTAGCAATCATGCAAACATTTTGTTAATCAAGCCTCTTGATTATCTACCATTTGTTTATTTGATGAACCAATCTTATTTGATTCTGACTGATTCAGGAGGCATTCAGGAAGAAGCGCCCTCGCTGGGTAAACCAGTTCTGGTCATGCGAGAAACAACAGAGAGACCGGAAGCTGTTAAAGCGAAAACGGTGAAGCTGGTCGGAACCAACTTTGAAAAAATTGTCTGTGAAGCTTCAGCGTTACTCGACTCTGACTCTTATTATCAATCAATGTCGCAAGCCCACAATCCCTATGGCGATGGCCTAGCGAGTAAACGGATTGCTGGCTTTTTAAGTTCAATAAAATAGCTCCAGATGAAAAATCGAAGCCTGCTTGCATTAAATGATTTCATCGACGTATTCAAATCTTTCCAGTTATGTTTCTTCCTGGCATGGTTTGATATTCGGATTCGATATCGAAGATCAAAAATTGGCCCCTTCTGGATCACGATCAGTATGGCAATATTTATTGTTGCGCTGGGGGTCGTCTATTCCAAACTGTTTAAGATGGATGCCGCAGAATATATGCCGAATTTGGCTGCCGGCTATTTATTCTGGACTATGATTGCAACTGCACTGGGTGAATCTCCGGTGATCTTCATTGAAAATGCGGCTTACCTTAAAGACATGAAAATCAACCTTCTGGTTCTGGTTATTCGAACGCTCACCAGAAACATGATTATCTTTTTACATAATGCGGTCTTCATTGCTGGAGTCTGTCTGTATTATGGGATTTGGCCACAATGGCAGACGGCATTAGTTATTCCAGGGTTATTTTTGGTATTTGTTAACCTCTTCTGGATCACTCTTGTATTTGGCATCTTAGGGGCAAGATATCGTGACCTAGCTCCCATTATACAGAGTATGGTTCAGGTCCTGTTTTTTATCTCGCCCATTACCTGGCTTCCCAAACTGGTTGGCGTAGATAGCTGGGTCATTAAATTGAACCCGATCGCTTATTTTCTCGACCTCACACGCTCTCCGATTTTAAATCAAACTCCAGAGCTGAGCTCCTGGCTTATCACTTTAGGGATCAGCATATTGGGATTAGCAATAGCTTTTATACTTTATGCATATAAACGCGAACGAATTGTTTTTTGGATCTAAAATGGCTTACATCAGTGCAGATAACGTTGGCTTGCGTTTTCCGATTATCGGTACAGGGGACCGGTCTGTTAAAAAATCAATTTTGAATATCGCGACGGGAGGCAAGATCACTAAGGGGAGTGGCACACTACTGATTACCGGATTGGAAAATGTCACTTTTGAACTTCACGACGGTGACCGCCTGGGGTTGATCGGACACAACGGTGCCGGGAAATCAACATTACTAAAAGTACTTGCAGGAATATATTATCCTACTGATGGAAAAGTCAGTGTTGAGGGACGCATAGTATCCACACTTAATATCACTCTAGGATTTGAAGAGGAAGCGACTGGTTTTGAAAATATATTTCTGCGGGGGCGCCTGTTAGGACTAAAGACTGATGAAATTAATTCGAAGGTAGATGAAATCGCAGAGTTTACTGAGTTGGGGCGATATTTAGATTTACCGGTCCGTGTGTATTCGTCAGGGATGTTGATTCGATTGGCATTTGCGGTTATGACCTCGCTCGAATCAGATATATTACTCATGGATGAAGTAATCGGAACAGGAGATGCACGCTTCATTCATAAGGCAGAAGAGAGACTCAATGAATTTATAAACAAAGCCAAGATTATGGTAATAGCTTCGCATTCCGACTCTGTAATTCAGGAATTCTGTAATCAAGCGCTACTCTTGAAAAATGGAACTGTTTATGCAATGGGAGGCGTTGATGAAGTTCTTGAGATTTATCAATCTGCAGATTACCAGGATTAGTCTTCAGGGACATGCTTGAAGTATTGATAAATACTAAAACGAATCTAAGATTGTAGGACTAAGCTTCAAGCATGAAGTACCTGCTCTTAATCTGCCAAAATTAGCCCCTCTCCTGAAAGGACTTGTAATTAGAATGAGAAGCTTAGAACTGGATCTAACCAAATACAATAGCGATAAAATTGCAAATGGGTATCTGAAATTTTACGATCCCATTTTCTCCCCTTTAGCAAACGATAACATCAAAATGCTTGAATTAGGCATCTTTAATGGAGGCTCTTTGCACCTTTGGAAAGACTACTTTCCAAACGGAAAAATCTCTGGGATAGATTTGAAAATTCCTGATGGGTTTGAAAATGATGATCGAATGACAGCCTATAAAGGCAGTCAAGTCGACTTCACTTTTTTAAAAGATGTAGCTGAGAAAGAAGCACCGAGCGGATTTGATATTATTATTGATGACGCATCTCATATTGGAGAATTGAGTCGGCAATCTTTCTGGTATCTATTTGACAATCATCTAAAACCTGGTGGTTTGTATGTCATTGAAGATTGGGGAACTGGATATTGGGAAGATTGGCCGGATGGCAAGAGTGTGTCGGCACCAGAAGCCCCGGTGCCTTCCAGTTCAGGGTTTTTGTCTAAATTATTTTCCAGAACAAAGAACGCAACCCTCACACCGCCTAAAGTTCCGCTGCATAACCATAGCTACGGGATGGTCGGCTTTATCAAACAACTGGTCGATGAGCAGGGGGCAAATGACATGACACGAAAGACTCTGGCAGGGACACCTGAACGTGGTTCGAAATTTATAAGCGTCACCATCCTGCCATCAGTCGTCTTTGTAAAAAAAGGAAAACAGCAAATTCAACACTCATAATTTCTACTTTGAAATTCGTCAATAAGCCAAATTAGAATAGAACACTACCAAACGACTCTAATCCTGATTTCGGGCAAACTAGAAAGAATAGTTTATGCTCCGGAAGAAACACTGTTGGTAGTAAAGATAATTGGTCCTATGAACATACTAATAACAGGAGCAACCGGCTATATCGGAAAACATCTTGTTCAAGAGGCCTTAAAAGAGGGGCACCAATTAGTCCTCGCATCACGGAAGAAGACAAAGCAAAACTCTGCTGAATGGGTACCATTTAATATAAAATCAGCAGAAGCCCTCAAACTTTCGACTCCGATCGACGTCATTATCCATTTGGCAGCGAACACCAACATGGATGAAGAGATAGACAGTAATGACGAAATCAGAGCAGCACAAATGCTGTTATCGGTTGCCAGCCAGAATTCTGCGAAATTCATTTTCATTTCAAGCCAGACAGCCAGCCAATCTGCGCCAACAGAATATGGCAAAACAAAATGGCAAATCGAACAAGATGTTCTAGCAGCAAATGAGGCAGTCATTCGACCTGGTCAGGTTTATGGTGGAAAGCCTTCTGGTCTATTTAGCGAATTGATAAATGTTGTCAAAAAATATCCGATCCTTCCTGCATTTATTCCTGTACCCAAAATTCAACCAGTTCATATTGATGATCTTGTGATTGGGATTCTTCGAATAGCAGAGATCAGGCAGAAGGCAAGGGGACTGTATTGTCTCGCTGCTGCCAAACCAATTCGATTTTCTACATTCCTTTTTGCTATCGCAAAATATAAGCTTCGTGTTCGGCGATTATTTATTCCCTTCCCGACATTTTTTATCACCATGCTCTTAAGAATTGTGGGGGGAAGGACAAATATTGCACCGAAGCTTGAACGCTTACTTTCATTGTTCCAACTTCCTGAAATGAAAACGTCCACATCATTGAATGCAATTGGGCTTCACCTTCGACCATTACATGCTGGAATGCATCCGTCGGGAAACGATAATCGAAGACAGTTACTACTTGAGGGACAGGCACTCTTAATTTATGTTCTGAATGAGAAACCACAAGTCAGTTTGGTTCGTCGATATGTACGCTCCATAGAACAATTGCGACTTGGTACGCCATTGGGCCTGCGGAACTATCTCTTAAAATCTCCGAGACTAATTGCAGTATTTGATGAAAGCTCATTCAAAAAAAAGCCGGATTATCAAGAGTTCTTCTGGCGAATCGATGCGGTAACGATCTTAGCAGAAGCAACGCCTCGAGGCGCATTCCATTTTCTTGCTTTAGGGAGAAAGGCCGGGCTGTTTTTTAGTGCATTATGGATCGGTATAACCGTATTGTCAGAACTTGGCTGGAGAGTGATTAGCCTTCTGTTTCGTTTCATTCCAAATAGTCACCGCGTTTGTTTTCAGAAGGAAGAGGCGTGACTTTAGACTTTGACATCATTATCGTCGGAAGTGGTCCTTCAGGAGTCTCTGCGGCATTTCCTCTGGTGGATTCCGGATTGAAAGTATTAATGCTGGATGGAGGCAAACAAGCCAGGGTTGAGCCGCCCGCTCAGGAATTTCTGACGGCAAGAACTGGAGATACTCAGCAGTGGAAGTGGATGGTAGGTCAAGATTTTCATGCACTTAAAATGAAAGAGACAGTTTCTCCTAAACTACGGGTACCCACTCACAACTATGTGTTTGAAGAATTTTCTGATCTGAATCAGATCCAGTCTAAAGAGTTTGTAGCTATTGGATCTTTGGCTAAAGGAGGGCTCTCAAATACCTGGGGTTGTGGTGTTGCAAAACTATCGGACTCAAAATTGGATACTTTGCCATTTTCCAGAGCGGAAATGAATCTATCGTATGAGTCTGTTGCCAGGCGAATGGGGATCAGTGGCGCCTCGGATGATGATTTAGCAGGCTATTTCGGTTTGGATGAATGGGCACAACCCCCGGTGGAAATGGACCCTGTGCATCGTTGGGTCTTTGCTCGCTATTCGAAGCAAAAGCAAAAAATGTCCTCATTGAAATTTCAGCTGGGGAGATCACGAGTAGCGGCGATCAGCGAAAATTATGCGGGGAGAGAAGCTTGCAATCTTTCTGGAACTTGTCTCTGGGGATGTTCTCGTCGCTCCTTGTATTCCTCTGCCGATCAATTGCCTCTCCTTCGAAAGTATTCAAATTTCCACGAAATCAGCGGAGTGATCGTGGGTGAAATTAGTAGTACTAATAATCTGGTTCGTGTTAATGGATTTGATTCTAACCAAGGCAAAAACGTCTCGTTCTCTTCCCGCAAATTAATTCTTGCAGCAGGCAGTTTGGCATCTACCAGGTTAGTATTGCAGGCACTGCAGCATAGATCTGCGGTTGAAATTCTTTCTGCTCCTACTGCGGCATTCTTGCTGTGGTTTCCTCTGTTCCTGGGTCTGAAACGAATGCCCACCTTTGGGTTAGGCCAGCTTTCATTTAATATGACCTTAAAGGAAGGCCAGTCTGTGTTCGGCTCTACTTTTTCCACACAAGGAATTCCAGTTTCAGAATTTGTCACTCATCTTCCCATGCGACGAAGAAATGGGATACAGCTACTAAGCAGACTTTTGAGCTCATGTCTGGTAGGGAATCTGTTCCTCTCCGAGGAGTTATACTCCAGCAAAGCAACGCTGCAAAATGATGGATCGTTATTCATTACTGGTGATTACAATATGAGTGCTGTCTCAGATGTCATGCAAGAGGCCGCGAGGAAGCTACGCAAAGCCTACTCCAAATTAGGCGGAGTAATTTTGCCTGGAAGCTTTACAGTAGGGAAACCCGGTGGTGATATTCACTACGCAGGCGCTTTACCTATGCGAGAGCAGCCTGCCATTGGAGAAACTTCAGCCGATGGTGAAGTATTTGGGCTGAATGGAGTCCACGTGGTTGATGGTGCATCGTTCCCGCTCCTCACTGAAAAATCGCCTACGTTGACCTTGATGGCTAACGCCGACCGGATTGCCCGTAGAGTGGCAGTCAGTATTGCAGCGAAGAGTATCAGCGAACCCTGAGGATCATGCAGTATGAGCCGCAAGGGGGACTGTTGGGACAATGCGGTGATGGAAAGTTTCTTTGCGACACTTAAGAAAGAACTTATTCATAGCCAGAAATACGAAACACGGGCATCAGCCCGGCACAGCATCTTCGAGTACATCGAAGTGTTTTACAATCGTGAGAGGCTGCACTCATCTCTGGGCTATCAGAGTCCCGCAATGTTTGAGCAAGCAGTATAACTTGAACCCAGCGCCCACTATTTCTGGGGAACTTCAGTATGCAATCATCAAGAGTTGTCAAGTTTCTTTTGGATGACAACAATATGGTGTAAAGAAAGAAAACGGTTCAGTGGCGAGATTACCCATTCCATAAAACTTACAAGTGGTATCAAAATATCCGGGCATAGCTGTCGAAAATTAAGGCCTCCCGAGAGTAGATACTTTAAATAATTAGACATTACCTCTTCATGCACAATTGAAAGTGAGGGGTGTTTACGCTCAAATTCTTTGCGATCTCGCACAAACACCAGGTAACTCAGGGCTTGATTCGCGCCATTCATTGGACCTGAGCTTGGTGTTTCCCAAGAAGGAAACGATTTATCGAATCCTTCGGTTTTAAATAATCGTTTGTAGAGAAACGCGGCAAACGGCCCATAGTATGGTTCAAGGATAATTGCTCCACCGCCTGGAACTAAGGTCCGATCCAATTCCTCAAAAAAACGATCTGGATGCGGGAAATGGTGAAAACAGTTTTGCCCGTAGAAGACACGGACGGACTCGTTTTCTAGGTCCATTGCTTCAGCATCAAGTACTTTATCTGTGTTTGCGTTGCCTACGATATCAGTCGCCAAGACCTGAGGATAGCTATCTTTCATCGGAGCGATTCCTGCCCCAATCTCTATTTCGAGGCCCTCTCCACTTAAATATCGTTGATTGATTCGATTAAAAATGTAATGAAATTCTTTAAAAACAACTCTCAACATTTTTTTTTGTTCGAACATTTTTCGATGAATTGATATTCTCTCATCACCATCAATATCTACTTGTTCTAGAGAAGGGGAACGTAATATATTGATAAGAGCTTTCACTTTGATTCATCCTCGATAATGCAACTCCAACCACTCAGTTTTTTGTGAATAGATTGACTTGGAACTCTCGAAATATCATAACCGAGAAAAGCGAGAATGAATTGAAGCCCCATCAATATTGGTAATGCAGCAAGCATTACAGTACCTGCCGATGTGGTTGTACCCAACGCCAAGCTATCCAACCAACTATATATTCCAAAACAAAAACCAAATGTAAACAAACAGCATCCTAAAACTAATTCGAAGGAAGCTAAAGACAAGTCACGCAAGTAATAATTATAGAATATACGTTTAATAATATTACGAAGATGTTTATAGAAAAACTCAGTTATGACTGTCGAAATTTTAAGGTTACTCTCTTCGTCTTCATAGCGTGCATGCATTGGAATATCAACAACGACAGCACGCGAAGTATTTAACCTGAATAGCATATCAGTCTCAAAAAAGTATCGTTTGCTAATCTTTCTGAAAGGTAAATATCTGGCAACTTCGGCATGGATTGCTGTATAGCCATTTGTGGGATCAAATAAGTTCCAGTACCCAGTTGATACTTTTGACATAAAGGACAATATCGAATTACCCCAGAGTCGAATTTTCGGCATGGCCCTGATTTCTTCAAGTAAATAAAACCGATTTCCTTTCGTGTAATCAGCTTCTCCACTCAGGATTGGTTCAACAAATGATGGGATCAAACGAGGATCCATTTGACCATCTCCATCTACCTTGACGATAATGTCCGCTCCATTAGCAATAGCCGCACGATAGCCAGAAATGACAGCCCCTCCCACTCCCTCATTTTCTGCATGATAAATGACATGAACTCGCTCGTCTGTCACGGTCGATTCTACTAATTTTCCGGTATGTTCAGGGCAGCAATCATCCACAACATAAATTAGAGAGCATTCTGAACCAATTTTAGATATGACATCCAGAATCTGTTGATGGACTTTGTAACATGGAATTACAACAGCGATACAATCATTCGCTGCTTTATCCTTAATTTGAGTTGTAATTACTTGATGGTTCATTCTAGCAACGAATTCTTTTTAAATTGAATAGGTATCTTTGTATGTCCCGAAGCATAAACAAGTGCTGAACTCGCATTTGCTGGAGCAAAGACTTTCATCGAATATGTATTCCATGAATCCGTGCACTCAACAGGACGAATATCTGACGAAATATATTTTCCATTCTTATCAAGCCAGTTGATTTGCATTCGAGCCTGACCTTCATTTGAAAGACAACGTACTGTAACCGTATTTAAATACTTTTTGTTCGGCGTGACCTCAATCGTCTGGTAGGCAGGATCTGCTACACTCACTGAAATATAACGCTCCGATGCATCGTATATTGCATTATTGTCTAGTGTCCACGCTGAAATCTGTTCAAAATCTGAACCCTGTATTAATTCTTTTGAAAATAGATACTTTTCGCTTAAACGCCGGACACTTACATCACCAATTTCAGCTAATTCATCTGAAACTTTCAGGATTAAATTTCTCTTTTCTTCAGTTCCCCATGTTGAATAGAGGATAATATAATTCACTCTCTCTTGAGAGAGATTAGCAGCAATAGACTTCTCATTTTTAGCAGAATCGATCAAGTGCTCAAATCGAAAATTGTACCAAGATGAATGAAGTGCTTCAGCAGAAAGTCCAGCTACCAAAGGTTGAGCTAAAATAGCGACAGGAGTTTTCTCTGGATTAAGCTGGTTGACTAATTCAACTGCATTACGTATGGGCATTCGACGGTTTAGATCTTTTGTTCTGTGCGATTCACTTAAAAATGATTTCAATGGAAAATCACCGTAAAATGCAGCCGAGCTAAAAAAGATTAAATTCAATCCGAGTGTCATAATTCCTAAGGAGACAATGGTTTTATGAAAACTTGACTGTCGAATGATTTTGTTAAACAAGGTGCAGCAAATGACAACGGTCAGCATCAACCATTCCGGAAAGACATATCGGACATAACTAACAGACTGAAATGTTAAAAAAAGTGATAACCCCGCTACGGCTAACAGAATAAGGACTCTTTTGTTTCTATTGATTAAAAGTATGCCTAGTGCGGGCAACAATAAAAGAAGCCATTGAAATCCTGAACCGCCTACATAACTTTCCATAAATTCGCCTGTATGAAAAACGACGCGGTAGGGAAAATCCCAAGAAAGTCCTTTGCCAAAAACTGTTGAACTGTCGAAATTTACAGCTGGGTAAAATTCAGATTTAAAGTATTGATTGAAAAAAGGAAAAACAGGGTTCCCTGTTTTGTAAAGTGCTGTGAGATAAGGAACAGCACCAGGTACCAAGAAAAGGATCAGGCCTGTTGCGGTAGAAGGATAGCATGTCTTGTTGAACCAGAATTTCCAACGCCACATAAGTACTAAAAATAATGCTGGAAGAAACATAAGAGCAATTGCTTTAGATGCGATCGCAAATCCCAATAACATTCCCGCCAAAGGAATATTGCTTTTTACATTTTCAGGACTCGAGAAGGTTCTGAGAATGACTAACGTTCCTGCAACAATCAATGCTGTCCAAATCGATTCGACAAATAAACTACTACCAACTGTGAATGTAAGCGGAGTCGATAGGAAGATGAGGTTTGTCCAGCGGCATGTTTCATTATCTCCTCCAGCCCAGAAGACCAGTTCTCGAATTAGTCTAGTTAAGGCAAACAAAAAGCTAATATTAATAAATCGAGAAGCAGTTTCTCCCCCTAAGACATAGCCAATCGAATAGATCCAGTCACCAAGCATAGGCATTACAGCCCAAACGTAAGTCCCAGCATCAAACCCCCAAAGGTGCTGGTGAGACATATGCGCAGATACGAACAGATGCATTGCTAATGCATCATGCCCGAGTTCTGGCATCAATGCGACTACAAAGTAAACTAATGCTATTACTGTCAGAAAGGCGTCTAACCAGTGGAACGAATATTCTTCATGTTCTTTAGTACAAAGCAGCCAGTCTTTGAGTTGAGCTGTGTATTTAATTGTCATTTGCTTATTAAATGCAAATGGTAGAAGCAGAAGGAGTCCATATAAGGCTGGGTAATTAATGGGGAAATGTGCTAATAAAGCTACTAAAGATCCATAGGCTCCAGCACCGGTCAGAAACCTAAGAACACCCTGGCTATCTTTCGGTGTGATACCAATCAAAGAGTGTATGTGTTGTCCTACAATGAAGGATGCAAAAATAAACCAGAGAGACGTAATCAAAGGCCACCAGGCACCAGCAGTCAGAGTGAATCCAAGTGCTAAAACCATGCCTATAAATCGAGGAGGCTTGTGCGTAAACTTAGAACCAGCGACAACACCTACCAGGCACAGTACTAGAAAATATGCGAAATGATAACGCCCAGAATGAGACCAACCAATAGAGTTCTTCAGGTTTACTAAACCATATAATGTTAAGGCTGCTCCCAGAAACATCAGCGCCGTTATTATAGTATTCCCTTTTTTACTCATCAATATTGGTACCCGAAACAAGATTTATTTTGTGTTTCATTCAGTGAGAGCGATTTGTTAGAACCAGATTGCTTTTCCATCGCTCTTTGGTATTCTTTTTATCCTTCGATCAATAGAATTCTAAAACTTTCTTTGATGGAATAGACCATTTCCGCGTTGTCGTAATCCCCAATATTTATGAATGTTCTGATGTAATAAGCTAGAGTCGAGCTGGGGCAGATGATTTCGTCAGCAGGTTCTCAGGTTAGGACTGTATTGACAAGGCCAATCTCGAATAATCACCAAGCTTGTGCTCTGCTTTTCTACAAACCGTTAAAATGAACTTGAAGATTTTTCAATCAAGAACGATAAGCGTGTGGGATCCAGGTTCCCCATTTTTCTTCATAAATCGCTTTGTTTTTGTCGAATAGTTCTTTTCTTGTTTCTTCTTTTAATTGACTGAAGGAAGCAGAAAGGTGATGGTGTATGTAGACATCATCTGCAATTGCGATCTTAAAGCCTGCATTTTTAGCACGTTGGCAGTAATCATCATCTTCGAAGAATCCACAACCAAAGGCTTCATCCAATACTCCAATTTCCTCAATGACTTGTCGACGAATTACTGCACAAAAGAAAGCAATCGTATTGTTGTAAAGAAGTTGACGGCTATGTTCAGAAGTGTATTTCCTGGATAGAACAGCCATCTCTTCCATGTTATTGTAATGGATGTCTATTTTTGCTTCATTGCCAATATTGTTTGTAACTGGTCCTAGCAGTCCCAGTGTATTGTCTTTTAGAAAATATCGAATCAAGCCCCACAACCATCCTCTGGTTACAAAGGTGTCATTATTTAGAAGTACAAAATATTCACCGGTAGAATTCTTAATGCCAATATTATTCCCTGCCGCGAAACCAACATTCTCTTCATTGAGTATTAATTTTACATTGTCTTTTCCCTCTGCAAACTTTTGCAGGAAATCAGGGGAACGATCAGTCGATGCGTTGTCAACAATCACCAGTTCCCAATTCGGGTAATTAGTAAATTCCATCAAGCTATTTAAGCAGGCACGGGTAAGCTCCAGGTTGTTGTAGGTAAGTACAATAATACTTACTGCCGGATGAATTGACTTAATCGTCTCTTCAAGTTTTTCTGCTCTGTTTGACCATTGGTTTTTTAACGCAAATTCTTTACGCGATTGAATACCAGTAGGCTCGTCCTTAGATTCCAAAGCCTGTTTGATTTTGCTGATAAAGGACTCTGTGTCTTCTCCGATATAGACAAGCTCTTTTAGGAGCAGAAGCTCCGGCATTGCTGTTGCTACAACAGGCTTCCCAGAAGCGAGGTATTCATAAATTTTTACTGGATTGGTGTAGTGGATTAATTCAACTAGCTTAAAAGGAATCAAACAGACATCAAAAGCATAAAGGTATTCTTTTAATTGGGAGTAAGGGATCTCTCCGATAAAATGAATGTTCTTATTTGTTTTGGCCGCCTTAGTATCACACAAATAAGTGGACCCAATGAGCACAAAATCGTACTCTGGATATGCTTGAGCTGCTTTCACGACTAGCTCAATGTCAAACCATTCTGAGATGGCTCCAAAGTAGCCTATTACTGGCTTGTCAGAATGAAATGAGACAACATCTGGTGGTTGTGAAAACCATTTTGAATCAGCAGCATTTCGTATGAGGGTGTTTTCTCGTTGCTGGGCGATCTTTTCAGAAAGAGTAGCAGATGAGGTGATGATTAAGTCGGCATTTTGAAGCAGATGCGTTTCTTCATGCAGGATTTCATTGGATGTGTTGTGGAAGCCGCTATGATAATCCATACAATCATAGACAACCAGAGAAGCAGGCAGGGTCAAGGCGATAGGGGTCCAAAATGGATGATCAACAATCGCGATATTTTCTTCAATTTTACATCCCCTGACAAACTTGTCCAACGCATCGGTATATAGTCTTTCCTGAGTTTTGGTCGGAACCTCTTCGTAAATTGATTGATTGGGATAGGGGATATTAAACTGGCAAATAAAAACGCGTTCTTCTATTTGCTCAATTAATGTGATTTCTGGATCACCAGATATAAAAGTAGTGGTGAAGTAAAAAACACGATGCCCATTTTGTGCCAGCTGAGTGGCCAGGTGCTGTGGGCGCTGAATTCGAAAATGCCAATCAATAACAGGAAATACAAATACATCAGGACCTTTTTTTTCACAGCATAATATTTGACTTATTGCGTGAGCCTTCAGGTCATCAGAAAGTTGTGCTTTTTTTTTTAGCTTATAAGACCATTTCCTGATTCTTAGAACGATTTTTCGTTTTATTTTCCGGAGAATTGATTGAAAGCCCGAAGGCATTCGTGAATAAATTGATCGAGCCAAACGGTAGAATAGCCGCAGGACCGGCTTGAGAATTGAATCACACTCATGCTCTAATTTAGAATTGATTTCTGAAAGATTCAGAACTCTTTGAGAAAGCTGATCAGCTTCTATTTGTAAGTCCAATAATTGAATCTCAAGTTGCTCCTCTTGAGTCAAATTTTCAGCATTAAGTGGTGATGTCGCTTGTGCTGAAGCTGGTTCGCTTCTGGTTGCTCTTTCCTTTTGATCTACAGGTAATCCTTTGAGAGAAATATCCTCCCGTTGATTAATGTGACCTGCGTGCGGGGATAGGTACATCGCTCTTAAGCGTTCTTGAGTTTCCTGCAAGCTCTGGGCTAACTCTGGATCTTGGCTCTTTAGGGCAACCATGTATTCAGACTGAATTTGGCACTCATTCATAATACAAAAGTTATATCTTTCTTTTAATTGTTCAGTGAGATATGGTAATTGCTCTTGGTATTCTTCGAAGGAAAATATCTCATTTAAATGAGGTCCCACTTCCTTTTTTGATGCAATAAAGACTCGGCGATAAAATGGAGGGCAAGTATCTGCGCTGACTGCAACTTCATTAAAGTATTTACTAAACTCAAACACCGCGTTACGAATAATGGGAGTGTCTAACGCGACGAGCGAGAAGCTTAAAAACTCTTGGAGCCAAGGAAGGTGGCCATGACCATAGCAATAAGTATGCCACCCCCTTTCTTTAAAAAAAGATTCAACTTCGGTTGAACTTGGTAAGCCAAATCTAAAATGCTCGTCTAGCCAAGGATAGTTTTTACCATAAATTGATGAATAAACTTTATTCATGTACTCATCAAGTAATTCAGATTCAAGTTCTTTGCAGGGGAATGACAAAATGACTAAATCCGTTGCCAGATCCTCGATCTTGGAAAGAAACTGTTCTCTGAAGTCTGCTGGAATATGTTCTAAAACGTCAACATTGCAGACCGCTCTGAACTGTTTTCCTTCCAGTTCGTCAGAAAATATATCATCAGCGATATATTTGTGATTATTACTGATTGCTGCCTTATTTATCAGTAGTGGATCAATGAATGTAAAATAATTCTCGGGTAGAAGCTGTCCGAGAATACATTCATCGCCACTTCCAATATCAAGTATCTCAGACTCATCTGTACCGATGAGTGATTGAATCGCTTTGGCTGTTGGCAAATAACGGCTATATTGGTCGAATATGAGTCGTGACTTGGCTTCCGTCATGGATGATGAGCTCTCTTTTTGAATTTTCATTTATGACCCGTGATTATTGACGCTCATGATTTACCAGAACTAAGCGAATACCAGGTTTGTCTGAGTGGTTCCTACAATTTCTTGAATGACTTCAACTTCATCCTCAGATAAGATCTCGACGTGTCTTCCAATTGATGATCCACATTTTCCATTGAGGTTCATCAAGGAGGGATTTCACGTCTAAGTAGATATTCAAATTCATTTGTATTCTAAATTATGCGATGAGGCAGGGAATTGCTCGCTTAATATAGTTAAGTAGAAGATTGAATTTATACTCAGTGCTTCGTGTCCATCTACGAGGGTAATTTATTGTCCTTTCCATATTTGTCAATATCTAAATACGTTTGTTCGGGATCCAAGTTATTGACAGTCTTTTAGTTAAGCACGTTTTTCTCTATTCTCAGGTCCTCAAACGTGACTTGAACGTAATTGTGGATCTGGCTCGATATCTCCAATCATTACTAATTGATGACCGCTCCGGACCATCTCGGATCCGTGCTATTCTTATTATCTCGATTTTATTGACCTGATGAGTCAAATTAAACACTCATCCTATTATCATCCATTTTGAGCAATCTTAATATTTCCCACTTTCAAATAAAGCGGTATTAGCCCCTTGAGGAGTCTGCCGCAGTGTTAACTCGTACTTTTTCTAAAATCCTCATCTCACTAATATGCCATTTTATTATTTGCGACAAAATGCCACCGCCGAATACATTATTCTACAATAATGTAGATACTTAGGAATTAATGACTGAGGAGAGAATTCAGACTAACCTCTGAATAGACGTGTATCGCTAATATTCGACTAATTGCTTTTTGTCTACTCGGCGAGTAAAAGCATGGAATCAGGCACAACGTCCTTCCGAGTGGAAATCACCTGTCTGCGAGAGGAATTCCATTAAAAATTCAACTAGTGTCAAAATAGGTTTGTCATTAGAATTTGCCCACTGTGGTGTGGAATATAGAAAAGGCTCCCCCCTTTGACACCTCTGGCCTTTGACACCTCTGGGCATGCCGAAACATAGCGACGTTTCTGCTGCAAACATGAATTACTCTGCGCTTGAAAAGAATTAGCAGGTGTCGCAGCGCTATGGTGATTTATCGTAATTGAAATCCAAAATAAAAATAAACACAAGTTAGAACGGAATTATATCTATGTTTATTACTAAGTTGGAATCACTACGAGGTATTGCAGCTCTCGTGGTCGCAATTTCTCATTCTTTGATTGTATTTTCAGTCGATCACAACCAAACAATCTGGCTTTCCAGATTCTATGAGACCGATGGTCTTCAATCTCTTGTTACGAGTCTGCTTCTGATACCGTTTAATGGAGGCGCGGCGGTAACAATATTCTTTGTCTTGAGTGGTTATGTATTAGGTCTCTCGTTAGATAAGCGGCCTTTGAAAATAGCGGGAGTGTTTTCGTTTTATATAAGACGAATTTTTAGAATTTACCCTGCATACATCGTAAGCCTTCTCATAATTATCAGTTCTATCTATTTTTTTCACACATATATTGAGTTTCCTAATACGTCAACTTGGTTTAACTGGTGGTTTACGTCAGAGATTTCTTTGCCCAATGCAGCGAAAAATATTTCGATGCTTGAAATAAACCTCAATCCAATAGCATGGACGTTAAGAGTTGAACTTGTAATGTCATTCTTTTTCCCTTTTGCATATGTACTTAGCCGTAAGATAGGAGAAAAGTCAAATCTAGTCATTCTTGCGTTGTTGGTCGCGCTAAGTTTTAATTACTCTTCCAATATTTATTTTCGATTTGGATTTGTTTTCTATCTTGGCCTTTTACTGCCAATTATTATTGAAAAATTGGATACATATGCATCCAAGAGGAAATATAATATCATTCTTGCTGTGAGCATTATATTTCTTTTGTTTTCCAGAATATTATTTCTCAAAAGTAATATATTTTATGCTATTCTCCTCGAGGGAATATTTTCATCATTAATCATCGCAATTATAGCAGATACTAAAACCACCGTTTTTCTCAGCAGAATTCTAGATTTAGATATTACGAGAAAGCTCGGGAGATTATCATTTTCTTTTTATATTTATCATTTCATTGTTCTGTACTGGCTTTCTTACTGCTTACTCTTAATTGTCAGCCCTGAAGTCACAGGCCGTTATCCACTACCGCTGGGTATATTGTTAGCCATCGTCTCTGTTTCTATTTGCTATTATGTTTCCATAATATCTTATCAGTGGGTTGAACAACCGATGATAAAATGTGGAGCGATCACTGCAGAGAATCTCACACACTTTATCAGTAATTTATCTGTCCCCATCAGTCTAGATATGCGATTGAACCGCTATAAAAGGTATCTTCACAAAAGACGGCTGGCGGTAAGTTTGCTTTTTAAAAACAAGTATTGGTCTTAAGATATGCCTACCATCCTTTCATAGCAAGGATCATGTTTGAAGAGCAGGCAAAGATGATCACATACAGGTCGAATCATCTTTTGCAATACCGCTGTTGAACAATCACTTGCCACAATCTGTTTTGCAAGAAACTGATACTCGTTTTATTCAAAGAACCAACAATTCAAGTAGCACAGGAGCAGTTATCAGCTTCTGAGCGTCATTTATGACTGGTGCTGAAATATGTCATTTCACCTCAGTTTAAAGTATAAGGCAGTTTTTCCTTGGGCTTATTGACAAATCAGTATTGCACTGTAGATCATTAGAACGCAGAAGAAGAATTCTGAATTTGATGTTCTGGGTTTCCAATCAGTTCGCTAAACTACGTATTTCAAATACAGATGTGTTTTACAGCCCATAATGCTCTATTCATAGTAAAGGGCGATAACGAGATGATTGCAGATATCAAAAGTTGATCTCACTGTCGTAGACAAGTTTTACTTGATACTTGGCCATAATCGTTCTGAAACACTTTAAAAGCGAGATCAAACCCGATTCAGTCGGCTCTAGCAAAAGCATTTCGAACTGAGAGAATCGCTGCCTATTTGTTACACAATTTTAAAGCGAACCTGATATCGTTGTATAGAGAAATTGATTCATGGATTTAATTTACTTTTCACCTGTTCCGTGGGATAGCTATACTCAGCGCCCTCATGAATTCGTGAAATATCTGGCACAATCTGCTGCCGTTAAAAATGTTTTATGGGTTAACCCATTCCCCACTCGCCTCCCCAAAATTAATGATTTTTTAAGACGGCCCAATCTTGTTCATAGTAAGTCCAACAATCAACTGCCATTCCTGACTGTGGTCAATGTTCCCTGCCTACCTGTGGAACCTCTGCCGATGCTCAAACTTCTCAACGATTTACTCTGGAAAAAAGTTAAGGACCAACTATTAAAATTTTGCCTCGATTCGAAAGAGCGACTCATAATTGGAATTGGGAAGCCTAGTCGACTGGGACTCTGGCTGTTGGGTAATGTGAATGCACAACTCACAATTTATGATCGAATGGATGAATTTTCTGAGTTCTATTCAGGGCTCTCAAGAGCTGCCATGGAGTCTTGGGAACAACAAATTGTTGAACGGGTCAATCATGTTATGGTCTCTGCTCGGCATCTGGCATTGAGTATTTCTCATCTGAAATCAGAAATATCTGTTGTTGAAAACGGCTATGATATGTCTTCGCTTCCGGTGCCTGAAGCAAACAGTACTTCCTCACTGGAACCGGTCGTATTAGGCTATGTAGGGTCCATTGCAGAATGGTTTGATTGGGAATTAACAATTGAGTTGGCAAACAAAAACCCTGATTGTATCATCAGATTAATCGGGCCGTGCTTTGTGAATCCCCCCGCTCTGCCAGAGAATATTGAATTAAAAAAGGCCTGCCCGCGTGAAGAGCTTGTTGAACAAATCAAACTATTTTCTGTTGGTATCATACCCTTTAAAATAAATGCTTTGTCACAGGGGGTTGATCCAATCAAATTTTATGAATATCGGGGACTCGGAAAACCTGTTTTATCAACACAATTTGGATCAATGCCCGAGCATGCTAAGCAGGGGGGAGTGGTCTTTTTTGAGGAGACTCCTTTAGACGAATGTGTGCTTCAGAGCTTGAGTATGGCACCAACATCTGAGGAAGTGGAACAATTCAGAAAAGCTAGTGACTGGTCGGCTCGCTTTGAAAATGTACTCACCTGGATAAAATGAATTCGAAGCTGATGTCACAAACAAAACTTTCCGTAATCATAGTTAACTACAATTCTAGTGAGCATGTTACCGCATGTGTGAAATCGGTATTACAATGTGCTCCTGAAGTGGAAATCATTGTTGTCGATAACGCTTCAAGTGATCATAGTATCTCACTTTTGGAATCGACTTTTCCCGATCATCCTCAACTCAAGGTGATACGCAATCAGTCGAATCTGGGTTTTGCCGTTGCCTGTAATATTGGCACAGAAAACGCAGTTGGTGAGTATCTGTTTTATCTCAATCCAGATTGTATGATCTATGAAGGTACCATTCCCCAATTATTAAACTGCTTGAACGAAGGCGAATCGATAGGGATGGTTGGGGGCCGCTTGCTCAACGCAGATGGAAGTGAACAGCGTGGAGGTCGACGCACTATCCCCACTCCCTGGCGAACTTTTGTGCGAGTGTTCAAGCTATCGTTTCTGTCAAAACGTTACCCGCAATTGTTCTCTGGCTTCGATCTTCATCTACAAGCTGTACCAGAGCGATCCATTGAAGTAGAAGCAATATCTGGCGCTTGCATGTTAATCAAACGTGATACGTATGAAGATGTGGAAGGTTTGGATGAAAAATATTTTCTCCATTGCGAAGATCTGGACTGGTGCATGCGATTCCGGATGAAGGGGTGGAAAATTATGTTTGTTCCAGACGCGATTCTAACCCACTTTCAGGGAGCCTGCAGTGAATCAACACCAGTCATAGTCGAATGGTATAAACATAAAGGGATGATGCGATTTTACCGTAAGTATTTTCGACAGCAATATCCTGGAATCTTAATGTGGATTGTCACGATCGGAGTCTGGTTACGGTTTAGCTTACTCGCCTGTTACTTTTATGTACGAAAATTTATTAGATGGATACAAAGTGCCAAAGCCTGAATCTGTAGTTGGTGTTCTGGGAGCTACAAGCTTTGTTGGTAACCGTCTCTTTGCGCCAGAACTCAGGCAAATCTCAGACAAAGACCATACTTGGATTGCATTTAGCCGAAGCAAGCAGGAATTAATGCCCGAAGAGGCCAGCAACGTCCACTGGTGTGTGTTAAATGATGATCCTCTTGCTAATGTCAGGCAGAAGATAGAATACTGGATATGCCTGATTCCAATTTGGGTTTTACCAGATTATTATTCCTTATTAGAATCACTTGGTGCGCGCCGCATTATTGCACTCAGTTCTACCAGTCGTTTTTCAAAAGTAAATTCCATCGATCTTTCAGAACAAAATCTCGCAGATCGCTTAGTAGGTGGTGAGCAACAATTAATTAGCTGGGCTGAAGAAAATACAATCGACTGGGTTATCGTACGGCCCACTCTCATCTATGGTTTTGGACGTGATCAAAATATAACAGTCATCGCGCGATTCATTCAGCGTTTTGGTTTTTTTCCACTCTTAGGCAAAGCCAATGGATTAAGACAACCTATTCACGTGGATGATGTGGCAAAGAGTTGCCTCTTAGCCCTGAATGAAGAAAAAATTGTAGGTAAGGCATATAATATTTCAGGCGGAGAAACGTTATCATACAAAGAAATGGTCGAAAGAATATTTACCGTTTTGGGGGTAAAACCAAAATTTATTCAGTTTCCCCTGGTGGCTTTTCGCATTTTGATAACGCTCTTACACTTTCTCCCCAAGTTTAGAAAAATGTCAGCTGGTATGGCGGATAGAATGAATCAGGACCTTACTTTTCCTAATCAAGATGCCAAGGATGATCTTAAATTCGAACCAAGAGGTTTTCAATTAAGTAAGGAAGATGTTGGGAAATGATGGAAGCGGACTTAACTCTACTCAGCATTCTATTTATTTTAGCTGTAATTACTTCAATAGTCTGCACGAAATTAATTATTATCAATGCTGCTAGAGTCGGCTTAATTAGTGAGCCTACTGAGCGATGTGCCCACGTCAATCCCACTCCCAACGGAGGTGGATTGGCTTTCGTTTTTAGTTTCTTATCGATCATGAGTTTCTTGTACTCATGGAATTATTTTTCAAGTAACATTTTTCTCAGCATCGGATTCGGTGGATTTTTAATTGCATTAATTGGTTTTTTTGACGATTATCTACGCTTATCGGTAAAATTGCGCCTAATTACTCAGGCATTGATCATCACTGCGACTCTCTTTGTCTTTTCTCCTTTGCCTCCCATTGAATTGTTCGGATTTGAGCTGAAATCTCCCTGGATATTATGGATTTCAATCACTTTACTTTTAGTCTGGTGGCTCAATTTATTTAATTTCATGGATGGAATTGATGGCTTGGCAACGCTGGAATCAATTTGCATTCTTCTGTCAGCGACCTTACTAATTGGTTTACATGCGATTCTATCTAATGAGGGGATACTCATTCTTTTATTACTCGCCAGTTTACTAGGATTTCTAGTATTTAACTGGGCTCCGGCGAAAATATTTATGGGTGATGCTGGGAGTACATTTTTAGGATATGTGTTAGGAATGATTGCATTGCTAACAATTATCAACGGCTCGTTAAATCTCTGGACATGGCTAATTCTATCAGGTGTGTTTTGGGTCGATGCAACAACCACCCTTTTAAGACGCATGTCACAAGGGGAACGCTGGTATCAAGCACACCAAAGCCACACCTACCAAAGGGTCTCTCGCTGGCTGGAATCAATTGATGGTACAGATAGGGGGCGAATTATGGCCCATCGAAAAGTAACTCTTTTAATTCTTCTGATAAATGTCTGCTGGTTATTTCCGCTAGCAGGAAGTACATTGATGTGGCCTACATGCGGGATTTTTCTTCTAGGACTCGCCTGGACCCCTCTCTTGTTCCTGGCGTTTTATTTCGGAGCAGGGACTCAAGAGGAATTAGTCGAGAGAGCAGTAAAGCAAGAAGTGTCAAGAGAAAATTAATAGACGTATAACACTATGGCATGCCTTCGCAAACGATACAGCATGCAACTTGGGCGGGCTGTTTTTTTAATGGTTGTTTTATTCACCTGTTGGGTGCAAGCGGATGTGGACGAACGGAATAGCTTTGCTTTTGGCACGGTGACTACCAATAATGTATTGAAGATCACAACGATGAGAAATCTCCAGTACCTTTACTATCGAATGGTTTGATGTATCCCTTTGCCGAGGTGTTGCCTGGCTTGATAATCAGCGTCTTCAGTTTGGTTTGTTTCAGCAAGTCGCGAACTCTCCTGGCAGTGAATTCAAGGCTATTATCACTCCGGCAAATGATCAGGGGTCCCGCGATGTGCAAACAGGTCCCTTAACCGCTCTGGTTAGTTTTTAATGTTCGGTCTTATCGTTAAGAATAGTCGCGTGTAGCTGAACCGCGAGAACTTTGTATGGTGAACCCTGCAGTCCACGCGTTGTGGGAAATATCCGTCAGATCCGAATTGGATTTGCAATCTGAATAATTGCTTATTACAAATATGCTATGTCAGCAAAATATACAATCTTCCTTAAAATATCTGATGCCCTTACTGTTTTAGAAAATCTTCCATGAATCTTCCCAATCAATCTCGTCGTGCGTTTCTTAAAGCTTCTGTTGCAATGTCAGGGGCCATTCCACTTGTTTCTGACTTGGCTCAAGCAGAATTAAATGAGGCAAGTAGGCCACTGATTGCTTATGTGGGCACGTTCAGTTCTCCTCTTCGTGATATGTTAGCGACTCAAGTTGACTTGCCGCCCGGTAATGGACGTGGTATTCATCTTTTCCAAATCGATCGAGAGACCGGGGCAATGACGCCTGCAGGCATCTATGCAATGGGGACAAGCCCGAGTTGTCTGGCTGTTAGTGCAGCAGGAACTCATCTTTATTCCACCAATGAAACAGATCGCGTGGGAAAAGAGAAACACGGAACAGTAAGTTCGTTTGTGATCAGCAAACAAGATGGAACCTTGAAACCACTCAACACAGTTAGTTCGGGGGGCGCAGGTCCAACATATGTGAGCATCCATCCCTCGGGGCGTTTTCTGCTGATCGCAAATTATTTTGGAGGTTCCGTGGCAGTGCTACCCATTCTGCAGGATGGCCGATTAGGAGACGCGACAGATATTAAAAACGATGTGGGAAAAATTGGTCCTACAGCTGCCACAAACGCACCGAAAGGCAGCTTTGCAATCAGTGGACATGATCGTACACACGCACATATGATTCAAGCTGATCCTACAGGACGTTTTGTGCTGCATGTCGATTTGGGATTAGATAAAATCTATATCTGGAAGTTCAATAATAAAACGGGAAAACTGACTGCGAATGATCCTCCCGCAATCTCCCTCCCTCCCGGTGATGGTCCTCGGCATTTCCATTTTCATCCCAATGGGCGTTGGTTCTATTCCATCCAGGAAGAAGGTTCGACAATTGTCTTGTTCAATTATGACTCTGAAGGGGGAAAGCTGACTTCACGGCAAACCATTTCCACACTGCCTGCTGAGTTTGTGGGAAGTAACTTCTGTTCAGAAATTCTTGTTTCTGGGGACGGCAGGTTTGTTTATGCAGGCAACCGTTTGCATGACAGCATTGGAATATTTTCTATTGGCTCAGAGGGCAAACTGACTTTCATTGGTGAAGAATGGACACGAGGAAATTACCCACGCAGTTTCAGTTTCGATCCTACAGGAAAATTCTTGTACTGTTGCAATCAACGGGCAGATAGTATCGCAGTCTTTCAGGTCGACAGCAAAACGGGCAAATTGAATTTCACTAACCACTATGCTGCTGTAGGAAACCCTTCGCATATCGTCTTTCTTGACCTTTCAAAAAAGGGGTAGTTGAATATTAATAGTCAATAGATGCATCCAAAATGAGAAAAGTACGGAATGTTTTTCTCAGAAAGTGCCAGGAAACACGAAGGGGCGATGGAAATGTTGGAGCGTTGGTTTCCGGTATTTTAATGCTTTGTTGAGTGAGAGTTAAATTACAAAAACCCGATAGGAATGGTTTTTACACCATTTCTATCGGGTTTTGATATATTACCGGAGGGGGGACTTGAACCCCCACGAGGTTTACCCTCACTGGATTTTGAATCCAGCGCGTCTGCCGATTCCGCCACTCCGGCCGGCGAATAAAAGTATATAGTCTAACGCTTTATCGAATTCAATGGAAATAGACAAAAAACTCTGACTCAGCTGGCTCTCGATAGCATTTCTTTTGAAATAAGCTGTTCAGGCTGCTTCAATCGCGGCTGTCGAAAGTGGAAATTTGAGTGTAAATGCCGTTCCTTTTCCGACTGCACTTTCCACTCGAATACGACCTTTATGGGCTTCTATCACTTCTTTGGCTAGAGACAATCCTAAACCTGTGCCCCCCTGGCCGTTTTCATCCGCCTCTTTGGTAGTGTAAAACTGATCAAATATGTGGTGTAACTTCTCAGCAGGAATACCGGCCCCGCTGTCGCGGACGATGACTTCTGCCATATTTGATTCCGGGTTGATTCGTACTGCCAGATCCAGTCTGCCTCCAGTGGGCATCGCTTGTCGTGCGTTCACAATCAGATTGACAAGCACCTGCTGAATTTGGTTCGGATTCAAGACGACTTCCGGATTTGATTCAAAATGTGTGTGTAGGTTCACACGATGCATCGAGAGGTCTTTTTCCACTAACGCGATCACACTTTTTACCAATAGCTGGAGATCTACAGGTTCCTGACGGCTTTCGCTTCCACGAGCATAAGAAAGCATGCCTGTCGTGATTTTTGCAGCGCGCTGCCCTGCAGAGAGGATTTTGGTGAAGGCTTTTTCCCGCCGTTCTTCTTCTTTATGCCGTAAACCCAATTTCGCATAGTTAATGACGGTCGTCAGAATATTATTGAATTCGTGTGTAATTGAAGATGCTAATGCACCTACAGAGCTCATTTTTTGTGCATGAATTAACTGTTTTTTATAGTCTTCGATTTGCGTTTCCAGCTCTTGAACGCGATTTTCTAATGATTCGATTGTTTGGTTTGACATGAGCAGGCCCGCATCCTTAGAAAGACGAAATATTTCATTTTTTAAGAGCTGATTTGTTTAGCTAGCATTAAGAGAACGATCGTGGATACATCAGATCTCTCTAGAATTAGATATCGGCCCGTTCATTTTAATAATCCAGATCGCAACAGAAGTCGGAATGAATGCATCAGTAGAATTAATCAATACGACACAGTTATGTGAAATGGGTTGTATTGCGGAAATAGAAAGAGTGGGGTCTGTCTTGGTTGGGGTTATGAATATCCTGGTATGATATTAGAGGATTCACCTTTATGAAAATTGCGTCTTTTACTTCCAATTTTCTTCATATGTGTGTACGCTGAAATGATTGTAACTCTTTATATTTAAGTGAGTTTGAGAGGGTGATTAATGCGATGTTACATGAAAATGCAGTTATTCCTATTGCTGTTTGTCGGGCTTTGCTTCAGGGGCTTAGCGGCTCAGGAGACAGACGGGAAAAGTAATCTACCTCACTCTCCAGACGATCGTGTCCAGATAGAACTCTTTGCGGAAAACCCCCAGATTGTGACGCCGACGGGAATTGACGTTGATGAATGTGGTCGTGTCTGGGCAATTGAAAGTAACACGCATTTTCCCCCGGAAGGATACCGTCGGGCTGACAGCGATCGGATTCTGGTGTTATCTGATCAGGATGGTGATGGCAAGGCAGATGAAGTCGTCACGTTCGCCGACGGCTTAACACATACGATGAGTGTTACGGTCAAACCGACCTGGCTGAAATATCTGGAAGGAAATAAAAACAAGCAGAACGTGTGCCTGTCAAATGAAGTCTTCATCGCGACGCGGAACGAAGTGTTTTTAATGATTGATGAAGATGGTGATCTCAAAGCCGATCAAAAAAAGACTCTGCTCAAAGTCAAAACGGCGGGGGCGTATCCCCATAATGGTCTGGCAGGCTTTGCCTTCGATGCGGCCGGCTGGATGTTTATCGGCTTCGGCGAAAACCTGGGCGCGAAATATACCATTACTGCGGCGGATGGGACATCCTTTTCCGGGGGAGGCGAGGGGGGCAATCTTTATCGCTGTCGTCCAGATGGGACAGAACTTTCTCTCTGGGCAACAGGATTCTGGAATCCACATGCCAGTTGTGTCGATGCTTTTGGGCATGTCTTCACAGTGGATAATGATCCAGACAGTCGCCCTCCCTGTCGTCTGTTACACATTATTCAGGGAGGAGACTATGGCTATCGCTTCCGTAATGGTCGCAAGGGCTTGCATCCGTTTACCAGCTGGGACGGAGAGCTACCGGGAACACTGCCGATGGTGGCAGGAACGGGAGAAGCTCCCTCGGGGGTTCTGGCGTACGAATCGAATGGGTTACCGGCTGAGTACATTGGGAATCTGCTGGTCACCAGTTGGGGCGATCATCGGATTGATCGGTTTCAGCTTCAGCCTCAAGGGGCTAGTTTTTCTGCCAAGCGAGAACCTCTGATTGAAGGGGGAGAGAACTTTCGGCCAGTGGGTATCGCAACGGCTCCTGATGGGAGTCTGTATTGTACTGACTGGGTGTTGCGCGATTACAAATTACACAGCAAGGGGCGAATCTGGCGTATTTCACAACGTGGTAAGAAACCAGTCGCGCAAAAGAATTCACCCGCAATGCAAAAGTCGGAAGTCTATGCCACGACGGTAAAAAAATCGTTGAAGTCAAGTCATTTACCGACGCGTAGGCTGGCTGCCTGGATGATCGGTGAAGAGCGAGATCTTACATTACGTAGTATCGTCGGGAATCAGAAAATGCCTTTACGATCCCGCTATGAAGCGATGATGTATTTGTCGAAAAATTTCAACCCAGCTTACGTCCGGGTGATTAATTCTCAGCGTGCGACAAAACAGGAAGGCCCTTATCACCCGTTACATACGGAAGTGATGAAGTACGATGATGAACGATTGCCGGTCAATCAAATCGTACAACTACTGCAAAATCCAGATGGCAGTGATTCCAGTTATCTGCTCAACAGTCTGCAGGGGCTGGTTCCTCTGATCCGTGTGATGGGGAGAACTCACTCTGCAGTAGTCGCCAAAATATTAAATCAGGCGATCGAAAAGCAGGATCCGTTTGTAGATTCGACGATGATTCGCCTGATCTCTGAAACGTTCAAGGAAGCGCATTTCAAGAAAACATTAAACTATTCAAAGACGCTTTCACCGCGGCTCAGATTATTGCTTATTTTAGCGGCGCGTCAAAGTTATCCGAAATCTGAGGAGCTCATACAAATTGCATTGAGTAATCCCGAGGCCGATTTGAAGCGAGCTATAGTGCAGTGGATTGCCGAGGAGAATCTGGTTTCGATGAAGCCTGAGATGCTGGCGATTATCAACAGTCAAGAAGTCAGTGGCGAGTTATTTGATGCGGTTCTGGCTGGAATTCAAATGCTAGAGGGTGAGCAACGTTCCCGAAATGATGAAGCGCTGGGAACTGAGTTTGCGTTTAAAATTCTGGAAAACGAAAACTATTCCATGAATGCCCGCGCTCGTGCTTTGACTGTAGTTCCGCCCTCACATGCGAAGTTGTCGGATAGCTTACTGAAGTCATTTCTGAGTTCAAATCATCAACCGATTACGCTTGCTGTACTACGTGCATTACAACTGGCTCCTCGCAAGACAATGCTGGCAGAATTGCGAACGATAATCGCCGATGAATCATTGGTTGAGCAAATTCGGTGTGATGCGCTGGTGGCACTCTCTGCCGGTCTGTTGCTAGAAGATTCATCCACATCGAAATCGCTGTTAATCAAGCTGACCGATGATTCCAACTCATCAGTGAGGGCCGAGGCGATTCGTGCGTTGCGGGCATTCAATAAAGATAAACGTGTGCAAAGCGTGCTGGCGGCGTTACAGTCTGCAGAGCAGCAGAATCTGTCCGACTTGGCGGCATTAGCTCTGGGAAAAAAAATGGCGGTTTTAAAGTGGGAAGATGTAGCAGAGGGCGGAGATCCGGATGCGGGCCGACGCGTGTTTTTTCATCCCTACAGTGTTCGTTGCTCACAATGTCATGCGATCAATCACCAGGGGGGCAATGTAGGGCCGGATTTGTCTGTGGTCGCGCGTGCTATGGATCGGAAGAAATTGGCGCAATCCATTCTGCATCCCAGTGCTGAGATTGCGCCGCAATTCACTGTTTGGACTTTTGTTCTCGAAAATGGAAAAGTAATTAACGGTGTGATTCTGGGAGAAGCCAATAAAGACAACCTCAGTGTTGGAACCGTTGATGGCAAGGTGGTTGCTGTCAAGCGAGCTGATATCGACGAACAAATTCCCCAAAAGACTTCTCTGATGCCAGAAAAACTAAGCGAAAAATTAACCCGACAGGAATTATGCGACCTGATCGCTTACCTGCAGACCTTGAAATAGCAGGTTTTATGCAGCGGCACGTTCCCCGGATGGTCCATGATCCTGCTGGTCCTGCTTTTGGATTTGTGATTGCGAAGATTTGACTCGATAAGCGATTTCTTTTGCGATCGCCTTATTGAAAGAAAGCTGAAACTGCTGATAGGAAAATTGAGCGGCACAGCACCAGCCGATCACTGATTGGCAGCGTTGGGGGCGCAGATGCAATTCCTGGATCGCTGAAGTTAATGATTCGATGGTCTTATTTTCAAAATAAATTCCGCTGCCCAGACCATTCTGTTCAAAACAGACTACAGAGTTCGCGGCTTCACAGTTCGAATAGATCACAACCGGTGTGCCACAACTTTGGGCTTCAATAGCAGATTGATCAAAATCGACATCACGAGGGCAAATCACAGCAGAACAGAGTCGATACTGTTCGCGTAATTTCAGGTCATCTACAGGACCGATAATTTCGACGAGCGGTTCACGATGCAGCTGGGCGGGGAGTTGATCATCCGCGATCCCTGCAATCGACAGGCTTTGCTTGAGTTCTTTGCAGGCATCCACAGCCAGTTGTTCTTCTGCGGACCATTGACCATCGACAACGAGCAGAAGGAACGGGCTTCGTTTTTCAAAGCCGGAACAGAAGAAGTCGGTATCAACAGGAGATTTGACGAAGGATGTAAAACGGTCCCGATTCAGATTCTGAAGCGTTTTTGTCGGAACAACAAATTCGATATCCGTTAATGAATTTACTAACTGCTGGTTGATCGGTGTCTGATTACTGGATTGAGGCTCCAGATAGCACATGTGTAGCTGATGGCTCTGGCATTGAATGGAAGCCGCTGCTTCCAGGCTTGTACTGATGATTAAGTCTGCCTGCTCGACGTCAACGATCCGATCAGGAGAAAAACCAGTACCAAAGCGGGCAATGGTTGATGAGCGAGGCCAGGCCTGATTCAGTGCTTCCCAAATAGAATACTCAAGCCGGGTATGAGATACGCCGGTATGCACCAATGTGACACTCATTTTGTTTCCTCCTTGAAACGATGATGAGCCTGAATTTATTCCTGTTGAAACCTGCCAGCAGCGCCTTCGCTGGTGGAGTTGCATTGTACTTTAAGAATTGAATTCTGAAGATCGGTTCATTGAATAATAAGAAATATCAATGCAGACAACAGGTAGAATGGACTCATAAGTGAGAATAGATGCGGGGCATCAATCTTCTCGAAGTAAAAGTAAATATTGAAAGAGAGAATTACCTGATATATCTCTCCAGCGGCGCTGATATTGACACAACTTAAAAATTTGGTCAATGCGAATTTGTTCAGAATGGGGGTTCCTTGCTTCACTCAGCGAAAATAGTGTGGAATCCTTGCTGATTTGAGCAAATTACCCTTAACTATCTATACTTTTACCCCTGATACGCGAGGCTGAACAGTGTGAATGGCTTCGAAGTCGGGCGCGGTGACTCCCTGTTCTGCCTGGTGGATCAGGGATGCCATTTCCCAGGCAGTGACATAGTAATATTTCCATTCCGGGTGCTGGTTTGTTTCCTGCCGTAACGCGGCATGGAAGGCTTCGGTTTCGGGACCCAACAAGGTGTCAATGTTCCCAGGTTTGGCACCGTGGGTATGTAGCTTAATGAAGGTCCAGTCCGGACGTCCTGTGACATGGACATCAGCTGCCAGCCAGTGTTGGAAGCGGTTCAAAGTAGCGGGACGACCATCGTGTAGATCTGAATTTTCGATTCGGGGCAGAAATCCCCATTTGCGATTGCTCCAGTCCAATCGTAACGGTCCCTGGATCATCAACAGGCTGTCCTGTTCAGGAGGCTGACCAACACCGGCAAGAGTACCATGATCGTGCGATTTGCATTGTCCCGGCAGATCTTTGGCATAGTAGATACTGTTGATGATTTGCGTTTGCGTGTCACTGGGGGCAGAGGGCATTGTCAGGTCGGCGTAACAGCCTGTTTCCAACAGGATTTCAATTTCATTTTCGACTCCACACCAGCGCCCATCGGGCCGGGAATTGCAGAGAGCCCAGTTGCCGTGAATAAAACCGTACACGATTTCTCCGGTCAGTGGATCTTTTCGCAGCAAACCGTGCCGATCAAACAGTGTCTGACGGAATTCATTCATCTTCTGCCGAAGGCCTTCTGCAGTGTCATTATCATGATGCAGGTGAACATCAACATCGGCATAGCCTTGTTTACAGAGTACAGCCAGTCGATCCAGATATTCCGGAGCATACTGGTCTTGCGGAAAGAAGAATGTGTGCTGGGGAACCTGGCCGCGCGAATCACTGAATTGGGAAAAGCGAGCCGGGTATTCTTCGCACCAGCGATCAACGCGGGCCAGCGCTTCCGATTTTTCGGGGTTCCCCCATTCCGGTTCAAAATGGTCGCAGACTGCGATAAAGATATGGCGGGGTTGCTCAGGGCTGAAGGTGATCGGATTATCTCTCTTTTTCTGAGTGAAATAGGCAGGTAGCCAGTACTGCATGTTGCGTGCACGGATCGCGAGCCAGATACCACCGGTAAGGCCGATGAATAAGAACACGCAAATCGTAATACAGGCAATCATCATTGAGGTCATTGTAAATTAGCTTTTTGAAGAATGAGTAAGTTCTGACTCAGAAAATTCTGAGTTTTGAGGAGCGATATCCGGTATTGTCAAATTCTGGTCGTCTACAGGTAGCGTGACTGTCTGGCTGCGTTCGGTTCGATCCCAGATTCCCGTTTGTCGGATTGAGAGCCAGCGACAGAATCCGATGCCCAGTGCCAAATTCATTTGAACAAACATACCGGGAACCCGACAGAGCTTGAGGTAACGGTTTCCATTCACAAATTTCATGCCGACAAACGCAGATAAGTAAAACAGTCCTTGTGCCAGTAGGGTCATTTGATAAATCGGAGACTGTATCAAACATAGGTTGGCAACCAGTGCCATTAGCATAAAGGCAGGACAAAGCCAGCGCAGCAACTTATGTGACCAGAATGCAAACGCGACATATCCATGTTTTGGGTTAAGGAGTCCCTTAAGGTGTTTCAGACTTTGGAAGGCTCCTGTGCCGATTCTGATTCGCCGCTTGAATTCAGCGTGGACTGAGGTCGCTGTTTCCTCTCTGGCGAATGCAGTGTCATCATAAATTATGCGGCGTCCTGCAAGATGTACCCGCATACCGATTAAGAAGTCGTCATTCACGGTTTCCGCCGGTAGGGAAGAATACAGTGATTTGCGGAGTGCATACAGGGCACCATTGACTCCGAGGACTGCTCCCAACTTTGTTTCACAGTGTTTCAGGAAATTTTCATATTTCCAGTAGAGGCCGTCGACATTTTTACCAGTGGTCGGATCTTCCAAAATCAGTTGGCCGCAGACGCAGCCAATGGTTTCGTCTTGGAAATGTCTGACAAGTTGTTTGATGCATTGTGGGTCCATGTTTGTGTTAGCATCAGAAAAAACAATAATTTCCCCTGCTGCTTGTGGAACACAGTCATTCAAAACCGATGCTTTGCCACGACGCGGTTCAAATTGGATGAGTCGAATTTGTGCGTTATCATAAGTGCTGACGAGTTCTCCTGTCAGGTCTTCATTTCCATCGCAGCCAATCAAGATTTCGAGTTGATCACTGGGGTAATCGAGCTTGGCAAGATTATTCAAACGTTCCAGAATTACCGATTCTTCACGATAAGCGGCGATCACGATCGAGACCCGGGGCAGGGGGCTGTTTCTGGAAGCTCTAGACTCCTCGGGGGCCTGTATTTCGCGCCGTCGCGACAGCAGCCAGAGAATGAGTGGATATCCTGCATACGTATAGGTAACCAGGGTGAGGGAACTCCAGAATAGAGTTTGTATCAGAAGCGAACTCATAATGTAGGACCTTTCTGATATTGCTTGTACGGGAGCTCTGCGTGATGGATATCGTTTTGTTTCACTGTAGTGTTTTCAGGGTGAACTTTAATGACCCGCGCGGGGATGCCTCCGACTGTTGTATGTGGTTCCACATTTTTGACCACCACGGCGTTGGCGCCAATTTTTGAATGTGATCCGATATGGACAGGGCCAATGATTTTTGCACCGGCGCCGATGAAAATATCTGACTCGAGAATCGGAGAGATGTTTCGTTCTGCGCCGATGGTGACCTGGTGTTCCAGCTTGATATCATCTCCGCCCTTCACGGACCCATTAATCACAATACCCTGGCTGTGAATAATGACCAATCGACGTCCGAAGTCCGCACCTCGTCCAATAATACACTGACAGAAGATGGCGTTGCATTTATTGAAAATCATTGATAAGGGAAACAATTTCCAATGTCCTGCCCATTGCATCAGTCGATACCAGAGCATGGCCATTGTGCCATCGGTCAAGCATGTCTTTAGCAGGGCGCGGGCAGAAGTGCTTCCGTAACACCATTCGGATTTTGCTTTTAAATCTTCCCAGAACTTCATTTTGTACTCACTTCGTTTGTGGCAGAACCATTCTAGTGAATCTGATTTCATCAAACATGATTCAGCACGAGTTGATTCAGTATCTCGGCTAATTGGCCCGCCTGGAATTCGCGATTGAATTGCTCGATCTTTTCAGGGTTTGATATTTCAGGGGCGACATTTCCCTGCAATCGCTCTTTGATCCAACGTACGATTCCCGCCGTGTCGTTTACTCGGAAATTTCCGGCTGGCCAGAAATCGTTCAGAATACCTGCTGTTTCTCCAGCAGGGGTGATTGATAAGATTTCACGATTGATCGCCAGATATTCAAATAACTTCGCTGGTGCGACTCGATCAGCTCCATCAACATCACTCAGTAGCAAACAAAGGGCATCGGCAGCAGCCATCTTTTTTAAGGCTTCATGGTGTGTACAATATTCTTCAGTAATCAAAGTACTTTTTGTTTGCTGTATGCGTTCGAGTAATGCCAGTTGTTCGGGAGTTTTTCTACCAATGAATTGTAATTCCAGTCCGGATAGCAGGTCAGGGCTCTCGTGATGAATTGTTTCAACAGCTTTGATCAATGGTTCTACGGTGGTCAGATTCCAAAGTGTGCCTGTGTAAACGATTCGAAACCGTTTTTGGCCTTCGTGTTTCTGTGGCTGATGCACCGGTTCATCGAGTAACTCAAAATCATCCCGGTCAAATCCGTTGTAGATGCATTTTCCGATTGCATCCGTACCAAACTGATGTGCGCGATCCAGAAGACGCTGAGTACTGGCTTGTGTTGTCGCCACAATGGCGTCTGAATGTCGCATGACAGATTTTTGCAGACGGGCCTGAATCAGATGCGAGACAGGATCTTGTTGATGGTTTTCCAGATATTTACTGCTAAGATCCCACTCATCACGAAAATCGGCGATCAGGGGCAGATGAAACTTTTGTTTCAATTTGCTGGCCAGGATTAAGTTCGAATAAGGCGGAGCCGTCGCCAGAATGGCATCGTGGTGGACGTTTTTCAATAGTCTTTTGCCAGCCTTCAATGCATTCGGATACCACAGGATTTGTGCATCTGGTTGCAGTAACAGCCCGGCGCCTGCTTTCACCAGTTTGCGACACACAGATTTTACGGGAGCCAACAAACTGCTAGACTGACCAGTTTTGTTCTGGCTTCCCATATTCCTTTTAAGAGCGTAGTCGGGTTCCCAGGTTCTCGCTTTTTCCAGATGAGTTTCTTCTGGTATATCGACTAAAAGACTATTGTCAAAAACGGGGACTGAAGGATTTGCCGCCATTAAAACACTGACATCCCAGCCGAACTTTCGCAGATATTTCACGAACTTGACAGGTCTTTGTACGCCGGCACCGCCAACCGGTGGGAAATGATAGCTAACCAGAAGCAGGCGTTTTCTGCCTGTGTCCGGATATGCTTTCTCCACGGTGGCTGGGGTTTCAACAGAATTTGAAATGATTGTCGACATGGAAATGCATTCCTCAAATTATTTAATAATCAGGTAACGACCTGTTGATTAATGATAGATTGGTAACTTTTGTGTGCCAGCCAGTGACTGACAATATGAGATCGAATATGAATATCCTGGCGCTCAGAAAGCTGTTTCACCGCTTCGATGGCGTAGGGGTGATTATCGTGCATTAAGCAGATGTTTCCTTCCTGAGGATGAAATTGCTGGCACCAGTCTGTAATGTCTGTCCTATCTGTCATGAGATAATCGCGAGGGTCTGTATCCCAGAGGACTACCGTACGACGCTGAAGCCAGAGTCCCAGCATTTTTCTTACAGTTAGTTTTCCTTTCGGAGGACGAACCAGATCGGGAGTTCGTCCGGTGATTTGATTGAGCAGTTGGTCCGTTTGTTTGATCTCTTCCAGAAAGTGTCGATTTGAAGTCTCAGAGGGTTCACTGTGGGAAAATGTATGGTTTCCGATTTCGTGGCCTTCATCGAGAATTCGTTCTATTAATTCTGGGTGCTGTTGAGCCTTTTCTCCAATCACAAAAAATGTCCCCCGTTGATGATAGTGGTTCAACACCTCTAGTAGTCGGGGAGTATATTCAGGATGGGGACCATCATCAAAAGTGAAAGAAACATTGACTGTTGGACGTTGTTTTGAAGTGGGGGAGGTGTCTTGATGCCCGTCAGAGTGCAGACCGGGCGTACCATGGTCCAAGAACAGTCTCTGTGGGATGACTGCCGGAATCGCTTTCTTGATCAGTTGGCGAATGGTACTCATGGTTTTGTCTGTCAGTTCTATCGTCGAATTCTTCTTTTTTTACGTCGATATGAAGATCGTGATTTCTGTTTGTTTGTTAGTCCCGAAGAAAAGCGAGTGCTGCAGTCAGAAAGGATCTGACTGATTTGCACCGCAGACTCCTGCCAGGAAATCGGTTCAAAACTCCGTGTTTCACTCTGAATGGGGTTGCTGAACATACTACAGATGGCTTCAGCTAATTCTTCTGGATCATTAGGGGGAACCAACTGATCGCAGACCGGATCTGCAATTTCAGGAATGCCACCCACTCGGCTGGCCACAAATTGTTTGCCACAGGAAATGGCTTCCAAAAGGACATTAGGTATACCTTCCGAAAGGCTGGGGAGCGCGATTACATCAGCAGCGCGATACCAGTCTGCCAGTCGGGATTGCTGTTGTGATCCATTTAACTGGAACAGTCCTTCCAATCCATATTCTTTGATTTTTTGCAATAATGTGGCTTCTAATGAACCTTCACCTAAAACATAGCACGTAAATGGAATGCCCTGTTTACTTATTTTCAGGCAGGCATCCAGCAGAACGGTATGACCTTTGACTGGTTCAAGTCGTCCTACACTGACGATGATTTTTCGGTCTAATGGAAGACCGAGTCTCTGGCGGGCAGCTTGCTGATCTCCGGGGGTAAACAGGCTGCGGTTCACGCCGCGATAAATCGTATGGATTTTATCTGGATGGATTTTCAATTGTTTGACTGCCGACATGATGTCGTCGCTGACGGTAATGACTCCGTCAGCCTGTTGGAGGACGGTTTTGATCGCGCGCTTTCGCTGGCGATTTTTAGTGAGAAGTAAGATATCACTACCCCCGGTCATGGTAACGACGGGTAGGCCATGTTCCTGCGCTACTCTTACGGCGACTGCTCCGTCGGGGTGAAGCCAGTAGGAGAGGATGATGTCTGGCTGGAATGCTGTAATTGCCTGATGAAGTGACTTCTTGATCGACCAGTAGAGAAACTGCCCGTAATGCTGGTGAAGTATTTTGGGTAAGTAATAAAAACGTGGATATTCGGCACTCAGGCGGCCCGAACTTTCGACGGGTAACCATTCACGATTTAAAGGGGCTTTATGCTTGATGTAATGTGAGAACTCATCGAGCCATGAGACTGGAGAAACAACATGTATCGGATGCAGTTCTGACAATGCCTGGATCATGGCGCAATTGAACGTACCTTTCCCCGGGTGTAACGAATTTGGAAACACATTCGAAAGAAATAAAATTTTCATTGCAGGCCTGTCGTTAGTTGAAAATGAACCACGAATGCTCCATTTGATTATCTGCTGCCCATTTTTCCATAGCGTACCATTTGACGCAGGGCGGTATACACACCAGATGCTTTGAGAAACTTTCTTATCAGATGGTCGATGAAACGTGATGATTTAAAGTAGGACAATCGAACTTTGTTTTTGATGGTTGAAGGTAACAGCATCACTGTACAGCTCTGTGTGATTTGGGAACTATAACGCTTTTTGTATTCTGCATCGCCTTCACCAAAATCGTATGTTTGTGGTGTGTCATACTGAATGAGATCTTCGAGAATCAGCAGTAAGAGCGTTTCTCCAGGCGAAGTACTGGCATAATTTAAGTCAAAGCCGAATTCCAGATCACGATAGACGCCCCGATGTTGACTGCCGATTTTGAATGCGACGGGTTGGTCATCTTTCATCAGTAAATAGGATCGCAACCATCCATTCAGTGCCAGGAACGTTAATTCTTCCAGTTCTTTTTCATCGTTTTTAATTCGGAGCCCCAGGCGTTGTGTTTGCCAGGTATTCAGTGATATTTGATGTGCGGCTTCGAGAAAATCAACAACCTGATCTGGCTCTGTAATGCGTATCATTTGCATTTCACTATTTTGACGTAAGAGCTTCCTGTGTTTTCTTCTAGATTTCGATCGAAATTGATTCCAGTAATCTTCAGGGGGGTCAGGAAAATGAATCAGACTGCGGTTTTGGAAACCTGTGTGTGAGTAGGTTAAAAAATGGTTTGTTGTATTCTGAATGGAGTGACTCAATGGCGCATCAACAAGTATGTCTTCGAGCAACAGGAATGTTGCATGTTGTTTCTGACAGAAATTCAGTGCAGCTTCCAGTAAATTCTTGAGTATGGATTCATCCTGTTGGATGTTCTGCTGCATCAGGAAACGGTTTCCGCACAAATAATATCCTGGGAGCGTTCTGGCAGGGCCGATTGCTTTCAGGGTTTTTGTGTTGATGTTTTTAGGAAGTAAAATACCGACAGCAACGAGCGCTCCTTCTTTTCGGCATTGCATCAGGTAACCCGGATGATGTGTCTGCATTTCTTTGAATATTGGGATCAGGTGAGTGACGTGATCTGGATGTTGATGCAGATCCGCATGTGGCTCTGCATCGAAGAGTTGCAGCCAACTTTGATATATTTCTGAAACGGGCTGTAACGAGAGACTGTGCAATGCAGAGAATACAATCTGCAGGTCAGGCTGCCCGTCAATGGACTCAGGACTCTCGGCTTGCCTAGAATCCGAATGATCGAGTTGTTTGATATCTGATTTCGTCTTCATGACATTACGATTCGAGTGTTGAAGTTAAAACATTGAGGTAAAGGTTTTCGTAGTCTTTGATCATTGATCGAATATTAAAGTGCGCTTCGACCCGTTCACGTGCCTGTTGTCCCATCTGTAGCCAGTCTGCTTTTTGTCGACACATCGCCCGCATGGCATCGGCTAATTTTGCAGCATCGGCAGCAGGAACCAGAGTGCCTGTATCTGGTTGTTTTACGATTTCCGGAGTGCCTCCGACGGCGGTAGCGACAATGGGGAGACCGACTGACATGGCTTCCAGAAGTGTCAGCGAAATGCCTTCGGTCAATGAAGAGGATACGTAGAATCCAGCCTGGCTGAGTAAGCTGGGGATGTCGTTTCGTTCTCCCAGAAATTGCACATGTGATTCTAAGTGTAGATCAGCTGTTTTTTGCTCTAGAATGGTTCGTTCGGGACCATTTCCTACAATCATCAATCGAAATTCCGGAATTGCATCGACGACCAGTTTAGCCGCTTCAAGCATGGTGACCAGGTCTTTCTCGGGGGAGAGCCTGGAAACGGTAATGGCAGTCAAGTTATCCGCCGGCCCTGTAAATACAAAACGGTTAACATCGATGCCATTCCAGATTCGAGTGACCTTACTGTCAGACAACCAGCCAATCTGTTTACATCGTTTGCCTGTATCGTCAGAAACGGGAACCACACGGTCAGCAATGCGGCTGGCAAGGGCAAATTGTAGGCGTTCATTCAATGTTTCGCCGAAACGCCTTCCATGCCGGGTATGAATGATTGCCGGTATCTTCGCCCGGCGTGCTGCCAAGCTACCATAGAAGTGCGGAAAGGCGTTATGCGTGTGGAGAACGTCGTAGTTTCTTCCCTTAAGAAAGTGTGATAACTGACTGACCCGCGCCAATTTACCCCGTGCTGTTAGCGGGTAATCAAATACCGGACAGTCTAACTCTTGAATTTCTTCAGCCGGTTGTCCTATCTCCCCTAAGGCAATAAATTCGAGTTCGAACTGGTCTGGATTATGATAGCGCGCAAAATCGACCAGGAGTCGTTCCAGTCCCCCCGTGCATAACGTCAGGCTAAGGTGGCAGACGCGCAATCGTCTACTGTCTGCCAGTTCTGGAAGTGACTTTTTTTGATTTTTGCTTACTTCAATAGTGCTCATAATGGGATCCTGTCCGGAATTCCTCTTTTCGACCCGGTTGGTTATCAATTGTTACTCTGATTTCTGATTGACTCTATTAATCAGATTCATCGATTGTTTGATTTTTCGTAAGGCATTTAATGCCGTGAATTTCCAGCGGGGACGTTTGATTTGTGCCCAGGTTAAGAAACTGTGGTGAGTGCTCATTTTCTTTTTGTGATGACTGGTCCCTGCAAGAAAGTCATATGCATCGAAGCCACGCTTGTAACATTCTTCGATACAAAGATAATCGGCGATGACACCTGGGCTGAGTTTGCCTTTGTATTCGGTGGAACCACCCTGATAACAGAGGACGCGATTGCGGTCGATCAATACCTGGATACAGCCAATGACCTGACCTTCGATTTTGACGCGAAACAGTCCCATCTGATTCGAGGGAATCAATTTCTGAATGAGATCTTTATGGAACTCTGTGAAGCGTTTGCTGGCATACGAACCTGGCTGGCCTTCTTTTTCCCAGCGGGCCTGATGAAGCAGAACCAGGTCAGCGAAGATGGATTCCGCCTGCTCGATTGTTTCTGCCCATTCTGCTGTCAGGTTCCCATAGGTCTTCATGTTTTTTCGCAAATTTTTACGGGTAGAATATCCAAATCCGGAAATGACTTCGCGTTCTTCTTCTCTGATCTGGTTCAGATCAAAGTAGTGGCTTTCAACTTTGCGAATCGTTGTTTCGTGCAGGGGAAGGTCCCAGGCTTTCAGTTCTTCACTGTCGAATCCATCAAACAGGAGTGAATCCCATGCATTGTTTGCGGAAAGCGCACTGATCAGTTCGGCCATAAATACCCGTTGATCATCGGCTTGAACCAGTAAGGCATTGTATTCAACACAGACACTCTCAGCGGCAGGTTCGCCGGCTGTTCCCAGGTGTAGAGTATTGATAGACAGGGGACCATCAAATTGCTCCACACCTTCGGTTAACAGGCAGATGCCGCAAGGAAGATCATCTTTCAAGGCGACCGCGAAAGAGTAGGGGACCAAATCTCCAAAATGTTCCAGCCAGGTAGACGTCCAGATAAATGAACTCATCAACGGAACATCTTCGAATTGTGCTTCCAAAGATTTCCACAACTTCAAGCAGTCCTCTTTCTGGTGGCTATCATACAGTCTGAGCGACAGCGAGTGAGCTGCATCAGGTGCGATGTTAACATCAGGGGTCATCTTCGTTTGTTGTTTCAGGTAGTCGATAGTTGTCATCAAATTACTCATGAATTTAAAAGTTCATCAGAAAAAGTTAAGTACTTAAAGATTTTGATCCAGCCCGGTTGAGAAGCATGGTTCCTTTTGCAAAGACAAACCAGGTGCCGATCAGGAATATACCCCCACCTGCGGCCACTCCCACTAATGTGTACCAGGAGTTTCGAATTTCGAAAAAATGGGGCAAGTAATAGGAGTATCCCAGTAGAACCAGCAACGGTGCCACGGTAGGTCCAATGGCAGTGCGTAGCAGTTGACTTGTAGTAATATTCAGCTTTTTCATGGCATAAGGCAGGATGATTCCCATCTCTGCAATCAGAATCGGAATCGCTGTTCCGAGTGCCACACCAACCAGCCCTAAGGATTGAATCAGGATCAATGATAAAATCAGGTTGGCAGCTGCTTCCCCCATATAGATCAATGAAGGGACTTTAACATTACCCATGCCATACAGGACTGATCGAAAAGTTGAAACTGGAAGAGCGATAATACGAGCTCCCAGCAGGATCATTAAAATTAAATGGCTTTGAGGATAACCGGGGCCGATCCAGGTCGTGATCAGTGTATTTCCAAAGAAATAGACACCAATGAAGAAACCGGTGACTAAAAGAAATGACAGGGAGACTCCGTTTAACACCAGTTTTTGTAGTGCGTGATGGTTGCCGTTTGCATGTAATTCGCCTGCGCGAGGCATGAAGACTTTACCGATTTGGGCAATGGGCATATTAATGAACTGTGTTAGACGCAATGCGATATAGTAGGGGACAATGGCTGCCGGGCTGAAGAAGATACCGATAAGAATAGAGTCGGTCGCTTCAATAAGAGTCCAGGCAATCGCATCGATAAAGGCATAGCCGCTGAAGGAGCCACATTCTTTGAGAATCGACCAGTCCATGTACTTGGGGCCGATGCGAAATGTTTTGACCTGACGAAAGGCAAAAAAGAGGTTCCCCAGATTCTCAACCAGCGTGACTGCGAAGAAAATCACGGCAATCGTAAGCAGTCCCCATTGTGCTTTCAGGAAGAGGACCGTCAGAATTAACCGCAGGATACCACCGGTCAGATTAACGCTGCGTTCGATGTCGAAGCGTTGAATTCCCATCAACACGCCACCAAATACACTACCCGCCAGACCCACGAAGACATTCAGGCCGAGAATAAGAATCACCATCCGTATTTCAAACAGCGAGATGGAACCCCAGTCGGATAGGTGGGGGGCCAGCCACGCGATAATTCCTGCTGTGATTATCGCCAGTAATCCCATTCCGAGATAGATCGCAAAGATGACATTGGAAACATGATTCAGCCGTTTCCAATCTTGTTTCGCATGATAATGGGCAACATATCGACTGATTGTCTGGCCAAAACCGAGATAGAGTAAGCCGGAGTAGCCGGCAATGGCGTTGATGAAAATCCAGCTTCCATATTGCGCATCACCCAGGATGTGCAAGACGTAAGGCATTAGAAATACGCCGATTAACAGGCTCACCCCATGGTTGAGCCAGTTAGCGATTAGATTCGTTTTAACCGATCGGCGTTGATTCATTTTCGGACTTTCAGACGTTCATTTCTCTGAGGGGTTAATGGGCAAAAATTCGGACAAATACAAACAGAGCCACTAATAATCCCAGACTGACGCCCACAAGGCGTAGCACATGTTGTTTGTTCCAGTAAATTAGCGGAGTCGGTTTTGCCAGACTGGCCCCTGCCAGATTCAAGTAGGCTGCGGATACCCCGACAATCATATAGGTCGGAACAACGTAGCAGCGTGATAAGGACATCATTCCGCCACACCAGGCAGCCAGAATGGCGCCAGCATAAGGCAGATAACGTTCCAGTTCTGAATTTCTGAAAATGGGTCTGCCATTGTTAGAACTCTGGTATCGTGCCAGACGATAGATCCCCAGGCCGGCAAAGAAAAAGCAACCGATAAACAGGGTGCCACCAAAGATTCCCAGTTCAGTAAAGGCATGTACGAAGGAGTTGTGAGCTGCCAGGCCTGCCAGATCGGAATACTCACCTTGACCGATCCCAAAGAACAAGTCGGGCGATTTCAATGCGGACAACCCCTCTCGCCAGAGTAGAATCCGGTCGTGTCCCGTTCCCGAGTTAAGATCAATATTTCCCTGACGTCCTGCGAGGACCGTCAGACCTGCCATGCCAACTACAGCGCAGGCAATGGCCGCTTTTTTCCCATATTTGGGGAGCACGAATACCATGCCGGCAATTCCCAATGTCAGCAATCCCCCTCGTGATCGCGTATAGATCAAGCCAATTCCCAGAACGATCATGCTCAAAATCCAGAAGAACCGGAGTGGACTGGCGGAGGGATCATTGAAAAAGTACAGGCAGAGAATGCCTGTGGTGACAATCAGGACCGATAAATCATTCGGGTCCTGGAAGATACCAGTGCCCCGCATACGGAAGACGCGCAGGGTTTCACCGGCATCGGAAACTCCATCACGGTCGCTGACGTGCTTAATGAATTCAAAATCAAAAAGACCCGAGTAATCGATTACGCAGAGCAGAACCATGAGGGAAGACGCGATAGCGACGGCTTTCAACAGGCCTTTTAAGCGTTGGGGTGAGTCGATAATCGAAACCAACAGCATGTAGTAGACTAATGTTTTTAGAAAGGCGATCGTAGATGTGCGGATTCCGTAAAAGTACATGTGCGAGGCATGTGAGAGTGCTACTGCGACCAAGATCCCAATCACGCATAACGTGATCGGCTGGCGTTTTAACATGGGCATTTGCAGTGTGCGTTTAATTTGATCGAGCGCAAGGAAAAATGAAGACACGATCAACACTTCATAAATCGGTAAATTGGCAAGGCCCGGGACCAGTTCTGCTGGTCGCAGAAACAGGGTGATATTAACTAATAAGAACAGGTAATAAGCGTTGTTCGGGGCCGAGGTACCGCCGATGATGGATGTCGGGGCTTGAGAACGACGTCTTGGAGAGCGGACGGCAGCAGGGGCGCGCAAAGTCTGACTGTGTGCCATCATCTGTTGATGATTGGCTTCACCGGCAGGACCTTGAGTCAGATTCGCTTCATTTGCCATTTAAATTTCAGTACTGTGAAAACAGTCTTTCTACGCTAAACGCGGGACAGTCCGGTTCCTGAGGCCGTATTCCCCGAATTTGTTTCAAAAAGTGCACTCTATTAAAAGATAGATCAGGAAACGGGGGCATGAGGGGCGAATTGAAGGTTTCCCATTCATTCCAGGCTGTAATAATTGCTATAACCGGCACGATGTATTGAGAACGGGGCAAAAGAAATGTATCCAGATCAAACGCAGCACGTTTGATCAATTGAATCCTCTTCGCTATCCCGTTATCTTCTCTGTCCTCGTGTATACGGTTTGCTTGAGGAAATTCTGGTTTAACTATTGAGAAGTGTGATGGCGACGCTGATTGAAATATCAAATGTGACAAAGAGTTATGGCGCTCAGGAATTGTTGAAAGAGGCATCCATTGCGCTCGCCGATGAGCAAAAAATCGGTTTTATTGGGCGAAATGGTGCCGGAAAATCGACATTATTGCGGATTCTGCTGGAACAAGAGACTGTCGATAGTGGCCAGATTATTCGGCATCCGAATCTACGGGTGGGTTACCTGCGTCAGCATGATCCGTTTCAACCTGGGGAAAGTGCCTTGGATTTTTTGATGCGGGACAGCGGTCAGCCGGACTGGAAATGCGGCACAGTGGCAGGGCAGTTCGAACTGAAAGGCCGCTTTCTGAATGGACCGGTCAAAGAACTGTCTGGTGGATGGCAGACGCGTGTCAAGCTGGCGGCTCTGCTGCTTCATGAACCGAATTTTCTGATGCTGGACGAACCGACAAACTTTTTGGATTTGAGAACTCAGTTGCTGCTGGAAGACTTCTTGAAAGATTATCGAGGGGCCTGTCTGGTCGTGTCTCACGACCGTTCATTCCTCAAAGCAATTTGCACGCAAACACTCGAACTCAGTCAAGGTAAGCTGACGTTGTATAATGGGAACGTGGATCAGTATCTTGAAAATCAGGAAATTCTCAAGGAACGCGATTCACGAACGAATGCGACGGTGATTGCGAAACGCCGGCAGCTCGAAACCTTCATTGCCAAAAATAAAGCGGGGGCAAATACGGCTTCACAGGCTCGGAGCAAAGAAAAACAGTTAGCACGTTTGACTCTAACTGAGATCGAAGGTGCGGAGTCCACGGTCAATATCATGATACCCCAAACAGAGAAACGCCAGGGGATCGCTTTAGGCTGCGAGAATCTGGCGATTGGGTATCCCGATTTACGCGTTGCCGAGAATATCACGCTCGAAATTGAGCATGGGGCACGCGCTGCGATTGTCGGGGATAATGGACAGGGAAAAACAACCTTCCTGCGTACGATCACGGATTCACTGCCCCCTTTAGATGGGAATCTGAAGTGGGGCTATCACTGCAATGTTGCCTGTTACGCGCAGCACGTCTATTCGTCTTTGCCAGATAATCAGACGATTCGCGATTATCTCGAACTGGAGTCCGCTCCCGGTACAACAACTCAGCAAATTCTCGCGGTTGCGGGCAGCTTTCTGTTTAAGGAACAGGCACTGGACAAAGCAATCAAAGTATTGAGCGGGGGCGAACGAGCCCGTTTGTGTCTGGCTGGGATTTTATTGGGTAAACATTCGATTTTGATTCTGGACGAGCCTGGTAACCACCTGGATGTCGAAACCGTGGAAGCATTAGGTAATGCGTTGGTGAAATTTCAGGGAACTGTGATTTTTACCAGCCACGATCGTCACTTTATGAGTAAAGTGGCCACCGATGTGATTGAGGTCGCCAATGGTAGCGTGAAAAGCTATGAAGGCGATTATGATGCGTATCTTTATCGTGTGAAAAAAGAAGTTGCCGACGGCCATCGCGAACAAAACCGGGCCTCAGTTGCAAAGCAGGAAGTGACGAGTTCCGGTCCCCGTGAAAAGGGGCTAGGGGGCAAAATCAAAAATGCGCGTAAAGAACTCTCTGCGATTGAACGCAAAATTGCGCAGCTGGATGAGAAACGCAACGGAATCAATGAGAAGTTCCTGAAAGCTACCAGCCCGGAAAATGCAGAAAAACTTCATGCGGAAATGCAGCCTCTGGTTGATGAAATCGGCGAACTGGAAATCCGCTGGATGGAGCTCTACGAGTTTCTGGAACAATAAACCGAAATTGGATTATGTGTTTTTCGGCGGTTTCCCATTGATCCAGGGGCCAGCCAGTTTCTGGTACTTGGGAGGTACCAGGGTGCTGCCTTTATCTCCGGCTGTCCAACCGGGAACGTGCCGCGGTTTACTGTGTGCTTGGGACATCTTTTCCCAATTCGCCGCCCAGCTTTGGTCTCCCTCGTTGACTTGTTTTGAGTCGCGATTGATCTGAAAGACTTTCCCGTTTCGATAGCTGAGGACTCCCAAATTGACCACCATGATAGCAGCCGCTCCTAACTCGGGAGAGTTATTGACCATCGAAGGATCACCGGCTTTGACGGCATCCAGGAAATTCTGGAAGTGCAGTAGATCCTGGTTGGGGACGCGTTCTGAAACGACTGCTTCTCGCTTCAAGGTACTGTCCTGAGTGACCTGGGAACGCTCTGGGATTAACTCATATGCCTGGTGACTTCCAAAAACGTTTTCATCAAATAAAACGGTGCCGTGATGTCCTCTGATCAGATGGCGAATAGGGACTGCAGTCGAAACCATGGTACTGGAAACGAGCCCTTGGACTCCTTCATGGAAGTCGGCAATAATCGATGCGACATCTGTTACTTCACGGTCGTCATATTCCAGAAAGATTCCACCTCCCCCGACAACACGTCCCGGGTACAATAAGCCGGTGGCTTTGAGCATGGCAGTTACGCGATGGACGAATAGATCGGAGTACATTCCGTAACCAAAGGGCCAATAACAGCGCCATTGACCGAACGTGGCCCGATCAAAGGGGAGATCAGGGGCGAGCCCTTCTTCGACACCCAGCCAACGTTTCCAGTCGACTGTCTTTGGCGTCATTTCTTTGGTGATCACATTATGACGAGACATCCCTCCCAGAGAATTACGAAAATATTCTGTTTGAAACTGGACAATTTTCCCGAGCTTTCCTTCATTCACTAGCGCCCGTACTTCATTCCAGATCGGCATGCTGGTGGATTGCACGCCCACCTGTACGACCAATCCCGATTTCTTCCAGGCATCGACAACATCCATCGCCTCAGAGATATGGTGCGTCATCGGTTTTTCACAATAGACGTGCTTGCCAGCTTTCAGGGAATCCAGAACCTGTTTGGCGTGCCAGTGATCGGGGGTGGCGATGCAGACCGCATCAATGTCTTTATCGTTTAACAAATCACGATAGTCTTGATACGCCTTTGGTGTCTGGCCGGTTTCTTGTTTGATGTAATCGACAGCTCGATCCCGGTGCACGGAATAGACATCATTGATCGCGGTGATGTCGAGATTCGCACCGTACTCTTTGCGAAGTTTCATTAGAGTCTTCACGTGCGATCCGAAACCGCGCCGGCCGGGACCTATCACACCGATGCGAATGCGTTCGTTTGACCGATAGGCTGAAGCGGGAGCGATTGCTGCTAATTGGCTGGCTGTGACAGTAGCGGCGGCTGAATGTTTGAGAAAAGTGCGGCGGCTTTCTTTTTTCTGGCTCATTTCTGCTCCTGCGTGAAATCTAAAATCAATGATTCAAAATTCTTTGATTTGAATGTTTTTATACTCCACATGACTGCCATGTCCCAGCAGGCCGATATGGCCGCGTTTGTTATGCAAACCGGGGTGTTTGGCAAGGACTTTTTCATCTTTGATGTCTGATAAGTCGGTTTTTAAAATTATGATTCCATTTACAATCACAGTGATCTCTGAACCGCGATAAATGATTTCTTCATGATTCCATTCGCCGACCGGTTTAAGTGCTCCTTTTTTCGCAGGGATCACATCGTAGACAGAGCCATGGTATTGTGTCGGCTTGAGTTTCTTAGGGTAGCCAACGTTGTCCAGTACTTGGATTTCGATCCCTTCATAAGCAGGACGCTGATCAACCAAAGGGCAGCGAATGGCGATTCCATTATTCGCTGCTTTTGTCAGCTTGAAATCGAATTGGAGACTGAAATCACCAAATTGCTTCTCTGTAAACAGGAATCCGCCACCATCTGCCGGACAGACGAGTTTGCCATCTTTAACATGATAGCCTTTCCGGTTGGCGCGTTTGAGCGTCCAGCCGGTCAGGTCCTGACCGTTGAACAAGGGGGTATATCCTGCCTGCGGTTGCTCTGCAAAAAGAGAATTGGCGTTAAACATTAGGCTGAAAACAACGGCGGAATAAAAAAGCGATCGCATGCGAACTTCCTCAATCGTCTGTTTTTGCAGGATATTTGGTACTTCCGGTCCTGATTAAGAGTCGTTGATGATGAAATTACTTCTTCTTACCGGTGGCCTGATTAATCAACACTCGCTGTCGGACTTTTTCCGAAACCGGTTTTCCTGCAAGAGCGTCTGCTTCCGTGAAGGTTGCCATCAGGATCTTTTTATCACCGGTACGAGAGTAATCGTAAATGATATAAATGGTGCCATCATCACTCTGAACACCATCTGGATAAGAGACTCCCGGTCGCTCGTCCAGAAGTAAGCCACCTTGCCAGGTTTTTCCATCATCGGTAGAAACATACGCGGTCAGGTCCCGGCGTGTTTTTCCATTTTTAGGATTGTGGCGTACCAACAATAAATTCCCTGAGTTCAATCTGCGAATGAAGAATCGGGCATTGATGTGAGGGATGGACGACTCTTTGCCCGTCGACCAGGTTTTCCCACCATCGGTGGAAATGGATTCGCCGATTCCATAACTGGTTCTGACCAGAGTCCAGAGACTGTTGTCTTTTCGTTCCACGACCATGTGCTCGTCAAAGGTGCGATGCGGTACATCAGTTTGGCCCAGCAGTTGAAACGATTTGCCTTTGTCTTTTGAGATGAAAATATTCCCGCCGCGTTCTTCCGGTAAGTCAAACTTATGCTCAATCGAATCTTTGGCCTTTTGTTTCCAAATCGCGACAGGCAGCAGCCAGTCTCCATTTGCAAGCACGGTTGGTTTATTCATCATGATGCCATTACATAGGCGTCGTGGTTCACTCCACTTGGGATTTTCTTTGTCTGGTTCATCGGTTGTAATCGCCCAGACACCACTGCGACCATCCCACCAGCGATAAGACTGTGCCCAGAAGACCCACAGCCGACCGCTGGGATCAAGCCAGGTCGCCGGGTCATATGCTCTGACAGGACCAGGGGGATCAATGACGAGTTTGGGGCCTGACCAGGTATTGCCATCATCGCCGCTGGTGACCAGCGTGACGTAGTTCAATTCCCCTTCGCCGGTGCCACCTGCATACCAGAGTGCCCAGAGGCGTCCGTTGGATGAACGTTCTAGCCCAGGAATGCCCTGGAACAACCGGGTGTCGTCCGCATATTCTTTACCGGGATTCGTGTTCACTGGAGGGGCGACCAGAGCCGGGTCTTTGTCTTCGGCGGAACAGAAATTCGTGTATCCGGGAAGTAGAGTGATTGTGATCAGTGAGAAAAATATCAGCGAGAGTGAGCGCACGGTGTAACCTCTTCGAAGATGCAATAATTTATATGGGTAAAAATAAGCTGGGGTGTTTGAGGGTCTCTTTGAGAAATGCTAACAAAAATCGAGATCTGAGGCGAGTATTTCCCATAAACTAAAAGAAATATGAAAATGTTTTCAGAATGACCGCGAATAGTAATCTAGCGCGCGGAAAGAACGGCTGGACAGACTGCCATTTCTGACCTAGAGTATTTTGTGTAGATTGATCAGCGGCGTAATTAACGAATATTTATCAAATCACCTGGATACAGTTCTTTTCTGAGACAGTACAGGTAACCACGAGGCAAGTCATGACGATACCAGAATTAATTATCTTACTGATTGTTGCCGGGCTTTGCGGAAGCATTGCACGGGGGCTGGCTGGAAATACGCGTGGAGGCTGCCTGGTTTCAATCGCATTGGGGTTCATAGGAGCACTCCTGGGAAGCAAAATTGCCGGGATGTTGGGACTCCCTGAAATATTTGCAATTTCTTTTGGTGGGAGAGATTATCCGATCCTCTGGTCCATCATTGGCGCAGCAATATTTGTCGCTGTGTTGGGGCTGCTGACAGGTCGTTCACGTTCTTAAATCCTGTAAGAGTTCAGTTTTAAGAAACGAGAAATACAACCTGAGACAGACAGCGACCGGCATTGCAGATTTCTGCTCTGTTGAACATACTATGGCACTGTTCGAATCATTCCCGACTAATACAGTCGGGTTTTTTTATATGAGTGTGATCGGAAGTCCTGTCGTATGTCGCTGATGAGTCTGAATGAAATTTCGTTTTCCTGGAGTGGTCCGCCGTTATTGGATGATCTCAGCCTGGAAATCAACGCAGGGGAGCGGATTGGTCTTTTAGGAAGAAATGGTGCCGGAAAATCCACGCTGATGAAAATCATCGCCGGCGAGCTTGACCCCGATGATGGTGAGATCAGACGTGATAAAGATCTGCGGATCGCCCGACTGGTCCAGGAAGTCCCTTCCGGTGGTGCACAGCGAATTCATGATATTGTCGCAGAGGCGGCGAAGCCTTATTTTGAGCATGATTGGGAAATTGATCATGCCGTCGAACGCATTATCTCGCGCATGAATTTAGACGGGGATACTACGTTCGAATCCTTGTCGTCAGGTATGAAACGTCGTGTGTTACTGGCACAATCGATTGTACAGTCTCCCGATATTCTATTACTGGACGAACCAACGAACCATCTGGATATTCCCGCGATCAAATGGCTGGAACAGTTTCTGCAATCCTATGAAGGCACTTTATTGTTTGTGACACACGACCGTATGTTTTTACAGACGCTGGCGACGCGTATCATCGAAATAGATCGCGGCCACATCTATGACTGGACCTGTGATTATGAAACATTTCTCAAACGTAAAGAAGCTTTTTTAGAATCGGAAGAAAAACAGAATGCGTTGTTTGATAAAAAATTAGCAGAGGAAGAGGTCTGGATCCGGCAGGGGATCAAAGCCAGACGGACTCGTAATGAGGGGCGAGTTCGTGCTCTGGAGAAAATGCGTAATGAACGGAGCCAGCGGCAAAGTAAAGTTGGCAATGTGCGTATGGCAGTTTCCAGTGCAGATCGATCAGGGCAACTGGTCATAGAAGCCAAGAATGTTTCATTTTCCTATGATCAGAAACCTGTGATTAAAGACTTTTCTACGTTGATTACTCGTGGCGACAAGATTGGGATCATCGGTCGAAACGGAGCTGGAAAAACCACGTTGCTCAAACTGCTACTGGGAGAACTCAAGCCAGATACAGGCACGATACGATTGGGGACCAATCTGGAAACCCTGTACTTCGATCAACTCAGAGAGCAGATAGATGAAGAAAAAACAGTCGTCGAAAATGTAGGAGAAGGGCTGGAGACACTGACGATTAATGGGAACCCGAAAAGTATCTATGGGTATCTACAAGATTTTCTATTCACGCCGGAACGTGCCCGCAGGCCAGCACGTTATCTTTCCGGTGGAGAACGGAATCGACTGTTGCTGGCAAAACTCTTCAAGCGGCCGACCAACTTAATGGTGCTCGACGAACCAACGAATGATCTGGATGCAGAAACACTGGAATTGCTGGAAGAATTAATCTGCAATCATACGGGAACACTATTGCTGGTAAGCCACGACCGGGCATTTCTGAATAATGTGGTGTCGGCGACTCTGGTGATTGAAGAGGGAGGGCATGTCAAAGAATATGCGGGCGGATATGATGATTATCTAATACAGTCAGCAAACAATCAGGATGCTCAAAAAAAAACGGTGGAATCAAACGCAAAGACAGACCAAGCATCCGAAATTAAAATAACAACAGTCAAGCTCACCTATAAAGAAGAGCGTGAGCTAGAGCAGATTCCGCAGCAAATCGAGAAACTGGAGCAGGAACAAACCGAATTGCATTCGACGATGGCGGCTCCTGAATTCTTTAAACAGCCCACTGAGGTGATTGCGGCATCAACCACGCGTAGCGAGGCGATTCAGAAGGAACTGGAAACATTGCTGGAACGCTGGGAAGAACTGGAAGCACGCGTCTCGTAAGAAGGAACCCGTCATGCGATTATTTGAAGGGACGCCCTTTGATCGTCCGCCTCGTTGTGAAAAATGTGATCAACTGGAAGAAGAATGCATCTGTCCTCCTGAGCCTCCTTTTCGGATACCGCCCGAACAGCAGACAGCTCGACTTTCTATTGAAAAACGTAAAAAGGGAAAACGAGTTACAGTGGTCCGCGGTTTACCGCTCGAAGGTAACGACCTTCCTGAATTATTGAAACAACTCAAATCCCAATGTGGTGCCGGTGGTTCGCTGCAGGGCGAGGAACTGGAAATTCAGGGAGAACAGTTAGACCGCGTACGTGAAGCACTGAAGACGATGGGTTTTCAGGTCAAAGGTTAAGTCTGGTTTGCACGACGACTTCTAAATCTCTGGTGCACTCTCGTAGGGAATTTCGACCGGATAGAAACCCTGCTTTCGTCGTTGATGATTGAGTTTTGCGAAATCATGTGTATGGATCGCGCGGGCTTCCACATTAAAAATGGAACCGGCAAAGGGTTCAAAGCTGGCACGAAAATGTGCCGAAGATTTGACCGCGATATAATTCATGGATTCGCATTCAATGCCCAGCGTTTTAGAGAAGGCAGGCCCGAAAGGTTGTTCTCGCGCAGTCACAACAACGACGGAAATGCCGCCTTGTTGAATCCAGGCAGAAGGGCCCATGTTTCCTGTCAGACCAGCGTACATCGGGCCGTCGTATTTGAATTTTCCTTCTGAGACCGCTTTGACTTCTGCTTTCATTTTGACTGGTGGACCTTGAATGGGATCAGACTTGCCTCCAACTTCGGCTTCAATGATTCCTCCGACCCCCGCCTTTTGTGCCAAAGCGACCACTTCAGGGTCAACAATGTATAAAATCAGCGCCTTGTCTAATTTCTGATCAAGGAATGTTTGTAGGATTTCTGTGGAATCGCCGGCGGTGCCGCCCCCGGTATTGTCGGCATGGTCGGCGAGAATAATAGGATGCTTACCGATTTCTTGACCTTTTTGAATCGCATCTTTGACGGAAAACGGAAGCTTGTACCAGCGTCGCCGTCGTTCCCAGATCCAAGTGCCGAATTCCTCGGCTGTTTTGTCTGCCAATTCCTGATCATTGTCGGCGACTACAATCAGGGAGGGCCCCACATCAGGGACGTCGGCCCAGGGAAAACCGGTTGAAACTGTTACACCCAGAATGCCGGGACGAGTTTCAATTTCATGCGCGTAATCCATGACCTCTTTCATCGGTTGATGTGCAGTCACCTGACAGGCCGTACTCCAGAAGAGCGGGATTTGGTATAGGGACATCACCGGTTTGACCTCACCATTGATAATCCGTACGATCAGTTCAGCTGCTTCCTGTCCCCGTTCATTCATGTCGATATGCGGGTAGGTATCGTATCCTAAAATTGCCGTTGCCTGTTCGACTCGAAGTTGTGAATGGTTTCCGTGCATGTCCGGCGTGACCAATATTGGGCGGTCATCCCCCAGGTATTCACGCACTTTGGAGATAAAATGTCCGTCTCCGTCTTCAATGCCATCGATGACCATCGCCCCGTGAAGATCAAGTAACACTCCGTCAACAGGACCACCTTTGTCTTCTGCCTGTTTGAGTCGTTGCAGGAATTCTTCCAGCAATCCATCGTAGGCCTTTCGCTCTATCAAGCCGCTTGGAAACGCAAAAGTCCAGAGTAAAGGAATCAATTCGAAACCATGTTTTTGGGCGCCATCGATAAAGCCACCGATACAGACATTCGCTCCTGGAAATGTTTCCATGATTTCCTGCCCACGGTATAAGCCTCGGTCATTGATAAAATCGTCAAGGGTTGTGGGAAGAGAAGAATAAGTGCTTGTTTCGTGAAGCACGCCGCCCGTTGCAATTCTCATGGTTGAAACTCCAGGAAAGTAATGTTGCCTATGAGCACAGGATTTCGCAGATCAGCATAGTAAGAATTAAGATAGGCAATCATTGTCAGAAAAGAAAGTCTTATTAAGAAATCGGATTCAGACTTCTCAGTGAGGCACTCATCCGCTATGTAAAGGGTTCTGCCCTTTTAAAATGATTACGTGCTGTCTGCCAACTCAAATTGGAATTGTTGATGAAAATTGCTATTGCGGGATGTGGAATTGCGGGTGCTGCCGCAGGGTATCTACTCGCCAGCCAAGGGCATGATATTACGATTTTTGAGCAGGCGGCGCAATGTGGCCCTATAGGCGCAGGGATACTCATTCAACCCATCGGACAAACGGTATTAAAGTCACTGGGAATATTCGAAGACATTGACAAGAAATCAGCCCGGTTAAATTGGATCGAAGCGCGAAAGCACAACGGAAAACGACTGATTCAACTGGAGTATCAACGCTTAGGCTGTGATTTATATGGACTGGGAGTCCATCGTGGTTTGTTATTTAGTGCGTTGCTGTCTTTGGCGAGACAGGCTGGAGCCGTGATTCAGGAAAACAGACGCATTACAGGTTATCAGGTTTTGCAGTCCGGAGTTTCTCTGGAACTGGAGTCAAAGGAGCCTACCGAAGTCTTTGATTTCATTATTGCAACAGACGGAGCCCGTTCCGGCTTACGAAATGCTTCTGGGATCAAACACCGTGGAGCAGAATACGAATACGGGGCTTTGTGGACGACCGGTGCCTGTAATGCTGTCCAAGATCGATTATTTCAGGTGGTTGATGGAACTAAAAAACTGGCGGGACTATTGCCGATAGGAAATGGTGAGTGCAGTTTCTTCTGGGGTCTGACTGCAGCTCAGTTTATGAAGTTTCAACAACAGGGGCTCGACGTCTGGAAAAAAGAAGTCTTGCAGCTTTGTCCACAGGCTGAAGAAATCGTTGCCCCAATTGCTTCGTTTAAGGACCTGACGTTTACCAATTATCGCAATGTGTCGATGCGGACCTTCTGGGCAGATCGCATTCTGTTTCTAGGAGATGCCGCTCATCCGACAAGCCCGCATCTGGGGCAGGGGGCTAATCTGGCACTGGAAGATGTGTGGACCTTCTCAGAATGTCTGAAAAAGGATCCCGATTTTCGTTCCGCCTGTATTGCTTACGAGAAGATGCGGAAAAATAAAATCCGCTATTATCAACGGATCACGGGTTGGTTGACGCCCTTCTTTCAATCTGAGGGAGTCGTGAAAGGTTGGGGCCGTGATCTATTCTTACCTGTGATGAGCCAGACTCCCATGCTGCGTGAGCAAATGCTGAAAACGTTATGTGGATTTAAAAGTGGTTGGCTCAGCAGCAAGATTGAATGAGGAGTATCATTGCTTTTATTTTCCAGACGCTCGTTTCAAGAACAGGTGAATTACGAAACCTAACGCGAGTCCGGTGCCAATCATGATCCAGAAGGGGTAGGGAGTCTGATACTTTTCGTAACCGTGACGAAAATTCGAGCCAAAAATGGTGCTTAAGGTGGCAATCGGGAAAAAGTAGGCAATCAATAAATTCAAACGATGGGACGAGAGTTCAATCCGAGCTGAAACCTTTGCCTGCTCTTCAGCCTGCTTTGCAACAACGTATTCCAGCGCATTCTTTGCATCCTGAATCAAGAGTTCTGCGATTCTTTCCAGGCGGTATGCGTTGTCACGAAAGTCGATCAGAAGTTTGTCTTTGGGAATTGCCTCGCGTGCGACTTGTAAAGCTTGTGTCATATGGCATAACGACCGATAAACTGGGCCAAGATGATTTAGCACTTCCAGATAATCGAGCGAGCTGGTTGCCTGGTCTACTTTTTCGTCAAATTCTTCCAGGATTTGCTGATGTTCATCCAGGTGTCGATTCAGCGCATCCGATCCCCCTTTGAATTCAGACGCGTGCCAGATAGCATTAGGTTCGCGCCAGAAAATACGGCCTTTGCGATACATGTCTTCCGGTTGTGGAGGTGCATGTAGAATAATGAGTAGATGTCCCTCCGCGACCATCGTACGTTGCCGACCAACCTGTTTGCCAAGACGATCGGTGAATTCTGTGGGAACATTCCAGGTGGCAGGCAATAGTGAAGATTCATGCATCTTTCGATCCAATTTCTTTTTCCATTAAATGGGAATTGCAATTCAGAGGTTTTTATTTGTAGTATGCCTCTTAAGCAAACGAAAGTGAATCGGGAGTTGACCAGATTCGCAGATTCTTCAAGACCTGCTTGTCTTGAATGAGACTGATATCTTAAAGGGAGAGCTGTGAGCGAATTAACTATGAGATGGATATGTCGAAAATATCTGATTTTGCTTTGTCCCGTAATCATCATTTCTGGTTGTAATTCGCCGCCCCCTCCTCCGAAGATGAAGCCACCATCGGTTACCGTCGCGGAACCTGTTCAAAAAACTGTGATTTTCAATCAGGATTTTACCGGAACCCTGGCTTCGGTAGCCTCAGTGGATATTCGGGCACGCGTCGATGGTATCTTGGAAAAAGTAGATTTTGCCCCCTCGGCTACTGTCAAGAAAGGTCAGCTGCTGTTTGAACTCCAGCGTGATCAATATCAAGCGGTTCTGGATAAAGCCAATGCGCAACTGGCGGCCAGCAATGCGCAGTTGAAAGATGCTCAAGTGACTCTGGAACGCAATGAGATCTTATTGAAAAAACAAGCGGTGACTCCCCAGGATGTGGATGATGCCGAAGCCGCGCGTGACAAAGCACAAGCGGCAGTGATGGGGGCGAAAGCCGAAATCGAACAGGCCATGATCAATCTGAATTACACTCGAATTCATGCACCGATTGCGGGAGAGATCAGTCGAACTCTGGTTGATGCAGGGAACCTGGTTGGTTCAAGCGAAAATACATTGCTGACCACAATCGTGACCATGGACCCGATTTACGTTTACTTTGATGCCAGCGAACGGCTGCTTTTGAATGCTCTCAAAAATAGAAAGAAACCTGACGAGAGGATTTCGCTTAAAGTTTACGTGGGGCTTTCTAATGAAGAAGGGTATCCTCATAAAGGTGTGTTAGATTATGCAGACAACAAGGTTGATCCGGGGACAGGTACGATTCAGCTACGAGCAATATTTAAAAACCCCAAGGGGCTGCTTTATCCCGGCGTGTATGTGCGCGTGCGAGTGCCCGGTAATCCGATCCCAGGGGCTCTGCTGGTGCATGATGTGGCTATCGGTACTGATCTGGCTGGCAAATATCTGCTGATTGTTGGCAAAGATAATATCGTGGAAAAACGCCAAGTTGAAATTGGTCAGGTACAAGATAACCTGCGTGTCGTGTTGAAAGGACTCAAGCCCGGCGAGAAATACATCTATGAAGGGCTGCAGCGAGCCCGTCCCGATCGTCCGGTTGTGATTAAGAATCAACCACCGAAGGGAGCAGCTCAACCGCAAAAACAAACTGGTCCTGCAACATCAGCCGGTGCCTCGAAACCTGAGAAAGCAAAGCTGAAACCGGTATCCACTTCCAAATAGCGGATGATTCCTTTGACGTTTCAACTGATTTCGATTTGTGTTTCTGATATTTTTTAACGAAACGGACGACGATGTTTTCCCGGTTTTTTATCTATCATCCGATCTTTGCCAGTGTCATTTCCATTGTGATTGCGATTGTCGGTGCGATAGCACTGCCTCTGTTACCGATAGAATTATATCCGGACATTACCCCGCCTACGGTTGCTGTGACTGCAACATATCGTGGTGCCGATGCGCAAGTGGTTGCGGATACGGTGGCAACCCCGATTGAAGAACAGGTTAACGGCGTCGAGAACATGCTCTACATGTCTTCGAGCAGTACAAGTGACGGCAATATGACATTGACGGTCACCTTTGATGTCGGCACCGATCTGGATATGGCGAACGTGCTGGTCCAGAACCGGGTAGCAATTGCGAATCCCACACTGCCAGAAGATGTGAAACGCGAAGGGGTGACGACCAAGAAGAAGTCCACCAATATGACTTTGGTGATCGCCTTAAATTCACCTGATGAAACCTTTGATGGCTTGTACCTCAGTAATTATGCATCAATCTACATCAACGATGAACTGAAGCGAATTAATGGCGTCAGTGATGTGAATGTGGTCAATGCGCTGGATTTCGGAATGCGAATCTGGCTGGATCCCAATCAGCTCGATACCCGCAACATCACTACAACCGATGTCGTGAACGCACTCCGGCAGCAGAACGTGCAGGTGGCTGCAGGACAAATTGGGCAGGAGCCGAGTCCTGTTGATCAGGACTTTCAATTGACTGTGACAACCCTGGGGCGTTTATCTGACCCTAAAGAATTTGCTGATATTATTATTAAGACCGGTGAAGAAGGGCAGATTACACAAATCAAAGATGTGGCCCGGGTCGAGCTGGGAGCCCAGAGTTATAATGGTTATTCACAGCTCGATGAAAAACCGGCTGCTCTGGTTGCCGTTTATCAGTTACCAGGGGCCAATGCGCTGAGTGTAGCTGATGAATGTCGAAAGGTATTGAAGCGACTGGAAGCGGATTTTCCCCAAGGGCTTGAATATTCAATTCCGTACGATTCCACAGAGTTCGTCACTGCCTCCATCGATGAGGTCGAGACTACTTTATATATCGCACTGTTTCTGGTCTTTGTCACGATTTTTGTCTTTTTGCAGGATTTCAGAGCGACACTGATTCCTGCAGTGACGATTCCCGTATCCCTTTTGGGAACCATGGCGGTCATGCTGGCGATGGGGTATACGATCAATACGCTCTCATTATTTGGGATTGTGCTGGTGATCGGGATCGTGGTTGATGATGCGATTGTGGTAGTCGAAAACGTGACCCGAATTCTGGATACGCAAAAATGTTCTCCTAAAAAGGCGACGGAACTTGCGATGCTTGAAATCACCGGCCCCGTGGTCGCAACCACACTCGTGTTGCTGGCCGTGTTTGTGCCTACGATGGTTTTACCGGGAATCACAGGTCGGCTGTATCGTCAGTTTGCTTTGACGATTTCGATTGCCACACTCTTTTCTTCCGTGTGTGCGTTGACGCTGAGCCCCGCGATGTGCGGAATATTGCTCCGACCGACGCAAGAAAGACGGGGGCTTTTCTTTCGTGGCTTCAACTGGTGCTTTGATCGTTCACTCAACATGTATATTAGTATGGTCAAGGTTTTTGTAAGACGCGCGTTTTTCATGATAATCCCGTTGCTTGTCATATTCGGAGCAACGGGCGTGGGGTTCGTGTCGGTACCAGGGGGCTTTTTACCCAATGAAGACCAGGGATATATTTTCATTAATACCCAGTTACCCGACGGGGCTTCATTAAGTCGGACCCGGGAAGTTCAAAACCGGATCAATAAAATTGCTGCAGCAACACCTGCCGTCACCCATGTGATTACGATGGGCGGCTTTTCAATGTTGAATAACTCAAATGCTTCTAATTATTCCACCACAATCATTGCTTTGGAAAACTGGGATAAACGGCAATCCCCGGAACTGCATGTCTTTGCTTTAGTCAAGCGCCTGCACGTGGAACTGGCACAGATCCAAGAGTCGATTGCCTTCCCGTTCATTCCTCCGGCGATTCAGGGGCTGGGCAATGCGGGGGGGTTCCAGATCCAGATTCAGGACAAGGATTCTGCTGGTTCTGATGTCCTGCAGATGGCGGTAACAGATGTAATGGATCAGGGAAATGCTGATCCGCTGCTGACAGGATTAAATACCAGTTTCAGTGCCACTGTGCCTCAAATTTATCTGGATATTGATCGTGAAAAAGCGATCAAAATGGGCGTCCCTCTCGATTCGATTTTTAATACGCTGCAAGCCGAACTAGGCTCCGCATATGTGAATGATTTCAACTTATTCAACCGTGTTTTCAAAGTGATGGTACAGGCCGAGGAAGACTATCGCAGTAAGGTTGATGATATCACCCGGCTCAAGGTACGTGATCGTCGGGGGAACATGGTACCTTTGCATACTCTGATCAAAGTCAATAATTCAGCGGGGCCACAGGAAGTCAATCATTATAACATGTACCCCACCGCTGCAGTCACCGGGAATCCAGCCGCGGGTTATAGTTCGGGACAAGCAATTACACGGATGGAGCAACTATCAGATGAAGTATTGCCGGAGGGCTTCGGTTATGAGTGGACGGGAATTGCGTATCAGCAGATAGCGGCCGGAAATATGGCGCCTTACATTTTTGCGATGGCGCTGATTTTCGTATATCTGTTTTTATGTGCTCAGTATGAAAGCTGGTCGATTCCACTGTCCGTGATTCTGTCTGTACCCTTGGGAATCTTCGGTGCGATCTTCGCCACAATGTTGCGCGGCTTTGACAATAATATCTATACACAGGTTGGATTTGTTCTGCTGATAGCACTGGCTAGTAAAAATGCGATTTTGATTGTCGAATTTGCCAAACTGCAACGCGAAGCAGGCAAATCGATTACGGATGCCGCGGTGGAAGCCTGTTTTCTGCGCTTCCGTCCGATTTTAATGACCGCCTTCAGTGCGATTTTAGGCGCAGTTCCATTAGCAGTTGCTTCTGGTGCGGGCGCTGCCAGCCGACAGGCACTGGGGACAGCGGTCGTTGCAGGATTGTCTGCAGCCACGTTTTTTGGTGTGGTCATGGTGCCGGTGATGTATGTGATCGTTCAGAAAATCAGTGAGTGGGTCTCAGGGAGTAAACCAGTAGTTCCTGATGAAGAGGGGACGGCCAGTTCCGCAACGCCAACAGCTTAAAGAATTAAAACAGAATCGTTCCTTAAGTGAAATTGCGCTGGCGACTGGCTTCATACAGCAGGATGCCTGCGGAAATCGCGACATTGAGTGATTCTGTGTTTCCCTGTTGTGGAATCCGGACCAGGTGAGAGCATTCATTAAGAAGCGTCTGACTGATTCCGCTGCCTTCATTACCAACGATGATCGCTGTTGGTTGTTGGAAATCATGACTTGGAAGAATCTCTGGCGCCTGCATTGCTGTGCCCACGATTGAAATGTTTGCTTCTTTCAAGTTACGACAAAATTGAACAAGGTCAGAGAGTTTTGCGATCGGGATACGGTTCACTGCACCAGCCGAGGTGCGGCAGACGAGGCTAGTGACTTCACATTGTTCATCTGTTCCGACGAAAATTCCATTTGCCCCCAAGACTTCGGCAGAGCGAACGATGGCACCAAAATTATAGGGGTCCTGAATTCGGTCCAAGATCAGAAACAGCGGCGCTGCGGTTTTTTGTTGAATCACTTCGGATGCAGAGGAATAGGGAAATGGTGCCATTTTTGCAATCATGCCTTGATGATCGCTGGCACGGCAATTTTGGCTGAGATCTTTGTCTGAAGCAATCACAACTGGAATTGAGAGTTGTTGTGCTCGTTCTTCAGCGGCCTGTTTTTCATCGGCTTGTAATCGTTCCGACAGGTGTAATTCCCAGATTTGCCAGAACCCGGCAGATAAGGTTTCCATCACTGCATTTCGACCCCAGATCCAGCATTTCTGATGGTTTCCCAATAAGGGCTTGCTTTTCTTTACTTTAGAAGGCTTTCCGACCATAGGAATTCTTTTAAAAGTTGATTATTCTATGAATGAGGTCTTACTCAACAAAAACAAGAGTGACTAATGTTGAGCAAGAGAGCCATTTCGTCTAGAAGTGGTTTTGTAAAATGGTGCGGTGCATTCAACTCGAATATCAGTATCAAACCGCTCCTGATACGTAATAGTGAATTAGTAACAGTTTATTACTGAAAATGACATAGAGGCGTTTATTTTGTCCGGAAATGAAGTCATATATAAACCATTCGAATGGGAACGATTGAGAATTGCGTCCCAGTTTAATGCACAATTGATGGATCATCTGCGTTCGTTTGTGAAAGCAGGAATTTCAACAGAAGAGATCAATCAAATTGTACACGATTATACCGTTTCGCATGGGCATACACCGGCAACCCTGGGGTATATGGGGTTCCCAAAAAGTTGCTGTATCAGCATCAATGAAGTGGTGTGTCATGGGATTCCTGATGATACCGTTCTCAAAGAGGGAGACATCGTCAATGTCGACATTACCAGCATCGTTGATGGCTGGTATGGAGATCAGTCGGAAACTTTTTTGATTGGCGATGTATCAGACGAGGCACGCAAGCTGGTGCAAGTGACATTTGATTCGCTGTTTCTGGCCATCAATGCACTTCACCCTGGATCCAGTGTGATCGAGATTGGTGAAGTAATCTACAACTACGCTACAGAATTGGGTTATGGCGTGGTTCGACAATATCAGGGGCATGGGATTGGCCGGGAATTTCATACCGATCCCGGTATCCCACATTATCCGGTTTCAGGATCAGAGCGAGATCTTCTGCTACCAGGCATGTGTTTTACGATTGAACCAATGCTGAATGCAGGCACTTGGAAGACTGTGGAAGATCGTAACGACGGATGGACTGTTCGCTCTAAAGACAACAAATTGTCGGCGCAGTTCGAACATACCCTTCTGATGACGGAAGCAGGTCCTGAAATATTGACATTGACCAAAGAGGGGCCTCAGCCCGGTCATCAATTTTAAGCCATCAGATTTTGGTGTGCTTGATCTTCCACTGCGTCCCAGAATTTGTCACATTGGTGAATTTTGCTTCTAAGCGAAATTTATATTTATTGTTGTTCTCTAGATCTTGTTGGCAGCACTGGCTTGCAACGACGCGAAAAAAACGGGTATCGTAGAAGATACGCAGACTCTTTCATTGCGCCTCGCATGTTTCTTTCCTCCAGAGAATCCAGTACGTGGAGCCAGCATGATTCGACAAGCCCTCCTGATAACACTCTCATTCCTGTTTCTTACCAGTTCACTCTTTGCCGAAGAAAAAAAGCTGGACTGGGTTCAAGTCACCGAAAAAGCGGGTTGGCAGGCGCGTGATTCCCAAGGCGAACTTGTCTTCAAGAATCAACTGTGGATATTTGGCGGCTGGTTCAATTCTTTTGAAGCGCCGCCACGTGATGTCTGGAATTCATCAGACGGGAAGAACTGGAAGCTTGTGACGAAACAGGCGCCGTGGATTCACAGCGATCTGCCGATGACGATCACCTTTAAAGACAAGATGTGGCTGATGGGAGGCTGGTATAACGGCCGGCTCAAAGGGCACTCGGCTGGAAATCAGGTCTGGTCTTCAGTGGATGGAAAACAATGGGGTCTAGTGACAAAGCAGGCTGCCTGGACGCCTCGCGCAGCAGCGGCACTTGTGGAATTTAAAGGGAAAATGTGGCTGCTGGGGGGGACCGAAAATTATTATTTTGGCGATGAAAAAAGTCTGAAGAATGATGTCTGGTCTTCTGCCGATGGGAAAACTTGGACGCGGGCGACAGAGAACGCCGGATGGTCACCGCGGGCCTATCATCAGGCCGCGGTGTTGAATGGAAAAATCTATGTCTTTGGAGGCGGTAATTATACGCCGGAATATCATGCGACCAATGATGTCTGGAGTTCTGAAGATGGCATTCACTGGAAGCAGGAAACAGCCAAAGCTCCCTGGCAGGAGCGCTTATGGTTTTCAACGGTGGTTTATCGAGACCGGATGTGGGTCATCGGAGGCTGGTCCAATAATCCTGCGAAAAATAAAAATGATGCCTGGTATTCACAGGACGGGAAGAACTGGACACAACTGAAATCGAATGTGGTCTGGAAAGCCCGTCATGAGCACTCGGCTTTTGTGTTCCAAGACAAGATTTGGTTAGCAGGCGGACATGCTCAGCCTCTCAATAGCGAAGTCTGGACGCTGGATGTTCCTAAGGATTGGTTCACAGACTCGAACAAAAAAGTCTCTTTACAGACGGGGCTGCCGAAAACGCTGGAAAAACTGAATTCGGCGAAACCCGTGAAGATTGTCTGTTTTGGAGATAGTGTCACCGGAGTTTATTACCACACAGGCAGCCGACGTGCTTACACCGATATGTTGGGGATTGCATTAAAGCAAGCGGTTCCTGTGGCAGACCTGACAATGGTCAATGCCGGTATCAGCGGGCATACGACGGTCAATGCGTTGGCACGGATTGACCGAGATGTCTTGAAGCAGCACTCCGATCTGGTCACGGTGATGTTTGGATTGAATGATATGACCCGAGTTCCATTGAAACAATTTAGAGAGAATTTGCACAAGATTATTCAACAATGCCGTGGGATCGGGGCAGAGGTGTTACTCTGCACGCCGAATGCTGTGATTACGACAAAGAGCCGTCCTGCAGAAAAGTTGGCTCAATATTGCAAAGTGATTAGAGAGGTCGGCCGGGAAATGCAGGTGCCGGTTTGCGACAATAACAAAGAACTCAATGCATTACGGGATCAAGATGCATTGGCGTGGCGGTTGATGATGAGTGATGAAATTCATCCGAATATGGCTGGCCACAAAAAAATGGCAGAGTTGATTGCCGAATCAATCACCGGAAAAGAGATTACTCTGGCTGAGGTCGAGCCACCAGTGTCAGCCATTCCACGTACGAAATCACTACTCAAACACAATCAGCCCATCCAAATCATCGCGATGCCACCATTAGACCAGATGATTCAATCGGCGATCAAAAAAATCGCTCCTCAAGCACAACTGCAAGTGACGAGTTGGAAGACGGAAGGAAAGACACGTCGACAAATCGAAGCCGATGCCAAAGCAATGATTCGTTCCCAAAGACCTGACTTGGTGCTTTTGGCGATTCCGCGAACAGCGAAAGCCGATTCACAGGAAGAATTCATTCACAGTTCTATCTGGACGATGAACTACTCGCTTAATTTCGGAAAGGGAGGCTGGGATTGTGTGGTCTTTCATCCAGACGTTTTTGACAGTGAAAATTCTGATGCCGTGTATGATCGACTCACGCGACAACTGGTCCGAGGGCAAGATTTGACACTTGTCGACCGGAAACCGAAGCAAACAGCAAACGCAGAAGCGATACTATTACAATGGTTGCATTCACAACTGGATTAAGAACATCACCAAGGGATGTTTGATGTGGATCTTGCAGCAATCTGATATATCTTTAGCAAGGCTTACCGGTGATGCAACAACTTTCGCTTGACTCATTCAACTATGAATTCAATCGTCTGCAGGAACCTCGATTAAGGATCGAATCGGGTGAAACGATTCGGGTCGAAACCGAAGATGCACTTTCGGGGCAGATTCGTAAGGCCGGCGATCATAGAGATAGAGCCAAAGTGCCGTTCAGTAACCCAGTGACCGGGCCTGTCTATGTAGCAGAGGCTGAGCCCGGTGATATGCTGGCGATCAGAATCGAAGCAATTGAGTCTCGCGATGGGCAATGTGCAACTTACACGGGCAATCCCAAACAACTCTGTCAATGGCTGGGGACGGATGTGCCGAGTGGGGCACACGTCTGCCCGATACACGACGGGTTTGTTTACTGGAGTGAGAACATCAAGATTCCGTATGTACCGATGCTGGGGTGTATTGGGACAACGCCTGCATATGGGATGCCCAGCACGATGCCAGCAGGCCCCCATGGCGGTAATATGGACATCAGAGAAGTGACTGTGGGAAACACGCTGTATCTACCGGTGTATGTAACTGGTGGCTTGCTCTATCTGGGGGATGCGCATGCGGCAATGGGGCAGGGAGAGCTGTCTGCGACGGGACTGGAGATGGCGGCTCAAACGACCTTGACCATTGACTTGGTGAAAGGGAACAAGATAGCCGGGCCACGAATTGAATCACCTGAAGAGATCATTACCGTCGCCAGTGGAACTCCAATGGAACGTGCTACCGCGGAGGCCTTTGCCCAGATGATTCTCTGGATGGAAGCCGATTATGGCTGGGATCGCTGGCGGGCCTATGATTTGCTGACCCATGTGGCGGAAATCTCAATGGGCTATTATGAAGGCGGTGGTCTGGCCGTTAAAATTGCAAAACAATATGTTGCGCATCCTTCCTGAGTTTCTCCTATAGCTCGTTTTCTTATTATGTATATTGCGGCTCACAGCATGATTTCTCATCAGTCACCGGAACCGGTTTAATGCTCATTGGATATGTCAGCGACGAAGATTATCGGGCTCTCTACGATGTGGCCATCGAGTTTCAAGCGGATGGTCAATTTTTCAGTACACGATCTACCGCTTCTGGAGCCGTGATTCTTGATCTTCCCGCCGGCGTGTATGAGGTGATCCTGCAGCACCGGGATTATTGCGCCAAACGAGTTCAAATTCAGGTTGAACCGGGGCAGGTTTATCAGTTTCGATTACTGTCAACAAAATTATATGGATTTGCCTGGCCTCGGTGTGTGAGCGCGGGGGAGTCTTCGGAGTTCCGCGTGCACTCGACTTCAGAATACAGTCTGGAATTGTGGCGGTATGGGAAAGAAAAAGAATACGTCCGGCGGATTGGCACGTTCAACGATCATGCACCGTTGGCGAATCTGCAGATTACACCTGACGGCGATTACACACGGAATGGCGTTGACTGGAACAACGTTGGTTATCGAACAGTTACTCAGAAACAAACCGTAGCCGCACCAGAACAGTCTGGCTTGTATATGTTCCATCTAAGTAATCAATCGGGAGATGTTTTCACCTATCCCTGGGTCGTTGCGCCAAAAACACCACAGTCTGATGTGGCAATTCTTGCCAGCGATCTCACCTGGAATGCGTACAACAGTTTCGGTGGGCGCAGTAATTATCTCAACCCGGAAGGACTGCCACCGACTCCCATCGTCAATAGTCGGCAGGAATTGAGGAGATACCTCAAACCTTCTTTCGGAGCCTATTATGTTGAAGAATATCCCCCTTTGTCACTGGAACGGCCTCAGCCATATTTACACATTGATCTGAACGAGCAACTCCGCGATCCCATTTACAGCCGGATGGGATGTGGTATGCTGCATTCGGAGTGGCGACTACTGGGTTGGATGGAAGAGCAGGGTGTTGCTTACGATTATTACAGTGAGTCCCAGTTTCATTTTGGCCAGCTTCCACTTGATGAGTACAAAGTCCTGATTCTGAGTTCGCATCCGGAATATTGGTCGAAACAGATGTATGACTGGCTAAAAACCTGGGTGTTTGAATCAGGAGGACGGTTGATTTATCTGGGAGGCAATGGCTTGAATTGTGAAGTCGAATTTCTAGACGACCATCGGGTCGTCTATCACAACACCGATTGCACTCAATGGTGCGGTTTGGCGATGGATCCGCCGATTCCGGAATCGGAGTCGACCTATGAAAGTCGTTATCACGCGCGACAGGAGTCCGAGGCCAATCTACTGGGTGTCGCATTCTCTTTCGCTGGTATTATGACTGGGGCGCCTTATAAGGTCATCGATGATCAGCACTGGTGTTTTGAGAGAACAGACTTAAAACAAGATGATCTGTTTGGCACGGAAAGCCAACATATGCGGATTCCGGGGGGCGCTTCCGGACATGAGACCGATAAAATCTCAGCCAGTTCACCGCCCGAAGTCCATCTGGTCGCGCAAGGAACGAACCCGGATCAGGGAGGCGCGGATATGGTTCATTTTGAGACCCCCTCGGGAGGAGAAGTCTTTTCTGTGGGCTCCATCTGCTGGATCACGTCGATGTTGGTGGATGAGAAGGTCTCACGCATTACTCGCAATGTCATCGACCGATTCTCAAATTCCTAAATCAACCACCGAAAACTAATCTACATTGAAATAAGAAGGCCTACCATGAATTCGATTCACCATTTGAGTGTAACACATTTGTTTATTTTATTTTCAATGTCACTGATCAGTGGTCCGGGGCTCGCAGGCATTGCTATGGCGGGGGAAAACAAAAAGGGGGCTACAGAAAGTTCTCCCCGTTCCATCCTCTGGGTTAAGCAGGCAGGAGGCAGTAAGCACGATAAAATTCGCGGCATCGCAGTTGATGGGGAAGGGAATTGCTTTGTGACAGGTGAGTTCACCGATCAGGCACAATTCGCTGACCAAAGTGTGATCAGTCAGGGAAAGATGGATTTTGTTCTTGCAAAATATAATCCCGAGGGGGAACTGCTCTGGCTGCAGACGGCGGGGGGAGCTGAGATTGATCGAGGGTATGCGGTAGCCGTCGATCAGGCGGGGAATTCTTATGTGACAGGTCACTTTCAGAGTCCTACATTGCAGATTGGAAATCAAACACTCAAAAATCGGGGAGACTATGATTATTTCATCGCAAAGTATGATCCAGCAGGAAAACTGCTCTGGGCGCATAGCGCAGGAGGGGCCGGATATGATTATGGACACGGCATTGCAGTGACACCAGAAGGAGACTGTTATGTCGCCGGTTCTTTTGCTGGCGAAGTCACATTTGGTGATTCCCAATCAAAAAATAAGCAGGGGCGTTCGCTGTTCGTTGCCAAATATGATACCGATGGAAAAGTGCTCTGGAGTAAGTTGGCCGGAGACGGACGCAGTCAGAGTGGGCATCAGATCGCTGTGGATCAAACTGGGAATTGTTATGTCTGCGGTTTTATCACAGGGCTAGTGGAACTGGACGGCCAAATGGTGGGGACGAATACCAAAGTGCAGGATATTGCACTGATAAAGTTGTCGCCGACCGGCAAGTTGGTCTGGTCCACTAACTCGGGGGGACAGGCGAATGGATTGAGCACGGGCGTCGCCGTTGATGCGCAGGGGAACTGCTATCTGACGGGGATGTTTAAAAATGAGGCAAAGTTTGGCAAAGTAACTCTTAAGAGCAAGGGGGCCTATGATATTTTTGTCGCCCGGATCAACGCCAATGGTACTCCCGCCTGGGCGTATTCCGGGGGAGGCGAAAAAATCGATTATGGCCTGGGTATCGCTGTCGATCGAGTTGGCAACTGTTATGTGACGGGGGAGTTTACCGATGATGTGAACTTCGTGGGAAAACACCTGACTCAGCTGGGAGGCCGGGATATTTTTGTCACGCGTTTCTCGCCAGAAGGAAAACTTGACTGGCTGGAAATGCTGGGAGGTGTTAAAAGTGATTTAAGTTATGCGATTGCCGTCGATCAAAATAACCATTGTTTCATTTCCGGGGCCTTTTCTCCAGCAACTCAGTTTCAGAGTCATCAGTTGAAAAGCCGTGGCAGCAACGACATCTTTTTAATTAAATTGAGCCAGTAATGATGAGAGTTCGTGTTTTAATATTTCTTTGTATTGTTACAGCCAATTTCTCGTCTGGTTTTGCACAATCCGTCGTTGAAAAACCAGTGATACAGCAATCACTGCGGGCGGGTGCACCTCTGGCCGAGACGCGGCGCAAGGCAATTAATGTGTTGCCGTTTCAGCGTCCATTGGATGCAAAGAAACTCAATAAATGGCTGAAGATCAGTTCTCAATGCACGATGGCAGAATTTGAACTGTTTCTATCGCCGTTCTCTGCAGCAGAACAAGAATTGCTGAAAGTGATTGAAGAAAAGCCAGCTCCGATTATCAATCGCTTACACTTTGAAAATCTGCGGCATGTGTTGAAAGAGAAGGCACTCGTCTCATTAAAAATTGAAGAAAGATTACAGCACGATCCCTTAAGCCATACAACGCCGGCCATTGAAAATATGCTGTACGGTGCTTTTGATGCGGTCTTTGCCAGCGTTGGGCCGCCGCATGGTTCACCCCGGTATGGTGATGTGATAATCCGCCTGAAAGATTCCGTGCGGGAAAATGGTTGGGCGACCCCATTCAGTGGTATGCACTTCATGTATGCGGTTCGCCATAAAGATGCTCGTAAAATGCAAGATATGCTGGCTGCTGGAAAGAAGTTGCCAGCTTCACCATATAATCCCCTGCATCTGGGGTTTGATGACCGTTTGCATTTTTCTCATTATGTGGTTACAGAAAAAAGTTGGAACAAGATGCTGGCCTATCAGGCAATTCTCGTGCATCGAAACCTTGATGATTCTCCCGCCAGTCAGAACGTTAAACAGCGATTTACCGATTTACTGACTGAGAAGGACCCACAAAAATTCTGGAGCCTGTATATTCCTACTCGGATCAAAAACGGAACACCAGAACAGGATGCCGAAAATATTCCGTTTGGATATCTGGAAGGCAAGTTCGACGATCAGATATCGATCGATTATTTCACGTCGATTGAAGTTCCGGCGGACAAACTGGCTGAAGTTCGCAGCTGGCCTGAAGCAAAACCATTTTTGCATTTGATTCGTGCCAAACCTGCAGGGACTCCCTAACTGTATCAGAATTGATTGCTACTATGATTAGAGTTACATTCTGTATGTAAGTTTAATATTAGTAAGAGGATAAGGGTGTCTGGTCAGTGCGCTAATTACATTTTCTTGCGCACATCATTCGACGATTTCGGCGAAAAGAACTTGCAACCTTGACAGTCCTGTCGACAGTCGACATTATTGCGGGCAGGCGATAATATCACTTTTTCTTTATGTAATGAGTTCCCATAATTGAAATCTCAGGCGGAGATGCTCATGAATGATGGCTTGCGATTGCTTTTAATCCCCGTGCTGCTGGTCTCAGCGTCCGTATACTCTCCCGCTGAGGAGTCAACTGATTTAATTCAAGCACGCTTTGCTTCGTTGCAGACTCAATTTCAAACCAGACAACAGGCGGTTCTTCAAAAGTATTGTAACCAATGCCATAGCGCATCCGAAAAGCAGGGAGAACTGGACCTTGCGCGATTTCAGACGGTGAATCAAATCCGGCAGGATGTTGTCCCCTGGCAGCGCGTGATGGAGATGCTGGATGATGGTGAAATGCCGCCGAAGGACGCAAAATCACAACCAACGCAGACAGAACTGCAATCGCTACGCAGTTGGGTCCAGTCCGTATTAGATACTGAAGCCAAAGCCAACGCCGGTGATCCAGGCCCTGTTGTATTACGGCGTTTAAACAATGCCGAGTATACCTATACGATTCAAGATTTAACTGGTGTTTCTCTGCAGCCTGCCAAAGAATTTCCGGTGGACAGTGCTGCCGGCGAGGGATTTACAAATGTGGGAAATTCGTTGGTGATGTCTCCGGCACTGGTTCAAAAATATCTTGAAGCAGCAAAGGGGATTGCAAAACACGCCGTGTTATTGCCCGATGGAATTGAGTTTTCCAATCAGACATCCCGTCAAGACTGGACGAATGAAAAACTGGCCGCGATTCGCAAATTTTATGCGCGGTTTACGGAGAGTCACAGTGGTACTGCGGTCAATTTGCAGGGAATCCGATTCGAAACAAATGGAGGCGGGGGGCTGCCTCTCGAAAAATATTTACGAGCGACGCTGCTAGAACGTGAAGCACTGCAGTCGGGAAAGAAAACAATTAGTGATGTCGCGCGCGAGCTTTCTTTGAACGAAAAATATTTACGTACACTTTGGACTTCGCTCAATGACACGGCTCCTTCACGTGTGCTCGATCTCATTCGGGCACAGTGGAAGACAGCGACACCTGATGATGTTTCCGCACTTGTAACAGCCATTGCACAGTGGCAGCAGGCACTCTGGCGATTAACAACGGTCGGACACATTGGTAAGCGTAATGGCCCTGTTGCCTGGCAGGTTCCCGTGCAACCCGTTGCCACGCAACAGGAGTTTCGCATCAAAATACCCGCAGGGAAAGTGAAAGAAGATCTTTCATTGTATCTGGTAACATCGACTGCCGGGGATGGAAACAAAGACGACTTTGCCGTCTGGGAAAAGGCACGATTTGTTGCGTCCGGCCAGCCCGATTTGCCTCTTCGCGATGTGAGGAAGGTTGTATCTGTTCTTTCGACTTACCGTGACAAGCTTCTGGAGAATACAGCAGCGAGCCTAAATGCAGCTATTGAAGCAGGGGAGTCGACAGATGAACGTCAACTGGATCTCCTGGCGCAGAAGCATGGAATGGATCGCGTGGTATTGAAAGCCTGGCTTTCCTATCTTGGAATGCATCAACAACCGGTTCGCATTGATTCCTATATTACCGGAAAAATAGAGCGGGCTCAAAATTACGATTTCATCCAAGGCTGGGTTGGTGAGAATGCGTTGAGTGTCGTTGGAAATTCTTCAGATCAGAGTGCACGAATTCCGGGCGAAGTCCAGCCGCACAGCATTGCCGTTCATCCCACTCCAAAATTACGCGTTGCGGTAGGTTGGAAAAGTCCCATTGCTGGTGCCGTTACGGTGACAGGACATGTGAAACGGGCGCATATTGGCTGTGGGAATGGGGTGACGTGGCGCCTCGTGCTTCATCGCGGCGGAACCCGTCAGTTACTTGCGTCCGGAACTGCTGATTCTGCAAAAGCAGCGGCGCTGGGACCATTTAAGAAGCTTGTCGTCCGACAGGGAGACCTGCTTTCTTTGAGCATTGGGCCACGTGATGGAAATCATTCTTGTGATTTAACTGCCATTGATTTAACAATCCTTTCTGAAAGCAATAGCAAAGCGAAATGGAACTTGGCTAAAGATGTGTCCCCCAAAATATTAGAGGGCAATCCTCACCCCGATCAGCAGGGAAATCAGGCTGTCTGGCATTTTTATAGTGAACCGGACGACGGCAAGTCGGAGGCCAGCATTCCCGTCGGTTCTTTACTGGCTCGATGGCAGGTAGCTCCCAGTGTTGAACTCAAGAAACAGTTGGCTAATCAGTTGCAGTCTCTCATTTCAAAAGGTCCGGGAGATTTGCCCGCTGATTCACCCGATGTCAAACTCTATCGGCAACTGACGTCACTGAATGGCCCGTTCTTTTCATCGGTCCGCGAACAATTACTGACGGATCCCCAAGCAGCCGCTGTTTCCGATTCGACTTCAAAGTATGGTCTGGATCCGTCTCTATTTGGAAAGCACCCACTTGGTCTGACAATCCCGCCTTCGGATCTGTGTGTACAGGCCCCCTCTATGCTGGAACTGGTTATTCCTGCTGACCTGGTAGAAGGTTACGAATTTGTCGTTACAGGAAGACTGCATGCGAAAACGAGTTCCCAAGGCACCGTTCAGCTGAAAGTTATGCAGGACAAGCCAGAGCAACTGGCGAGTCTGACTGCGGGTTCCATTAAACGAGCCGGTCGCAAATCAACCTGGTCCGATGGTGAGAAAGCGGTCATTCCTGTTTCACCAATCCTGGTTTCCGAAAACAGTAAAGTGAAACAACTGGTGCTGGCACAGTTTGATGAATTTCGTCAGTTGTTTCCAGTGGCGTTGTGTTACACAAAGATTGTACCCGTCGATGAAGTGGTGACGTTGACGTTATTCTATCGTGAGGATGATCATCTGCAGCGACTGATGTTGAATGAAGATCAAGTCGCGGAACTGAATAAGCTGTGGAATGACCTCCACTATGTCAGTCGTTCCCCACTCATTCAGGTTGATGCCTATGAACAGTTATGGCAGTTTGCGACACAGGATGCAGATCCCAGTGCATTCACACCGATGCGGAAAGGGATTCTGCAGCGTGCAAACGAGTTTAAAACGCTTCAATTAAAAACAGAACCTGTGCATGTGAATGCGGTGTTGGATTTTGCCGAGCAAGCGTGGAGACGTCCTTTGCTTTCTGTAGAGAGAGAGCAATTATCAGCGCTTTATAATCATTTTCGGGAGCTGGATCTTTCCCACGAAGAGGCGGTACAAATGCTGCTGGCGCGAGTGCTGGTTTCGCCAACGTTTCTGTACCGTAGCGAACAGGTTTCGCCGGGGACAAAACCGACATCGATCAGTGACTGGGAATTGGCATCGCGGTTGAGTTATTTTCTCTGGTCATCGTTACCAGACCTGGAACTAAGAAGTCTGGCTGCCCAGAACAAACTGCATCAACCCGAGATATTGCAGGCACAGGTACTGCGTATGCTGCATGATCCGAAGATGCGCCGCATGGCGATTGAGTTTGGCTGTCAGTGGTTACACATTCGAGACTTTGATCAGTTTGATGAAAAAAGTCAGCGGCATTTTCCGGAATTCAAAGATTTGCGAAGCGACATGTACGAAGAAGTGATTCGCTTCTTTACAAACATGTTTCAGCAGGATCGTTCCGTAATGGAAATTCTGGATGCCGATTACACCTTTGTGAATGAACGATTGGCAGGTTTTTATGGTCTGTCTGGCATGAAGCAAAAAAAGAAGTGGGAGCGGATCGAAGGAGTCAAGAAACAGTCGCGCGGTGGAATACTTGCGATGGCTGCGACACTATCGAAACAATCAGGTGCCTCGCGAACTAGTCCAATTTTACGCGGGAACTGGGTCTCGGAATTCCTGCTTGGTGAGAAACTCCCTCGACCTCCCAAGGATGTTCCTGTGCTTCCTGAAGAAGTCCCCAAGAACCTGACTGAGCGGCAATTGATTGAGCAGCACAGTTCTAACCCCGGTTGTGCGAAGTGCCATCAACGCATCGATGGGTTTGGATTTACTTTGGAGCAATTTGACAGTATTGGTCGGTTAAGAACTAAAGATACCGGCGGTCATAAGATTAATGTCTCGTCAGTGCTTCCCGATGGCACCAAGGTGAGTGGTGTTGACGGGTTGCGTGATTATCTGCTGACGACTCGCCGAGACGATTTTCTACGAACGTTTCATCGTCGACTGTTGGGCTATTCACTGGGCCGCTCGGTCCAACTTTCAGACGAACCGTTATTAGATGATGTTTTACAAAAAATGACTGAAAACGAGTATCGAATTTCGACAGCCATCCAGACGATCGTGTTGAGCCCACAGTTTCGCATGATTCGAGGTGCAGACCAAAAATATCTGAGCAGTATTTCTGGAACTGAATAACTCTTCCACGTCGGAAAGAATTCAGCTCTTTAGAATGATTAAAGAACATTTTACAAAACAATAACCTGTTTTCTAAAACCAAGGAGTAATTCCATGTCTGCTTATTTGACAACCAGGCGTACTATGCTGCGTGGACTCGGTGTTGCCATGTCTCTGCCCTGGTTGGAGTCACTACGGGTTTGGGGAGAAGAGGCAGGCACGACCTCCGTGAAGGGAGAGGCTCCTGTTCGTTTTGCTGCTCTTTTCTCTGGTAACGGATTTCATCGAGAACATTGGTGGGCCAAGGGGGCAGGGAAGTCGATGGAGCTTGGTCCTGTTTTGGAGCCGCTCACTGAGTTTCGTGAAAAGCTACTTTTCATTCGTGGTTTGTATAATGAACAAGCACTTAAAGGTAATATTCACAGTTCTCAAACCGGAAACATCCTGAGCGGGGCACCACTGGAATCAGGCGGGGGGATTCGAAGTGGCATCAGCATTGATCAACTGTTGGCGAAACATTACGGCCAGACAACAAAAGTACCCAGTCTGGTGTTGGGGTGTGAAAAATCGAATCCGTCCGTTCACAAAAATTATTCGATGTTGTATAGCAGTCATATTTCTTGGAGTTCGCCAACGTCGCCAACTCCACTGGAAGTCTATCCGGCACTCGCCTTTGATCGCCTGTTTCGACAGGATGCCAGCAAAAGCGATCAGAGTGTTCTGGATGCCGTGTTAACTGACGCTAAAGACCTGCGGCGTGGAATCAGCCGAAGCGATCGCCAGAAGCTCGATGAATATCTCAATTCCGTACGCGAAGTGGAACAACGCATCGAGCGTGCCGGCCAGCGGGGAGAACTGCAAGGCTGGCGGCCTGCACTCGAGAAACCAAATATTCCGCGCCCCGCTGATGGCATTCCACAGGATATTGCCGATCATATGCGGCTGATGTGTGATATTCTGGTACTCGCATTTCAAACTGATTCCACACGACTCTGTACATTGAAACTCAATAACGATCACTCCTCTCTGCGATTTCCTAACCTGGGTGTTGACTATATGATTCATCACCTGCTGTCGCATCAGGAGTCCGACGATTGGCTCAAGGTCAATCAGTTTTTCTTGAAGCAAGTTGCTTATGTGGCACGCAAGCTGGATGCAATTCAGGAAGGAAGCCGAACCGCATTAGATAACTCTATCATCATGTATTGCAGCAGCATGCTCACAGGCAGTCATGATGCAACCAAGTTGCCGGTTGTGATTCTCGGTCGGGGAGGCGGCAAACTGGAAACCGGTCGTGTGCTCGACTATCTCGACAAACCCAACCGCAAAATGTGTAGCTTGTATTTGTCGCTGATGGATAAGTGTGGCTTACATCTCGATCAGTTCGGCGATTCGACTGAACGACTCGCAGAAATATAAACAGGACATTTTAAATATGGAATCGAATGATTTGTCGAAGGGACGATCACCGCTCAAGACAAAGTTAAAACGTCAGACTTTAACACAAGCAGTCGAGACGCGGTTGCGCACGGAAATTATCCAGGGGCTTTATGAACCGGGGGCTATGTTAACGGAACCCGTTTTGGCGGCCGAGATGGGGGTGAGCCGATCACCCGTACGCGAGGCGCTGCTGATTCTAGAGCGAGACGGAATCGTTGAGTTTGACGATCGGGGGAGAACACATGTTACTTCGATGACGGCTGCCGACTTTGAAGATCTTTATTTTCTGCGGTTAGCGGTGGAACCCATGCTGGCGGTTCATGCAGCAGCGCGTGCGACGGAATCCGATTATGCTGCCTGGGAAGCGAATGTGGCAGCGATGGAAAACACGAACAGTGTTGCCGAAATCAGCCAGCTCGACATGGAATTTCATTCACTGATCGTCGAAGCCAGTCGACGGCCCCGGTTGATCGCGGCCTGGCGATCGTTACGTCCCTCTTTAGAATTATGGTTGGCTGCATTACATCGGAAACACGAACAATTGACGGGACGCGTAAGAGAGATTACGATCGAGAGTCATTTAGAGCTCATCAAAACCCTGCGTGCTGGAAAGGGTGAAGCGATTCGAGAAATGATTCAGAATCATATTCAAGGCTGGTATAAGTGGTTGCCGGAAATGGACGACCTGGCTTGAATGGATCGTTATGAAATTGGTTAGAGTGCGCTGTTTCTCTGTGGCGGAGATGTTTTCTTTTACGTCAGCAACTGTTTGACCACATTTCCGGAAACGTCGGTGAGACGGAAGTCGCGGCCCTGGAAGCGATAGGTCAGTTTCTCATGATCCAGGCCGAACAGGTGCAGGATGGTGGCGTGCAGATCGTGGACGTGGACGGGATCTTTTGTGACGCCCCAACCGATTTCATCGGTTTCGCCGATGACCTGGCCTCCTTTGATGCCGCCGCCTGCGAGCCACATACTAAAGGAATAGGGGTGATGGTCGCGCCCCGTGACGGTTTTGAGGTTGGCGCGGTTTTCTCCCAACGGCGTCCGTCCGAATTCGCCGCCCCAGACGACCAGTGTTTCATCGAGCAAACCCCGTCGCTTGAGATCTTTGAGTAACGCCGCGATCGGTTGATCGGAGATCTTCGTGTAACGATTCAAACCGCTGTCCAGCGAACTATGATGGTCCCAGGTTGATAAAAAGAGCGTGACAAACCGGACGCCGCGTTCGACCATGCGCCGGGCGAGCAGGCAATTTCGTGCATACGAACCTAGAAAACCGGATTGATTACTTTTCGCGGATTCCTCGCGTGTGACGCCGTATTCTTCTAAAGTTGCTTTGGTTTCGCCAGAGAGATCGAGTAACTCCGGTGCTGTCTGTTGCATTCGGAAGGCGAGCTCATAGGCTTTGATTCTGCTGGCGACTTCCGGGTTGCCAATCTGCTCAAATCGCAGGCCATTTAATTTGTTGATGGTCTCAAGGCTTCGCATCTGTGCTTCCGGCGTAATTTCCGGTGGATTGGCCAAATTCAGTACCGGGCTTCCCTGATTACGAAACAACGTGCCCGCGTATTGAGAAGGCAGAAAACCACTTGACCAACTGGATGCGCCGCCGGGCAAGCCGCGACCCAACGTTGCGAGGACCACATAGCCAGGTAAATTCTGTGATTCACTGCCTAGACCGTAGTTGAGCCACGAACCCAGTGTCGGTCGTCCCTGCAGGTCCGAACCACTGAGCATCATGAGTTGGCCGGGCAAGTGATTAAATTGTTCACAGTGCATCGAACGAATCAACGCGATGTCATCGACGCAGGTGCTGAGGTGAGGCAGCAGGTCTGATAGCTCCATGCCACATTCGCCATAACGTTTGAATGTGCGCGGGCTGCCCATGAGCCGTGCCGCTTCTTTCTGGATGAAGGCGAATTTAATGTCTTTCAGTAAAGACTCTGGCATCGGCTGACCGTCGAGTTCGTTCAACTTTGGTTTGGGGTCGAACAAGTCCATCTGGCTCGGTCCCCCTTCCATGAAGAGGTAGATGCAGCGTTTTGCACGTGGTGCAATATGCGCCAGTTGCTTCGGCACTTCGCCGGCGAGTAAGCCGTTGTCCTGCATCAGCGCAGCGAGCGCCACAGTTCCCAGACCGCTGGCACCGGTAGCAAAGAACCGTCGTCGGTTCAAAGCCGCATGCTCATTCTTATTGTTAGATGATGGGGGCAACATATTCAGTCTCGCGTGATAAATTCATCCAGATTCATGACGATCCGTGCGATTTGAATCAGGGCGGTAAGTTGGGGGTTCTCAGTTTGTTTTGTATCTTTATTTCTCTTGTCGGCTAATTGAAGCAGATCGGAATAGGCAGCGCTGAGATGGTTCTGTTCCTGTTCGCTGGCTGGCCTAGCAAGGCAGCGCATGAACATTTCCCGAACGGCCGCGGGGAAATTATCGGAATACCGTTCATACATCTGTTGTCCCAGTACCTGCGCGCTTTCAAAAAATAGGGGGCCGTTCAATAGTGTGAGTGCCTGAAGCGGTGTGTTAGAGCGTTCGCGGCGGCTGCAGGAAACGGTGGCATCGGGAGCGTCAAACGTCATCAGCATCGGATAGGGGACCGTTCGTTTAAAGACAATGTACATTCCACGCCGATAACGCGCGCTCCCCTGGGTGGCGGGCCATTTTACACTCCGTCCGACATCAGTGACGAATGCCGGCAGTGGCGGCCTGATCCCACGCCGTCCAATGGTTCGGTCCATTAACCCGCTGGCTGTCAGATGAATGTCGCGCACGATTTCGGCTTCGAGCCGATAGCTATTTTGTCTCCACAACAGCTGATTATTGATGTCTTGGGGGTTGGAACTGGCATTTGACGCTGAAGACATACGGTATGTAGTTGACATCACGATCAGACGTATCATCGCTTTGCGGCTCCATTCACGACTTTTATATTCCGAGGCGAGCCAGTCCAGAAGCAGTGGATGAGTGGGGGCTTCGCCTTTCGTTCCGAAATCGTTGGGAGTCGAAACAAGGCCTTGGCCAACTAAGTGTTGCCAGATGCGATTGACGGCCACTCGGGGTGTCAACGGATTATTATCCTGAAAGAGCCATTGGGCGAGATCAAGTCGATCGGGCGCCTGGTTTCGCGATGATAGATCGGGAAGCACGAAGGGCGTGCCAGGATTCACTTTTTCGCCGGGACGATTGTAAATGCCGCGAACATGGATAAAGGTGTCCCGCCTGTCCTTTGTTCGTTCCGTGAAAATGGGCGCCTTCGTCGCGGGGGGAGACGGCTTTGTCTGCAGGTGTTGATCCAGTTTGGAAGAGAGGTCTTTCCAACCTGCTTTTTTGATTTGATAAAAAGGAGAGAGGCGTTTCAGTTCGGACGATTTTTTGTGTTTGTTCAGGATACCGGTGATTTCGGTTTTTTGTTTCTCTGTAATACTGGTGTTTTCATACGCTGTTAATTCCGACAGAAGTTTTTGATACGCCGGTTCCCACTTTTGACGGGCCTGTTCGTATTCTAGGTCCTCCCAGGAATTCTTGACTTTGGCTGTGGTTTCATTAGCGTTATTGAAGAAGGCATAAATCTGGTAGAATTCTTTCTGAGAAATCGGATCGTGTTTATGATCGTGACATTCGGCACACCCAAATGTAAAACCGAGCCAGACCATGCCCGTCGTATTCACGCGGTCGACAATTTCTTTGGTGCGATACAATTCGAGATCGACGCCGGCTTCTGTGTTACTCAGTGTGTTTCGGTGAAAACCAGTCGCAATTTTCTGGGATAACGTTGGTTTTTCGAGCAGGTCTCCCCCCAGTTGCTGAATGGAAAACTGGTCAAAGGGCAAATCCTGATTGATGGCATCAATGACCCATTCACGATAGACCCAGGCATGCGGTCGGATGCTGTCTCCCAGGTAGCCATCACTGTCTGCATAGCGGGCGAGGTCCAGCCAGTAGCGGCCCCAACGTTCACCAAAATGAGGAGATGCTAATAGCTCATCCACCAGCCGTTCATAGGCAAGTGGATCTTCGTCGGATACAAACGATTCGACTTCCTCTGGTGAGGGGAGTAGGCCTACCAGGTCGAGATACAGTCGGCGAATGAGTATGCGGCGACTGGCTCCGGGAGCTGGTTTGAGTCCGTTTTTTTTATGTCGCGCCGCCACAAACGCATCGATCGGATTGCGGATTGGGAATTCTGCTGTTGGTTCGATGTCTGCAGGAACAGGGGGGCGATGAAGTGGCTTGAGTGACCATAGTACCGGTGGTTTAATTTCGAAGTCTGCAGGCCAGGCAGCGCCTGTCTTGATCCAGCCATGAATCGTCACCACCTCTGTTTCGGAAAGCGGTGGTTCGTCGCGAGGCATCTCAGCAGTTCCATCTGTTGGAGAAATCAAGTCAAACAGATAGCTGGCAGCCGGGTCACCCGGATCGATCGACGGGCCACTCTCGCCACCTTTTGCAGCAGCCTGAGCCGAGTGCAGTGAGAGTCCGCCTCGACGCACTCGATCATTGTGACAACTCAGACAGTGGCGTTGTAAGATTGGAGCAACATCACGGCGAAAGTCAACTGGTTCTGCACTGAAAGATGTTCCCACTGATATGATCAGCAGTGAGAATATTGCTGTTATGAAATTGGTGAGGAAGCTCTTGTCATTCATTTCGCAAACTGACTTTCAACCTGTGGGATTGAGCCGTCACTTGATCAAAATGGAAGATCGACGCGGATGGCTAAATATTGAAAAACGGTTTCGCTGGCAGACTGTCTTTTCCGGTAGTGGAATCAACCTTGATGAACTACTGATCTGATCTCAATCAGCGTATGGGTTATGCTAACAAGGAGAGAGTTTAAATTTTAACCCGGTGGCAACACAGAATACAAGCCTTTGATCAGCACAGTACCAGTGTTTTGTCACATGAGTATATCTGTTCTATCACAGGTTAATTTAAAGTGGAGAAATAATCTGAGTGCCCGGGTGGCTTTCAATAGCATCAATGATACAATTTTATTGTGAAAATTGGCTTCTGACTCATGCACTCAATCTCAAACCAATGAAACTCTGCTATGAAATCCATCCTGCTGCTGATTCCCGTTCTCTTTGCATTCTCCAGTCAACTTTATGCTGACGAGCGACCGAACATCGTTTTCTTCTTTGCGGACGATCAAACAACCAGCACGGTTGGCTGTTATGGCAATCAGGTTGTTCAGACTCCGAATATCGACGCATTGGCGGCACGTGGTACGCGATTTGAAAACGCTTATGTCAGTCAGGCAATCTGCTGGGTGAGTCGCACGACGATCCTTACCGGCCTCACGGGGCGAAGCTATGGGACTTCAGGGGCTCCGGAACAGGCGCGTCCCGATGCGGTAGAGACTTTGTATTCTGATATTCTGCGTCAAAACGGATATCGCACGGGCTACTTCGGAAAATGGCATGCCAAGATGCCGAAAGGATATAAAAGAGAAGCCCATTTTGATGAATTTGAAGCAATCAGCCGAAATCCTTATTATAAAAAACAACCTGATGGCAGCTTGCGGCATGAAACAGAGTTGATCGTCGATCGTGGTATTGAGTTTGTGAAATCACAACCGAAAGGCAAACCGTTCGCGTTGAACATGTGGTTTAATGCCTGCCACGCTGAGGACAGTGATCGGCGACCGGGAATTGGTCATTTTCCGTGGCCCCGCGCCGTTGATGGGATGTACGAAGACATTGTCATTGCACCGCCCCGTCTTGGTGACCCCGCGATTTTCAACGGGCAACCTGACTTTCTAAAAACGACGATCAACCGCGAGCGTTACTTCTGGCGCTGGAATACCGAGGGTAAATATCAGACAAACATGCGTGCATACTACCGAATGGTCAGTGGCATTGATGGTGCCATTGGACGATTCATGCAGGCACTGAAAGAGGCTGGTCTGGCTGACAATACAATCATCGTATATTCCGCTGACAATGGTTATTACATGGGGAATCGTGGTTTGGCGGGCAAGTGGTCCCATTACGAAGAAGCGATCAAGGTGCCTTTGATTGTGGCTGATCCACGTGTTCCACAAAAACAGCGTGGAAAGGTTACCAATGCGTCGGCGTTAAATCTGGATCTTCCGGCCACCTTTCTTGACTGGGCGGGAGTCAAAATTCCCGAACGATATCAGGGGCATAGTTTGAAGCCAATCGTAGAACAGGAAAAACCTGCCGATTGGCGAACAGAGACGTTCCACGAACATTTTGCAGTTCGCAGTCGCATTCCTGCCTATGAAGGTTTGCGCAACGAACAATTTAAATATGTGCGCTATTTTGACCATGAAAACCATGAATTTCTTCACGATCTGAAAAACGATCCTGATGAACTGGTCAATTTAGCGGGAGAACCTCAGCATGCAAAAACCTTGCAAGAGATGCGAAAGCGGACAACTGAACGTGTCGAAGAGCTGGGAGGCCCGCTTGATCCTCTTAAAGGGAAATTTACCGCATCGACGGCACCTCATCCGCAAGCCTCGGCGGCCGTCGGTGCCAGAGCTGACAAGGAGGGTTTCGTTCGGGTATTCGATGGTAAAACATTGCGTCACTGGGACGGCGATCGAAAGCACTGGTCAGTCGAAGAGGGTGCATTGACCGGAAAAACAGATGGTACGTTGAAAATGAATCATTTTATCACCTGGAAAGATTCGACGATTCGCAATTTTGATTTGCGTGTAAAAGTAAAGGTGACTGCCGGCGGAAACAGTGGCTTGCAGTATCGAGGCATGTCGCGGCCGGATCTTGGTTTGGACATTGTCACTGGTTATCAGTGTGATGTTGTTGCGAATAATCCGAACTACAACGGAATGCTGTATGAGGAACGCGGCCGTCGTATTCTGTCGCACACGGGAGAAAATGTGATTATTGCTCCGGATGGTCAACCGTGGGTTATCGAAAAAATGCCCGTCAAAACGTTTGCTCCCGACGAATGGCATGAATTCCGCGTGTTGGTAGAGGGGAATCACCACCAGCATTGGATCGATGGTCACAAAACAGCTAACCTGATTGACCTGGATGAAAAAGGTCGCGCTCTGGAAGGGGTTCTGGCGGTGCAGGTTCATGTGGGCCCTGCCATGAAAATTCAATACAAGGATTTCAAAATCAAGCATCTGCCCGATGAACTTCCCTTGGAACAGGCGAAAGACCACCCTATCCCGGCGGACGCCTATGGCGTACGACCTCAGGGGCGATTGCCGAAGAACTGGAAGCCGCCGATTTACAGTCAGCGCTGATTTTGAGGGCAGGGGAGTCAGTCACCCGGTTCAGGCTATGTCTGTCGAATCGGAGTTTATATTGATCAACTGAAGCAGGAAGACTCATTCCTGGATGCCACCAGCAGCGGTAAAGGTACAAGGATGTGCTGTTGGCGAGTATTGTTCTGAATTCTTCTGATCTGGATGAAGGAAGATTATGAATAACAGCAGCAATCCTGCAGATCGCTCTTTTTTTTCACCAAATTACCGTGGTGCCGGCGTGTTGTTATCTGTGACATCCTTGCCGTCTTCCTATGGGATTGGTGATTTTGGTTCAGAGGCACGAGACTGGATTGACCGGCTTCAAGCGGCAGGTCAATCCTGGTGGCAGATTCTACCACTGGGACCAACGGGATATGGTAACTCGCCTTATCAGCCTCTCTCTTCTTTCGCTGTCGACTGGCTTTTGATCAGTCCGGATGATCTGGTTGCGGACGGTTTATTACACAAGACTGATCTTTCTGGCATGTCTTTCACAGAATCCGCAGTGGACTTTGATGCCGTCCGATTGTTCAAACAACGTCTACTCGAAATTGTCGGGTCTCACTTTAGTGAAAGAGCTGCGTCAGAGCTGAAACACGCGTTCGAAACATTTTGTCAAGAACAGAAAGACTGGCTGGATGACTATGCCTTGTTTCAGGCACTTAAAGACAGGCATCACGGTGCCTGTTATCTCGAATGGCCGACCGAAGTTGTTCATCGGAATCCGGCCACTCTGGTGAAGGCACGGCAGGAACTGGCGAATGAAATGGATCAGGTGCGCCTGGCGCAGTTCCTGGTCTTTCGGCAATTGAAACGCATAAAGGAGTATGCTCACGACAGGGGAGTTAGTTTCATTGGTGATCTGCCATTTTTTGTTTCGCCTGATTCAAGTGATGTCTGGGCCAATCCGGAGCTATTTCTGCTCGATGATGAATTACGGCCCCGCTTTGTTGCTGGCGTGCCTCCTGATTATTTCAGCGACAAAGGGCAGTTCTGGGGCAACCCGGTTTATGACTGGGATGCTCTCCGTCAAACCGGTTACCGCTGGTGTATCGACCGCATCCGTGCTTTGCTGGCTCATGTGGATTTGATTCGTCTGGACCATTTTCGTGGCTTTGCAGCAGCCTGGCACATACCAAACGGGGCACCGAACGCTCGGGCAGGGCAATGGGTGCCTGGGCCGGGGCACGATTTTTTCAGTGCAGTCCAAAACGAACTCGGTTCGCTTCCCTTGATTGCCGAGGATTTGGGGATTATCACGCCAGATGTGACGATGCTCAGAGACGAGTTTCATCTACCGGGAATGCGCGTACTCCAGTTTGCTTTCGATGGCAATTCCGAGAATCCCTATCTGCCTCACAACTATGTTTCGAACACTGTTGTCTTTACTGGGACTCATGACAATAACACCACGCGCGGCTGGTATGAATCACTGACGAAGGATCAGCGGAAGGTCGTGTGTGAATCTCTGCAACGTCCTATACTGAAGAGTCGGGAAATATCGGCGGTCTTATTGGATCTGGCATGGTCGTCTGTTGCGACGCTCGCGGTGACTCCACTGCAGGATGTACTCAATCTGCGAGCAAACGCCCGAATGAATGTACCTGGTCGTGCAGGGGGGAATTGGCGCTGGCGATGTACTGCAGACATGCTATTTGATCCCGCCTTCACATGGCTGCGGGAATTGACGACAAATACGAATCGGTTACCTGTGATTCAATCAGTGGATAAAGTCTCGACGAATTCTGAGGATCTGAATGAAGGGAGCTGAAAAACATTCGATTCTTGATCAACTACAGTGGCAGGCTCCCTCTTTCAGTACCAGTTGTTATGAGAGTATTTGGTTATCAGGATTGTTTCCCTGGAAAGATGACGGAGTCCGACTGTAAGAGGAACAATCCTGATAAAATTTCTGGGGGTTCGGTTGCCTAATGAATTATCTTCCCACGGTTATGCTTGACTTGTGCATTCGCGTACGGCTGATTACTCGGAAGGGGGTGACTGCCCAATTTGTAGCGATAGCCAGACGGCTTGGAGACCCTTTGCGTACACTCAAAAAGTGTCAGCATAGCTTCCGAGTACTAGATTATATCGCAAGTACTGGTACCTGATGAGAGCTGGTCGCCCTTAGGCACGATTTGGGAGCAGGATGCGAGAGAAGCGATTCTGGGCGGCTCAGAGAGTAGTAATTATACACGGAAAATTTCAGAATAGCGGACCAAAAGTCGATCTTGTAAAGTACTTATATAAAATTGCTTAGGGGTGGGATGACAAGATTTGAACTTGCGACCTCTGCGTCCCGAACGCGTTGCGTTGGGCTGGCAAACCTTGAGACTGAATCAGCGATCGGTCAATTATTAGTAGTTAGTCATTATTGTTGTATAGATGCCTATGCCTCAATGTTAAACTTTGTCAGACAGAAAGCCATTCCGAGATAGAGACCGATCATCACCAAAGTTGATATCCCGAAGCTGGCACTGAAGCCGACTCCTTTCTTTAGTAAATATGGCAAGAGTAGAAAGAATGAGAGCGACGGCAGGACGAGCCAGAAAATATTCCTGGACAGCTCGGAGACTTTGTCTATACTCCCAGTGTCGATGTAGAGCCAGACCATGCCTAAGAAGGACACAAGCGGCAGAGAGGCAAGGACGCTGCCTAAGAGAGAGCTGCGTTTCGAGGTTTCCGATACAGCTACAACCAGTACCGCTGTCAAAGCAACTTTAAAGAAATAATACATGGTTTGTCTCCGGTCTCTCCGCGGTTGATACGTCTTGACTCATTTTTGTCTGAGCCTCCTGTGGCCACCGCAACCGTTTTACCGGAGGCGGCGACCTCAATGGAAACCATAATTATCATCAGACAGTTTATTCTTTGAACTCTCCTTGAGAGGGCTTGCCATCAACCTCACCAAGAACCGTGCCCTCAAAGTCGGCAACATTACCGATGCCAGGATCTGTGCCGACGAATTTCGTCGCCTTCCCGTCGGTTTCATCCTGGGGTACCAGCTTCACTGTCATGGGAGGAACTACTTTACCATCTTCGGTTTTTGTCTCTTTTGTGGTTAGCGTCAGCTCTTTGGCTGTAACCGCTACCGGTGTTTTCTCGTCGTTACCAATAAAAAGAATCATGCATTCATGCTTGGGATGATCCACTGTGAATTCGGCGTGATATTTTCCCAGATCAAACACCACCCCGCCATTTGGTCCTGAACCGTGTGGTGCATGTTCTTCGGTGCTGGTAATCTCATTCTGTTTTTCGGGCTGCTGTGCAGTTTCCGTTTTCGGAGCGTCGGTAGTGCCTTTGTCCGAGCAACCGGTGACGAGTAAAGCTGCCAACAGTAAGCCCAGCGATTTTGTGTACATCATTTCGTTTTCCTTTGCATGATAGAAATAGTTTACGTGTATTACATTCTTATACAGATCGCAGCAGTTCTTCATCAGAGCTTTTACTACGGACCAGTCGTTCGGCATCCTTCCCCGAAAATTTCCAGAATAATCCGGGATGAATAAAAAATTCGCAAAACGTTGAGGTTACCAGACCTCCCAAAATCACAGTGGCGACAGGGTATAAAATTTCTAGCCCTGGTTTATTACCACCCACCACAAGAGGAATCAAAGCAATACCGGCAGTCAATGCGGTCATCAGGACCGGAGCAAGTCTTTCCAAACTTCCCCGCAGTACCATGTTTTGACTAAACGCTTCCCCTTCTTCATCCATCAAATGAAAGTAGTGTGTCACTAACAGGATGCCGTTTCGAACAGAAATTCCTCCCAGGGAAACGAATCCTACCATGCTAGCCACGGTCAGAGTCTGGTTAGTTAATACTAGTGCAAAGACACCACCAATAAAAGCAGTCGGGATGGCGTTCAGAATTTGAAACGTGATCCGCGCTGACGGATAAAGCATCATGAGAACTATAAATATTCCAGCGACTGAAACTGCCGCCAGAATTGTGATCAGAAACGTAGCTGACCGTTGAGCTTCAAATTGCCCCCCAAACTCAACAAAGTAACCGGTTGGCAATGCGACCTGATCACGCACCCGTTCTTCAATTTCAAAGACTGCGCTGGCGAGGTCACGTCCTGAGACATTACAACGGATTGTTTGACGGCGTCTGACGTTTTCTCGGTTGATCAAATTTGGTCCACTGGCTGAACCTGGGAAGTTGGCCACTTCTCGCAAACGTATCTGCCCCCGCCCATCGGGAAGATCAATACGCAGTTCACCCAGATTATAGGGATCTGAGCGATACTGTTCGTTGAGTTTAATCACAAGATCAAATCGTCTCTGACCATCCAATACTTGAGAGACTGCTTCACCTTTAAGTGCAGTCTGTACGAAGTCGGCTACGTATTTCCGGCTCAGACCAAAGAAAGCCAGTTCATCCGGTTTCAGTACAACGTGTAACTCGTCTACCCGTTCCTGAGGGTCGATGATGGGAGGTGTCACACCAGGAATATCAGTGATCGCGTCGCGGACTTCTCCTGCCAACTCGCGCAGCTTGTCGAGGTCGTCTCCATACAGCTTAATCCCGACTTGCGCTTTGACTCCGGATAGCATATGGCTGATCAGGTGAGAAAGGGGTTGTTCCGCTTCAATCCCCACCCCTGGTACATTTGAGCGTAAATCAGAGAGTAGTGTGTCCAGAAACTCGTCCCGACCATGGTCTGAGTCTGGGTTCATCGTCAAAATGTATTCACCAACGTTGACTGGCTGAGCATGCTCATCCAGCTCTGCGCGACCGGTCCTGCGAAAAAAGTGCAATACGGGACCATTCGGATTTTCTGCAGACTTCTGCAGTTTGACAAGTTGCAAATCAATCAGTGAGGATGCTTCGTTCGATGCTTTCAGTGATGATCCGCCAGGTAAAGACACATTGATTTGTACGCTTCCCTCATCAAATTTGGGGAGGAAATCAGCTCCCAGCTTTGACAATTCCCAGACACTGTAGCCAACCAGTGCCCAGGTCAATACCAATAAGATTCCTGCTCGTCGCATACTGAATCGAATCAGGAAGCTCGCTCCCCATTTCAAAATCCGTAGTAAACGCCCATCCTGATGAGTATGAGTTGCCTTTGCTTGCGGCAGGAGATAGTAAGAGAGAACCGGTGTGACCGTCAGTGAGACCAGTAACGAAGCCAGGATGGAAACGATATAGGCCAATCCCAATGGGATAAACAGACGACCTTCCACGCCGGACAAAGCAAACAGAGGCATAAAGGCCAGGACGACGACTGCTGTACCAAAAATGATTGCCGAACGAATTTCCTTACTTGCTTCATACACGACCACAATGGCAGGTTTAGGGTTTGAACTCGTATTGTTTTCGCCTAAGCGTCGAAAGATATTTTCCACGTCTACAATGGCATCATCAACCAATTCGCCAATAGCAACTGCAATTCCTCCCAATGTCATTACGTTGATTGATAATTCTGTTCCAGACATGACCCCTACTATGCGGAATACCAGAGTTGTGATCACCAACGATAATGGAATGGCTGTCAACGTGATGAATGTTGTGCGAAAGTTCAGGAGAAACAAGAATAATACGATCACAACAAGAACAGCACCAATGACAAGTGCTTCTTCGACGTAGTAAATCCCTCGGTCAATAAAACTCTTGAGCTGGAATAGGCTGGTATTGATTACAATATCGGCAGGCAGCGTTGATTCTGCGTCACTCAGTGCTGCCATAACGTCGTCGGTCAGTTTTCTCGTGTCGGCATGCGGCTGTTTGACAATTGTAATAACAACCCCTGCATGTCCATCAATACTGGCGTCGCCTCGTTTTGGGGCAGGACCTTCCACGATTTGTGCCACCTGGTACAACAGTACGGCACGGTCTCCATTCATTTTGACTGGAGCTTTTCGGAGTTCTTCCAGGACATCGTTCGTCAGAGCACCAAGACGACCAATCACTCTCACAGAACGTTCTGTCTGACCACCGATGATGAACCCGCCACTGGCATTCAGGTTATTAGACTGGACGGCGGCCTCAACCTCCTGAAGTGAAACGTTATATTCTTGCAACTTGATGGGATCAACCAGGACCTGATACTGCTTCTCATCCCCCCCCATGACAATGATCTCTGCAATACCGGTCAGCTTCAGCAATCGCGGTCTGATTAACCAGTCCGCAGTGGTACGCAAATCCATTCGTTCTTCCAGGGGAGTCGGGAAGTTTACATCGTAGGACTGTTTATTCCAGACAAACGTCACTTCACGCCCGGGGCTTGTCTCATCCCATTTGGGATTCTCGACTTCAACCTTCTTCCACAAACTAAGATCGTTTCGATTCACCGGATTCCATACGGTCAGTTCAGGCCTCGCCTTATTTTCTGTGCGTTCTGCCAATAATCCCGTCTGCCCAACCGCAGTCAACTTTCCACCTTGTGGTCCCTTTCTGCGATGAATTCCAACATGCAGAATCTGCCCCATAATCGATGCCTGAGGAGTCATGATCGGACGAATGCCTGGTGGCATCGGAACATTTGCCAGGCGCTCTGACACAATCTGTCGAGCGTACCGAGGTTCCGTCTTCCAACTGAACTCGATGTAAATGACATTCATGCCCTGACTGGATTGACTGCGGACATCTTCGACCCCGTTGGCTCCCAGGATCGCTGTTTCTATTGGATAAGTAACCAGCGTTTCGACTTCTTCAGAAGACATGCCAGGACACTCTGTCAGAATCACGACCCGAGGTCGATCAAGGTCTGGAAATACATCGATCGGTAATGTTGTCGTTAAATATCCCCCATAGGCCAGGACAACGACACAGGCGGCAAGAACCAACGTTCGATGGGTCAGTGAGAGTCGGATGATTGAATTGAGCACGGTATTCCCCTAATTCCCTTCGTCTTCGTTCTTATGGAGACTGCCATCGGCGTGAATGTGGTAGCCTTCAGGCAAGTCATCGCCTGATGAGGACTTCAACATGCGATTTAACTGTTCGGCAGAACTCTGTACTACAAACGAACCAGGCATGAGTGATCCATCATTCGCAACGACGGTATAGCGTCGGTCTCGTTCCAGGACTCGAACCGCCTTGCGTTGAAACGTATTGACGTTCTGAGTAAAAACAAATGCTTCAGCCCCATCGCGGGCAACGGCATCCGTGGGAAGTACGAATACGTTTTCGAGCTTTTCGACCCGGATCAAGATGCGGACTTTATGACCTGGACGAAACCGCCAGAGTACCTGGGTCATTCCATCTTGTTTCACCACTCTAGATTGATTCTCTAACGCCATGCGGAAAGCAAAGGTACGATTAACCGGATCAATGACATTTGCCAGATGTTGAATCAGAAAAACCTGATTAACGGGGGGCCAGTCTGCTAGCGCGTTTTCCTGAAAGTCCACTTCAACTGGCCAACTGGCTTTAACACTTTGTTCAAGAAGTTGTGTTTCGTCTCGAAATGCCCGACCTTCTATTGCCAGCAGTTGATGATTTGCCAGCAAACACAACATTTGACCGGTTCTGACCTGTTGGCCTAGATCGATTTTGCATTCCTGAACTTCAAAGGAAGGGGGGGAGTCCCGTTTTACTTCCTCACCTGTCGCCTGCTGCGCGGCAGAGGTTCCCAATAGTTTGGATTCGCTAGCTTGAGAGGGAACGAAAATATTCAGCTCTTTGACGAAATTACCTGCAGCCACTTCGTTCAACTGATTCGGTGTAAAACTCCGACTGAGTAGTTCCTGACGGTATCCCTTGATTGCCACTTTTAATCGTGTGATTTCACTGGCGACTTCAATGATCCGGGCACCGGGGACTGCTCCTCCTGAAGATTCCAGGCGTTTCTTTTTTGCCTCAGCGAGTTTGATTTCTTGCGTATCTTTAAACAGTTTCGACTGGGTCTGCTGCAAAGACTCGCTAAGAATGCGAATCGTATAAAGTACTTCTCCGGGGCGGACTGTGTCACCTGGGAAATAATTCATTTTGTCGACCACACCGTCGACTGGAGAAATGATCCCTCGATCACTGCGGCCTGGCCGATCAACAACCATTCCCGGGACCTGTAGCGTTTTCCAATAAGTCTCGGGCAGAATAGATTTGACCTTCAAACCCAGATTGGCGATCGCCTGGTCTGAGAGGACGATCTTTTCTTTGGCTGAGTCTTTTTTATTGCCGGTCTTTTTCGATGAAGCCGCTGAACTGCTGGCTTCACCAGACTGGTTCTGTTCCAAAAGAGGCAACCAGCTTTCACGCAAAATAAATCCTGTTGCAATCAAAACAGTAATAGCGATTGCCAGGATGGGTTTCATTAATTGAAGAAGTACCTTCATGACTGTCCCTTTACAAGGCCACGGATCGGAGCTCTGAAGATCCGATTTCTTCGCGTCACGAGATCAGCTGAAATCAGAAAAAAATGTTTTCGACCTCAGAATGGATATTGAATCTGAAGAGCTTTTCGCAGCTTTACTGGAAAACAAACCAGCATGCATTGAGAAATTCATCGACGCCATAATACGAAGCAGGTCAGCAGCATGTTTGTCGAGAGACTGCCTGCACAGAAAGAGTACGCTTAAATCAAGAAAGCGTGATGGCGGACAAAGAGCGGGGTATCAGGACCTGGAGGCGCGCAGTCACGACTGTTCCATTCAGGCTTAGAATGGAACAGTGAGCAGGCCAGTGCATCTGTTCCAATAATGCTCCACTGAAAGAACAGTGAAAGATCTATTTTCAAAGTAGAACGCGAACCTGCAGTCAAGTCGGCACTGTTCAGATAAACGGCAGAGGAGTCATGATCAAACGGAGATTCCATCTGAGAAGAATTCTGCTTGTCACGATCAGAATGTGAGTCATTCTGATGTTCGTGGCTGTGAGTACCATGCTGATGAACATGCCCATGATGTTCGTCAACGGCAGATGAATTGACATGAATATGGGCGTGCAAGCCGTGTCCCGCAGGCTGGTTGCCTGTATGTGAGTGCCCGAATGTGACTGACTGAGTCAGCAGCACGAACGGGATCAAGATCAGGGATACGATTCTTCGATTCATACTCATGGTTTCGGTAGAAAACTTCGAAATGTTGAAATTATTCTAACGATCAGATTGCTAATGTCCAGACGGAACTATCAAAATGCTTTATCTACCTCATTTTGAGTCAATTGTTAAAACAGACAGGTCCTAAAAGTGGCTCCCTGTTAAAAAAGGATCACACAAAGTCTGAATACACTTGCTTAAGTGCTACGGAAACCTGCCAAGGCAGACTTGAGTTTCTGGCCTAAGCATCATCAGGCAAAAAGTTCAGCGTGCTCTCAGGCTCGATTTGGGAGCAGTTTGCTTTTTCGAATTGCCAGATCCAAGGAGACTTTTTTCGGTTTATCGGGAGCTGCTGGAAGTAGATGGGAGGCACGTCGTCAGGCTGGGTCAGGAGTCTCATGGATCTGCCCTGAGTCTGGTTACTGGTCTGGGACCTTTACAGCGATGTGGACTTCACCCGGAATAGTGGGCGCCTGCAGGAGAGTTCATACTCTCTGAGAGGGGGCCGGTATGCCCAGAAATGGTAAATCATCGTCTTCAAACCTCAAGTTATCGCGGCGCGTTTATTCTGAGGAATTCAAGCAGGATGCAGTGCGGGTGTTTGCTCAGAAGGATTATTCACGCGCTGAGGCTGCTCGGAGCCTGGGAGCCCACGTCAGCCAGATTCGTAAACGGAAAGAGAAATTCATGGCTCAGTCTCCTGTAAAGAAAGGAAATGAAACTTTTGCCTGCAAGAAAGGTTCTGTCAAACAAAGACAAGGACTTTCAACGGGCATCCGGATTCGTTGCCACTATAAAACAAAGTCATTGCTACCATCGATTCCAAGTCGAAGTGTCAATGAATTGCGATAACGTTTTTCATATGCACTCTCTTTGGAACAATAAAGCGAGTCAGCCCTTCGGTTCTCCAATCATCACACAGGTCAAACAAAAAACTCAAATACAAACACGACTGGAATTTCTGGGAAAAATCGCTTGAAGTGCATAGTAGTTTAAATGAACTGGACGTGAAGATTACTGACGTAGCTTTTCAGGTGAATTTGTAGCACATCGTGCTCAGCAAAGAAAAAGGCACCATTCCCTTGAAACAGAATCAAATTCACCATACTTCAGGCAAAAGCCCTCATAGAATAAACTTCCCATTCATCCCACCTTTAACCAAGAAACAATTGACTTTTGTCCCAGTGATTGTTTAGAGTGAAATCACTACTGAACAAATTTCCGAGATGTATACCACCCCTGTATTGAATACTCACACCTTATGCCGCCCCGGGAGAAGCTGTCGTGATGAAACCATTTCGATCTCAAATCACTTTGACTGCGTGCCTTATGTTAATGCTGATATGGACAAGTAATACAGGCTATGCACAGAACAGTCAAACCCTGATCGCCAAAACAAAGTCGCCAAACTATAAACACAACTTCAAGCACAAGATTCGCAGGTCTGCTCGCCTTGGGAATGATCTTGATAATTCAAGCCGCCCATCGAAAGATGCAACGACAAATCCGCTCAAAGATCGTCTGAAGTTCGAATTACTCACAGGCGGAAAATGGGTGACGCTCGACTCATCCAATCCCACTATCGAAACTACAAATCAGCCACTCAGAGTCTCATATGTTCCCTTAAAAGATTCTACTAAGACAGCAAAAGTGGATCTGATATTCCAAAAATATACTTCTAAACTCAACACTGAAAACAATAAAGCAACACTCTCGTTCGATCTCACCCCCTTTCTTTCACTCAAGAATGATGACGAATCGAGTATTCTGTCTTCAGAAGTAATCTCCAGACTACCAGATGGTATGTATGGCATCACGATTAGGCCAGGAAATGAGATTGATTTCTGGCTCAAAGTAACAGCCGTCCCTCCAGAGCCACCCATCATCAGTTCCATTGATACGCGGCTTGCAGAACAGGGAGAGCTGTCGCTCAAGCTGAAGAACATAGTCGTGGGTGATCAAATCAAACTATTTGTGAACGGCGAACCTGTGAAAACCGTTACCATCAGAAAAGATTCAAAGCTCGATTCCTGGCTTTCTTTTGGCAAGATACTTCCCCCTGGCTCTGCAACGATCACCGCCCAATTGAAGCGGGACAAGAAAGAAAGTGACTATTCATCAGCGGTCCAAGCAACTTCACGATCCACTGTGATCATGGCACGCAATACGGAAATGAACCTGGAAGACTTTAAAAACAAGCCAAAAAACAGCCGAGATGACGAGCGCCTGAAAGCCGTCACAGAGTTCGAATTTGTAACCAGCCTCTATTCAAAGAAGAAAAAGAAACGCGGACGCATGACCGCGCAAGAATTGGCCCAACTACTTGAAGCATTCAAAGAATCTCTTAAAAAAGAATTGAAGCAGGACCAAGATGCACAGACTCAAGAACTCCAAACGCAAATCAAATCGTTAGAAAACAAAATCACTTCCTTGCAGGGCCTGCTAACCACTCAGAATCAAACAAATATGAATCGTGATGCCGCTATTCAATTAAAACTCGACAACCTGAGTAACGATTTTAAAGTACTGAAAAAATGCTTGAAATACGAGTACTCAGGCTGGAGCGATGACCCGATTTTTGTCTGGCCTTCGCCAGATGCTATCAAGGATTCATACCTCAATAATCTGAATCAACTCACAATGCACCCGTTAGCTCTCCTGACCAGCACAATCGAAAAAAAATATAGTGCTCCAATTGCAAAAGCCTGTAATCAAACGGGACAATTTACCCTTGATATCACATTCAAAGCCATGGATTCCAATCAAGCGACAACCGAACTGATGAGAATTGTTTCGTTCTCCGAAAGTCCCCAAAAACGAAATTTCACTCTGGGGCAATTTAAGGACCAACTGGTATTTCGAATCCGGACAAACGGCACGCCTCCAGCCATGCCAAACACGCTTCCAGATGATCAAAATGGTCTGGGTAAAACGAGTGGGGGAGCTCAGGGAATTCACTTTTTTAAAGGATTGACAGCCGGAACTAATTATAATGCTGTGATCAGTTTTTACGATCAGAAACTCCATTTTTGGGTTACTCCACAATCACCGAATGATCAGTTAGTCAAGGAAGTCAAATACGACCACCCCATCTCAGCCTGGGATAATAATTATGAATTGATTCTCGGCAATGAACTCGCCGTAACTGATGGTAAAAGAAAATGGGGTGGCGAAATCCATTCCTTTTCGATCCGAGATCGAGGCGTCAAATTACCCAGGCCAGATGCCGATTGTTTCCAATGCTTATTTTCGAGCGTTACTCCCGCAGCAATAAATACAATTGCAGAGAGCTTACCTTCACCTCAATCATCGGACACATCCGACTCCGGTGACTTTGATCTTGAATCTTCCGTAAGCAAAACCATCGCGGTCAAGGAATTTGCCTTCCCGTTTCCGGCTTCGTTCCCTCTGCCACGCTATCATTACGATGGTAGCCCCATCGAAACTGAGGGGGCGGTCCTGGATCAAATGCGGTTAGCGATCGCCAAAAATGGGCGATATCAACTCGACTTCGAAACCCGAACGACAGTTCGGGCGGAAATCACGCTGCAACTGCTGGTGCAATTAGACAACGGCCAATGGTATCCTCTGACCATCCCCAAACAGACGATCGTCCCCACAGAGTATAAACGGGACCAGTCCGAATCAGCAAAATATGCCGAAAGCAAGTCCATTAAGGGCTATGCCCCCATTCTGGTCAATCGGAGTGGAGAGATCCGCGAGATCCGCCGTCGCGGCAATGCCATCTTTGGCACTCCGCCCTACATCAACTAAGTGACGATCGACAATCAGCCAGGCCATGAGTTCTATCAGTGATGATGGAACTCATGGCTTTTTTCATTGGTTCGTTGTTTATTATTACCGACAGTCACCATCACCTATTCTACCCATCTTCATTAACCGGAACCCTTAAGACCCGGATAATCGATACGCTTTAAAATATAGGAAGAATCAATAGGTGTAAATTTCAACCAGGACGATAAACAGACGTGTATAGAGATTTCACTTCAGCACTAGTGAATTTCAATCCAGATCTAAAACCTTCTCATTTTGAACAAGCATGGATGCCTCGTCATGAAGAAGTTTCTCGGTTTATTGTTGAATTGTATGGCTGTTTGCCTCTGCTCTGCCATCGGCATCGGAGCCGGCATGTACTGGATGCAGAACACCCAACAAAACAATTCCCCCGTGCCGGTAATCCAACAGGTGCAAGCTACGGGAACCGACCAATTCCCACAAGCACCCAATCTAATCAGCGTTTCCCCGGCACAAATGAAGCAAGTCACGCCGATTCCGACAACGGTAGCTCCTCGCAATCAGCGAGTTCAGCAAGTGGCTGTTCAAAGTAACGATGCTGTCGCCGACAAGAATCAAACCATCATAACCTTGAAAGTGGGTGACACAGAAATTGGTAAACTCAATCCCGATAAACCTGCCGGTACGCAGGTTCCCGCGGGAAAAGAATTTTATTTAACAGCGGATGAATTAACCAAAATTGAATTCACTGCGAAGAGACCTGATAACACTAGTAACATTACTAATATTACTGTTAATACTACGCCTGTATCCTCGATTAACGCTTCTGCTATGAGTGTAACTTGGAAACCTACTACTGCTTTATCTTTTTCAAACGGGCCTGTTGCATTAAGCATCGTACTCAAGATTGCAAACCTTCCTGCTGGAACACAAGTAGCAGACCAGACTTTCACTTTCAAACTGAACAACTACCCCATTCTGGAGTCAGTGAAAGTAACTTCTCCTACATCCGGTAGCCCGATCTCAATCACTGATGGCGGTGAATATTTTCTCCCAGGCCCCACAGCAAATCTTGAGGCTAAAATAACTGGCGAACAGATTGATTGCACACTGGCCTTATTTCGAAAATCAGGGACGACAGACCAGTTGATCAATAATCAGATAAATAAAAAACCCGCTGAGTTTGTTACCGCAGTTCGCTTTTTAATCACACAAACAGGTGATTACATCTTAAAACTCTCGCAGACAGGCAAACCACAGCCCTACAAAACTTTTGAATTCAAAATCAAAAACGTCATTCAAGATCAGCCGAACTATCCCAAAATCGAATCTGTCACCGATGTCGGTGTTTCACCTTCGCTTCCCATCCTCTACACCGCACCAAACTCCAACGCCAATGGAACTCCCTGCTATCTGCTTCGCAGTTCGAATTTGATACTCAATATTACGAAATCGAAAGACCGAACAGCCGTCTTCGAATCTCAGAAGATCGATTCGATTCCAGCGATTGCCAATCAATTCGGGTCAAAAATAAAAGCGGTCAAAGCCGAAGTCTCACCGACTGCAGAAACTTACACTCTTTCCGGATTGGAACATGGCATCTACCAGTTCCGGTTTAAAGACAGCTGGGTCAGTGAACCAGGCAAGGGTCAATCAAAAACGATTACCGTCATTATCCCCAGACCGGCTGGCTTCAATCCGCTGATTCCGGAAATCGCGTCTTACAAGAATCAAAAATATTCTGATCCCCAGACATTTTCGAACTCAAAAATCGATCTGTATAACGGGTATCTGGAATTAGCCGGCACCAAAGCCAGTCCGGACCGCGCGTTGAAATTTTTGCTCTTCAACGAAGATTCCGGCAAACTTCTGCCAGCAGCACCGCAGCAATTGAACGTAACCTATCAACCGGGGCAAAATGGTGCCTGGCAGGCAACTCTAAATATCAGTGCTATCATCAACAAGACTCCCACGACACTCTATCTCTTGCGTCAGGAAGGTGATCAGTTTGCATTTTCAAATCCTGTCACAATTAAACTTAATGCCCTTTCCTTAATGAGCGACTTTCAAGTGCAACTAAGCGCAATTGAAATCAAACCGGCAGAAGGAACTTCCCCTGATCTCACGAAAATTGTCAACTTGAACACGGACACTCCCAATATCGTCACTAACGACTCAAATGTAACCAACACACAGATTATCCTCTATTCTACCGCATCGAACTCGCCCCTTGGGTATGGGGAATTCGTCAACCAGAAAACTGTAAAACTGCTCAAGCCATTCTCCAACGGAAAACATCAACTCTATTTTAAAGCCTCTCAAGGGGAATACATCGCCCCCAATCGGAGCGAGACCTTCACGCTCAACATTCAGAAAGGCGGCTTGGAAGTGGTTGACGTTCAGCCCCCCAACTTCGGAACAGCTCCCGGCGTGGATAAGCTGAAAATCAAATTCTCACCCAAGAATCCTCTTAAATATATTGCAGATAAAATAATTGATGATCCTAAACTTAAAAAAACATTCCACCTCACTCGCAGTAAAGGAACAGGTAACTTCCTAAGTGGTGAAACGGTGACAATCACGGAGGGAGTCTACCAGTCCTACGACAACGCGGTGATTCTGACGGTCGAGAATATCCCTGCCGACATCTATCAGCTCGTGATTACAGGCAATGAGCTCGAAGACATTTTCGGCAACAAGCTAGAGGGGAACGATAAACAGCCTGGCACCAACTTTGTTCGCGTCTTGAATAAACCAGGTGGGGATTCCGCCTCTGCCAGTCGCTCTGCTTCACCGGCAGTACCCACAAGTAAATTTATAGAATATCATGAGTACGAAAAACGGGATCTCCCTGCAGATGGATTCAACCCTTCAGACAAAGTGGTCACCCGAGTCGCGCGGCTGTATTACTATCGCGATGCCCACCGGGTTGCACAGATTCTCAACTCGGAAGTTCAGTCGCTGAATCATAAAGGCTATCAGGAGGCCCAGCTGCAAGCCGATCAGGCCAGAGAATCCTACGAAGCAGCCGTCCTCAATCGCCGTCTGCAGGAAGAAAAAGCGATTCGCGCCTCAAAAGAACTGCGACAAAAAGAAAATGAATACCGCAATCAGCAACAGATTCTCAGCGGCCTGGTGCGTGAACGTGCCAACCCCGATATTGATGACACGACCAAAAACCAACTCGAGTCTGCCATCGACGATGCCCAGCGGGTCATGAACGACTTGCGCGGCGATATTTCGACACTCTCTTCTGAGATGAATACCGAAGACGACGAACTCAAAAAACTGGATCTGAAAGAAGACCAACTCAGCGCAGCATTGTTCCGCAGCGAATTGCGGGCAGAAAAAACAGATCTTTATACCATCGGAAATGGTGACCCCGAATCTTACGATGCCGTACGACAAGTCACCATTAAAGTCATCGGCGAAGGATTGATTCATCTGCGCGGGCCCATCAAAGGGGTCAACATCATCCGGACGATGATCAACCAGATCGATTCTCCCGTCGGGCAGGTTCGCATTGCGATGCACACCATCCAGGTCAACGGCGAAGATGCCAAACGCATGGAAAACGTCGCGGACCGGATTCAGAAATCAATCGACCAGAGCCGGTTCCTGACTGTACAATCCGCACAAATGTTGAGAAAAGCAATCGTGGCCGTCGCATCGGAAGTCGCCATCTCCACCTGTCAAGATGGATTCGCGATGACGCAGGAACAGCGCGACGAAAAATATCTCTACGCGTTCTTCGGTCGTGACTTCATTCAGGCATTGGAAGAAATGGATTCTGAATTCCTGCAGTCCGGGAACAAACTGCTCTCCATCCATTCCATGGACACCACCAGTCTCTCGTCTGCTCTGTTCGTGCTGGCTTTGGCCAAAAACGACATTCGGCAGCAGATCCTGGCACGTTTCTACGCCTCGGTGGAAACCGAACTCCCCAACGCGGAATGTCAGTTCCTCTACCAGGGTGGCCCCACCAAAGCAAACAAACATCCACATAAAATGAACCTGCTGGCACCGTATGCCAACTTCCAGTCCTTCCGGGGTTTCTTCGATCACGAAGTCATCGGCACCGATACTATGACGCCGCTCCAGCGCGAATTCGTACGCCTGGCACAAATTTTCAAAGCCCGATTGACCACCGAACGCGAACTCAACCTGCACGTCATGGAACGCGCCATGATCGAACAACGCGTCGGCAACTATCTGGAAGAACTGAAAGCAGCCAAAGAAAAAGAAGACCTGGAAGAACAGGCACTCGCCGAAGTACAGAAATCAGTGCAAAACAGCCAGATCAAAGTCATCCAAACCACAACCCGATTGCAGGCACGAATAGCAGAGATTAGTAATGAAAATGCCGCTGTCAGTGCAGACTTCGAATCATTTCAGGAAATCTTTGAAAATGTCGTGAATAACCTGCTCCAGGCCGCCTCTGGAGATTCTAGCATCGATATCAGGAATTTACCCACATCTAAAAAATTTGCATTGCTCCAGACTTTATTTCCGGTAAAGCAAGAAACCGGATCAACAAAATGGAGAACACTTGAAGATCGAATTTATGAAGTACTTAATGAATACTTCTCTAATAGCATGAAAAACGTCGTAGGAATAAAGTCAAGCCAATCAGTGAAGTCTCAGGAAGGCACTGAACCTTACAAGTCTTTTATTTCAAATTTAAAACAGTCACGTGGAGAATTTAAGTATGGAGGTAAGACATTCCAGTTCAACTTTTCAGAAAAAACAGGGGATGAAAAACGAAGAATGAAGAAAAAAGATGAATCAAACTATAAATTTGGTTTATCAAACCCTGCTGAATATGCTGAATTAGATCGGATCACCCAAGCTTATATTCAAAAGTCTCGAGAAGTGATTAATAAACTTGAATGGTATAACCAATCACCTGCAATGCAGGCAAAGTTAGACCAAGCTAAAAAATACCAACGTGAAATTGACTATGAAGAACGCGATTCATTCCGGGACATCCATCGAATTGCAACATCGTACTATTTGATAAAAGAAGTAAGCCAACATACAGCCTACACTTCTCGACAAATTGTGGAAAATGTTCAAGAAGTAAATGAACTACTCGGCAAAGCGGGAACGAATTCAGCAGGGATTCAAGAAGCATACTCGAAGTGGAGAGTCGTTAGCTCAAAAGTATTTTCATACTTGAAATCAGGAAACAAACAATACGAAGAGGCAGCCGAACTCTTTCAGGTCGTCGACAAATCATTCAACGAACTGTTTGAAGCGGGGCTGAAACTGAAGTTCGCTGAGCAGAATGCGAAAAACTCCCGCCTGTCGCTCGATCACAAAAAGTTCCTCGACATGCAAATCGACCAGACCGAGGATAAATTCATCGAACTGGTAGAAGGAACTCGGGCCCATACCGCCAACATCGATAACTATCTCAAGCGCATCGCGACCGCACTGGAAGACGATTTCAATACACAGTTCTATTATCCCGCGTTCAAGGAAGCCCGTGATGCCAGTCGCTACTGGAATGTTTCGTTCGGCTCGATGGAAACTTCCAGTATCCTGACCAATAACCGTTCTCTGGGTAAAGTGGCTCCCAAAGCCACGATCGAATTTGATCTTCCCAAACGGCAGTTGGCCATCATCGAAGGTATGAATATTGCCGAGGCATCCTTTAAAGAATATGGAGCTCTGGTGAATGATCCGACCTTCCTGGCGATCACTTCCATGAATGGGGGAGAAAACGTTCAGGGGGGATATACGATCAAGCCCGATTCGTTAGACAAACAGATCTTAGGACAACCAGGATCTCAAGGACAACGCTTCGGATCTGCTTTTGAAAACTTAATTCCGGACCCTGCCGTGTTCAAATTCGAAACCGGAACGGGCTTTACCGTTCGCCCCGTCATTCAGCCGGACGGTCAAGCGGTCGTCTTTGATCTGAACTATCTTTATCGTACCAACGTGCGGGAACCTGTTCGGGCGGACGAAAAACATCTGGGTCGGATCAAGGAACACTTCATCGATACCGATGTGCAACTGGGGAACTATGAACTCCGTGAAATCAGCCGCTTCGTGATCGCTCTAAAAGCCTCACGAACTGCGAATGGAGTTCCGCTCCTGTCGGACGTTCCCGGTGTGGGCGTTCTCTTCCGACCAACGCCGAGTGCTGAAAGCTCTCTGCAACAAAGTCAGATCATGAGTCAGGCCGTCATCTATCCGACCCTGTTTGATCTGATGGGTCTTCGCTGGGCTCCCGCTGTCGCCGATGTCGGCCCGCTGGAACTGTCCAACCGCGAGTTCATCTCCAAAGGCCGCGATCGCTTCCTGAAAAATCGCGTTTACGACTATGCTGGTTCTCAGGTCGATCAATTCCTGCAGATCAAAGAACCGGAACGACGCTCCGATCTTTACCGTTCCCAAGAAACCATTCCGGATGTCCATCCCAACGGATACATGGGGCCTGGGTTGAATCTCAAACGAAGTCACCTGCAGGAAAACTTCCAGCCTGAGCAACAAAATCCTTCCGAACGCTTTGTCCCCCGTTCCAACCCAGATGGCTTTAGAGACACTGACCGGGCGGTTCCGGTATTACCATCAGGTCCCGGCTTGAATTCACTGCCGCCGATCCCCTCGATAGAGTCCAATGAAACTTCAGCAATTCCGGTCCGGGATAACAGGGTTCAGCCAGCTTCCTGGACGGCCACAGATTTGTCTCCTCAACGAGAACCGACAATTGTGAGTCCGCAGCAGGAATCCCGTATTTCTTCACCCAGAAGGGTGATTAAGAACACGCTGAATCGTTCCGTTCCGACTCTTAATATACCAGAGAGATCAGCAACCAATCAACAAATTCAACAACCAAAAGCGGTACCGTCACAACCGAAACAGACCAGTATCTACAAACGGTCTGTCTCTCGAATTAAATCACTTTTCAGGAATTAAAATACTTCACTTGAATCGGTTCTTCTCACTCATAATCCATCAGATTGATTGAACATAAGAGTCTATAATGGTCATTAAATATATTGATAAGAAATCGCTGCTAAGGCTCAGCCTTGTGTGCATGGTGGTGGTTATGACAGGCACCGCATTCAGTGAATTGTTTCCCAAGCGTGTTCCAACCCGAACTTGTGGAATTCCCCATAATTATGATTACGACACACGCGCTACCTCTGCCCGCAGCCGCGTGGAATTAACGGAACAGATCATAGTTGCTGTCGAAGAGTTTGATACTGAAACAAATCAGATCCGCACCAAAACGAGAACGAGATATTTCCACCGCTCAGACCAGCTTCCCATAGTGATCCCTGCCGTACTGACTGAAACGGATTTTCGCTTTCAGGAAACCGGAGAATGGAATCTGGCAGTCAATGCGCACTTTAATCCCAGCCGGGGCGAGGCACTCACGGCGATTCAACAAGCACTCGGAAATCGACCCAATTTTCTGCATTACCTCAAAGGTAGCCGCTTTCACCTGGCAATTCGCTGTTACGCACGAGATGAGAAAAATCTGCAACGAAAATCGTTACTGGCGGCCCATAAAACCTCTTTGTTCTGGGTAAAAAGCGGAGAACCCGCTCCCCGACAGTTTACCAGCAACTGGGCTAAACCAAGTCAGTTTGAAAGAAATCTTCAGGAATATTACGACCGAATTAATCTCGTTGAAATGGAACTCTATTACGAGAAGTAAACTGCACAAATTCATTCAACATGCGAAACGTTCTATAAAAGTTTGAGGAAAGACGGATGTTCCTAAAAACGAAATTCACCTGTATTCTAAAAACAAATTTGATTCATGCCGGAATCATCTGGATCGTCCTGTTTCAAATCAATGCGACGGTCCATGCCGAGAAAAAAGCGCCTGTGCCAGCGACTCAGGAAATCGATGTCATCCTGCCCGGTGTCAGTTCCGACGGGATCCCGGCGGTGCTTGTGGAATCGGACGGAAGCAGCTCAAAAATTGAGATTCCTCCCACCGTCCTGGTTCACCGTTACTACTACACGGGAGACCGCAAGTTTCAAGGCCCTTACATTCCAGGCGGCCCTTCGATCGTTGTCGCAAATCATCCGAAGACAAAATGCCGTGTTTATGCGGATGTGCAACTTCTGCCCGGCGCTCCGGAAGTACTTTACTCAAAAGATATGATTGAATATCGCTACGGAAAAAGCCGCGTCCTCCTGTCATTCGCCCATGATGGCGGAGTGAAAGTCTCTTACAAGAATCATCTCCCGATTGGGACCACTTTCAAAAATGCGACGGCTGGAACAGCCAAAGCGACCGTGGGCGTTCTCAGTAAAACTGGCGTTCCCAAAACGACGTCACGCGTTTTCAGAACCGTGGGTGGCTACACCTACGACGCCGGGAAGTTTGTTGTCGGCAAGTCAAAACAACTGATCTCGAACACCCCTCTGTCAGGCCTGTTCATCAAAGATGAAGCAGATCTGGAGTATAGGGAGCGCAATCGAAAACTGGAGAGAGCGACTGAAAAGATTCTGCAAACAGGTGGCTCATTTCCGACAAACCGATAGTCTGATTCTTTAGTTCTTTTTTTAGAGATGTTTTTTACAAATTCTGATTTAGCTGCAAAGCTCATAGGTACCGATTTATGTAAAAAAAATTTAGAACATGATACCAAAACTGACAAGTTGTACTAAAAAACGAGCTTTATTTTGCAAAAACGTATAAGTTATAAGGGTACATATGACCTTGCCCCCCCTAACCTTGAGCCAGTTGGAACGTTAGAAATCAAAAGTGAACACCTTAAAATGTAACATAACAACTGCTATCGTCCATGGGGGCAGATTACATGTGGAGATTAACGTGTAAGCACCGGACAGAAAGCGTAGCGCTGCCGCCAGTCAGTTGAATTTAGAGAGGCGGGGATACTCCAGGCATCACATGCTAGAGCGCATCCCCTTTAACCATAGCGTCTCCCATTCTAATATACTCGGTCCAAATGGCCTTGGAGACGCTGCAGTAAAACTGGACACAGTCTAGTAATAATTAATGCTGGATCTTGAATCGCTGAAGAGTGTTTTCAGATAACGAAGCACTGTGAGCCTTTGGCCGTCAGGGGTAGATTTGGCCTGAAATAGGGATCCAAATCGTGTGCTGAAAACGAGCAAGATACTGGAAAGAAATCGAACGTGATTACCCGTTTTTTCCACAAAAAAGGTATCACCGGGAAAAATAAATTGAAAATCGGAGATTTCAAATGGGCGTAAGTATTTTTGAGAAAATAATTTAGCGGAAGTCGGGATGACAAGATTTGAACTTGCGACCTCTGCGTCCCGAACGCAGCGCTCTACCAGGCTGAGCCACATCCCGTTTTGAGTCTTATTCTAACAAGACGGAAAGTAGAATCAACGGAGCAGCGGGTGGTCCTATTCCCTCTTTTTGAACAATGCAATCTGATTACAGAGGCTCATTGTTCGCTTGATTTCAATGTCATGTCCCAGGTCCCCGTGCATTGATTTTTGCGGCATGGACACTGGGCTTAGATGCCGCTCTCGAACTAGTAGGGTTGTAGTACGGGAGCACCTGCTGTTGCCGGTTGCTCAGAAGGGAAATGAGCCGGATCGACGTTTACTGGTTCAGGATAAGCAGCCATAGCGGGGACTCCCAGCTGGACTGGTTGACCTGCGACGCCGGGGGCGACCAGCATTGATTGTGCTGCCATTGACTGACTTGAAATTGCTGATGCATGGCTCATCTGTGGGGCGTTCATCATGGCGATGGTACCTGATGACGCGCCGTTGGTGTAAGTGGGGAGGGGGTGAGTGTAACTGGCCTGTGCTGTGCGAGTTTGATAGCGGAACAAGCTGTTCCCGTTGCCAACCGGGCCATGCTCCCAACCTTTGGCCACAATGCGATTCTGAGAGCTGTTGGCTGAAGATGGTTTCTTGATAGAAGCGATTCTTGACTGGACCTGTGGTTGATACCACTCTGTATTCAGAGACTGCTGATACATGGCAAGTGCTTCATCTGAGCGGCCTGTCTGCTGATAAACCTGACCTAAATGTGCGAGAACTTTGGGGTGGTTTGGATCGACATTCGATGCAGCCTTTAATGATTGTTCGGCACCGTTAATATCACCAGACTGTTCGAGCAACCAAGCCATTTCCAGGTGAGATTCTGCGACATAGGGTTGAGTGTCCCGCCATGCAGTGATGTGTTGCACTGCTTCCTGTTGGCGGCCCTGAGTGATCATTAACTCTGCCAATCCATGGTGAGAAGGCTGATGCGAGGGATTCAAGCGTAGTGCGTTGCGGTAGGTCTGTTCGGCGCCCGCCAGATCGCCTTCCTTTTCCATGACGACGGCAAGGTTGTGGACATAGTCCGGATTGCCAGGATTATCAGCAATCGCACGGGTGAACGAGGCATGTGCTTGCGCGTATTCGCCACGTTGGTAGTATCCATTTCCCATTTCATTGCTGGCGACACCATGCATTGAATTGCAACCAGTCAATCCAAGTGTGCCCAGTGAAAATAAAATGGCCAAACTGCTGATAAGTGAAAATCTAATCCGAGTTGAGTGCATCGTGCACATCTCCATCGTTTGTAAGCATGCATTCAGAATCCGTTGCTGAATTTCACGCTGCCGGAAAAATGGTTTGGAGAGGTTTTAAAAGTTGAATTTGTATTTTTGATTATGAAATGAGAATGAGGAAGGTGTCGGGACGATATCAGTCCCCTGAATTTGCAGCAAGAGGAATTTGAGGATTTTTCGTTGAAAATCTGGTGTGAAGGGAAAAAATCATTACGCTGCTAAGTATCTTCTGAAATAGAAGATAGAGCTAATTTAATCAGCCTTGAGCTGGAGCGGACATGGGGGGCACAAGTTATTGTTGTGGCGGGCTGACTGGCTTAGTTGGAGGAGACGGGGGGACTTCTTTGGGTTCCAGTAATGCGCCATGCTTCTCGATTTGAGAAAACCAGCGTCGGGCTGTTGCGCGTCTTTGTGTTGGTGTGGCAATCGCAGAATAATCGATCTCACGGCCTGTCAGCTGATTGATATAGTTGAAGGCCAGTTCTCTAACGGCAACATGATTGTGTTCGAGCCATTCGACAAGTCTTCCTGAAATGAATCGATCTTGCGCGTCTGTAGTCTGGAATCCCCACAACAGACGTTCCATGATTTCTGCCATTTCGGGAGAAAACTGTTTTTGTAACGCCGCTTTCAGAAGTTCTCCGTTGTTTGGATCGCGTGGCAGCCAGTTTCGGATACCGTTAATCGCTGCGATACGGGACTCATGGTGGTCCACTTCGTCAAGCACTTTTACCAGTGCCTGATAGCGGTTTGTTAATGACAGTGATTTCGTGGCCAGATCAGAAATGTTGGGCTTTAAGTCTTTTGTAATTGCTGGCATGGTGAGGGAGACGAGTTGGTCGTCATTCAATTCTTTGACAAACGCGGCAGTTAACCGGCGTGAGAGATACGAATTGTCTTTGTAGTCCGGTTCAACCCAATGTGGAACACGTAAGGGTTTCTGTCGATCTGAGGGGTTGATGATACCGGCGGCGCGGTCTTTGGCTGAGAGCGACATCCACTGACCGGCATCAATGGTGTGAACTTTCCCTTTTCCATCGGAGAAACGAATCATTCCTGAGTAGGCATAGAGTGTGCCTGTATAATTATCGGGCCCCAGTGTTTCTCCCGGTTTGGTTGGCTTGACCGGGTTGATCTCAATTCCGCAAACACTGTCTCTGGTGACAAGTTCAATCCGCCAGAGTTCGTCATTTACCTTGATTGAGAGCGTGGGGCCAGCGGCATCTTTTGCATCATTCAGGCCTCGTGAGGCTTCAATGCGGAGTCGGCCTTCCTGTATCTGAAACCCCATGTCTGCGGCTTCATTTTTGCCGATATAAGTGACTGAAGTATCTGGCAGGAGAACAACTTTGCAGAATGCCTCGGGGATATTGATCCGTGCTGTAAACGGCTCGGGTGATGCGACTAGGGAGCCAACCTGAATTGGGCTGACTTTGGAGAGAATCACCCAATCATTTTTGTCTGCGAGTTCATGTTTTTTATCAACACGTGCCAGGAAGAACCCATCTTCTGATTCAATTTGGGCGGCTGGTGCCTGTTCGGCGATGTCTGCCAATTCGATTTTGGGTGGCTGTGGCGTTTTGGGTTTCTTATCGAGGTTTGTCATGGCGACTGTTTTTTTATCGGGAGCCGTCGCAGGGGGAGTGGGCGTCAGCGTTTCTCCATTCTTTGTGATTTTGGGGGTAGTTGAGGGTAAGTTCGTCACCGGTGGTTCTGTGGGGACGACTTTTGCTGTCGCACTATTTTCGGCATCAGCGGGTGGCGGTGCATCGAAAGCTGGGGGTTTGTTGTTCATTGCGACAGGCTGACTGCTGGGGCTGGAATTTACATCAGGCGTCTTTGGTGCCGGCTGTATTTCTGGCTGCACAGGAGTCGTCGGGGCTGGTGATTCTAAATCAGTGCTCGATTCTGGCTGTTTGGCGGTAGCTGAGAGATCGACTTCCTGGTTTTCAGGAAGGTTGCTTGCCAGTTGTGTTTGTGTATCACGGCCTGAGAAAAGTTCCGGGAAAAATGTCTCGTCTCCAAAGAAGAGACCTGCCCAGACGGCACCGGCGAGCAGGACCAGGAAGTAGGGAGTAAAGCGTTTCCAGAGGGGTTTGGTTTTGAGGTAATCAGGTATGCGGGAAGAAAATGGTTCTATGTCTTCTGCAGGGACGGTCTGTTGACTGCCCGGACTTTGATTTCTTAATGGAGAGGATGGTGTATGTTCTACTGGTTCAAAAGTGCTCTCGCTCTGGTCTGATTCATTGACGCTGGTAGTATCGAGGCTGTGGTCACTAGAAATCGGCCCCAGTGCATAAATACGTTCTCTGGTATTAGGGTTGATGGTTGCCGGTTCTCCCAGAACCAGTGTCAAAATTTGATGAGAGGCTGCTACTTCGACCAGATTCACATCGGAGTTCAAGCAGATTTTTTCCACGTCGGCCACACTTTCTGGTGAGAGTGTGTTGTCCAGATACTCGGCGATCGAATTTGGATCTGGGCTGGAGCCGGGGCCTTCCACTTCTGGTGCCGTCAGGCGACGCCGGCGCAAAACATCTTTGATTCTCTCAACAAGTGAGGAAGCGTAACTGCTTTCTTCCAGCTTCTGACCAATCTCTTTGATTTGAGTTGGCTCGAGAACATCGTCGAGATAAGCAATTAATGTTCGCAGTGTTAAACGCATGGGGCACCATCGTCTTTGAGTGTCTTATGGGAATCCGAGAAAAACGGCCTCTACCATAGTTAGTGACCTGGCAGGCTGCATTCCGTACAAAAAATGTCTTAAAATCCCAAAACTCGTGAACACAGTGCCTGTGCTATGCTTCGTAAGCTCTATCCAGGAAGTTGTTTAGGGCAATTAGTTCGCTTTGGGAGAGTTGGGTTTGTTTTTTTGTACGGTCTGTTGGTCCGGTCCCTGAATGATCAGCGGGACAAAGAGTTCGGGGAAGTCGGCGTCGTTTGTTTTGATGACAATCAGGCCATTGTGTTTTCCCGGGGGAACAATGTCTTCCACAATCACTTCCAGTTTTTGCTGACGCAGTCCGTCTTTCTGTTCCAGCTTGCCAAGTTCTACTTTGGCGTACTTAGAAGTGCTTTCTACGCTGATGATTTCAAAATCTTTGCCAGATCGATAATCGGAGACTGTTATTGGATGTGTTGTGCGGCCTGGTGTGAACTGGTAGATCACAAGCGCTTTGGGTTTCACGACGAGCCTACGGATGGGAAGTTCCAGTTTGAGCGTCAGTCGGGTTGTTCGCTCCTCGGAATCCTCATAGCGGAAATCAACGAAGTATTCTTTCTGACCAGGAGATTCGCCGGCAGTTTCCATCTTCAGTTGGAATTCTCCCGCTTCATTGGGAAGGTAGACCTTTTTTTGCAGTTGTGGGTTCAGGCAACCACAGCTGGGAATAAGTTCTTTAACCGTAACGGTATGCTCGCTGAGGTTTTTGAAGCGAAATCGTGCGCCGACAGTACGCGCCGTTTCTTTGACGAGTCCTGTATCAACCAGATACGTTTCAAATGCGAGAGCCGGTTTGGGTTTACCGGCGAGTGATGGTTGAACGCGTGAACCAGTCCAGTGGGCGAAGATAGCTGTGGCGAAGGGCAGAATAGCCAGACTGAGTAGGATGCGTCTGGTCCATTTTGAGTGTGTGATTTTATCGCGCATGGCTCGCGTGCCTGTAAAAGGTTGACCTGGTAACTTATTTTCCAAACTGTGCGTATCATTAGCACAATGCCGGGTTTAGGGCAAGACCTGCTTTCGTGTGCTTCCTGTTCCGAATCTCAAGTCTCCACTGTTGATTGGACATCGGAATTTCCTGCTGTTGATTTCAGACTACTCATTAAGAGCAATCCCAAAAGCATGATGCCGGCACCAACCCAATATGGGGATGTGATACTGCCCTGGATCGCGCCATTTTGGGTTCCCTTAAACAGAACGATCCCTGCCAGGGGACCGAGAATTCGGGCGAGAGCCGAGATACTCTGGCCGATTCCGAGCACGCCTCCCTGCTGATCTTCTGAGGTGTTTAAGGATAACAGTGATTGCAGTGAAGGGGTGGTTGCAGAAAAGCCAACGACCGAGATGGGCAGGACAGCATAGAGCAATATATACGATCCAGAGTTCCCGGCTACACCGATTAAGAGCAAGCCGATTACCATCAGAATGATCCCTGCCAGACCCATGCGATATTCGCCAACTTTGGGGATCAATCGTCTGACCAGAAATCCCTGGCTGAGTGTTAAGATGAACCCGATATAAGCGAAGATAAAAAAGTTACTGCGGGCAGCGAATCCCAGCTCTTGAGTCAGCAGGGAGAGTGTTGACTCAAATTGGGCAAAGGCAAATGTTGTCAAAAAGCTAGTGAGCAGAATTAAGCCAATGCGTGGTCGAGAAAGCGCATGTCGGAAGCTACTGACGTCGAACCAGTGGTGACGTTTTGCCAGTGATTTGGATGTTTGTTTATTGAGCGACTCCGGCAGCTTGAAGATGGAGAGTAGGGCGGCCATTCCGGAAAGAACACAGGCGACATAGCCGGGCGCTGCACTGGGCGTTGCGCCGGTTTCTGCCGAGACAAATGCCGCACCGATTAAAGGTCCAAAGGTGAAGCCGATTCCAAATGCCGCACCGATAAGCGCCATGCCTTTGCCGCGTTCTTTGGGGCCGGTAATGTCTGCGATGTATGCTTGTGCTGTGGGAATGGTAGCGCCGGCGATTCCGGCTCCAATGCGTGTGATGAATAGCCAGGATAATGCGCCGATGCCTAGAAATACGCCTTCTTTACCCAGCGACGTCGCGAAGCCGAACATGCCGTAAAACACAGTCGAGCCGACTAATCCCAGAATCAGAATCGGGCGACGGCCAACGCGGTCCGAAATGCGTCCCCAGATGGGGGCGAAGATAAATTGCATCGCAGAAAACGATGCCATCAACAGTCCCAGTGTGCCACCACTTGCTTCAAAGTGTTCTGCGTATCGAGGCAGTAATGGTAAGACGATTCCAAAACCAAGCAAATCGATAAAGACAGTTACAAAAATGAGAAACAGGCCTGCCTTGCGTCCTTCCGACACGTGGGTCCCCTTTGAACTTATGGTCTAGTGTAACTAAAAAGAAACAATGCCGAGGATGAGTTTCCTCGGCATTGCTGGATCATGATCGAATTAGACATTGAATACAATAGACAACGGTCAGGCTGTTTTGTCTGCAAAATCATCTTCCGGAGTGGCAGGATTTTCGGGGTCAAACCATTCCGGTTTGAATTCAATCCGAATCTTGTGTTTCATGGCCAGGTTGGAAGTCAGGGCCATGATCGCATCTGCCATCGCGACGGTTCCGTTGCACTTCAAGCCGCCTTCGTAAGGGCCGTTGAAGTTATTGGTACGGATACAGTGGGCGAAATGTTCCATTTCTTCGGTGTAGCCACGACTGATTTTGTCGCCAACCGCTTGATTGACATCCGAAGCGGCAGCAGAAGGGGCCGTCGTTTCGTAGGCGTCAAGAACCGGTCCGCTGCCATCACTGGAGTTAATGACCCACAGACGTTGGTCTGGTCCTCCACCGCCGGTGGAGGGGCTGGATTCCTTAAAGAGCAGCGCTTCTTTTTCAGTCTTCATGATCAGTGTACCACGGCTACCCAGGACGGTTTCTCCATAAGGTTCCCAGCGGTTGGTGTTGATCGATGAATAGGTCACGATGCAGATATCGCGTGGATTGGTTTCCGGATCATAATGAGGGCCGGGGAATTCGAAGGTGACATAAACGTGATCATCGATTTCACGATCGTCTTCCTGTTTATCCTTCGAGCCAATCCCTTTCACACCGTAGAAGTTTTTTCCGCCGTAACCTTGAACGGCCAGCGGATGAACTTTACCCAGAAAGATACTGCAGGCATCGAGCTGGTGGCTTCCGAGTTCGGCCATCAAGCCACCGCCCGTTTTGTTGTACAGACGCCAGTTGATCAACTCGTCCATGTTGTCGTAGCCGTACTCTGCGACTTTTTCGGCGAGTTCCTGTGTGTCTTCTTTGGGAACACTCTTGCGCCAGCTGTCGCGTCCCGGGAAGCTGTTATTGCGGTGCCATTGGGCACGAATATGTCGAATATCGCCGAGTTCACCTTGTTTGACGAGCTCGTTGGCATTCTCATAGAGCACGCTGTAATGACGTTGGTGACCGACGGCCAGCAGTAATTTCTTTTCGTTGGCTTTTTTGATGAGCTCTTTGCATTCGGTAATATTGTGGGCCATCAACTTTTCTGACAGAACATGTAAGCCAGCGTCGAGGGCCGCCATCGCAATGGGAGCGTGCTGACTCAGGGGAACAGCGATGATGACCGCTTCCAGACCGAGTTGTTCTTTAGCGGCGATTAGTTTTTTGTGATCGTCGAACTGTTTGATTTTTGAAGCTTTTTCCTGACCGAGTTTGTCGATCAGTCCCACGCGATGCTCATTGCCGTGTCCGTGAAATGCTTTGTGGCGGTTGGTAGGACGCAGGTCGGCGATCGCGACGATTTCCATGTATGCAGGGGGATGCTGCGTGATCAGCACGCTACCCTCATCACCGGTTCCAATGAATCCAACTTTGACTGGTTCGCCTTTGAGTTTTTCATACCCAAAATAAGCTGCTCCTAATCCGGTGCTCGCAGCAGCGGCTCCCACGATGAAATCACGCCGTGAAAACGCAACCGCTTCATTAAAATTGTCTTTGCCGATTTGTTCCTGTTCGGGAGTTAATTGCATATTTTTGCTCCTGATACGCAACGCGTATCGATTACCGGTAGGGAGGAATGATTTATTCAGTTATAGGTGGAAACAAGGCGGTTGTTAGATGTACCCTCGTTTCCTACGAAAATTTCCACTTAATCAGTGAGTTTACTTTGCCGATTTTTTCTTTTTATGGAAAAAGCGATATACCAGGCCGTCGATACCAAACCAAGTCCCTGTCGGCAGGGCGGCAATGGCCAGCAGGGCGATGACTTCGATCAGATTTTTATTAATGATAAAACTGTGTTCAGGTCCTGGTGCTTCAGGAACTCCCGGCCAGGGGGGCATGACCAGATAGAACGAGAACAACATGCCTGCAGCGCCGATGGCGGCGATTCTGGTTCCGAAGCCGACTAGAAGCAAGATTCCCAGGATTGTCAGGCTGGCAATGGTCATCATATTCACACGGTGGATTTGTGTGTCTTCGTGAGGGACGGGGCCAGCCGCAATTTGCTCTGGTGTGAGCAGTTTGTTGGCTTCGGTTTCCATTTCCTCTTCCATGGCGCGAATCGGATTGACCAGGTCGGCTTTCAACTTCTGGATCTCGGCCCAAAGTTTGTTGAGATGATCGACTTTAAATTGCTGGTCTGCCTGAGTCAGTTTTTCTTCGTAACGATCCAGGTTGATCTTGTATTGCTCAATCTTGCCGATTCGTTTGCCATCGATGGTGCCTTCCTGCTTGACGTTGATCTGGCCAGCCAGTTCCGGATTCCCTCGTAGCGATGCCTGCATTTGTTCAATGTAACTTAGGCGGGCAGAGCGGGCGTAGACCTTGTCCACAGCAACGTAAAATTCACGATCAAGGGCTGTTCCACCTTCGAGTTTTCCGTTAGGACCTTTTTTGACAGGCACCATGGATTGCAGGCGTTGTTTTTCCGCGGGAGTCAAGTGTTTCTCACCATCGACAATCAAGCGTTTTCTTTTTGCGTCGTATTTTACAACATTCCCCAGGCTGCCTCTAATTTTTACTTCTGGTGGGAGAGCACTGAGCTCCGCTGCAAAGGACGGGCTGCCAATGACCATCTGGTGCAGTTTTGCTTTCTGGGCATTGGTCAGATTCGGGTGGTGATTCAGGAACCGCTGTTCCCAGGCGAGCCACTTTGCTTTGACTTTGTCAGCATCCAGCCAGTTCAAGTCATTGGGGTCGCCGGTCATACTACGGAAGTGATCACGGAAGGGACCTTTGGCGTTATTCAGATAGCCGGCCGCCGTCCAGGGACGCGTGGAGCTCAGGCTATCTATTTTCCAGAGTCCCTCATAGAGCAGTTGCCAGCCGATTGCGAGTCGTAAAACAACAATAAACAGGATCGCGATCCCTGAGATTTTCTTTAGATCTTGCACTCGTAAACCCTCTGTTCGTTTAAGGGGATTTTAATGTTTTGTTTCGTATTGTCTGTATGTTAGGAACTCTTTTTTTCGTCTTCAACATCTGAATTTCAAATGCATGAAGTCGAACTACATCTGGAATGTCGTCCACGATCACATCACGTTTTCGTTGCTGTTGCGAGTCGCTCAAGCATTGAAGGTTAGTTTGCGTGTGTGTCTGTGATTTATTCTATCAAGAACATGATCTCTGGCGTGGAGCCCGGCAGAACTCTGACTGCCGATTCCGTACGCTTTGTTAAGAGCAGCTGAATCAACACCGAGATCGGAAACGTTCTATTAAGATTCCTTTATAACGACAAATCATTGTGACAACAATTGGTCGCGATCCAGGAACAGAAACTCATTCGGAATTCCGCGAATTACCGGGGAGAGTTTTCGGCCTTGGGAGGGTGGTGGAATTAAAATCGTACCGACTTCACTATGATTATCGCAATACTCCAGGGCTTTTTCGATACCGATTACGTAAAAAGCAGTCGAAAGTGCATCGGCTAACGCTGCATTAGGGGCGATAACCGTTACAGACAGCAGTTCTGAGACAGGCCAGCCGGTTCGAGGGTCCAAAATGTGGCCATAACGCTTTCCAGCGTGGCGAAAATGCTGTACTGAAGATCCGCTGGTCGACATGGACGTATTTTGCAGTAATACAGTTCCCAGACGCTGGTTTGTAAACAGCGGGTTTTTGATTCCGATGGGCCAGCCAGGAAGTTGATTGTGTGTGCCTCGGGCCAGAATACTGCTGAAACCACCATAAAACAGCCAGCTTTCGAGTTCTTGTTCTGTCAAAAACTGTCCAGCGACATCAAGGGCATAGCCTTTGCCGATGCCTCCCAGGTTGAGTTCATTTTCAGGCGAACGAAATTGAATGGTTTGAGCAGAGTTGTCGAATTGAAACTGGTCGATGCCGGTATGTTTGAGGCGATCGTCAATTTCCTGCTGAGAGGGGATGCGTCCCTGTTGTCTGCACTCTCTCCACAAAGCAATTAAAGGGCCGGATGAAGGATCGAAACCTTCTGCGGTATCCAGGCAAATTTGACGCGACTGATCAAGAATTTCGAACAGCCTGGAATCCATACCTGCAGGAGCAGCCGCAGCCTCGGCATTCACACGCGACATTTCGCTGTCGGTTCTGTAAACGGTCATCAGCTGCTCCAGCTCATGCAGCAAGTTCAGCGCATCCGAGGCGTGCATGACCTGCGAGCTGGGGCCGGGGTTCATGACGACAGCAAATTCGGTCGCCATGGCTCGTGTACTCAATCGAATTGTTGAGCCACCCGTCGGTGCCTCAAAGTCTTCCGTCACTTCATTCAGATAGTCCGCCAGATGGTCTCCGGCTCGCTCCGCGGCTTGCTTTAGAACGCGACCCGTCAGGAAATCACGACGATTGCTGTTCGTTTTTTTCTCAGACATAATCGCAGATTAAGGCCCTAGAAAAATGCCTGAACTTCAACGCTGGCGTGGCAGTCACTTGGAGCTGGCAAGTGACTGTTGCAGCCGGATTATTCCAGCTCAAGCAAAGGACGTAAAGTAAGGCACGGTTGCAGCCCGCTCTTTGATTTCAGACTCACTTTTCAGCAACTGTGCTAAGAAGTCATAGGTGCCAGAGATCAAGGCAGACCTGGCATTGTCGGGTAACGTACAATCGAATTCTTGATCACCGCAGCGGATTTTCATTGTTGAGAGGTTGACTGAGATCTCCTGGTCCGGATGGTCTTGAATTTCACGATTCAGAACTTCCAGTGTTTCGCGAGAGGCACAGACAGCGGGAACTCCCAGTGAGGTGCAGTTTCCGAAAAAGATTTCTGCGTAGGACTCGGCGATGATGGTTTTGATTCCCCAGCGAATCAGTGACTGGGGGGCATGTTCGCGAGATGAACCACAGCCGAAGTTGCGGCCGCCGAGTAGTATTGATGCATTTTGAAATTGTGGTTTATCAAAAGGATGGTCCGGATCTTGTATGCGGTCGTCTTCGAAGGCGTGTTCTCCCAGGCCATCAAAAGTAACGCAGCGTAAAAACCGTGCGGGGATAATTCGGTCTGTGTCGATATCATCCAGTAAGAGCGGGATACCAGTTCCGGTGATGCTTTCAATTTTTGTCATTTGTCTGTCTTTGTCGTTTTATAATAATTTGGTGTCTGTTGTTTTTGAATTCGAGAATTAAGCAGTCACTGCGTTTAGCATTTCTCGTACATCCGTCACGCAACCATTGATGGCGGCAGCGGCAACCATGGTGGGGCTCATCAGTAGTGTGCGTCCTGTCGGGCTGCCTTGTCTGCCTTTGAAATTCCGGTTACTGGACGAAGCACAGAGTTCGTTGCCGACCAGTTTATCCGGGTTCATTGCCAGGCACATGGAGCAGCCAGCTTCTCGCCATTCAAAGCCGGCATCCGAGAAAATTTTGTCGAGCCCTTCTTCAATGGCCTGTTTGCGAACGAGCTGTGAACCGGGAACGACCAATGCTTTGACATGTTCGGAAACATGACGTCCCTCGACAACTTTTGCAGCTTCTCTGAGGTCGGAAATCCGTGAATTTGTACAGGAGCCGATGAAAGCAACGTCGATTTTTTGCCCTTTGATCGGCTGGTTTTCTTCGAGATCCATGTACCGAAATGCTTCTTTGATCAGTGTTTGCTCGTCTTCTGGGTAGCTGGAAATGGGGGCCAGGCACTCGGATATCCCCACTGATTGGGCAGGAGTAATACCCCAGGTGACAGTCGGTTCGATATCTGCTGCATCGAATTCAACGACATCATCAAATTTTGCATCAGGGCCGGACGCCAAGCTGAGCCACCATTCGGCGGCTTTGTCGAATGCTGCTCCTTCTGGAGCGGAGGGGCGGCCTTTCAGGTAATCGACGGTGGTCTGGTCGGGGTTGATGTAACCACAGCGGGCTCCCCCTTCGATGCTCATGTTGCAGACCGTCATGCGTTCTTCCATCGACATGCGATCGAAGACATCACCGGCATACTCGTAGGCGTAGCCCACTCCGCCTTGGACGCCCAGCTTTCGAATAATGTAAAGTGTTACGTCTTTTGCGGTTACGCCTGGTCCGAGTTCGCCATTCACTTTGACCTGCCGTACTTTGGGACGCCCTAGAGCCATGGTCTGAGTTGCAAGGACATGAGCGACCTGGCTTGTCCCGATTCCCAGAGCAATTGAGCCAAATGCTCCATGGGTACTCGTATGGCTGTCACCGCAGACGATGGTCATGCCTGGCTGGGTCAGACCCTGCTCAGGTCCGACGACGTGGACGATTCCCTGGCGGATATCATCAACATCCAGCAGCGTGACGCCAAACTCACGACAGTTTTTTTCAATGGCTGACATCATCTGTTCTGCAAGATTGTCTGCGAAGGGGCGGGCCTGGTTTTGTGTCGGGACGATGTGGTCTACCGTCGCAATAGTCCGTTCGGGGAACAAAACTGTCAGGCCACGATCACGCAGCATCTCAAATGCCTGGGGGCTGGTGACTTCATGAATCAGGTGTAAGCCAATTAATAACTGGTCCTGGCCAGACTCAAGGGTTTTAACTGTGTGTAAGTCCCAAACTTTATCGAACAGGTTTTTTGTATTACTCATCTTTTTTTTTGTTTCGTTTTAACTCGAATTTTACTGACAGATGACGTTTCAATCGCGACGGTCGTTTATTGCTTAGGTCTATTTCAGGTGACACAGAGGTGGGCTAATTGGTCCCCTGTATACCTATGGCCATGTCTTCGGAGTAAGAAATCGCGACCAAGAACCTTACACAATTTGGTCCTCTAATATAAGGTATCCAAGCCTGCCAAATCCAAAAAACTGCAGTCAAGGATAGTGTGAATTCAAATAATCAGGAGAATCCATGCCCGGTACATTGCAGTAATTACTGATATTATTGCAAATTAGTCAGCAATTTGTTTAACATTGTAGGAATTTTGTAGAGTAAAAGGGGCAAGAATTTTAAAAAGGTGTGCTGGAACCGTTGTGTATTGTTCAGACAGCTTTTAAACTCCACGACTTGATGCAAGTTGTTGCCTCATCACAACTTTGCGAACACCAACATCAACAGGAGTGTAGGGCATTGGTCTTAACCTACTGTCGTTGTTCGGTTTAGGTTCCGGTTTTGCGCTCGTTTTCTGCCGAGGACGGGCTGGTTTGAGGCAGTGGTTTATTGATAGCGATTTAATTGAGACACCTGTTTTTTAGTGATTAGTAGTCTGGATATCAAAAGTGTTTGAGGGATTAACGTCCAATCTGAAAAATGCACTCAGCGGTCTTGCCCGTGGTGGGAAACTCACCGAAGGCAATATCCGTGATGGATTGCATGAGGTGCGCCAGGCATTGCTTGAAGCAGACGTTAATTACGAAATTGCCACCAGTTTCATCGAACGCGTGACCGAACAGGCGGTTGGTGAAAAAGTTCTCAAAGCGGTCCGACCTGATGAGCAGATCGTCGGAATTGTTCATCAGGAATTGATCAACCTGATGGGGCCGGTCGAACCTGGATTCACTTTCCGACCTTCCGGTATCACGGTCATCATGATGTGCGGTCTGCAGGGAAGTGGTAAAACCACAACCTGCGGAAAGCTGGCCCGGCTCTTAAAAGAGCAGGGGCGTAAGCCGATGCTGGTAGCAGCGGATTTACAACGTCCCGCGGCGATTGAGCAGTTGAAGGTCATCGCCGCTCAGGTTGATGTCCCCGTGTATACAGAAGCACCAGAAGGCAATAATGCCGTTAAGGTCTGTCAGAACGGGCTCAGTCAGGCTAAAAAACTAGGCAACGTTGATACGGTAATTCTCGATACAGCCGGTCGTCTGCACATTGACGAACAATTGATGCAGGAATTGGAGCAGGTTGAACGGAAGCTCCAGCCAGATCAGGTAATCTTCGCCTGTGACGCGATGACAGGGCAAGATGCAGTCAACAGTGCCAAAGCATTTAATGAGGCTTTGGAACTGGACGGCGTGATTCTGACAAAGCTGGATGGTGACACCCGCGGTGGTGCCGCCCTGACAGTCAAAGCGGTCACAGGCGTCCCCATCAAATTTATCGGTGTCGGGGAAGCACTGGATCGTCTGGAACCGTTTCATCCTGACCGGATGGCGGGACGTATTCTGGGAATGGGTGATGTCGTCTCACTGGTTGAGAAGGCGCAAGAGCAGTTTAACGAAGAGGAAGCTGCTGATCTCCAGACTCGGATGGCAGAGGGAAAATTCAGCCTGAACGACTTTCAGAAACAGATGGCAACCATTCGAAAAATGGGGCCGATGCGGGAGATCATGAAAATGATTCCTGGTATGGGCGGTCTTCTGGATACGAATCCGGATGTCGATCCTGGTTCTGAGATGAAGCGAATTGATGCGATTATCAGTTCGATGACGCCAGTGGAACGCGAAAACCCCGAGCTGATTGATCATAGCCGGCGTCGCCGGATTGCGATTGGGAGTGGATCTGATCCCTCGGATATCAGTCGGCTGGTGAAAGATTTTAATAACATGGCTGGTGTCATGCAGAAAATGGCCGGCATGGGCATGCGTGACAAGATGAAAGCCATGCGTGAGCTGTCTTCCGGTGGGATGATGGATCCCATGGGGGGCATGAGCAAACAAAAGGAACGCAGCAAACGCGGCGGTGACCCGATTAAGCTGCGAGAGAAAAAGAAAAAAGATAAAAAAGCAAAAAAGAAACAGCGTAAGAAGAACCGTTAGTCGGACTAATGGGGTCGATGGCTGTTTCGAAAATATTACAAATATTTGTATCTTCCATAAGATAAGAGTTCGTTTCCAAAAGGAGAAATTAGTGGCAGTTCGTATTCGTATGAAAAGAATGGGTCGTAAGCATCGTCCCTTCTATCGTATTTGTGTAATGGATTCACGCAAACAACGTGATGGTGCAGCAATTGAAGAAATCGGAACTTATGATACTTCCGTTGCTGACAAATCAAAGCGTGTCACAATCAACATGGAGCGTGTTGATTACTGGATGTCAGTCGGGGCGCAACCTTCTGACAATGTTGCTACGCTGATCAAAAAAGTGAAAAAGAACAAGTTCGGAACAGCGGCTGCGCCAGCACCTCTGATTGCTCCCAAAGAGCCCGAGCCGGAACCAGAACCAGAATCTTCGGAAGCAACGACGGAAGCTTCAGCCGAAGAAGGTACTGCTACTGAAGAAACCCCCTCAGAATAAGTTTCTGAGTCGATTCGTTATAGGACCGCTCTTTGAGAGAGCAAAATGCGATTTGATATTCTAACCTTGTTTCCCGAACTGTTTGATAGCTATCTTGAGCAGGGGTTGCTCAAGCGAGCGATTCAAAATCAAATAGTTGAGATTCAACGTTGGAATTTTCGAGACTGGGCAACAGACAAGCACGCCTCGGTAGATGACCGCCCTTATGGTGGCGGTCCGGGGATGTTGATTGGTTGTGATACGGTCTTTCAATGTGCCGAGCACGTTCGGGAAGAGGTTCCTGAGCCTGGCAAATTGATTATGCTGACTCCCCAGGGGAGAACGTTGAATCAGAGCCTGGCTCAAGAGCTAGCAAAAGAACCGCAACTCACATTGCTGTGCGGAAGATACGAAGGATTCGACGAACGAATCCGCATTGGCCTTGAGCCAATGGAAATATCGGCTGGTGACTTCATTACCAACGGAGGGGAAGTGCCAGCCATGTTGATTATTGAGACTGTAATCCGGTTGATTCCCGGAGTATTAGGCGATGAAAGCAGTGCCAAATACGATTCGTTTTCTGAATCGGGACTGCTGGAGTATCCTCAATACACGCGGCCTCAAAACTTTCGTGGAATGGAAGTTCCGGAAGTGTTATTAAGTGGAAATCATCAGGAGATTGCACGTTGGCGGCACGAACAGAGTTTGAAACGAACTCGCGAACGGCGTCGAGATCTTCTGACGGAATCGGAATCAAATTCAAGTTGAACTAAAATAATGTAAACAGTGCGTTTCAAGCTACCTTATCGGGTATTCGGGAAACGTCCTAAGAGGACATTGAGTCATGCAGGAATTATTGAAAAAGATAGAAGCATCTAGCCTTCGTGAAGAGCCACTTCAATTTGAAATCGGGGATACCGTTGATGTGCATACCCGAATTCAGGAAGGTGACAAGGAACGGATCCAGATTTTCAGTGGAGTCATCATTTCCCGACGTGCAAGTGGCACGCGTGAAAACTTCACAGTCCGGCGCATCATTGCTGGCGAAGGTGTGGAACGAATTTTTCCCGTCAATTCGCCCAAAATTGCGAAGTTGGACATCAAACGCCACGGTCGGGTCCGTCGGGCGAAACTTTATTACCTGCGTGATCGGGTTGGTAAAGCAACACGTCTGACCGAACGTCGTGCGAAAAAAGACGGAGAGTGAACTGTTGGAAACTCGCCAGAAGCACTGAGGACAATTCAGTGCTTCTGGGCCAGTCGTCTGGCGTGCAGTTTCTCCTTAATCTCGGCTTCCGTTTACGAGTAAATGCCTATGGTAGGTAAATGGTTTGGTAAGCTGCTGGGGGATCAGGGAGAACGTACTGCTATCCGGTTTCTGAAGCAGCAGGGGTATTCGATTGTAGCCCGACAGTATCGGACAGATCTGGGGGAAATCGATATCATCGCGCTGGACGGTGAGGTAATTGCTTTTATCGAAGTCAAAACTCGTAAAAGTAATTCCAAAGGAGAACCGTTTGAGGCGGTCACACAGAAGAAACAAATCCAACTGACCCGGCTGGCCAGCTCATTCCTGAAAAAACGTAAACTGCTTAGTCATCCCGCCCGATTTGATGTGATCTCAATACTCTGGCTCTCAGAAAAAGCGACTCCCGAGATACAGCATTTTCAGAATGCCTTCGAACCTTCAGGTGAGTTTCAGTTTTTTACTTAATCCGACTGGATTGTAAAACGCCACTGTTCCATCTACATTAACGTTGAATTGCTTTGTCATAACGTTTGTCACTGAAAGAATGAGACATGTCTGTTGAACAAAAAGCTGCTGAGTCAGGTCTGACTTTTGAACCGATTGAACCTGGGTACCTGAAGCTCTGTATTAAAACCGGCAATCTCTTGATGACTTCAGGTCATGTGAGTGATCAAAAAGGGCGGTTAGGAGAAAATGTCAGCCTGGAAGAAGGCGTTGCTGCTGCCCGTGATTGCGCTATCAAGATTTTACAATCCGTGCGACATGAGCATGGTACGCTAAATGGTCTGAAAGTGATTAAACTACTCGGGTGCGTGAATTCGACCCCTGATTTTACTGACCAGCACTTAGTCATCAATGGGGCCTCTGACCTGTTTCATGAATTGTTTGGGAAGACGGGAGATGGTTACCATGCCCGCAGTGCGCTCGGATTTGCTGCACTCCCAACCGGTGTTGCCGTGGAAATTGAAGCCATTTTTGAGATCATTGATGAGTAATTGTAGAACGAGTACAGGCACGTACTCGTTCATCGAAAAATGAGCTCTCAGGCCGGATAAACCTCAGAAATTGACAATTCTGGGAATTCGCTTGACAAAGTGACGTGTAAAGTGTGTAATACTAGTCGATTGGTATCGGTTAGGTACTAAATATAGTTGAAGGGGACCTCAATTGTATTCGTAGGCCTGATTTGATTTCACTCGAATCTGTGAAAAGGATTTCCAACCTGAAAGTACGGGAGTTTTTGCTCTCAGTCACACCCATGCTTTATTTTAAAGCACCTTCCTTAAGTTCTGTGGGCTCATTTTGCTGCAAAGCTTCGTCTTTGTGACAGCACGAGTTCAAAACAGGTATAGCCTTATAACTTGTTTAATTATTAGAGTTTAAGGGTTTTTTCTTTGGGTTTGAGATCGCTCTCAGATTTCTGGTTGTCTTTTTCCGATAATATAAGAGGAGAAGGAACTCAATTAAGTTGAAGTAGTGATTCTCAGAGTACTGCGCACATTAGTGTTAAGCTGAGAGTCTCAACAATCTTACAACTATAGTTTGAACAATGTCGTTAATGGACTTGCATTGTTTTTTGCTATAGGGGATTGAGGGTCAAGCTAAGATGGCTGGGTCAAATCAAACACGTGTGGTGATTTCCGGAATTGGAGTTGTTTCTCCAATTGGTATCGGAATTGATGCATTTTGGAAAAATATTTGTGCAGGAAAGTCGGGGATTGAGCGTCTTCAGACGTTTCCTAACTGCAATTTGCCTTCCAAACTGGCAGCAGAAGTCAAAGACTTTCAGCCAGAGATTCACCTGTATAACAAAAAATTTCTGAAGGTCATGTCGCGAGACATCCAACTTGGTGTTTCTGCCGCTTCAGATGCTGTTCGCGATGCCGGGATCAAAGAAGGCGTTGTCGATCCAGATCGTTTTGGTGTTTCTTTTGGTGCAGGCCATATCCCGACCACCCCAGATGAGCTGGTCGAAGCCGTCAAGCATTGCGCCAAACATGATTCCTTTGAATTTACCCGTTGGGGCGAGGATGTCATGGGGCAGATTACGCCTTTATGGATGCTCAGACAACTCCCTAATATGCCCGCTTGTCATATTTCAATCGAGCACAATGCGCAGGGCCCTAACAACACAATTACCAGTCAGGATTCTTCGGCTTTATTAGCCTTGTCCGAAGCGATGCGTTGGATTAAGCGTGGCGCCGTCGATTGTATGGTGGTTGGTGCCTGTACTTCGAATATCAATCCCCTTGACCTTTCTCGCAAGAATCTGATGGGTTTGTTGTCACCGGATGAAGATCCGAAACGCGCCTGTCGGCCTTTTGATCGCGATCGTGATGGCACGATACTCGGTGAAGGGGCTGCTGCATTTGTTGTTGAAAATTATGACCATGCTGTTCGTCGTGGTGCGGAAATTTATGCCGAAGTCATTGGCTTGGGAGCCGGCTGCGATGGCCGTCCTGTTTCTAAAAATAATCATCAAAATGAAACTGGATTAGTTCGGGCCATTGAATCAGCGATGCGACAGGCAAATTTGAAACCAAACCAACTCGGTCATATCAACGCTCATGGCAAGAGCACGAAGATTGATGATCAGGTTGAAGCCCGCGCTTATCACCGCCTGTTTGGTGATGAGGCAACGAAAATCCCGATCACGGCACTCAAAAGTTACTTCGGTCATTTTGATGCTGGTTCAGGGGCTGTCGAACTGGCGGCGAGTATTCTTTCACTACGCCACAATATGACTCCTGCGACGTTGAATTACGAAACTCCTGATCCATTGTGTAATCTCAATATTGTTCATGGCGAGGCCCGTCCTCTCACGATTCCGACTGCGATGTCTGTGAGTCGAACTGCATTTGGCCAAAGTGCTGCGGCTATTCTACGGGCCATCTGAGTTTCGCTTTTAAAGCGTTGCCGGTCTTCCATTTCTGTTTGCGCTTTTTTTGCGCGCTTTTTCATCTTCCCCTTGAGAACGTGATTAAATACGATCAGAATGATAGTTCGGGAAGGCTGCTGGAAACCTCTCTCAGTGCCATATTCCGTCACGAGAAATCGATTTCGCTCAACATATTCTCAGGAGATTCAGCCATGGCGACAGACGTTCTAGATTCGGTTGCAAGCATTCCTCAAATTCGGCAGACCCAACTTCTGATTAATGGAGAATGGCGCGATGCGTTGAGCGGAAAAACATTTGAGACAGTGAATCCTGCGACTGAAGAAGTTATTGCGAATGTGGCAGAAGGGGATGCGGCTGATATCGACTTGGCCGTTAAGGCAGCACGCACTGCATTTGAGTCGGGGCCGTGGTCCAAAATGGATGCCCGTGATCGTGGGCGGCTGATTTATCGACTGGCCGACTTGGTTGAAGAAAATATTGAAGAGCTGGCTGCTTTAGAGTCTCTCGATAATGGAAAGCCGATTCGTGACAGTCGCGCAGCAGATTTGCCGCTGGTGATTGATTGTCTGCGTTATTATGCAGGCTGGTCTGATAAGATTGAAGGAACCACGATTCCAATTCGGGGCAATCATTTTTGCTATACCCGTCGTGAGCCACTGGGAGTGGCAGGGCAGATTATTCCCTGGAACTTCCCCTTGTTGATGGTCGCCTGGAAATGGGCTCCCGCTTTGGCCGCGGGCTGTACCATCGTGATGAAACCTGCGGAACAAACGCCTCTCTCCTGTTTAAGATTGGCGGAGCTAACGATGGAAGCCGGTTTTCCTCCCGGCGTGATCAATGTTGTTCCGGGATACGGTCCGACGGCAGGCGCCGCGCTGGTCAAACATCCCGATGTGGATAAGATTGCATTTACCGGTGAAGATGCGACTGCCAAGATTATCATGGCCGATGCGGCGGCAACTTTGAAACGTTTGACATTCGAGTTGGGCGGGAAAAGCCCGAATGTCGTTTTTGCAGACTGTGATCTGGATGCAGCGGTTGCCGGTGCGGAATTCGGACTGTTCTTTAATCAAGGGCAGTGTTGCTGTGCCGGAAGCCGATTGTTTGTCGAAGAATCTGTGCATGAAGAATTTGTGGCCAAGATCGTTGCCAAGGCCGCTGCCCGTAAATTAGGTAATCCGCTTAATCCAGAGACGACTCAAGGGCCTCAGATTGATCAGGCGCAGATGGAAAAAATCTTGAGTTACATTCAGAAGGGGAATGAAGCAGGTGCTCAGTGTGTGACGGGGGGGACCCGGTTTGGAGACAAGGGTTATTTTGTGGAACCAACCGTCTTTGACAACGTCACGGATGAGATGCCCATCGCGACCGATGAAATCTTTGGGCCTGTGTTGAGTATTTTGCCCTTCAAAAATGTCGATGAGGTGATTTCCCGGGCGAATAATACGCACTTTGGTTTAGCGGCTGCTGTCTGGACCAGTGACGTGAAAAAAGCACATCTGATGGCGGATCGCATCAAGGCGGGGACTGTCTGGGTAAATTGCTACGATGTGTTTGATGCAGCTGCACCATTTGGTGGTTTCAAGCAGAGTGGGATCGGGCGTGAACTGGGGGCAGCAGGCCTTGCCAGTTATACGGAATTGAAAACGGTCACGATGAGTCTGGATTAAGTAGTTTCGATTGATCCGATCTGTTTTTGACAGAAAATCATAAATATTCCAAGCTCGAACTCACTGTCTCGTAGTGGTTTAGTCTCATTAATTTTATGATCTAGAATGGGATGTGAGGATCGACCGCGCAATATATTTTGCTATAATCGCCCCGTATTAGAAATCAATCACCTGGAACAGGAAGTTCGAATGGGCTCGTGGCATATCATATTTACACTGGGGATCTTTCTTGCTGCCGGTTTGGTATCGGGCACACTGGGGGAATTATTCCGTTTACCTAAGGTGACTGCCTATTTATTAATGGGCGTGATCCTGGGGCCGGCGATTTTTGATCTGATCCCGCATACACATATCGAAGAATTGAATCCTCTGACTGATCTGGCGATGGCGCTGGTCCTGTTCGGCTTGGGTAATCATTTTACGCTCTCTCGGCTGCGCCGATTATTTCATCGTGTACTCCCCCTGTCTGTGAGTGAGATACTCGCGACGTTTTTTCTTGTGTATGTTGGTTTGTTGCTGGTGGGGGAATCTGGTAGTGCTGCGATCCTGCTTGGCGCATTGGCGATTGCTACAGCCCCCGCGACTACCATTCTGGTGCTGAAAGAAATGGAGTCGGAAGGCCCGATTTCCGAGTACACGGGCATCCTGGTGGCGCTGAACAATTTAGTTTCCATCGTGGCATTTGAAATCATCTTTGTTGCCGTTTATTTTTTCCAAGGTGATAGTCAGCATACATCCGTATTTGCTCAACTGGGGCATCTGGGGCTGGATATCTTTGGTTCAATTTTCATCGGTATCTTCGGTGGGTTGATGATCAGTTATGGCAATGCGATTATCAAAGGCAGCCGCCGCATGATTATGCTGCTCGGGCTGATTGCATTGGCTTTGGGGCTCTGTCGTACCACGGGCCTGCCTTATATGCTGACCTTTCTGGCAATGGGATTTACCGTAGCGAATTCACTGGCTGAGGAAGAAGTGCCCAAGCTTGAGAAAGAGTTAAATCCACTGACCGGTTTTTTGTGTGTCCTGTTTTTCATCATTCATGGCGCGGAACTGGAACCGAAGCAGTTTATGGAAGCCGGCTTAGTTGGTTTCAGCTACATCATTCTGCGTTTGCTGGGAAAATATATTGGTATTCTGGTCCCTGCGAGAATGCGTGGTGAAGAACCGGAAGTCTCCCAATGGCTGGGGACCACGCTGTTTGCACAAGCCGGTGCCGCGATTGCACTCTCGGCGATTGCTGTCAGCCGAGATCCCGTATTGGGTGGGCATCTGCAGACAATTATCTTGGGCTCGGTTGTGTTTTTTGAAATCGTCGGGCCAATTATGATCCGCCAATCTGTGCTGCGGGCTGGTGAGGTTCCCTTGATTAATGCAATTCATCATACGGCTGGTGACCCGATCAGCGAATTTCAGGCAATGATCAGACGGTTCCTGGTTTCCTTCGGTCTGCTTTCCGAAATTGATCAGCCTCCTGACCAGATTCTGGTCGAGCAGTTGTATCGCAAGAATGTCAAAGGGATTTCACAGACCGCAACATTCAACGAGGTGATTTCTTTCATTGAGCATAGTCACGACAACACGTTCCCTGTCCTTGGACCTAATGAAGAAGTCGTGGGAGTAATCCGATATCAGGATCTGAGTAATACCTTGTTCGATCCCAAAATTGGTTCGCTTGTGAGGGCGGCAGACCTGGCAAATAATCTAGAAACAGTGGTCTATCCCGATGATTCTTTGGCGCGCGTGTGGACCAAATTCCGTGAGGGATCTTATGATTGTTTGCCCGTCGTGGCACGAGAGCAACCACATCGTATGCTGGGAGTCATTCGACGTTGGGAAATCCTCAAGTATTATATTAAAGGCCATCGTTCGGCTCAAAGTAATGATTCGAAGTAAATTCAGCTTATCTATGACTGGTAAGTGCTGACATCAGACCGACGTTTGCCACTCATCAGAAAAAAACTAAACTGAAACGATCAACAATTCAACACGTGAAGAATCTTACGAAATCACAGAGTTCAATAGAGGTACGTTAGTGGTGAAACGAGTTGCATTAATTACGGGAATCAATGGCCAGGATGGATATTACCTTTCTCGGTTTTTGAAAAGTAAGGACTATGAAGTTCATGGGATTACTTCCTGCAGTAAGCCGGGGATCGGCGAGCCTCCTCAGAATTGTTACTACTGTGATTTTGCGGAAGGTTCCAATCTGAATGAGATCATGGGGAAAGTGCAGCCGGATGAGGTCTATCATTTAGCAGCCCAGAGCCACGTGCGGCTATCGTTTGATATCCCTGTTTATACTGCGGAAGTCACTGGAGTAGGAACGCTTCGTCTGCTGGAAGCATTACGGTATTACGAGGAACAAAGCCAGAAGAAAATTCGCTTCTATCAGGCTTCTTCAAGCGAAATGTTTGGCAAGGTTGTTGAATCACCGCAAAGTGAAACGACTCCCTTTCATCCGCGCAGCCCCTATGCGTGCGCGAAGGTATTTTCCTATTGGCAGACGATTAATTACCGGGAATCGTATGGTATGTATGCCTGCAACGGGATTCTGTTCAACCACGAATCTCCCCGGCGCGGCGAAGCATTTGTGACGCGAAAAATCACTAAAGCGGTGGCACGGATCAAACTGGGGATGCAGGAAAAGTTGTTTCTGGGGAATATTGATGCCAAACGAGACTGGGGTTTTGCAGGTGACTATGTCGAAGCGATGTGGCTGATTTTGCAGCAGGATAAACCGGATGATTTTGTGATTGGTACGGGCGAGACGCATTCCGTCCGCGAATTTCTGGAAGCAGCCTTCGGTGCCGTTGATCTGGACTGGAAACAGTATGTTGAAATTGATCCCCAGTATTATCGCCCTGCAGAAGTCGAATTACTCTGTGCCGATCCGACCAAGGCACGCGAGAAACTGAATTGGGAACCGAAGGTTTCATTTAAAGAGTTAGCACAGTTGATGGTCGAGGCCGATATGAAGCTGACCCAGCAGGAGAAACTTCTGAACGACGTCGCTTCCTGAGCCCGAACACACTTTTTCTATTCCTACGCGGATTACCCCATGTCAGTTCGAAATGAAATAGAAGATCTTCGAAAGCAGCTTGAGCACCATAACCGGCTGTATTATCTCCAGGCAAAGCCAGAAATATCTGACCGAGAATATGATCGGTTGATGAAACGGCTGGAGAAACTAGAAGCCGAATATCCGGAATATGATTCTCCAGACAGTCCAACGAAAAAAGTCGGTGGCGCACCGATTGAAGGATTTCAGACGGTGCCCCATCGTCTGCCAATGCTGTCGATCGATAATATCTTCGAACAGGAAGGGCTGCGTGATTTTGAAACGCGGCTCTGCAAACTGCTTGATGAAGAGCAAGTTGAGTTAACGGCAGAATATAAAATTGATGGAGTCGCCGTTTCTTTGATTTATGAGAACGGTCTTTTGACACAAGGCGTGACCCGCGGCGACGGTCAGCAGGGGGATGATATCACGCACAATGTGAGGACGATCGGCGGGGTACCGTTGCGTCTTCAAACGGATAATCCACCGGAGTTGTTGGAAATCAGAGGCGAAGCCTATATCAGCAATTCCGATTTTCAGATTCTGAACGTGGAAATGCAGGAGCAGGGGAAAGAACCATTTGCCAATCCCCGAAATACGACGGCCGGCGGATTGAAACTGCTTGATCCTAAGTTATGTGCCAAGCGAAAAATTCGTTTTTTTGCGCATGGTTCTGGAGCCGTCGAAGGCGTTGACTATCAAACGCATATCAATTTTCTGGCAGCGATTCAGGAGATGGGAATTCCTGCCACGCCGAATGTGGAAGTGTTTCCAAATCTGGAAGCGACCCTGGAACATGTCCAGACGATGATGGATGATTTGCACACTCTTGATTTTGAAGTCGATGGCATTGTGCTGAAAGTCAATCAGTTTGATCAGCGGGAATTACTGGGCAATACTTCGAAAAGCCCTCGTTGGGTCGTGGCTTATAAATGGGAACGTTACGAAGCGGTCAGTAAAGTTGATTCGATTGTGTTTCAGGTTGGTAAAACGGGAACCGTCACTCCCGTCGCGAATCTGGAGCCGGTTCAAATTGCGGGGACCACGGTTTCCAGAGCCAGTCTGCATAATTATGATGAAATGGAACGACTGGGGATTCAGGTCGGTGACTGGGTGGTCGTTGAAAAAGCGGGGAAAATTATTCCGCATGTGGTTCGAGTTGAAGAGCACCTGCGCGATGGCACACAGCAGGAGCTGACGTTTCCGATCAAGTGTCCTGAATGCAAGACAACATTGGTCAAGGATGAAGGGGGCGTGTATATTCGCTGTCCCAATCCAAACTGTCCCGCCTCAGTGCGTGAAACCTTGCGCTATTATGCTTCGCGATCGGCAATGGACATTGAGGGAATGGGCATCAAGATGATTGAGCAGTTGCTTGATCAAGGACTCATCAAAGGACTGGCGGATGTCTATCGTCTTGATGAGCATTATGATCAATTGACCAATCTGGAACGGCAGGGCGAGAAGTCGATTGATAATCTATTGGCTGGAATAGAGAAATCCAAGCAGCAGCCACTCTGGCGATTGTTAACTGGTTTGAATATTCGGCATGTGGGAACCAGCAACGCACGGATTCTGGAGAAGCAGTTTGGAACAATTGATGAAATTAGCAGTCAGGGTGTAGAGGATCTGGCTGCGGTGGACGAAATCGGCCCCATTATTGCTGAGTCGGTGCATGCCTTTTTTCACTCCGATTTTGGTGTCAAACTGGTCGGCGAATTAAAAGAGCTGGGGTTGAATATGGGTAGCCCGGTAGAAAAAATCGAAAAGCCGGCAGGGATTTTCGATGGAAAGACTGTTGTTGTCACAGGCACATTATCACAATTTACACGCGATGAAGCGAAAGAACTGATTCAAAAGCATGGTGGTAAAGCGTCGGGAAGTGTCTCCGCGAAAACCGATTACCTGCTGGCAGGCGAAAAGGCGGGGAGTAAGTTAACGAAGGCGGAGTCGCTAAATGTGCCTGTACTGTCAGAGACCGAGTTCTTAACTATGTTGAACGAGTCGGTTTGAATCAGGGGCGTCATCCTGCTTCCGGGACTTTCTGCGTGAGGTTCATCTGACGCAGTCGTTCCAGCCGATGGTCAAGATTCGTTTCATTTTGATACTGCTGTTCCAGATCCCAGAGGTCCATGAAGACTCGGCCCTGTTTCAGGTTCAAACAGGTTTCGAGGGTCGTTTCGAGCGAAGCGAGTTGCGGCGGCGCAAACTGATCACTCTGCTGTAGTTGCTCAAGAAGTCCGTTACCGGACCGCGTGGGAATGACTGAGCAACATTCGACCCCCAGCGAAAAGGCATATTCCACTGAGCGAATCGCCCATTCCACGCCAGCCTGTTCATCCATGAATGGTGGTTTCAAAAGAATAAATGCTCTGATTGGAATGGAGTGATTTCGCAAAAAATCGACGGCCCTGGAAAAATCATCCAGCGTCATTCGTTTATTGAGCGACTGTAAAACATCTTTGTGGATCGTTTCCAACCCCAATGCGATTTCCAGTTCTCCGGTGATCATTTGCTGGAACTCGACGCAAATCTGATTACAAAGCAAAGGGTGATTTTCTACGATGACCCGATCAAAGTGCTGTGTCAGATCGGCAATGGTGGGGAGATCTTTTTGGGGAATGGCTTTCGGATCAAAAAAGTTTCCGCTGTTATACAATTTGATGTGACTGGCGGGAGAGAGTCGGGCGAGGGCATATTCAATCTGATGCGGGATCAGGCCGGGTTTGAGTGTTTCGTCCGTTGTATTTTTCCAGAGGTCACACATCAGACAATGGAAGGGGCACTCGCGATTGGTAAGAAAGATGGTTGAGACTTCTGTGAGAACTCCGTCTGCCGAATATTCTGTTTCGTTTAAAAAGGCATAGGGGATTTCGGGAGAAACCCGGTTTTTAGGGGGACGCGCTGCGAGGATCTGCTGATCGTTGAATACCGAAGTTGGGGGATTCATTTTGTCGGCCCCATTGCATGTGACAAAATATCAGAGCCCTGTTTCTTAATGCATCGGATGATGCAGGATGATTACGGTGATTGATAAAGAGAGAGTAGAGTCTCGCGATATACGTTTTCTGAGTCAGAAAAGATCGTGTTGAAGGTTTGGTCATTGAGACTGCCTTCCTGAAATCGCCGTTTAGGATAAACGGGCATCGACAAGCCGGTGACTTGTTTAATGCCTCTGCAGACGATATCACCTTTGAGTGCATAAAGTTTTTTATGGTCCCAGCCGGTCAGTTCGATGTAGGGGATCCCTTCGGCGACTTCGATTACATTCGGTAATGCATACGGGCTAAACCCTTGGAATCCGAGGCTGCGGGCGGGGGCATAGGTTCTGACATGGCCTCGACTTTGACCGCCGGAATAGGTGAGTGAATGCTTGACAGCTTCGACTCCCCAGCCTTCTTGGTAGAGCATCAGATTATTCAGGACGCTGCGAATGGTTAATTCGGGATTGGCTTCGATGGGGTAATCTTTCAGGTTCTCATCCCCACCATCGCCGTCGATCAAATGCTTCCATCGCGGATATAGTTCCCTGATCTTTTTGCACAAGGCATGCGCCATTGTTGCAGCCTCTACATCAAGCTGTTTGTAGTCTTCCAGAATTTTGATGGCTTCTTTATAGTCCAGGCAGCTTTGCGGAACTTCCAGTATCTCCAGAAACAGGCTGAGCTGCATCTGTTCCAGAAATTGCTGTGCCTGTCGGCAATCACTTCCTTCGCCATCAATGGAAAGCGAAAACGCTTTCAAACGAGACGGTGATTCGTTGCGCGCGATCAGTGCATGGTAGACCAACAGGAAAATAGCACCACTGTCGATCCCTCCAGAAAAGAGCACACCGATCGGCTCCATACGGGGAATCGTGTCCAGCCACTTATGGATCTCTTGAGAAACAGCACCAATGTACGCTTTCCCGATTTCGTCCAGTTGCGGCGAAAGTCTGTTGCGTGTGGGAGTGAAGTAGCGTGTTGTTTTGGGGTTGGGATCGGGGCAGCCGATCAATTGCAGTTCGAGAATATAATGCGCAGGCACCATCCTGGTATAAGAAGGGTGAAACTGGTCGTCGAGTCCTTCGGTTTTGAGGAACTCATAGATCTCGTCGATTCGCTCTGCGATGACCAAGCAAGGTCCTTCAGCACGTTTGGCGAGGAAGAACCGCATCGGTCTACCGATCGACCGCGCCATCCGAATTCGTGTTCCCTCTTTGTGGACGATTGCAAACTGGCCGTCGATTTCTCGTACTCGTTCGGGTAAACCACTTCCGACTCGTTCTGTTGCCTCTTCGGCAGACATGTTGAAGAGTAGATTTGCAGCAGGATCCAGTAAATTGACAAGTCGTTCCACATAATCTTGATGAATCATTAAATCTAATCTCTCGATTTAATCGAGTGGCCTGGGTTATTTAAGGGCGTGCAAAAAATTCTATGATTCCTTACGCAAAATGAAAACACAGTGCGAGTGATTCCTCAACATTTTGAAAGAAATTCAAATTCATATGTACGTGCCTGTCGATTGATATATTGCTGTCTGTGTCAGTTCTTTGAATAGGTGGCACGAAAAATGGTTCGATTAATTTGAACAGTAAGCTGGGGTTGAGAAAGGTATCTCGGTTTGATAGCTTCTACAAAACACATAGGAGGAACCTTATGAATAGAGACTTGTCTCAATTGAATTATTCACGACGTCAATTTCTGCAGGCAAGCGCGGCGGGCATTGGGGGAGGGATATCACTGCCTTGGTGGAGTCCATTGCAGGCGGGAATGACACAAAAAAACAACCCGCACTCGGTGGTGATGATCTACCTGCCAGGAGGGCCGACGCAATTTGAAACATTCGACCCGAAACCAGACTCACCCAGTGAGATTCGTGGTTCCTTCTCACCAACACAGACAAAAATTCCTGGAGTTCAGTTTTGTGAATTACTGCCTCGGTTATCAGCGATTGCAGACAAATTTTCTGTAGTCCGTACGCTGGTCGGTATGGAAAACCGGCATGAATCATTCCAATGTTATACCGGACGTGCCGGGGGGCGGAATGAAGATGGCGAACCTGCTGGGGGCTGGCCAGCCTTTGGCTCAATTGTTTCCGAACTGTTGGGGCCAGGCAAGCAGGGTGTCATTCCCTATGTCGATGCCGCCCCGAAGATGAGCTACGCTCCTTACAATAACAACGGGAGTCACTTGCAGGGTAATCCTTCGTGGCCTGGCTTTACCGGCTTTAACCATATTCCGTTTACACTGGAAGGGGAAGTCAAATCGGATCTGGTTTTGAATGGGATTGATATCGCGCGTTTAAATGAGCGCAGGTCATTGCTGGAATCATTTAAACACAGCCAGCAGGCATTCGATGTTGAGGGCCTGGATAACTTTCAGCAGCAGGCGTTTCAAATGCTGACATCGGGGCGTTTTGCAGAAGCCATGGACGTGGATCAAGAACCTCAGTCCGTGCGTGATCGATATGGTAAGTTACAAAAAACGGACCCGAGTTTTGGAGGGGCACCGCAAAGTCCTCAGCACTTGTTAATGGCGCGCAGGCTGGTCGAAGCAGGCGTGCGATGTGTGACCGTGGCATTTGGCGCCTGGGACTGGCATGCGAATCGGGAAGGTTCGATCGAATATTTATCGAAAAAGTATTTACCGGTATTCGATCAGGCGTTGGCCGTCTTTCTGCAGGATCTGGAAGAACGAGGCCTTTTTGACCAGACGACCGTGATCGTCTGGGGCGAATTTGGTCGGACTCCACGGATAAATGCCAAAGGGGGCCGCGATCATTGGCCTGGAACGCAGTCAGTTCTGATGGCTGGCGGTGGAATACAAGGCGGTCGGATTGTCGGTCAGACAGACCGGGTCGGCGGCGTGCCCCAGGATCGCCCGGTGCATGTACAGGAAGTCTTCGCAACACTGTTTAATAATCTGGGGATTAATACAGAAACCGCTCAAATTACGGATTTGTCAGGCCGCCCGCGTTATCTTGTCGACGATGGTCGACACCCGATCCGTGAATTATATTGAGTTCCCATCAGAACCAAGTCGCGCTGGAATCGGAGGATGGGACCCTTTCTGAAGTGCCATAGAATTGATTTTCGAATGGGAACTCACAGCCTGACGCGGTGAGATTCCTTGCATTAAGAAATTTTTAAGTAATTACTATAATAATGCTTATGGAATGTTAGCTGCGGTCGCTGCTGGGGAAACGTGTCGAGTGAGACCGTTGATTTTCCAGCAATATCTAATATACTGCTGACTAAGCTGAGCTTAAATATCACGCGCCAGGATTTCACTCAGAATTGCCCGATCTTGGTGCGCTCACAACTAGATCATCAAATACTCCTGATCTGTATTTACCAGAAGACCTGTAATTATGTTAAATAGCGAAGTACCTCGGATTTCTCCTCTCAGGTCACTCAAAGACCGTTCTGATAAGTCGGACGAACAATATCGTCAGGCACTGGGTCTCGATGAAAATGGGAACGCCACCTGCAATGAAGATCGTGATGAAATATTGCGGTATTTGAATTTGCAGTTAATCGCCAATGGTTATCCGGCTGCTCTGACAGACGCGGATCGTACCTTTGCTGATATCGCGAAAGGGTTGCTGGAAAATCATCGACAAAAAAATCGCTTGCTCGCGAATCATCGCTGTCCTGCTGATAAGCGGATCGAAGCATTTTTGCAATCGCATTTTCGTGATGTTGACGGATCTCAAGATCTGAAACTACCCGGTAAAACGTTGGTACTGGATCGGTTCGGACTGGCTCGGGAACTTTCGCTTCCTGTTGAGGACGATGAATTTGTCAGTGACCTGGTGCAATCGTATCGCGTGAAGAATGGCGTATTGCATAACCCCAAACATGATCGACGTACAACAGTCGGCACGTTTCACATTACCGAAGGGGGCTTGCCGATTGCGGGGGACAAACGGGCTGTTCCACGTGCGATATTCGTCAAAATGTTTCAGCATGCAATGAATCCTCCCCAGGAAATGAAACTGTTTCCCTTTACTTCAAAACAGGCTGAGCCTGCTTCCGGGTGGGCTTCACTCTTGTTACGCCCGATTGTGTGCCCTGAAGTCAAAGGAGTCACGCCGGAGAAGCGGATGGAAGTCCGCTTTTTTGCTCCTGGGACTCTAGTGAGCAACTTGGACTTTGTGGAATCCATTTTTGGAAACGCTGGCGATCCGTTTGTACCCGAAAATGATGCCGGGCTGGATGTGATGCACTGGACCGGACATACCGGCGCAGTGATTCTGGCACCCCATCTGACGACGTTTACAAAACGGGAACTCGGTCTGCCTCACTGGGATGATGCAACCGAACGTCAGCAGCGAGACAGCATGTGCTGGAAGTCGGAAGAGGAACTTTATAACGATGGTCTGGCATTCAAAATGACCTGCCGTACGGATGAGGGAGTCATCGTCACGCTCATTGCCGATAACTATTTTGGTTATTGTAAAAAAGAAGTGAAGACACAGATCAGCTATTCGGCCAATCTGCATGGGAATGCAGAAGAAGAGCACGCAGGAGGCGCGATTGCCTATCCCAGCTATAATTTGGGTGAAGGGTTTCAAGTCAATAGTGTGAAATACAATGGGCGCACTTTCGATGATGTAATGCGTGATTATGGCGACCATATTGATGGTCAGGCTGAGGGGTATGGAATTGACCGACAGTTTCCCGACCTGATCTACATCCCCGAGGATGCGTATGCGAGTCTGCCCGAACAATGCATTCGCTGGACCCGAGGCGGTAAGGAACATTCGATTCCGCTATTGCCGGGCCGCGTTTATATGGCTCCCTCTGGTTATCATCTGCGGATGGAAAAGCACCCGGCTGCTCCTTCTTGGAGAATTGTGGGAACCTCAGGGGAAGGGATCTTTTGTCACAAACCCTGTACGGTCTCCGGGGGTGGTAAGAGTGAAATCAGTAAATCGCTTTTGGATTATATGTTGTATGGTCCCGTGTTCGTGTCCAATTACGAAGAAGATATGGCATACGTCCGCGAAATTATTGAGAAAGACTATTCCGATCGCTGGCTGGAACCTTTGCCGGAAGGAGATCCAAAACGACGCGTGAGCCGGCGCGTACTGGATATGAACCGTTCGTTGGGAAGTGTCATCAAGCTGCTGACCCCTTCGCCGAATCATACTCCTGAATTCAATGAATGGCTGAATGCGATACCCGATCATATTCGCGCGTTGGTCTTTATTATCAAACGTATCTATTGGACGAGTTGGGGAGAAGACTGGGCTAGTCATTTTGGTGTTGATATTGTGAATGGCACACACGGCCATGAATTAAAATACCGAGAGCGGAAACTGGTCGGTACCTATTTACGGGTTGGTTTATTTTCTTTACTGGGCTGGCGAACATTCAAAGTTCGACAGGACTTTATTGCTTCGATGAAAATTCAGACGGAAGATGATATCAGTGCTTCCGTTGTGGTCCCGTCGCGTGCCTTGAATCACATGGCAGAAGGCGAAAATAATCCCAGTTGTAAATTTGTGATTAATAGCGAGTATCGCTTGTTCCAGCGCCCCGATGATGCAATCGTCAGAGGTCTGGACAAGCAGACGGAAGCCGATCTGTCTCGGCCGGGGAATTTCATTTCCAACTTTGAGCCACTTTCGATTCAGAAAGTGCGTGAGATGAGTAAATACGTGGTTGATTTTGATGCCTTCAGTCCACCGATGCAGGAAATGCTGCGGGCAGCAGAAGAGTCGAACAGCAGTTATGTTGTTTGTTCCGCGAACCCGCGTCAGATTGATGGAAAGCCGACCAAGAATCCACGCTATCTTCAAATTCGTCCCGATCTGGTCAAGCCGTTTTATACGTACATAACCAAAATGGCGACGCGTCTGTTTCGTGGTGTGCCTGCTGATGAACCGGTGCATAATCCTGTGAATGCCGTGATGGTGGGCCGACGTAACAATCCTCCTGATCGTGCAAAAGGAATTCGGAGTCTGGCCGTGTATTCTCCGATCCATTATCAGGAACTGCCCGAGCTGTTTATGGATTTCATTTGTTCGCTGACCGGAAAAAGTCCTTCCACAACGGGGGCTGGCAGCGAAGGGGCTTTGACCAAAGGACCGTTCAATGCTCTGCGGCCTGCCGCTGATCTGAATAGCGCACTGGTTGGATTCATTCTCACAGGTTATGCCGGTTTTTCGACGGCCGCCGGGCATATCGGTCCCAATGTGCGTGTTGATCATGATGTCAGCCTGTTGATCCCAGAGATCTGGTGCCGGATGCAACCGCAAGAACGCGACCCGAAATACTTAATCGAGGAAGGCCTGTTGGAGCCGCTCAAGGACTTTGAACACAACGGGACACAGATTCCAGCGAGTCGTTTAGGCTATCGTATTACGTACCAGTTCCTGCATCGCTTCTTTGGTCGCGTGTTTGATAATCCGGCTTCGGTCTTTGATGAGACGATCCTTAAGCCTGAAAAGCAGGATCTGGATTCGTTTGTGGACGGAATTCAGTATATCGCCGAGGCACAGCAGCGAGTTGCGTTGCAGTACTTCGAGGATGGTTCCTATGAAGAAGCCTGTCCCCCATTGCAGGCGATTCTCTCGATTATGGCGCATGGAAACTGGCAAGGACATACGATTCATGATGACGAGGTTCGCTCTCTGTTTACGCAGGAGTCACTACTCAAAAGTCAGTGGTATCAGGACCGCTTGGTTGCGCGTCAGGAACGTGAAACCGCGTTGCTCAAACGTCATTTGGAATATCTTGACCAGTTTGCCGTCCATCCCGGTTATGACAGGGAAGTGAAGCGGCTTAAGATTGCAGAACGGCGACAATGGATTGAAGATCAGCTGGCACATGTTTCCTCACCAGATTATCTGCAAGCGCTGGTGGGCATGATTGGTGCCGAACCAGCAAAAGATTTGAATCAGTAAGCCAGATAAAAATCAGGCCGCATGCTGTTTCGCTTTTTCGTTGATTTGCTAGAATGCATTCCTGATGCCGCGCGCCCCGGTCACAGCTCTGAGTGTCATTGTTTTACCAGAGGTGGTTTACATTGGTTCTGTTCCAAAGCGTAATATTAATCAATTCAGAATTGCTTCAGTGCTGTCATTTAGCAGGCTGGCACTGTGATTTTCAAAACTGTGATTTTCAAAATAGAGTATAGGTTTTAGAAGTATGTCTGATCGCTCCACTCGTATTGAAGCTCTCTATACAGCCATTCAGAAACGGATACTGATTCTGGATGGAGCGATGGGGACGATGATTCAGAACCATAAGCTCAAAGAGGCTGATTACCGGGGCGAACGCTTTTCCGACTATCATATGGATATTGCCGGCAACAACGATCTGCTCTCACTGACCCAGCCGCAGATTATCCAGGACATTCACCGTGAGTATCTGGAAGCGGGCGCGGATATTCTGGAGACGAACACGTTCAATGGGACGCAGTTGTCCCAAAGCGATTACGAAATGGAGTCGCTAGCTCACGAATTGAACCTGGCTTCTGCAAAGCTCGCACGAGCCGCTGCAGATGAAATGACAGCGCTCACACCAGACAAACCACGCTGGGTGGCTGGTGTTATAGGGCCGACAAGCCGTACCTGTTCGATTTCACCAGACGTGAATGATCCAGGCGCGCGGAATGTGACCTATGATGAGCTGGTCGAGAATTATCTGGAGTCGATTGATGGTCTGGTGAAGGGGGGCGTCGATCTGCTCTTGATCGAGACGATCTTTGATACGTTAAACGCCAAAGCAGCCGTGTTCGCCGTTTGGACCTATTTTCAGCGCGAAAATATCGAACTGCCGATCATGATCTCAGGAACGATCACTGATGCTTCCGGCCGTACGTTGTCGGGGCAGACGACTGAGGCATTCTGGAATTCACTGTCGCACGCCAAGCCATTTTCGATTGGGTTGAACTGTGCATTAGGGGCAGAGGAACTGCGACAGTATGTGAAGGAACTCTCCCGTGTGGCGGATACCTATGTGTCGGCTCATCCGAATGCCGGTCTACCGAATGAATTTGGCGAATACGATCAAAGTGCCGCTGAGATGGCAGAGATTGTCGATGAATTTGCCAGTAGCGGCTTTCTGAATATTCTGGGGGGATGTTGCGGGACGACCCCCGCACATATTAAAGCCATCGCCCAGGCGATGGAAAAGCATGCACCGCGCAAAGTACCTGAGATTGAACCGGCATTGCGTCTTTCCGGGTTAGAACCGTTCAATGTGACGAAAGACAGTCTGTTCGTGAATGTCGGCGAACGTTGTAATGTGACTGGCTCTGCTCGTTTCAAGCGGCTGATTAAAGATGACAATTACGATACCGCATTGGAAGTGGCATTGCAGCAGGTGCAAAACGGCGCCCATATAATGGACGTTAATATGGATGAAGGCATGCTGGATTCCGTGGCTGCCATGACGAGGTTTTTGAATCTGGTGGCGACCGAACCGGATATTGCCCGCGTACCCATAATGGTGGATTCTTCAAAATGGGAAGTCATTGTAGCGGGGCTCAAATGCATCCAGGGAAAGCCGATCGTCAACTCGATCAGTCTGAAAGAGGGCGAGGCTGAGTTCTTAGAACGAGCCCGCTTGTGCCAGCTTTACGGAGCTGCTGTGGTGGTGATGGCCTTTGATGAGGACGGGCAGGCCGATACGAAACAACGTAAGACTGAAATCTGTCAGCGATCGTATCAACTACTGCGGGAGAAGTTGGATTTTGCACCGCAGGATATCATTTTTGACCCGAACATCTTTGCTGTAGCTACCGGCATCGATGAGCATAACAACTATGCGGTCGATTTTATTGAAGCAACTGAATGGATTCGCCAAAACCTGCCTCATGCCAGTGTTTCCGGTGGCGTGTCGAACGTGTCTTTCTCTTTCCGGGGGAATAATGCGGTCCGCGAAGCCATTCATTCGGTGTTTCTCTATCATGCCATTCAAGCGGGCATGAATATGGGGATTGTGAATGCCAGCCAGTTGGCCGTCTATGATGACTTGCCAGCAAAACTGAAAAACGGAGTGGAAGATGTCATTCTGAACCGCACACCGGAGGGAACCGAAGCGTTACTGGAAATTGCCGAAGAGTATCGTGGTGATGGGACAGCGGGCTCTGGAAAAACAGAGGACTTGTCCTGGCGGGAATTGCCGGTGACGAAGCGGATCCAACATGCTTTAGTGAAAGGCATCTCGACCTACATCGTAGAAGACGCCGAGTTAGCACGTCAGGAATTGGCTCGGCCACTGGATGTGATTGAAGGCCCGTTGATGGACGGGATGAATGTGGTCGGGGACCTGTTTGGCGCGGGGAAGATGTTTCTGCCGCAGGTGGTGAAATCCGCGCGGGTCATGAAGCAGGCGGTGGCTTATCTGCAGCCGTATATCGAAGAAGAAAAGGACGAAGCGAGTAAACCCAACGGTCGGATTCTGATGGCGACTGTGAAAGGGGATGTGCATGATATCGGTAAAAATATTGTAGGCGTCGTCTTGCAGTGCAATAATTTTGAAGTGATCGATCTGGGAGTGATGGTTCCCTGCGAGACCATTTTGAAAACTGCCCTTGAAAAACAATGCGACATCATTGGCTTGTCCGGGCTGATTACTCCTTCATTGGATGAGATGGTGACAGTGGCCAGCGAAATGGAACGTCTGGAGATAGATCTGCCGTTAATGATCGGGGGGGCTACGACTTCGAAGGCGCATACGGCTGTCAAAGTTGAACCGCAGTACAAACGGAATCAGGTGGTATATGTATCCGATGCTTCGCGTGCGGTGGGAGTCGCTGCTGCATTAATCTCAGATGAACAGCGCGATGCTTATGTCGCGAAAATCAAAGAAGAGTACGTGACTGTTCGTGAACGCGTCGCCAATCGCAAACCACAGGGAACCCCCGTGCCATATGCGGATGCGGTGAAGCAGGGGGTGCAGATTGACTGGGAAGATTATACGCCACCCGTTCCCACGTTTACCGGCACAAAAGTACTCGATGAATACCCGCTGGAAAAGCTGGTTGAGTATATTGACTGGACTCCGTTCTTTATCAGTTGGGATCTGGTTGGAAAATATCCCAAAATTCTCAATGATGAAGTGGTGGGAGAAGCCGCGCGTGATTTATATGCAGGTGCGCAGGAGATGCTTAAGAAGATTGTTGACGAAAAATTACTAACCGCACGGGCCGTCATCGGATTCTGGCCTGCGAATCGGGTCAATGGGGATGATATCGAAGTTTATGAGGATACCAGTCGCGAGAAAGTGAATGCGCGCCTGCATCATGTTCGACAGCAGATCCGCAAACGAGGGCAGGAAGAGAAACCGCTGATGTCGCTGGCTGATTTTGTTGCTCCTAAAGAGAGTGGCAAGATCGATTACGTTGGTGGCTTTGCCGTCACTGCGGGGATCGGAGCAGAGGAACTGGCTAAGTCTTACGAAGAAGCACACGATGACTATAACAGCATCATGGTCAAGGCGCTTGCGGATCGTCTGGCAGAAGCGTTTGCCGAACACCTGCATGCCCGCGTCAGAAAAGAATTCTGGGGTTATAAACCCGACGAAGAAATTGACAATGAAGCGTTAATCAAAGAAGAATATAGCGGCATCCGTCCTGCCCCTGGATACCCCGCCTGCCCCGATCATACGGAAAAGGAGACACTGTTCAAGATGTTGGATGCCGAGAGTGAAATTGGTATCCAGTTGACCGAGCATTTTGCCATGTATCCGACGGCTGCCGTTTCGGGCTGGTATCTCTCTTACCCGGAGTCGCGTTATTTCCATACGGGGAAAATTGATAAAGATCAATTGGCTTCGCTGGCAGAGCGCAAGGGGATGAGCATGGACGAAATCACGCGCTGGTTGCGTCCAGTACTACTGCATGATAATTAAACGTACCCAATTGATGCTCATGATTTCTGAATTTGAATGCCGCGGGCGTGTGTCTGGTTGGGTTCCCATTGTTTGATTTCGGCCTCATCGGACTGCTGATCGTCAAAGTGCAAGATTCGGCCTAAGACAAACCAGAAATCTGAGAGGCGGTTGAGGTACTGAGGAACGGCGGGATTGATCGCTTCTTCAATTTCCCAGACTTGTATTTCAGCCTGACGAATCGTAGTTCGGATATCGTGTGAAATCACAACCGGCAGACTTCCCTGAGGCAGGATAAAGGAGTCCAGCGGTTCAAGGATCGGAGTGAGTTCTGCAATCAGTGCCGTCAGTTCTTCGACTTTCTCCATCGGAAAACGGGAGTTGCTTTCATCGTCGGTGATCGGGGTACTGATGTCGGACCCCAGATCGTATATTTCCTGCTGAAATGAATTGGCGAGCTGCGTCAGGTTAATCTGACATGTCATTTCTTCAGCCAGTTGCAGATGCAGGACATCCAGGTCACAGGCATCAATGAAATATCCTAGTTTCACAGCGACTTGTTCAATTTGTGCGAGTGCTTTAATCCGCGTGGAAGTTTTGGGAACACGCGAGCCATCATTCAGATAGGTTTCTCCCTGGTCACCGGTTTTAGTGACGATCATATTCAAATGGACTTTTCCTCGTTCCGACATGCTCTGGATCCTCAGATTGGATTGAATCTTGAATTATTGTCCCATCGCATAAGGCAGACAGACTGAAAGCCAGAAGTCACTGCAACAGACGCACATATCTAGTTTTAGCAAAAGATCCGGGGCAGGTAAGTGGCAGAACGGGAATCAGACGTCTGTTTTTTTAAAAACCGTTCTCTCCTGTTTGATTTCACAGGAAATCGAGGCTCAATCTGGCCGATGTAAGTACAGATCTGACTAAATTTGAGACTTTACAAGCCTGGGGCGAGACTATATACTCTCGTCCGAAGCCCAGTCCTTAAAGGAATTTCGGGCTTCTGGAGAGGTGGCAGAGTGGCCGATTGCACCGGTCTTGAAAACCGGCGTGCCGCAAGGTACCGGGGGTTCGAATCCCCCCCTCTCCGTTCACAATCAAAGCCGTTGATCTGTCACTGACAGTTCAACGGCTTTTTTATGTATGGTCTGTTCTCAGTCTCGATCAGTGGGGTTTGAGGGGCGTTTTTCGCCCCTTGGCTTTCATAGCAAGAGAAGCGGATGATGTTTATGGAAAACTCTTTGTCGTGGCAGGAATGTCAAATAGACGCTTCCAGGGGAATGGAAATCCCCCCGATTCATGACAATTTGATTTATGCTATGTCATTACACTTGGAAGAGCGTTATCTCACTCTGAATACGCAGTATCGAGAAATCAATACTCAAGAAGAACTAACTGACCTGCGAGTCATCAAAGTCCTTGCTCAGTACTTTGATGACATGCTCGCTCCGAGCATGCTCATGGACGTGTGTTGTGTGCCTATCAAATCGTTCCTTGACAGGTGGGAATGGCTATTTCTTATACGAGGAAAATACAATTGGCCTCTTGTTCCCTACGCAACGCTCCCTGAACTTGAATCGCGGTTAGAATCGCTCAAAATCAATGCATCTCAAGTGATGGGAACATGTGGATTAGATGGTTTCGTGTTCGCTGAAAATGTTTTCTATCGCACGCGCACTGCCCCCGAACAGTTCGGTTAAGATGAACCTCAAATGAAAACACTCTATGACAGATTATGATTCGCTTTATGGGTTCTAATCAGCTCGATCTAAAAGTGACTTTGAGTGTTTTCTTCGCCATTCCTTGCATCTTTCCCCAGATCTCTGAGGCCTTCGACACAGGCTAAGAAACGCCACTCACTGAGCACTGCGCGGCTTGGGTCTTGTCATATGCTGCATAGTTGAAAACTAGCTTTGTTTTTGCCTGGAGAACGCGTAGCAGTAGGAGAAAGTGGCAATTGTGTACTAGACATGCGTTGCATGGTTGATGGGGAGTTGCTAAAGTATTATGTTCACTTGGTTGTTGTTTGGCCAGATCAGGGTATCTCTAACAGACTGACCGGGTAAGAACCACCGGAGTACGAACTTATGATGGAAATGTTTTCGAAGGCGAGTCGACTTGGCATTATCTTGGGAATCCAGCTAGTCATTGGGGCTGGAACTGCAGAGGCGGCTGAGCAGATCTCGGTCTGGGAAGTCGTCACCACTTATCGTAAGCACCTGAATAATGGACGGCTCACTCTGATGTCGGATGGCAAGACCAGCAAGGGGCTTCCCTGGGCCTTAATCCGTGACACCGTTGACTTCGGCAAGCAGGGTAAAGCTTCGCCTCGTGCCGGCGGGACTTTTTATAAAGGGAACTGGGTTGGCGGCTGGAATATTGACGCCCGCGTCTTAATGAATGGCGTCACACTCAAATCCGAAATCGTCGCGCCCGCTGTGATGCCGAAGACTGCGGGGGAATCACTGATCGGCACCAAGCCGACGATTGCACTAAAGGACTCGATTGTCGACTTGTGGGAATTTGTGGCTGTCCTACCTGGAACGAACGTGTTCATCCGGCTGACATGCGACTTCACAACGAACAAGCTCGTAATGGACGGCGACCGCAAAATCGGGACTTACGAATTTCATGGTCCGACGGTGATCGTGACTTTCGTCGACCCACAATTCGGTCGAATCCCGTTTGTAGAGAGAACAGACAATGTCTTGACTGGAAAAGGGAAGCCGGTGAACCGCACGTATTGGAAGCTTCAGTTTACTCGTGTGCAACGACAGGCCGTCTATCGGTCAAAAGACGGCAAGGATCTGGTTCTCTACTCAAACAACCGAGTTCATTCCCCGCGTTATACGCCAGATTATAAGACGACATTTAATTGGTATTACAACATAGAGAAGGGGAAGCCAAAACTCTATATCCGGGGCCTCGGGACAAAACTAACCGCTGGCGGACGGGGGATAACCTGGTTTGGTGAAAACCTGGCTCTTATCGCGGGCCGCCCACCTGGGTAACGAATCGGGGCACCCGTCTAGAAGATTATTCCGTCATCACCTCTGCTGCAGAACGCCAGCGATGCCAGCAGAGAAAACCGCCGGTGATGTGTATCGACTCCCGACGGAGGCGGAATGGGAGTATGCGTGCCGTGCGGGAACAACCACGGAGTATTCTTTTGGCGATACCGATTCAGACCTGGGGGACTATGTATGGTACTTTAAAAACTCCGGTCAGAAAACTCATCATGTTGGTGAAAAGAAGCCTAATGCGTGGGATTGTACGACATGCATGGCAATGTCCTTGAGTGGTGCCAGGGTATCTATGGTCCCTATACGAGCGGTATCAAAACAGATCCGATAAGTTCCGCATCTGGCTCTAAGTGGGTGATTCGAGGTGGTGGCATCACCAATATCGCCAGCTACTGTCGTTCAGGGTACCGGGATGCTGCTGTGCCCGATGTTCACAATATCCGTTTTGGTTTCGAGTGGTCCGAATTTCTGGTACTCCATCCTCAGGAAATAAAGTGGGGCAGTGATCTTATTTTTCGAGAACTGCGCCCTATTTTCTCATTCTCAGTTACGTTCTCCGCTCGAGCTAAATTGCCTTCAAGCGTACCCACACAGAATGGGTGATGCTGGTTTCTTTATCACTGCTGACAAGCCAACAGTACCACCCAAACGGAGATGCTGATTTGTGTCTTTGTAGTGCATGTTTATCTGTGTGGGGTTGGATGATATCTGGTACGGTTTGATGGCGATTGGTTTGTTTCTGCTTGGTGCCATTTTTAACGGTAGCGAGCGCCGATCTACTCAGGGGAGTCAACAACCACAGTGTAGTTGCTGTGCTCGACCTGGTTGTCTTAACTGGGTTAATTCTATTTGTGATGCCTATCATCTTCAGGAGCGTGAGAGTGTCAATGGGGACTGGAATTAATGTCTTGCGAACGACAAGTGATATCTTGGGAAGGCTTGATGAAGTTGAACGAAGCTGGCGTGAAGTCCTGCGATGTCGTTTGATAACTGAGGTGCGGGCGAGCACTGGTTTGGAAAATCTTGCTGAAACGAGCAGGTTTTATAGTGCTGATATTTTCAGAAGTTCGGAAGCTTCAGCTGAACCAGTAGTGTTCTCGCGCGCGACGCAGGTAAGAGCACATTTTTTCAAACGGCAGGAAGGTGTCAAGACAAAAATGATCAGCGATTGGTGAGGCTTTGTTGCGTGTTCCTGGAGAGCTCAATAAATGTGACTCTTGGTCGGTCTCGCACTCATTCAGTATAACTCGTTTCTCCAGGGGCAATAATTCGGGAGACAAGTATGAAATCAGGGACTCTTTGTCATCGAAAGTTCATTTGCGCGTGTGCGGTTATCACTGGGTAGGATCCAGACAAATCAGTAGATCATCCAAGTGTCTAGCAGGTTTAAAAAACATGCTGGTAAGGATCGATTATACAAAGAAACCCACGTCGCTTATGCAAATTGTGAGCGTCGTTCTGAAGGAATATCGCAATGGGGCATGTTGTAAGGTTCTATTTAAAAGCCACTTAGGTGTTTCGTGGGGTGCATTACTGGATCGCCGTATTCAGGAAAACCTGTGATTGTGTTACTCATCGCTGATTCCTCTCTACCAGACAAATGGATCAAATTATATTTGTAGGTAAATACATATTGTAATGTCGCGAAGTTGCGATATAATGTGTTATAGACATTCAGGCCATCTGGATACTGAGTGGCTGCTCGTATTTGATTTACGCGAACACACGCTGTTTCAATAGAGTGGAATAATGGAATGACTACGATTTTGATCGGTTCACTGCTGATTGGTATCACGCTCGGCCTCTTGGGATCGGGAGGATCTGCGATTACGGTGCCGATATTGGTTTATTTGGTGGGACATGGGGCGAAAGAGTCGATTGCAGAATCGATGGCGATTGTCGGTTTAATCTCCATAGCCGCAGCGATTCCCTATGCGAATGCAAAACAGATTGACTGGCGGAGTGTGGCTTATTTTGGTCTGCCCGGCATGCTGGGAACATTCGTTGGTGCCTGGCTGGGCGGCCTGGCTGCGGAGGCGTTGCAGCTCGTTGTATTCGGTAGTGTTTTATTAGCGGCTGCATTCATTATGTTTCATCGATCTAAAGGTTCTGGGGCGACTCAGAGAACACCCGACGAGCAGGTTCATCGAGCACCGATCTGGCAAGTTGGTCTGGAAGGAATCGTCGTTGGTACTGTGACCGGTTTTGTGGGAGTGGGGGGCGGATTTCTGATTGTTCCGGCTCTGGTCATCTTAGGAAAGTTGCCGATGCGACTGGCGATCGGGACGAGCCTGGTCATCATCGTCATCAACGCCACTGTCGGCTTTGCCAAGTACGAGCACTTTTTATTGGCTCATGAAATGACGGTGAACTGGCAGACAATCATGGTCTTCACCTCCATTGGTGTCATCGGCAGTATTATTGGCCGCAAGATCAATGCTCGAATGAATCAACGCGTACTGCGGACCGTTTTTGCAGGGTTCCTGGTTCTGCTCGGCGGTTTCGTTATTTTTAATGAGGGCAGCAAGCTGGTTTCAGCAAAAGCACATACAGTGACGGAGATCAATTTCAAATCAACGACTGATGCTGATTTCAGAATCAGCCAACAGGGAATATAGGGAGAAACACGATGTTGCTGAAATATTTCTATGATCAAAAACTGGCGCATGCATCTTATCTGGTTGGTTGTCAGAAAACGAAAGAAGCGGTTGTCATCGATCCGGGCCGAGATGTTGAGCAATACCTGGAAATGGCACAACGTGAAGGGTTGAAACTGACTGCTGTGGCAGAGACTCATATCCATGCCGACTATGTTTCTGGTGCACGCGAACTGGCAGATCGAGTTGGTGCGAAACTGTACCTGTCTGATGAAGGTCCGGCAGAATGGAAGTATCTGTACGCATCGAATTACGATTCAGAGTTGGTTAAAGAGGGCGACACGTTCCAGATCGGAAATATTCAATTCAAAATCATGCATACGCCCGGTCATACTCCAGAGAGTATTTCGTTTCTGCTGACCGATCAGGGGGGCGGTGCGGATGAGCCAATGGGGATCTTCACGGGCGATTTTGTCTTTGTGGGTTCAATAGGTCGTCCGGATCTACTGGAAGAAGCAGCCGGGATTAAAGGGAGTGCGGAAGCAGGCGCACATCAACTGTATCACTCGGCAGAACGATTCAAACAACTTCCCGATTATCTGCAGGTGTGGCCTGCTCACGGGGCGGGAAGTGCCTGCGGAAAAGGTCTGGGAGCGATTCCATCCTCAACAGTGGGGTATGAAAAACGATTCAACCCGGCGCTGCAGTATGATAACGAAACTTCGTTCGTGAAGTACATCTTGGAGGATCAGCCGGAAGCGCCCAAGTATTTTGCGGTGATGAAACGCGTTAATAAAGAAGGCCCTCGTGTTTTGGGAGAGGCGGTGTTCCCGCCAGCTCTTGATTCAGGTCAGCTCTCATTGATTGCAAATGAGGCGCTGGTGATTGATCTTTCTCCCTCTGCGACATTTGCAGAGGCTCATGTACCGGGGACGATTAATATCCCCCTTTCGATGTTGGCTTCATGGGCAGGGTGGCTGGTAGATTATGAGCAGCCAGTCTATCTGATTGCAGAAGAGTCACAACTCTCTGAAACGATGCGTGTGCTGCATAAGATTGGCATCGATCAGGTACAAGGGGTATTTGAAAAAAAGAAAGTAGAGGAGGCCGGGTTGGCTTTAGAGCGATACGTTTCCGCGTCCCCCAGCGAACTGGCGCCACGCATTGTAGCGGGTGAGGTCAAATTGATTGACGTGAGATCGGACTCTGAGTGGAATGTCAGCCATATTCCTCAGGCGAAACATTTATTTCTGGGACATCTGGCTGATCAATTGGCTGGAGTTGATGTCAGTCAACCAGTGGTCGTGCAGTGCCAGAGTGCAGCACGTTCGGCGATCGCAGCCAGTATTATGCAGGCGTCTGGTTTTGACGTGATCAATCTCGCCGGTGGCTTCCAGGCCTGGAAAGAGGCGGGGCTAGCGACAACGACTACCGGAACTGTTGCGTGCGGATCGGCAGGCGGTTCAACCTGCTCTTAGGAGTGTAATAATGACTGACATTTTAATTTTACTGACGATATTGGCGACGTGGTTCATTCTCAATGTGTGGATACTGCCTCGGTTTGGGATGAAAACGTGCCTGAGTGGGTTTTGTAATATCGATTCACATATTAAGTCGCGTTCACAACAACTCAATGCAAAGTCTGATCTTGAATCCGTTCAGCCTGATGAAATTACTGGTTCGGACGTTTCACAAACGGGAGATTTCAAATGATTTCAGAAACCATTCATAAAACCGTTGAAAGTAGTCCGGCTCAAGATCGTCCCGGTTCTGTGCTGCATCATCAAGTGGTGATCGTAGGCGGGGGGACAGCTGGAATTACCGTGGCCGCGAAATTGACGAAGGGCTGGTTTAACGAAACCGACGTCGCCATCATCGATCCTGCCGACAATCATTATTACCAGCCAGCCTGGACGTTGGTGGGGGGCGGGGCATTTCGCAAAGAGGATACACGTCGCGATGAAGCTTCTGTGATCCCAAAGAAAGCAACCTGGATTCAGGATGCGGTCATTGAGTTCGATCCAGAGCGGAATCAGATTAAAACAAGAGACGGGCGAACGATTCAATATGACTTCCTGGTAGTCTGTGCTGGTATTCAAATTAACTGGGACGCCATCACTGGTTTGAAAGACAGTCTTGGCAAGGATGGAGTCTGTAGTAATTATTCGTTTGAATCGGTCGGCAGCACATGGGAAAATATTCGTAACTTCAAGGGGGGGACTGCTCTATTCACGCAACCCGCAACGGGGATTAAATGTGGTGGTGCACCGCAGAAAATCTGTTATCTGGCCGATGACTATTTTCGCCAGCAAGGCGTTCGGGATAAATCGCACGTGATTTTCGCATCTGGAAGCAGTACGATCTTTGCTGTTGAACGATATCGGAAGGTATTAGAAAAAGTGATCGAGCGCAAGGAAATTGATACTCGGTTTAATCAGAGCCTGGTCGCAATCTGCGCCGACACGAAAGAAGCGATCTTTCGACATACTGAGACAGGTGAAGAAGTCTCGATTCACTATGATATGATCCACGTAACGCCTCCGATGGGGCCGCCTGCGTTTATTGCGAAGAGCCCTTTGGCAGATGAAAAAGGCTGGGTCGATGTTGACAAGCATTCGCTACAACATGTGCGTTACTCTAATGTATTTGCACTGGGTGACAGCAGCAGTCTGCCGACGTCAAAAACGGGAGCCGCTATTCGAAAGCAATCGCCTGCTTTAGTCAAGAACCTGCAGGCATTGATGGCGGGGAAACCGCTGACTGCGAAGTACGACGGCTATACATCGTGTCCGTTGGTGACCGGTTACGGTAAGCTGGTTCTGGCGGAATTTGATTACGACAAGAACCCGGCCGAGACCTTTCCTTTCAGTCAAGCCAAGGAACGCTGGAGTATGTGGTTGCTGAAGAAGTATGTGTTGCCCGTTCTGTATTGGAAGGGCATGTTAAAAGGGCGAGCCTGACCGATTGCTGAAAACGCTTTAAAAAGAGTCACAACATAATAAAAGAATCAACGCGAAGGAATTGAAAGAATGAGTACAAAGCATCTGAGGAATGGAATGATGTTGCTTCTGGTTTGTGTGGTCGCAGGCACTGCTCTGGCCCAACGTGGGCCGGGGCGCGGTCCCGGACGTGGAAGAGGCGGACATGGTCAGGGGCAAGGCCATGACCGGGATCATCAAGACTTTCGTTTTCTGCTGACGAATCATCAGAAGATCCAGAGAACGGTTCAGGAACTGCCAAATGGCGTAAAAACACTTACAGAGTCGAATGATCCTCAAGTCGCTGCGAAAATCAAAGAGCATGTCTACTGGATGAAAGAGCGAATTGAAAAGAAGCAACCGATCCGGATGCGAGATCCGCTGTTCGCGGAACTATTCAAACATGCGGATCAGATTAAGATGGTATATGAGAAAACAGCGAAAGGGGTTCGAGTGACGGAAACATCGGACGATCCGTATATCGCTCAGTTGATTCAAGCACACGCGAAAGCCGTTTCGGGATTTGTAAAACGTGGTTTTCCAGAAGCGATGAAGAATCACCCCGTTCCCAATCTGAAGCAGACAACTCAGACCAAAAAAATGGAGTATCTCAATCCGGTGATCAAGGAGTATGGCAAGGTCATGCCACTTCCCGATGCAGCTCAACAGCCCCGTGATGGAAGCAAAATATGCGTCGACGTGACTAAAGGGGGAGATGCCAGTAAGTTGAATCCCGGTATTGAGAAGGTTGCGCGTTACGTTAATATTTATCAGGGAGCTGGTAAGTCGCCTGCCGAGGTGCAGATTGCGGTCGTTTTGCATGGTGATGCGACGCTCTGTGTGTTGAATGATGACGTCTACTCTCGACGTTTTGGGACCGAAGGGAATCCGAATTTGGAGTTATTGCACGAACTGCACGAAGCGGGCGTTGAGATCTATGTGTGCGGTCAATCTTTGATTAGCAAAAAAGGAAAGCCTGAAGACGTGGTGGTCTTTTCTGATGTTGCTGTTTCTGCATTGACATCCCTGGTCAATCTACAGACTGATGGCTACGCGTACGTTCCGCTGTTGAAGTAGGGGATACCCGTAAATTTATCTCAATGTGACGAGGACGAACGATTGCGATTGAAACCGTTTATATTCATCGGTTGTTATTTGGTTGGAGGTTTTCTGGTTGCTAACCTAGCTGCCCAGAATTCGAATGAGAAGAAAATGTATCCCGTTCCAGTGACCTTTCCTCCGGGTGAACTGGGAGGAATCGTCAAGCTGGGGCAGGAGCTTGTCGAGCAGACGAACGAGCACCCGCTCTCCAAGGCTTATGTTGGGAATGCTTTATCCTGTAGTTCCTGTCATCTCAAGGCGGGTACGGTTCCGCATGCGGCCAGTTTTCTGGGAACCGCTGCCGCTTATCCTGCCTGGTCGCCGCGAGAGAAACGGGTGATTACTTTGGAAGACCGCGTGTTGAACTGTTTTATGAGAAGCCAGAACGGAATCCGCCCCCCGAAAGGCAGCAAGGTATCGATTGCGATTACTACATATATTACGTGGCTTTCGACGGGGAACCGGATCAAAATGAACCCAGCAAAACCTCTGGGCCCGAATCATGTACGGCCGCTTAAGATCAAGCCGGAGCAGGCGAATGAGATACGCGGGGCAAGTCTATACAACAAGCAATGTGCAGACTGTCATGGCAAAGCAGGCCAGGGGACACCAGAGGGGCCGCCTGTATGGGGGGACAAGTCGTATAATGCGGGAGCCGGCTTTAGTCGCAATGATAAGCTGGCTGCCTGGCTCAAGGTGGCGATGCCGCTGGATGACGCGAATTTGACGGAACAGGATGCGCTGGATATTGCTGCCTTCATCAACTCACATCCGCGCCCCAAATTTGTACTCGAAGACCACTTACCAAAACCGAACAGGTTGGGAGTTTATGACTGGTAAGAATCACAGGCATCATGTTTGAACCGCTTGCAAATCTAACTATGTTGCAGGCGAACGCTGGTTTTGCCGAGAGTCACTCTACTTCCATCTGCTTTATTTTGCTGAGTTTATTTGCTGTTGTGTTCAGCTTTGGTTGAATTTTCATGAACAGGATAGAGCCAGTTTTGCAGTAACCAGCTTAAAGCCGGGATCATGACCCAAGTCATCAGCGGGACAGTGATGGTTGTTGTGATGGCGCTGCCAATCAGAAAGTGCAGCTCGCTGGTGAAGGGGCGGATTACATTGATGATTGGAATGATGGTCACATAAACGGCAATCCAGACAATGATTGCTATTTTGTATTTGGGGGGATGAAATGTCGAATGCTGGTCGTCGTGATGCGAAAACTCAAACCAGGTTTCCAGGCCCGTGTTATGAGTCACTGCAGGTGGGCAATGTTCGAGGGCGTGTAACCGGGAAACCCAATGTTCGCGCTCAGGAGAACTTTTCCAGTTGTCGAGATTTTTCTGTTTGTCAAAACGCAGGATAATCTGATAGGTTGGTTTCGAGCGGGATTCTTGTTTGAGAACAGTCGTTCCCATGTGGCCGGGAAATTTTAGCGATGCCTGGATCGTGCTGGTTAGGGTTTGTTCCCATTCTTTCTCGTTTCCGGAAGCAGGATGGGCGGTCACCAGCATTGTGACCGGATCAGTTATCATGGATTCCATGCAGCGGTTGCTTTCCTGAAATGTTGTAGATCTTTCAATCATCTAAGAATTCTCAAAGCGCATTAGTATCTTATCGCTGTGTTTGTGTTGAATAGAACAGATTGAGATGCCTGTTTTCTGCATTTTTGAAAAACAGGCTATAAAACACAGCAGTATAACACCTTATGTGTACCACGTTGTCAGCCTGTTTGGTCGCTGCTATTTCGGTTCGAAATTTCATCTATACAACTTCTAAATTATCTGATAATTGAGTCATACTTTCCCGATATATATAAAGGTAGTCAATGTATCAAGACTGCCTCTGAGGATGAGCGACTAAGGATTGTAAAAAGTGCATGAGTTGGGTGAAAGGATTCACATTAATGGACTGTGTGTCACATAAAAGTCTGTTTTCTCTGTTGTTACTTGGGTTACTCCAGGTGGGTTGTAGTTCCATGAATCATACCGAAGCGGGGGCCGCGAACGGCGCAGGCCTCGGTGCGATTACTGGTGCGATCATCGGCAGTCACTCGGGTAATGGTGGCGCTGGTGCATTAATCGGTGCGGCAACGGGTGGGCTGGCTGGTAGTCTGATTGGAAACGCAGAGGATGCACGGGAAGAACGCGACGTTGCCATCGCTCAGGCGAATCATGAGCGTATGGCGCGTGCTGCAATCAGAAATACTGATGTCATCCAAATGTCGCATAGTGGCGTGAGTGATACGGTGATTATGGGCGCCATTCGCAGTCAGGGAGGTGCCTTTGATCTGAGTCCGCAGACCATCATCTCGCTGAAGCAACAGGGGATCAGTGATCCCTTGATTGAATATATGCAGCAGCATAATTATGTTTCTGCCGCTGAGCCGATTATTGTGAAGCAGCGACCGACGACCGTAGTGACTCAGCCGTCAGTTGTGTATGTCACACCTCGTCCGCGGCGGCGTTATGTCCGACCTCATACAGGAATCCACGGTCATTTTCACTTTAAATGATTCGAGATCGCCATCTGGGCAGCATCCTTATTTTTCCAGTCGACTGTGAGCCATAAAATGGCTTGGCCATCCTGACTGCCGGTTGCAACATACCGGCCGTTGGGTGAGAAATCAACCGAAGTGACGCCTTGGGTGTGACTGCTGAGTGTGAGGATTTCTTTCCCTTTTTTAGCGTCCCAGAGTTTTGCGGTTCCATCTTCACTGGCCGTGAATGCGCGACTATCGTCTGGAGAAAATACCACGGAAGCAACGGGAGCCGTGTGACCTGCGAGGACTATCTTTTTCTGTGTGGCGATATCCCAGATGATCGCGTTGGTATCTTCCGATCCGGAAATCAAATGTTTGCCATCATGTGAATAGGCGACAACATTGACAGGCCAGGCATGTCCTTTAAATGTTGTCTTTTTCTGACCTGTTTTAGCATCCCACAACACAAGCGTTTTGTCGTCCGATGCGGTAACAATATGCAAGCCATCGGGAGAAAAGATGGCGCTTTTGACATGAGTGCCCGGTTGTTCGAGCGTTAACAGTACTGCGCCACTGCTGGCGTCCCAGAGCTTCGAGGTGCCGTCATCGCTGGCTGTCAAAATCTGTTTGCCATCGGGTGAGTAACGTACGGTATTGACGTATCCCTTATGTTTCTGTTCCAGTTTCTTTTCAGCATGTCCGGTCTGTGTGTTCCAAATTTTCGCGGAGTTATCCCAGCTGCCGGTGACCAGCCATTTCCCGTCAGGCGAGAACGAGGCTGAAGCAACAACGCCATGCGGGTGAAAAGCCATGACCTGTTTGGCGGTCATGCCGTTCCAGAGCCGTGCATCTCGACCACCCACGGTTAAGATAGAATCGTGATACGGTGAGAAAATGGCCGTCCATAACATGCCGCCCTGTTTTTTGAAATCGAGAAACGGGTTTAACTTTCCGTTTTTGCCGGGAACCAGTAGTTCTTTACCTGTATCTACAGACCAGACCTGAATCACTCGTTGTTGAACATTGGCTGTGAGTAATCGTTTATTATCGTGTGAAATGCTGACCGAATTGATCAGACCGTTTACTGGTTTGATGGTTTGAACGACTTCAGGCGTCGAAAGATTCCAGATTCTGACCAGCCCATCGGCACAACTGGTGACGGCTTGTTTTCCATTCGCAAATACTGCCAACGACAGAATGGCATCGGGGTGCTTGAGAATCTGTTGCCGGTTTTCTTTGCCAGTTGTAATATCCCAGTTTCCAACAGTGTTATCGCCGCTGGCTGTGAGTAGCGTTTTTCCATCGGGTAGAAAATTGACGGCGGAAATTCTACGGGTATGACCTTCCAACTGATGCAGTTGTTTGCCAGTGGCGACTTCCCACAACATGCACCGGCCGCTGGCATCGCCGCTGGCGCAGAAACGCAGATCGGGAGAAAAGGCGACCGCACTAACTTCAGATCGGTGGCCTGTCATCTCCCGAATTAATTTTCCAGTTTCAATATTCCAGATGCGGACCGTTTTTTTATCGCTACCTGTCAGTAAGAAACGTGAGTCAGAAGAAACATCAATGGCAGCGCTGCGGCCAGTGTGATCGAATCGCTTGTGTTCAGTTCCGGTCTGAATGTCCCAGATGCGTACAGAATTATCGACGGCGGCGGTTGCCAGATGTTTCTGGTCCGGTAAGAAAACGGCATTTGATGCCAGAAAGGCATGACCTTCTGTAAATTCGATTTGCGGTTTTCCGGTTGCGACGTTCCAGGAAATAGCAGTTTTGTCGCGACTGGCTGTGACGAGTTGTGTTCCGTCTTTGGAAAAGGAGACGTCCAGAATGGAATCGACATGCTGCGCGAGGACTCTGCCTTTTAAGGTACGGATTTCTTCATAGTCGGCGATGCTCCACAATTTTAACCGGGCATCGTGGCTGGCTGAGAGAATCCATTTTCCGTCCTTCAGCAAAGTCGCTGCCTGGACCCAACTATCATGTCCGCGAAACGTTTTAAGGGCTTTTGTCGTTTCGATGTCCCAGAGCTTCAACGTATTGTCGTGACTGGCAGAAATAATCATCGTGCCATCGGGTGTGAACTCAGCAGATTGAACGCTTTCCTGATGACCGTTGAAGGCGATATACGGCGGTTGCTTGTTTTTCTTACCAGAAACGATTTTAGAAAAGTCGAAAGGAACAATATCTTCCGGTCTCCATAACAGGATCCGCCGATCGTAGCCGCTGGTGACCACATGCGTGCTGTTGGTGTCAGGGGAGAAGTGCGCAGAGTAAACGGGACCTTGATGACCGGTGAAGGGGGCACCCTGTTTACCGGTTTCTACTGACCAGATGACGGCGGTTCCGTCCTGGCTGGCGGTAACGATGCGACGTTCATCAGTTGAAAAACTTGCATCCCAGACCCACCAGTTATGCCCCCAGAATCGTCTGAGCTGTTTGCCGGAAGCGACTTCCCAGAGACGTGCGGTTTTATCGTAGGAACTGGTCAGTAGTCGTGTTCCATCTTTCGAATAAGTAATACTCAAGATACCTTCGGTGTGTCCTTTGTCAAAGGGCATTATTTGTTCGAGGTCCTGAAATATACGTGGGATTTGTAAATGGGTTTCCAGATCCCAGAGTTTGATAAATCCTTTTCGGTCTTCACAGCCTGTCGCCAGCGTTTTTCCATCGGGACTGAAGGCGACTGCTAATACGGGGTTCTTGTTGTGATCGAACTTGGCGATCATTTTTCCACTGGCTCGATCCCAGAGCCGTGCGAAACCGTCTTTGCCTCCCGTGACGAAATGGGCCCCATCTGTGGAGACGGCTAAGGCATCAACTGGTGCCTGGGCGTTGAAAGTCCTGCTGCTTTGCGAGCAGAGGTGCATGAGACGTCCCCATTCCCAGTTGCGCAGTTCTTCAGGGCATCCTTTGAGTAATTGGATGGCACTTTCAAAAGCGTTTTCATCGATCTTGGCGGCTGCCAGACCGATGCGGGCGATGTAGGCCTCGTATTCTTCTTTTTCTTTTGCTGCGATGGCTTCTTTTTCAGACTCTACTGCTTTCTGGCGTGCGAGCATTTCTTCTTGACGTGCGACTGCTTCCTGTCGTTGTGCCTCTTCCGCTTTTTCTTTTTCCGCGATGGCTTCTTTTTCAGACTCGACAGACTTCTGGAGTGCGATTGTTTCCTGCTCACGCGCTTTATCCGCTTTTTTACGTTCCTCGATTGCGGTGTCCCGTTCTGTTTCAGCGACTTCTTCTGCTTTCAAGGCCCGATTTGCTTCAGCGCGAATCCAGAAAAAAGCACCGGTGACCACAACCATCACCGTTGCCAGCATACCAACAAAAACTCGTTTTGCTGCGCGGAGTCGTTGCTGCCTTGCGTCTCGTTCTGTCTGGGCTGAGCGGATTTGTTCGATCAGTTCCGTGTGTGCTGGATTCTTTTCATTCAGCATAGATAAACCGAGGTCGTAGTCCCCTTTCGAATACGCGGTACTGGCGTAGCTCAGAGTCGTTTTGTCTGCGCCTGCTTGTGCCGCGTGGTTTTTGGGCCAGAGAGAAAGTGCTTCCTGGAATCCAAATAAGGCCCGTGAAAACAGTTCATAATTTTCTGTTGCTTTTGCCCCTTTCAAATCGGATTGTGCTCTTGTCGCAAGCGAAATACTTTCCGAATGAGATTGGTAAGCCATGATGGCCTGTTGCAACGCCTGCACGCTGGGGAAGCGGTCCTTTTGTTGCGTGGCCATTGCTTTCATGGCGATGTCAACAAGTTCCCCTTTTTTATCTGTGGGGACAATTTCATTTTTCGCGGCCGCCATCAGGCATTTCATGGCAGTCTTGCCAGTATGTGGCGGACGCCCTGTGAGGATTTCGTATAAAATCGCACCTAACAGATACACATCAGAGAGCGGCGAAATTCTATCGACGGGGCCGGTTGCCATTTCCGGCGCCATGTAAGCAGGGGTTCCCCCCATGCTGGATGTGGTGATGATGCTATTGGACTTGCGAAATCCGGAGGTAGACTGTGCCAGTCCCCAGTCCATCACCAAAACTTCGCCGAATTCCCCAAGCATCACATTTTCGGGTTTTAAATCACGGTGGACAACGCTGCGGGAGTGTGCGAACGCAACGGCGTCTGCGACTTTCATCAGGATGTTTAAATTTTCAGCGAGAGAATTCTTACGAACCGTCTTCAGCCATGGGCGGCCTTCGACTTTTTTCATCGAGTAATACAAATCGCCGCTATTATTACTGCCCACGTCATAAATGGGGACGATATTGGGGTGATCCAGTTCGCCGGTGACGACCGCTTCTGCCAGGAATTTGTGGCGTTGATCACTGTTTTTGGCCGTTTTACTTTTCAGCATTTTGACCGCTACCTGGCGGTCAATCGAAGTCTGCCGTGCGGTATAGACAACGCCCATGCCACCCTGACCGAGTACTTCCAGTAATTCGTATTCGGCATTATTTAAGTATTCCGACTTTATCTTGTCACTGAAATCTCGTTTTTTAATGACGAGCGATGTTTGATTCGTCAGATCATCACTAGAAAGGTCCTCGGCTTTGATGGTCATTTCCGGGCCTTCCGGCATCGTCGCCATGCCATCGCCCCAGGCCGAATTCATTGTGGCTACCAGTTCCGGAGGGACATCATCAGAGACGATCGTAGCATCGATCTCTTGCGGCGCATTGTGGTCTTCAATCAAAGTTGCACCGATCACAGAAGCGTTGTCAGATTCGTCGAGAACCAGTGTCTGCTCGTGTACAGAATCGGAATGCTCTTCTTCTGGACTTTCGCTAATCGTTTGCGCGCCAGCCCAGTCTGCATGATCTTCTTCTGTGATTGTTCGCTCAAGGTCCGCAGATGCGGGGTCGACGATTGTGGCATTGATGTCTTCTGAGGCACTGTCTTCGACAATTGTATGATCGTTTACCGAGAAATCGTCTGCTGTACTCAATTCCGAATCGGAATCGTTTTGTGTTTGATAGATATCTTCAGCGCTGGAATCTTCGAGTGTCTCATTCCCTTCAGGGGAAATCGTTTCAGACTCCCATTGATCGGAGATGATCGTCTGATCATTTTCAGGAGCATGATCATCAGCATCAAATTCGAAATCGGATTGCGTCTGATCATTGAGAGAGCTCTGATCGTCTGACGATTCTTCGTTTCGTTGATCTTTGTCTGGGATGTTGTTCATAATGTTACTCGCATGCTGTCGTTGATTTCTTGGTTGAGAATAACGACGGTCTCATTTTATTTAAAATATTGTTTTACAGCTGATGATGTTGCTTAATGATATCATGAATGATGTCTGGGAAGACTCAGCTTAGTGGTTTCTTCTGTAAATATTGTAATGGCGATTCATTAGACGGTTGCCGTATTTCCCCATTGCTATCTCGCATTCTTCAGCCGTTGCCGGTTTTTTGAGTAGTGACTTTCCATGGAAGTATCCCGAAAGTAATGCAGCACTGCTCCATGCTTTTTCGAGTGATACGACCGGTGCGCTATTTGAATCTAGATTTGTGTTTGTGTTTTCGGTCGTGTTTGGGGTTAAGTCAGACGGGCTGTTAATCAGTAGTCTTTCCGAGAAAATTGGTTCAACGGAAAATTCTTTGGTACCGGTTTCTGTGATGATGACCGTCGACAGGTCTGCATAATCTGAGGACGACAGAGGCGCTGATTCTTCGATATCTTCTAACAGGGTTGTGCTGTCTGGCCCTGTGGCATCCTGCATTTCGGTTGAAGTGGAAGGATTCGCCTGTTCCTCGGTGACATCGCTTGCTTTGCCGTTACGAATGTCAACGTCCATCAGAAGTCGAATCCGTTCTTCGCCGGCTTCCTTTAAGTAAATCTGGTATCGTCCATCAGGCAGCGACTTGAATAACTTTGGGAAGTTATCCAGATCAGATTCATCAAGAGGTACATCTTCGATTGTATTTCCATTGGGTGCCAGTATTCGCAGAAAGACCAGACGTTCGACGTTTTTATTCGCTTCCTGGATCGCTGATTCGATTGACAGGGTATCTTTTGCTGTGAAAACACTCTGCTGATTGGAAGTTGCATCCAAGACCGCTTCAGTTTCCGGAAACAGTAATTGAGGAACCTGAGGAGTCGTATCGATGGCGACGTTTGCCAGTCCTTCACCGGGGGTTTCCAGTAATCCGGCTTCACTGTTGAAGTCCAGGCTGCCACCGCTATCAGAGAATGTAAATTGCAAATCTCCCTGCATCGTAACCAGGATTGGAATGTCTGCAGCCGGGTTTTGCGCACTCGGATTCGTGGCATAGTTATGCTCAAATTCGAAAGAACCTGGATCAGCAAAATTAAAGGTTTCGACGGTCCCATCACCCCAGTCAATGGTGATGAAGAAGTTTTGTTCTGAGAACCGACCGAAGTCTCCGGTTACAGTGGCATCTCCAGCGGCTGAAATTTGCGGCGTTAGAATATTCTGCAGAACAGGAGGGACGCCCGCGATGGCGCCCGTTTCCGAACTAAGTGTGGTGTTTGTGTCAATTAAAACACCACTCGCACCATGCCCCGAGAAGACGCCCGTGCCTGCGACGCTATGATCGGACGCGACTCCCGTATCGTTAATATCGAGAATTCCGTCGCCCGCTTCAACGTTAATATTTCCGTTGCCCCCAAAGGCACGCACGGATGCATTCAGGATTAAATCGCCAGGCCCCGTTGATTCCAAGCCAATGTTACCCCCCGAACTGTTAGTGACTTCTGAGTTAACGGTTAGCGGGCTGGCGTTTGTGATCATAATGTCGCCGGCGACTCCTGCTGAGTTGGTGATGCCATTAATGCCGTCGACCGTGCCGATGGTTAACAGGGCACCTCCCAGATCATTGTGGATTTGAATGTTGCCTGAATTCGTATTCAAAGAGGCAAGCAGAGAGACAGCTGTTTCCAGCGGGTCAGCAGAACCGGCGCCGGCTGCGGAGCGGATAACGAGTTCGTCTGCCGTGATGTCTCTGCCCCCAGTATCGCCTGCATCGACTACGCCACCGCCGGTACTGGTGAGCCTTGTGAAAGTGGTAGTGAATAATTGGCCGATGGTAAGATCATCGCCAGCTTGCAAATCAAGAATTCCGGTTCCGGCATCGAAGATAGTGCCGTCTGACATGGTGATACCACCGCCGTCTGTTCCTATAGAAGCGGAGTCAGCGAGCAGAGTGATCATTCCATTAGACGAGCTTAAATTACCGTCGCTGCCGAAGCTGAGGCTGTTCTGTGCTGTCAGGTCAATCGTGCCGCCAGCTGTGCTGAAGCCGTCATTGATTTCAATGGATGAATTCACGCCGGTGGCAGTCACTTGAATTATGCCTGCACCGTCTGTTGAAACCACGTTCGTCAGTACACCAAAGTTTTCAAAGGAAAGTGCACCATCCGCCTTAACGGTGATGTCAGAACCCGATGTGGTAATTTCCTCGAATGTGGTATTTTGTCCGCCAGTTTGTGAATAGTCGATTGTTCCACTGCCGGTAGTGATTCGTGAGACACTCACCGGGCCCGTTGCCATCGACGATGTGTTGGCAACGTCGATATTCCCGGTAGCGGTATTGACTGAGAGTGTTCTGCCAGCCAGTTCCACCAGTTGATTATTTCCGATTCCGTTGACTGCTTGCAAGGTGATCGAACCGGATGCGGCGTTCAGGTCGATCTCAGGAGTCATCTGATCGTTGAATGCGTCATTGATTTCTCCGGCTGAGGTCACTGTAATGACTCCATCCAACGCGGTGAGGTTACCCAAGAGGATATTTCCGAAGTTGATTGTGGAAACGTGGATCTCCGGCGTCGCACCACCTGCAGAGAGGGAAGTTAGTTCCAATGTATCCGACTGGGAATCTCCTTCGTTAGAGATGGTCATGGTTCCATCCTGAGTCATAGCGAGATCGATCGTTAATGCTTCATTACCGATCTGTTCCAACGCAATATTCCCGGTTCCGGTGGTGATGCTGGTGGCTGTAACAGAAGTACTGGCAGTGTTGTGTAACAGAATATCGCCGTTGGTGGTATCAGCCGAGAAGGTGTCGACACTCAATTCAAGCGTATCCCCGACGCCGATACCGGTGATGGCGTTCAGGTCCAAACTAGTGGAATTGATATTGAGTTGTCCTGGGATGCCGTCGTTCTGATCAGTAATCGCTGCTTTGGAATCAAGAAGTACATGGTCGGCAGCTGATTCGATCAGACCAGAGAGCAAAATGTTGCCGCCGGCAATGACATGAATGTCACCAGCCGTCGTCTGCAGAATATCGTGAATGATCACATCATCAGTTTCAATGATCCGGATTTCACCTGAGGTCTGATTCGAAATGTTGATCTGATCGACCTGCGTTTCGATTTCGCCATTCAAATCAGCGACTTTACCGGCTCCCAGAGAAGCGATGATCGTGACGCGGGCGCCGGTCGCATTGGCAATCAGGTCTTCTCCGGCATTGTCTCCGGCGTCGATTACGCTGCCTTCGGTTTCGAGGTGAATCGCGAAGTCAGTGGCATTGGTCGTGGTAATTTGACCGACCGTAATATCATCGATCGCTGTCAGTGTGACTGCACCATCGCCGGCATTGATGAGAGTACCGTCGGCCATTGTGATTCCGCCGAACAGCCCACCGGCTCCGTTGTCGGCATCCGCAGTGAGAATTACGTTGCCCGAGGTGCTGCTCAGATTACTGGACCCGTTGAAGATGATGTCATCGGCGGTTGCAATCGTCACGCTGCCCGTTTCACTTTGGATATTTTGATTCAGAATCAGGTCGGCGTCGGTATTCGTGGTTTCGATGAATAGCGTACCGGTTCCCAAAGTCTGCACCAGGTTCGTAACGGTAACACTGCCGACTGATGTCAGTGAAATATTGGTGTCTGTGCCTCCGGTCAAAGCCATCAAATCGACATTCAGGTCAACGAGTTCTAGAGCAGGGGAGTCATTCGTAATAATGAAATCACTGCCAGTGGCGGTACCATCAAATTGTTGCGCTGTGATCGCAACGGTTTCTGCAGACATGGATTGGAACAGAATTGCATCGACGGCGTTAATATCAAGGTTCCCACCGCCCGCGTTGATGATATCAGGCGCATCCAGTCGCAAGTTTGCTGTTTGAAACCCGGTAGGGACAGTGATCGAAACATCGGAGACAAAACCGATGGTGTCCAGTGTATTGTTGATTCCTGTTGTAACTGAAGCATCCAGCGCGCCGCCGGTGGCTTTGATGAAGGTGGTCCCTGCTGTGCCGGTGCCTGCATCCAGATTGATTAATTGAGGAGCGGTGCCTGTATTGTGAATGGCGATAATGTTGCCGCTGGTCAAGTCCAGGTGATCAACGGATGTCTGCAGTGGATCAAAGCCTGCTTCGGTAAAGATGCTGTTGATGCCGCCAATATTTTGTCCGGCAATGATCGTCAATTGATCGCCGACAGTGATGTTCATGTCGGAGCTATCGGAATCGAGTACATCACGGTCGGAATTCAGGATGATGTCTGCCGTGTTCTGGGCCGTCAAGGCTGTGACAATGATGTCACTGTCAGGGCCTGTTGCTGTCAGCGTGATTCCGTTATTCGTATCGGAAGCCGAGTTGTTTGCAGAATTGATGTCGAGAGCTTCAATTGTGCCGGCTGCGTTGATGGTGATAAAACCGTCGAACGTTGTGACCTGAGTCAGGGTGATACCATCCATTTCATCAAGACGGATACCGCCCGCGTTCGTGTTTACGTTTGCCGTGAGTGTGTTGACATCAGTATCGACGTCGATTCCATCCTGAGTACCACCGGCACTGCTGGATGTCAGCATCAAGTTGTCAGCGGTGATCCGGTTAGTGTCGGCACCGTTGGTGTCGAGGATACCGTCATCAGCGGTCAGTGTGACATCGGCGTTCCCGACGGCAGTAATCGTTGTAACCAGAATATCGCTGTTGGCACCCGTTGCAGCGAGTGTAATGTCGTTGCTGTCATTCGTTGAATTATTGGTAGAGACGACTGAGGTCGCGGTGATGCTGGCTGTGGCATTGATTATAATTTCACCATCAAATGTGGAAAGATCCAGCAGTTCAATGGCATTCGAGTTGTCGATGAAGAGATTACCCATCCCGGAGACGGTGGCAGAGAGTGTGCTGATTTCTGTTTCCAGTGGATTGCCATTACCAATACCCGTGACGGCGTTTAAGACAGCCGTGGATGCAACGAGATCTGTATGGGTATCTCCATTATCGACAATCGAGGCTGAAAGAGAATCAAGCGTCACAGTTCCTGTTGTCAGTAATCCACCTAGTAGTACGTTTCCATCTGCAGTGAGGTTGATGTCACCTGTCCCGGCATCAATTAAGGCACCATCAGTCATTGAAAGAGGGTTGCCATTATCGCCGGCTTCATTGTCGGCAGTCATGGTGATGGTGCCGGAAGTCGAGTCGATTAAAGCGACGCTGCCCAGCAGAATATCGTCTTCTGCTGTGAAGGTGACGGTTCCCGTGTTACTCTTGATGGTGGCGTCGAATTCAATGCCGCTGCCGGTTCCCGTTGATTCACCGATCAGTTCGATATTTCCCGTGTCGGTCGCCGCAACACTGGAGCTGTCTGAAATCTCAATGCCATTATTGCCGTTTGAGGTTCCGTTTAATGTGATGCTACCATTGGTTGAATTCACCTGTCCTGCGGCGGATTGAATCAGCACCCCATTGGAAACCGTTCCGCCTCCAGTTGAGATGCCTGTGATTGCAATATTTCCGTCTGATGATTTTACATTACTATTTATCGCCACGCCTGCATGGTCAGAACTGGTAGTACCATTGATGGTAATCGACGCTGCGTTGATACCAGTGCCAGTGGAAATAACCGTTGCTTGGTCAGCAAGCAGAAAACCCTCGCCGGTACTCGCGTTTGCAGTCAGCAGAATGTTACCGTCAACAGATTTTACATTCGTAGAGGTACCCTCAATGAAAATACCTCTGTTGTTGTCAACGCCAGTGCCCCCTGTTCCGTTAATCGAAACAGTGCCGGCTGATGCCCCCGTACTGGTGCCCATGACGGTTGCGCCTGCATGCAAGTGTACACCGTAATGGTTACTGGTCGGTGCGTCATTTCCACCAAAACCGGTCAATAAAACATTTCCATCACCGGTTGTGTGAATCGTGGCGTTCTCCGCTTCAATGCCACTAAAATTGCCTGCAGCCACGCCACCATTATTGGCCAGTAATGTGATGCCGCCATGAACGGTCTTCAGATTGCTCCCACTATTAAGTTTAATATTTCGAGTGGATGTGAGAAACAGGGCTCCGGTACCAAAGGTGGTAATTGTCGTAGCGAGATCGACGGTCAGTGTGTCGGTGGCGTCAAACGTGACGGAACCAGTGGCCGACTGAACGTCTTCATTGATGTCGAGCGTTCCCATGACATTCACCAGGATTTGTTGGTCTGCGTCCAGGCCGACCTGAGTGGTGATGTCCCCGATTATCAGATTCCCCATGTTGTCCAGGAACAGTCCGCCCGTACCTGCATCAGCTTCCAGGAAGGAGATGGCAGTGTCGATGGCATCCGCTAATTGGCCTACACCCATATTGGCGTTAATGACGAGTTGATTTGCGGTCACGTTTTTGGCGGCCGTCAAATCATTATCGGTGATACTGCCGTTAGTAGAAGTGAGATCGACGCGACCGCCAGTCGTCGTAACGGCAGAGACCGCGATATCATCATAAGCGGAGAGCTGAACCAGTCCGCCTTGCGATTCGACCGTGCTGCCGGAAGCCATCGTAATGCTGCCCGCGTTGGAACCGTCATTGTCGGCTGTCAAAGTGATAGAGCCGCTGGCCTGGCCGATGATCTTAGCTGTGGATGTCAGTGTGATATCGTTATCGGCCAGTATCGTGATGCTGCCGTCCAGACTGGTTAATTCTGAGGAAATCAGAACGTCCGAAGCGGCACCTTTCGCCGTCACGAGAATGGTACCTGCGCCGTTGACCGTGATGCCTCCATCAGTAATGGAACTGCTGCCGGCAGAGGTGTTGATGTCTACTTTTCCTCCGCCCGTTCCTGCCGTCGTATTGAAACTGCTGTTTAAAGCGGTGAAACCGGTGACTGCGTCAATATCGATATTTCCGCCATCCCCTGTAAGCAGGCTGCCGTTGGAAATATCAACTTTACCAAGAGTTGAAGTCACTGTGACTGTACCCCCAGAGGCCGCACCGAGCGTTGTATCGACCCCAGTGCCAGTGGATGTGATATCACCCTGTGCCTGAATCAGAACACTTCCCCCTTCGCCGGTATTAATGCCGTCGTCTTCGAGGGTGACTGTTCCCGTAGCGTTCAGCGTAATATCACCGAGTGAATTCACGCCGGTGTCACTGGTGGTGATGTTTCCATTATTTGCGTCGATGGTGATTGAAGTCGCAGAACCATTGGTTGTGGTCAGCGAACGTGCGGTGACGTTGGCACCGTCGAGATCAATTGTTCCCGATCCTGCATCCAGGCTGGAGCCGGCCAGCATGGTGAAGTCACCAACTCCGGATGTATCCGAATCTGCGGTCGCTGTCACATTTCCATCGGTTGTAAAAGTGCCGTTTAAGATAATGTTGTTCGTGGTTTTGATATCGATATTAACCCCGGTGCCGCCTGTTACCGAAGCATTAAAGGTAATATCTCCTGACGAGGTCGATACGAAGCTGGTAGACATACCCAGTGTGACGTCGTCATGATACGTCTGGGCGCCGCTGGTGGTTACGCTGCTTCCGTTGATTGCGGTTGCTCCATTGGCGTTCATTGTCAGGCTGGTTAAAGCAAATGTATTCCCGACTTGATCTTCAAACGTAGTTGTTCCTGCGGTGTTGACATCAAGCGAAAAGGCACCATTCAGTGTGGAAATGAATGTTATGGCGTCACTCGCGGAACTGCTGAGGATGGTGTCGGCACCGAGTAGGACAGCATCGTTAAAGGTCTGAGATCCTGTGGTGGCGATGCTGCCGCCATTGATGTTGGTTGTTCCGTTGGCGTCGGTGGTGAGGCTGGTCAAGGCGTCTGAACTGCCCACGGTTCCGTTGAAGGTGGTTACACCATTCGTGTTGATTCCAAGTGTAAAAGCACCGTTTACCATCTGGTTAAAGGTGATGGCGCCGCTGCCGGTACTTGTGAGGTTTAAATTCGCCCCCAGAGTAATGTCGTCATTAAAGATTTGATCACCAGTGGTATTGATACTGCCACCATTGATCTGGGTAATGCCGCCGACATTAGTTGTCAGGCTGGTCAGAGCGGCAGAGCTTCCGACAGCACCTCCGAAAATGGTGTTGCCCGTCGTGTCGATATTGAGATCGATGGCACCATCAATGGTTGAGTCGAATTCAATATTACTGCCACCGGAACTGGTCAGCGTAGAATTGGTTACAAAGTTGACCGCATCATTATAGAGTTGTGAACCGGTAGTGGTTACGGTTCCGCCGTTAAAGGTGGTACTGGTGACGCCTGAAGAACTAATCTCAACTGAGGCAGCATCGATATCAGCCAGGATGTCTACGGTTTCTGCGGTAACAAAAAGATCTCCTGTGGCGAGATTTGTCGTTGTCTGGAAGGTGATGCTGTCATCGCTGCCAGCCAGAATCGTCAGGCTGGCAGCGAAAGAACTATCGAGAGTGTTAACCAGAATTGTATCAATACCAGCGGGAGTCCCCATACTGTCGGTGCGAATGGTGATCGAATTCGTCGGGTCGAGGAAGAGCACCGATTCGCTGAGTGTGGAGTCGATGAAGGAATAATTGTCGCCAGCAACGCCATCGTCCGAAAGAGAGATCGTTTCGGTAGCATCGGTAAAATCAAAATTACGATCTGCGACGAGCAGGTTGTCGATAATCGGTTCCAAACCGGTGAACGTGATTGTGGTCGAGCCGTCGCTGAGACTGGCATCGGAAATGGTGATGATACCATCTTCACCTTCTGATGGAACGAGATCGGGAGTGAAAACGTATGCGACGGAATCGGCTTCGAGTGGCGTATTATGATTGATGAAAAGTGTATCACCGTCGACACCAGTGATCCCCAGAGAATTACCGTCGTTATTCTGTGAACCACCGTTAAAGATGATTCCATTTTCAGCATTGAAGAACTGGTTGTCGGGCTGATTGATGATCAATACATCGTCGCCCCCCAGTCCATTGAAGGTGATGGATGTAATGTCGGTGATAGCGACAGTCCCCAGAATCGTTTCGCCGGTACCGCCAATATCACGCGTCAGCACAAACGTAGCGGTGTTTTCTCCGGTCAATGTCAGTTCTAACTGATCATCTTCGCCGGTCCCAAAAATGACAATGTCACCTGTTCCATAAAGACCTGGGTAAACAGTGGGAGGATTCTGATAAGCACCAATATGCGGTGTGGTCGTGTTTGTATCGCCCGCGAATTCAGATGAAGTATAGGCGGCGGAAGAACCGAAGCCGATCGTGAACTGTTCTTCCAGTGAGTCGGTACCGACAAACAATAGATCGTTTGTATAAGCGAATAAGGGGTCGTTAAATACGTTGGTGGCATCCAATGAAATATTTGAATCAAGGTCGTTACCATTAAAAGCATTGTAGGTGATATTTGCATTCAGTGGTGCGATGACGCCAAAACCTTCAATTGGTGGCAGTGGAGGTTCGGCCTGCAGATATAGTGTGATATTGGTGCCACTGTCTCCTGATACGATAGTGGTGCCTGTCGCATCATCCAGATCCCAGTGTGCGACGAGACGTGCATCTCCGGTTAGTGCGGCGACACCATTATTCATGATATCAGCTCGATCAGAAGTATCTAACACATCGTTAAACCAGCCGATATCGTCCATCAGTCCATCGAAATAACGCCCCGCATCACCGGGGTCGCGGCCGACATTCATCAGACCATTGATTGTGTCGGTAAAGTGAGTACTGTCAAATCCAGCCAGATTTTCATCAAAAGAGGAAAGGTAGGGTTCCTCGGAACCATTCAGGTAGATGTGCATTTCGCCGGTGTCGGCGTCCCATGTGTATTGAATGTTGGTCCAGACGCCGGCAACGCCAGCCTGGCCTCCTTGCTGAATCGTGAAGTCGGCACCGTCCTGAGTTCTGCCATAGAACTGACCTCCATCGCTAGTGCGAAACTGGAATTCGAGACCACCATTATCAGGGCCTTCGAAGAATTGATTTCGTTTGCCTGTATCGTCCATGTTGACCCAGAAATTTAATGTTCCTTTGCGGCCCACATCAAAACTGGCATCCTGGAATGTCGCGAAATCATCGAGGCCATCGAATTCAAGTGCGCCGCCGAACTGACCGGCAGTGGTCTGGAATTCTGGACCAAAGGGGACGATACCATCTGTCGAGAGGAACATCTGAATGCCACTAACGTTGTCGACAGCGATATCCCCAGAGGCCTGGTCGAAGTCCCAATGAGCAACGAGTCGTGCATCTGCGGACAGTGTCGCGATACCCGATGCCCGAATCGTATTCAGGTCGGTCTGGTTCAGTGCTGCGTCAAACCAGCCGACATCGTCCATCAACCCATCAAAGAACCGACTGGTATTGCCGGGGTCGCGTCCCACATTCATCAGTTCATTGACGGTACTGACTGTGGCGGTCCACTGTGAGAGATCAGAATCGTAAGTGGAGCTGAGGTAGCCGACTTCGACACCATCGATATAAAGGTGCATTTCGGGATTTACACCACCGTTGAAATCCCACGTATATTGAATATTTTGCCAGACGCCTGTAGTGCCGCCAGCAGAGCCGTCTTGGATGACATAAGTGTTGCCATTCCCATCATTACGGTTGGGGCTACTGAAAAACTGACCGCCGCTGTTTGAGCGGTACTGGAATTCCATGCCGCCGTTATTGGGGCCTTCGAAGAACTGGTTTCGGCGTCCCTGATCATCCATGTTAACCCAGAAACTAAGTGTGCCGGATTCGCCGACATCGAAGTTCGCGTCCTGGAATAGACCAAAATCGTCGACGCCATCAAACTCCAAGGCACCGCCGAAAACACCTGCTGTCGGATTCCAAAGTGGATCGGTCGTCGGTTGAGGCCCCTCATAAGTGAAACCATTGAAAATATTGTCCGTGATATTGACGGTTCCAACAGCCACTGAAAGCGAAGGATCAAAGTAAACGCCACCGGGCTGGGCGTAGATGCCATTGGCGTTGGTCGTGGTTGAATCCTGCCAGTCGAACGTGTTGTGGATGATATCCAGTCCGTCGGTAGTCATACCGCCATTCGTGATTGTAACCGTATAGTTCTGGTCGCCGGCTTCCTGGAATGATCCTGCTTCAAGACCGTTACCGAAGTAATTATATGAGATGACACCACTGAAGTCGAAGTTGTTAGGATCACCGAATGTCCCTTGCGGACCAATGGCGATTGGCCCCCAGCGGAAATGGTCAGCTCGAAATTCATTGCGGGTGATTAGAAAGTTCTCGCCACTGCCGCCGTTGCCATCACGAATGGCTGCACGACCGAATTTGCCTTCAAAGATTGAATCAGAGACTTCGAGATTGTTAGCACCTTCGAAAACGACCGCACTGCGATAGTTATCGCCAAACAACAGATCATTGAGCGTGGTATTATCGGCTGCTGTGTAGACGGCATAGCCTTGGTAATCAGTGGCGGAAGTGTGTGTCTCCCAGCCGAGTTGGGCGCCGGTGATGGTCACATCACTCGCCGAAATGTTGATTGCGATGTCAAAATTACTCGTCGGAGCACCCGCTTTGCGAATTTCGACAACGTCTTTTCCTGCTCCCAGAATCGAAACGGATTCGTCAATATCCAGTGTGCCTGTGGTAAGGTAAATTCCTGCTGCGACATTGATCGTGCCACCAGTGCCTGCGACATCGACGGCGTCCTGAATGTCGGCGCCGCCGGTTGAGTCCAGGACATTCACGGTTGTGGCATCGCCAGAAACGTTATTCGAAACGAGATCGCCGTCCAGGTTAACTTCGGTTGCGTTGAAGGCAATTCCAGTGGCCGTCAATGTGATTGCATTGGCGACGTTGATTGTTTCGACGTTCAATTCCAGTGTGTTGCCAGTATTCAGAGAAACGCTGCCGTTGGCGTTAAGCGTATCTATATCTCCTTCGCCGTTTATTACCAGGGAAGCAGTGAAACTGGAAGTCAGCGAGTTTAGATCAATCACATCAGCGCCGTCACCGGTATTGATGGTGACCGTACCTGTAGGATTCGTGAAAGTTAATGTTTCACCGGCCGTGGAAGTGATCGTTGTTTGACCGCTGCCGGCATCGGTGATGGTAATCGTCTCAGAAACGCCGCTATAGTTGAGAGTAACATCCACAGCATTGATGGTCGAAGTGATCGGTTCCAGTCCAGTATAAGTGATGAAATTGTTTATTGAACCGTCGATACGAATTGCACCAGAATTACTGTCAGTAAAGAGGTATTCGACAGAGGTGGATGTTCCTAAGAGACTCAGGACATCGCCTGGATTTGTTGAATTGTTTCCTTCGCCGTCATAGTCGACAGTGATGCCTTCTGCGGCCAGGGCACTGTCCACAGTCAGGCTGTCATCGCCATCACCTGCATTGACTATGATGCTGTTGGTGTCAGCCAGCGAACTGGTGCCGATCAGTGTTCCCCCCAGACGATATTCGATATTCGGACCGACAACAAAAACTTCGATTACATCGTTGCCGCTGGTTCCATCCAGCTGAATGTCAACCACCCCGGAAAGTGCGAAGTTTTCGATTTCACTGTAAGTGATTGTGGGGAAAGTTCCCGTAACACTGCCTGAACCATCGCTGCTATTGGAAACCAGTGCGGTCCCAGCAGCCGACGTATCCACATTCAGCGAATCCCCCCCAGGGTTAGAGGTGGGGTCGCCACCCGTAATCTGGAACGCTTCTGAATCAGGAGTTACATCAAAAGTATCAGCATCACTCCCGCCATCGAGATTCACAAAGTTACTGAATTCCAGCGCGTTCGTGCTTTGGTACGAGTTTGTTCCGTTGAGCGTCCAGCTGGAAGCACTGTTAATGCCTACCAGGGAATTGGTAGCCGAGCCACCGGTTAGCTGGTCGATGTTGGCAAAGCTAACGGACTTCGAAGACTCGGTGCCGTCAAAACCATCGGTGCTGCTGATGCCGGTTAAAGTCACAGTCAGACTGGTGGTGTAGTTTGTTAAATCCAGATGATCGGTGCCGCCCTGGCCATCGATGGTGCCGTTCAGGAGAGAAGCATCATCGCTAAACTGAAAGATGTCGTTGCCCATACCCCCCAGCAGATTCAACGATTGGGAACCGGTAATTGTAAAGGTGTCGGCATCGCTGCCGCCGTTCAGGTTTTCTACATTCGTGAAGGTGACTGCACCGGCGAGTAGGCTCCCCGCGTTGACGCCATCAAGCAACCAGTCATTCGCCTGGTTGGCTGCGACCAGTGTATTGGTCCCGCCGCTCCCATCAAAGCTGATGCCGCCGGCTGGTAGAAAACTACCGCCACTTAAGTCGAGTCGTAGTGTGTTATCTAAGCCGTTCCCGGTAATCGTAACACTCGATACGCTGGCAAAATTGTGTGCAGGGACTATTTCAGTCAAGGTCCCTGTTTCGAGGACACGGAGTTGTGTTCCGTCTCTGACGATGGTGATATCGTTGGCCGACCAGTCACCCGCATCAACGACCAGTGTTTCGACGACGTCATTCAAGTTAATCGTAATTGTTGCTGCGGTTGTACCGCCGACGTTGTCGTCGACCAGGATGTCTAATGTGTAAGTCGGGTTAGTTTCGAAGTTGAGCAGGCTCTGATCCGTGACTAAGATCTGACCACTTGTGGTGATTTCAAAGGCGGTTGCTCCGGTTCCCCCGGTTTCAGTAAAGGTGAGTATGTCGCCGGGCTGGTCGGCATCAGACGCTACGATGACGGCTCCGACAGAAGTACCATTCGTGGTGTTTTCATCAATGTTACGAATCTGATTGGCGACGACCGGATCGTTATCGTTTAACGGGTAGAGGTTGATGGTAATCGTTGCTGTATCTGTGGCACCGATATTATCTGTAACCAGTATTTCCAGATCAAACGAAGTCACTGTTTCATAGTCCAGCAGACTCTGATTGGCAACAATGATCTGCCCACTGGATGTAATGTCAAAGGCAGTCGCACCGCTACCACCAATTTTTGAAAATGTGAGCATGTCATTAGGAAGATCAGCGTCAGTTGCGCTGATTGCCAATCCAACGTTTGTTCCGTTCAGCGTGTTCTCATCAACGTCACGTAACTGATCGTTAACGACGGGGGTGTTGTCATTGACAGGATTCAGATTGATCGTAATCGTTGCTGTGTCAGTAGCTCCGGCACTATCCGTGACGAGAATATTCAAGTCAAACGAGGTCGTAGTTTCATAGTCGAGTTCATTCTGGTTGGCGACGGTAATTTCACCAGACGAACTGACGTCGAACGCGGTTTGTCCGGTTCCGCCAGTGACGCTGAACGTTAAACTGTCTGGGGGGACGTCCGGATCGGTCGAAACGATCGTTCCAACCGACGTTGTATTGACTGTGTTTTCATCGACGTTAAAATTCTGATTGAGGGCAGCAGGGGGTGTGTTGACGGTCAAAGCGACATCGTTTCCGTCGCCTCCCTGATAGGTAATGTAGACCTGATTACCATTGAAGGTTAGCAGTGTGCCTTCTGCGAGCCCGTCAAAGATGCCGATGATGTCGTCGACCTCGTCATTGGCAATCAAGAGGAATTCATTTCCCGCAGCGGCGGTAAAAGTGCTGATCAAGTTGAGTGTGGTTCCCGAGAGATCGACAATGCCAGTGACTTGAATCTGATCGTAGTCGGTGCCTGCTGTGGTGCCATTAATTTCGACGTTCAAAGTTGAACTGGCAGTGAATGTCAGATCGCCCGTGCTGAGGATTCCGGGGCTCGAACCCGGGGTCAGAACACCGCTGGCATTGATGGTCACTGGGGCTTCGATGCTGCCGGAACCTCCCAATGTCGCTCCTGAGGAGACAATCACTTCTATTGTCTTCAGAGTTCCCTCGACTTCAAGTAAACCGTCCTGCACAGTAGTGGAACCGGCAATTGAATTGTTTCCGGTGAGAGTGAACTCACCGGTTCCCGATTTAGTCAGACTGCCATCGCCGCTGATGCTACCCGCAAACGTGGATGACGTAGCAGCGGCCTGATTCACATCAAGCGTTCCAGTAGCACCGCCTAGAAGCACTTTGCCGGCACCGGTTAGTGAAGTGAGTGAGACTTCATATCCATTCAGGTCGAGCACACTGGTGATGGCGGTTAAATCGACATTGGACGTATTCGGAATGGCAAAGGATTGCGCGAGTTGCAGGGTACCATCATTGATAATTGTCTGTCCGGTATAACCACTCGCTGCGTCAAGAATCACCGTCCCCATGCCATTTTTAATCAGGTTGGTCCCGTTTAATTGTGCTTTCACTGCGCCTGAGCGTAGATCCAGATCTGACTGGGCAGAGAGGATGCCGCTGGTAGCGATGATGGTGCCGTCTTCCAGAATAAAACCATCGACGGTTTCATTAAACGCTCCCAGATCGAGAGTCACGCCTCCAGATAATGTTAAGGAGACCGAATCCGCCAGTAGATCATTTGCGGTGAGTTGGTAGGCATCTCTGGGCTTCCCACTGAGAATCAAATCGGTGGGGGCAAATGCAGCGTCGAACGAATCCAGCGCAACCACTGAGTTGCCGCCGGACGCGTTTATGGTGAGTGAATGTGCTGGAACTGCAAACGTAGTGAACTCAAACGCGGCACTCAGGCTGCGGATTTGCATTTCTCCAGAAGTGAGCGAATTTTCCAGAACCGCATCAAGAGTTGACGTGGGAAGATTGATGATGACGTTATTGGCCGTACTGGTTCCACCAAACACGGGTTCGAGACCGGTGTAGCTGATTTCCGTAATCGCATTGCCGCTGAAATCAATCGAACCGGATCCGGGACCGGATAAATTATGTATTACCGTATCAAAGGTGCCGTCTGTGAACTCTAAAGCGTCATTGCCACCAATGCCCCCTTCAAATGAAATGGCGACATTCGTCAGATCGGTCGAACTGTAATCTAGTGTCAGGAAATCGGTTTCCCCATCGGTGCCAGTGATTTTGATTGAATTCAAACCAGCAGTGGGAGTTGAAAAGAGCAGGGGATTAGCACGATCCGGATCAAGGATTTCGAGGTTGGGGCCATTGATCTGGATGACAAAGGCATCGTCGGCATTCAGTTCGTTGGGTAAGATCACGTCGAGTTGATCGCCCGTCAGTTCAAATTGTCCCAGGTAGGTTACAGAGGATGCCGGATTGAACTGTGGGGGATCTCCCATACCGATTTGGAGTTCAATTCCGATATTCACGTCACCTGAAAATCCGGTGAGGTCGACGGGGCCGGCGATAACCAAATCCTGCTGGCCAAGAAACTGAATGGTTTGAGAAGGATCAGTGCCTGTTACCAGAATCGACGAAATCTGGCTGGCATCAAATTGCAGAATGCTGCCGGGGAGACCAAATCCGTCATCGACTTGAATTGTAGCACCACTGTCAACCACAGAGACAGTCGCTTCATCATTGGTGGCATCGAGATTGAGTTGAAGCACATCACTGGTCGTGCCTCCAATAGCAGCACTGACATTGAGTACAATTCGATCTTCCAGTCGAACTAACTCCAGCCCCGCATAGCTGTCTTCTCGAAAGCGATTGAACTTCAGATTATTCGATGATTCCGTTTTACCGAGGCATCGATTCAGCCATTTTAAAAATCTCACGTTGAGAAGCTCCTTCGAGTTCCTTGAAATGCTCTAAATTTAAAAGGCATATAATTTAGGACGACCATCGTGCCGCTACACAACAAATGAGGGGGTTTAAAAAAGGAAAGTTGCGTACGGTCTTTCCTCTTAACTCATCACTTATGTGCGAAACGACCTTCGGGCATCTATACATAATAGTGTATGAGCGGGCCTACTGCATATCCCTCCTATATTATCCTTGCTCTCTAAATGGTATGTCAATCATTTTTAACGGGGTACATACATCTGCTAAAAATGTAAACCTGGCGGCTACACAAACGTCATACCCGTGCTAACTAATCCGAATCCTACTGTCGTGCTCGAAATGATCCCATTGCCCCTATAATCATCTCAATTCTCATACGCTGGCATACATCTAAATAACGAATCAAGTTCTCAATCATTTCAGTAATCACGTGCAAAAAACGAGAATCAAGCAAATCCCAAGAGCTTCGCAGTGTTTTTATGTGCGCTTTTTTGTGGGTTAGCCAATTTAAAGGCAGTAATCAGGCAGGTAGGGGGTATTGCAAAGACCTTGCTGTTTAGTCCTTGGAAGATGTGCTGCCGCCATAACCCCTGCCGATATATGATAATGAGTCCCTTTGATCAAACGATATCTAAAATGCAGTCTGTCGCCTGTAAACCAACGCAGGCAATCTATCTCACTGGAGCGCCTGAACTTATGAGGTTGCTAACTGTTCAATCCTGGATCGTTGCCGGTCTGTGCTGTCTGCTTCTTGCTGGCTGCGCATCAAAACAGGTTGCGCACTTTTCGATCGCTCCTGAATTTGATCAACGCAAAATTAACGCGATTTCCAAGTCTGTTGCTGCCCAGACCAAGGGCACAAAGAACAAGACGAACGGACGCGTAAAATCTGACCCAATAAGGGTTACTGGCTTCAATAAACGGACGATCCCAAGCCGAATACAACAGCCCGAGACACAACCCGCTCCTTTGGGAACAGTAAAACCAAGCGAACCAGATTTACAGTTTGACGAATTTGAAGAGTTTCATTCGATCGCATTACTTGAAATCGGCTCCCCCCTAACTGCTGAAGTGAATTCTCCAGTTGAAGCACGCAAACCAGAGCTTACCGATGTGCAACCTGTCTTTGTGATGGATCTGCTGCCTGCCACAGAAGTGGTACTCAGTAAAAATAATACTGCTTTCCAGGCAGATCAGAAGATTATATCAGAAACCAAGTCACCTCATCTGGTTGAACTGGGACTGAAGCCGCTGAGTCAATTATCGATCAGCGCCAAACCCCCAGCGGGGGATCTGCCTAAGAACACGGCTGCGGAACAACTAGAAAAACTTCCTACCCGACAGGTTGTGATGGGAGAAACTCGGAACTGGGCGTTAAGTACTAAAGAATGGGAAGCGCCCGGCATTGCCTATAATCCGCTGTATTTTGAAGAACCTTACTTGGAACGCTATGGGTATAACTATGGTGCTCTGCAGCCTTTCCTTTCTGCGGGACGTTTTTTTGGACGCATTCCAGCGCTGCCCTACATGATTGGTGCTTATCCGATGGATGAATGTCGCTACCCGTTGGGATATGCCCGACCTGGAGATTGCCCACCGTATCAGGTAGAAAAGCTGCCTTTAAGTGCACGTGGGGTCTTATTTGAAAGCCTGACCGTTACCGGTCTGGTATTTCTGATTCCCTAACAGAGCTTCCAGTGCTGCTCGCGTTGAGTCAATTGCGCGAGTCGTTGCTCGTTCACCGTAATTCCCAGTCCGGGGCCCATTAAGGTCGGCGCTGCTCCTCCCCAGCCAAATGAAATCTCTTCGTTGATGAGATTCTGTACGAGCAGGAATCGATCAAAACTTCCTTCTAAAAATGTGATGCCTTTGACGGATGTTGCAAAGTGACGCCCGGCGGCTGAAAGAATTCCCGTTTCCCCCACCTGACAGCCGAGTTGATACTTGAGTCCCGCCTGCTGAGCCAAGTGCGCTATCTGTAAAGTGGGGATGACTCCTCCCAGCTTTGAAATACGGAGGTTGAAGTAATCACAATAGCCTTCTGTAATTGCTTGTTCGGCGTCTTGCTGACTGCAGAGAGACTCATCGAGCATCACCGGTGTTGCGATCTGGTTTCTGATATCTCGCAAGCTGGCTATGTTTTGATGTGCGACCGGTTGTTCGATGGAACTGACCTTAAAGGGGGTGAATTCACGATCTTTTTCTTCCAGAATCTCGCGTGTCCAGGCTTCATTAGCGTCAACACGCAGGTTCATTTTGCTCCCAGTCAACAGTCGCAGTTTTCGAAATAAAGCTTGGTCATCAATCTGTGGAAGTCCGACTTTCACTTTGCACTGCTGGAAGCCGGTCAGCCGGTAAACAAGTGCCAGCATGTATTGTTTGACGGGCTTCATGGAAGTTAGAACGCCACTGTATCGGACGGTCGTTTGTGGTTTGAGCAGATTCTGACAAGGCTCTAAATGTTGAAATATCTTAGAAAATGAAACATTTTCTGCACGGGTTGCCGCGTCAATGAGACTGATTTCCAACGCACAACGGGCGGCATTTCCAAAACAACCTCGGTGTAGGTACTCTGCCGGAGAATCTGTTGGTGTGGGCGAAGTGATTTCCTGGCAGAGTGCGATTAGTTCGTTTAACGAATGCCAGTTGTCCCCTAACATCGATAGAAAATCGGTGTTTTCATATTGAGAAAATACGGATTTGACGCTTTCGCCGGTTACGTATTCTCGCGGCACCGATTCACCCCAGCCTACGGTTCCATCTGTTAATTGGCAGCGGACGATGATGGACTGAGATTCAGAGCGACTGAAGGAAGCATGTGTGATTTTTCGCCGTAATGGTACGCGGACCTGATACGCCGAAATCTGGGCGATTCTCATTTTGCCGGATTTCCAACCTTTATTAACTCTAAACGGGATTATGACATACGTGCATTTTGGGGGTGACAAGCTATCGGAATAATGCTATGAAACTCTTATTCTGAATGGATTTAGGATTTTTCGCAATATGGAGGCGATTGTGGGTGTTCCCCTTTCCCAAATGTGGACTGTAGCAAAATATGTTTTGACACAACGGTTTAAAGGCGTAAAGCGTTATCCGCTTGTACTGATGCTGGAACCGTTGTTTCGCTGCAATCTCGCTTGTGCCGGTTGTGGAAAGATCCAATTTCCCTCTCATATTCTCAAACAGAATCTCAGTCCCGAGAAATGTTTCCAGGCGGTTGATGAATGCGGTGCTCCCATCGTTTCGATTCCCGGTGGGGAACCACTGCTGCATCCACAAATGCCGGAAATTGTCGCCGGACTCGTCGCACGCAAGAAGTTCATTTATCTTTGTACCAATGCGATCTTACTGGAAAAGCATTTAGAGAACTATCCCCCTTCCAAGTATCTTACTTTCTCGATTCATCTTGACGGTATACGCGAGGATCATGACGCCGCTGTCTGCCGTGATGGGATTTATGACAAAGCGATCAGTGCAATCAAAGCGGCTGTGAAAGCAGGGCACCGCGTAACTACGAATTCAACTCTGTTTGAGAATGCGGAACCGGAACGAGTCCGACAAATGTTTGATGAGCTAGCTGAACTGGGGATCGAAAGTATGATGCTCTCCCCAGGTTATCAATATGAAAAGGCACCCGACCAAGAGCATTTTCTGAAGCGTAATCAGACGATTCAAAAGTTTCGCGAGATCCTGGCGACTCCCAAAAAGGCATGGAAATTTAATCATTCGCCTTTGTTCCTGGAGTTCCTCAAAGGGAACTGGGAGCTGGAATGTACCCCCTGGGGCAATCCGACCTATAACATTTTCGGCTGGCAGAAACCTTGCTATCTACTTGAAGAAGGGTATGCCGATACCTTTGGCGAACTGATGTCTTCTACCAGTTGGGAACGTTACGGACGCAAGAGTGGTAACGAAAAATGCCGTGACTGCATGGTGCATTGTGGCCATGAACCGACGGCCGTGGATCAGACATTTTCATCCTGGAAGGGCTTTATGAAAGTGGTCTCTCTGACGCTCTTCGGGGCAAAAGATTCCAACAAGCCGTTACCAAAGCAGTCACCAGAAAGTATGCCTGCCCCGCACTACACTGTGGCAGACCACGAATTGATTCAATTGGCACCTGTCGACGACGCGAACTGCGATGAGGATGTGGAAGTGCTGAATCTCTTAAATTGATCGCTTTGTTTTTCCGTTTCGACCACGAAGATCCTAAAAGTGAAGAGGAGTAATCTCTGAATATCCCCTTCGTTTTTTTGCTGGTGAAGCATCAGATGTGATCTTTCAAGCTATGGCATTCGTAGAATTAAATCGAGTCTCATGAATTAGAAACAATCGTTTTCTAGTCTGGCCGATTCGTGCCGCTGATGACGCATGACTTCTTACGCTCATTTCATGTTTGTGGTAGAAAATATGTATTGATTCAATTTATTTCTATCAGGAAAGACGCGAAAATCACGAAAGGTCAAAGGGAAGCCTTCGATCTTTTTGCAATTTGATTTTCTGTTCGCACATGTGATTTCAGTGAGAACAATAACGCGCAAGTTTAGGTTCATGGCTTTTCAGACAACTTTTAAAAAACTGTTTGACAAATTACATACCCACAACTACTATAAAACCAAATCTAATAAACCAAATATCGATTATGTAATTTGAATATAAGCCAGGGAGGTCCAATGGCCAGGCCAAGAGCGAAGGAACTTACCGAGCGTGAGTTAGAAGTGATGCATGTTTTTTGGGACGAAGCTCAGTCGGAAGCAGCGATGGCGATCTCTGTTTCCGATGTGCGGGACGCGCTACACAAGTCGGGACGCGAGTTAGCTTATACGACTGTCGCAACATTGGTGCGGATATTAGTGGAGAAGGATTTTCTGAAGCAGACAAATGAGGAACGCCCTTTTCTTTACCGCGCAGCCCGATCGTTTGACGAAGTCTCAGGCAGCCTGCTGGGAGAGATGGTTCAGAAAGTGTTTGGAGGATCGCGGGAAAAATTATTGTTGCGACTGATGGATGAACGCAAATTAACGCGGAAAGAACTTAGGGCTCTAGAAGACATTTTACGGGAGAAATCCTGATGCATGAAATCGGTGTTTGTGTTGTCTGGTTGAGCCTGCAAGTGACAATTGTTGCGGTTGGAACGGCTCTGTTTTACTGGTGCCTGCGACGCCGGGGGCCTCTGATGCGGTCGCTCGTGATTTCTTCTTCTTTAGTTGTGACTCTACTTCTGGCGACATTCGTGTTGAGTCCTTGGCCTCGCTGGACTACACAACAAACACAGCAGAGGAGAAGCGAAGTATCACATGTGGAAAAAACCATCCGGGAGAATAATCCCACCGATTTGGCGGAGTCCCCTCTTCCTCAACAGAAGACAATCGAACTGGATTCCGTGTGGAGTTCTGCCTGGACCGGATTTGTCGAGGGGCTTAAAAACAAACAATCGGTCGAAAATCAGGATGCACCGCTGACATGGCCAGCCTTCATTGGATTTCTGTTTCTGGGGGGAATGGCACTGGGCTTTCTGCGTCTATGCGTCGGTTACATTCTATTGAAACGTGAAGTGGAACATTCGATAGAGTTAGATCACTCTGCCGCTCGAGAGCTTCTGGATAGATTACTAATGGAGCAAGATCATCCACCTGTACTTTGCCTTAGAGAGACTCAACGACTGGCGACGGCGGCAGTTGCCGGCTGGTGGCGTCCGATTATTTTATTACCTGCCAGCTGGCAAGCGTGGTCGACTGAGCAGTTAAAGGCCGTTCTGACGCACGAACTTTCCCATATTCAACAGCGTGATTTCTTGTCGAATCTCTGTGCTGAGATCAGTCGGTCGATTTATTTCTATCACCCATTGATGCATTGGCTGGTCGCTCGTTTGAGGTTGGAGCAGGAACTGGTGGCGGATGCAGCAGCAGCCGAAGCGGCCGGTGGACCAGAATCATATCTGGTTATTCTCGCTGAGATGGCGATGGCGCAATCCAACCGAGGGGTACGTGGACCCGCCCGCGCTTTTTTACCCACACAATCCACTTTTTTAAGGCGAATTGACATGCTCAAAGGAAAGAAAACGTTCCGCGGCACTGTGCCTGCAAGTACTCGTGCGTTTGCTGTTATGGTTATTGTGCTGATGGGGTTATTAGCGGTTGGGTTTCGTGGAGACCGCGTCAGCCTTGCTCAAGATGTCTCTCCCAACGTTGCTGATTCAGAGGAAGTAAAAAGGACGCCGGAAAAATTCCGCATCGATTTTGTTCCGAATAACGCATTAGCCATAATTGCAATTCGTCCCGCAAAAATACTTGACCTCAAGGTGATGAAACCAATCCGTCAATTGATAGAGTTGGATGAAGAAAAAAGGAAAGAGCCGGGGGCTATTCCTTTTAACCCGAAAGAAATTGAAACAGGAATCGTATTCTTTCTTCCTCCGGACCCGCAGACTGTTAACAAATCTCCCCTGAATAAAGTTATCGTGGTTCAGGTGCGGCAAGTATTTGAGCAGAAATCTGTTATGGAATCTTTTAATGGCCTTAAATACATTTCACAAAAGTATGGCGACAGAACGTATTTCAAGGTCCCTAAAACAACTAGTGCGCCAGCTTTATTATTTCTCAATGATCGTACACTCATGATCGCAGATAATGAGACTGCTTTGTTGAATGTAATCAACACCTTAGAAAGCAGAAGCGTATCTCGTTGGGAGAAGAAATGGGAGTCGCTTGAGAATGGTTCCCTGGCTGTACTATTAAATATGCGCCTGGCGCGTGAAATGGTCTGGTCCACGGGAGCTAGTATTGGTTTTTCTAATGCCACAACAAAGGGGCTCGTTTCGCCAATCTGGGAAAATACAGATATTATATCGCTCGGGATGAACATCAACCAAAAGATTTCTTTAAAATCGATACTCTATCAGGATGTAAATGGAACGAGGGTTCAGAAAACGCTCACTGCGATATTTACACTTTCAGAGAATGTATTGCAGCAATATAGAAAAGGAATACGAGTTAGAACTCTAGAAGAAAGACTCGCAGTCTTGGACGCGATTGATGTTGCAGAGAAGCTTGTTCGGTCGGTAGAGGTCAAGCAGGAAGGTGAAAATGTTAGTCTAACCATGTCTCTGCCTGCCACTTCTGGTGCCCAACTGGTTGCAGCCCTAATGCCAGCGATTACGCAGGCACAGAAGGCAAGCATCCGCACCCGTTCTCGGAATAATGTCAAACAGATCATGCTGGCATTACATAAATTTCACGACAAACATAAACATTTCCCTTCAGCCGTCTTGTTGGGGCCAGATGGAAAAACACCGTATAGCTGGCGTGTGGCACTCCTCCCATTTCTGGATCAACAAATTCTGTATGATGAGTACAACAAAAATGAGCCTTGGAATAGTGAGCATAATAAAAAAGTGCTTGCCAAAATGCCCGTCGTCTATCGCTGTCCTGCTGATAACGGTGCTGAGAACTATACCTCTTATTTTGGTGTAGTTGGTCAGAATACGATGTTCGGTAAGACTGGCCAGCTTGGTAAGCCGGGCCCCTTTGGTGGTGCCTTGGCAGCTGGCACGGACTCTAGAGGCGTTGACAATCTTGCAGGTAGCAGTCTGGATGGTGTTCGATTACGTGACATTGTTGATGGCACATCCAACACCATTGCGGTGGTCGAAACAAAACGCGAGATTCCGTGGACGAAGCCTGAGGACCTCACATATGATGGTAAGAAATTACCGAAACTAGGAGGATTTTACCAAGGAGGGTTCTTTGTTGGGCGTTGTGACGGAGCAGTGCTATTCACTGACCAAAATATAGACCAAAACATCTTGAGGAACCTGTTTTTGATCAACGATAGAAATCAACTTGATCCCCAACGTTGATCTGTGTCAATCATGTGTGATTCACAGCTTGACACGACCGGGAGCCTCTTCCAGTTCGTCAAATGAACCGGGGGAGCGAAATGGATTATCGCGGGGTTGCGATTGGACTTCATTGGCGGGAAACGTTTCTGATTCTTCGAATCCAATTTGTGACGGTCTCCATTGTGGCTCAGCACTGGGAGTGCTGTTTGACCAGTCGGGCTCTTCCAACTCGGCGATACGGGAATCAATGTGTGTGGGACGTGGTCCTGCAGAAGCTTCTCGCTGAACTGGGAACGAAGCTCCCAGATCCATTACGGGGTATCCTGGGATTTGTGGTAGCCCCCAGACTTCTGGAGGAATGCCTGCTGGATTGACGTCAATGTTCGCCATTGTCATGGTGAGGACGATGCCTGCTTGCGGCCAATCGAGTTTAATAACATGCGGCAGCGTCGCTCCGGAATTACTACAGACGCGATATTCGCCTAGAGTGGCTGTGGCGATCCTCTGTCCCCGGCTGTCGTAAAGTGATTGCTCGATAATATGACCGGTGCAGAGGTTGACGACCAGAATTTTCTGCACAAGTTTGCCATTTGGCATAAGGCGATCGGAAATCAACTTGATATTTGGTGAATTCTGGCCTTCTTTTTGAATGGAAAGCTCTGTTTCATTTAGTGGGACGACGCGTAATGCCTCGAGTAACCAGTCCGGTTCAAAGGGAATATTTAACTGCGAGCCCATCGACTGGTATTGATCGTGGCGAACGGTAAACACTCGTTTTTGGTCATTTCGTTTGACCCAGAACCAGAACCGTTCGTCGTTCGAGCCAAAGTCAACTTCTGCCCCCAAGGGAGAACTTGCGCGCAATCGGAATCGTTTGGGTTGTTCGACCGCCAGCATGGCATTCAAGCTGACCGGAATTCCCCCTTTTTGCCGCGCTCTGATTTTTACATTTGAAGACTGCCAGCCATAGACGCCTTCGATCTGTGAGTTCAAGTGAGTGACAATTTGAGTGTAGCTGGCGTTAGGAGGCAGCACGCAGACAGGGGGCTGTTGTGGGAGGAACGTTCGAACGGAAGCGCAAGCAGGTAGCAGCATCAGCGCCAGCAGCACGAGAGTCACTTTCGTGACCATAGAGCGCCAGTTTAAGGTGCCGTAGGATTGATTGTGTGCTGTTCTTCCATGAACATTCAACATGTTAGCGATCCATCATGGGGGCGTGCCCCTTATTCCCACTCTTCAAAAAATTGGTTATTCAATTGATTCTGTAGTTGTTCGATTTCAGATTCTTCCAGGTTTTGATCACGGATTTCGAAAGATCCTTCTCCATGAGTTCCAGACAGCTGGAGATATGATGCCTTGTCTTCCTCGCGTGACCCTTCCAGTTTGAGTCGGCGTTTTTGGACGAGAAATAAGGCAAGCACGTAGAGAAACTTTTCCTGTACCTGACTGGGGGCTTCATACAATTGTTCAAAGTATTGCATAAGTGCATCTGGATCGATTTTTTTCGTGCCTTGGGTCGCTGGTTCTGGTACCTGGCATTTCCATTCGCCAACAAAGCTTTCTGGAGGCCCAGTCCAGCCATCCTGTGAAAAATCGAGACGAATCAGTTGGCCATTTTGTTCGATAATGACAGAGTGAACCGTCTCGCCTGGGATAAATTCTTTTCCAGTCGAAGAGCAGGATTTTCCCAATGGTTTTAAATGATAATCCATTTAAGAAACTCGAAATCGGAATTCGGACAGTTGTTTCAGGGTCATTGTTGAGGCTTGTTTGCTGATAGCGAGCGAATCCTAGACTATTACAGGATTTAGCTCAAGGTGTTTCTAACGGGATCACACCTTTTCTGGCGATCTAAATAAAATTTTTATTCAGATGTAAGATATTTGTAGACAGAGGGTTATGACCCAGAAAAGAATTTACTGGAAGAACCACCATTTTCGACAATTGGAATTTCAATGGGGCAGGCGCAACGAGGACAATGCCCGGTATAAGCGGTTGCGGCATGGTTGATATAGATTTTGGAATAGATGTTACAGCACTTGAAATGAACACCAACAGACGGACGCTGCGGACTCGGTGAGGCATCTTGATCAGCCATAAAGGACTCCATAGAAAAATACGCTGAAATGCACGGAGCGATTTCAGCGTATTTATGAAAATCGATGATTTAAATCAAGAGATTTTGAAGTCTGCGTTTAATCTGTTATTTTTGATGCGATAGCATCAGCATGGCACGTGCCCGGCTTTGATCACGCTCGCGGGCATTGCATTGTTCATCACCAACTGCTGGTCTTGCCAAGGCTTCTTCAAGCAATTTTTCCGCATCGGCAGCGTTTAATTCGCCGACAGGAATCGCTTGTTCTGTTAGGACTGAAATCACATTTCCCTGAACCTGAAGAAATCCACCATCAACAAAATAAGTGATTTCTGCGCCATCGGTAGAGTCGAAAGCTAGTTCACCATAACCCAGGCGGCCGACCATTGGCATGCGACCTGGAAGAATTCCAATTTGTCCGTCAAATAAAGTACAGCGCAGACTCTGGATCGATTGATCTAACAGGGTCGTTTCCGGAGTAACTAATAACAGGCGAAATTCTTGAGCCATTGGCGCTCTAACCACATTGAAAACAGGAATTCAAATTGAACTTGTGAACGGAGCAAAAGTTGTCAGTTCACAATTTTGTCGATACTCTTTTAACGCTTTACTCTTCAGCCATCCGCTTGGCTTGTTCTTCTGCTTCTTCGACAGAACCGACATACATGAATGCGGCTTCGGGAAGGTGGTCCCATTTGCCGGCACAGATCTCTTCGAAGCTGCGAATGGTGTCTTCCAGCGGAGTGATTTTACCCTCTTTACCGGTAAACACTTCAGCTACGAGGAATGGCTGTGACAAGAAGCGTTCAATCCGCCGTGCACGATGCACGATGAGCTTGTCTTCTTCGCTTAATTCATCAACACCCAAAATCGCGATAATATCCTGAAGCTCACGATAACGTTGTAGTGTTTGCTGCACTTCACGAGCCACTTTGTAATGACGCTCACCCACATATTGTGGATCCAGAATACGGCTGGAAGATGCCAGTGGATCGATGGCCGGATAAATCCCTTTTTCTGAAATCTTACGTTCCAGATAGATGAAGGCATCCAAGTGAGAGAATGCAGTCGCGGGAGCAGGGTCGGTTGGATCGTCTGCCGGCACATAAACTGCCTGCACACTGGTGATCGCCCCATTTTTCGTTGAAGTAATTCGTTCCTGCAATTCACCTAGCTCTGTTCCCAGGGTAGGCTGGTATCCCACGGCACTTGGCATACGTCCTAAAAGCGCGGAGACTTCACTTCCTGCCTGTGAGAAGCGGAAGATATTATCAACAAAGAGCAGGGTGTCTGTTCCTGTTGTGTCACGGAACCATTCCGCCATGGTTAAAGCGGACAGAGCGACTCGCAAACGAGCTCCTGGAGGTTCGTTCATCTGACCAAAGACCATACAGGTTTGCTCAATCACAGAACGATCTGTTTGACCAATTTTTGTTTCCTGCATTTCTAACCAGAGGTCGTTTCCTTCACGGGTTCGTTCACCCACTCCAGCAAATACAGAGTATCCACCGTGAGCACTGGCGATACGAGCGATGAGCTCGGTCAAAATCACAGTTTTACCAAGACCGGCTCCACCGAACAGCCCCGCTTTACCACCACGCACGAATGGGGTTAACAGGTCAACCACTTTGATACCGGTTTCGAACAACTCGGTCTTGGCACTCAGGTTTTCCAGCAAAGGTGGTTTGCGGTGAATCGGCCAGCGTTCGTCAGACTCGACTTCACCACGACCGTCTACCGGTTCACCCAGCAAATTGAAGACGCGTCCCAAAGTTCCTTTACCGACGGGAACGGAGACCGGTGCACCAGTGTCGGTGACGTTCATTCCTCGGATCATACCATCAGTAGACGCCAAGGCCACACAACGAACACGACCGCCACCCAGGTGCTGCTGGACTTCGCCGGTTACATTGATCTCTATGCCCTTAATTGTGTCTTTCACAACCAAGGCATTGTAGATCTCTGGCATCTGATTTTCTGGGAATTCAACATCAAATGTTGAGCCAATAATCTGTGTAATTTTACCAACCGCAGTCGTTGTACTGGCTTCCGATGTCGCCATTGATATGTCTCTACTTTCTGATATTTATCAATTTGTAAAAAACCATAAAGTGCCTACGCAAGGCACGCCGGAAATTACTCCAAGGCAGCTGCACCACCAATAATTTCGAGGATTTCCGAGGTGATTTGTGATTGTCGTGCACGGTTATATTGAGCAGATAGAGAGCCCACCATGTCATTGGCGTTTTCCGTGGCACCTTTCATGGCAACCATTCGAGCAATCTGTTCGCTCACTGCTGCGTCCAGGAAGCACTTGAATAAACGTGCTTTGAATGCTGTTGGAACGATTTCCTCCAGAATTTCCTGAGCAGAGGGAAGAAATTCATAATCATATTTTTGAGCTGTTTCGGATGTCTCTGCCGAAGATCCGAGAGCACCAATCGGAAGCAGGGACTGGACAACGGTCTGTTGTCTGGATGACGAAACAAATTCCGTATAAGCAACATCCAAGCGATCAATTTTGCCTTCAATATAGTCCGTAATAAAGCGGCTTGCCAGTTGATCAACTTCTTCAAATGTCGGACGATCTTCAAAGTGCGTATATGTCTCTGAAGCAGCGATGTTCTGAAACTTTAAAAAGCTGATCCCACGTTTACCGGAAACTTCCAGATGAACGTTTAATCCAGCTGCCTGTAAATCTTGGTAGCGTTTTAAAGAAGCCTTTAGTACGCCTGAGTTATAGCCGCCACAAAGACCCCGGTTTGAAGTCAGGATTAACAGGACCGCATTTTGTTCGGACTCATGTTTTTCCAGCAGCGGGTGATGAAACTCAAGATTTGCTTGAGATAGATCCGCAACCAATTCCGAAATCTTTTTAGTATAAGCGGCAGCTTCCGAGGCACGGTCCATGGCTTTCTTAAATCGCGCAGTGGCGATCAATTCCATGGTCCGTGTAATCTTACGGATGTTTTTTACCGCTTTTAATCGTTTTACGATGGCACGTGCTTTGGCCATTAGATCCTGAACCTGTTTTTGATTATCTATTCAAACAATAAATCAATTACGCATTTTTTCGCAGATACTGATCAACGAATGTTTTCAGAACAGACGTTAATTGTTCGATGGTATCGGCTTCCAGTTTACCGGTTTCTGTGATTTTGTCAGTGATTTCCGGATACTGATCGTGAATAAACTGCAACATTTCTGTTTCAGCCTGTTGAACCTGTGGAATCGGAACTGAGTCAAAGAAACCTTTGGTTCCGGCATACAGACTCACGACCTGATCTGCCATGGACATCGGATTGAACTGAGGTTGTTTCAGTAATTCAACCATTCGATATCCACGGTCAAGCTGGGCTTGAGTCGCTTTATCCAGTTCCGTACCCATTTGCGCGAACGCTTCCAGTTCACGAAAGGCAGCCAGGTCCAAACGCAAACTACCGGAGACACTCTTGGTGGCTTTGGTCTGAGCATTACCACCGACGCGTGAAACACTAATCCCCACGTTAATCGCAGGTCGAATACCGGCGAAGAACAAATCCGGTTCCAGATAAATCTGACCGTCCGTAATGGAAATCACATTCGTTGGAATATAAGCCGAGACTTCACCTTCCAGTGTTTCAATGATGGGGAGGGCTGTCATGGAACCGCCACCCAACTCATCACTCAAACGGGCAGAGCGTTCCAGCAGTCGACTGTGACAGTAGAATACGTCCCCAGGATAGGCTTCACGTCCTGGAGGGCGTCTCATCAATAGTGATAATTGACGATAAGCCTGTGCCTGCTTGGAAAGGTCATCGTAGACAACCAATGTATGTTTGCCCTGATACATATAGTGCTCTGCAATGGCAGCACCAGCATAAGGGGCAATGTATTGGAGTGGGGCAGGGTCACTGGCTGTGGCACTAACAACAACCGTATAATCCATTGCGCCGTGTTCTGTAAGCTGATTAACAACACCCGCGATAGTCGCGGCACGCTGACCACAGCCAACATAAACGCAGATGACGTCTTTGCCCTTCTGGTTTAGAATGGTATCAATGGCGATCGCGGTTTTACCCGTTTTACGGTCACCAATGATCAATTCACGTTGCCCTCGACCGACTGGCGTCATGGCGTCGATCGCCTTGATTCCGGTCGCCATAGGTTGAGTGACGGGTTGTCTAGCGGCAACACCGGGAGCAGCAACTTCCAGAGGTCTGGATTCCGTTGCTACAACAGGACCTTTACCATCCAGAGGAATTCCCAGAGGATCGACAACTCGTCCCAGCAATTCATCACCAACTGGTATTGAAAGCAGAGTACCCGTGCTACGAACCTCATCCCCTTCGGCGATTGCTAAGTAATCACCAAAGATAATGATACCTACAGAGTTCTCTTCCAGGTTGAATACCTGCCCGCGAACTCCATTGGAAAACTCGACCATTTCACCAGACATGGCAGAAGAGAGTCCGTAAACGCGTGCGATACCATCGCCGACTTCAAGGACTCGTCCTACTTCACTGGTTTCAATTTCGCCGCGAAAGTCTTCAATTTCCTGCTGGATGACTGAAGCGATCTCGTCCGCTTTGAATTTCATGAATGCTCCTATTGCTCAAACGCCCTCGTAATTGTTTCAAACGAGTCCGAAGAGAACCATCATATACTGTGTCATCAACTTGAATAACCAGACCACCTATAACAGACTGGTCTATCGATGTTTTTATTACTGGAGAAAAACCCAGTGTGTCACTCAAACGTTGTTTAATGCTTGTTAAAGTATCATCCGAAAGCTCAAAAGCTGAACGCACAACAACCGCTTTTTTACCGGTTTCTGAATCACGTTGTTTTGATATTTGTGAAAAGATCTGTTCCAGCAGGTCCAACCTTTCATGTCGAACCAGAACTCTTAAAAAATTAGTAAGAAGTTCAGAGGCATGGGGAGCTACTACACGATCAATCAGGCTTAATCGTTCATCTTTATTAAGCGATCTTGATTTGAGTATCTTCCCGAAGGCCGGATTATCCGTGATCGCCACATTCAGAAACTCGGTAAACTCTTTGATTGCAGAATCCCTATCGGATTCCTTAATCGAACCAAGAAACGCTTTGGCATAAACCTTGGCAATTGATGTTGCACCGGGGTCTTCCATTACGCTTGGGATATGAGTCTTTACTTGTTTCTGATCGTTCACGCGGATCACAACTCACAGCTAAAGGATAAATAATTCAAACTTGACAAATAACGTTTGAATAAATGCCGTATCTTTATTTAATTTGAACTACTGGAGATCTGAGACAGTGCCTCTTCAATCAGTCGTTCGCGGTCTGATTCATTCAGAGCACGTCCCAGGACATGCTCTGTTGCATCAACAACCCGCCCATTCATTTGATCAAACAGATCTTTCAATGCAAGCTCACGAGCCCGTTCAATTTCACCAATGGCATGAGTCTTGATGGACTCTGCTTCCTGACGAGCCTGTTCGAGAACATCCTGCTTGATCCGATCTGCATCAGAACGAGCTTCAACCATCATTGCCTGAATTTCATCCTGAGCTGACTCGATTTTACGAGTATGCTCTTTGACCAGATCTTCTGATTCTCTTTGTTTTGACTCTGCTTCATCAATTGCGGTAACCACTCTTAATTCTCGCTCATCGAGAGCTTGAATAAGGGGGCCCCAGGCAAATGACTTAAGGACAAAGATAAAGGCAACGAAGACAATAAATGACCAGAGTGCTAAGTCGGTTTTCCAGTCTAATGGCGCCCCTTGAGCGCCATCAGCTGCATACAAGGATGCCTCGGAACCGATCAGCCCACTGCCTAGCACCATAACACTGAAAACAATCAGGATAATGATGGATCGGCTTGTAAATAGACTTTTAAACATGATCAAATATTCTCACATCGTGAATCAGAATAAGTGGTATAAAATTCGTACTCATAGAATGAACATCGCTTCTTATGGAAGCGTATTCACACTATTTACCCAGGCAGATAATGAGTGCAAAGAATGTTGCACCTTCGATTAAAGCTGCTGCAATAATCATTGCTGTCTGAATTGCACCACCAGCTTCAGGTTGACGGGCAATCGCTTCTACTGCAGAAGCACCAATCTTACCAATACCGAAACCAGCACCGATAATTGCGATGCCTGCACCAATTGCTCCCAGTGGAAGCGCATTTGGAGCTTCTTGTACTGCGGCCCCAGCCGCAGGCGCATCCGCAGGTGCTTCTGCTGCCATTGCAGGAATCGCTGTGGCCAATACAACAACGCATGTCATGTAGATAATCCGTAAAGCATGGATCATTGTTATTATCCCCTGACCTTTCTGAACGAGGAACACTCAAACAAAATATACTAAGCAAGTCTGATAGGCTGCTGCCTGTTTCTCTAGTGAGGGTTTACAGCAGCACCAATAAACAGAGTCGCAAGAAACGCAAATACATATGCTTGCAGGAACGCAACAAAGAGTTCCAGTAAGCCAACTAAAATCTGGGCAATGATACTGGAAGGCATCACAATTGCCCACATTCCAGAGTCAGCAGTCATCGCAATGAATCCCAGAAAGACTGCGATCACGGTATGACCTGCCATAATATTGGCAAACAAACGAATTGCCAACACGGCATGTTTAATTAAAAATCCAGCCAGTTCTATGAGCCAAATCATAGGGACTAGAACCAGTTTCAGTGCCAGGGGTAACTCCATCGGAGGCGCAAGAGACAACCAGAACTGAATTGGCCCTTGCTCTTTTGACCCAAAATAAACGACTGCACAGAAAGTAGTAAACGCCAGTGCAATCGTCACATTCAATTCGCCAGTCGCAGACCCCATCCAAGGGAAAACCCCCAGTAAATTACAAATCAATACATAGAAGAAGCATGAGAGAACAAACGGTAAATACTTGTCAGCCGGATGTCCTACTTTTCGTTCTTGATGATTTGTGTGGCTATGATCATCATCATGATGGCCTTCGCCAATCGTAGGCCGAACGACTTGGTCTCGCATGTAAAGAACAATAGACTCCCAAAAGTTCCACCAGCGTCCCGTTACAACCTGTCCGCCAGCAGCCCTTTTAGCTAACCCGCGAAAGACGAGAAAGATAAAGATGACAGCCACTAACTGCAATAGCATGAACTTCGAAATTTGCAGACCGAAGATATCCGGCAAATGCAACTTCAATTGCCAAGGAAGTTCGAAATGCGGGAAATCGCGAACATGATGAAATTTATCAGCGTGACCAGCGGCCATTTTTTAAGCTCGATTCAAAATTGTTTCTGATCAATACATCGTTAAATACAAACAGCTTCGGCAGATTACCGAATGATCAACAAGGTTTCAACCAATAGAGAGGCAAAGTAGCAAATCAATAACCAAATCGAAAAATTAGCTAGCCCAAAGTCAGGACGAATGTTTAAAATGATTAATGCACCGATTCCCGCGATCAGGATTCTAGTCAGAGTCGAGACGGCCATAACTGATGCTGGAGGTGCTTCACGGAAGAAGTAGCCGGACATCAGGAGAATAATGAGCCCTGGCACTAAGCAGAGCAGACTCGAATAAGCAAGTCCTTCAACGGATGTCACTCCAGCTGTCAAATACGCAGGAACGCAGAGAACCAAAAATACCCCCAACAGTGCACTGATAAGAATGCCACATTGCTTGAGGGGGTGTCTGCTTTGTGAATGCGTTGAAGAAAGCATGGTGTCGAGAAGGTTTTTGTTAATTGAATATTGGTTAATCTAATACATTGAAGCAATTCAGCTTGAATTTCTATACATCAACTACTTACGGAAGGCCATCGTGATGCTTATCAGCATTTTGTGATGGTTGATCTTTTCTCTTTCGTTTCTTGAGCTCCGCTTCTTTAGCCATTCGTAGTAAATGTGTCATACCTAAAGCGAACCCGAGTAAAGCTCCTATTGCTGCGAGCCAGGGTGTGGTTCCCCACTTTTTATCGAGCCAGTTCCCTAAAAATGCTGGTAACGCCATTTCCAGACTGACTGTTGTCAAACGGCTTACCCAGCGATGGGCTTCGGCAAGCGATGAATGACTCTGCCGATCAGGTAGCGGCATGGTGAATGCTTTCAGGGAGTCAGCAACAACATAAAATCATGTCTGTAAAAATCTGCATGACTGCAATGCTGAGACAAAACTGCTAGAGACTGTAAAGACAACTTAATAAAGAGTCAAAGTATCTGCTGTTGGAATCAGGCGAATCCAATTATTCTCAAAAATGAAATTCGGTAGGTTCATGTCCTATTTGTGTTAAGAAACAAGTGTAACTATGGAAGGCTGAAATTACGAACCTGGTAATTTGGAGACTGAGAGAAAGAACGAGACTATAAAGAGCACGTTGCGAAATAAGGTTTAAAATAGACTTCCTGTCGCTTCACCTTCGATTTGCATCCCTTCTGGTGAGTTAGATGAAATTTTGATGAGACTAAAATTATAAACACCGATAGAATAAGGTGATGCGTCGACAGGGGGTTGGTTTATGGATAAATCAGAACGTCGCAATAGTTGATTTTTGTTTCATTCCATGGTAAAAGTGTTCTCACGTTTCAAAAATGATTCCTCTGTCAAAGACTTTGCTGGAGAGTATGAATCAGAGGTAAAAAGCGGATTACAGCACTCAAATTGTGATACTGAGTCAGCTTAAACCACCTGTTTGAACGTGCAGAAGTTATGCAGGAAACAACTACGACTGTTTTTTATAACCAGTTTAGGTTCCTGAATTTGAGAATGAATATTAGTGGCTTTCTGTTCTGGGGAGAGTAGCGTCCTGGTCGAAATCTTGATTTGACGTATACATATTGTTCACTGCATTAGGATCGTGTGAAATAAAGGAGTTCATTTTTCTGCGATCAGTCGAATGTATTGGAACGGGGCAGATGTGCTAAAACTTATCCTGAGTGTCATGGACGACTAAGGCTTATTGAGACACCGACCAGTGTCTTGATTGATATCTGGGAGTCATTCCTCATGTCCCCAACTGTACTGAAATCCCTCGAGAGTCAAACTCGTCGTGATCTAGCCGCTACGGCGAAGTCTCATGGAATTGCCGGTTGGCATGGTATGAGAAAGCAGGAGTTGGTTAAAGCCATTGCGAAAATCAAGATGGCGAAATCGAAGCCCAAACGCAAGGACACTTCGGTTACTAAAAAAATGCCTCAGCCTGCGATTCCGAATCCGGCTGCTGTCCCTGCCTTTCCTTCACAAACCTCATCTAACCAGATTCCTACCGAGCATCAGGCACGAATTCAGAAATTACTGAAATCAAACGGGCAGAGTTCTCATAGTGAAAAGCTGCATCCGACGACGGAATCAATTGAGACCAAGCTCAGCGCTCAGGTCAAAGATTCCCACTGGTTACAGGCGACCTGGTCGATTACACAGGGAAGTCTGGACCGTGCGAAAGCAGCATTAGGCGCCTATTGGTATCAGGCTGTTCCTGTAATTCGTATCTATGACATTACGACGAACGAAAACAGTCGAACCAGTAAAACATACGTCAAAGATGTCGAGGTCAAGATTGATTCCGGTATGTGGTACGTACAAATCGATCAGCCTGCCCGCTCTTATAAGCTGCAGCTTGGTTTTGTGACTCCACAGAATAAGTTCTTTGGACTGGTCTATTCCCATAAGCTCACCCCACCGATGCCGGATGTGTGTGAAAAAGGGGGGAAAACCAAGCGTACTCTCGACAGCAACTATTCGGCAACGCGTTCAAGACGCTATACATCTCGTTCTGAAAACGGTGGAACCCCCATTTCTCGTCTTGCACTTCCTCTGACGCTTGATGCGAATGGCGACTCAAACGGGTCTCAAAATAAGAAGACAAAACGAGAATTCCATGTGGAAACCGAATTGCTGATCCATGGTACTTCCGATCCACAATCTGAAGTGACAATACTGGGAGAAAAAATTCCCGTCAGTAAAGAAGGACGGTTTGCACTTCGCTTAAGCCTGCCTAATGGCAGACAAGTGATTCCCGCAGTAAATACATCGTCGAATAAACGACGTCAGCAGACGATTGTACTTGCGATTGAACGCAACACGAAAGATCTGGAACCAGTCCAACTCGATGAGTAAGGAAAATGCGCTCGCAACGCCAGATGACTGACAGAGTGCGCTTCTCTGTCAGTCGGCGTTTCCGTAATAAACTTCGGTCGCGAGATTCGTTTGTTCTTTTACCTTGCTGGCAATCTGATCGACTTGTGCTGAACTGAGAGATGCAACATAGTCCTCGGTGGTCCTGCGAGCGATTGTATAAACCTGAACCAGCTTGATTTCGCCGCCGGATTTGAGGACCTCGTTCAGTCTCGCGCAATAAGCGTCTATCTCTGCTGCAGAAGGTGGTTCCTGGTTAATTCGCATAAACAGGCTCTGGATGACAATTGGTCGCTGTTTGGCTGCAAACGCGATGTTTTCTAGAATCTGTGTAAAATGAATTTTGGTTCGATCAACGGTTTTAAAATAGCTTTCCGTTCCGGCATCCAGTTTTGCCCAGATCTCCCCTTGATGCTCATCAAATATTTTTAATGCAGCCTGAGTACTGGCTCGATGCAACATACTTGCATTGGTGATTAAGACCATTTTAACCTGGTCAGCCTGATGCTTCTGCTTTAAGTCTGCGACTTCTTTGACGATCTGGTCAAAATTGCGGTATGTTGTAGGTTCCCCGTCGCCAGAAAAGGCAATATCGTTTAATCGCCTGAGTTTCAGTGGTATCTCAGAAAACTTCGCATCTTGATAGATTTCACCGCTGAGTACAATTTTCAGCATATGATCAAGCTCATCAAGTAGCTGATCAAGGCCAACAAAACGGGTCTCTGATTCTTCCCTGCGATCGACCTGGCAATAAATACAGTCAAAATTGCAGATCTTGTCCGGGTTTAAATTGACGCCGATGGAAACTCCCTTGCTGCGTCGGGACAGCACCGGATAGACAAACTTATTCTCATGATAAGTTCGCTGGTGTTGTGAGTGCAGCGGGAGTGATGAGGATGGCATAGCTTAAATTCCAATAAAACGTAATTGTCTCTCTCTTTTTATATGACTGCTCTCTCTGAAAGACAAGGGGAGCTGAAATTGTAATCACTACAGAAAAAGAATCTTCGACTATCGTTGAATGCTACCCGTCAAGCAAAAAACGCGGCAAAAACTATGGTAAGTTTTTGCCGCGTTTGTGCTTATGCTCTCGGATGGCTGAATCGGACTACACTTCTTTCGAATCGATCCAGCTCATCATGCGTCGTAATTCTTTACCGACGGTTTCAATCGGATGCTGTCTGTTCAAGCGTCGAATTGCTTTGAATGAGGCCTGATTGGCTTTGTTTTCCAGTAACCAGTTTCTCGCAAACTCACCTGTTTGGATTTCGGTGAGGATCTTTTTCATTTCTTTACGAGTTTCATCAGTGATGATTCGGGGCCCGCTAGAATAATCGCCGTACTCAGCAGTGTTGGAAACACTGTAACGCATGTAGTTCAAACCGCCTTCGTAGAACAAGTCAACGATCAGTTTTAATTCATGCATACATTCGAAATAAGCCATTTCGGGCTGGTATCCGGCTTCAACCAGTGTGTCATAACCCGCTTTGACTAACTCACTGACTCCACCACAGAGTACAACCTGTTCGCCAAATAAGTCTGTTTCTGTTTCTTCGGCGAATGAGGTTTCAATGACGCCCCCACGGGTTCCGCCGATTCCTTTGGCATAAGCTAATGCCAGTTGACGAGTGCTATCTGCTGCTCCATCAACTAAAGCGATCAGGGAAGGAACACCTCCCCCTTTGACGTATTCGCTACGAACGAGGTGTCCGGGGCCTTTAGGAGCCACCAGAGCAGCATCGACACCAGTAGGCGGGACAACCTGGTTGAAGTGGATATTAAATCCATGCGAGCATAAGAGAAGATTTCCCTTGCTCAAATTAGGCAGGATATCGCTTTTGTAGAGATCTCCCTGGACCTCATCAGGAAGCAGAATGTTAATCAGATCGCCTTGTTTGGTCGCTTCGGCGATAGAGACAGGCTCAAATCCATGGCTGACAGCCAAGTCGTAATTTTCACTACCTTTGCGTTGTCCAATAATAACATTGCAGCCACTGTCGCGAAGGTTCTGAGCTTGCGCGTGTCCCTGACTACCGTAGCCAAGAATGGCAATGGTTTTGTCTTTCAACAAAGACAAATCTGCATCATCATCGTAATAAATTGTTACTGCCATAATCCTGATCTCTTGTTTTGATGTAAGGCTGAAAGAAGTAGAACCTGATCTGCTTCTATAAGAACTTTAGAATTTGAACAGTCATGCGTTGTCTCAAATTCAAATTAAGAAACAACTTCCTGCTCGGGGAGAACAAAACAGCCGTGATTCAGTTCTTTGCTGCTCGTTCTAGCGGAATTATTTAACAATTTCCACAGTCTCTGAATTCACGTCTGCTTTCATTGTTTCTGAACGTAATAGCGCGATCCTTCCTGTACGGACGATCTCCAGAATTCCAAATGGTCTCATTATGTCAATAAAGGAATTGATTTTGGATTCCTGACCGGAGATTTCGATCATCACGTTTTCAGAGCTCACGTCAACGATTTTCGCACGGAAAATTTCGACTAATTCACGAATTTCTGATCGCGTTTTTCCGAGAGTCGAAACTTTCATTAACATCAAGTCGCGTTCAACAAAGTCCTGGCCTGAAAAGTCGACGACTTTCACAACAGTCACCAGCTTTTCCAGTTGCTTTCTGACCTGATCCAGTTTGTTGTAATCCCCTACGACAAAGGTGATTCGGGAGAATTCTGGTTCTTCTGTTTCTCCGACGGCCAAGCTTTCAATATTGAAGGCGCGCGAAGCAAGCATACCCGAAATATGGGCCAATACACCCGGTTGATTCACTACCAGAGCAGAAAGAACGTGTTTCATCCCAAAACCTTAATTTGTAATTCAATCAGAAATCTAAGTACCATGTAAAGCGATAGAAGCATACAGTCTAGTCTTGAAGTGAAGCACAGACAAGTCCCGTTGCCGATATCTCTAGACGCTCAGCTTATGATCAGGTCGATTAGAGCGATTATACAACAAGCACACTGTTTGAGCTGACATTTCAAAGGGGGAACGGGTTCGTTTTTGCCTGAAATCCAGTTGAGTCTTTCATTTTGTACATTTAGGCAATACAGAAGTTTTGACAGTCAGGCTCAACTCTGTTTTAATAATTTAACACGATACTGCTGAATTCAAACCTTCTGAATCTGATCGAGAGCACGGATGACTCAAAACTGGCGATTTGCTCCCCACGATGAATCTCGGATACGCGGCCTCAGTTCTGAGATGCGGATCTCACCGCTTCTGGCACAAGTCTTAATTGCACGTGGGCTCAGGGACGCATCCTCTGCGCGGAGCTTTATTGATGCCCGGATGAGCGAACTGCTGGATCCCTGTTCCATGCCTGGCGTGAATGATGCTGCCGAGCGAGTCATTAGGGCACTCAATGCGAAGCGTCGCATTACCATCTATGGTGACTATGATGTGGACGGCATGACGGCCACCAGTATTTTACTGCAATGTATTACTTTGGCGAACGGACGCTGCGATTATTTCATCCCAAATCGTTTGGATGATGGTTATGGCTTAAATTGTGATGCAGTCCGAAACTTACATGAAGAAGACCCTGAGCGACTGCTGGTGACCGTGGATTGTGGAATTACCAGTGTTAAAGAAGCGGCTCTTGCTAAAGAAATCGGTTTGGAACTGATTATCACAGACCATCACCAGATGGGAGACGAACTCCCGGATGCGGATTGCCTGGTTCACCCGCGACTGCCAGACAGTGACTACGAATTTCCACATCTGTGTGGTGCAGGCGTTGCCTTGAAGCTGGCCTGGGCGGTTTGCCAAAAGCTGGGGGATGGACAGAAGGCATCTCCTCAAATGCGCGAGTATCTTAAAACTGCCGTTGGTCTGGCTGCGATAGGTACTATTGCGGATGTCGTTCCTTTACTGGGAGAAAACCGTATCCTGGTCCGATATGGATTAGGTGCACTGACTGAGCGTGCCCCCATGGGTTTGCTGGAATTGATGAAAGTCGCCGAGATTAAATCCGGACAAACGCTTGATACAGAAGATATTGGATTTGCACTTGCTCCCCGGTTGAATGCAGCCGGGCGACTCGGACAGGCAAGGCTGGCGGTAGAGCTATTAACAACAACGAACCTGGACCGTGCGACCCAACTGGCCGCTTATCTGGATGAATTAAATAAAAACCGCAGAACCGTCGAGCGTCGGATTATGAAGCAAGCTCGGGAGATGGTTGAAGAGCATGAAGAGTGGAATGACCATCATACGCTAGTTCTGGCACACCATGACTGGCATCCGGGGGTCATTGGAATCGTTGCCAACCGGGTAGCAGAACATTTCGAAAAGCCTACCGTTCTCATCGCTTTGGATGCCAGTTCTCGTACCGGGCAGGGGTCTGCAAGATCATTTGCCAGTTTCGATCTGCATGCCGGCTTCACATCCTGTGCCGAACATGTGATTCGCTATGGAGGTCACCAAGCTGCAGCCGGACTCAAAATCGATGAAGACAAAATTGAAGACTTTCGGCTGGCATTTGCTGAATATGCTGCGAGTGCGCCCCAACCCTCTGAGCATGACCTGCAAGTGCGAATTGACGCAGAGGTTTGCTTAAACGAAATCACAAAACGATCCGTGCGAGAATTGGATTGTCTCGGACCGTTTGGTCAAGAGAATCCTCGCCCTCAATTTGTAGCAACGCGAGTCGAACTGGCAGAGCCCCCACGTACGATGGGTGAAGGGGGGCGACATCTTTCGCTGGTCTTTCAACAGCATAATACAAAAATTCGTGCCATCGCATTTGGAAAAGGGGAGTGGGCGAGCCAGATGGAAGAGGATGGCGGGCCGTTTTCGATCAGTTTTGCACCGGGCATCAATCGCTTTCGCGGCTTTGAAAGTGTGCAACTGCAATTAAAAGACTGGGTATCCGAAAAATCTAAAAGGCCAGTTACATCCTGATCAGGGATTCTGGAGCCCCCTGTCAGTTTTCGCTAATGACTTCGACACCGGAAATGACGGGTGGATATTCCGAACCATCTGCAGAATCAAATTCCACTTCGATCTGAGCGGTGACAGGAATCCCCTGGAACTCTTTTACCAGACAACGCATGGACTGTCCCGTTTCCTGAATAATATCAAGGTTTTCCAGTACTGTTTCGCCTTGTAAGCGTACTTGAAATCTTCGTTGACCCGGTTTGACACTTTCGTCCGGCTCTGCAAACGTGAGTTTGATGGTATAACGATTTTCAAGAACTGGTTCATCCGTTTGAGACGGTGAAGTTTTCGCTTGTCCGTTTGGAGCTTTGGTCTTAAGGACCAGGCGTGCCGACCCGGATTTTGCCCCTTTGTACGATTTGGCGATCCTGGTTCCCGTCCCCGTAATTAGAAAACAAATGGAATTCCCTGATTTCCAGTTTTTCTTTGACTGAATTTCTTTCAGAATCGAAGTCAGATCAGGGGTTGCCTGGACTGAACCATGCGCTCCCACCTTTCGCCAGGCTGGGGGTGACCATTCGACTGAAGCTCTGGTTCGTTTTCGCGCTGATAGATTCTGTTTCGTTTCTTTGAATGGTTTAGAATCAGTAGCATCCTCCGCCTGGATTTTCAGGTGGCTCGCCGATTTGCCGGTTTCATCGACCGTGAATTGAATCGTGGCGGTTTCCAGTTCGTCAGACGCAGATAATGGAATGTCAGCAAATCGAAGTGCGACAACTTGAGGATCGTCTTTATCAAGCCCCAGTTCCAGATCACTGCTGTGCAATTTGACTTCACCGTGTGAATCTTCTTCTGCATCGTCTTCAACGCCCGCAATGGGAATCCCGTCGAGTTGAGTCTGTTTTTCGTGCTGCTTGATGGCAATCGTGATCTTTTGGGGATTAATAATTCCGGAAGCCGCAACCCAGTTCAAGCCATATTCAGGCAGAGGTTCAATGACTTTGAGTGCGTGGTGCCGGAAGCGATCATACTTCTGATTAGCAACACTGACTTTCAGGTCTGGCGACTGTCCGCCCACGCTCGGATAGTCGAGCCATAAAGTACCGTTCTCGGCACGTCGATCACCGGGCGCACCAAAGTTGATCCCCGCCTGCTTGACAGTCGTAGATGACTTTGAGTCTGTGCCCAGTTGGCTATTAGTCCAGACCTCAATCTCGGGCATGTGGATTAATGCCAGCGAAGTCTGATTCTGGTAAGAACAGCTGCATGTCCGTGTATAATCGGGGGCATTGAGCACACCATTCGCCACCACTAGATTGGAGGTACAACTCGATTTAAATCCACCAAAATTACCGGTGCCGCTTTGAGATTCTAAGTCATAAAATCCGGCTGCTCCCGAACGAAAGGTCAGCAGATTCTCACTGGCAATCACGTAATTACAACCATACGTGCGCGAGAACTTGAGTTCCTCTTTTTGCTGCGTTATCGGATTAGTAATCGTGTAGGGTGTTCCATCTAAGATATTGAAAGCGCCGCCTGATACTTCGTACGAGTTCGCCGATGTTATAATGAGGTCGTTATGTATCACACAGGGACCAGTATATTTGCGGTCTTTATTATGCCAGATGACGGAGCCATTATTTCCCTGATAGGCAATCATGCCCTGGCCAATTTCATCACTCAGACGATCTTTGGCTCGTGCTCCCGCTTGAAGTAACAAATCATGTTTTTCAGAATATCCTAACCAGGACCCAAAGATACTTTCCTTTGTTGACCAGAGTTCTTTGCCCGTATAGATATCAAAACAGACGATCCGATATTGAGCCGGATCTGCCAGACCGCGCCGGGAGAGTTTTTTCTCAGCACTGGCGGGTAGTTTATCCAGGCAATAGACTCGATCTGCGCCTGCTACGATTCCGTTATGCAGGAAAGAGTGAATGGCAGCAGTGCGCCACAGCTCCTTACCGGAATGCCGGTCATAGGCGATCAATCCGCGACTGGCAGAAAGGTCTGTTGCTTGCGGACCATCTTTCCCCGGTTTTTCATTCACGCGTTTTCCAAAATGGGCAAATCCATTTCCCGCCAGCAGAATCTCGTCATAAACAGCGATAAAAGCCCAATCTTGCTGAGGGTCGGGCAATTTAATAATCTGCCGAGTCGTTCCGTCAGACGCATTCAGAACATGACACTCAGAACCGATGGCGAGATAGACCTCGTCGGATGTCGCGATATAGTTTGTGCCGCGGGCATTGGCGCCGGGAATATGTTTCTGATTATATTTTGTGCTCAGCGGCGTATCTTCATATGTCGTATTAAAATAAATCCCAAAGGTACCCAGGTCTTCAAATTCTCTTCTCCAGAGAACTTCCCCCGTATAAACATCTCGCGCACTGAGGCTATTCATGCCTTCCAGGAACGTTCGGCCTCCAATGACCTGTTCCGGGGGACCATGACTGTGCCGAGGCAAAATATCATCGTGCGTATTTCCACCGAACCAGAGAACTCCTAGAGGAAGTTTGACCCGTTTGTCATTCGATTTCACCGTGTTGGCGATATCACCATACTGATGAGTCCAGTCGGCCGAATCTGGTAATGCCCCCTCACGCTGAATCAGAATTCCGTCCGACAGTGTGGTCTGTTTCGCCTTCGGTAATTTTATCTGTCTGGCCAATGACTCAACCCGACTGCTTTGTGTTGGATTTTCGATGGGGATCCAGATGGCACCACCATAGGGGCGAACGGATCGATAGATTTGTTCGAGTTGACTTGATGTTAAAGACTTCGCAAACGACTTACTCAGTAACGTGACTCGGGCGATATGCTGGGGCGCCTGAAAAGATTGAGGCGTTCCTTGATGCACGGAAATACGTGAACCGTATAGTCCTAATGAGTCGTATCTGGTTCTGAGTTTCAGTACTTTCTTTGCATCCTCTTCAACCACAATCAGTCTTAGTTTCGAATTTTGCAGCAGGGCATCTAAAAAGGGTTTGTTGTCCGCCCCGTAGCTGATGGCATAGCCGGTCTTGGCCTGAGTCATCTCGCTTAACTTCTTTGTCGTCGTACTGGCCTTTGGATCAGAGATAAACTGCCCCGATGACTGCGTTGGGGATGCTGACCGCGCGATGCGTTCTCCGGAGGCGCCGAACGCTTTGACTTCACCGTTTAATGTTACGGCGAATAATTTATCATCTGCGGCTAATAAACGTAAAATCTTTCCTTGAGCGGGTAACTGCCAGGCAATTTCGGGTTCTTTTTCTGCATTTGCTGGCAGCGTGATTGCCGAGATTGTTTTTTCGCCAGCAGCGTACAGACGCTTGCCGGCTCGAATCAAATCTCCCTGTCCATCGGCGTGCACAGACCAGAGTGCCTGATGTTTCTGGCTATATGCCTGAACCAGAGGTTGTTTGTTCTTGAGAATCGCCGAGTAGAGGGTCTGGTCATGCAGAACTGGTTCATTATGCACAAACAGTGTGGGCAAGCCTGTCTTGAGATTGTAGGTGCGAACGCCTCGATAGCGTGTGTGGACGAAGAATTCAGTCGAGTTGGCAATCACAAAAGAACCGCCGTTTCCTTTGCCTCCCAGATGAAAATATTTCAGTTTTCCCGTCTTGCGATCCAGTGCTGCGGGCACAGAACGACCGCCGGGAACCAGTAATAATTCATCGGTTGCAACCAGTGTGCCTTGGGGAGCGACTCCTGCAAAGGAAGGTGCACTATGTGGTTGTTTGATATAGCTGGCACTGGTGGAATCATTCACCCAAATGACATTTCCGGTCTCGGCATCCAGAGCATAAATGAACGTTCCCATGAAAGGCCAGATGCTGGCTGCAAAGTAAACCGTATCCTCATAGAGGACGGGACCTCCACGGGCAGGCCAGGCAGAGATGACTCGTCTATTCCCAAGTGTCTTTTGCGCTGCGGGAGCACCACGGAATTTCCAGGCGAGTTTTCCAGTTGTCACATCCAGGCAATATAAATAGCCATCGTCGCTAACAGTATAGACTCGTTTTTTTGACACCACGGGAGCAAAACGGATCGGACCATCTGCATAGAACGTCCAGAGGGTTTTACCATCCTCGGTATTAATCGCCAGCAATTTATCGGAATCGTTAAATCCGATTAACATTCGTTTTCCAACAACAACCGGTTCCAATATTTTGTCGTATGTCATCAGGTCATTGTTGAGAGGATCGTCCCAGACTTGTTCGCGTTTCCCAAATGCGCGTGACCAAAGCGGAGTGAGTTCGTCAGGAAGATTCTCGGGAGAAGATGCAGAATGACCGGCGTCATAACGCCACATCGGCCAATCACCAGCAAACGCCGATGTTCCAATCAATTGCAGAATCATGATGGCGAATAAAGATACTTGAAATCGAGCAATTCGATTTTGCATGAATTATTCCAATGTATAGAATTAGGTCGGTTTCACGTGAGCTCAGGATTACTGAAGTGGTTCACGATTCCCCCGTTTTTTTGAAATGCAGACAAAACGTCACGATTCCCCAGGCGATCATCGAATATCCTGCGGTTTTCCAAAACCAGGAGAGCTCTTTATCCTGCGTCGCAAAATAAAGGCAACTCCAGCCTCCGATGATGGCAAACAGATCATCTCGATATTTCTTCATTCGTAGTCCTGCTCCTGATTTTAGCAGCAGGAGCACCTTCTCTGGATAAAATATGATTAATTTCAAGTTAGATACGCAAAAACAGGTGGCTCACGAGTCTAATCTTAGAAGGTTTATCGCAAAAGTCCCCCAACATGGCAGAAAAAAGGCAAGATTTTGATCTGTGGTTCGATTTTAACAGCGGGATGTAGCGATCTGTAATAGTAGATCACTCTTGTATTGCTTTTTGCTGATTGTACAATTGACTATATGTTTAAGGGGCTTTCGTCACAATTTAGACTGATTTTGCATTTCGATTAAACAACACCTGGTTGCCAATTCTAAAGGACTGTAGCAAAGTGTTGCCTGTTTTCCGCCATCATCAAGATCAATCCTGTAGATGCATTGTGACGTGCGTTCTTGTCGCGCTCCTGCTTCAGGCAAGTCTTTTGCATAGTCCTGTTTTTGCGTCGGACTCTCGCACAACAGTCCAGAACAGTCGTCTTTCAAATCAAATCGATGACTTGATTGAGCAAGCCAAGAAAAAGGAAGGCGTCGTTTCTGCGCCGCTTGCGACCGATGCCGAGTTTATGCGACGCGTTTCACTTGATCTGACAGGGAAAATTCCTCCCGTTGCTGAACTGCGTTTGTTTCTGACAGATCAAGATCCCCTAAAACGGGAGAAATTGATTAATCGTTTACTGTCCAGCCCAGGATTTGTTGTGCATTTTACAAATACCTGGCGCGATATCCTGTTGCCTGAGGCGGCGACGGATCTGCAGACGCGAGGGCAGATTCCGGAATTTGATGCCTGGTTACGATCTCAGCTACAGGAAAACGTGCACTACGATGAGCTGGTCAGAAAAATTATCGATGCACCACTGGGTGCGACAACTAACAGACAAGTGGCTCGCAATTCTCAGGATCCGACTCCCCGTGCGTATTACATCACGAAACAATTAAAACCCGAGAATCTAGCCGCGGGAACATCACGGGCATTTCTGGGAGTCAGAATTGAATGTGCCCAATGTCATGACCATCCTTTTGACGATTGGAAACAGCATCAATTCTGGCAATATGCGGCCTTCTTTTCGAATATTGATCAACGTCAACAGAACGCTGTGAATGCAACCGACGTTCGGGAAGTCCTTGGGAAACCACAAATTAAAATTCCCGATACAAATCGGTTAGTTGATGCGACTTTTCTTGATGGCGCTCAGCCTGAATGGGATAAAGAGCAAATGAATCCCAGAACACGACTTTCTGACTGGGTCACTTCTGCTCAAAATCCGTATTTCGCGAAGGCGACTGCAAACCGAGTTTGGAGTCTGTTCTTTGGTCGTGGCATTGTTGATCCCGTTGACGATTTTTCATCAACAAATCACGCTTCGCATCCAGAATTGCTGGAATTATTGGCCCGTCGATTCCAGGAGCAGCACTACGATCTAAAATATCTGATTCGTGAAATCACCAACAGTCAGACTTATCAACTCACCAGTAAACAAACGGATCCGAGTCAGTCTCGCGTTGAATGGTATGGAAAAATGCCGACGCGGGGATTAACGGCCGAACAGATCTTTGCCAGCCTGGTTCAGGCAACCGGCTTCTTCCGGCAAACCACAGAATCAAATGCCTTGTTAGTTGGCGCTGGAACCAATACTCCGCAAGCAGAATTTTACGAACTATTTCAATCGGATTCAGAAAATCAACTGGATCCCAAGGCATCCATTCTTCAGGCACTGGCTTTGATGAATGGTACTTTTATCACGAATGCGACTTCGCTTGAGCAATCCGATGTTTTTACTGCTATTGTAGACTTTCCTACACTTTCTGTTGAGAAAAAAATAGAGGCGTTTTACCTGACCACATTATCTCGATTTCCAACAGAAGCGGAATCACAACGACTGACGGCTTATGTCTCAGCAGGAAAATCAGACGCAGACAGAACTCATGCCTATTCCGATTTGTTTTGGGCGCTATTGAATAGTAGTGAATTTTTGTTGAATCATTAAAATGAAACACAATTTGAACAGAATATGTTTTATTGCTGTTTATATGCTGGGAACTATTTTGAGTTCGTATGCGTTGGCGGGAGAGGTACAACCAGAGGCTCTTGCCAAGCAGAGTGGCCAGAGATTGATCCTGCTAGCTCCCTCGGCTCCGTTCATCCTTGAATTGAGCTTACAGATCGATCATGGTGATTTTCGTGCAACGACGACTGATTATATCGAACGCCTGTTCCAGTCACTGGATGGGAATCAAGATGGTTATATTGACCTGAAAGAAATGGAAAATGTTCCTGCATTCGGGATCAAACAGTTCGATCAAGGTAGCCCGGCACTGCGACTCAAAATGCTTGAGACAACTCCGACGGACAACCGTTTAAGCCTGGCAGAATTTGCTTCGTACCTTAATCGTGCGCAAGGCACCGCTTTCCGAATTGCCGGCGCTCCCTCTCGAAGCTCACAGGTAATTGAGTTATTCCGAAAGCTAGACCAGAATGGTGATGGTTCCGTGAGTGATGGAGAGTTCATCGCGAGTTCTGAAACATTATTCATGTATGATCGTGACGAGGACGAGGTACTCAATCTTGTCGAGCTACGTCCGTTTATGTCTGACCCCAATGCGGTAGTTGCACAACCTGTCTCCAGACAAACTGTCGAGACACCTTTTCGACGTCTGGACAATGATCGTTCCATAAATACTGTCATTGATGAGTTATTTAAGAAATATGTGGAGTATCATAGCGCTGAAATCAATGCAATTTCTCTGGAATGTTTTCATCAGGGGCAACCTGATTCCACTGTTCTCCAAGACCATGATCTCAATGCCGATGGTTTTTTAAACCGTGATGAATTATTTGCCTATCTGCAAAAACCAGTTGTAGATCTTCGGATTCAGGTTTCACTACCTCGACAACAGTCATTTCGTCCGAGTATAAAAATCCTGGAAAAGCAATCAAAGCGTGTGAGTGATATCAAAATAAGCTCCCGTTCTAAAGTCGAGTTCCGTGTTGATAGATTGTTACTTGAGCTAAGAGTAAAAAGTTCGCGTCATATGTTTGCGGATACGGTACGGTTTTATCAAACACGATTCCGTGTCGTGGATGGCGATAAGAATGGTTATTTAAATTCCGCCGAATTTGCACAGCTGAATCTGCCAAATACAGAATATAAAAAGGTAGACAAAAACAATGATGCGATGTTAAATGTGGATGAATTGACAAAATATCTGCTGAAAGACACGGCAGCCGTTCAGGATCAGGTCGTAATGACAGTCGACAATGATGGAAAATCACTATTTGAAATTCTCGATACTGATCTGGATCTTCGTTTAAGTTCACGTGAACTTAAACGAAGTCTTCAGCGTGTGAAGGAGTTTGATGGCAATCAAGATCAGTCACTTGATCATTCTGAGTTACGTGGTCACTTCAGGATCACAGTCGAATTGGGAAAACCGGAATTATTTGTCTTTGATCCCCGCGTCAATTCGATGGCAATGAGTCAGAGTCGTAGTGTACAACGAACTTTATCGGGCCCGCTTTGGTTTCAAAGAATGGATCGTAACAGGGATGGTGATATTTCACGCAAAGAGTTTCTGTTTGATCCTGTTTTATTTGAGAAATTAGATCGTGATCAAGATCAGTTGATCAGCCCTGCAGAAGCTGACGCTTATCAGAAAAAACAATCCAAAAACTAGACATCCTCCCGCACATAAGGGGAATAAAATGGAAGACATGAAAAAAACGACACAACTAATTGAACGTGTCCAACGTCGTTTATCGCTGGCGTTGTGGGGGCGGGCGTTGTTTATTTCCTTTGTGTATGTCTTGACTGCCTATTTAGCATTGCTTCTTTTCAGCCGATTTTCAGGTTATTTGAGAGAGTGGTTTCCTCCCGAATCCTTAGGAGTGGTTCTTATTGGCACTCTGGTATTGTCGTTTGTCTTGTTCCGGAAACCGGAAAAAGAACAGGCGGCACGTTTAATCGATCAAAACCAGGGAACGAAAGACCTGTTCTTAACTGTTACGATGCTGGAACAAGCGATCGGCAATTACAAACCGCTAGTCATTCAGGATGCTGAGAAGAAGGCCGCAAAGATTCAACCGGCGGCTATTGTTGGCTTTGAGTGGCAAAAGAGATTAGCTACTTCGTGTGCAGGCGCACTGGTGTTGTTTTTGGTTTTAGAATATGCACCTCAGCTTGATCCCTTTGGCGAAGTTCAGGCTGCAGAAGTCGAACAGGAAAAGGCAAAAGAATTTCAGAATACCAAAAAGGCGACCAAAGCACGGCTGGCAGAACTGAAGAACAAAGATACGGGTGAAAGCGATGAAGAATCAAAAAATGTTAAAATGGCTGTCCAAAACCTGAAGTCTGACTTCCGAAAAATGAAGCCGGGGAAAAAACAAGAGAATTCCAAAGCTCTAGCCGGTCATCAAAAATCACTTGGCGGAAAATGGCGAAAAATTGCCGAAGAGAAAATGAAAAGCCTGATGATGAAGGCGAATCAATCACAAAAATTCGGCGGGATGTCGAAAAATGAAGGCATGAAGAAGTGGAGCAAGGAGTTGCAGGAAGGCTCAACTCAGTCACTCATGAAAGAGATGGATGAATTGAAAGAGCAGTTGCAGCGCTTAGCCAAAGAAACGGATCCCGTGAAGCGTGAGCAGTTAAAAAATGAAATCCAGAAAAAAATGAAGGAAATGGAATCCTTTGCTCGCGAACAAACCAATTCCAAAGCGATGGCAGCAGCACTAAAACGGGCGATGAAACAGATGCAGATGGCTCAGTCAAAAGGCATTAAGGCTGATGAAGCATTCAAGGAAGCCATGCAATCGATGGATCTTGCTAAAATGGAACTCAAAGAGATCGCCCAGTCAGCCAAAGATATGAAAAAACTGGAAGAAGCCCTCAAAGTGCTGCAGATGGCAAAAAAAGTGAATGATAAGTCGGGCCTCGATGGTGAAGCATGTGAAAACTGCATGACGCTTGAGGATTATGAAGAACTGTATGCTCAGATGATGGGCGATATGCCTGGTGATGGAACAGGCGGTGAAGGACAAGGAAGCGGCGGCAAAGTCGATGAAGATGATACCGGCGATAAAGGTTTTAAAACAGAAAAATCGAAATCGGCGATTACCGCTGGCAAGGTCCTGTTGTCATTCAAAACGAAGGGGCTCAGTGATCGCGGAGAAGCAGAAAAAAAATACAATAAATTATACACTGACCTCAAACAGGGTATGAGCGAAGCAATTATGCAGGAGCAGATTCCGCCTGGATATCACGATGGAATCAAAAAGTATTTCAATTCTATTGAGAAAAAACCTGAAGAAAACGCAACTAAGAAATGAATCAAAAATCAGGGAGAGGGCTTTTTTCCGGATGGTTCATTCTGGCAATCGTAGAAGCTGTTGCCATCGTAGCCGTTGGATTGGTCTTTTTTTATCAGCAACAAAGTGATGCACTCGTTGTTTATTGCGCACACGATGCCGTGTTTTCAGAAGAAATCCTGAAAGCTTTTGAACAAAAGACGGGAATCAAAGTCGAGCCACGTTTCGATACGGAAGCCACCAAATCACTGGGCTTAACGAACTTGATTCTCCGGGAGCAAGACCATCCACGTTGCGATGTATTCTGGAATAATCAAGCATTAGGTACAGCCGCTCTCAAAAAGCAAGGCGTGTTAGAAGCATATCAAGGCGATGGATACCACAGGATTCCGGCTGAGTTTAAAGATCCGGATGGCTATTGGACCGGCTTTGCTGCACGACTGCGCGTTTACATCACCAATGTAGATAAGATTCAAACTTCCCCAGAGAGTATTGAACAGAAATTAGCAGGTCCCCTTGATCATGTAGCGATCGCTAAGCCTCTCTATGGCACAACTTTGTCTCACTATACTGTACTCTGTGATGCGTGGGGACTGGAGCGACTGAAGGCTTGGCATCACTCTCTGCAGGAACGTGGGATTCAGGAAACTTCTGGAAACGCGAGCGTTAAGAATCTGGTTGCCAGTGGCGCTTGTGAACTGGGATTCACAGACACCGATGATTATTTTGTGGCTGTCGATGAATCAAAACCGGTTGCCGCTTTGCCAATCACAGTGAACGAGCAAGCAATATTGATACCAAATAGCGTTGCCATCATCAAAGGAACCCAAAAACGAAAACAGGCTGAGGCGCTAATGGATTATCTACTTTCTGAAGAAGTTGAGCTGAAGCTGGCACAATCACAGTCCCGTCAAATCCCGTTAGGACCTGTGGATTGGGATCAGGTTCCTGAAGCAGTAAAAGAATATCGTCCTTATGTCACGAAAGCATATCCTTTAGCAAATCTAGTAAAACAGCGGGAAGAAACGTTAGCCTGGCTTAAATCGGAGTACTTGAAATGAGCCTGGCCACAGCTTGTGGCGTGACAGTGTTACGCAGTTTATGTATTTCAATATTGGGAGTCCTTTTATCCAGACACTTGTCTCGGCTGGTTGAGACAGGGTATTCACGCCGTTCCGTTTTTTTACTCATACTGATCCTGGCCCCTTTATTAGTTCCTGAATTGATTGTGGGATATGCCTGGTGGCTGATTTCACTGAAACTGGTGCATTATCCCTTTTTAATCGAGTTGATTTATTCGGGTCTGGTCTTATTGAAAGTGGTTCCTGTGGGAATGATCTGTTTTTGTCTATCAGCCCCCTCTGCGATTTCACCAGAGGCCGATTTTATCAGAAAATCGGTCAAATCGCCTTCGGCACAGATTATCAAAGCCCGAGCACAATGGAGTTTCTTCCTGTGGAAGACTGTGATTCGGCTATTCCCCGTTGCGGCATTGTTGTTCCTGTTGGCATTTCAGGAATTTGAGATGGCATCGTTACTTTATCGGGATTCATGGACAGTCTGGATATTTGATGCCCAGGCTGGTGGGGTTCCGGTGACCAAAACCCTGGCGTTTCTGACAGGGCCGTTCCTTGTGGAATTGATCCTGATTGCTGGCGTTGTAATGGTCCTGTCGCGACTTCAAAACCGACCAGCTCTCAATCAACCATATCAAACGAAAAACGTAACACGTGTTTCAGCATTCTTATCGTGGGGATATTTGCTTGCTGCATTTTGCATCATAGGATTAGTTCCTTTTCTATTCATAGGCTGGGGCAGTATGCTGGCATTAGGAAGCTTGCTGCAGAATCAATTACAATTGAAGGGCACAATACAGGAATGCGTCTGGGGGCTATTCTATGGGACAACATCCGGTATTGCCGCATGGGGGCTGGCATCATTCTTTTTTGCCTCAAAACAGGCACACCGATTCAAAGTAGCCGGTTTTATATGCTGTCTACCAGGTCTTTGTGGCGCATTGACGCTGGCGTTGTTGATCGCTTCCGCATTTTTATCACATTACATCTATTGGCTCTATGATACTCCTTTGGCGATATTTGTTGCTTTGGTATTATTCCTATTCCCCAGAGCCGTTTTTCTAAAACTGATACTTCAGACACACTCGAAGAACGATGCCTCTTATCTGGCACGACTGTTGAGCCAGTCAAAAAATAAAGTTCAGGCACTGAAGGGAGACCGGTTGCGTTGGGCAGTGAATGGGAGAATGCAGTATTGGGCAGTTGTGATACTGGCTTTCTGGGCTTATTGGAATGTCACACTCAGTTCTATATTAGCGCCGAGTCAAGCGCAACCATCTGCCGTTCGCCTTTATAACTTGATGCATTACGGACAGAATTCAGTTCTATCTGCAATTACCTTGCTCAGTCTTGGCATACCTGTTTGCGTAAGTCTGTTACTTTTACCAGTTGTCAAAAAACTATGGATCTTAAGTTCAAACCGTTCTGGTTTGACAGAGACTGAATAAACTTAATGACTGTTGAAACCTTACAATCAAAAGCCTTGTTGTGGTCACTGAAACATGTCAGTTTAAAGTCTGCGACCAGCGTCCGCTTAGCTGAGGTTGACCTTGAGATCTCACAAGGCGTGACTGCAATCATGGGGTACTCTGGCGCGGGGAAAACATCGTTACTGAATCTATTAGTTAACTATGAAATGCCTGACCAGGGAACCATTACTCGCGGATCAGGAACGTTTCCGTCCGAATTCGATCTGGATCTGTTTTGGGTGCCCCATAATCTTGGTTTGTGGCCGCAATATACTGTTCAAGACCACTTAATGCTGGTTCTTCCGGACCTTGATTCAGAGCCGAGTTTAATTGAAGAACTGCTCTCGGCATTTGATTTATTGCGGGTTCGCGATCAATATCCAGGGCAAATTTCGCAAGGAGAGGCTTCGCGATTAGCTGTCGCCCGAGCTCTGGCCAGTAAAGCGAAAGTCTTGGTGATGGATGAACCTTTGGTGCATGTGGACCAGACGCATTGGCCTTTCTACTGGAACACCATTCGTGACTATTGTCAGAAAAACAAAACATCGCTTGTATTTTCAACACATCAACCAGAACTGGTGTTGAGGGAAGCAGAGCACGTGATCTGCCTTGACCAGGGGCAGGTGATCTATTCTGGTATCGTTAACGATTTGTATGATGCTCCCCCATCGTATCACACTGCTACCTATCTAGGGCCAGTCAACGATCTTGCATTGATGAGAAATGACTCTCCAGAGCAGGAAACCGACAATGCAGCCAAGCTGATTCGGGCCGAACAACTCACCTTGGACAAAGACGAACAGAGTTTGTGGGAAGTGCAATCGACCCGATTCAGTGGCTCAATCGAGGAAGTTACGGTCTCACATCGCGAGTCCGAGTCTACTCAGACTTTATATCACCGCCCTGTCAGGTCAGTATTACAAAAAGGGGATCGGGTTTCTCTTCGTTTGTTGATGTTATGCTTCTGCTTGTTTTTCTGCTCGGGTTGCTTTTCTGACTCTGCCCCGGAACTTGTGTTTTCCAAAATCACACAGTGGTCTGTTCCCTCTGAAGGCATCATGGTTCCGGCGCCACGTAGCGTGAATATCGGGCCGAACGACGAACTTTATGTACTTGATAATGCTGGTCGGGTTCTGGTTTATGATTCAAATAACGAACTGATCAGGCAATGGAAGATGCCTGAATCTGAAGTGGGAAAACCTGAGGGAGTCTGTGTTTTAAAGAATGGTCAAATTGCGGTTGCTGACACACATTACCACCGGGTCATTTTTTTTGATGAACAGGGAAATGTTCAAAAAATGCTTGGCGAATATGGTGTTGAACCAGGACAATTTATTTATCCGGTCTCTGTGGTACAGGATCCTGAGGGGAATATTTTCGTATGTGAATTTGGTGAGAATAATCGCATTCAAAAATTTTCCGAGCAGGGAGAATTTTTGCTCGAATTTGGAAAAGTCGGCACCAATCCCGGAGAATTTCAGCGACCTGCCGGAATGGTCTGGCATAATGGGAAAATCTATGTTGCTGATGCCGCCAATAACCGGATCCAGGTATTTTCGGACGATGGCACCTTTTTAGAGATTTTAGGAACAAAAACCGGGGGAATTCCACTCTATTATCCTTATGACATTGCCATCGATCAGACTAATGAAGCGCTCTATATCGTGGAATATGGAGCAGGGCGGGTCACCAAAATAAATTTAGCGGGTGAAATATTAGGCAGATTTGGAAGAACAGGGATGCGGCAAGGGGAGTTTTTAACTCCTTGGGGACTTACCGTAAATTCAAAAGATCAAGTGTTCGTCGCTGACACTGGCAATCGTTTAATCGTAAAATTGATACCATGAAGATCAAAGAACTCTATCACCAATTCGTTCCCCGACCGCGCATCGCTTTGACCTGGCGACGTGTGATGCCTTTGATCTTCTTTCTGATTATGTATGCCATCGTTTGTATCGGCCTCGAACTGTCTAACGTTTTGTTGTTTGCCCGTCCCTGGGCGTTTGGGCTGATTCTTTTTTCAATCTGGGTCTGGTGGCTTTCGGTTGCTGGTTATGGTGGTTTAAGCAAAGGCCGCGCCTTAGCCGCACTGTTTTCGCGGTTACTGATGCTGGGGCTTTTCGTCATGCTGATCGCAGAGCCTCGTTCGGTTCGCGTTCGTGATGTGATCTCCGTTGTGTATGCAGTGGATCTCTCTGATTCGATCGGTGAATCATCGGTTGAAGACGCTCTGGAATTTGTCACGAAGACAGTCAAAGAAAAGCCACAGACTGATGAAGCGGGCCTCGTGGTATTCGGGCGAAATTCCGCTGTTGAACTGCCGCCACGTGTTTCATTTCCATTTGAAGCTCTGAATTCACGTATTGACCGCGATGCGACAAATTTACAACAGACGCTTTCGCTGGCAGCTGCCATGTTGCCGGAAGAAAATCGCGGTCGGATTGTATTGATCAGTGATGGAACGGAGACAGAAGGCTCGATTTCACAAATTCTGGAAGAGCTTAAGTCACGGGATATCGCCGTTGATGTTTTACCCATTCAATACGAATACGACAAAGAGGTCTGGCTCGAAAACCTGGAGCTCCCGCGGTTCGTCAAGCTGGGAGAAAATTATGAGGCGGCTGTTGTACTCTCGTCCTTACAAGATGGCTCAGGCAAGCTCGTGTTACGAGAAAATGGCGAGCCGATCTATGAGGAAGATGTTTCGTTCAAAGCAGGTAAGAACCGTTTTGTGGTGCCGATTTACCTAAGGGAAGCGGGCTATTATGAATATTCAGCAACCATTGAAACGAAGCGTGATGAAGACCAGGTGCGCGAAAACAATACCGTATTGAACTACATCTATGTCGCAGGGGAAGGCAAAGTTCTGGTGGTTACCGACCCTGCGGGTGACGACCGGGATTGGCAGTCTCTGGTGAAAGCAATTCGCGAAGGAGAGCGCAATGTCGACACGGTCTCTGCCTATGAGTTTCCCAGCGATTCCCTGTCACTGATGCCCTATGACGCGATCGTGTTTGTCAATGTTCCCGCTGATGCCTTCAATGTGATTCAGTTGAAAGCCGTCCATGATTCGATCTTTAATCAGGGAATCGGTTTCATGATGGTCGGCGGTGAGAACAGTTACGGCCCCGGAGGGTATCATCGTACGGTAATCGAAGACGCACTACCCGTGACGATGGATATCACCAAAAAGAAGATACTTCCCAAAGGTGCCCTGGCGATCATTCTCCATACTTGTGAATTTCCTGAAGGCAATACCTGGGGAAAACGGATCACAAAACAGGCGATTAAAGTGTTAGGGGCGCAGGACGACGTTGGCGTTTTGATCTATGATTACATGGGAGGCGAAAAATGGTTGTTTGAGCTAACTCCCGCCGATGAATATGAAAAAATGGTTCCCAAAATCAACGGGGCACAAATCGGCGACATGCCAAGCTTTGCAAACACGATGGAATTAGGTTTAAAAGGGCTGATCAAAAGCGATGCGTCCACAAAACATATGATTATCATTTCGGACGGCGATCCTCAGCCTCCGTCTCCCCAGCTCATCAAAAAGTTTCAAGATAACAAAGTCAGTGTGTCGATGGTCGCGATCTATCCTCATGGGGGGCGTGATATTTCGACGATGCGAGGAATCGCCGGAGCTACGAGGGGGCGTTATTATTTTCCTTCCGATCCCAATCAACTGCCGTCCATCTTTATTAAAGAATCGAAAACTCTCAAACGGAGTATGATTCAAAACGAGACCATCACTCCCGAAGTAGGAATGATTTCCCCAGTACTGAAAGGTGTTCAAGAAATACCGCCCTTACATGGGTACGTGTTAACGACGATGAAACCTCGGGCAGAAGGAATTTTAAACGCTCCTGAAAAGAAAGACGCGGAAGGTGAGATTGATCCCGTGCTCTCCTTCTGGCGATATGGTTTAGGAACCACGGCTGCATTTACTTCTGACCTTTCACCGAACTGGGGCGCTGATTGGGTGAATTGGGATCATTATCAGGCATTCATCAAGCAGTTAATGATTAAGATCTCGCGTGTGCAAAAGCAGGAACATCTGAAAATGTGGAGTCACACTTCTGGTAATAATGCCACAATTATGGTCGAAGATTATCATCCTGAAGAATCGTTTTTGAATGTCGCGGCAAAAATCACCGGTCCACATGATCGTGAAGAAACAGTTGTACTCAAGCAGGTCAGCCCGCGCCGGTATCAGGCTTCGATTCCTCTTTGGGGTAAGGGACGATATCAGGTGATGTCTGTTGGGAAATCAGGGGATCGTGAAGATCATACAAATGGTGGATTCATTGTGCCTTATTCACCAGAATTTCTCCGCTTCCGTTCGAACCCCATTGTTCTGGAGGAAATCGCCGAACGAACTGGAGGTCAACGACTTGATCTGGAGAACGCAGCGAAAGTTATTTATGGTCGCCGCGATCCCAAGCAGAGTTCAAACCCGGTATTTGACTGGTTATTGATTGTGCTGGCGATCTTAGTACCACTGGATGTGGGAATTCGACGCGTTCAATTGGATTGGTATGTCATTAAAGGCTGGTTCGGGTTCGGTCCCGAGAAACAAAGCAGTACTGCAACAATGGGAGCCCTCCTGCAACGGAAACAGGGGGTGACCGAGGAAATGGACCACCGTAAAGGAACGGCTTCAACGACCAGCAATCAGAAAAACGCCCAATCAACCATTTCCAAACTTCAAGAACAGAAACAGCAGTCTTCACGGCAGTCACAACAAAAACGGACTGAGATAACTAACTCGGATCATTCTGGAAAACCTTCTACACAGACACCACCGGCCGATTCAAACGAGAACAAATCGACGACAGGACGCTTACTGGATCTCAAACGTAAACGGCAATCAGACGACGAAAAACAATAGACTTTTATTCTGCGGAGACAATTAATATGAACCAGCCAGAAACAACAGAAGAGCCAACCGTATTGCAGGCTGAAGCAGACCATTTCAAGAAAGTCTTTAATGAAGTGCGATCTGAAATTGGGCGAATGATCATTGGACAGGAGAAGGTCGTTGAATCGACTCTTTACGCGTTGTTCTGTGGGGGAAATGTCTTACTGGAAGGCGTTCCGGGTTTGGGAAAAACCGAACTCGTTAAAGCGCTATCAAAAGTACTGGAACTGCATTTTCAGCGAATTCAATTTACGCCTGACTTGATGCCAGCTGATATCATTGGAACCAATATCATGAGTACCGATGAAACGGGTACTTACCGATTTGAATTTCGGAAAGGCCCCATCTTTACGCAATTGTTGTTAGCTGATGAAATCAACCGCGCTTCTCCTAAAACCCAATCTGCGCTCTTGGAGACAATGCAGGAAGGAACGGTTACAGCCGGAGGGACACAATATCGACTGGATCAACCATTCTTTGTGTTGGCAACGCAAAATCCGATAGAGCAGGAAGGGACTTATCCTTTACCTGAGGCTCAATTAGATCGATTTATGTTTAAAGTGAACGTGCCTTTTCCCAATCGTGATGAACTCAACATGATTGTGCAGCAAACGATTTTGAAACAGCCTGTTGAGTTGAAAAAGCTATTGAACAGCGAGCAAATCCTTGAATTACGGAGTGTGCTGGAAAAAGTGGTGGTAGTGGAACCGATACGGGATTATGCCATTCGTCTGGTCCTGTCCACTCATCCCGGGACTGATTTTGCCACAGATGAAATACGCCGTTTTGTGCATTGGGGAGCAAGCCCACGTGCAGCACAATCACTGGTAAAAGCGGCACGTGTCCGCGCCCTGAGTGAAGGACGTGCGCATGTCGCATTTGAAGACATTCGCTATTTTGCGAACGAAGTGCTGCAACACCGTGTGTTACTGAATTACGATGGTCAGGCAGAAAACGTCGGGGTAGATGACTTGATTACGAAGATTTGCAAAGATCTACCAGAGAAGGAATAAACGTCAGTGTCACAGGGAACTCAACCCAACCAGTTTACGTCGTTATTTGATAATAAAACTTTATCCATGTTGGAGAGAATGCGCTTAAACCCAACGCGACGTTTAACGAATCGAAGTCGCGGCGAGCACCTTTCTGGTAAGGGAGGAACCAGCACCGAGTTTTCAGATTATCGAAACTACGTTCCCGGCGATGATGTGCGTTATATTGACTGGAATATCTTCTCCCGGCTAAACCGTCCTTTTATGAAGCAGTACCAGCATGAAGAGGAAATGCATGTCGTCTTGATTCTAGACGCCTCATCCTCAATGGATTACGAAGACAAATTTTTACGCTGTAAACAGTTGGCTGCTGCGTTTGGCCTAATGGGATTGTTAAATTTTGAAAAAGTCAGTGCTTATGTCTGTAACCAAAAAGGAAGCCGACCGGAGAAATTCTCACCTGCGACTGGTCGAATCAGTATGAAACGCTTGTTTGACTTTATGATAAATATCGAAGTGGGCGGCGATTCACCAATTGAACTGGCAGTGGAAGATGTATTACGCACTCATCGCGGAAGAGGTATTGCCGTCGTTCTTTCCGATTATGAGTCATTTGGCGACCTACAACGTCCGTTTAATATGCTATATAGCGCAGGCCTGGAACTGTTTGGGGTTCAAATATTAGGCCCCTCTGAAATCAACCCGGAACTCAATGGCGATTTGCGTCTGGTCGACAGTGAAAGCGGTCAGACCCTGGATATCTCATCCGCGGGTGACTTGTTGGGACTTTATCATGAGCATCGGGTATTACTGGAAGAACATCTGGCAATGCTTTGTCGGCAACGTTCCGGGCGTTTTATGACCATTAATAGTGGCGATTCCCTGGAACATATTTTGTTTGATCAGTTAAGGCGAAAGGGGTGGGTCTTATGAACTTTTGGCCTGGCTTTTATTCGCTCCAGGGGGCCTGGTATCTGCTATTGCTGCTGCCTTTAATAATCTTCTATTTTTTAAAGTTGAAACGACCGCATAAGCGTGTTCCTTCATTGGCGCTGTGGAGTCAGGTCATTAATGACCGACGTGTGAATTCTCCCTTCCAGAAATTTAAACGTAGTATCTTACTATTGCTGCAAATATTATTGCTGCTGTTTTTAGTCTTATCACTGATGCAGCCATTTATCCAAAGCGGAGCTGAGCGAGCAGAGTATTTGCCGATTCTGATTGACTGTTCTGCCAGCATGGGAGCCACTGATCCAAAAACAAAACAAACACGTCTCGATCTTGCAAAAGAACAAGTTACCGAATTGATCGATAATTTGCTTCCAGATCAGCGAGTTTCCTTAGTTGCTGTCAGTTCCACGGCTCGCAGATTAACGGACTTTACCGATAACCAGCGCGTCTTAAAGAAGTCACTCGCCGGATTAACGGTCGATGATGTTCCCAGTCGGCTGGAAGATGCATTACGCATGACACAGGCACTTTCGCGGACTGCACCGATCAAGACGGTCCTGTTTTATTCCGATGGGAATTTTCCGGAAGAAGTTAACTTTGAGCTGCCATTTGAATTAAATTATCAGCGACTGCCATCAGCAGGGGCGAATCTGGGAATTACGTCTTTCAATGCCCGGAAAAATCAGGATGGAAACTGGGATGTGTTTATTCGAATTGAGAACTCCAGTGACACTGAAACGCCGGCCACAATCGAGTTACTTCAAGATGGCCAAGCAATAGCCAAAGAAGATGTTGTGTTAGGTACAGGAGATTCACAACGGTTGGAATTCTCAGTTAATGCCAATAATGCGTCGTCTCTTGAAGCGGTTTTGGTCCCGGGTGCATTTGACAGTTTGTTATCAGATAATCGAGCCTTTCTCAAAATTCCCCAGGCAAGATCTTTGCTTGTTTTCATTGACCCGGATCTATCGAGTTACCGTTACGCACTCGCCGACAATAAAGAGGTGGAACTGTATCCGGAAGCAGGAGAAACTGTTGGGCTTCCAGAATATGATTTGATCATTTCTGCCTCTGAAAAGAATTTAGAGAAACAGGCACTAGTGAAATTGGGGGTCGGTTTTGTCCCCGAAGATCTAAAGAAGTATATTCAGCTTGAAACCAAATTAACTGATGTTGTCGATTGGAACCGGAGTTCTTCATTATTACGGCACGTTGAATTGAATGATGTGCAGATTACAGAACAGCCGGTCTGGGAAGAGGACGCCGGTGTCGAAAATCTGGAAGAATTAGGCTACGAGGTCTTAGTGCACGGCCGACTGGGACCACTCTTATTACAAAAACGGAATGCAGGTGATTTGGAATTTTATTTTCTGTTCAATACCGATCGCTCAACAATGCCTTATCGTGTTGGTTTTCCGATTATGGTTTCGAACCTGCTCCAGCTTACAATGCAGGAAGCGGGGAGTGCAGAAGTGCAAGCAGCGGCGACTCCGGTTTTACCGGCGGTCGAATTTCTTCCTGAAAAAAAATATGAAATCAAAACCCCAGATGGCAAGCAGTTGAGTATCGAAAGCAATCAGAACGGACTGGTTTCAGGAATTGCCGCTTTGCGTGTAGGCAAATACACGATCAGTGGTGAGGGCGCCAATTCCGACCAAATTAGTGTCAGTTTATTGAACCCTTTAGAAACTTCTCTCGTTTCCGTGGAAGAGATACAGTTTAGTGAGGTGCCCGTCACTGCATCTCAAGCACAAATCGATAGCGACAAACCTTTGTGGAGCGAGTTTGCGATCATTGCATTTGTTTTGCTTCTGGTAGAGTGGTGGTATTTTCAACGCCGACCTGCCGGTATCCCATCTTGAGTCATCAAAAGAAAGACTGGAATTATTTATTATGTTCCGGAACGTTTTCTATTCAGTCTGTTTGTCATTAATATTAATTCCAGGGATGGCCTCCGCACAAAAACTCCCGATGACCGTTGATATTCATCAACAGACTCAATTTCCCAAAGGGGATGGCCCGATTGCTTTTGTCTGGCAATGTTCGGTTTCTACAACCGGATTACTGGAAGGCTACTTTCTTGTCACTGCACACGATGGCATGGAACCGTTTGGGCAATTTCGATCCAATGATGTTGCTCTTCACTCTGGATTCCATGAAATACCTATGCTGCTGCCGCCAATCAAGGTGGACAATAATTATTCGGAAGCCAAGTTGAAACTGAGTTTTATCACATCTGAGCGACGCTATGATATTAAAAAAGAATATACGTTAAGGGTGGGGCGGACTTTTCAGCGAACTTTTGCTCTTGGGATCTGCGACCCGTTTGATAGTAATTTATCTCAAGTAACAAAAGACTTTCTGGACACATTGAAATTTGAGTCAATTAGTCCGAACACACCAATTCGGGTTCAGATTGATCCTAAAACGCTTCAAGTCCATTCTTCGATTATTAGTTTAATTAATAATCAATCGATGTCTCTCAATGCAAACACCGTATCCATTCATATCCTCTCCGATGAATTCCCCCAACTACCGATTGACTGCCATCAATATGATATCATGATCATCACACCACGCGGGTTTGATCTATTGGAGTCTCGTCACTTAAAAGCAATTCACCAGTGGGTCAGGTCAGGTGGAAGCTTATGCCTGATCACCGGGACTATGGTTGGGCCATCGCAACTTAAGTTTATGAATGAATTATCAGAGGACGAAGCGGGTTCACCTTTTCTGCTCAATTCTGAAGGCAAGTTGGATATCGATCCCGCCAGTCAGGTCTGGTTCCAACGAACAGGCTGGGGAAGAAGCGTGATCGTGTTATCAGAATCGATTGAGAAGGATCTTCTATCCAAACAGGAGAAAATTCAGATCCCCTTTTTTTTATGGAAAATAAGAGAATCACAACGAAACTATTTTGAAAAAGAAAACAAGTGGGACTACCAGGCACTGGTCAACGATTTTATTAAAACACAACAATCATCGAACTACCGACATGTCGACCCCTATTCGGCCAGACAAATTCTGAATTTAAACTATCGGCCGATTAATACTGGTGGGGCAGTTGTCACTGACTTAATGCCGTCAGAGATGCGGATTGTTCCCACCTGGATTATCGCAAGCATTTTGTTTAGCTATGTGCTTCTGGTTGGGCCGGGAGAGTACTTTATTTTGGGAAAGTTCAAACTGAGACGGTTCACCTGGATCACCTTTCCGTTCATCTCGATTTGTTTTGCAGTGTTTGTCTTCATGATTTCTAATTATTTCATGCAGACATCGTACGAGCGAAAAAACCTGACCATTCTGGATCTTGATGCTCAGGGAAAGCCGGTAAAAGAAAATAACATCGAGTTGTTATTCACTGGTTCCTATCAAACAATTGAAACAAAAGTGAAATCGGGATTGTTTTCTGCTCTCAATCAATCTGAATTTGGAATGACTCAAAATTATAATGTCTATAATCGGAATATACCTCCGGCGCTGGTAGGGCCCCCATTTTATTCTGGATCAATTCCCACTCAATATTCCGTTTTGCAAAAGATGCCTCAATGGACACCACAGCTCAATCGGATCATTTCTAATTATCCCACTGAACTACAGACAGGCTTTGACTGGTCTTCAATTCAAGTAACCGAATTGAATTCTGAACAAGGGCGACAAAAAATTCGAAATCAAGTTTATCAAGCATTCGGAGACAAGGCACTGTTATTGATATACCAGGGTGCCAGTGGTGGGAAAGCCAAAGATTATCGATACCTTTCCACAGGCTCGAATACCCAGGCTCGTTATTCGAGAGCAAATGCATTAGTAAATCCGGTCATGCCACACTATCCAGGACGCCCTGTAGATCGACAGAACCAGCGGAGTTTTATGGATGATCTGTGTGTGAGAAATCAAAGTGGACTGTTTCAGATCGTAACACAAACATCTCCATCGGGTGGAAAAAGTTATGAAGACTTGAGCATTCTGGACCCGACTGATCCCAGGCAATGGCTCGTTGTTATTTATGTTCCAGGCGATACAAAAGATACGATTTACAGGCAGCTGATCGTGACTAAATCTTAAACCATGCCTTACTCCGCTATTTAACGAGAAGAATACACATTCCTATGAGCATACAACCTCCAATGGTGGAAGTGAAAAATCTGTGGGTACGTTACGGAAAGTATGAAGCGGTCAAGGGGATTTCCTTTTCGATCCCTAAAGGGGAAGTCTTTGGCTTTATCGGTCCGAATGGCGCTGGAAAATCTTCCACGATCAAAGTGCTGGCGACGCTACAGCGCGACTTTGAATGTGACGCGGTCAAGATTAATGGGATTTCCGTAAATAAGGCCCCTCATCTGATCCGAGAAATGATCGGATATATGCCTGATTTTTTTGGCGTATATGAAGATCTGACCGCCCGGGAATATTTACATTTTTTTGCAGCCGCTTATCGGATTAACAAGAGTCGACGTAAAGTCATCGTTGATGATGTGCTGCAATTGACCGATTTAACCGAAAAAATCGATGCACCGGTTGATTCATTATCACGCGGCATGAAACAGCGTCTGGCATTAGCGCGTGTCTTATTACATGATCCCGATTTATTATTACTCGACGAACCCGCCAGTGGTCTAGACCCCCGTGCCCGGATTGAAGTCCGTGAGTTACTCGTCGCCCTCAAGGAAATGGGGAAGACGATTATCATCTCGAGCCATATTCTGCATGAGCTATCTCAACTCTGCACGAGTATCGGAATCATTGAAGCTGGAAAATTTGTAACGCAAGGCCCCTTAGATCATATCTATAAGCGACTGGAATTAAGTCGGGTTGTTCATGTTCAAATTGTAGGTGAAATGAATGGGGTCTGTCAGAAGATTGAGAATATGAATGGGGTCAAATCAGTCAGCGTTCAGGCTGATCGACTGGCAATACAATTGCAGGAGGACCAACTGGCAGTCGAAGACCTGCATGCACAAATCGCTGCGACCGGTGCAAAAATTCGCATGTTTCAAGCAGAAGCAATGGATATGGAAACGGTGTTTATGAAGTTGACGGAAGGGAAGACGGCATGAAACGGCGAATATTCCAATTCAGTCTTCCTCTGCTATCTAAAGAATTAGCTGAGATGGCGAACCGACGGCGGACTTATATCATCAGGACGATTTATGCGCTGTTATTTCTGGGTTGCGTCGGGTTTATTTACATCGACCTGATGTCAGGAGTTCGAAATAACCCGATGGCAATTCTCGGTCGTGGCCGCGAAATCTTTGAATCGATGATCTATCTACAATTTGTGGCGATCTACTTATTTCTACCTGCGATTACTTGTGGTGTCATTACCCAGGAAAAAGAACGAAACAGCCTGGGCTTATTGCTCATTACGCGTCTAAGTCCTTCTACGATCATCCTGGAGAAGTACCTGGGACGTCTGATTACGATGGTGACGTTCCTGATGCTGGGGCTCCCCATCCTGGCATTTGCTTATTCACTGGGTGGTGTTTCGCCGGCAATGTTTATTAATGGACTCTGGTTATTAACCATCACGATGTTCCAGATTGCTGCGCTGGGAGTCTTATGTTCAAGTTTCTTTCGTACGACAGTGGCTGCATTTATCGCAACTTATATTTTCGGCTTATTGATTTTATTTGGTCCCTCCATTGCATATGAATTGAACCTGTTCTTTTACGGTGATTACATCCGGCTAATGGCACAGGTATTGAAGACAAATCCATTTTGGAGTAACTATTTTTCGGGACGGGAACGGGATCTCAATTATTTATTTTTTGCTCCTTACTGGCTTGACCGTTTTGGACGGTTTGCTGGAGGTGGTATCGGGGCTATTGTGGGCGTTTTTCTTTTTAGTATTCCGATTTTACTCAGTACGTTTCTATTTCTGATTTTCGCACATTACTTTTTAGTACGCCGCGCTTTTCTTCCCGCGAAAAATCTGCTGTTAAATATATTCAAAAACCTGGACCGACTGTTTTCGAAAATTAATAACAACCGTGTCACAAGAGGCGTTGTGCTTATAAAGGATCAGGTTCACTTACCTGACAATGATCCGATTGCATGGCGTGAAACGTCAAAAAAGTCTTTAGGCACGGTCCGGTATCTGTTTCGTATTCTTGTGTTGCTGGAAGTTCCGGTACTCCTGCTATGCTTGCTTATTGCATCGAGCAGTCCCGCTGCCGTTGTGCCTGGTGCTGTCATACTCCTATGGCTAGTCTGGGGGCTGTCTGTCTTGCTACTTGCGGTTTCTGCCACCAGCCTGATTTCGGGTGAGCGTTCGCATGAAACACTGGATGTCTTACTAACCACTCCTATTTCCGGAACACAACTGCTTGAGCAAAAAATTGCCGGCGTGAAACGTTTGTGTCTGGTGTTACTAATCCCCCTGTTAACGATTGTATTCTTTGAGTCCTGGTGGAGATGGGAATACGCACAGATTAATCCTCACAACAGAAATGAATATGCACTTCAATGGCTACCTTATTTAATTGGATCACTGCTGACCATCGGTATTTATCTGCCGATGTTAATCTATCTATTCTGCTGGATCGGTATGAAAGTCAAATCTCAAACAAAAGCAATCCTATCAGCCTTAGGAGCAATCATTATCTGGTGTATCCTGCCTTTCATATTAGCGTTTCCTATTTTTATAATGTATCCATCATTTAATGAAGACTCTATTATATATGGCGTATTTCTCAGCCCGGCATCGTATATTGTGCTCAATGAAATTGCGGAGTTTCACGAATTTGGTTCGGCATGGGGGCCTCTAGTTGTCAATACATTTATCTATGGTGGTTGCTATCTTTTATTTCGTTCACAATGCCGTAACCATATTGATGAAAAACTTGGTAGACTGGGTGATGGTGATGCGGATCTTTCTCGCTCCCCCGGCATCTCATTAGGAAATCAGCCTTTATTAAGTTCAAAGTCATGAATGGTCTTTTTGTGAAAAAACAATTTATAACGAATCGCAATCGCCACTCACAACTTCTCTTCTGCGTAGGGATTTTATTAATTCTGCCCAGTTCTGCTTTTGCTATTGATATTGAAGAAACCATCTGGGGGTTTAATAACCAGCAATCGAAGGGAATGTGTATCCCGCTATCTCTCAAGCTGAGTAATAATACCCCTGAGGTATTTGATGAATTAGTTCAATTGAACCGTCTTCAATACAGTGGTAGCAAAGTCGGTGCGCCGCTTTGCCGAAAAATATTTCTTGCCCCCTATAGCTCACAATGGGTCCAGTTTTATCCTTATATCATTGATGAAAGACAGGATGAATGGTCCCTCAACTGGGGACCACGTTTTATCTACAGTCGTAAATTCTCCCGGAATGGAGCAGCTTACAAAAAGACTCCAAACGCGAAAGCCCCGCTTTCACGGATTGTTCTTACCAGTTCAAACTCTCTGTCGCAAAGTGGGAGTCGCTTTAAACGATATCCCGAAGAACTGTTTCCCCCAATGGTAACGGCGACGGATTCTCTGGATGAAGTGATTCTAGACCATGTTCCGCGCTGGGACACAGCCCGTAAAGAATCATTTATGGACTGGCTGTATCGGGGAGGCACTCTTCATTTGCTGCCTGATTCTTCCGGAGCAAACTTGAATTTTACAACAAGCATGGCGAACCTCAACACGCCGCAGGATCATTTTCGTGTTGGCTCAGGTCTTATCATTCGCCATCAGGGAAAGCTGACTCAATTAACTGAAAGTCTCATTGAGTCAAAGGTGCAGGACGCCCACGCAGAAGAATCTCCGGCTGTTGCACCAGCACAATCGACGACTAAAGAAAACAAGCAAGCAACAACCCAACAAGAGGATGACTCGTATTATTTCGGAGATGTGAATGCGAAACTGCTTCAAACAATTTCAGAAATGACACGCCCCGATCATAATTGGAGCATCATTTATGTAATGACAGGGTTTTACATTCTCTTAATCTATCCTGGGTGTTATTTATTTAATAAGAAACAAAAGAGCTATCACTATCGCAATTCTTTATTGTTCCTACTGATTACGGTGGCGCTATTCAGTACCGTATTCTGGAGTATCGGAAAACGAGGCTATGGAGAAACCACAACCATCAATAGTTTGGTTATCGCAAGCCCGCTCGAAGGAGATCAATACGATTTAAAGTGTTGGGTCAATACTTTTGTTACAAGTGGTGCCGAATATCAATTTTCTTCAGCAGGGAATGGTATTATTTTTACAACCGCTCAAGAAGCAGAAAAAGTCCGTGGCGCGATCTTTAATGGACTTGATGGCAGTTTTTACTCTGATATTCCTCCATTTTCTGCGCGGAGTTTCATGTACCGAATAAAGGCGCCCTATAAAGAACAGAATATTAAAGTGATCGATTATGAGGTCAACACAAATTCGGAACTGACATCATTGTTGATTGAGGCCAGTTCCGCTCTGCCTGATAACATCTCTAAAGTCCAAGTGATGTATGATCTAAAGATATATGAGTTGAAACAGTCAGAGGAAGACGCGCGTACTTACTGGGTATTGGGAAATGGTCGCAGACCACTTTCTGCATGGAAGTCAAAACTGATGTCAAATGCAACGAATGCGCGTCGGTACGGGTATCAGAATGAAGAAATAGACACCTCTAAAGTATACGACGGTCTGTACGAAATAATGGTCATGAGAAACTTAAATTTGATACGCCCCAGCCAGCTCAACCAGTATCAAGGTGAGAAGGCACGTATCAAATTATTTCTTTATTGCGATATCCCAGAAGAATTCAAACTGAAGACAAATGTACAAGGCGTTCAACAAGGCCGCGTTCTCTTTGCATACGATTTGCCACTCCCTGAAAAAAAGATCGACAAAAAATGAATGAACCAATATTTGATCAGCCTGTGATTGATATTAAAAATGTGTCCCATTCCTTTAAGGGACATCGTGCGCTGCAAGGGATCAGCTTTCAGGTTCAGCCACGATCTCTGCATGGGTTTGTGGGGCCGAATGGTGCGGGGAAAACAACGACGCTAAAAATAATCTGTACGCTGTTACGTCCTCAAGGCGGCAAAGTAGAAGTCTTCGGTAACGACGTACAGTCTGCCGTCAAAGATATCCGTAAACGAATTGGCTTTATGCCAGACCATTTCAGTACTTACAGGCAAATGACGGTATTTGAGTATCTTGACTTTTTTGGTGCCGCGTATGGGCTGGGTGTCGAACAGCGAGACCAGGTGATCAATGATGTATTGACATTAACAGATATGGATGGCCGAAAAAATTCGCTGATCAGTGGCCTCTCCAGAGGGATGCAGCAGCGGGTTAGTTTAGCGCGTGTCTTAGTGAACGATCCTGATTTATTACTGCTTGACGAACCAGCTTCAGGGCTTGACCCTCGCGCACGAATCGAACTGATGGAAATTCTTCAAGAATTAAAACGCATGGGAAAAACGATCTTTATTAGTTCCCATATTCTAAGTGAATTAGCAGAACTGTGTGATAGCGTAACGATTATTGATCGTGGGTTGATCAAGTACAGCGGTTCAATGGATGGTCTGTTAACTCATGAGCAGGAACACCCCAGTTATAAGGTAGTATTGGAATCAGACGTGGATGAGGGGTTCATCGAATCACTGGGAAATGAGCCAGGGATTCTTTCTGTAAGTAAAACGGAAAAATCTCGCGAGCTCCGTGTTTCCTTCGATGCAACATTAACCTCGACAGGAAACCTTTTGTCGAAAATCATTGAATTGCATGGCTCGGTCGAATCGTTCCAACGAGACAAGAAGCACTTGAATCAGGCATTTTTAGATTTAACAGAGCAGGGAGTTCGTTAATGTTTCAAGGCACGTTTGCACTTTTTAATCGCGCTTTGAGTGTCGACTTTCGATTGACGCGAGCACACTTGTTTCGCTTTCTGTTCGCGATCCTGATTCTATTGTGCTTAATTTCATCACATATGACCAGTCGTGTCGTTGGTGCAGCGGGGCTAATGCTATTCACACAAATTATCTATCTCAATTTTGTCTTTATCTTAATGGCGGGAGTGAGCTTTTTCGCAACTGCGATTACAGAAGAAAAGGAAGAGCAGACGATCGGCTTACTATTAATGGCGGGAGTGAACCCTATTTCACTGCTATTAGGTAAATCATTGCCTCGATTAGTCTCTGCTCTTTTATTGTTGTCAGTCCAGTTCCCGTTTACGCTGCTCGCCATCACTCTTGGCGGCGTGACGTTCACGCAAGTGATCGCCGCTTACACAGCTTTAGCAGTCTTTTTGTTCTGCCTGTCAAACCTGGGACTGTTCTGTTCTGTCGTTTGTGCACGCTCCCGCGCTGCCTCAACACTTGTTGTGATTTCTCTCGCAGCATATTTCTTCGGAGTCCCTCTCTTTACATGGGCATTAAAAGGGATGGTACAAGAAAAATGGATCGCAGAAGGTTCGCTCGTGGTGACTTCGACGAATTTCGTTCTCGACTGGCTTGGCCAATCATCAGTTTTGAAACAAGTTAACTCGATTCTTATGTCAGGTTTCAGTGAGTCCCCCTGGGGAATGCAATTTTGGAGTAGTCTGATCATGGGAATGGTCTTATTTCTGTTGGCCTGCCTGTTTTTCAACCGCTTTGCGTTGACTGAGATCTCAACCAGCCCAGGGCGTGGAGTGATTACGAAAAAGAAAAGCACGTTATTTTCACCAGGTCGTGCCTGGATCAATGCATTAATGTGGAAAGATTTCTTTTTCGTTAATGGCGGCTATGGGATGTCCTTGATTAAATTGATCTGCTATGGCCTCGCGTTATTTGCATTATGCTCTTTCATTCAATATTCATCACGCAGCTATTCCTATCAGGAAATTGGCCTGACTGTTTTCTGGACAATGCTTATTGTACTTTTAATTGAAATAAGTCTGATTTCAGCACGAGTCTTTCACGTCGAAGTGCAGTGGAACACACTGGTTTCGACAGCGATGCTGCCGCAGTCGATGGCAAGCATTGCGTATTCAAAGGTTTTCGGATGTCTGCTCGGCCTTGTTCCGGCTTTGGTATATCTATTTATCGGGAGTGTTCTTGGACTTCAAGAAATGGCGTACGATATCGGGTTGATCTTCGCCGAACCCACCTTCTGGATGATGTGTGTCGAAGTGATTTTTTTCTGGCATTTGACCGCATTGCTCTCAACCCATATTAGGTGGGGCGCTTTACCCTTGGCTTTTATCTTAATGTGGATTGGTAATATGTTTTTCTTTTTTTCAATCAGCCTGCTTTCACTCAGTGCCGGTTTTACTGGAAGGTCAGGAATCATGGAAGCGTTCAGTCTCTTATTTACATTGGCTATGTCAATCGGTATTATTATTTCACACTTTCTGATCAAGGAACGTTTAATCTATCTCGCTTCACGCTAACCTGTGTTCAGAGTTTATTGTAGCCTCTTCAGGTCCATTTAAGATCGAGTAGCATATCAGGAGATGTTATGCTTGAACGGGGCGTTCCAGAGCATGCAACACGAATCAGTACCAGTCATAAAAGAGGTTATTATGAAATCAAAAATCAGCCGAAGAAAACTCTTGCAACGTTCCGGAGTAGTCGCTGCCTCGGCATTCGGGCTGGGAGTTCAGCAGTCTCATGCCGGCGAGAGTAAAGAGATATCAACTCAACCTCTGAAAGGCAATATCAACCAGTCAGTCGTTCACTGGTGTTTTAAGAAATATTGGGATCTTGAAAAAACGGCACAGATTGCCAGCCAGCTGGGAATTAAGAGTGTCGAACTAACACCTTCTGAAAACTGGGCGACGCTCAAAAAATATGGCTTAACGTGCGCGATCTCTTCCAGCCACGGTTTTAAAGTCGGATTCAATAATCCCGAGAACTGGAATCAATGCATCGAAATCCTACGAAAGCGAATTGATGAATGTGAGGCGGGCGGCGTTAAGAATGTGATCACTTTCACGGGGATGCGGGATGGCATCAGTGATGAAGAAGGAGCCAAGAACTGTGTTGCCGGATTCAAAAAAATCATTGGTTATGCCGAGAAGAAAAAAGTTAATCTCTGTCTGGAAATGTTGAACTCTCGTGATGATAGCCATCCCATGAAAGGGCATCCCGGCTATCAGGGAGATCATACTGAATATTGTATTGATATTATCAAACAGGTTGGCTCTGATCGAATGAAACTGTTGTTTGATATCTATCACGTCCAGATTATGGATGGAGATGTGATTCGACGTCTCAGAGAGCATAAAGATTATATTGGCCACGTTCACACAGCCGGCAATCCGGGACGAGGTGAATTGGACGAAAAACAGGAAATCAATTACCCTGCGATCATGCTGGCATTACAGGAAATTGGTTATCAGGGTTATGTTGGCCAGGAGTTTATACCCACACGTGATCCCTACCAGGGGCTGAAGCAAGCCGTTGAACTCTGTGACGTTTAATTCAGTTAACGTTTAACTTGATACTATAAAAGCGAGGACGAAGTGATTCGTCCCCGCTTTTTTTATCTTTTCCGAAAGTTGAAGCTCAGGCTGAAAGTTCCTGAATCACAAGATCTCCCATTTCGGTTGTTGAAATGCTGTTACCACCAGCGGCGATATCCGCAGTCCGGTGTCCTGCAGCCAGAACATTCGCCACAGCAGCTTCGATTGCAGCCGCTTCTGTTTCTAGAGACAGAGAATGTCGCAGCAACATAGCCGTTGCCAGAATTGTGGCCAGTGGGTTCGCGATTCCCTTGCCAGCAATGTCGGGAGCAGAACCATGAATGGGCTCATAAAGCCCTGGTCCCGATTCGCCCAATGAAGCAGAGGGGAGCAAGCCCAACGATCCGGGCAGCATTGACCCTTCATCGGTTAGAATATCTCCAAACATGTTTCCGGTGACAACAACATCAAAATCGGAGGGGCGGGAGATCAAGTGCATCGCCATCGCATCGACCAACACGACTTCATATTCAATATCGGGAAACTCATTTTTCACAACATCCTCAGCCACTTGTCGCCAGAGTCGTGAGACTTCCAGTACATTCGCTTTATCGACCGAAGTCAGTTTGCCGCGACGAGTGCGAGCAGACTCAGCCGCCAGGCGCACAATGCGTGCGATCTCGGATGTTGTATAAGTCATGACACTAAAGGCTTTTTCGCCATCCGGATGTTCCATTCTTCCGGACTCACCAAAATAGATACCGCCCGTTAATTCACGGAAAAAGAGGATGTCAGTCCCCTCAATGATTTCGCGTTTTAAGGGAGATGCATCCAGTAACTCCGGGTAAGGTTTGATTGGTCTTAAGTTGGCAAATAGACCTAATTCTTTCCGGATTTTGAGTAAACCCGCTTCTGGGCGAGTCTTGGCTGATGGATCATCCCATTTAGGACCGCCGACAGCGCCCAGTAGAATCGCCTGGGATTCTTTACAGGTTTCCAATGTTTGAGAGGGAAGCGGGTCACCAAATTCATCAATGGCATTTCCTCCCATCGGACAGGATGGTGTTTCAAACTGATGACCAAACTTGTCAGAAACAATATCCAAAACCCGTTTTGCTTCTGCTACGATTTCTGGTCCGATGCCATCGCCGGGCAATAATGTAATCCGAGCTTCCACTTGTCATTTCCTCGCTTGGTTTCTCGATGTCTGAGACAATCTATTGATTTTTCACTACGAAAAGGCCAATTTAGCGTCTGTATAGCCAAAACTCCAGTCGGCATCGCGTCGCTTTTTTAAATGGAACCAAACTCCATCAGGGGAAAAAACGGATGAGACCAGATTTATAGTATGTTCAGTAGCGAGGGAAGGTCCATTTTATCGTTACAACCGGGCGGTAAGAAAGAAGGGACGATTATTCTTGGCCGTACAAAATCAAGAGTTTTGGCTCAGAATCCGATAAAATGATTAGATCCCGCTCTCCTCAGATTGTATTGCAGTAGTGGGCTAAACTTTAAATATCGTCGTCGATTCGCATTTAAAAGCCCCGAAGATCAGGAAGGTACTTTGGAAACAGGGCTGATGCTCAGGAGGAGCAAGCGAAATAGAAATCGATGTATGCTACAGGACAGGGACATCGCATGTTTCGCTCTACGTTTTTTGCTGCTGGATTATTTGTATTGCTGACGGGAACATCATTTCTCTTTGTCGACAAAATGGTGCTGACACATAAAGTTGTGGTGGAAGAGCCGGAACCCGTTCGTGAACCAGAGTTCCGCGGCTTTCTGGGAATGACCAGCCTGAATGATGATAAACAGGAAGTCTTAAACCCCCCAGATTGGGCTGCCTTCAGCATGATGTCAATCGGCGCTGTGACAATGCTTTACGCCGCCGCCTTACCAAAGCGCCGCTAAACGCACAACATTATAATACACTTCGAAGCAGCGATGACATGAAATTGCCATCGCTGTTTTTCTATTTCAGGCTTCTAACCGCATTGTAGCCCATAAGCTGGGATCTTGACCGACTGGAAATTCATGATCAACAGTCATGAATTGTTCTCCCAATTCAGAATCGAAGATCGTGTAGTAAAATCCCATTTGCGGATAGGAACCTGGATCAAACCCTGTAAGTTCGGTTGCCGGAATCCAGGCTTCCAGGTTGTATCCTGTTGATTTTATCTTGGACCAGAGTTGTATTTTTGAAAGATCACTCTGCGGTGCATCTGCTTGTGCCCGATTGATTGTGAGTTGAACGCAATCTGGCTGAGACGGATTCTGAGCATTTGCGACAGGCCGAAACTTGAATAAGTGGCAGTATCGATTTGCACGATGGATCGTTTTGGTATCTCGTGTGTCGATCCAGATTTGGACGTATTCCGCATCGGTCGTTGGGTGCTGTTTTTGCCTTACTTCCAAACTAATCCCCAAGCCATTATCATTCCAGCTGAGCCGAATTTCTCCCCAATGGGCTGTTTTTGCTTTGAAGGATAAATCTGGAATCAACGCCGATTCAGGCAGTTTTAATAATTGGCCACGCTTGCGGGGGATTGCTTTTATTTCTGACACAGAAATAGAATGACGAAAGTAAAATGAATGAGGGATGATCGACATTGTTAGAAATGAGTTTATTGCAAAAAGAACTATAAAAGATGTATGAGGCTGCTAAAATCATAGCAACTGAGAATCATTCGTACCATCAAACCACGACAACTATCTTCATAACTGTCTGTCTTCACCACAATCAGCGAGTGAACCTCATTCGATCCTCTAAAGTGTCCTATGCAAGAACAGCCTGACAACTACATCCACATTCGTGGAGCACGGACCCACAACCTCAAAAATATCGATGTCGATCTTCCACATCAGCAGTTGACGGTGATCACAGGCGTCAGTGGCAGTGGTAAAAGCAGCCTGGTTTTTGACACAATTCATAGTGAAGGACAGAGACGCTTTCTGGAAAACCTTTCACCAGGAACGCGCCAGTTGTTCAGCCAAATGCAGCCCGCAGATGTCGACCTGATCAGTGGGCTGCCTCCTACAATTAGTGTTGGTCAAACTCAGCGTGTTCATTCTCGACGCAGCACGCTGGCAACAATGACAGAGATCTACGATTATTTCCGCCTGTTGTTTGCACAACTGGGAACGGTTCATTGTTCCCAGTGCCAGCGGCCACTCCATCAACAATCTGCCGAACAAATCGTTGACCTGATTCTCTCCTTGGAAGATCGGCAAAAAGTGATCATTCTTTCTCCTGTCATTACGGAGAAAAAAGGTGATCACACAGCCGTTTTAAATAAAATTGCAAAAGAAGGATTTGTTCGCGCCAGAATCGATGGTGTCATCGTAGATGTTAGCCAGGCACAGGATCTCAAACAAAATGACGAGCACAACATTGATATCGTAATTGATCGAATTATCGTCAAAGAAGGGATTGATGCGCGCCTCAAAGAATCCATTGATCTGGCACTAAAACATGGTAACGGTGTCTGTATTGTCAGCCAGGAATCAGAAGCGGGCTGGTCAGATCGGTTTCTGAGCACCCGACTCGCCTGTGGGAAATGTCAGCTCAGCTTTCCTGATCCAGAACCGCGCGCTTTTAGTTTTAACAGTCCTTATGGGGCGTGTTCGAACTGTCAGGGCCTGGGTGTTATTGAAATGCCCGAGAATCCAAATCAAGAGCCGGTTTGCCCCGAATGCAAAGGGGCAAGGATCAATGAATATGGGCGTTCTGTCAAATTAAAAGATCAATCCATTAACCAGGTAATCAGTCAAACTGCCCCAGAAGCATTGTCATGGTTGAATCAATGGGAAACATCTGAGTTAACGTCTGGAAATACCAAAGGTCGGGAAATCACGGATCAGCTTCTGCCACCGGTCAAAAGCAGATTGGAGTATCTGACTGAAATTGGTCTGAACTATATCGATTTGAACCGTCCTGCGCAAACGTTGTCGGGAGGAGAACACCAGAGAGCCAGACTCGCATCGTTCCTAGGGGCAGAGACAACGGGAGCTTGTTATATACTGGATGAACCAACGGCTGGCTTACATGTGAATGAAACAGAGAAACTTCTGCGAATTTTGCGTCGGCTCAATCAGGCTGGAAATACAATTCTTGTCGTTGAACATGATCATGATGTCATTAAAGCAAGTGACTATATACTTGATTTGGGCCCTGGGGCGGGAGAAGAAGGGGGGATGGTTGTGGTTTCTGGATGTTACCAGGAAGTCATGCAGGATCGTCGCTCTTTTACCTCACGTGCTTTGAATACTGAATATGAGATCAAACCTCTCGATGGTCTCCTTAAGTCTGGACCGGAACTTGTTCTGGAAGGGGCGAATCTCAACAATTTAAAAAATGTGACACTCAAAGTTCCATTACAGAAGCTGGTTTGTGTCACTGGTGTTAGCGGGTGTGGGAAGAGCTCTCTGATTCTGGAAACCCTGGTTCCCGCATTGAAAGCGTCATTGAAGGGCGAATCCAGGCACGTTTCGGAATATCACTCTCTTGAGGGGAGTCAGTTCCTGCAACAGGTCAAAGTGATTGATCAAGCACCGCTGGGCCGAAGTGGACGTTCCAATCCAGCAACGTATTGTGGAATCTGGGACGAAATCCGAAAACTATTTGCGAAAACAAAATTGTCCCGTATGCGTGGTTATACCGCCAGACGTTTTAGTTTTAATGCCAAAGAGGGCCGCTGTTCCAATTGCCAGGGGCAAGGTTTTCGGCGTGTTGATATGCAATTCCTGCCTCCCCTCTATCTGCCGTGTGAGAAATGCAAGACAATGCGATTTAATCAACAAACACTCGCAGTCAAATATCGTGGAAAATCGGTCAGTGATATTTTAAGCATGTCCGTAGACGAAGCCGTTGTTTTTTTTGATCAGATTCCCAAACTCAAAAAAGTATTACAGGTCCTTAAAGAACTCGGATTGGGTTACCTCGCGTTAGGTCAACCTTCAAATATGTTGTCTGGAGGGGAAGCACAAAGAATCAAAATGGCCTCGGAGCTAATATCAAACCCTGCAGGCATGACCCTTTTCGTTCTGGATGAACCAACAAGAGGTTTACATGCAGCCGACATTGATCGCTTTTTGGTAGTCTTAGATCGGTTGATACAAGATGGGAATTCGGTACTGATGATCGAACATCACCCCCAGGCAATTCTCGCTGCTGACTGGCTCATCGATTTAGGGCCTGAAGGAGGCCAATCCGGTGGATATATTCTTGATGCAGGGACTCCCGAAAAGATTGTTTTCCGTAAAAAAGGACAAACGGGCCGAATGTTGAGCGAATTCATTTCGAATTCACGACACAGGTGAGTATATCCTTAAAAGTTAGAAGCCGGAGTCCTTCAAGAGATTCTCGAACTCGCTATAATTCAACGAGCGTTCAACCCGATGTGTTGAACGAAGAGAGATCTATTTATCATATTTTTAGTCTTAGAATCTATTTGAAATCATGAACTTATTTAACGAATATGGAATTTCTTTTGAGTATCCCGCTGACTGGGAGCTATCAAAAGAGGTTGATGAAACCAACGGCGAAATCCAAGTTAGTGTCCACGGAGCAGATTCCTCATTCTGGTTGATCTCATTGTATTTTGCTGAGATCTTGGAAGAAGAGTTGCTTAAGGAGTCAGTTAAGATTTTTCAGGATGAATATCCTGAGCTCGATATTTACGAAGTCAAAACGATACTGGCGGGCAAAGAATGTTTGGGATCTGATATAGAATTTGTTTGTTCAGAATTAATTAACAGTGCCTACCTGCGTATTTTTAAAACAGAATTGTTTACAGCATTTGTCTTATATCAAGGGACAGATCAGGACCTGGAAACAACGCTGAAAGATTTGGAAGCAATCTCGACCAGCCTGGAATGTTTTGACAATGATTTTGAGGGATATTTGAACATCGTATGATGAAATTCTTGATTGACGAACAAAACTTGGGAAATCAATGATTGCGTCCCAAAGTTCTTCGGTTCTATAATGGAGAACATCTGATAGTTGGCATATTTTGTATTGTGTATATGGATATCAAACGCGTCAAAAACAAAATAGAAACACACGTTCTATTACCGAATTCATCAGGTTTATAGTTCAGGAGCAAGTTGATGTCAGCGGAAATTGAGTCACACCAAGTCGAGAGCATCGGAGTCGTTGCAGGAACTGTCTGGGAATATTTGAGTCACCATGAGCCTGTTACATTAAGTAAATTATCGCGCGAAATTGAAGCGCCGCGCGATCTTGTCATGCAAGCCGTCGGCTGGCTTGGCAGAGAAGGAAAAATTGAGTTTCACCAAGGTTCCCGAAGTAAACTGATTTCCCTTGTAAGAGACTGAAGTCGTTTTGTGCCATTTCCTTTCCCTGATAGCAGAGAGCAGGGCACATTTCTGCAATCAGGGAGAAGGAATTAGAATTTTCCTGGATAGCCCTGAAGGAGAGGAACTCGATCATGAGTGACTCAAAAATCAGAGAACTGTTCCAGCAAGCTCGTAAGCATTTAAAAGACCGCGATATTGAGCAGGCAGTCATCATTTACCAGAGAATCCTGAGCATTAAGCCCGCCGAGAAAAAAGCACATGCGGGTATTGCTGCTGCCTATTTTCAATCAAAGCAGTACCAGGATGCGATCCGGCATTTTGAAGAATTGACTCGTTTATCTCCTGCGGATGCCTCACCTTATATCAATATGGGAGCGATCTATAATCGGACGGGCGAATACAAACAGGCGTTAAATGAGCTACGTAAAGCTGTTCAGAAAGATAAAAAATCAGCTGATGCATTCTACAATATGGGCATTGCACATAAAGGATTAAACCAGTTAAGTATGGCCGTCACAGCCTACAAGCAGGCGCTCCTCTTTGACCCGGATATGGTGGATGCGCACTTTAATCTAGGGAATGTCTATCTGGAAATGAAGAATCATAGCCAGGCTCATTCGAGTTTTACGAGATCGCTTGAAATTTCACCCCAATTTAAAAAAGCAAGCAATGCACTCAAGCTCCTGGACATTGAATCAACAAAAGAAAAACAGAAGATCAATCCCTTTGGCAGGTTGGTTGATGAAAAGTCTTTGAGAAAAAAAGACACTTCCATTTCTACGAAAGATATGTCTGCAGAAGAACGTGAGCAAGATCGCAGAGATATTCATAATCTCTGTGAAGAAATAAAAGAAGCATCCCTTTCAATCGTGAGTGATCTGAAAAAAGGCTTTATCCCCAATCTGTTGAATATGAATCGTTGCATCTCTCAGGGCGAAAAACACTATTCTGAACTGGAAGCAGCAAATGATAAATTCCAGAAAACGGTAAAATCGCTGAGTGAAATGCGAAAACTTCTTAAACACAGAGTGCTTGAAATCCGAGCTCACGAAGAGTTAATGAATTCTATTGGCCTGGACTGAAAACAAACGGCTCGAAGTTTATCTTTCAGTTCATCTCTGGCCGAAAAGGGATGACTTCCAAATTTCCAGCATCGTCGATCAGGCAAGTAATTGCCCCATGCTTGCTGGTTGAATAAATTTGGGTGCTGGCTGAAAAGACTTTTTGTAATTGGGGGATGGTCTGCTTTCTGCCACCACTGACAATCAGATACCCAGGCCTCGCCCAGCGGTCCAAATCAGAGGTATTTGCCGAAAAGCTGCCGTGATGCGGGGAAAGTAGAATATCTACTGGTCCGGCAGTAGTTTCAGTCAGTAGCTTTACCAGTCCTCTCCCTTCCAGATCGCCTGTAAGTAGTATTTTCCGGTGATTGTGTGAAAGCAAGATTGTTAAGCTGGCTGGATTATCTTCTGCATACTGATCTGCAAAGCCTGGATGCAGTACTTCGATTGCTGTTCCGGCTCCAAAATCGATTTGATCTCCCTTGCCAATGATCCTGATTGGAACATGATTCTGTGCTGCGATATTGCACAACGAAAGTGTGCCTGGTTGCTTTTTGCTGAGGAAGGCCTGCGGAAACGCGAGCTCGCGAATATAGTGATTTGAGATCAATTCGGCAGCTGAATTATAATGATCGCGGTCTGCATGGGAGATGAGCAGTAAGTCAACCCGCCGAATTCCATGAGCCAACAACGTATTTTTGATCTTCGAACAGGTTTGCTCGACAGGAGACATGGAACCAGCATCATATAGAATCGTTTTGCCATCAGGAGATTCGATCAAAATAGAAATGCCATGATTGACGGCGATAAATGTGCATTGCACCGATCTCGAGTTCGTAGAAAGTAGCGGTATCAGCAGCCCGACGATCACCCATACAGGAACCACTGCGAGTCGAGATTTTTGTAGCAACCAGTTCCCCTTGAAATTGAATTTTGAATAAACAGGGATGATGGAGAAAAGAATCAGGGAATAGTACACGAGTAACCACCAGGCAGGTGGTCCCGGTAAATCAAAATGTGCAAAAGGAATAGACGACGCGAATTCGACAATCCAATTCAGGAGCCGGAGGCTATAGTCAAAACAAATCCCCAATATGCCCGCCAGAAATGGAACTACCGAACCTAAGAAAATCAGCAAGTATCCCAGCAACAGGATCAGGAACAAAAAAGGAAAGATGAGCGTGTTGACTAGAAGCCCAATCGGAGCGAGTAAATGAAAATGATAGAGCACAAGTGGCGCTGTCACGAGCCAGATGAAAAAAGTGACCAGAAAAACACTGTAGAGTAAACGGAAGTATCGTATCAAAAACCATTGAACGGGCGTTTGCAAAACAGGGGCGCTGGCGAGAATTCTCCAACGTAGTGGAATCCAGTGTTGCTGAAACGGGTTTTGAAAAAATTCCTGCTGAACCGTCCAGAGAATTGCTGCAACGGCAAGAAACGAAAGCTGTGTTCCAACATCAAATAAATCGGTCGGATTGATGATCAAAATGAAGACCGCCGAAATGCAAACCAGATTTAATGTGGTAATTGCACGCCAACTGATCAGCCCCAGTGTGACCAGCGCACAAAAGGAAGCAGCACGGAGAATGGGAGGACGAATTTCAATAATCGATAGATAAAATATAATCGCAAACAGCAGCAACGCGACGGCAACAGTTCTGGGCAAATTCAACAGATGACAGATACCCCAGATAAAAGCGCTGAAAAAACCAATGTGCAATCCAGAGATGGCCAAAAAATGGATCAAACCGGATTGACTGAATTTTTTTCTAACCTGGGTACTGATTTCTGAACGGTCACCTAGTAAAAGTGCCAACCCAATCGGCTGTGTACTTTCACTTGTGTTCTCGCGAATAAGGCGTGCGAATGAGTCGTGGACCTGTTTCTGGAGACTGCTCCAGGATGAAGCCGGGACCTTACTAATGAGCTGAACTGCCTGTGAAGATTTCAGCGTCAGAACGGCATCAATTTGTTGTTTTCGAAAATGATTTTGAAAGTCAAAATCGTGTGGGTTATCTTTGGGGGAGAACATCCTTAGTTTTCCACACACGTCAATGGTGTCACCAATAGAAAATGGATGGGGCTGCTTTCCTTGTAGTAAGCTCACTTGATCATAGATGGTGACAAAGATCTTTCCTGTGACAGGAATGTTTGTCGATCCTGTATGGAGTTCCCTGCAGTCAAGAATCAAGTTTGTCTGTTGTGTAGGCTGTTTCGGATTGAACTGCTCCTCGTCGGCGGGAGTCTTGATCTGCGGCCTTTTGCAGATCACTCCTGTCACCCGAATAAGTTGAGCCTGGTCTTCTGAATGCTCCGGACTTTTTAAGAGGCGGCTGATATGATTGGGAACGTGACAGAACCAGAACTCATGGTGCCGCATTCCCCCCAGACAGATAGTCAAGAGCAAGAGTGCGATCGCTGAACTGGAATGTTTGTGTGAGCGATAACCGAGAGCCCAGACAGCTGAGAGAATGATACTAAAAAGAAGCCAGTAGACCAGTTCCAAATCAAACCAGGAGTCAATTAAGATTCCCAGAGAAAAACAGATGAGTACGGTTAAAGCAGGGGAACGTCCTATTGTGCTCTGAGCCGAACCCCGATCCATTGCCTGTGGAGTGCTAAGGGGCAGGGGGTTGTTCATAGATCAGGCCACTATATTTGATTCAAGTATCAGGGATCCTGCGGTAAATTCAGGTCGACTTGATTGTGCATTGTATAAAGGCGAAATCGTTTACCGTCTGGGATTAAAACCCCACTGGATTGATTCGCTGCAGGTTTTGTCAGAGGATTGCCAGAATATTTTGTCCAATGCAGGAGGTCTTTTGATGCTGCAATATTTGTTGTCCACAAAGAAGGTTTTTGGGCCGCATCGGTTCCATGAAAGATCATGTAATAAGTCCCCTGGTATTTAATAATCTGATTCATGGCAATCATCTTCTGATCATAGGGTTGGGGACCAGGCTTCATGACGGGCTGGTCATGGTTCAAATTTGTCCAGACTTTCTGATCTGGTGAACTTGCCAGCCAGATCCCGGCATCGCGCCGTTCATAGAAGAGATACCACTGGCCATCCTCAAACCAGACAACGGGAGTGCCGTACGGCCCCTCGGGGATAGGAGTTCCATTTGCCAGTCGAACATCCAGGGGACCAACACGCTTCCAGTTAATGGCGTCGTTGGAAATAAGATGCTGAGCGATATCACCTTTGCCTTCGGCAAACATATGATAGATCTTCCCATGTTTGAGAACCATCATATCTTCAACCCAATGTTTCTTGTAGATCGGGTTGCACGGAGATCGGGTCCAATGGATCCCATCACAGGACCAGGCATATCCCAGCATCTTTGAGCCAGACCGGGTTCCATCGTAGCCGGTAAACCAGAGATGGTAAAATTTACCTTCCTTGAGAATCCACCCGCGTTCACGTATTTTTACATCCCAGTGCCCCGGGCCTGCTGCTTGAAAGATGGGATTATTTGAGTAGGGAACAAACTGAGTCAAGACTTTGGGAAACGTAATTTCTTCCGCGAAAACAAATTGACTGGCACTCAAAACCATCAAGGCCAGAAACAAATTGAAACGAAGTAATCTAATAATGGAACTCGAAGTAATGCCGTTCATTTTTTCCCAATCATCAGGTTTATTTAGTTTCCTCTCCCATCCCACAGAAGTTTCGCTATTATACGCAAATCACTTTCAAAAATACAAAGTGCGACAGATGAATTTTGAATGCGCCGGAAAGATCCAGGTGATTTCAAATTGATTTCAAAAGGAAATCCCATGACAGAGAACACTGCATTACTCGATATCAATGGATTAAAAACCTATTTTCACACAGGCCGTGGCCTGGTGAAAGCCGTTGACGATTTGAATATAAAAATCGAAAAAGGAAAAACTCTGGGGCTGGTTGGAGAATCGGGATCAGGAAAATCAGTCACTTCATTATCAATCATGAAGCTGCTGCCTGATACGGCTGCAAAAATTGATGCTGGCTCAATTTCCTTTCTGGGAAAAGATCTGGTGAAGTTATCGGACCCGGAAATGCGGAAGATTCGTGGGCGTGACATCAGCATGATCTTCCAGGAGCCGGGAACGTCGTTGAACCCGGTTTTTCGCGTTGGAAAACAGGTGATGGAAACAATTATTCTGCACCAGAAAGTCACTTCAGCTGAGGCAAAACAAAGAACGATTGAGCTGTTTCACGAAGTAGGTATTTTAGACCCGGAACGTAGATTTTCCAGCTATCCGCATGAGATGTCCGGGGGACAAAAACAGCGGGTGATGATCGCAATGGCGTTAAGTTGCAACCCCGAATTGTTAATTGCTGATGAGCCTACAACAGCACTGGATGTTACAATTCAAGCACAAATCCTGAATCTGCTCAGGAAACTGCGCGATGAACGTGGGATGTCGATTCTATTCATCACGCATGATTTAAGTGTGATTGCTGAAATTGCCGATGATGTCGCAGTCATGTTCCGTGGCAAATTAGTCGAATACAAGCCCGTGATTGATATCTACGAAAACCCGGAGCATCCTTACACAAAAGGTCTGCTGGCCTGTCGCCCCGCTTTAGATACCACTTTTAAACGGCTGCCAACGGTTTCGGATTTCATGGATTTTGAAGAAACAGAGCCCGGTGAATATTTAATCACGGAAAAGAAATTTGATAAAAGCCAGTTCAATAATCTGACATCACATGGGCGCCCCCGCTTATTACACCCCCTTTCCGAATTGGCAACACTCGGTTATCAGGCAGATGATGTCAAAGCACTTCCGGAATCTCAACTGGTCAACGAAGGGGAGAAACCCATTCTGAGTCTGGATCAGTTACAGGTCTATTATCCCATTAAAAGCGGTATTCTTCGCAGAACCGTTGATCATGTGAAGGCCGTTGATGGCATTTCCTTAAATATTTATCGAGGCCAGACGCTGGGATTGGTGGGAGAGTCCGGTTGTGGAAAAACAACCACCGGCAAGGCAATCGTTGGTCTCGCTCCCGTCACAGGTGGGAAGATTCTATTCGAAGGGAATGACCTCGCTCACATGAGCCAGTCGGGGCGAAAGCCGTTCCGGCGTAAAGTTCAGATTATTTTCCAGGATCCTTACAGTTCGCTGAATCCACGCATGATGGTTTCCACAATCATCACGGAATCAATGATCGCGCATAATTTAGGTTCGTCAAAGCAGGATCGACGTGACCGGGCAGCCTCTTTACTGGAAGAAGTCGGATTGCCTGTTGAATATCTGGACCGTTATCCCCACGAGTTTTCAGGCGGGCAGCGTCAAAGAATTTCGATTGCACGCGCATTAGCGGTCGAGCCTGAATTTGTCATTTGCGATGAATCTGTCTCAGCATTGGACGTATCCGTGCAGGCACAAGTCTTGAATTTACTCAAAGATTTGCAGGAACAGTACGACCTGACTTATATTTTTATCAGCCATGATTTAAGCGTTGTAAAATTTATGTCTGACATGATGGCGGTGATGAATCAGGGAAAACTGGTAGAGCTGGGTCCGTCGGAAATGATCTATCAAAACGCGCAGCAGGGGTATACAAGAAAGTTGATTGATTCCATTCCCGTCGACGATCTGACGCAAATCAAGAAACGGGTTAATGATAGGAAAAAACAGGCATTTAATGCGTAAACAAGGGATGATATGTAGATTTGTCAATATGAATTGAGATGCTAATTTTCTGCTTTCCGTACAGTAGACCAGAGGATTTGCCGTTGCTAACCTTTCCTCCACAGTCTACGGGACCGGCAAACTTTGTGCCGGTGAAATATTTTGACATCCCTTACGGAAAGTCCAGGAAAGAAATGATGACAATAAAACCAGCATGGAGAGTCGTTTTAGCAAGTCTGTTATGTCTGATGCTCATCCAGCCTGTTTCTTCAGAAGAAACACCGAAAGAAGCAGCAAAACCAAAGAAGGGTGAGCATGATTGGTTGATCAAGCATCCTACGATTCTGAAATTGTTGAAGCTGCACAATGTGGAACGAGCCAGAAACGGATTACCTGCTCTTTCGCTTAACACGAAGATGTGTTTGAAAGCGCAAGAGCATGCAGATTGGATGGCAAAAACTGGCTACTATCAGCACAGCAGCTTGCCTTGGCCCGAGATCATCTTTCAGGGCCCCACATCGGCAGCCGCTGCCGTCAATGGCTGGATTGCTTCTCCCGCCCACCATTCGATTATGCTCACAGGATCACAGGCTGGATTCGGCTATATGGTTCTGAATGGTCAATATTACTGGGTTGGTGTCTTTGAATAAGATGACCTGAGGACTGACTACGCTTGAGCGTAGAATTGCCACCTGATAATTATAAGGCTGGTTTTGGTAGATGTTAAGTCTAAACGCAACTTACGTTTAAAACCAAAATCAGCCTTGTTCTATTTATCAGAGTCTGCCACAATCTAGCCTGAGACGTTCGAATCTTTTGAATTTGTTTTATGCAAATAATCAACTTCGTCCTCCGATGAATTTTCCGACTTTTCAATGGAGTTAATTGAAGGAATATCCATGTATTTAGTTTCCCGCCTGAATCAATTGCTTTTGACAATCCTACTCATCGTATTTCTCACAGGATGTCCTGGACCTTCGACCGATATGACGGAAGAGTCATCGGAGAATTCGACCGCGTCAGAATCCAAGGATGATGCGACTCCAGAGCCCATGTTGGAGCCATTTGACGCTCCCAGTCTCACCGATCTGGATGCTGAGGTTGAATGGGAAGAACAGCCTGTGCTGGATAGCCTGGAGCTACTTCGGGAGCGGCAGAGTAAAGAAAAGCCATTGGTCAGCGTGAATGAAGCGTTAAAACTGAAAAATACGAACCAGGAAATCAATGAAAAGATTCTGAGTGCGATTGGTCGGCTTCCTGAAAATGCGGAAGCGGTAGACTGGAACGCGACGATCAATCGACATGTCGGAGCCGACATGAAAAGTACAAACCCAATCATGGGTAGCTCGGCTGTCGAATTTGAAGTCTCTTCGCTCACTGGTTTTGGTCTGTTTAGTTTCGATTGGAACTTCAAGCCTTTTGCTGTTTCAGACACAGTGGCTTCCTGGCAGTCTAGTAAAGACAAGCTGTACGATAAAGTTGTTTTGCGAGATGACTTAACCTGGTCAGATGGGACTCCCATCACAGCGCATGACATTGTGTTTACTTTTCAGACGATCATGAACCCCAAGGTTCCCGTCCCCGCAGTTCGCTCTGGTACGGATCAGATTAAGTGGATTCAAGCCTACGATGATCAGACTCTGGTCTATTTCCATAAAGAAGCGCTCCCGACAAATGTCTGGAATCTCAACTTTCCGATTATCCCCAAGCATATTTATGAGAAAGAACTGGAAACAGATCCGACCCTGCAAGATAGCAAATACCATGTTAAGTATGAAAATGAACCTGTTACCGGCGGGCCTTACGAATTCGAGAAAAGAGTGCGCGGTCAGGAAATTGTTTTAAAGCGTCGCGAAAGCTGGTACATGCAAGATGGCAAAGAAGTCCGTAATCGGCCTTATTTTGAGCGAGTCCGCTTGAGAATTATCCAGGACCCGAATACTGCATTACTCGCGCTGAAAACAGGGAAGATCGACGAAATGGCGCTCAACCCTGAACTTTGGAAAACGCAAACTGAAGACGAGGAATTTTATAAAACCTGCACCAAAGCGAACGGGCTGGAATGGGTTTACTTCTATTTTGGCTGGAACTGCGAAACACTATTTTTCCAGGACAAACAAGTACGGCAGGCGATGTCATATGCCTTCAATCATAAAGAAATGCTGGATGAACTTTGCTATGGATTGTACCAGCCTTGCACCGGTGTTTATCACGAAACGGCCTGGATGGCTCCCCAGCCGATGACAAAACCATACCATCAAAATTTGAACAAGGCTGAAGAGCTTCTGGATAATGCGGGTTGGATTGATTCCGATGGTGATGGTATCCGAGACAAGGAATTTGATGGGAAGGTGATCCCGTTCCGGTTTACGATCATGACTGCGAACAAGCCATTGTCGCTTTCAATCTGTACCTTACTTAAAGAAAACCTGGACCAGATTGGAATTATCTGCGAAGTAAAACCAACCGAATTTACCGTGATGCAGGAAAAAGCCCGGAATCATCAGTTTCAAGCGATGTTTGGTGGCTGGGGAACAGGAACAGACCCTGATACATCAATCAATTTATGGAAAACCGGTGCAGGCCGGAATTACGGTCAATATTCAAACCCGGAAGTTGATAAGCTCTTTGCAGAGGGCCGTCGAGAGTTTGACAAAGACAAACGGGCGAAAATCTATGGCAAGATCCATGAGATTCTCTATGAAGACCAGCCCTATACCTGGCTCTACTTCCGTAATTCCTTCTATGGATTCAACAAGGATTTGAGAGGATATGTCTTTAGTCCTCGTGGTCCTTATGGCTACGGACCAGGCTTTGGAAGTCTCTGGAAACCTGTCAGCAAATAGCTTGACTGTTATTCCTTTGAATCGATCATAGAGCAATCCAGCCTACAAGCTGGATTGCTTTCTCAGTCGCTACTTTTTTTGTTGATTCTGTTATTGGATTGATTGAAAAGCATGTTCAGCTATCTTGTGCGTAGGCTCTTCATCGGCTTGGTTACTCTCGTCTTGATTACCTTTATCATTTTCGGGCTGATCCGGAACATGCCAGGGTCACCCATTTCGGTGAATATGGCAATGATCGATCCTGGCAAAGAATTGAACCCGGCTGATATAGAACGTATGAAAAAAGCATATGGGTTGGATAAGCCCTGGTACCAGGCGTATGGTCTTTGGATCGGAAATGTTTTTCAGTTCGATTTTGGCAGGTCCATTTCGCGAAAACAGCCAGTAGCACGTCTGATCAAGGAACGCATGGGACCAACCCTGATTTTGTCACTGAGTTCTTTATTGCTAACCTATCTATTGGCGATACCAATGGGGCTCTACTCGTCTGCACGACAAGGGAAGCTGGATGAACGAACGGTGGGAACCATTCTCTACATGCTATATTCGTTTCCCAGCTTCGTAGCGGCCCTATTTCTGCAGATCTATTTAGCGAAGAAATTGGGCTGGCTGCCATTATATGGAATGAAAAGTGATGGATATTCATCCATGACTGCAGCGCAACAAACCTGGGATATATTCAAACATGCTTTGATGCCAGTGATTTGTTATACCTATGGTAGCCTGGCTTATTACAGTCGTTTTATTCGAGCCAATATGCATGAGGTTTTGAGACAAGACTATATCCGCACGGCGCGCGCGAAGGGACTGGGGCCGATTAACGTGTTAGTCAAACACGCGTTTCGGAATACATTCATCCCACTGGTGACTTTAATTGGTCTGACTTTGCCTTCTCTATTGGGTGGCTCTGTGATCATCGAACGAATTTTCAACTGGCCGGGAATGGGGCAACTCTATTTCGAGTCAATTCTGGAACGAGATTATCCCACCATCATGGGATTAACACTCATGTTTTCCATTTTGACGTTAGCAGGTCAGCTTTTAGCAGATATCTTTTATGCAATGGCTGACCCGCGTGTCAAAATTGCTGACCATTAACAAGAGATTCCTCAGTTCTTATTTCTCATCTTTGTCGCATTCCTTTTGAATCATACATAACTATGCAAAAGCAATCAGAAGAAAACACGAACTCTTCAACTGAGAAGAAGGCAGTCTCGAAGTCCCCCAGTTTCTGGTCTGAAACCTGGCAACGTTTCAAGGGGAAAAAGATGGCAATGCTGGCCTTGATCTATATCGGCTTTCTCGGGTTTGTTGCAATTTTTGCCCCTGCGATCGCTGGTACAAAACCGATCATATGTAAATACAAAGGTCACATCTATTTCCCCGCAATGGGGTATTTTCGACGCGCTTGGGAAAATCCAATCTTCTATAAAGATCGATTTCGAAATCGCTTTCCTGAAAATCTGAAAAAGAACGACCCCAATAGCTGGGCAATCTGGCCTTTAGTCTATCAAGATCCCTACCGCCGTGTTTACGACAATGAATGGAAAGGACTACCTGGAAATCCAACCCAAAATAGCGGCGCCCCCAGTCTCAGAAATTGGTTTGGGACCGATCAGCGTGGTGTCGATGTGTTTGCGCAAATGGTACATGGCACAACCATTGCGTTATTAGTCGGTTTTGTCTCGATGGGGATAGCGGGCGTGATTGGAATCATCGTTGGTGCATTAGCCGGCTTTTACGGTAAATGGATCGATATGGTCCTCAGCCGTCTGATTGAAGTCGTGATGTGTATTCCGACATTGATTTTAATTCTCGCGATTATTGCCATTATTGATTCGCCTACCATTTGGCACATGATGGCCATTATTGGCTGTACTGGTTGGACCGGAATTGCCCGGCTGGCGCGTGCAGAATTTATGAAGCTCCGCGAAAGTGATTTTGTTCTGGCTGCAAAAACAACGGGAGTCGGTCAGTTTCGAATCATTTTCCGCTATATCCTGCCAAACTCTTTGGCGCCGGTACTTGTTCCAATTACCTTTGGAATTGCCGCTGCAATCTTGATCGAAAGTGGCCTCAGTTTCCTGGGGTTTGGTGCGCCCCCTCCGAATCCAAGTTGGGGCACCTTGCTCAACCTGGGACGGCAAAACTTACAGATGTGGTGGTTGATCGTCTTTCCCGGAATGGCTATTTTCCTGGCTGTGCTGGCCTACAATTTCATTGGTGAAGGACTTCAGGAAGCCTCGGATCCTCGATTACGCGATGCTTAAGCAATCACAAGTCAACCTTTTGATTGTTCCTCTTTCAACAAAACAGATTCGAGAGTCGTTATTTTTTGTTGAATTTCAGCGGTTTCGCGTGGTTCCAGAGCATGATTCCCATATCGAACATGATAATAGAGTTGGGTGACCTGGTCGGGATACTCTGAAATCTGGGCCTCTGTCAGTTCTAATCGTAAGTCTGTTTTCACGTGATCAGAGAACTCTTTTTGAGTTTCTGAACGACTACGCACAAGCCCCTTCTTAGCAAGTAATGATTGAAACTTCTCATAGAAGGCAATCTTCGCAGAGCTATGTGCCCCTGATTGATCTGTTTCTTTATTAAACAGAAATCGGAGAAATCTGATTGTAATTTTCGATAACCATTTCAAACCAAAGAACAAACCGGCGATGATAAAGACGGCTGCACCTCCCTCCCAGCTGAACCAACGGCGGGGTGAAGAGAGAAAGCTTCTGACCGTTTTCACAGCAGCAGCGATCGTTGTCCGGAAATTCAATAGTTGTTTGCTCAGTTTTTTTCCGGCCCTGGTGATCGGCTCATAAAAAGCACGCTTTTGACGTTGTAATGAAACTCCAATTACATAGTCATGCCAGAATTGGGTCAACATCTTGTTAGCCCCTTTCCAGCTACTAAAAGAGGCTGCATTTTTTGCGACCATTTCTGCCCGTTGTAAGGCGGGGGTCGCGTCCATCGTCTCCCAACGATCATTCAGGTATGCCTCAATCCAGGAATGAGCGTGGCGTTGTTGAACTTCGAAATTATTTGACAAATATTTTTGTTCGCCACCTTTGAATCCGGTAATTACACGCGTGGGGACACCAATGGCTCTCAACATTAGTGCCAGAGCTGACGCATAGTATTCACAGTGTCCCGACTTACGATTAAAAAGAAAATCTTCAACAGGATCAATTGTGGGATCCTCAATCGACATATTCAGGGTGTAACTATATTCGCCAGAATCACGTAAATACGTTTCAATGAATTTGGCTTTCTCCCTATCTGTTTTTAATTCCGGGTGAGCTGCAATCAAATCTTTGGTATATCGAATGAGTCTCTTAAGATCCTTTCGTGGTAATCCTAAGTAAATGTCCTCACGATATAGTTGGTACATTTCACTATTCTGGTTCGCATTTTTTGCTGTAAAAAGATTGTACTTTGTAGTCTTGTCTTTACCTGGCAGCAGTTTTTGTCGAATTTCAGATGTTTCCACGTCTAAGCTGTTGTCACCGTCACTGACCATGTCCATGGCCAAAATCGGTTGCATAATAAACAAGACTTTTGTCCCAATCGGCTCCAGTATAAATTCCTGCCGATAAAGATTTTGTACGTCTAATTCTTTTGATCTGGTAGGTCGCCAGTCAGAATAGTCACGCCTTCGTCTGCGTCTGCGTCTTTGGACTTTGCTCCAGCTTCCATTTTGATAATTGGAAAGCACGGTGCCCCGGAAGAGAGGTTCGTCCATACCAAACGTTTGAACAAATTCTGTGATCGTGACTGGTTCGTCTGTTTCATCATCATAAACTGTTAATTCCAATACGCGTTCTGAACTTTCGAGAATCTCTCCCATTTCACCGAGTTGCACTTTTTCAGAAAAACCGACAAGGGGCTTGTTGCCTCCCTGGATAGTTTCGTTATTGAATAAAGACCGGTTTACCCACAAGCGTGGAATCAGCAGAAAGAAACACATTGAAATCAATAATGCTGTAATCGAACAGCCTATTGTTGCCCAGAAAAATTCAGCAGTGAGCCACCGTCGGCTTTGGTCAGATTGCACGCCACCTTGAACCTGACTGGATTGCTGAAACGGCGAAACGGCAGTCCGTTCTACATTGAGCCGGGGAAGGCCCCCAGTCGACTTTTGTTGAAAAAACGTGTTTCGTGTTCTGTAAAGTGAGAAGACTGAAAGAGTCCAAATCGATAAAAACATGTAGATGACAAGCATACTTCCATAAAAACCCGATTCAGTGAGGACCGCACCAACCGCGATTTGCAGGAATCCCAATGCGCATAACCACCAATATTGCGTATCACTTTTCTTCTGTAAAAGAATAATCCAGGTTAGATAAACTAAAAAGTGGGCACCGGAAAGCAAACGCCCTTCGATGTTCGAGAAAAACTCTGCACAGACAATCAGAAATGCCAGCAAGCCTAAAATGTTTGCCCAAAGAGGACTGAGGCTGAACTTCTCCCAACGGTCAGTAAAAAACAGCGTTAAAATCCCCAGAGGAACTGTTAAAAGTTGGGGAAAGAGAGCCTCTTCCGCCATCATGAACATGATGCTGGATAAAGCGACGAGCAAATAGATACTAACTTGAAATGTGAGAGTTAAATTCACAAGTGTTTCTCAGCTATTAGGAATTTTAAAGAGCGAATTCAATCTGTTTCCAGAACGAGCCAACGCGAGAGTATTTCAGGATCTGCTTCAATCATTCTCCATTGTCCGTGTACGTCGACCCCTTGTTGCTCAAAGATTGTTTGCAAGCGATTGTGTTTTTTGGATCCACTCTCGTTTCGCGTAGTAAGTAGAACAGTCCTTGAGCGAGGTGAGCTCATTTGTGAAATCAATTTTGCAAATTCACCATCTGTCTGAGACTTACCAGGTTGCAGCGTTGCCAGAAAATCCAATAAATATTCCAGCCCCATTGAACCAATGCCGACTTCCAACAGCTCAAGAGTCTTCCCTTGAGAAACCAAAGTCAGCTTTGTATCTCGGCTGTATCGTAAATGCTCTCTGCAAAGAGTGCCCACAAAACTAATTGCCCATTCGACTCGTTCAGCTTGATTCTCATTGGAAAATGATGGTAACCACAAATCCAGACCAATGATCAGATCATAGTTACGATTTTGATGGTATTCCTGAACCATCAGTTCTCCCTGTCGAGCCGAACTTCTCCAGTGTATCGCTCTTTGACTGTCACCAGAGCGGTATTCACGGATGTGATTAAACTCGTCATCAAACACACCACGTCGGCTCTGATTTTGCTGCGCCATTTCTTCGATAGAAAAAAAGTCGTCCGCCCAATTACTACTCAATCTACCGATTTGAGGATGCACTATGATTTCACTATATTCGGAGAAAACGGCACCACGTTTGACGAGCCCTAGAGGATACCGTGTTGAGACCTGCAATGGCCCGAATTGATAAATCCCTCTACGCCTTAATTTTGCATAATAGTGAGCCGATAAATTCTGGCGTGGGCCAACTCGCCTGAAGACCACTGATGCTTCCAGTTTATCATCGTGATTTTTGAAGGTATCACTCACTTCCATCAGGTAGGCTGCGATGAGTCTTTTATTGTTTTCCAAAATAATTTCAGCGGTAAAGGTTTCACCGACCATCACTCTTTGTGGAATGATCCGTTTTAACTTAATGTTCTTTAACATGCTGTAAGTAATCCAGCCATTTAAAATAAATGGGCCAGTCATCATCGCAAACACCAGCATCAACATGTTTTCACGAGAAAGTACAGATCCCACGAAGAGCACCATCATGATCAGTAAATAGACAAGACCATCTCGCGGGAGTGAAACTCGGTTTCGTCCGATCCGTTTTAACTGGAAACGTTTTAATTTAGGAAAAAACGAAATGAGAACATGCTGAAGACCCCAGAGAAATGTGCCGCCAGCGACGATCCTGAGCATCAGCGGCAGATTACGGTGAAAACGTGCCAGCGTAAATGGGGCCTGAAATGTATATATCAAAATAAATACGGAGACAAATATGACAACCAACCCCGGACGCCATTCCTCACGTTTTTGCCAGAATTCGTTTAGTCGATGTTTCATATCAGATTATCTAAAAACAGCATCACTTAAACTGGAGGGACACACAACACTCTTCCTGTGATACTCTTATTTTATCAGCCAGCGGGGAAAGATCTATGGCGAATAATGCTGAAAAACTGGTATTAATGCTGATACTCAGTCAAACGGAACGCGAAATCCCACACTTATTTTAACAGGTGAAGACCAGTATCCTGCCGCCTTTGATTTAACCAGCTAAAGGCGCGTGACTCCTTCTTACAAAACTTAACCAATTGAGATGAAGAGCATCCCAGAAACTGGCTTGCTGCCTTCACATCAAATTGAAAATGGGTAATCGAGTCGAGCGACTCTGCTAGCAATGCCGGGAAATCATCATGCTCCGGATTTACTTTGAGAGTCCCGTTAGTAAGTCGGTGTTGCCAGAGAGTAGAGGGGATGTCTGAATGATCCAGCATGCGATACTCAATTGCCAGATTGACCCGTAATCGGAATAACGCAACCTGACGATTTCGAGCCTGCTGCCGTGTTTCAGAAGCTTCACCGATGATATTTGTCGGAAGATGCTTGATGACAACTCCTGTTTCCACTTTGTTACGATGCTGTCCTCCAGGCCCCGATCGTCTGACATGTTGGATTTTACAATCTTTGAGCAACAACTCCGGGTCAAGGCAAGCAGGGTGGACCTTTCCTGAGAGTGGTTTGACAGAATCAGCCGATGTCATTACGAATCACTCTACTTTGTAAAAGAAGCCAGGATGTGTTTCAGCGTGCTTCACAGATCTGAAAATTCCGATTATGATACTGGGACGATCTGCTATTATAGAGCATCTCGATTGCCTTTCGCTAGAAGTATCCAGCCAGAATAAATGGCTCCTCAAGAATCTGGAAGTGACATGCTGAACATCACCCTAACTCCGTTAGCCAACAGACTCTTTTCTGGAATGTGCTTCATCATGATCTGCCTCCTCGTTAGTGGCTGTAGAAAGACTCATGATCCGAACAGCAGAGAAGTGACAGAATACGTTCTTCAGGCAGGGGGGAAAGTCATTCCCGTCCACAGTGACCTTCCGATCAACACAACGGCTAAAATACCCGAAGGTAATTTTGCCGTTCGTGAAATCGATTTAACAGACGCCAAAATCAAAAACCTCGACATGAAAAAGCTAGTCAATTTACCCTATCTGGAATCTCTGAACCTCCATGGAACCAGTCTGACTGACAAAGGCCTGGCAAGTATTTCTGGTCTACCCAAACTAAAGTCCCTGGAAATTGCCTATACTCGTGTCAGTGATGAAGAAGTCAGCAAGTTGACACGATTTCCCCAATTACGAAAGATCTTTCTCTACGGAACCGCCGTAAAGCCTCAGACGATTGAAGATCTCAAATCAAATCTGCGCGGCTGTGTGATTTATAAGTAGGCATTGTAAATCTCATTCAGATGTACTTGAGATCGGTTTCTGCCAGGGAACTGTTCCATAGCGCTGGATCTCAGCCCTTAGTAATGCAGACATCTGGTTGAATTTCTTTCGATTTTTGTCAGCAAGATTATTCTTCTCCAGTGGATCTGCTTTCAAGTTGTAAAGCTCCAATGGCGCGAAGGGACTGTTCTGCAGTAATTTCCAGTCACCACTGCGGACTGCCTCAATAGTTTTCCCCCCGTACCGTATTCCTCCTTCTCGTCTTCGAAAGAACCAGTTCTGTCGTAACGGGGCTTGCGTCTTACCTTTGAGAGTGGGCAAAAAGCTGACGGCATCCAAATCAGCCGGAATTGTAATTCCAGCCGCTTCGCAAACAGTCGGAAACAGGTCCATACTCATTGCCGTGAAATCGCTCTGGGATTGGGGGGCAATCCGATTTTTCCAGACAATTCCTGTTGGGACTTTCAAACCGCCTTCGTAAACGCTCTGTTTGCCATCACGGAGATTTCCGTTGTTCGCCCCCACGCTTAATTGTCCGCCATTATCAGAGCTGAATACAATTATTGTGTTGTCACTCAGGCCAGTCCGATCGAGTGTCTGAATCACCTTACCGATTCCGGCGTCTAGATGTTCGATTAACGCAACTAGCTTTGCCCGCTTCGGGTCAATGCCGGGTTCGCGTTGTACTACTTTTTCAACCCACTCTTCCGGTGGCTGTATCGGGGTATGGGGCGCATTGTAAGCGAGATATAAAAAGAATGGTTTTGTGCTCGATGTTTGTTGCTGCAAAAACTCACAGGCCCAGTCTGTAAACAGATCTGTGGCATGTCCCTCGGGATCAATCGTTTTCTGATTGAACCGCATATAATTCACGTTGTGCCTGCGGTGCTTGTAATAATCATCCATCATGTCGCCTAGAAATCCATGAAAATAATCAAACCCGCGTTCGTTCGGAGTGTTAGGCGACTCCAGCCCCAGATGCCATTTTCCAACGATTCCGGTGGTATAGCCTGATTGCTGAAATACATCGGCTAATGTAATTGCCGTTGGCAACAAGTACCCCCAACTGTTCTCGGGGTTCGTTCTGATGACTCCCGGAACGCCGACAAGGTCCTGGTATTTCCCGGTTAATAAAGCGGCTCTGGTCGGTGAGCATACCGGACAGTTTGCATAAAAGTTCGTGAACTTCATCCCACGGCCAATGAGCTGGTCGATGTGAGGCGATTTTAAATCTGAGGCACCGTAGCTACTCAGATCACCGTAACCTAAATCGTCCACCAAAACCACAAGTACATTGGGCCTGGCTGATTTTTCTGCGGCATGAAGCGACAAAACATTGCAGAGCAATATTGGAAGCAAGAATAATATTTTATTGAGCATATTGATTACGGGCATCGATTCGATTTCTTTCGTTTAGATGATTCTTTGTTTTCAGGCTCTCTGATATTAATCCAGAATTACTCTTCAAATTCGTCCCAGAGTTTTTCAAACTCAGATGCAAAACGTATCAATAGAGCAGGGTCATTCGTGATAATCAGGTTTTCGGAATTATTTTTGGAGGCACTGCGGGTCCAGTTATAACTGCCGGTTAATATGAATTCGGAATCAAACAACGCAAATTTATGATGCATATGATATTCTGTTTTATCAATCCGAACTGGAATGCCAGACCGTGAAAGCTGTTCGATATCTGAACCCAGATCATACGATTTATCATTGTCTGAGATAATTCGGACTTTGACTTTCCGTTTATGGGCGTCTTGAATGGTTCGTGTCACTCGATCGTCTGTGATTGTGAACACACAGATATCAATTTGTTTTCGGGCAGAATCAATCAATCGACAAATGCGATGCGAACAGTCATCGCGGGGACTGAATAACGCTTCCGATTTTAAATCCGGCTCCCGACTCTTTGTATTGGCTAGAATTTTCATCACATCTTCCAGCCAACTTAGACTCTTCTCATCAGGAAGGTGTGCTGGTTTATGTTCCCGGAAAATCTCAAATGCTTCTTTTCGGACCAGAGCCAGATTATGATTTGTGAGAGTGATATGAGAAAAGATCTGGTTTAATGCAGCGCGTTCGCTGCGCGTCATCTGATAATCTTCAAATGTTTGCAGTAACATATTCTGAATTTGTGAACGGTCCATTATTTGGCCTTGATCCTGTCAGATTGCATTAGGAATTTATCGCATTGGTATCTAGAATGTAATGTCGTACCTTTCATGGTAGCGTGAATTCTCTTGCTGGAAAAGACTCTCGTATGAAACTAATGATCTCAGGTAGCTCTGGACTAGTCGGTTCTCAGTTATGTCAGAGGTTGAATTCCGATTCTGCTTTTGAAATTGTGCGTCTAGTCCGGAATTCCGCTTCGGATGGTCTTGGCCCATCTGTGATCTGGCAGCCTTCCGAGGATCGTCTCTCTGCGGATCTTTTTTCAGGAATCGACGCTGTGATTCATCTGGGAGGTACGAACATCGCAAATAAACGCTGGTCCCCGGAAGTCAAAAAAACGATTTACAATAGTCGCGTGCAATCGACCCGCCTGCTGGCAAATACGTTGGCCTCTCTTGATAATCCACCCGCCACTTTTTTGTGTGCTTCTGCAATTGGCTATTACGGAGATCGGGGATCCGTCCGAGTTGATGAAAATAGTCCCAGAGGGCTGGGGTTCCTGGCCAATGTTTGTGAAGCGTGGGAGCAGGCCACTCAGCCGGCAGTGAAGGCCGGAATTCGCGTCGTGAATATGCGGTTTGGAATGATTCTCGACAAATCAGCAGGGGCGCTTTCGAAAATGCTGACGCCGTTCAAACTGGGGGCAGGCGGTAAAATTGGTTCTGGCTCACAGTACTGGAGTTGGATCGCCTTACCCGATGTAATCAATGCGATTTTATTCTGTCTGCAAAATGAAGGAGTACAGGGCCCCGTCAATTTTGTTGCGCCAGACGAAGTGACGAATCTGAAATTCACAAAGACATTAGGCAAAGTTTTATCGCGTCCGACATGCTTACCGGTTCCCGCTTTTGGAATAAAAACACTATTCGGCGAAATGGGACAGGAGCTGATGCTGAGTAGCGCTCGCGTCACCCCGGAACGACTGCGGTCTGCTGGATTTGAATTCCAATATGCAAAACTGGAAGACGCCCTGCGCAGTATTTTATCAAACGAGTCTCACTCCAGATAAGCAGTCACAGAGGTTTGCAAAAGATTACTGCAAGATAGGGAGTGATGAGCCCGGGTTATGTTGATGCTCTTTCGTGATAATCGAACCGATCATAGTGGTCGGCGTCACATCAAAGATTTCCACACGTGCCAGAGAACCTGCTAAACGCGGATTGCCATCAAAGACAACGATGCGATCACAGTTCGAGCGTCCCATCAGCTGTTCGGCTAGAGAGCCATCGACGTCTTCATTCGCTTTCAGCGCCGATTTACTGCGTCCTTCAACAAGAACTTCCACTTCCTTGCCAATGAATTCTGCGTTATCTTCTTCACTGACTTCGTTCTGCACCTTCAACATTTCATTGTTGCGACGCTTTTTGATTTCGTCCGGGATATCATCCTGATAACGCTCTGCTGCTTTGGTACCCGGCCGCTCACTATATTTAAAAATAAAGCTGTTCTTAAAGCGAAACTCGCGAATTGACTCCAGACTTTTCTGATGCGCTTCTTCCGTTTCTCCCGGATGACCAACAATGAAATCGCTGGAAACCGAACAGCCAGGCAGAATTTCATTCACCCGCTGCATCATGTCCCGGTAATCTTCGACGGTATAACCACGCTTCATGATTTTTAAAACGTCGTTGCAGCCATGCTGTAAGGGAACATGTAGATAACGCGTTGCTTTAGGGAGATCCCGAATCGCTTCCAGAAGATCATTCGTCATATCTTTAGGATAACTCGTGACGAATTTGATGCGTGAAATCCCCTCAACATCGTTAATCAGATACAGCAAATCGGAGAGCCGAAACAGCTTGCCGTCCTGCGTATGCTTATAGCTATTGACGGTTTGTCCCAATAACGTGACTTCTTTAACCCCCTGGTCAGCGAGTACTTTCACTTCGGAGAGAATTTCGCGGGGGGAACGGCTCTGCTCTGGACCTCGTGTTGAAGGAACCACACAGTAAGAACAAAACTTATCACAGCCGATCATGATCCGCACAAACGCCTGATAAGGTGAAGGACGCATTTCCGGATCACGCAGGGGATCATAACTTTGGAAACTGTTGGTGATCTCAGCAAGCTTTCCATCTTTGCGGCCTAAACCAACCGCCAGTTCACGGCTCCGTTCGCTTTTGCTGTGATGAACTCGTGCTTTATTAATTAGTTCCGAAACTTGAGCCAGTTGGCCTGTACCGACGACAAAATCGACCTGAGGCGCTTTTTGAAAAATCAGTTTTTGATCTTTCTGCGCCATACAGCCCATGACACCGATGACTTTCTTCGGGTTCTTACGGGCCCCATATCGCAGTCGACCTAAAGAGCTATAGATTTTATGCTCTGCATGTTCTCGGACACTGCAGGTATTGAACAGAATGGTCTCTGCCTCTTTCACATCCTTTGTGAGTTCATACCCACGTTTACGCAGGTCGGCCACCACCAGTTCGCTGTCCAGCATATTCATCTGGCAGCCTACGGTTTCGATGTAGAGCTTGTGGTTATGGTCTGTCACGACATCGGGCAGGACTTCAGTCGAAGCGACAGGAAGCTGCTCTGAATCGATGTTACTGGTTTGATCAATCTGGGACATGAACTGATTCAACTACTCAAAAAAAGAAAAACGCAGCTCAAGCGGGATACTTTCCCACCAGATCTACGAATATTCAAGGGCCTGTCATAGCAGAGTCTAAGCTGCTGATGCATTCTGATCCACAGAAGCAGGGTCTGCTTCCGCGTTTAACAAATCACTACCGGACGCTATCTTCCCCTCTTGGGATATTTCCTGCGTATACTCAATGGCCAGTTGCTGGATGACGACTTTCTTGTGATGTGTCATCAATGAAGCCAGAGACTTCAACGCCAAAAGTGATGCGACAACATACAAGACCAGATTCCAGACATCCATGTCAATCCTCCTTGAGATCCATGGTGGCACTAATTGTGATTTTGGTTGCGACCTACAGTTAACAACTCCCTTAAACCCGTCGCTCACAAGCTGATACGAGGCTTGAATAAGTATTTTTGGCAACACCTGTTAATATATCAATATCAGTTAAGCCAGTTTCATGAAACCCACACAAAAGAATCACAAAAAACAGGCATTTCTATGCTGATTTGCGAGTTCGAGGAGCTTTTTCTACCAAATAAACTCACCAGCCCCTATCGATCTAGTCGCGAATTCGTTCTACATAAGACCCGGACGCCGTGTCGACTTTGATTTTTTCACCAACATTGATGAAAGCAGGTACATTGACCGTAGCCCCCGTTTCAATCGTGGCTGGTTTCGTCACATTGGTTGCCGTGTTCCCTTTAGCCGCTGGTTCCGTGTAGGTCACTTCGACAATCACCTGCTGTGGCGGATCCATTCCAATCAGTTGGTCATTCCAGAATAACAGGCTGCAAATCGCCCCATCCAGAAGATACTCCGCGGCATTTCCACAGACTGATTCGTCAATGGAGTATTGTTCAAACGTTTCATTGTCCATAAAGTGCAGTCCGTTCGCATCTTTATAGAGATACTGTCCATCACCTTTACGGATATCAGCTTGTTCCAGGCTCTCACCACCACTTTTATAAGTACGGTCGAGAATGGTTCCTTTGAGCAAATTTCGCAATTTAGTCTTATATAAGGCTTGGCCTTTGCCTGGTTTGACGAAATTGATTTCGATCATTTCATAAGGATCACCATCGAGGATCACTTTAACACCCTTGCGAAAATCGCCTGTACTGATTTGTGGCATCGCTAAATTTCTCTGACAATAAAAGTGTTGTAAAAAAATATCTTTGTGTTTTGTTTCCAAGCCCGAGAGAATAACATATCTTAATCCGGTTGCAAACGGAGAGCGGGGAAATGTCGATCAATTTCTGCCGCCTTATCGTCTGAGGGATGCCTTTTCGCGTAAGAAGAAGCTCACTGTTTCCCGCATACATAAAGACCACGCGTGGCTTTCTCTACTGAATTATTTGGAAAATTGTCTTTTATGACCTCAACGATTTCAGAATCCACCTGGCAAAAGTCGCTCGCACAGGCCATCCGTGACCCAAGACTACTGATTTCCCGGCTAAAACTCCCTGAATCCCTGCTGACTCCGGCTCAAAACACTGTTCAATCGTTTCCACTGATGGTTCCTTTGAGCTATCTGGATCGCATCGAACCTGGCAATCCAGGAGACCCGCTTCTCAAACAGGTCCTGCCAATTGATCTCGAAAACCAGACCGTTCAGGGGTTTTCCGATGACGCCGTCGGTGATCTGCAAGTACGTCCCACTCCAGGGATTTTACACAAATATCAGGGCCGCGCACTCTTGATGGTAAGTGGAGCCTGCGCAATCAACTGCCGCTACTGCTTTCGTAGACATTATCCTTACAGCACTGAACCCCGCACGCTGGCTGAGTGGGAACCGGTCTGGGATGCGCTTTGCGCTGACGCATCAATCCAGGAAGTGATTCTGAGTGGAGGAGACCCGCTTTTACTGACCGATCTTCGACTGAAGGAACTCTGCGAGCGGATCGCGGACATTCCGCATGTGAAGCGGTTACGAATCCATAGTCGTTTGCCAGTGGTTCTTCCCGATCGAGTCCACTCCGGGTTGCTGGAACTGTTTCAACGGCTCGCAGAAAATGGGACTCTCGTCTGGATGGTGATTCATGCCAACCACCCGAACGAAATTGCAGAGGATGTTGAAACCGCACTCAAACAACTTCTTTCCGCAGGGATTCCGGTTCTCAATCAATCCGTGCTGCTGAAAGATATCAACGACAGTGCTGACATACTCGCCAGTCTCTCGGAACGCTTAATCAATCTGGGGGTGACTCCCTACTACTTGCATCAACTGGACCGCGTTGCGGGCGCTGCGCACTTCGAAGTACCGGAAGAGCAGGGGAGAGCCATCATTCGCGAGTTGCGCACGCGGCTGCCCGGTTACGCTGTGCCACAATATGTCCGTGAAATCGCGGGCGAATCTCACAAGATCTCTTTATTAGGTTGAGATTCAGCTTCTCTGTGCCAGGCTGTGAAACAAATCGATAAACCGATCCCCCCGTTCGGCGAAGCTGGAAAACCAACCATAACTGGCGCATCCCGGTGATAATAAAATGACATCACCCGGTGCCGATTGCTGAAACGCCCAGTCAAAAGCGGCTTCAAACGAAGTCTGCGGATGAGAAATTACTGCCGAAGTATTCATACCGGAACGCTCTCCCAAATCTTGCATCATCTCAGAAAGCACCGGCCCCGTCTCTCCCATTAAAGCGATCGCTTTCGTCTGCCTCAGGATTTGAGTGGCAAATTCTGTCAAATCGACTTTTTTGTCTGAACCTCCTGCCAGCAGAATGATGGGGCATTCCTCAAATGCTTCCAGAGCACAAATCGCAGATTCTGGAGTCGTGGCAAGGGAATCATTATAAAAACGGCGATCCCGATATTCCCCGACGAATTGTAATCGGTGCGGTAATCCCTTGAAAGTTTTCAGCCCTTCTTGAATCGTAGCGAGATCGACGCCGGCACAGTCACAAGCAGCAATCGCTGCTGCCGCATTCATGCGATTATGCCTGCCCGGAACAGTCAAGTGTGGCTCAAACGTGTGGTTCTGCTTCGTCAATTCAAAAGCATCCCCCTTGAGCAGGACATCAGATAGAGAGTCGTGGGTAGATCCAAACCGGACCACTTTACCGGTGGCACACCAACCCTGCAGTTCCTGTTCATCGGCATTGATAATGCTAAAGTCGTTTTTCGTCTGCCAGCGAAAGATACTCTGCTTCGCATTTCGATAGTGCTCTACTGTTTGATGCCAGTCGAGATGATTGGGGCTAAAGTTCGTGACCACACCAATCTGCGGGCTGGCCTGAATCCGATTTAGAGCATCCAGCTGGAAGCTGCTCAGTTCCAGAATCACCCAGTCCTCAGGTTGAATTTGATCGACCACCGGTAACAGGCTGATGCCGATATTGCCTCCCAACCAGCATCGGGCACCAGATGCTTTCATGATCGCATGAATCATCGCTGTCGTTGTCGATTTTCCATTACTCCCGGTCACGCCGATGACTCGTGCTGGATTCAATTGCCAGAAGAGTTCCATTTCACTGGTCACAGGAATCTGCTGCTTCTCTGCGTCTTTCAGCAAAGGATGTCTGGGGGGAATCGCAGGATTGACGACCAGCAAATCGGTTTTCGGCAATTCGGTCGGTGCGATTCCCAGTTGATATTTGATCTGAGACAGCGGTTTGAGTTGCTGCAGGGAATCGGCAAGCGACGCTTCATCCCTGGCATCGATTACCGTGATCTGTGCCCCCTGAGCCGCAAGATACTTGACAGCGGCGATCCCTCCACCGAATCGGCCTAAGCCTAGCAGGGTAATTTGACTTCGGTTCAGATCAAGATCTTGGATCAAAAATGACTTTACAGACATAGGGTAATCAGACTCTTTCTAGAGTCGGTGAATGAATGATTTGATTCAGGTACACTTCAGAGTGTTCTTGCATCAGTAGGTTTGCATATTTGGCAGTTCCTCGGTAGTCTGATTTCGGAACAAAATTTATTAATCATCCCTCATTCAGAGGTTCAGCCAATGATACTTGCTGCTGAGAAGAATGCCTGGCTAGGGCTCCACACCGCCGACTGGATTGTACTGGCTTTGTACTTTGTCGTCATTCTCGGGATTGGTCTTTGGTCAGTCACAAAAGTAAAAGATATGACTGACTTCTTCATGGGGGGCCGCCGGTTCGGTAAAGTCTTCATGATGTTCTTTGCCTTTGGGTCAGGCACAAGTAGCGAACAGGCTATCAGCGTGGTGGCAGGAACTTGGCGCGCAGGTCTGGCAGGAATCTGGTGGCAATTTCTCTGGCTCTGGGCGACTCCCTTTTACTGGATCGTCGCACCGATCATGAGGCGTATGCGCGCTCTGACCACCGCTGATTTCTTTGAAACCCGATTTAACGGCCCTACCGCAGTCCTGTATTCTTTCTATGGGATTGCAATCTCGATCACGTTTATCGCTGGCGGTTTGTTTGGCACCGGGAAAATGGTCGACGCTTTGACGGGAAATGAACTCGACCGGATGGCGATTCAGGCCAATATTATGGTCCCCGCCGCCGAATGGAATGCGAAAGAGAAATCGTTTCAAATTACAGAACGCCGACTGCAGGGCTATGAATACGCCATCCTGGCGGTGACGGTCATGTTCGTCATTTATGGAATGGCAGGGGGGCTCGGCGCAGCGATTATTACCGACTTTATTCAGGGCATTCTGACGATCATTTTCTCGTTTTTACTGTTACCGTTTGTCTTTTATGAGATCGGGGGCTTTGGCAAACTTCATCCCCAGTCAGAACTCAAGCCGGGCATGCTCGATCTGATTGCCAGTCCTGAAATCGCCGCCACGCTAGGCAGCGAACCGATTACCCCGTTTTATGTTTTCATGCTTTCGGTGACTGCACTGGCAGGAATTGTGATCCAGCCGCATATTATGGGGGTCTGCGGAGCAGGAAAAACCGAATATGAAGGCCGTTTTGGGTTCACCGTAGGTAACTTTCTCAAGCGATTTTGTACGGTCGCCTGGACCTTTACCGGCTTGGCTTGCATCGTCTGGTATATGGGTGACAACAGCCCCCTGAAGACCTCTCCCGATCCAGCAGATCAGGCGATTTACCAATCGTTGATCATGCGAGCCAGTCCCGAATTCCATGAATTACCTGCGGTCGAGAAAGCGAAAATCGAGACAACCGATCGTAATTTTGCCGACCAACTCTTCGGAATGGCGGCACATGATATTCTTCCCCGCATCGCACCGGGATTGATCGGTTTGCTGCTGGCTTCATTGTTGGCAGCTGTCATGAGTACCAGTGACGCCCAGATGATTATTTCCAGTGGTCTGTTTACCGAAAACATCTATAAAAAGAGTCTGGTGAAAAACCGTTCTCAACGTCATTACCTCTGGGTCGGGCGTATCGCAGGGCTTGTGATTGTGATCCTTGCGCTCATCTTGCAGACCACTTTCACTGATATTATTGCGGCTTTGAAAGTGATTGTGAAAACACCCGCCTGTATCGGAATCAGCCTCTGGTTCGGGATTGTCTGGAGACGTTGGAATGTCGTTTCCGTCTGGGCTTCCACTGTAATCGGAATTCTGACCTGGATTACGGTCGCCTTCTATCCCGACTCGTTACATCAATCAGGAATACTTCCCGAATTTATGTTTAAGGTCGATGGGACTTCGGTCAAAATGTGGGACGTCTGGCAAATGTTTTCCTTCATGAGTCTGGCGATTGGCAGTGGGATCATCGCCAGCTTCATCACGCCTCGACAAGCACAGGAAAAACTCGACCATTTCTACAATTTAATGCATACTCCGGTGAGGTTGAATGAAGTCATCAACTCACCTTGTACGCTACCGGAAAACCCGGAACCGGTCGGAAAGAGACTCTTTCCTAATTGGAAGGATATCGAAATTCCCAAGCCAACATTTCAGGATCTCAGCGGCTTTATCCTGGCCTGGTGTGCCGTCGGTGCGATTATCTGGCTGACGAAATATCTCGCGGCAGTCGTGTAAGGGAAGGGGCTTCTGTTCTCTGTTGACAAATATAAGGCTCCGTTTTCGTAATGGATGCGTCTGAAACACCCTATTTTTCAGGGGATGGGCCCCCTCTTGACTCCCTCAAGAAGAACCCTATAAATGGCGCACATGCATCGCGCGCGTGAGAGAGCAGTCAATCAGTCGGAAATTCCTGAACAGAATGAATCGTTTCTATTCAGTTTGAGAAATGCCAGACGATCGAAATATCGCTGATTTCAAGACCGTTTTGGAATAATCCATGCGAGTAATCGGTTATAAATCCTATTGAAACAGCACCTCTATCGATTACGTTCGCAGGTGGTTCAGGGAAGATCATCGCATGATCAGAGGCCATCAGAGGTAGATCAAGTGTCGTTCAAAAAAGGTAACGATTTTCACACATGCTGAGCACGTACTACTCAAATCAACCGTCAATCGTTTCAGGTCGCGCATAAAAAAACAGCCGGAAACAAAAGTGCTACCGGCTGTTTAAAATTGTGATGAAGCTGCTTAACTCGTGATTAACTGCGATAAGTCACAGTGACTTTACCACGGTGAGATTCAACCACCACACTGTATTTACCATAATCAAATATTTTGCGACGGCCATCTTTACTGCAGCGAACACACTCACAGGCACAACCTGGAGCACAAATTTCTACAGCAACACACCCAGGCTCACAACAACCGCGTTTGGGAGCACAAGGATCAACAATCGTGACCAACTTCGGATTCGAGCAGGGGGCAATGTTGCGAGGCCGCTTGTATTTAACACAGTCGAATAGCGGAATCGCGTTGGAAGCAACATGATGCTTATACGGTTGAGGCATCATCTCTGGCATTGGCTCAGGAGCAAATGCAGACGCAGGGGGCGCTGCAGTCGTTTGGCTTAAATAAACACCCTGTCCTAAATCAAATGCAGGACCTTGTGCCTGAGCTGCCGTAACAGTAAGGGCAATTATGCCCAATGTGTAACAAACAATCTTGTTCATCTCTGAATACTCCTTTTGCTACCATGGTGAACTCCATGAAGGTAGCGATTGATAAAAATCAATAATGTCTCTCCCTGACGACGTGCCTGGCCATTCTCCAGAATGTTAATATTCAGGCAATTGAATAGTCGGGATTTTTTCTCGGTTGTCCACCACCAAATTATACACCCTCTGAAACAGGGGGCTGGATTTTTCGAGTAAGGTGATGAAAAACCGGTACCAGTTACGAGTCTGATTATGATCAGAGATAATAAGTGAACTTTGAGCTGACAAGAGCGATTCACACTTTTTTTACGCAAACCGGCAAACAGTCCTGGCCTACCCGATCGGTATATTTTTACACCATCGCTATCCAAAGCCTTTTGCGACAGGGAATTGCAGCATCACCAAAGCAAATACGTCATTCTCGACACGTGGGTTGTGAGAATTAAGGCTCTCCTGGTCTATCGAGCGTCGCTTGAGACCCGAAAATAGGATTTAAACAAATGAGGTAAGCTGGAGTTGCATCAGCGGCAGAGATCACACATAATCTAATCGGTTTAATTTCAAGGACTTGAGGGAGATATCCATGAACGAGCCGGAAAACCGGTTGAGACAGAAACCAATCTTGCGATCAGCAGCGTTGTCTTATACTTGCCTGTCTATTTTGTTGCTCTTCACGGGCTGCGGTGGTGGTACACCACCGGCAACGCCTCAGCCTCAACCAACGGCGACTCCCGCACAAGCTCCTGCGACTTCCGTCGCCCAGACGGCACCAACACAGCCCGCCAAAAGTGACGAGAAGAAAGATAGCCGTAAAACGATTGACGGCATCCCTTACGACGTCTGGTTCGATAACCCCTTAGCAGTGGCGGGAAATAATCAGGCAGTCGCCCCCGTCTCGTTACCAGGAAATACGGTCGCAGCCACTCCCACAACCCCCGCACCAGCAGGTGAGATGAAACCAGCGGCTGCTTCCGGTACACCGACCTCAGGTGGGATTGACTGGAAAACCATCATGCCGATGCCGGTACTGGAATCCCAAGTGAAGGATATTCGCAATCGACTGACCAAAAACATGCAGTCGGTTGGAACCTACAATAACAGCTACTTGGAAATTCCCATGTTCACATCAACCTTGGCTGCGCTGGCAGGCATTGTCACTGAACACCCGGAAGACGTGGGCTGGAAAAAGAATGCCAAGCATCTTCGTGATCTGGCTGCCGGAATTTCAGCAGCACCTTTGAAACGCGGTGCCAAATCGTTTCGTGAGATTCAGGTTCCTTATGAACAGATCATTGTGATCATGAATGGAAGCCTGCCTGCTGGAATTGCAGCTGCAGATGAGAAGAAACCTCTGTCCGAGGTCGCTTCGATGGGAGATCTGATGAAGCGAGCCGACATTGCTTCCAAATGGTTGAAATCAAATGTCGGAAACGCAGACGCGTTGAAATCGGAAAAAGAAAAAGTGATTGAAGAAGCGCATCTTTTAGCCGCCATCTCGAAAATCATTACGACAGAGGGATATGGTTATGTCGATGATAAAGGATTTTTAAATCACGCCAACCCGATGTCAGACGCCAGCCTCAAAATGGTCGAGGCTGCAAAGGGTGACAATTTCCCCCAGTTTGATGAAAGTCTGACACGCGTCTATAAAGCCTGCACCCAATGCCATAGCGAATATAAAGAATAATTCCTGTCGTTGCAGCGCACGCCAAAATCTTAAAAATCAGCAAGCAAGTCACAGAGAGGAAATCGAAGGAATGAGACACAATTGGTGCCACGCAGGGATGAGAGTCTGCTTGTTGATCATGATTCTGGGAACGGGTGATTTTGTCCGGGCAGATTGGATTGAACTGGTCAGCGGACATAAAATCCAGGGAGATGTTCTCAAGGAAAGCAGCAAGCACTTATTGGTCGATATCGGCATCGAAGTCCTGCGGATTCCCGTAGAGCAGATTCGCTCACGGACCAAATCCGAAACACTTCCTGATGGCAAAAAAACGATCACAAAAAACAAAGACAAAATCTATTCCGTTGCCGAACTTCCGCTAAAAAGTATCAAGGAACTGGCTCGAATCTATGGGGAAGCGGTCACTCTGGTCCAGACCCCCAGCGGACTTGGCTCCGGCTTTATCATCAATGATCGCGGATACTGCGTCACGAACTACCATGTTGTAGAGAAAGAAACACGGATCGCCGTGACCATTTTTCATCGTGCCGCGAATGGCGAGTTTCAACGCCGACAGATCAAAGATGTCGAAATTGTGGCGTTAAACCCGTTTTTTGATTTGGCATTGCTGCGGATTCCTCGACAGAAGGATGTCCCGTTTCGTACCGTCTATCTGGCGGAGAATGATCAACAACGCGAAGGTGAGGAAGTCTTTGCCATTGGAAATCCGCTGGGGCTGGAACGGTCCGTTTCACGCGGCATTGTCAGTACCCGCAATCGCAATATGCAGGGAATTGTCTATATCCAGACCACGACTCAAATCAATCCGGGAAACAGTGGCGGCCCCTTATTCAATTCGCGCGGGGAAGTCATCGGCGTGACCAACATGAAATTGATTCTCGGAGAAGGCTTAGGCTTTGCGATTCCGATTACCTATGTCAAACATTTTCTGGACAATCGTGATGCCTTTGCATTCGATAAGACCAGCCCCAATACAGGTTATCGCTATTTTGATGCACCACGCAGAAAATCGGCTGATTCTGAAAAGTAAGCGAAGTTTTTTGCAACCGGCGTTTGTTTTTGCTGGTACTTCCTTGTGAGATTCCTCTGCCAATTTTTTGTATCTGCCCAGGAAGCAGGGCAAGTTGGGGTTGTCAGAAAAAACAGAATTGCTACAAATAAACAGTATTTATCATCGTCGCGCTCTACTGCCTGGACAAGGACATTTAGTCCAAGCAAGCGGACGATCTTTTAAATCCCCTTACTAAAAGAGAAAGAATGAAGGCTCCAATGAGAAAGCCACTTTTGTTTTTTACTTTGATGCTCATGCAGGCGATGTTCCTGCTAACGACAGTTCAGGACAGCTTTGCGCAAGACCGAGTCACGGCTGCCCAGCGTATTCCCGCTGATTCATTGCTCTACTTTTCTATTCCCGATGTAGAAACATTGGGCGATAACTGGAGCCGCTGCTCCATGGGCCAGATGACGCACGATCCTGCATTTGCGGATTTCAAGAAAGACCTGATCAAACTGATCGAAAAATTCTCCGAGAAGTTTGAATCAGAAACAGACTTGAGCCTCAGTAATATCCTCAGCATTCCCAGTGGCGAAGTCTGCTTTGCCTTTATCAAAAGTGATGAAGGAAAATTTGGTGGTCTGGGTCTGATGGAATACGGCGAAAGCGGTGAAGTCCTGGAAAAAATTCTGTCAAAAGCGGCTGACGCATTTGATAAAGAAGGGGCACAGCGCTCAATCCGTAGCGTTGATGGAACCAAAATCGTCGTTTATTCTTTTGAATCAGAAGACGACGATCAAGCGCCAGTCAAAGTTCCTCTGGCAAAGAAATTTGCTTACTTCCTCAAAGACAAAACCTTTGTGACTTCAAACGATGACAAAATTTTGGAATCGGTTTTAGCGAAATGGGATGGTCAGGGGCAAAACACATTAGCTGGTAAAAAAGAATATCAGTACATTCAAACGAAATGTGCCGATCCAACAGCTCCTGCCGTCATGCAGTGGTACATGAATCCTATCGGGGTGCTTCAGTCAATCCTCGGAGTTGCCAGCCGCATCAATCCTCAAGTTGGTATGGTTCAGGGATTTCTCCCCGCTTTAGGCATTACCAATCTGAAAGCAGTCGGTGGATCAACATATATTGCTACGAAAGATTACGATTCGATTTCGAAAACGTTCACCTATGTCGAAATGCCGACTTCCGGAATTATCGACATGTTCAAATGCCCGGCAGTCGCTCAGCAACCACCAGTCTGGGTTTCGGATAAAGTTTCAACCTATTACTCAATCAACTGGAGCATCGGCGGTGCTTATGATTCGATTGAGACCTTGTTTGATGGTTTCCAAGGACGCCCTGGAGCATTGTCAGCGCTCATCGATCAAATGGCTGACAAACCCGAAGGTCCCAAAATTCACTTCAAAAAAGATATTGTCGATAATATGAGTGGCCGGATTCAGGTCGCAACCGAACTGATTGAAGGCGAACAATTGGACCTGACGAAAATGTCTGGCCAGTTTACCGTTGCATTCGGACTCAAAAATTCTGACGCATTTCAGAAAGTGATAGCATCGCTAACTGCCCGAGATGACTTCCCCGGCCAGACACGCGAGTTCCAAGGCATCACGCTGTACGAACTCCCGGGAGCAATCCTGAGCTCGCCCACCGATGCCGCGTTCTGTATTGCAGAAAACCAGCTTTTCATTGCCAATGATGTCAAGCAAATCGAAAACGTACTACGCAAAGACCGTGGTGTCAGTTCGCTGGTAAATAGTGAAAGTTACAAACGGATTTCAGAAAACTTTCCTGAAAAAACGTCGATCATCACTTACCAAAATGCAGACGCACAAGTTCATGCTGTCTATGAATTATTGAGAAAAAATGAAACCGGGGTAGATCTGCAAGGTCTTGATTTATCGAAGTTACCCTCTTTCGATGTGATTCAAAAGTATCTTCCCATTTCAGGCGGATACACGGTTCCCGATGATCAAGGGTTCTTCACTTCGACCTTTGGCGTTAAAAAATCAGAAAACAAATGATTTTTGAATCGCGTCTTTAAGCTACTTAACCCGGTGAGTTCGCTCACCGGGTTTTTTCGTCTGTACGACAAATCTTGCAAAATCTGATTTAGGAAAAACGGAAAAGCTGGCCATGCTTTGAAAATTGATCTATATTCGAATGAATACTAAAAGCGCAGTCCAGATTCATCTCTAAAATGCGAGTCGCCTCCGATGCAAAAACAATTGTTGTTGAGTGTTTTTTGTTTAACGCAAGCCTGCTTTCTGCTCGGTATTCAAAGCAGCCCTGCCCAAGCCAGCGGCCAGATGGCCCAACGCATTCCCTCAGACACCTGTCTTTATTTTACCGTCCCGAATGTGAAAACGGCGATAAAACAATGGACTAACCGATCTGTCTTGCAGATACTGGAAGAGCCCGCACTGTCGGAATTCAAAGAGGAAATCACAACAAGCTTTGAGAAGGCATCCCGGGAGATCAAGAAAGAAACCGGATATCCTCTCTCCACCATCCTGGAAGTTCCCAGCGGAGAAGTTTCGCTTGCGGTTTTCAAAACCGCTGAAGACCGCATTGGTACTGTCGCAACGATGGAGTACGGTGAAGGCGAGAGCAGTGAGGTTCTGAAAAAACTGTTATCGCTCGCTGCCGACCACCTGAATAAAGCAGGGGCCGTTCGTTCCATCAAACGCGTTAACGGCACGATCTTCAAAACTTATTCTTTTGAGGCAACAAAATCAGAGTCGGATACCGTCCCTCTGGCCAGGGAAGTGGCGTATTTTCTCAAAGACAACTCTCTGGTGATCTCAAACGACAGCAAGCTACTGGAAGCAGTCTTGTCAGACTGGGAAGGACGCCGCTCAGACTCTCTGGCTGACAATAATGAATTTCAGTATATCCTCAAAAAATGCGAACAGGAAGATGCGTCTGCCGCCATGCACTGGTATCTGAACCCGATCAATGCAATTCAATCGACGTTAAAAATTTATGCACAATTCGAACCCATAGCCGGCATGGCTCAGGGAGTATTGCCGTCACTCGGAATCACCAATTTAAAAGCAACGGGCGGTTCAGCCTACTTCTTTACCAAAGATTATGAATTTGTCTCCAAAACCTTCACCTACGTGAAACTGCCCGGATTCGGTTTGATCGATGTCTTTCACTGCCCCGCAATTTCGCAACAACCGCCTTGGTGGGTTTCGAATCAATGCGTCAGCTATTACTCGATCAACTGGTCGATTGAGGATGCCTATCAAGCAGCGGAATCACTTCACGACGGCTTCCGTGTGAGTCCCGGCGCTCTGGCCAAAGCGATCGATGATTATTCGAAGCAAGACGACTCTCCCAAAATTCATCTCAAAAAGGATCTTCTCGATCATCTCACCGGCAGAATTCAGATTATCACGGAGCATCAGGACTTAGAATCCGTGGAGCAATTCTTTGGAAGATATACGCTAGTACTAGGACTGAAGAATCCAGACACATTCAACAAAACGATTCTCGCGTTGTCGGACAGGAGTGAGTCCAAAATCGCAATACGAGAATTTCAGGGGACCACCTTGTATGAATACCCCGATAGTTTTCTCCCTGCCGCTTACTGCATTATCGATAATACATTCATTGCATCTACCAATGTAAAAGAGCTTGAAATGATCATCAGGAAAGATCGTCAGGCAGGCTCATTAGTGGATGATCCTGTTTTCAAGAAAATCTCAAAGACGTTCCCGACAAAGACATCAATCATTTCATATCAAAGATTAGATGCTCCGTTTCTGGCGTTCACAAAATTGCTCCAAGATAACAAATATTCAGGCGAAATCGATGCAGGGCTGTTATCCCAAATCCAGAGTTTAGACGGTGCGATCAAATACCTCCCGATTACCGCTGGCTATACAGTTCCCGATGACCGTGGCTTTTTCTCGGTCCGAATGATTATGAATAATTCATTTGATTAGTTCGCCTCTCGCTAGAACCAGATAAAGAGAATTCAGTTCGTTTTTTAAGAAATTAACCAAAACTATTCGAAGTGAAGCGTGTTTAATTTATTAACCCGGATACGGGTTGATGAGAGCCATTCCAGCCTCAATTAAGATATTCCTGACAAAGCCGAACGCTTGGGGACACTTAAGTCCAGGCAGGGCAGGGCTTCGATGTAGAATCTCTGGTATTTTTCTATCTCAGCATTCCCACGAAAGAGACTGTCATGAAGCGCACTTTTCAATGTATTACTTTGTTGACTCTACTTGGCGTTTCTGTCAATCATCTCGCTGCAGCGCCGGAAAAAGATGAGTCGTCATCGCAGAACATCTTTCAGCAACTTGACAAAAACTCAGATGGAATCGTGACTGCTGAAGAAGTGCCGGACGAGAAATCACGTTTTTTCGATCATCTCATTCGCCAGGGAGATCAGAATAAAGACGGCAAACTGACCAAGGCTGAATTTGAAGCGGGCCTGAAAAAAGAAGATCAGAAGTTTCCCGCAGGCGATGCCCCCAGGGGAAACCGCAATCGGGGACCGCGTGATATGAAAAAGTTTTGGAGTCGCCTGGATCGAAATGGTGACAAGAAAATTTCCAAAGAGGAACTTCCGGAACCGATGCGTGCGCGTATGGAACCGCTGTTTCAACGATTAAATACAGATGAAATTTCCCTGGAAGAATTTGAAAAGTTCGGAAACCGATTCAAAGGAAACAGAGAAGGGGGCAAGCCCCCCGGAAATCGCCCGCGGAAACCTGGAGACATGCAAGCGGGTGCAGAGCGATTTTTCGATCGATTGGATACCAATAAGGATGGGAAACTCACTCTGGAAGAATCTCCCGAACGAGGAAAACCAATTGTACGGCGTCTTTTGGAGAAATCTGGAAAAGGCGAGGATGCAGAACTGACCAAGGAAGAATTCAAGAAAGAGTTCGCTGCGTTTCGTCCTGACCGACGTCGCCCCGACCGTGAAAACGACAAAGAGATGAAACGTCCAGAAATGCGTGACCAACAGAAAAAACAGCCGGGTGAGCCAGCAAGGCGGCGTCCCGGTTCCAGTTTCTTTCAAACAATAGATCTTGATAATGATGGAAAATTGAGCAAATACGAGTTAAATCAAATTGATCGCGTCTTCGACAGACTGGATCGAAATCGAAATGGATATCTCGAATTAGAGGAAGTCGTCGGACAACAAAGACGTGGCAGAATCAACCCGGTTCGCATCGGAGCTGAGCCGCAAAAAGAGAATCAGAAAACGGAGAGTAAAGGAAAAAAAGCGTCGGAGTAAAACGGCAACGTTTCACTCGCATTAAGACTTGAGTTCCTCAGAGGCAGTCTGCTCGGCCAGCGCAGGACTGCCTTTCTCTTTTTGCAGATGTTGCACCCAAGCAGGCGGCAGATTGAACCAGACCCAGTCCGTTTGAATTTGATACTGACTGGTATAATGACTCATAATGTCATCAATTTGCCGAATCCGCTGATTCTCTTCACCCCGCGAAATGGCTTTCCGCACAGGTCGCACATACATATATTCAAAGTAAGACAGGACGCCACCCGGCTTGAGCAGACGAAAATAGGCTTCAAAGATCTCGCCCACCAGATCCGTGGGAAAATTGTTCAAAGGCAGTCCGGAAACGATATAGTCGTATTCTTCTCCCGCTCCATATTCCTGCAACGGACAGTTGTGGATGGATGTCTGATCCTTGATCTCTCGAAACCCCTGTTCCTGGTCAAAACGTTTATGGAGAATCTCGACAAACTTGTCATTCAACTCCACCAGATCCAGTTGGTCTCCCGGTTGAATCTGTTTGACGATCTGCCGTGTCACAGCGCCGGTTCCGGGACCAATTTCCAGAACTTTCTTAGGCCCCTGATGCTGCTTCATCGGCCCCGCCATATCTGACGCCAGAAAACGGCTGCTGGGAGCAATTGCACCGGTGGTTTCAAAGGTCGTACGAAACTGTTTGAAAAATTCCAGATAGTGTGACACGGTGATAGTTCCTGGTATGTAATCAAAACAAGGGAATAATATGAAACCGGCAATTACGAAAGTGTCTTCCGTCTCGCGTCACCGATCTGTACAGCCTGTTGAGCAATATCAACCCCGACGGCTTCGCTCCACGCTACGAGTAACTGCATAAACACAGGCCCCGGAACGCCCTCTGAAATGGGAGTTTCCCCAAAACGGGTCACTGGCATCAGACAATACCCGGTCGAAGACGTCAATGCTTCATCGGCCTCGAGAATCGCATTTGCCGAAATATCTGCCTCTGCATAGCGAAGTCCCAGCTGTTTCGCTAATCGGATCACCATCTGCTGACTGATCCCTCCCAGAATATGCTCCGGACGTGGTGACACGATCATATTGTCTTTGACAATATAGAAGTTACCGATCGTCGTTTCCGCGGCAAATCCTGACTCATCAAATAAGAGTGCGCTGGCTTGTGGCTCTTTTTTACGAATCAGTTTATCCGCTCGATACAAGTGAATGCGGCTGCGGGATTTGACCTGGGGATCAAATATTTTTGCATTGAGCTGTTGTACTTCGGATCTCACCAAATGTTGGCCGACTGCGTATTTTTGATCCCATAGTTCAAACGCCAAAGGAAACGTATGCACGCAAACCGTCGGCGTTTGACAGGTTTCAAGTTCGGCAAGTCCCAGGTAGGGCAGATTCTGGCCGGCTGTAATGAAGACCGTCAAACCCAGATCCTGCTCTGTCGGTAACAATGCTGCGTTCTGATCGATCAGGCGTTCACAGATTTGTTGTAGCTCCGATTTTGCCACGGGGGATTCAATACAGACATAATCCAACGCAGAGTAGAGCCGGTCCAGATGCTCGTCCAGCATAAAGGGGCGATGCGCGAAGGTGCGAATCATCTCCGTCACCGAAGCGCCGTACACAATCCCCAGATCTGTCACCGCCAGCTTTGCGTCGGAAAAAGGGATCAAGGCGCCATTGAGATACGCCAGTGGTTCAGTCATGCCGGAAATTTCATCACAAAAGGAAGATTCGTTGAAACGCAGAAGCGGAAGCTCATCAATAAGACGAGTTAATAACCATCATACACGGGGTACGAATACGCGGGGACTGGTGTCTGATACTGTGGGTACTGTGAATTCAAATAAGGCCGTCTGCCATAGAGCCGGACTTGCAGATACATGAAGTTAGACACCATGCGGCAGCCGAGCGGAAAGGCGGAATTATCACAGCGGCGATGTAAATCCTGGCGAAATTGCAAGTCACAATAACGGCGGCTGACTCCGGGAATTTCATAACATCGATCATGCTGTATGCAGGTCCCTCGAAAATTGGCTCCCATGAAACCCTGCGGCGTTAAAAACCGTAACAAAGGCGCACCATCCGGGCCGCAAGGATACCCGCACCCCTGGGCATAAACAGTGCTGTGACTGCCTGAAGCAGGCATTAACCAGAGTGTGAAAAACAGGATCGCTAGTTTCCATTTCATGGAGAGGCTCGCTTTATCATCTGAAAATTAGTCGACTGACACCCAAAAGAGGAGCGGGGCAGGTGTAGTGGTCGATTTTTACGATTTTCCCTACTTGGCGTGCGAATCGCAAGTTTCTTTTATCACCTCTCTTTAAATCCCCCGACAAAAGACCAAATCGCCAGCAATTGTTGTCAAAAAAATGAACCAGTGGTATGACTTCTGAGTCAGAGCTCGATATACTGCCAAGGAGAAATATTGTGCTAACTTGAGATCTGACAATCATTTTTTTACGATTTCCAGTAGGCCATTGTGAATAGAAATACGAACTTGAACTGAGAGCGAAAAGGATTGAACAATATGGCGATACCAGCAATTCAACCAGGACAAACGAAAGTCGGCTGGATTGGAACGGGAGTCATGGGTGCCAGCATGGTCGGACACCTGATGGACGCTGGTTTTTCAGCAACTGTCTATAATCGCAGTAAATCTAAAGCAGAGCCTTTGATTCAGAAAGGCGCCAACTGGGCCGATTCCCCAAAGGCAGTCGCAGAAGCGTCTGACGTCATTTTCTCAATTGTTGGTTTCCCTGCCGATGTCAGAGAAGTCCTATTAGGAGAGCAGGGGGCATTAGCCGGAGCCTCTGCCGACAAAATTCTAGTCGATATGACAACCAGCGATCCCTCTTTGGCCGTGGAAGTTGCCGAAGCAGCGAAAGCAAAGGGCGTCTATAGTGTAGATGCCCCCGTTTCCGGCGGAGATGTCGGCGCCAAAAATGGCACCCTGTCTATCATGATCGGGGGAGAGCAAGCAGTGGTCGATGCCCTGCAACCCTGCTGGGAAGCCATGGGCAAGACGATTGTGCATCAGGGTGAAGCCGGTTCCGGTCAGCATACGAAAATGGTCAATCAAATCCTGATCGCCACGAACATGATTGGTGTCTGCGAGGCCCTGCTGTATGGTTATAAAGCAGGACTGGACCTGCCGACCGTATTAGAATCTGTCGGCAGCGGCGCTGCAGGCAGCTGGTCGCTTTCCAATCTCGGTCCTCGTATTATGGATAATAATTTCGATCCAGGATTCTTTGTCGAACATTTTATCAAAGACATGGGCATCGCATTGGCAGAAGCCAAAGCAATGAACTTGAGTCTGCCTGGTCTGGCATTAGGACATCAACTGTACCTTGCTGTTCAGGCTCAGGGACATGGTCGCGACGGAACACATGCCCTGCAGCTGGCACTGGCGTCTTTATCCAATGTTGACTGGGAAAATCGTTCCTAGTTGCAAAACGGATCAATCACATAAAAGTAGATCATCGATCTGGTCAAACCGGTCTGACCAGTCAACTTAGTTTTGAGGTAGAATAAGCATGTCTAATCAAAGTGACCTGTTTGCAGGTCTTGCGGTGGCAATGATCACCCCTTTTAAAAATGGCGAAATCGACGAATCAGGCCTCTGCGCACTGGTCGACTACCATATTGAACAAGGGACTGACACCTTGTGTCCCGTTGGAACAACCGGTGAATCACCGACTCTCTCCCACGACGAACACAAACAGGTAATTTCGATCGTTTGCAAACATGCGGCAGGCAAGATCAAGGTCATGGCGGGCACCGGTTCAAACAGCACCCGCGAAGCCGTCGAATTGACCAAATATGCAGAACAGGCTGGTGTCGATGGCGCTCTGCACGTTGCCCCGTATTACAACAAACCAACTCAGGAAGGCTTTTTCCAGCATTACAAAGCCATCGCCGAATCGGTTGATATTCCGATTGTGATCTACAATATTCCCGGTCGAACGGCTAAGAATATTGAACCTGAAACCATTATTCAGTTAGCTGATATCTCCAATATCGTGGCCGTTAAAGAGTCCACGGGTTCCATGGACCAGGCTTCCCATATTCTCTCTGCCTGCGATCTGGCCGTCCTTTCAGGGGACGACAGCCTGACTCTGCCACTGATGGCACTGGGAGGAAAAGGCGTTGTGTCTGTTGTGGGAAATATCGTTCCAGGCGACGTAAAACAAATGCTGAACGCTTTCAATGCCGGCGATTTGAATCTGGCCCGCGAATGGCACTTTAAGCTGTTCAGTCTCTGCCGTAATCTGCTGGGACTGGCGACGAACCCAATTCCCATTAAAGCGGCAATGCAGTTGCTCGGACGGGACAACGGTGAAGTCAGACTTCCGATGACGCAGCTTGACAGTGCTTCCATGAAGGTTCTGGAAAAAACACTGCAAGATTACGGTCTCCTGTAATCGATTTGCGGCTGAGTCTTTCAGCCTGTCAAAGTCGAAAATGCACGTCACTACTGAGTGAAGGCGTTCAGAAGTGAAAATTTAAGTCAGGCACGTTTCCCATTTGAAAGAGGTATCGCTAGTGATATTTGGTTTTGGAAAATCCCGGGAAGAAGAGGACGATGAGTTCGAAGAAGAAATCGAGCCGGTCTCCTTCCAAGGCGCTTTAAATGGGCAACCAGCAAATCTGAAAGATAATGCGCGACTCGTGAAAGCGGGCCTGATGCCTGCTAAGGATATCATTACCGATGGGCTTGCCCTGCGTGCTGAACTGATAAGGTTTGAGCCAAAAGGGGAACGATATCAGGTTGCCTTTTATGTCGATGGTGTGGCAAACTCCGGCCCCAAACTCTCGAAGCAACAGGGAATGGCGGTCGTCCAGGTGGTTAAGCTGCTCTCAGGGCTGAATATTCAGGAACGAAAACGACCTCAAACCGGAGGTATTGTGGCTGAACTGGAAGAAGTTCCTTACCAGTTACGCGTTACAACGTCTGCCACTCCGGGGGGAGAACGTTTATCAGTCAAAGCCATCAATATGAACCAGCCATTAGACCGCGCTGATGACATTGGGATCACCGATGAAATAAAAGAACGTATTCGGGAACTCAGTAAAGGCCGTAACGGTTTGATCCTGATCAGTGGCCCCCCTAATTCCGGCACCACAACGACTACCGTTGGGATTGTGCGTTCTGTTGATGCTTACCAGTACACAATTTTTGCTCTGGCAGATCCTGAGCACCGCGAGTTGAGCCACATCTCGACCCTCGACAAAAAAGAGGGAGATACGTTTGACGATGACCTGCGCAGAATCATTCGTATGGAAGCGGATATCATCTACCTGAATCCGATTACAGATGAAGCGTACGTCGGCAGTATCCTGAACGTCAAAGATGAAATTACGACGATTGCAGAATTGTCAGCCAAGGATGCGGCCACTGGTTTACTCAAATTCTGCAAATTAGCAGGCAGCGTCGAAAAAGGCGTTGGTGCATTACGCTGCGTCATTGGTCATAAACTGATTCGTACCCTGTGTGATGAATGCAAAGAAGCCTTTCGGCCTAATCCAAAACTCATCGCGAAAATGGGCCTGCCGAAAACCACCAAAATGCTCTATCGTCCCCCGCGTCAAACTGTTGACGATGATGGTAACGAAATCGAACCTTGTGAGAAGTGTGATGGTCTCGGGTACTACGGACGTACCTTGATGCTGGAAATGATCGAGATGACTGATGAAATGAAGAAGTTCATCATCAGCGATCCCGATCCTGCAAAAATCAAAGCATTCGCCAAGAAATCGGAGATGCCCGGCTTCCAGAAAGATGGAATTCGTTTAGTCGCCGAAGGCAAAGTCTCACTGGACGAGTTACAGCGTGCCTTTAAGTCGTAAGCAATTTGTTCTTGGATGATGCGAAGTCCGATTGAGCTTAGCGTCAGGACGGCACTACTGTTACGATTCGTCGCGACTGATGGCCTTTTCAGGAGCTGACGAGCATGGCTTATTTAACGCGCGGTAATCTGACAGGTATTTGCCTGGGGCTGTTGCCTGCGATCGGTTGCACATCCGAAACGAAAATAGAGCTGGAGCAAACGATGAAGTACCGCCGAGAGCAGAAACGGTCTACACAACCATAGCCACCACTGATTCTTCCTAAATTAACACCCCGTCTTTCAACGGCTTCCGGTAGTGTTCATACTTTCCCACCCTGCCATATCTATGCCCTGCGGACTTTCTTTATACAAAATATTGTCCGATTAGGAAGAATATGCCGAAGATTCCGGTTCTGTATGTCGATAAACCAAGTACACACATTGTACTCATGTGTGACCTTGCGTGTGGCTTCCCGAACAAGTCACCGGATTTAGTTTAAGGACAGACTGATCCCAAGGTGTTCCCGGCTCCTGTCTTACCCTGTTTACACGCGTCTCCCCAACAGGTGCCTTTCGACAACTTTTCAATTCCGAGGAAAATCATGGTAATTCGCCAGTTTAAAAATTGGTCAAGTTTAGGAGTTCTGGGTTTAGCATTAATCGGATTAACCAGCACCGGTTGCCAATCCAGTATCGGCGGCCAGACGCTGCCATCTGCTTATTACCTCGATGATGACGTTCAGTACTACCCAGCCGGTCCCGAAGAACAGCTCTACAACCAGCGTGAAGTTCTGGAACAATACAAACTGGAGCGTAAGCTTCAAGAGGATCAATAAATCCTTGTCGCATCCATCTTGAACAGGTACACCTCTTAAAAAAGCGTGCCTGTTCAATCTCCTACCCTTAAACGAAACAGGGGGGACCCTTTCGCGTTCTTATTGCAGTCCATGCGCTGGAACTTCATGGGCTGCATGCGAAAGGAAATTAGCCGGGCATAGAGAACGGGACTCTCGCCCGGCTTTTTTTACGTACCTGACTTCGTACCACTGCTTAGAGCTGTTTCGACATTTTATCTGCCAGCCGAGTCAACGCCGGACTGACATCCGTAGGCTCCAGATGCACGTTGATCACGCTCAAACTGTCCTTATTTGCCAGTGCCGCTTTGATCGCCTTCTCCAAGTCACCTTCGGTGCTGACTTCAAAGCCCCAGCCGCCACCGATCAGGTCGGTAATGTTATGATATTTCCAGTTCGGAATATCGTTAAACGGACCTTCCTGCAGGAAACGCTCGGTGGTGTAGCCTTTATTATTCAGGACAATGACAATCGGGTTGTACCCCAGCTTGAGTGCTGTTGAGAGCTCAAGACAGGTCATCTGAAACGCACCATCACCGACCAGGACAATCGGGCGTAAACTCGGATTAGCCACCTGTGCCCCAATCGAAGCCGGTATCGCAAACCCCATCGAGGTATAATAGGCGGGACTGAGGAATTGTGTGTGCGTACCGATCATCAAATCAACGGCTCCAAACAGACAGTCTCCGACGTCGGTCACTACGACCGTGTGATCACCCAGGATCTCATTGACACTCTCAAACAAGTGCTTTGTGGTAATCGGCTGTGTTGGTTTTACCTTAAAATCAACAGGCTGAGGGCGTACATTGTCCGGTATTTTACGCACGACCACCTTCATTTTTTGCTTACCAATCGCTTTGACAAAATCAGAAAATATCACATCATGGAAGTGATGATAACTGATCCGCAGCTTTTCGCTGGTCGCATAGATACATTTTCCCGGGTCCAGATGTGCCGTGTATATGCCCAGGTTAATATCTGTCATAAACGTTCCCAGTAGAATCACGCAGTCACTCTCTTCGACATACCGCTGGACTTCGTTTCGCCCCATTGCTCCTTCATAAACGCCCAGATAAAGTGGATGAGATTCACTCACGACCGACTTACCTAGAATCGTCGCACACATGGGAATTTTGTGCTGCTCTGCAAACTTCAAAACCTCTTTCCGCAGGCCAAAGCGGTGCACTTCAACCCCCGCGATAATTACCGGCTTTTTGCTTGCCTGGATTAACTCCTCCGCCTCTTCTAGGGACTCACGCAACGCGTTTTTATCGCTGGTCGGCTGATAATCTTCAGGAACATGCGGCATGATGGCTTTTTTGTGAACACAATCGCGAGGCAGCTCCAGATAAACGGGTCGCTTATACCTCACGCAAGCTTCCAGACAACGATCAATTTCCTGAAACGCCGTCAGAGGATCATCAAGCAAAGCGGTTGCCACTGTGATCTTTTCGAAGACATCCCGTTGCGTATGAAAGTCTTTCACGCGATGATGGAGCAGGGGGTCTGTTTCCCGTTCTTCCATTCCCGGGGCACCACTAATGACCACGACGGGTGACTTCTCTGCATAAGCACCGGCGATGGAGTTACACAAACTCAAACCACCAACACAATAGGTGACGCAGACGGCCCCCAACCCATTGACGCGCGCATAACCATCCGCAGCATACCCGGCATTGTCTTCACGCGTTGTCCCAATAATTTGAATCGGGCTCTCTTCGAGCATGCCGTAAAACTGCAGGACAAAGTCTCCCGGTATTCCGAACATCTCGTTGATACCGTAATCCTGCAAACGCTGAATCAGATAACTCCCGATCGTAGGTACTTTGCCGTTGTTCTTTGAAGCGGTACGCTTCGGAGTTTTTTTCGTTGTCGTACGTGGCTTCGCGGTAGGTGCTTTAGACTGGGAGATTGTTTTTCGAGCCGCCATATCAAACCCTTCCTTGCAGAATGAAAATCAACGTAAATACGGTATATGACTCCATATAGTCATTATAACACTATAAACACGTTGATTAAGGGCGATTTTCGTAAATCATTGATATACAATATGATACGGCGGGGCTAGTACATGTCGCTTCTCAGGAATCTGCGAACTTAGCGGCGGATCAGCTTGCGAATACCGCGACGCTCCGCATGTTTTGCAGGCTCAGAACCCTGACCTGGACCAGGTTGACTGGATGCCGATTCGCTATCGAATTGCCCCCAATAGCTGTTCAACAGGCGATAGCAGTCCAGATAACGCTCAGAATCCCAGGCAAACGAGAGCGTGGACACAAGCTTGGTTAACTGCCTGTCGTCCGCTGGAGAGATTTTATGGATCTGCAGATCAACGTCATCGATCCACAAATTGTCTGCTCCCAGTTTTTCAATCAGAATATGGGCATTCGTAATTTGCTGCGAAGGAATATCCTTTACACGAAACAGATATTTTCGCCACTGCTGATCAACAGAAATGATTGCCGATTGTACTTTGAGCTTTCCATTCTGCTCTGCTTCCAATGCAATCCGAACCTGCATGCCTTGGGTATTCGTTTTCATCCAGACACTCATATTCAAATAACGGCAATCCTGCAGCGGGATCACATTCGTTTTGAGAGAATTATTTCCGGGTGCACGATCCAGAAGCAAAGAAACCTTTCCTGAATGCGACTGAGTACGGTCCAGATTCCAGGAATGTGGTTTCTGGTCCTTCGATTCCCAACCTGCCAGAATGTAGTCGCGGGATTTTTGCCCTTCAAAATCAGCCTGCAGGACAACAGCGGTCGCGTCATTCATCGTCTGATGCAAACGAATCAAACTGCGTTTTTTTTGATCGATCTTTGCCTGCAAATTCAATAATTTTTGACTCTCTACCTTGGCATCCACCGAAAGAATTTGAACTTGTGAGTCTTGTATTTCAAACGCCTGAAAATCAAATGCTGCTAACTCAATTGAATAAGAAACACTACCTTGCGACGACTTGATTATTTTGACTTTTTCACCACTCGCCAGTTGAACCACAGGCTTACCTGAAGGCACATTCATTTCAACCGTCACCTGGCAGGCATACGGAAAATCATTGACCAGATAGTAAAAAGTTTTCTCCTTACCACGTGACAAGCGAGCAACCACAGGCTGCTTTGCTACTTGAACCGTTTGGAAAGGCCGCGCCGGCAACATCTGTAACTGTCGGCGGATCGACTGAGTTGCCTGCTCTTGCCCAAAGGGAATCGTCCAGCCACCATCGAACACAAGATAAGGATCCTGTCGTGCGATTGAGTGCACATAACGCATGCGATTGACGGCACCAGCGGGTGATGCCTGCGAGACAAGCCATGTAAATGCAGGTTGCCAGGGAGAAAGCTGGTCAAACTCAGAAATCCGAACTTCTACCGGATGATGATAAAACAGTGTCCCATTGACGCGTGTTTTAAATGCATCATCAACGGTGGGATTCGTATTGAGAATGTGAGCAGTCGCGTTTTTTTGCTGTGTAGAATGGTACTGTTCCGGTCGCAGGACAACTCCATTACTGATTTGATCATAGCCGGAAAAATCAAGCCCCATTTCCATTAAAACAGGCCGAATTTGTGCTCCTGCTTTCAATGAAGAAACCACATCACCCTCTTTACTGTGCGAGGGCACTAACTCTCTGGCAGCAAATACAATTTGTGCATCAGGGCGTGCTTTTAAAAGGATTCCCGCCAACCGTTGATGCAACTCTTTAATTTTCTGACAGCGCCATTGTGTCCATTGCGGAAATGCAGATGTTGTCAAAAACTGATAACGTTTTTGATATTTTTGTGCCCCCGCAGCGGCTGGAACTTTAACGCCGGTCTCTTTTTCAAATCGAGCAACCGTGAAATCATCGTACCCCCAGCTTAAGCCGGGCAACTGGAGATAGCCATTCAAACTCAATTGAACAGCCACACCCCGAAAGGCAGCATGCTGACTGTATCGCGCCACTAATTCACTAAAAATGTTGGCGATTTCGTTCTGAACGCGGGGGTGCAATGGATTATAATAAGGAGCTTGCCCCCTGGGGGCACCTTTTGCATGCATCCAGGTTTGCCCATGCTGATTGACCAGCTCAATTCCCACGGCCTGTTCTGATCCATCCTGAATCAGCTGCTCCAGTCCTGACAGAATTGAAGAGAATTGCAATTCTGGCATCAAGGTCAGCTGCTCACGATCAAAAATCTGAAACAGCATTTCCAACACATCTTTTTGCTGAATATCCTGACCAGAAGAATGATACACACCAGAATCATAACGGGGAGTCGGAGCCAGATACTGAGAAGGGTAAATCGCACTTCCGTCAGCAGAAACAGCGAGCAAGACACTGTTGAAATCGTGATACTTTAAATAAAAGGCCAGTCGATTGCCGGCCTCATAAAATGTTTGCCAATCATCCAGACTGCGATTGCTGCTCTGATCCAGGACTTGTGAGGCACCAAATATTTCCGGCAGCAACGGTTTTTGCAAATACGGGCCTATGAGCCGTTTGTTTTCGATACCCGAACCAGCCACCGGTTTGACATCCTGCTCCGGTAGCGGTAGTTCATAAACCTGCACTCGTGTCACTTCTGCTGGAGTTTCTGTTCCCAGACTGTGAAATAAGAGAATTGGATTCTCGATTTTAGGCCAAAACAATACTTCCGCTTGCTCTTCTCCGGACTCAGACGCGGAAGTTGACACCAGGTTGGCAGCTGTTTGATAAACCCCTGAGTCCACACCAACGGGTACCAACTGGCCTGAAGCATCCGGCTCCAGAATACTGAACCCAACATGACCGTGAGGACGACGGGGGTAACTGATCACCAGACGATGTGGTCGGCCTTGATGACTGAGCTTTAAATGATATGCCGACCAGGGAGCGGAGCGATGCACTGCGTTGTCTGGCTGTGCTCTTGCTTTGAACAGCGACTTGAATGATTTCCGGATGCGTTGGCGGGGGCGTCGGGCAACCAGTTCATGATCATCCTGGGCACCGTTCAGATCAAATTCATCGATGAGCACCTGCCCCTCACGCTGAGAGACACTTTGAGCAAAACGCGGAAACTGACTGGAGATCACAATCAACTGAGTCTCTGCCTGATGTGCTTCTCCCAGTTTAACCACCAGGTTATAGACTCCTTCCTGAGGTGCCTGAACAGACAGAGAGATTCCTGACTTCAGTAAATCATGACGATCCTGTGCTGGAATTGGTTTTGAACCTGATGCAACCAGCTCCTGAGTACGAGAGCGGTAAAGTAACCATTGAAGTTCTGAGCCAACCGTTTCTTCTGAGGTCAGCAGGTACTTGGGAAACGCCTGGACTTGAATAATTTCATCCGGCACAAATACCAGATGGGGTCGATTGATCTTCAAAGCAAAGGCATCACCGGGGGCTTGCTGCACCACCAACTGAGTCCCCGTCTGGGGAATGGCGAGAACCTCTTTTTGTTTGAGAATATCCTGCAGTTCAAACTGATGCTTGACCGTAACGCGCGGATCATTCCGATCCTGCATGACAACCTGCAGTTTTGTTGACAGATTACCGCGGATTTGAAATTCCATACTGTTAAAAACACGGCTGGTGCGAGGCTGATATACAACTTTTGCATCAACTCGTGAAATCACAGTTGCCTCATCCGCATCGACACCCAATGAATTCACTGACACGAATTCACCGTCGGTCAAATCAAAGTGGGCTTTCCAGAGCCGGGGAGTTTTTTCTCCCCATTCCACTCGCAATCTCACGGAGACAGGAGCGTTGGTTTCAGCCCAGGCAAAGGCAGACGCCTGCAGACTGCACAAAAGAAAGATTGAGGTCAGTATCTGAATAGGTTTCACAGAAAACCCGCTATTCCATACCAGAAAATCAGGTATTGTAAGATCGAATGGATGCTGAAAGAGAGGAAGCGAAAAGTGCCAAAACAGGCATATGCGAAATGAGCATTGAAGTGGAGACTGACGAGTATAGTTATTTTTGAGAATCAGCCAAGACCAATTATTTTTTACACGAAGTTCCTCAAAATGGACCTTGAATTCCCCATAATCCTCTTGACGTAATTCCAGAAAAATGTAAAAAAACACATCCTCTCTCAGACAGCTTGCTTTTCTCTCTCAAGAAAAGTGGTTGCAGATGTTTCAATAGTACAAACCGAAGTGAATCAAACTGATTTGCCTGTGAATATTATATTGAAACAACAAATCCTCACTCCTCTCGAATCCAATACCTACCTGGACTGATCATGATGTTAAAAAACGGTTTCTCTCTGGTAAGCGGCATTTTACTCCTCACACTGATGACTGGTTGTGCTTCTCTTGTTGAAACACAAGCCATTGAACAGTTTGCCAAAGCAATCGAAAATGAGGATCTCAAAACGCTGAAACATCACAGCACGATGAAATTTTCAAAAGTGGCCCTCAGAAACCCCTCTTCAATGGATGACTTGAAAATCCTCAAGATTCCAACGGGAGAAACCACGGTCGTCGAAATCAAAGACCTTTCCGACAATCACAAACAAGTCGTTGTGGAAGTTGGAAAAAACAAAAAGAAGCTGCTCTATGATCTGAAAAAAGTGACCAAAACAGGTGAGTGGATCGTTGATGACCTTTACATCAACCAGAAACAGAAAAATTTGAATGTCATGAAATCGGTTACCGAGCAGATGGATCTGCTGTTAACGGTTCGTGAATTCGTAGCCGCCTGGGAAACTGGAAATCGAGACGATATCCTGGCGACAACAGATGGTGAATTCAAAGAAGTTCTGGAAGAACTGCATCCAGGATTCCTGGCGAAACTCTCAAAGAAAGTTGCTGGGGAATCCGGGAAGTCGAAAAAACAACGCCCCGACGCACAGTTAGACAAAGATATTGCCATTGTCACACTCCCTCGACGTTCAGGCGAGATGATTATTTCCATGAAACTGAAAGAGGGGAAATGGAAAGCGACCGATGTTGCCGTCGAATCAAAGACTGATGGGAAACATGTGAATTCAGCCCATAAACAGGCCAAGATGCTCTTAGCCATCAGTAACTTTCTCGATGCTTACAACAAGAACAATAAGGATGAACTCAAAACATATTCTGCCAGCCAGTTCTACCGCGGCAGCTTGGATTTTGGCGACCTGAGCATCGCCCCTTTACCTGAAACGCATGCTGCCGCTACCGATTACGAATTGAAGATTGAAGGAAATCTTGCCAATTTCGTAACCCATATCCAGGGAAAAATGGTTAACTTATCGGTGATTAAAGTTGAGTCCGATGAAATTGATATCCCAGAAAAATATCTCGTAGAAGAAGTCACCCTGTTTCAGGATCAAGGCAATCAGCAAATTACGCTGACTTCGCTATTCTCTTCTCGTGCGATTGCACAGTTATTCAGTGAAGCACTCTCGAATCGGGATCTTACGATTCTTGATTTCAGCTCAACACCAGACTTTTCTGCTCGCGTCTGGAAAAAAGTGATACCCAAACTGGCTGCACAGTTGCCAGTACAAGAAATCACAGAGTCGGGCTTTTCGATTCTAGATATCAAATTCAATGGCGCTGTCACGAAAGTCTCTGTCAGACAAGGAAACCTCCCCTTAACCTATATCTTGCGTGAGCATCTCGGCAAACTTTTAGTTGATGATGTTCAAGTGGATCTTAAAGGTAGACCCGCGTCTGTCAAAGAGACACTGGAGTTGATGGTTCAGGTTCAAAATTATGCATACTACATGCACGAAGAAAACATCGGGAAATTGCAACGGCATTCCTCACGCGATTTCAATGAGCTGGTCTGGCGTCAGGTAGGTCAGGTTCCTCAGACTCAGTACGAGATCCCCGAATTACTAATGTCGAAACTGACGAGTCTGGAGCGGAATGAAAACGAAGGGTTCGCGCGGATTCAAGTAGGCGACAAGCACCAGGGAGCCACAGTGATTCTGAAAAAACAATATGATCAATATGTGATTGACGATATTATGGTCAATTCCGATAAGGTTGCATCCAGTTATGTCTCGGCCAAAAAAGAACTGCGACTAGCAATGGCCGCCACCCCCGGAACTCTCAAACAAACTACGGTTCCGGCAGCCTTCACCATTTCAAATATGACGGAAGAAGAGAAGCCACAGGTTCCGGTGATTGAACCTGCCGCTTTTGATTTGCCGCAAGAGGAACCTTAAAAGGGATCAATCGGACCGTCTTCGTTTTCCGAACTCAGATAACGAATATGTTTGTGGATACCAACATTCACACTCTGATAGCGGGACTTTAAATGGCCGGTATCAAACAGATCTTCTCGCAAGAGCTCCAAGTCATCGGAACCGACAGCATTGTTAAAGATCTTGGAGAGGTAGTCGATACCCAGCTTCGATGGTTGGTATCGGTGTTCGTCATAAAAAGAGGGATGCAACAAGCGTGGATGAATTCCGCGCCAGGAGTCACGTAGGGCATTTCCATTAATCGAACTGACATGGAACCCCTGTTCTTCATTCCATTGCAGGATCGCGACATAGTTGTTTTGACGTTGCACAAGCAGATCAACTGCTTTTCCCCCTAGCTGCGTCGCATAATATCGGTCAAAACGAATTGGTCGTCCGCCCCGTTGCGTATGACCAATTTTACGTGTGAATGTTGCCGCGGCAGCCTGTTCATGACGCTTGCGTGAAACAAAATAATGATCGCCCATTGATTCGATGAGCATGTTCTGCAGCACTTCCGCAGCCCCGCTAAAGATCACGTTCCCTGCCGGGTCTACGCTCTGCGAGATATCACCTAAACGTTTCCCCTCCTGGTCACGTAATCCTTCGCCGATCACAATCACGACATTTTTCTGTGCATCATAGAGATCGCGTACGCGGCGTTCAAACCGTTCGAAATCTAAAGGAATTTCGGGGATCAGAATAATATCAGGTTGTCCATAGGCCGCCCCTAATGCAAGATAACCTGATTCTCTCCCCATCACTTCCACAATCGCAATCCGACGATGGCTTTCTGCCGTCGTGCGGATACGTTGAATTCCCTGCACACAGACATACACCGCAGTGGCATATCCTGGAGTGGCAAAATTGACGATGTCTTCCAGATCCAGATCCTGCTTGCTCGGTAATTTCCGGAAGGTTTCCTTTTTACTTTCAGGATCTACCTCGCGCACCCATTCATTGGGTTCATCCAAATAATTCAAACCCAGATCGTTATCAATTGTTTTCGGAGCCAGAACGCAAGGCATGAATTGAGAAATCGGCTGCATCCCATTCAGCGTTCCATCTCCGCCAATACAGATCAAACCTTCGATTCCTAATTGATCTAGGCGTTTCTTGACTACCTGCAGTTCCCCCGCGTGAGAATCATCAATATAAGTTCGAGAAGAGCCTAGAATCGTCCCACCACAACGGGGATCAAGCTCTGGAATTGTTGAATACAGTGGATTAAGCCGCAGATGGGGCACATTCGGGTCGAGCAATCCACCAAAGCCTTTAATAATCCCTACGACTTCGACTCGAAGTTCATTGGCTCGTTCGACGGCTCCATAAATGGTCGCATTCAAAGCCGGTGTGTCTCCACCTGCTGTTAAGAGGGCAATCCGACGCATATTGATTCTTTCATGCTGAACTTCGGGTTGGTCGTTGAAAACATCGTTGTTTTCAGCGTGTTCGCTTTTTGCCAAGTCACTTCGACTTTGATTTGTAGAGTGTGAATCTCTATTTACCCTTCAGGCAGATTTGCGATAATGATTGCGATCTGATTACTATAACATAGTCAGAAAGTTCTTCAGTAATCTGGTATCGGATTATGATATAGTTCCATCCAGAATTCATGTGATATATGAGAAATCTCGTAAACTCATTTATCAAATAGTAATCCACACGAAACCCCTTAGCTTCTTATTTTACCCAGTCTCTTCGAGTTCCGTGACATGTGAGGTGTTACATGAAATATGTTATCGGTTGTTTTTTCTCTGCAGTATTAGGCAGCTTGCTTGTCTCTTCCATTGAATCACCATCTTCTCTCTGGATTACCGCTTCCGAAGCACAAGTCCCTTTGAAACCAAGCGGCCCGCGGATTATCCCTCCTACACCGCTGTCTCCTGCAGTCTCAAAGCCCACTACGAATAAATTGGGAGAGGCACATCGGCAGAACTTATTCAATGAGCGCGGACTGTCGCCTGAAGAAGAAATCAATGTCAGCGTCTATGAGAAATTGAATAAGAGCGTTGTTCACATCACAACGAAGAGCACAAAAACAGATGGATTTTTCTTATTGGAATACGACACCGAGGGAGCGGGCTCAGGTGCCATCATTGATAAAGCGGGGCATATTTTAACGAATTACCATGTCATCGAAGACGCGAAACAAGTTAACGTCACGTTATTCAATGGCAAGTCCTACTCGGCGACGTTTGTTGGCGCTGATGCCATTAATGATATCGCAGTGATCAAAATCGATGAAGCCCCCCAAACACTAAAGCCCGTGACAATGGGTGATTCCAGTCAACTCAAAGTTGGCCAGCGGGTCTTTGCGATTGGAAATCCGTTTGGCCTGGAACGAACCATGACTTGCGGTATTATTTCCAGCCTGAACCGGTCACTCAAACTGCGCGGAAATCGCACGATCAACTCCATCATTCAAATCGATGCCGCCGTCAACCCCGGGAACTCCGGTGGCCCGTTACTCAACTCTCATGGCCAGTTAATCGGCATTAATACGGCGATTGCCAGCAGCACCGGCCAGAGCTCAGGTATCGGATTTGCAATTCCCTCGAATCTGGTCGCGCGCGTTGCCCCACAGCTTGTGACGCACGGCCATATGATCCATCCGGAAATCGGAATTCAACGAGTTTACGAAACCGAACAGGGATTACTTGTGGCCAAATTGACTCCGGGAGGCCCCGCCGAAAAAGCAGGCTTACGGGGACCTAAAATTGAGCGACAGAGAAGGGGGCTGATTGTCATCGAACGCGTGGATCGCACCGCGGCTGACCTGATTGTGGCGGTGGACAAAAACCAGATCAAAACGGCTGCTGACTTTTTGGACTACATCGAAAGCCAAAAGCCGGGAGACACGGTGATCGTGACGGTTCTGAGAGGGAAAGAACAAACACCGACAAAAATCACTGTGAAATTGACGGCCAGCCAGCCAAATCGGAAATGAAAAAAGGTTTCCTGAAAGATAGATTCAGGAAACCTTTGATGTGTCTTGTCGCGGAGTAGATTTAGTTCAATACAGGCTCAACGTTGATACGCCGACCTTCTTTGTCGAAATAAACCTTGCCTTCAACCAGAGAAAAGATGGTATAGTCTCGTCCTAAACCAACATTTTTTCCGGGATGCCATTTGGTACCACATTGCCGTGCGATAATGTTTCCAGCGAGGACGCTTTCACCACCGAATTTTTTAATTCCGCGGCGTTGTGCTTGTGAATCGCGTCCGTTACGACTGGATCCTTGTCCCTTCTTATGAGCCATTGCTTTTATCCTCAGGTAGCAAAAGTTGCCCACTAATGGGGCGAATTCAATAAAAGATGTTATTTGAGGCAGTATCTTGGCGAATCAGGCCTGAACTTGCAAGAGATAATCGGTTTTCCAGACAACTTCCTGCTATTTTCCAGTAAGAAACCAGAGATTCAGGGCGTTGCCTTTGTGGAATCATCGATATTCAGCTCTTTTGCAGCAATTTCTGGATCATTAGACAGGTAAGCCCAATAGGGTCTGCCTTTAGGGCGAAATTCGCGTTCCTGCTGACCGAACTCATCGCCGGGCCGCCAATACTGCTGCACGAGCACTTTTCGCCGGGTTAACTTTTTGCCATCAGGGCCATCTACTATTTTGTAACCATTGGAAAGCCCTGAAAACAACAGCGTAAAGTAATCCGTACTCGAATCGACGCCTGTCCAAGTACAAACACCATAGATTGCTTGTTCGCCTTTGGAATCAGCGGGAGTAAGAGGGGGGAGCTCACCGATAATATCAACTGCGTTTTTGAATTGCCTGCGTTCCCGTTTGTTAATAATCGCTTCGGCTTCGGGAAGAATCTGGTTGGGATAGCTTTTTTGCTGGCCATTGTCGTTCGTAATCAGTGTCACTTCGGGAACAAACAATGCCGGTCCTGGTGGAGGGACCTCAGCATTTTCCGGTGTAAATTCATCTTTATCACTCGGACGCTCAATCGGTCGCAGCACACACTTGTAGACAATATACCAGACGAGCGTTTTCTCTTTTTTGCCCGTCTTGAGGTTTGTCAAATCCATTCGAGCCATTCGCATGGGCTTAAACGTCGCATCGAGCACCCACAGCGATTTCTGAGCGGCACGTTCTTCCCCCGTAGCCGTGATGTCGGCCTTGATCGAAAATCCACGATTCAATGTCTTCTGTTGAGCAAAGCTCTGATTTCCCACAGAAGTAAGAGCCAGACAACCACAAAACAGGGCTGCCAGAACGGATTGTCTCAGAGAATGACGCATGAAATACCCCAGGGCGGCTGACGATTCAAGGTTGTGTACGGTTTTCGAAAGTATCAGTATATCGACTCAGTGATCCAGATTCCCGCAAAAGCTTGCTGAATCAAAGAGAAATTCTTATTGAGCTGAAACAACGAGGCTTCCACTCCAAGATGCGCCTCACTGAAACCAAGACCTGCACATTGGAACAGACAAACTAACTCTTGCAGCATCGCAATCGAGTCTGATTCGCCCATACTGACTATATCAGTGGTTTGAATGGGTGGTCAAGCTTTTGATTTACGATCTCAGTGAATTCATCGGCAAAAGCAGGCCGGAACTGTGGTTTGAGACAACGATAAGATCGTTTCCTGGAATTCCGATGCTGCCAGCAGTTCCAAGATGACCAAAGAAGGAATCACTGGATCGTTGACCCAGAAGGGAAAAGACGAACAAGCAGCATAACCACTACAGACGGCTGAGCATCAGCCTGGCTCTCTCGATGCAGATGACTTAATGCAAGTCATGCCCTGTGAGCTGATGTTCAATTTCATCGGCATGGTGTGCCACTGCCATCACACTCTTGCGAATGTCGTCCGCACCAACAGAAGAGCGGGGAAACGTATCAACCATCACAAACTTCGATTCGTCATTGACTTCACGAATCGAAATCCCGCCGTGCGAGATTTCTGCATTCAACCTGAGTGCTTCTTCATAGTATTCCGGTTGCGCATCACAACAGGTGCTGTAAATCAACAAGAGTCGCTCCTGCATCTGATGATCACTCGGTTCGATGAAAACCGTCTGTCTTCGTTTCGCAGCTTGTTTGACTTCCAAAATGTACTGCGAACCATCTCTAACCCAAGAGACATTCTGATTGTTGCCAAATGCCTCATGCAGCATCGCCTCGATATTTTGAACCTGTCCCAGAACCGCATTCAGATAGAGTGCCGCCATGAAACCATTTTGAAATCGATTGGCGGGGCTCTTGTCTAACATCAGTGAAACACATTCCGATATTTCCAAAGGAATCTCGGGGCAAAAATCACGCACGCTTGGTGCAGGTTGAGACGTCACGTCCTGAATCAGTGAATTGAAAGTCTCACCTCGATGGGGAAGCTGTCCCGTTAATAAGACAAAAAAGCAGACCCCCAGCGAGTAGACATCAGAGGTCGCAGTAGCAGCACTCCCCTGAAATAACTCTGGCGCCATATAATTGGGCGTGCCTGCCAGATATTGCGATGCAGCTCTGTCGTCAGCTGTAATCCGTTTCGCGAGGCCAAAATCAGCGATCTTCGGAACTCCAGATGTGGTCAGGAGGATATTTTCCAGCTTCAAGTCCTGATGGATAATTCCTTTGGCATGCGCGGTTCCCAGGCCGGAAGCCACCTGTGCTATCAAAGAGGTCGCATGAAGTGCACTCAAAGGCCCATCTTCGCGCACCACGCGACCTAAAGCCCGGCCGGCAATCAACTCCATTTCAAGAAAACGATAGCCGCGTTCTTCTCCAATTGCATGGGCGGTAACAATATTGGGATGATTCAAGGTCGCAACGGAGCGGCCTTCGTGCAGAAAACGTCGGACATAATCAGGATCACGCTCCGCCAGTCGCGGCTTAAGGATTTTCAGGGCACAACGTCTTCCCAAATCACGATGCGTTGCCAGATAGACCATTCCCATCCCACCACGACCAATCATCGACTTGCATTGATAGACGTGCAGATCGGTCCCGGCAATCGGATCGTCCAGATCGGTCTCTGGTTCCAACTGCTCTGAAAGTCGGTCCGCCAGATCATGTGTCACAATGGTTTCCTCTAAATCGGAAATCATCACCCCATCGACTTTGGCATCACACGTGGGACAGTGCTCGACTCCTGCCTCTTGAAAAAAGGTCGAATTGCAATTGGCGCAATAATGCAACTGGCAGTTTTGCTCGGCTGTATCCTCTTCAAGATCTTGATCTGGTAACATTTCTGAAACTTGCTCGACAGAACAGATAGCATCTGTAGTTAATGACTCGTTCATAAATCTGGCCCTGCTAATATCATACCCGGTTTTGAGGTAAAAGCGATAACGAGTTCTCTCTGAGAAGGGATTGCTGCACTCTCTTATTCGCTCTGGAAGACTCATTATTTGCACGGAATCTCCTTTTTCCTGAAAAAAACTCGAATTCGCGCTTCTGAAATGGGACTATAAAGACATAGACTGAAAGGCAAGGGGCTGATGTGCTATTTCATTATATCAGGGACCCTATACCATTTGACTGATACAATTTACGTCGACCACACCGTTTTAGACATGCTGAAACAGTCAACCAACCAATCACCCTGAAGCAGAAATTCTCTATGACCGCTCCTGATAATACTCCTTCCGATGATCCGGAATCCGATTTGACGGACCTGGAATTCTTAGATAACCCGGATGCCGAAAAGGGAGCGATCTCCTCAGCCCCCGATCAAGCCGCAACCGAACTCGACCAGGTCTTCCAGAACGCATTACAGACCGCACGCTCTGAAGAGAAAACCAAAACGAACCGCCTTTCAAGGAAACCGCCGGGGCCCGGTTTGTTTGAATCGATCTGTTGGATGTTCGGTGTCTTTGGTGCGCATTTCGCGGGTATCATGCTCTTTATCGTCGGCGCATTTATTTATTTGATGACGACATCCAATCTGGGACAGAACGCGGCCACAATTCAAAAACATCTCAAGGAATTTTTTGAAAATCATCCGCTTGAGATGGCGGGAGTCGAGCAGGGCATCTTTGTCTTAATCGCCATCGTTGCCATTAGTCTGCGACTGGGCAAAGGGGTTTTAGCTAAAATCAATTTGCAACCCTTTTCCGTCTCAACAGGATTGTTATTGCTCATTTCCGTTTTACCCTTGTCCATGCTTTCGGGCGAATTTTACCGCGTCGCCTTCGATGCCTGGAGCACGTTCGCCGAACAGATTCCCTTGTTGAAACGGTTCAACGAGTTGCAAACGATGGAAATGGTCAAGCAGATGGCCGAAAACAGTCCCCTGTGGGCACTGATACTGGTGATTGCCGTCTTTCCTGCCATCGGAGAAGAAATTGTCTTTCGCGGCGTGATTGGTCGCGGACTTCTGGCGCGCTGGGGATTGATACCTGGAATTCTGATTACATCGATCATGTTTGGTCTCGTACATGCACATCCCGCTCATGTGATCGCGGTCATTCCCTTAGGGATGTTCATGCATTTTGCGTACTACGTCACGCGGAGCTTCTGGGCGCCGATGCTAGTCCATTTCCTGAACAATGCCTTTGCCGTTTCCATGGCGAAATTGGTCACTGAACTTCCCGATCAAGCCGCGAAACTGGGCGATGAAACACAGGCCGTCCACCCGCTGATTACTGTAGCGGCGGCGCTGTTCGTTGCAGTCGTTTGCGTTTACCTCTGGAAGACACGAGCGAAATACGTCACGCCGTCGGGCAGCGAATGGACTCCCGGTTATATTTCGAACGAACGACCGCCGTCCGAAGAAAATGTCACACTCGAGCGAAAGCCAGCCGCCCTGGGATATTACCCTGGTTTGGCTCTGCTCTATCTGAACTTCCTGGCGATGATGGGGCTGTTCGGATTGCAGTAAGCATCCACCGATCGCGTAAGCACAGAGCATTTTCGCGACGTCAAAGCGTTTTCAAATATTCGAGTACCGCCCGTTTCTCTGACGGATTCAAAGCGTTGGGGTAGTCATGGCCACTCGCCGCTTTGCCAAACTGCGAAGTGTCAAAATAACTTCGCTTTTGCCTGATCGATAAGTTGTCTGGCAGCTTGGGAAATGAGGAGATTTCCAGGCCCACTTTCTGTTTGTCATAGCCGTTTTCAGTACGCTTCCAGATTTTCGGACGCTCTGCCGGATGTAGCACGTGCCATAAAGTGGGCACCGATCCATTATGAAAATAGGGGGCAGACGCCCAAACGCCATTCAACGGGGGAGCCACATAGCCACCCGGATCTTCCACCACCGGATCTTTCCCATAACGCGAGAGCCAGCTTTGATTCAATGCGGCTCGATAAGCGGGCGGCAACGATTGCAACCGTACCGGGTCCGTTTTCAATTCCGCAATCGCGACCGTTTTCTCAGGGTAGTCTCCATCGTCTCCATAGGTACCATGACAGCGTGCGCAGTGATCATTAAAAATTTGTTTGCCCTGCTGCGCCAGCGATTCATCAACGGGCCAGCGATAGCGGGGGGCTTCCAGTGATTCAATATACGCCAGAATGTCTTCAAAGTCGGCTTCCCAGCTTTTGATCTTCTGGGCATGATTTCGCGGTATCAGAATGAACTGCATTAAGACACGATGATTCTTGGTCATGAAAGCATCGGCATAAATTTTCTGTTTCCGCTTCACATTCCACCAGGCTGGCGGATCCATGTCATGATGTAATAACTGAGGAACCTTGCGGGTTCGATCAAAATTCATATCAGGATCGCGGAGCGAATCGAGAACCACGCCAAAGATTACGGAATTGGTTGTCCCATGAGTCGTCCCCAGTGGAATCCCAATCGCAGCCAAATCCATATGGCTCAATTTTTTCAACTGCTGCAATTTTATCTTGCTCACATCCTCCGTCAGTGTGTGCAGAGCCAGGTGACTGTTCGGTGCCCCTGGGATGACCGTCCCTGCCACTTTTCCTCCATGGCAGGTAAAGCAGTTCATGACCCATTTCTGTTCTGGTGTGACCACGTATCCGAGCGGCGTCGTTTCCGAACCGGGACGCTGCATTATGCCATAATAGGAATAGATCATCGCGCGACGTTCTTCGGGAGTCGCTTGTTCTGCCTTGGCACGCTGTTCTTCAGGCCAGACTTTCCACAGATCCTCAAGCACGGCCTGATCAAAGTCAGGCGGCAGGTAGGCTTTGGATGTCAATATCTGGTAACCCCGATCGGCAGAGGTTTCTTCTGCGACGAGTTGTCCCCCACAACAGAACAACAAACTTAAAATACAGATCATTCGCATTTGCGCCACCGTATTGAGTTTCGTTTTTAAAAAATGGATCAACTGCTTCGAGAAAGAATCAAACACCAGTATATCAATTTTAACAGCATTCTGTATCGCAATGGATTTTAGTACGTGTTTTTAAAATGGCGAATCTAAATCTCAAACTGCAGTGACAGAAATACGACACCTGTTTTTGAGTCTGCCCAGAAATTCGGCTCCTGTTGTGCTCCTTGAAATACTCTGCTTGTTTCGCGCATCGTGACTCCAGCATCACATCAAACCAAGTGCAAATCCCTGTAAAATTAGCCTTATCTAATATTTGCCCACTTAACGTAAATCTTTGTTGACTAACGAATTATCCAGGTGTATATTAATGAACTGCTGTATTGTGCACTTTAGAAATCGGCATATTAAGTTTTGAGATACAGAAGGGTTCCATTAAAAAAATAGACCGCTGCTGAAATATTACGGCTTTCTTCATAAATACTCATTCGAGTACCTGAAAACTGATGCGTCCCTGGATCGAATTTTTCCTGTCAATTCTGACTTTCTCTTTATTTTTACAAAGGAAAAGAACAATGAACCTTCATCCCTGGCAGAAGCGTGGTTTTACATTAATCGAATTATTAGTCGTCATCGCCATCATTGCCATTCTGATTGCATTACTCCTTCCTGCTGTTCAACAGGCACGTGAAGCAGCGAGACGGTCTCAATGTAAAAACAATTTAAAACAACTTGGCATCGCGCTCCACAGTTACCACGAAGCACATGGTGGCTTTCCTGGAGCCTCCTATTGTGGCGGGACTTCTGGGATTTCACACTGTCATACCTGGATTGAATCATTACTTCCGTACATCGATCAAGCCCCCCTTTATAATAAAATCAATTTCGAGATTCCGAATCACCAGGGTAATAATCCGGCAGCGCTCAATGATTGGAAAGCGACTGTTTTAATGTGTCCTACGGATCAAGATAGCGGGCTCTTTCCCAATTCGCGAGAAGCAGGTTATACACCAGGCACCGGAGACTCTCTCGGCGCAAATTATAAACCATCTGCTGGGCCGCTGAATATGAATCTCTGCCCCATTCCCGCATTAACCCCGAATATCAACTGTAAAAGTACGGGAGGCGCACGTGCCAGTGTCGAAGCTCCCGGCATGTTTAATGGAGGCCGCCTTTCCTACAAATTCCGTGATTGTCCCGATGGTACGAGTAACACGTTTCTGGTGGGAGAAACGCTCCCTATCTACAGTACGTTCAATATGTATTTTGCATCTCATATGCATATTGGCTCAACGAATACTCCGCCGAATTATTTCAAAACATATACGGCTTGCCCCAAATCTCGAAACACCCGAATTGATTCCTGCTATGCCTATATGGGCGGTTTTATGAGCCGTCATGTTGGCGGAGTCCACATGTGTATGGCCGATGGTGGTGTGCGATTTATCAGCGAAAATATTGATTATGAAACATGGTGTTATCTGGGAGACAAAGACGATGAGCAAGTGGTCGGCGAATTTTGAAACACCACCTGCATTTCTGATGTCTCTAATAGTCCATTCATAAAATCCGGGGAGGATCATTCGTTTGATGACTCAACTTGCTCAAAATCTGAAACGATTAACATGTTTATTTTTCCTGATCCCGATGCTCCCATTTCTATTAGCAGGCTGCAGTGGTAATGAACGGCCGAAAACCATTCCAGTCACAGGGACCGTGACCATTGATGGAAAACTATTGCCCAAAGGTACTGTGACCTTTCAGCCAAAATCTTCGAGCGAAGGAAATGTGAAGCGGCCTGCCATCGGTCAGATTGATACGACTGGTCGCGTGCAGTTATCTACGTTTGAAGCGGGCGATGGTGTCTTACCAGGAAGCTACGCAGTGGTGATCACGGCATTTGAGAATGATCCGACGGCAGAAGAGTATGCAGCCGGCGTGAAACGAAAGTCGCTCATTCCCGATAAATATAGCAATGCTCTGACATCGGGCCTGGAAGCAGACGTGGCTGAGGGAAAGAATGACTTCACCTTTGATCTGAAGAGTCGAAAATAAAACAATCTTGGCTTGCTTATTTGACTCGTCTTTTCTGTAAATCAAAACTTATGGCAAAAATGGAAACAACGTCTTAATCTTCTCAGAGCAGAGAGGTGAGCCATACTCACAAGGCTCATAAGCTTCGATGTATTGGATTTCGTTGCCTCGTTGTTCGCCGTAAGTTTGAATGATCAAATCACGATAACGATCTGCCAGAGGGGCAATTCGCGCCTTCATTTTTTCACTCAACCAGGCTTTGCGATCAGATTCGTCTGCAGGCACTTCATCTTCGTAAAAATGATTATAAGGCAGCCAGTCATAAAACTGAGAACGATGACTGTCCAGCGCGTCCACCAGTCGATCCCATACCGGTTCGACATCGACGACCACCGTCGGAGAGAAGGGGTAGGGACGCGTGAAATGATCCGATAAGTATGCGATCACCGGGTTGGTTCGCAGGGCCGGTACATCGGGTACGATGGGAGGCACCGTCACCATATACGCCGCATCGCACACCAGTTGAGAGGTATAACGGTGATCGGGATGATAATCATTGGGTCGGTGCGTGAAAATTAGATCAGGCTGAAACGTGCGGATCAGGCGAATAATCTCAAACCGCGCTTCAATTGTCGGCTGCAGATAGCCATCCCGGTTTTGCAGTACCTGATATTCAAGTCCCAGTGCTTTTCCCGCGGCCGTCGCTTCTGCGCGACGGATATCCGCTAGTTCAGTCCCTGAAAGCCGTTGATGGCCCGATTCTCCGTTCGTCACACTGACGAATTTAACGGTATGTCCCGCCTGCTGATACAAGGCAGCCGTTCCCCCCGCTTTGATGTCACAATCATCAGGGTGAGCCCCAAAAACCAGGATTCGCAATGATTGATCTGCCATAGAGTTCTCAACCTTCACACAATGATATAGAATAATAGCGTCTTGACGAGAATCGTTTTCCGTTAACAATAGTACTGTAGTTGTACCGGAATCGCTTCAGATTCTCCAGTATTAAGTGAAATGAAGTCTTGAACTTTTGACGGCGATCTCTTGTCCGTATAGCAAGTTCCGTTTTGAATAATTGATTTTTTGAGGGCCTGAGCAAATGTCATTGCCAACAATCGATAACTCCGAAGCAGTCTACGAAGATCCGCTTGATCTGATGGACGAAATCGATCGCCTCAAAAAAGAAAAAGATGCGACACTACTGGCTCACTTCTACATTGATGGTGATATCCAGGAGATCGCTGATTTCACCGGCGACAGCCTGAAACTCGCCCGCGATGCCGTCAAGGTGAAGACATCGACCATCGTCTTCTCAGGTGTCCATTTCATGGCCGAATCGACCAAGATTCTAAGCCCGGAAAAGACAATTTTGTTACCGGACCTGAATGCAGGCTGTTCTCTGGCTGACAGTTGTCAATATGGAGACCTGCTCCAGTTTCAGGAAAAACTGCGGGCGGAAGGCCGCGATTTTGAAACCGTTGCCTATATTAACACGACGGCCAAAGTTAAAAGTCTGTGCGACTGGATCGTCACCAGTGGGAATGCACGAGAAATTATCGACCGCGTCCCCGCAGGCAAAGAGATTCTGTTTGTGCCCGATCAACACCTGGGGCGGTATCTTCAGGAAGTCACGGGACGCCTCATGATTCTCTGGCCTGGCTCCTGCATGGTCCACGAGATCTTCAGTGTACAGGATTTGCTCCGCGCCAAAAAGAACAATCCCGGTTCGCTGGTTTTGGCGCACCCCGAATGTCCTCATCGGATTCTCGAAGTTTCTGATTTCGTCGGCGGAACAGAGAAGTTGCGGCAATATGTGATGGCAATCAAAGAACCGGGAACCTTCCTGATTGCCACCGAAGCGAATATGATTCACCCGCTTCAGAAATCGGCGCCGCAGCATACTTTTCTTCCGGTTCCCGGAATCATGTCTTCTACCGGTGAAACCTGTGCCTGCAATCGCTGTCCGCACATGGCCCTCAACACGCTGCAGAAAGTCCGTGACTGTCTGAAGTATGGAAAACCGGAAATTGTCTGGCAGCCCTATTTCGATAAAGCAAAAGACGTCCTGGAACGCAGCCTGCTTCAGTAGACATCGAATTGCCCATCTGCACAAAATAAATGCTTATTCAATAAGCATTTCCACGAATCCCTGCTCAGAAACTAGACTGAACATTCGGGCCGCTTAATATTTTTTGAGTCACAAAAAGACAATATCGTCCTCTAATAATAGGGGATTTCTGCCTGGATAACGCCCCCCCCTACTTTCTAAAGATAGTTGACTTATTTTCTGGCACATGCTTTGCCTTTCTATCATGACATTGAATTTAACTTCTTACGATCATGCATCATAAGAAGCAGGCCTACTGCAATCTCTACTGCGCTATCAGGGGATTCAGTCATGAACTTGAGAGAAATACAACAGCATCATTTTCCGACAACAAAGCCACTGAAATCCAACTAATTTTTTGTGCAAGCAATTAGAGTAGCGCTCCCCTCCTCAGCTTGCGGAAGAGATACAAGCTCTTCTCCCTTTTTCTTTATTACTTCCTACAGAAGGATTGCGCGCATTGTCTCGCAGGTAATTGCACGAGAGAAAAGTGAGAGGAGCAGAATCAGACCTCTTCATTGAGACCCACTTCAAGAAAGCGTTTAAGAAATGGAAATCCCAAACAAAGCAACTAGAATCAATCTGTTTAATTTTACGACGCCCCAGATGCGGGCATTTCACATGTCGTGGTTTGCCTTCTTTCTCTGTTTCTTTGCCTGGTTTGGAATCGCACCGTTGATGAAGGTGGTGCGGGAAGAAATGCTGCTGACCAAAGAGCAAATCGGCTGGTGTATTATCGGCTCAGTTGCCATTACAGTCATTGCCCGACTGTTTATAGGCTGGCTCTGTGACCATATCGGCCCGCGACTGTCTTACACCTGGCTTTTGATCCTGGGATCAATCCCCGTCATGGGAATTGGTTTCGCCCATGACTACACCACATTTCTGATCTTCCGCATTGCCATTGGTGCAATTGGTGCCTCGTTTGTGATCACTCAATATCACACCTCGGTCATGTTCGCACCGAACTGTGTGGGAACGGCTAATGCAACCACGGCCGGCTGGGGGAACCTGGGTGGTGGTGTTACCCAAATTATAATGCCACTCATTTTCACGATGTTTATCAGCGTACTTGGATTCAGTGAATCTCTCGGCTGGCGGGCTTCGATGTTCTTAGCCGGTCTTGTTTGTGCTTTAACGGGTGTCGCTTATTATTTTCTGACTCAGGACACCCCGGACGGGAATTTCAAAGAACTGAGAGCAGCAGGTAAATTGCCACAAAAAGAAGAAAAGAAAGGCATGTTTATGAATGCCTGCAAAGACCATCGTGTCTGGGCTTTGTTTGTGATCTACGGTGCCTGCTTTGGAATTGAACTCACGATCAACAATGTCGCGGCTCTCTACTTTCTGGACTACTTTGATTACTTCAAAAATATGGATACCACCAAAGCCATCAAAATGGCAGGTCTGTTTGCTGGTATGTTTGGGTTAATGAATATTTTTGCCCGTACCCTGGGTGGCGCTTTTGGTGATCGCTTCGGAAAAACATGGGGGCTCAGTGGCCGCGTTAAATGGTTATTCATCGTAATTTTCTGTGAAGGGATTGCCCTGATGGTCTTTTCACAGATGAATGTTCTCGCCATGGCGTTACCAGCACTGATTGTCTTCAGTCTGTTTGTGCAAATGTCAGAAGGGGCGACTTACTCCGTCGTACCATTCATCAATAAAAAAGCACTCGGTCCCGTTTCTGGAATTGTGGGCGCTGGTGGAAATGCCGGGGCTGTGGCAGCAGGATTCCTGTTCAAAACCCAAGCCATCAACTGGCCTACGGCTCTCTTTATTCTGGGCGCCATCGTTACCAGTTGTTCCTTCCTGACATTCCTCGTCCGGTTTAATGAAGAAACAGAAGAAGAAGCCCGTCTGGCAACAGAAACAGCAATTTCCATCAAAACGGGAGAGAAAGAATTAGCGGCTACAATGGGGAACTAATTCCTGATGCCCCCGCGTTTAAAATAAAAAGTGCTCTGATTTAAAGGTGGACTCTCTGTGATTCAGCGAAATTCTGGACAAAAGAAAAATGTAGTTGTGATTGGGAACGGTATGGTCGGCTTGCGATTTTGCGAGCAGCTCATCGACAAGGACCAGTCACAGGAATATAAAATTGTCACGTTCTGTGAAGAACCCCGGGCCGCTTATGACCGTGTCGGCTTAACACAGTTTTTTGCTCATAACGACGCAGAAAAGCTGATGCTGGCCCGCAAGGAATGGTATGCAGAAAACAACATCGATCTGCACCTGGCAGATCGTGCAGTCAGCATTGATCGCAAAAACAAGATCATCCGCTCCCAAAAGGGTGTCGAGATTCCTTATGATAAAGTGGTCATCGCGACAGGCTCTTATCCGTTTGTGCCAACGGTCCCCGGAATTAAAAACCGCGGGGTTTTCGTTTACCGAACGATTAACGACCTGGAATTAATCATTGATTACGCCGCAAATTCAAAGAATGCGGCAGTGATTGGCGGGGGACTGCTCGGTCTGGAAGCAGCCAAGGCCGCTCTGGATTTGGGATTGAAAACTCATGTGTTGGAATTTGCCCCGCGACTCATGCCGCGGCAGATCGATGATGCGGGTTCTAAAATTCTGGTCCAGAAAATTGAAGAGCTCGGTGTTGAGGTTCATCTGAATAAAGCCACTGACGAAGTTCTCGGCGAATCCAAAGTGACAGGCATTCGTTTTCAGGATGGGGAAGAGCTGGAACTCGACATGATCATCGTCTCGGCGGGAATTCGCCCCCGTGACGAGTTGGCACGTGAGTGCGATCTGGAAGTCGGCGAGCGAGGCGGCATTCTGGTAAATGATCACCTGCAAACATCCGACCCCGATATCTACGCAGTCGGCGAAGTCGCCTTACACTCCGGGATGGTCTACGGTCTGGTCGCCCCCGGCTACCAGATGGCTGAAGTCGCGGCGACACATTTATGTCAAAGTGGTGAAGCACACTTCACAGGCAGTGACCTTTCCACGAAACTCAAGTTGATGGGCGTTGATGTTGCCAGTTTTGGTGATTACGAAGCCGACCCTGCAATATCCAAATGCCTTACCTTTCAGGATCCTTTCAAAGGCGTCTATAAAAAACTCGTATTTAACCTGGATGGTACCAAATTACTGGGTGGCATTCTGATCGGCGACGCTTCTGATTACGGAACGCTCTCGATCCTGACTAAATCGGAAGATCTCTTGCCTTGCAGTCCCCATGAACTTGTGGTGGGCGCCGGAGGTGGTATTCCCGGTGGTAACGCCGCAGATATGCCTGATGAAGCACAGATCTGTTCCTGTAATAATGTCACGAAAGGACAAATCTGCGCGGCAATTCAGGACGAAAGTTTAACCTCGGTCGATGAAGTCAAAACATGCACCAAAGCCGGAGCAGGCTGTGGTGGCTGTCTGCCGCTGGTGACCGATGTGTTTAAAGCAGAAATGGCTGCGTCCGGCATCACAGTGAATAATTACCTCTGCGAGCACTTCGAATATTCGCGGACGGAATTGTTCGATATTATCAAAGTCAAGAAACACAAAACGTTCAATGCTGTGATCGCTGACTGTGGTTCAGGATCTGGCTGCGAAATCTGTAAGCCCACTGTCGCATCGATCCTTGCCAGCCTCTGGAATGATCACATTGTTGATCATGCCAACCTGCAGGATACAAATGACCGTTTCATGGCGAATGTGCAACGTGGGGGGCTGTACTCTGTGGTGCCCCGTGTACCGGGTGGCGAAATCACTCCTGAAAAACTGATCGTTCTGGGAAATGTCGCCAAAGAATACGGGCTTTATACGAAAATTACCGGTGGACAACGTGTCGACTTATTCGGCGCGGAGGTGCACGATCTACCCGCCATCTGGGAAAAACTGATCGATGCCGGTTTTGAAAGCGGGCATGCCTATGGTAAGTCGCTGCGTACGGTCAAAAGCTGTGTTGGCACAACCTGGTGCCGTTACGGTGTCGGAGATTCCGTTGGTTTCGCAATTCGACTGGAAGAACGCTATCGTGGCGTTCGCGCTCCGCATAAACTTAAAGGGGGCGTTTCAGGGTGTGTGCGTGAATGTGCTGAAGCGCAAAGTAAAGACTTCGGACTGATCGCCACAGAAAATGGTTATAACCTGTATATCTGCGGGAATGGCGGCTCAAAGCCCCGGCATGCTGACCTGTTCGCTTCTGACCTGGATGAAGAAACCTGTATTCAATACCTGGATCGTTTTCTGATGTTTTACATTCAAACTGCTGATAAGTTAACCCGGACAGCAACCTGGCTGGATAAACTGGAAGGCGGTATCGAATATCTGAGAGAGGTTGTGATTGAAGATAAACTCGGGATCTGTGACGAACTGGAATCCATGATGCAATCGCTTGTCGACACGTATCATTGTGAATGGAAAGAAGTCGTAGACAACCCTGAGAAGCGGCGACTGTTCGAACAATTCGTCAATACTGATGAACATCAACCATCGATTGAACTGATCCCGCAGCGCGGGCAACATCGTCCTGTTGACTGGGAGCCTGATTTTATCCCCATGGATGACCTTAAGCCGCTGGAAACGTCTCAGAAAGATGACGACCAGGAATTGAACACGGAACCTCGGGAATGGATTCGTGTAGGTAATGTCAGCGACTTTCCCGCTGAGAATGGTTCGACGATTAAATATGGGAATTCACAAATCGCAGTATTCAACTTTACCAGTCGTGGCGAATGGTACGCTTGCCAACAGATGTGTCCTCACAAAAAGGCAATGGTTCTGTCGCGGGGGATTATTGGTGATAAGGGAGGGGTGCCTAAAGTAGCATGCCCTTTGCATAAAAAAGCATTCTCCCTGGAAAATGGTTCCTGCATAAGTGGAGAACAGCAGTATTCAGTCAACGTATTTCAAGTTAAAGTAGATGAACAGGAAAATGTGTATCTGGAACTCCCCGAAGAAAAAGTACTCGATGAAATATTGAATCAAGTAGAATGTGCTGGCGCTCACTAAGCACAGGTTAAAAAATGATCGAATCAAAACAACAAGATTCCAAAAAACAAAACGAACAACTGGTTTCACTTCCCGTAATCGAAGTCATTCAGGAGGCGGACGAAGTTCGCACCTTTCGGGTAGATAATTCCGAGGGCCGCGTGGCTGTTCACAAACCAGGCATGTTTGTGAAGGTGTGCCTGAACATTAACGGAGAAGACGTCTGGCGCAGTTTTTCGATTAGTTCTTCGCCACTGCATCCCGAGCGAATTGATCTCACGATTAAACGCAATCCACTGGGGCAGGTGGGGAATTACTTTTTTGACCAGATCGGACCGGGCAGCAAGTTGCTCCTCAAGGGGCCGTTAGGAAATTTCTATTTTGATCCACAAGAACATACTGAGCCCCTCGTTTTATTGTGTGCGGGAATTGGGATCACCCCCATGATCAGTATTGTTCGCTATCTTAATCAATCAAATCGAAGCAAGCCCTGTTATTTATTTTATGGTGCGAGATCTCACCAAGATATTATCTTCGATGAAGAAACCCGCAAGTTAATCACTGAAATGCCGGAGTTCCATTACTACCTAACCCTTTCTCAACCAGCACCACACTGGCTGGGTTACTGCGGACATCTCAATTTTGATTTCATCCTGTCAAAAATCCCTCAAATTCCAACTCCCCGTTTTTTCCTATGTGGCCCACGGCAATTCAATCAGGATTTTGAAAAGCAACTATTTGAAGCCGGCGTCCCACACGAATTGGTTCACAGTGAACAATTTCATAAAAAACGAAAGTCGAAATAAGTACATATGAATTTCAACGCTGAGGGGCAGAATCAAAATACACCTTTTTCTCTGGACGAGATCACTACGATTCCACAAGAGAATTCAGCCTGCCATACAGACATCGATTTGATCGCACAACTGCTGAAAGAACAACAGTCTTTAACAGCCGTGGATCAGTTTGCCAAACAATTTGAATCGCAATCCCTACCAGCACAGTCACGCTACTATGCTGACCTGATTCCATCCGCAACCCCGCAATCAGGCGAGCAATATGCGTTTGAAGTCGATCTGGATCGATGCTCCGGCTGTAAAGCTTGTGTGACCGCCTGCCATTCTCTCAACGGGTTGGACGAACATGAGACATGGCGCGATGTCGGCCTGATTATCGGTGGGTCGAATCAGGAACCCATCTATCAGCATGTCACAACCGCTTGCCATCACTGCCTGGAACCGGCCTGTATGCAGGCCTGTCCGGTCAACGCTTATGAAAAAGATCCACAAACGGGCATCGTCAAGCATCTCGACGATCAATGTTTTGGTTGCCAGTACTGCACATTGGCCTGCCCGTATGATGTCCCCAAATACCAGAGCAATAAGGGCATCGTGCGCAAATGTGATATGTGCAGCCAGCGATTATCCGACGGCGAAGCCCCCGCTTGTGTGCAGGCCTGCCCGCATCAGGCGATTTCGATTGATATTGTTAACCAAGAACAGGTCATTGCCGATTCGGAAATCAATCAATTTCTGCCGGCTGCTCCTGATCCACAACACACCTTTCCTACGACAACTTATAAATCGAAAAAACCGTTCCCCCGTAATGCATTACCGGCTGATTATTATTCTACCAGTCCACAACATGCGCACCTGCCTCTGGTGATCATGCTGGTTCTGACCCAGCTTTCGGTCGGAGCGTTTCTGACAGGATCGGCGCTGGAATATTTTCTCAGCGGTGAAACAACGGCCGTGATGACTCGAATTCAAGCTACGTGTGCGTTGTTCTTTGGCTTAGTCGCTTTAGGAGCCAGCACATTGCATCTGGGACGCCCCCTGTATGCCTTTCGTGGGATCCTGGGACTGAGACATTCCTGGTTGAGCAGAGAGATCCTCGCCTTCGGTGCCTTCGCAAACCTGGCGATGGTGTATGCCGTTTTGACTTGGGTTTCTGCTTCTACGTTTCCAGAACTAAAATCTTGGCAGCCTCTGGCAGGACACATGGTGGGGGCAGTGGGAGTCGTCGGTATTTTCTGCTCGGTCATGATCTATGTCTTTACCAAACGGGAATTCTGGAGTTTTGAATCAACGGCGTTTAAGTTTTCACTCACCGCCATCCTGATGGGAATCGCGTCGACCTGGTTAACCATATTTGTCTTGAATCTGACGGATAACTCCCCAGAATCAAATCGCCTCATCGCGCAAGCAGGGCCGATTCTCTCCAAATCTTTAATCATAACGACAATACTCAAACTCAGTTTTGAAGCGTCGATATTTCGTTATCTGCTGCGGCGACAGAATTCCCCCCTCAAACGTTCTGCGGTACTCATGAGTGGTGAACTGTCAAATATCACACTTGCCCGATTTGCCTGTGGGATTCTAGGCGGCATTCTCATGCCCGCCTTCTTGTTGAATCATCAGACACAACCACTTCAGAATTTGACTCTGTTTATTATTGTCAGCATTTTATTCATCGCCTGCTTAGTTGGTGAATTATTAGAACGCTACCTCTATTTCTCCGCGGTAGCCGCTCCCCGCATGCCCGGAGTTTTACGATAAATCTCTTTTGACGTACTGGAATCGATTTCATGTCAATCATCGATCGATCAAAACTGACTTCACTGATCCATCAAAAACAGGGACACCTGACCCGCGAGTTATTACTCTCTCCCGGCGGGTTCGGTCTGGGTAAAGTCCCTGAAAAGAATCTCCCCGATGCAACCACGCAAATGGTCTGCGGATATTGTGGGACAGGCTGCAATCTGAATATCCACCTCAAAGATGGGGAAGGCGTCTGTATTACTCCAACCACCGAATACCCCGTGAACCTGGGAATGGCGTGCCCTAAAGGATGGGAAGCGTTATCGGTTCTCAAATCTCCCGACCGGGCGGTGAGCCCCTTAGTTAAAAAGTCACCCAACCATTGGGAGCCAGTCGACTGGGATTCGGCCCTCTCTCTCTTCACACGAAAGTTCAAAGGAATTCAGGAACAACACGGGGCCGATTCCGTCGCTTTTCTGAGTACCGGTCAATTGGTAACCGAAGAAATGGCGTTTCTGGGCGCACTTGCCAAGTTTGGCATGGGCATGGTTCACGGCGATGGAAATACGCGTCAATGTATGGCCTCTGCCGTCACCGCGTATAAACAATCATTCGGATTCGATGCGCCCCCATTCACGTATCAGGATCTGGAAGAATCAGATGTTCTGGTCTTCGTGGGCGCCAATCCTTGTATTGCGCACCCGATTATGTGGGAACGCGTCATGCGCAATCCGCACTCCCCGGAAATCATCGTTGTTGATCCACGCCGGACAGAAACAGCCATGCAGTCCACGCTGCATTTACAGATTTCACCGAAATCAGATCTACCTCTGTTCTATGGTATCGCCAACATCCTCATCGAACGCGGCTGGATCGACCAGGATTATATTCAGGCACACACAGACGATTTTGAAGAATTCACTGCCCATGTGAAAGAGTATTCGATCACGCGGGTTGTTGCCGAGACGGGACTGAGTCCGGAAGTCATCGAACAGTTTGCGGAATTAATTCATACTGGAAAACGTGTTTCGTTCTGGTGGACGATGGGCGTGAACCAGAGCTATCAGGGAGTCCGCACGGCACAGTCCTTAATCAACCTGGCACTAATGACCGGGAACATCGGAAAGCCGGGCACCGGCCCCAATTCGATTACCGGCCAATGCAATGCCATGGGATCTCGTTTATTCAGCAACACCACCAATCTGTTAGGCGGGCACGACTTCCTGAATGAAGAACATCGCGCCAAGGTGGCTGAGATTCTATCAATCCCTGAGGATCGCATTCCTGCGGAAAACAGTCTGCCTTACCACAAAATTATCGAAGGCATCCTGGCGGGTAAAATCAAAGGGCTCTGGATCATCTGCACCAACCCCGCGCACTCCTGGATTAATCAGGGACAGATTCGCGACATTCTGGACCGCCTTGATTTTCTAGTCGTACAGGATATGTACCATACTACAGAGACCGCGCGTCACGCCGACTTAATCTTACCAGCCGCTGGTTGGGGAGAAAAAGAGGGGACCTTTATTAATGCCGAACGCCGAATTGGTCGCGTAAAACGGGTCACCCGCGCTCCCGGTCAGGCATTGTCTGATTTTTCAATCTTTAAATTGATCGCACAATACTGGGGCTGCGCAGATCTTTTCTCAGAGTGGAAGTCACCGGAAGATGTATTTCATATCATGAAACAGCTCTCGGCTGGTCAGCCCTGTGATTTTTCGGGAATTGAAGACTACGCAGATATAGACGAGCAGGGGGGCATTCAGTGGCCGCTTTCTCAATCAGAAAACAAGCCGCCTGAACAACAGAGACGATTATTCGCCGATGGCCAGTTCTTTCACTCGACTGGACGAGCTAAATTCATGTTTTCAGATCCGGTCAAAATGCCAGAGCCGCCGAGCGAGCATTATCCTTTCATTCTACTCACAGGGCGGGGGACAGCTTCACAGTGGCATACACAAACTAGAACAAAAAATTCTGATGTGCTGCGCAAGCTCTATCCCAACCAGATTTATGTAGAAATGAATCCACAGGATGCAGCACACTATTCCATTAAACCGAATGATTATATCTTTGTGGAATCGCAACGAGGCCGCCTCAAAGCGCGTGCTTTTGTAACCCAGTCTGTTCAACCAAAGCAGCTGTTTATTCCCATGCACTATGAAGAAACGAACCGGCTAACCGATGCGGTCTTCGACCCTCATTCCAGCCAGCCCTCGTATAAATGCTGTGCTGTGCGTGTGATCAAAAACTAAATTCGCGCTAGAACGCTTTGACTCGATCTGCCTCTCTTCCGTCCTGAAGGCCTCTACACCTGCGCCTGGAGACTTTAGCTAAACCCCTCTTTTTTTGCACATCCTCGGAGATCGCTTCGCGGTAATCCTCAAAACCGGAGTTTGCATTAAATTACGTTATGGTAGCAGGGAAAAGACCGATATCCCTTATAAGCGCTTCGCGCATTACCAGACAAATCATGCGCGCTGCATGTGAGAAAAGAGGAACTTGAGCACATCTGATGAATCGACCGCGGTCTCGGTTCCCATTTTAGAGCTCACATGGTTCTGAAAAGACAACACCATACCCGACTTCGGGCTTGTCCCACTCATCCATTGAATTGAATAAATCAGGCCAATGAATTTATTGAATCCTCAATCCATGCAGCTCAAAGCAATTCTCTGCTGCTGCCTGCTTTTCTGCTCCACTCAACTGCTTGCTCAAGAGGCACCTGCTCCCGCCGTTTGCGTGAATGAGGAAAGTCCCTGCATTACTGCCCCGGACTGCACATCGTGTGTTACGGAGATCAATTACTGGGTTGTCAGCAGTCGATGCTGTATTCAGAAAAGCAAATGCTGTTGCCCCTGTTGTGAATTTGATGTCTATCATTCGGGTGAAGATGGCTGTGTGACGGAATCGACGTTTGATACGATGACCCAGGCGATTGATCCCAATGCACCAATTTGCATTATGGTGCACGGCAGCTTTGTAAAGTGGGAGAGTGCACTCACAGATGCGTATAACACCTATTTCTGGTTGAGAAACGCGGCACCAAAGACGCCATTGAATGTTATCTTTTTCACCTGGCCCAGCGATGATCTCAAGACAAAGATCTTGCCCATTGATGTCAATATTCTGGGTAAACAGGCTGAATACAACGGCCATTACCTGGCACGATTGATCTCTGAATTGCCCCCCCATCACCAGATCAGTCTTTTGGGGCACAGTCATGGCGCACGCACCGTCTCTTCCGCATTACATCTGATCGGAGGCGGCTCAGTTCAAGGCGTCTCACTCAGCGAGTGTGGAATTCAAATCTGCTGTCGCTGCCGACATTTTCGAGCCGTTTTTGCTGCCGCTGCTATCAACCACAATTGGTTGAACCCCGGACAACGGTATGGCTGTGCCTTGAACTGCACCGACTGTCTGGTGAATCTGCGCAACAAAAAAGACCGAATTCTGCTGTTCTATCCTGTCCTCGCCCCCATCTCCCGCCGGGCCTTAGCCCGCACCGGGTTCACCTGGCTCGATCGGCGAGCTCTCGGCGATGAAGTTGACCGCGTGCATGATATTGATGTTTCAGAGTGTGTCGGTGCAGGTCATATGTTCCCGAATTACTATAGTCACCCTGAAATCGCCGAGACCATTATGCCTGCGATTTATTTCCGCCAGTAGCACTCGAAATATTTCCTTCTCCCACTAGACGTATTTGCTTCCCAGCTTTCTATCTACTGCAGTGACTCAGACAGGCAACGTCCACACCAATCAATGTGCACGTCTGTCCCAAGGTGCTTGAGAAATTCTTCTCTTCCTGCGCCTGTTTTCCGATTTCTTTTTTGCATCGCGGCGACCAGATGCTTATTCTTTCTGAGGAATTCGGAGGCAGCCATTAATTGAGTTATGCCGTATCTCACTTCCTTTACTAGAGTTACACCACACACTCCTCAATCGTATTTTTTAGAAATCTTATGAGATTCTGAAAATAATGGGGGCTGCTCGTGCATCATTATTACTAAAAGCCGTGGTTTTGTTATGAGACGGGAGTAGATATTGCCCACCGGTAACGATGGCAAACTCGCCCCCGAGGTCGTCCATCAATTAGTTGAAACTCATGCAGTCGAGCTGCGCGCTTTTTTGACGGGGTTATTACGTAATCATGATCTGGTTGATGAAGTATTCCAGCTGACGTTTTCCAAGGCACTCCAGTCGGGAGGCCAGTCAAAGGAAGAGACTCGTAAGGGCTGGTTATTTCGAGTGGCCTATCATGAATCCATGGGGTTGCTCCGTCGCAATAAGATTCACAAAAAATCACTGAATAACTTGTGCCATACAACCAGTGTGTTCTGGACAGAAGCACCGGAACAACGACTTTTAGAGAGTGAAAATCGGGAACAGATCAAACGAGCTTTGAGTAACTTGCCTGAAAATCAGCAGACCGTTGTGATTGCCAGAATTTATCAGAATAAAACGTTTAATGAAATCGCTCAGGAATTCGGACTTCCGTTAGGAACGGTGCTGACTCGCATGAGACTCGCCATTAAAACCTTGTCGAAACAAATTGATAACCCGTCTGAAAATCCTTGAACTCGTAGTTTATTATTGTAAGCCAGCTATTATGAATCACCTTTCCAACACCGCGACACCTGATAATGATCCAGTCGACCTGGACTGGACCGCGTTCCAATACCTGTCGAATGAGCTTTCTGAACAGGAATCTGAAGCGTTTGAAACACTGCTCTCCGAACATCAGGATGCCCGTGAAGCACTGGCGACTGCGACTCAGCTGATCGCAGGATTAAAAACGCTGGAATCTGTACCAGCTTTGAACCCTCAAACAACGATAACAACGCAGGCAGCCCCCAGGACACGCACCACTGTCTTCTCGCGAACTCAACAATGGGCTCTGGTCAGTTGTGCGGCTGCCCTCTTGCTTGCCGTGACCTTTCTGCTTAACAGACCAGCAGTTCACGACACACCAATTACCAAGCTCGCTCAAACAGAGCCCACACAAGAAGACTTGGAACACGTACTGAATCTCTGGTCGGAATCGGCTGAAGACAGCAGTCTCCTGGTTGCCTTGAATTCTGGTGCCGAACCAATTGATTTCGTTGATCAGCCAAACGCCCTGGCAGAGAATCATTCTCTGGAAATCCCAGAATGGCTCTACACCGCAGTCTCTCTCCCGGAAGAAAGTCTGAATTGATTTGATGTTATTAACACGCTTAAAAATCCGTAACCTTCCCTGTTTGATCGCCGGCATCGTTTTCTGTCTGTGCGTTTCACTGGCGTCTTTCGCTCGCGCGGAAAAACCTGCGCAGTCCAAAACCGTTTCAGTCTCGAAAGGTGATGCTTCAAAAGCAAAGCCATCTAAATCAACTGATTCCGTCAACAAAAACCGCAAGAATTCCAATTCCCTTAATGCGGAGCGGGAGAAACTGGCGCTCGAATTCGCGAAGTCACATCACCCGGAATTAGCGAAACTGATCCAACGACTCAAAAAACATAATCTCCGTGAATACAAACGGGCCATTCGCGATTTAGACACCACACTCACAAAGCTGGAACGGTTCAAAAAACGAGACGATGAACGCTACCGGTTAACATTGGAACGCTGGGAAATCGATTCCCGCATCCGCCTGTTGGCGGCTCGCGTTTCGGTGATGGGAAGTTCGGAAGACAAATCCGAAATAAAGTCGCTCATCAAACAACGCGTTGATCTGCAGCTGGAATTATTAAAACACGATCAAAAGCTGGCGGAAAAGCGAGTTCAAAAACTAAAAAAATCAATCGCTGAAATAGAACAAAACCGAGAAACATTCGTTGACTCCGAATTTAACAAAATCAATCGCAGCATCAAAAAAACGGGTCAACAAAACAAAAAACAAAAGTAAACGGATTACCCTTTGACTGACATTATGTCGTCCCTAGTGCAAGGTGTGTTATGAAAACAATCAGAATAATCAGTTACTGTGTCCCATTCATGGTCGGAATGCTGGCTTTGACTGCAGCAGGCACCGCCGCTGAAAATGCCGCTAAAAATGCCGGCATCAAACAGCCCGTCACCCAGCGGTTTGCTGCACCGGGAGTTAAGGAAACACCGCAGTTCCAACAGCACGTGGTTCCCTTATTAGGAAAGCTGGGATGCAACGGCCGTGCCTGCCATGGCTCCTTTCAGGGGAAAGGGGACTTTCGGCTTTCCCTGTTCGGCTATGACTTTGCCATGGATCACAAACAACTGACTGCTGAAGATGTCGCACGGATCAATCTGAAAGATCCTGCACAAAGTTTAGTTCTGCAAAAAGCACTGGAAGAAGTCGATCATGAAGGGGGCCAGCGTTTTGAACCGAATAGCTGGCAGCATCGACTGTTATCGCGTTGGATTGAAAATGGTGCACAAGGTGTTCCGAAAGACGCTCCTAAATTTGAGCGACTGGAAATCACTCCGAATGCCATCCAGTTCACAAAAGAAGGGGAAACCGTTTCCTTACGTGCCGTCGCCTACTGGTCGGATGGCACAAAGGAAGATGTCACGCCTCTCTGTCGCTTCCAGACCAATAACGAACAGATCGCAACCATTTCAGAATCAGGTCTCGTCACTGCCGCCAAACCAGGAGACACGCATGTTGTCGTCTTTTATGATTCGGGCGTGATTCCGGTTCCCGTTCTACAACCGGTCTCTGATCAATACGGTAAGAACTACCCTCAAATCGCTGCCAACACGAAAATTGATAAGCTGGTCGTGAATAAACTGCAAAAACTGGGAATGGTGCCCGCGGAGACATGTGATGACGCCGAATTCCTGCGTCGTGTCAGCCTGGATATCACCGGCACTCTTCCAGCGCCTCATGAAATTGAAGCCTTCCTGAAAAACAGCTCCCCCAACAAGCGTTCTGAAAAGATCGATGAACTGATCGAAAGCCCTGGCTACGCTGCCTGGTGGACGACCAAGCTTTGTGACTTCACCCAAAACAATTACGACGATCTGGTGAATGTCGCTCCTGTACGTGAGCTTCCCAGCCAACACTGGTACGACTGGATTAAAAAACGCGTCGTCGACAACGAAGGCTACGACAAAATCGTCGAAGGCATTCTGCTGGCGACCAGTCGGGAGCCCGGCGAAGATTTCGAACAGTTCACCAAATCAATGAATGAGATCTATAAGGATAAACCAAGTCAGGAATTCGCAGACCGCGACCAGATGCCTTACTACTGGGCGCGACGGACTTTCAAAAAACCAGAAGACCGCGTTCTTGGTTTTGCCTACACTTTCCTGGGCATCCGGATTCAATGTGCACAATGTCATAAGCACCCGTTTGACCAATGGACCCAAACCGACTTTAACGAATTCCGTGGTTTCTTCACACGGGTCAATTTCGGTGTGAACCCCACATCACGTCAGGAATACACGGCCATGGTTGAAGAACTAGGTGCCGACAAGGTACGTGGTAATCAACTAGTTCGCGAATTGAATAAACAAATCAAAAATGGGAAAGACGTTCCTTTCATGGAAGTGTATGTGCCTAAAGCACGACCTCAGCGAGCCAACAATAATAAGAACAAAAAACAAAAGAAACGCCGCAACAACAACCAGAGCCCGGCGACAGCCAAGCTCCTGGGAGCAGAAGTCGTGGAAATCAACAAAATGGATGATCCACGGACGGCTTTGATGGAATGGTTACGCCGTGAAGATAATCCCTATTTCGCCAAAGCATTTGTGAATCGGGTCTGGGCGTCTTACTTTAACCGAGGCATTATCGAACCACCGGATGACTTGAATCTGGCCAATCCTCCCAGCAATGGTCCGCTGCTTGATTATCTGTCTCGCGAGTTTGTCCGTCGTGACTTCGACATGAAGTGGCTGCATCGCGAAATCGCAAACAGCGACACATATCAACGCAGCTGGAAAACCAATAAAACGAACGAACTGGACGAAGTAAACTTCAGCCACTTTATCCCACGTCGTCTGCCTGCGGAAGTTTTATACGATGCGATTCATCAGGCAACCGCTTCTGATGATGCCATCGATTCCTTAAAAAACAGCATTAGTGATCGTGCCATCGGAATCGCTGCTTCAGGTGTCCGCAATCGAGCAATACGAGACAAGCAATACGCCTTGACCATCTTTGGCCGCTCGACTCGTGAAAATAATTGTGACTGCGATCGCTCCGTAGATCCCAGCCTGTTACAGACAATGTATATCAAAAATGATAACGACGTCTATTCTGCGATCAATCGTTCCAACAGCAGTTGGTTGTTCCAGGTGGGACAGCAACTGGGTGCGGTTCAGAAACCCAATGAGCAAAAAGAGGGTATGAATGATCGTATGGCTGAGATCAAAGAACGGGTCAAAGCCGCGAAACAAAGAGTTAACCAGTTGAAAAAGCAGGAAAACAAGAAAAAACAACTTCAAGAGACACAAAAACGGTTACGCACCTTGACTGCGCAGTTGAAGAAGATGAAGCAAACATCCTCTCGCATGGCAACAAAAGGGCCAGCTCGTATTCAGACGTTCGAAAAACCAATTTCTGCTGATAAAACAGAGGAGATTATCACAAAAACATATCTAAGAAGCTTGAGCCGTTATCCGACGGAATCAGAAAAAATGGCTGCCACGAAATATCTGAATGAGTCTCAAGATAAAATCGCGGGAGTTTATGATCTGATCTGGGCTGTGATTAACACCAAAGAATTCATGCTCAATCACTAAACAACACAAAATATTGATTGCTTCGAAATAACAGCAGACACAAACAACTTACGCCTGAGTAAACAACATCAGGCACTTCACTGTGAAAGGAATTCAAATGGCTTTATCAATGACATGCGATGGAGTGAAACGCCGTGACTTTCTCAAAATCGGCACACTCGGTTTTACAGGGCTGACGCTCTCTTCTTACCTGCGAATGGTGGATGCAGGCGAAGCCAAACCCCAGAAGGCAAAGTCCGCCATCTTCATTGAACTCTCCGGCGGCCCCTCGCACATGGATACGTTCGATTTAAAACCAGAATCAGCCAGCGAATATCGAGGCGAATTCAAGCCAATTAAAACCAACGTAAACGGAATTGAAATCTCCGAACACCTGCCGAAGCTTGCCGGCTGCATGGATAAATTTGCCTTGCTCAGAGGCGTCTCTCACTCTGTCGCAGCCCACGCGTTGGGTCGCTCCTACGTGAATACGGGCAATCGTCCTTTGCCTTCGCTGGAATATCCCGGATATGGTGCCGTCTTCACCAAAGAAAATCCCGGTCCGGAAAACCTGCCTCCTTATGTATCGATTCCCAATTCGACACAAAAGCCAGGCTTCCTGGGTGTGAAACATGCCCCCCTGAATACGGGAGCGACTCCGCGTGCTGGCCAGCCATTCAATGTTCGCGGCATCTCCTTGCGGTCCGGGTTGACTGTGGAGAACATCGAACGGCGTGAGTCACTACTACGAGATATCGATCAAACATTTAACAGTATCGAGAAGAACTCACAGCTCATCGAAGGTCTGGATCGCTTTGGTCAACAGGCACATTCGATTATCACCTCAAAACGAGCACGCGATGCGTTTGATATTTCCAAAGAATCGCCGACATTTGCCAAACCATTCGGCGAATCCAGTTTTGGACAAAGCTGTCTCCTGGCTTCACGACTCGTTGAATCCGGCGTTCGTTTTGTCACTGTCTCCATGGGTGGCTGGGATACACACCGTAACAACTGGGAGAGTCTGGAAAACAGATTACTGCCACCATTTGATGAAGGTCTGGCGGCTCTGTTTACCGGTCTGGAAGAAAAAGGACTTCTGGAATCTACGGCTGTCTACGTCACCGGTGAATTTGGGCGTACTCCCAAAATCAACACAACGCGCGGCGGTCGTGACCATTATCCACGCTGTATGTTCATGTTGATGGCAGGAGGGCAGGTCAAAGGGGGACAGGTCATCGGCAAGAGCACCGAAAACGGGACCGAGCCCGCTGATGAGGGGCGTTCGCCTGATGACGTGGCCGCTTCCTTCTATCATAATCTCGGTATCGATTTCACAAAAGAATACCACACCAACACCGGTCGACCAATTACCATTGTGCGGGATGGTGCTGTGATCGATCAATTATTTTCCTAACTGATGAGTCTTCCATTTCAGCCAATATCCATGTTGTATATCTGGCATATTTAGTAATTTCCTGAGGGGGAATGAGAATGTTGAAAGTATCTAAAGCGCTTGTAACGATGGCCTTAATCCTGGCTTGTGTCGCATCAGTTGATGCAGCCGAAAAAGGCAAAAAGAAAAAAGGGAAAAAGCAACAAACGGTTCAGATTCAGGCGTTGAAATTACCTGCTACCATTGAACTTTCTGCAGATCAAAAAGAAAAAGTGGCTGGCCTGAAAAAAGAGTACACACCACAGTTCGCTGCATTGCAGAAGAAAAATCGTGAGATTATGACTCCCGATCAGGTAAAAGCACGTCGTGCAGCAATGAAGGAAGCCAAAGACGCTGGCAAAAAAGGCAAAGAACTTCGTGAATCAGTCAACTCGGCATTGAACCTTTCCGATGACCAGAAAAAGCAAATGAAAGAAGTTTCGACAGCAACTCGAAAGCTGAATGGTGAAGTCCGCGGAAAACTGGCCAAGGTTTTAACCGCAGACCAACTCACTAAAATTAAAAAACCTGCTAAAAGTGCTAAGAAAAAGAAGAAGAAAAACAGCTGATTTTACCAGTGAGAATCTACATGCTTGTGCTGAATGAGCTGTATGGTCAATAAGCGATCTTCGCGAAATCCCCCGATTCCGATATTGGAATCGGGGGTATTTTATTATCAGGGTGATTCTAGAGTCCGAAAACGGGGGTCGCTTTACTTAAAACCTGCGCGAAAAGGAGTTGTTTCCGCTCCTAAATCATGATATAAACATAAGTTGATCCCCCTTGAATTTCTAATAAACTCAGAGTTCTATTCAACTGAGGAGCATGCTCAATGCCATGGTCTGAGCAAAGTTTCATCCTGAAACGTGTCGTTGTCGCCATCGTTTTGATGCTGGCAGGCGGAGCACCAGTTGCCAGCGCCAAAGAGGCACCTGAGAAAGACCGTGGAATTGAATTCTTTGAAGCCAAAATCCGGCCGGTTCTAATCAAACACTGCTACGAATGCCATGCGGCCGACGCCAAATCGATTCGCGGAGGATTATTACTGGATACGCGTGCCGGAACCTTAACAGGCGGCGATTCTGGCGAATCCATCGTCCCCGGCAAACCAGACGAAAGCCTGCTGCTGGACTCGCTCCGGTTTGAGAGTTTTGAGATGCCCCCTGCGGGCAAACTGGCTCCCGAAATCATCGCGGACTTTGAAACCTGGATCAAGATGGGCGCTCCTGACCCGCGCAAAGGGGAAAGCAAAGTTGTCAAGCAGACGATTGATCTGGAAAAAGGGAAAGAGTTCTGGTCCTTCAAGCCCATTAAAAAACAAACAGTCCCCCGTGTTACCGACCCAGACTGGTCGCATACCGGCATTGATCGCTTCATCCGCGCCCGGCAGGAACAACAAAAACTCACACCGGTGTCTGTCGCCGATCGAACCACACTGGTCCGCCGACTCTATTTTGATCTGATTGGCCTGCCACCAACGCCCGCTCAAATCGATCATTTCCTGAATGACAAAAGCCCAGACGCCGTCGCGTATCTGGTCGATGAATTACTGGCATCGCCTCATTTTGGCGAACGCTGGGGCCGTTACTGGCTGGACGTTGCCCGGTACTCACAATCAACGGGGGGCGGCCGTTCGCTGCTCTATAATTCTGCCTGGCGCTACCGTAATTATGTCATTGACTCATTCAATAACGACAAACCTTACAATCAATTTATCAAAGAACAAATTGCCGGCGACACTCTTGAATCGAAAGATCGCCTGCAACAACAGGAACAATTCATCGCAACCGCCTTTCTGCTGCTGGGGCCCACCAATTATGAGCAGCAGGATAAAGAACAGTTGCGCATGGACGTGATCGACGAACAGATTCAGACCGTCGGCCGTGCCTTTCTGGCGATGACGCTGGGATGTGCCCGGTGCCACGATCATAAATTTGACCCGATCCCCGCCAGCGACTACTACGCACTGGCAGGAATTTTTCGCAGCACAAATGTACTTACTCCCGGCAATGTTTCCGGCTGGACGAAGCGATCGCTTCCCGTTCCCGCCGAACAACAACACCAACGCGACGCCTATGATCAGAAACTGGCCAGCCTGACTTCGCAACAGAAAAAGAAACAGAAGCAATTAAAAAACCTGGAACAACAATTAAACAGCATCGTCCTTGATGATTCCGCAGCCACGCTGGTCGGCGATTGGAAACAGTCGACCTTCATGAAAGACTACATTGGTGAAGGATATATTCACGACCAACATCAGGCGAAGGGCAAGAAGCTGGTCAAGTTTATTCCTCAAAAGCTCAAATCAGGGCGCTACGATGTGCAACTGGCCTACAACTCTGCAGAGTCCCGAGCCTCACGCGTTCCCGTGACAATAAAAACGGCAAAGGGCGAACATACGGTTTATGTCAATCAAAGAGTCGAACCAACTGATGGTACTTATGCTTCTCTAGGGAAATTTGAGTTTACCGGCACCAAAGACGAGGAAATCATTGTTTCCAATGAGGGCACCGATGGTTTTGTCATCGTCGATGCGATTCGATTCATCTCAGCCCCCGCTGAACCAGAGGCGGAAACCCAACCGCAGACAGCAGTCGTAGAATATAAGCAGACGTTACTCAGAGTTGCTCAAACGAAAAAACGACTCAAAGCACTGAAATCGGAAATTGCACAGACGAAGCAGGCGGCTCCGCCCGAAATCCCGGAAATCATGTCCGTTTACGAAGGAGAAGAACCTGGAGATTACCATCTTCTCATTCGCGGCGACGTTCATAATCTGGGAAAGAAAGTTCCCCGCGGTTTTCTCACGGTTGCCCAATCGCAAAATCCCGTTTCCATACCCGCCACTGCCAGTGGGCGACTTGAATTGGCAGAGTGGGTCGCCAGTTCACAGAATCCATTAACGGCGCGGGTCTACGCCAATCGAATCTGGCACCACTTGTTTGGTTCAGGACTGGTGCGCACTGTCGATAACTTTGGCTTGCGAGGCGAAACCCCCTCACATCCGGAACTACTTGATCATCTGGCTTTAAAACTAATGGAACAAGGCTGGTCAACCAAATCCCTGATTCGGGAAATCGTGCTTTCCAGAACGTATCAGCTCGCCAGCCATTCAACAGCCAAACAGCGCACTACCGACCCGGATAATCGGCTCTTAACACATCAAAATCATCGACGCCTTGATGCAGAAGCGATTCGAGATACGATTCTATTTGTCAGTGAGAATCTCGATCTGTCACAGCACGAGCAGACCATCAGACCCGATACAAAATCGGAATACGGTTATGTATTTCAAAAACAATTTCGGAGCGTCTACATTCCGGTTTTCCGAAACCGCTTACACGAATTACTGGCTGTCTTTGATTTCCCCGACCCGAACCTCTCAATCGGCCGCCGCAATACCAGTACGCTTTCGACGCAAGCACTATATCTGATGAATAATCCCTTTGTGATTGAACAGTCACAAAACCTGGCAAGCCGGCTGATCAAAGAGTTTCCGGCTGACGCGTCAAGCCGCATCGACGCGTTGTTTCGAACCACATTAGGGCGGCTGCCTGATCAAACTGAAAAAGCCAATGCAGAACGATTTCTGAGCCAGTCTCAAACAGAGGGAGGACCGACCGAAGTGGAAATCTGGTCTGCTCTCTGTCAAACAGTCATTGCCTGCATTGATTTTCGCTATATCAAATAATTCTGGAGTGATTCCATGATGGATACAAACGGTCTCGTTTCCCGACGTAATTTATTACGCTCGTCCGCCTGTGGTTTTGGCTCTCTCGCATTTTCCGGTCTGCTGTCTCAAGCTAAAGGAAACACTCCCAGCATCGTTCATCAAAACCCGTTGGCACCACAGGAGCCGATGTTCCCTCCGCGTGCGAAACGCATTATTTTTATCTTCATGCAGGGGGGACCGAGCCATGTGGATACCTTCGACTACAAACCGTTACTGGAGAAGAAAAACGGCGAACAACTGGAATTCAAAGATTCACGGACCATTGCCAAAACGGGAAAATACGGCAAAGAAAAGGTGATGCAGTCTCTCTGGAAGTTTCGTCAGTACGGCGAAAGCGGACATTGGGTCTCCGACCTGTTCCCGGAAATCGGCCGACAGGTCGATGATTTGTGTTTCGTTCACAGCATGCACACCAACGGGGTTGCGCATGGCCCGAGTACGTTGTTCCTGCATACTGGAACTACGAATTTGATCATGCCTTCGGTTGGTTCCTGGATTACGTATGGACTGGGAACGGAAAATGAAAATATCCCCGGCTTCATCACGATTTCTCCGTCTTCCTCCAATGGAGGACCGCGAAATTTCTCGAATGCGTTCTTGCCTTCACATTATCAGGGAACCGCGCTCGGCAGAGCAGGGCAGCCCACTGACAAAGTACGCTTCAAGAATATCAAAAATGAACAATGGTCTTTGAACAAACAGCGGCAACAACTTAAACTGCTCCAGTCATTCAATCAGAATCAGCTGCAGTCTCATAAAGAAGATGATGAACTGGCGGCGGTAGTCAACTCATTCGAACTGGCATTCCGCATGCAACAACATGCACCAGGACTAACAGACCTCACAGCGGAATCCAAATCCACATTCGACATGTATGGAATTGGAACTCCGGAAACCGATGATTTTGGTCGGCAATGTCTCTTGGCACGGCGCATGGCAGAAGCCGGCACGCGTTATATCCAGGTCAACTATGCCGACAATGGTAATACGCCGCGTTGGGATCAGCACAGTAAAATCCAGAAGCACGAAATTCATGCCAGAGCAACAGACAAACCAGTTGCCGGCTTGATTCAGGACATGAAACAACGCGGACTACTCGAAGACACGCTCATCTGGTGGGGCGGAGAATTCGGCAGAAATCCCTTCTTACAAAATGGTGATGGCCGTGACCACAATCCCAAAGGGTTCACACATTTTCTGTGCGGTGCCGGCGTCAAATCGGGCTTCTCTTATGGGGCCACCGATGAATTCGGACATGAGGCGGTGGAAAACAAAGTGCATATGCACGACATGCATGCCACGCTGCTGCATTTGCTGGGCATCGATCACGAACGCCTCACTTATCGGCATGCTGGTCGCGATTTCCGCCTGACCGATGTTGAAGGACGTGTGGTCACCGATCTGTTTGCTTGATCAAAATAAATCAGGTTCGCAAACGACCCCTCATTTGCGAACCTGTTATTAATTGTTTGATTCATTTAATCCGATACGCAACCTCCTTTGTAACTGTCTGAAGAAGAAAATCGAGGCTGTTGTGATGTTGAAGAAGGATCTTAGCCTGTGTCCAGGTTGGTTCTCGCGTCACCCAATGCCATTTGGATCGAGCCTAATCGTATGGCTGACGCGACGGTTAAATGGGGCGAACGAGAAGGTTAGCGTTACCGTTGTTCGGCTATCCAGTAATTCTTTCCTGTTCGTGACCGGAAACCCCAAAACGCCGGCTAGTGACAAGCAATCGTTGAACTTGTAATCACCATCGAATGCCATCGTGATCACGTCATTACCGACGACATCATTTGAATCGAGATTGATCCAGTCGCCGTACTGAGTATTAACTTGAATTTCATTTCTCTCTCACTCTGAGATTCTATTTACCGTTAATGAGAAAAAGATCCTCAGCCGGTAGGTTTTATTCTTTTTACTGAGACAGAGGCACGTATTCCGACAATTCTATCTTTAAATATAATTTCGCCCCTCATAGAATGCGCGCGTGAGGACGAAAATAAGCCTAGTGAGATTTTTAACGAAAATGACATTCACGAAGCTGCAAGGTTTCACAATGGATCTAGTTTGCGGTGTATCAGTCCACAGGATGGGGTATATCCCTGAAATCCCTAAGTCTGGCCTGTCACAAGGAAAGTCAGATAGGCCTGAAAGAATAATTGACTAGAATATCCTGTTTTCGAAAACAGTGCTCGGTAAAAGAGTTATCTGGTTTTGTTTTCAATATGTACCATTCAAGTTCCGGAGCAGAGGAGCAAACGTGTCGGCAGAATCTACGATAGAAAATGTCAGTCAGAGCGGGAAGCTGGAGAAATTTGTTTATGATGACCAAATTGCAAGGATGTTTGCGCTTGCGACACTGATCTGGGGTACCATTGCGTTTCTCGTCGGAATTATCATCGCCACTGAACTGGCGGCTCCTTCTGTCAATATGGGCATTGATTTTATTACTTTCGGCCGCTTACGCCCTCTGCATACCAACGCGGCAATTTTTGCCTTCGCTGGTAACGCCATATTCACTGCCGTTTACTATTCGACACAGCGACTCTGCCGTGCCCGTATGTGGAGCGATAAACTATCGCTGCTCCACTTCTGGGGCTGGCAGTTGATTATTGTATCGGCCGTCCTGACTTTGCCATTTGGCATCACACAAAGTAAAGAATATGCCGAACTGGAATGGCCCATTGATATCGCAATTGCCGTGGTCTGGGTCGGCTTCTTTGGTGTAAACTTCTTTATGACGCTGGCCAGACGCCGCGAACGGCACATGTATGTCACACTCTGGTTTTATATCGCGACGATTGTGACGGTGGCTTTGCTGCACGTGTTCAACAATTTAGTGATCCCTATCGGACTCTTTAAAAGCTATTCGATTTATGCCGGCGTGCAAGATGCTTTCATGCAATGGTGGTACGGCCATAACGCGGTGGCGTTTTTTCTCACGACCCCGTTTCTGGGGCTGATGTACTACTTTCTGCCCAAGGCAGCCAACCGTCCGATTTATTCCTATAAGCTCAGTATTCTGCATTTCTGGTCATTGGTCTTCATTTACATCTGGGCCGGTCCGCACCATCTGCATTACACCGCATTACCACAGTGGGCTTCGACCTTAGGCATGTTGTTCTCGATCATGCTCTGGATGCCTTCCTGGGGTGGCATGATTAACGGCCTGCTGACCCTCCGAGGAGTCTGGCAAAAAGTAACCACTGACCCGGTGCTTAAGTTTTTCGTGGTCGGAATCACATTTTACGGAATGTCGACATTTGAAGGCCCGGTGCTGTCCATCAAATCGGTGAATGCCTTATCCCATTATACAGACTGGACCATCGCACACGTCCACGCCGGCGCACTCGGCTGGAATGGTTTCATGACGTTTGGCATGATCTATTGGCTGCTTCCCCGATTATTCCAGACAGAACTCTGGAGCACAAAACTGGCCAACCTGCATTTCTGGCTGGGGACAGTCGGGATTCTGTTATACATCTTCCCCATTTATATTGCCGGTCTGACACAAGGTTTGATGTGGCGGGCAATCACGGAAACCGGCCAGTTGGCTTATCCCAACTTCGTCGAAACGGTTCGCGTTTTGATCCCCTTGTATTGGATTCGCGTCGCTGGCGGTCTGGTTTTCCTCTCCGGCTCTCTGTTAATGGGGTATAACTTTTTCCGAACCTGGAAGACTCGTCCTGACGTTTATGAGGAAGTGGTACACACCGCCCCGGCGTTAGAACGTCATTATGTTGATGATCCGATACCGAAATCAGAACTGACTGGCGTGCTGGAAATTGCTAAATCGATCGATGTGTTTGAAAAACTGAACTGGCACAGAAGATGGGAACGTTTGCCACGACTGATGACGATCTGGGTGATTATCGCTGTCGTCGCCGCCTCATTGTTTGAAATCATTCCCACTTTTTTGATCAGGTCGAATATTCCCACAATCGCAACGGTGACTCCCTACACCCCACTGGAACTGACCGGTCGAGATATCTATGTGGCAGAAGGGTGTTACAACTGCCATTCCCAGATGATTCGGCCCATCCTCTCAGAAACGAAACGGTATGGAGAATATTCCAAGCCAGGCGAATTTATTTATGATCATCCGTTCCAATGGGGCTCACGCCGCATTGGCCCTGACCTCGCAAGAGAAGGGGGCCAGCGTTCCAATCTCTGGCATCTCGTCCACTTCCGGGATCCGGCTTTGATGACCAATGGCTCCATCATGCCGCCTTACCCCTGGCTGGAACAACGGAAATTAAATTTCAAGACCATTCCAGATCGTGTCTGGGCCGCCTGGTATCTGGGGGCTCCTTATACGCGTGCTTTGGACGATTCGATTGCCATGGCGAAAGAGCAGGCGAAAGCCATCGCCGATGACATCGAAAAACAGAAAGGCCCGAAAGGTCTGGAAGATAAACAGGTGGTTGCTTTGATTGCTTACATGCAACGCCTGGGAACCGATATTTATAAGAAACCGGCTGCACCGAAGAAATCAGAGTCAACGGAACCGCAGCCAGCTGCGAACAAAGCAGCACAAAAATAATCCGTGATCGAGGTTAAATCAGATGATTAGACAAGTGATGGAACTCTTGAATTATGATTACTGTGCCGAGATTGCACTCGTCCTGTTTTTGATTGCCTTTACCCTGGTCATCATCAAAACCACATTCACGAGTAAAAAAGAAATAAAACATCAATCAGAAATTCCGCTTTCTGACGATTAATACTGGTTCGGAGAAAAACATGTCAGAGAAAGATCAGTTAAGAACCCACGTCTATGATGGGATTCAGGAATACGACAATCCAATGCCGGGCTGGTGGGTAATGCTCTTCTGGGGGGGCATCTTTTTTGCAATTCCCTATTGGTTGTACTACGAATCGGGAGTTCCCGGGCGTTCCGTCTATGATAATTACAATCAGGCGGTCGCCGACAATCTACGGTTGCAGTTTGAAGAAATCGGCGAGCTCAGCTTAGATTCCGCGACCGTCTATAAATTTAAGGATGATCCGAAGTGGCTCAAGGTCGGCGCCAGTGTTTATGAAATGCACTGTGTCGCCTGTCATGCCGCCAAAGCGGAAGGAAAAGTCGGCCCGAATTTGACTGACGACTATTGGATTCATGTGAAAGAGATCGGCGACATTGCCAAAGTCGTCGAAAAAGGAGCCAACGGTCAGGCGATGCCCGCCTGGGGAAATCGCCTGCATCCCAATGAAATTGTACTGGTGGCTTCCTATATCGCCGGGCTCCGTGGATCATTGCCGGCAGGCACTGGAAAAGCACCGGAAAAGAATGCAAAACAAATTCCCGACTGGAAAGCACCTGCAGGGGAAAAAGCGAAAACCGAGGCAGAGTCTCCCCAAACAGACGACAGCAAGCCCCAAAAAGAGGCCCCAGAGAACGAGAAGCCGCCAGAAACGAAACCAGCCTTATGAACAAGAATTTCTTTTCGATGAACGGTAAGCTTTGATGAACGACCAACTTCTTGAATCAGAGGAACATGTTTTATCCACATTGGAGAAAGATGGCTCCCGTCGCTGGATCTATCCACGTCTCTTTCAGGGGAAATACTGGACCAGACGCCGCGCAGTGGGTTATTTTCTGATCATCGTCTTTATCGCGTTACCTCATATAAAGATCAATTCCAATCCTGCTTTCTTTTTGAATATTGCCAGACGGGAATTTACGATCCTGGGATTCAAGTTCCTCCCGACCGATACACTCCTGCTGGCATTCTTCATGATCTCGCTGTTCTTGTCGATCTTTCTGTTAACGGCTTTATTCGGCCGGGTCTGGTGCGGCTGGGCATGTCCTCAGACAATTTACCTGGAATTTGTGTATCGCCCGATTGAACGGTTATTCTGCGGAACCGCCGGACATGGTGGCAAACCACACAAGTCGGTTCCCATTGTCCGCCGACTGATGATGTATGGCGCTTATCTGATCATTTCCATGGTGTTAGCACATACATTTCTGGCCTACTTCGTGAGTGTCGGTGAACTTCAGCGTTGGGTTCAACAATCACCGTTCACTCATCCAACCGGCTTCCTCGTGATGACGTCCACAGTAGTTTTAATGATGTTCAATTTCGCATTTTTCCGCGAGCAACTCTGCACCATTGCCTGTCCTTACGGCCGCTTTCAATCGGTATTGCTGGACCAGCGATCCTTAATTGTCAGCTATGATATCCTGCGCGGCGAACCACGAGGCAAAATCAGCAAACAGAAGACCGAAGAAACACACGGCGATTGTATCGACTGTGGACAATGTGTGCGGGCCTGTCCGACTGGCATCGATATTCGCGATGGCTTACAAATGGAGTGCATTCACTGCACCCAGTGTATGGATGCCTGCGATGAAATCATGGTGAAAGTGGAACGTCCCACCGGACTGGTACGCTACTCCTGCCAGGATGAAATCGAAGGGAAGCCGACCAATAAACTGCGACCACGTATACTGATCTATCCGCTACTCCTGCTGTTATCCGTTTCCGCATTTACGGTCACCCTGATCAATAAAAAATCATTTGATATTACAATTATGCGGAATTACGGTAACCCGTTTATTGTGACAGATGACGATCTGGTCGAAAATAATCTGCAGATTAAACTGGTCAACCGAACTGATATCCCTGACGTATATCAACTCATATTACCAGAGAAGACCGACATTAAGATGGATATCATGGGGAGCACCAGCCTGAAAGCACGCGAGACAAAGACCATACCACTGTTGGTCGCAGCGCCACGCGATTCGTTTGTCACAGGATTGCGTGAAGTGGAACTTACAATCCGTTCCCAGAATAATTCCGAAGAGAGGAAAATCACATGTCAGTTGCTGGGACCATAACGACCGAGGCAGAACAATCCTCCGAAACTTTGGCACGCTGGACTTGGTGCGGCGTGATCTTCTCATTCCTCGGACTGCAGATCCTGCTTTCGTCCGTTGCCATATTTCTATCGACGAGTGACCCTTCTAACGTGATCGTCGAAGGTTATTACGAACAAGCGCTCTCCTGGGATCAACAGCGTCAAACACAAGCACAGAGTGATGCGCTGGGTTGGAATTCAGTTGTCACTCTTGAAAATTCAACAGAACTGCTCTCAAAACCCAAACTGGAACTGTCCCTGCTAAATCAGGCCGGCCTACCCATAAAAAACAGCAAGGTAGAAGGGGAGCTCTTTCATCATGCCAGAGCAGGGGACGTCTTCAAAATCCATTTTACCGAAACCCGACCAGGACACTACGCAGCACTGGTTCCGATCAAACAGCAGGGGCTATGGGAACTTTCGATCGCCGCGTCCGGTGCTGCGGGAACATTTCAGGAAACGAAACAATTTCAGTTCAAAACATCAGGCGAGTTTAAACATCTCCCAACAAAACACTAATCAGGGTTCAATAGACTACTGAGACAATAATCGCGTAGCAAGGCATTACATGACCGACTTCCATTCGACAATTCCATTACTGGCCACGATCTTCGTCGCCAGCATTGCCGGAAGCGGTCACTGTGTTGGAATGTGCGGGCCTTTGATGCTGCTCGCTGTGCATCGAAATTCCGCGACAAACAAAAAGTCGTTCGGTCCGGAAGCCCTTTATCATGCGGGGCGACTGCTCGGATACGCTGTTTTGGGACTCGTTGCCGGCAGCCTGGGCTGGATGCTGGAATCCGGCGGCGAACTGGCGGGCCTGCAGAAAATCGCAGCTTATGTCTCTGGGATCGGCATGATTCTGTTCGGCAGTTTTTCGCTGCTGACGATTTACCGAAAGGGAAGCATGCCTCATTTCGGTACTGCCGCGGTTGGTAAATATTTGACGAAGTTCATCAAAAAGAATCAACGGCTCCCTCAAGGAATCAGGCCATTTGGAATGGGACTGATTACGGCCTGTCTCCCCTGTGGTTGGCTCTATGCGTTTTTGTTGCTGGCTGTCGCCGCCAGAAATCCTCTTACGGGAAGTCTGGTCATGATTGCCTTCTGGCTCGGAACCATCCCCGCGTTATCACTGACCGGACTGGCCAGCCGCCTGTTTCCGCAAAAGTGGAACCAGCTAGGCAACACCTTGATCGCCACTCTGCTTATCGTCAGCGGCATTTTCACCATGAGCATACGCGCTCACGCGGATATGGGAGAATTACAACAAAAAGCCGAGGGGACATCAAAAATGGAACTTCTAAAAACCATAAACGACCAGCCGCTTCCCTGCTGCCAGCCTAAACAGACTGATTAACCCGTTCCCGGATGCGATAAGGCTTCACTCCGTTGATTGAGCAAACGCACGAAAGCGAAACGATTTCCCAGCAGCAACAAGGCACGTGCATCCACTGCAATCTTCCAGTCCCGACCAGTCGGCAAACAGACGAGCAACCCTGGTTTTGCTGTGCCGGATGTGAAGTCGCTTACGCTATCCTGCAAGACATGGACGCCTGCCTACTGGAAGAACTCAACAATTCAGAATCCGTTTCTTCCTCTGACCTCTCCTATGAGGAAATGGACCACCCCCGTTTTCGAGAACTGTATGCCCGTGAAGTCGAACCGGGGCTCTTCCGCATTCGCTTTCACCTGGAAGGCATGCATTGTGCATCCTGCGTTTTTGTGATTGAGAAACTTCCGAATTACTTGCCGGGCGTCATCAGTGCGCGGGTGAATTTAACAAATACCAGCGTTGATTTGATTTGGGATTCCACCAGCGTCTCGCTCTCAGAAATTGCCCGAACCCTGGATCGGCTCGGTTATCGTCCCCACCCACCCCAACACAATGATGCGGAACAAATATTTCAACGGGAAAACCGTAAGTATCTGATTCGCCTGGGGATCGCCGGTGCCTGTGCCGGGAATGTCATGTTGATCGCGTTTGCCCTGTACGCTGGCATGTTTTCCGGAATGGCAGCGGAGCATTTGGACCTGTTTCGCTGGACTAGTGCGGCACTGGCGCTGGTTTCCATAGCCTGGCCTGGCCATGTCTTTTTCAGAGGGGCATTCTCTGCAATCAAAACGCGCAGCCCGCACATCGATCTGCCCGTGGCTTTGGGAATCACCATTGGCGGCATCGCTGGACTGATCAATTCCATCCGAGGCACGGGCGAAGTCTATTTCGATTCCTTAACCGTCCTCATTTTCTTACTGCTCGTCGGTCGTTACATTCAGTTTCGACAACAACATCGCGCGCTCAGTCAGCTTTCCCTGTTGAAAAGTATTACGCCACGCAGTGCGCGTTTAATTTCCCATGATGAAATCCTGACGGTTCCCATTGAAGTATTAAAGACAGGCGACCAGATTGAAGTCAGAGCAGGGGATGTGATTCCCGCAGATGGCGTTGTGTATTTCGGAGATTCTGCCGTTGATGAATCGATCCTCACAGGCGAATCGCGGCCTCGAATCATTCAAAACGGCGCGCAAGTGACTGCCGGCACGATCAACCTGACGTCTCCCCTCAGAATGGAGATCGAAAGCGTCGGTGAAAACACGCGCATGGGTCGTTTGATGAATCTGGTTGAGCTGGGAGTCAGTTCCAAGCTCCCTTTACTGGAACTGGCCAATCGCATCGCTGGCATTTTTGTGCTCACTGTCATTGTGCTGGCGATAGTCTGCCTGGGAATCTGGTGGTCGAGCGGCGTTAAAATCGCTGTTTCCAATTCGATCTCATTACTGATTGTGACCTGCCCCTGCGCCCTGGGATTAGCCACGCCCTTGGCACTCGCGGTGGCCCAAGGCAAAGCCGCGAAACGGGCGATTTTGATTAATTCCGGCGATGTGATCGAACGCCTTTCAAAACCTGGATTTCTCTGGCTCGATAAAACGGGTACTTTGACCTATGGCAAAATGCAAGTGCATGAATGGTACGGCGACCGCAGTCTCTTTCCACAGATTCGTGCTCTGGAAAAACAGGTCGTGCATCCCATTGCCAGTGCCCTCACGCTCTTCATCGACCAGCAAATCGGAACCGAAGAACAAGACTGCCACACGCTTCAGGATATCGATTATTCCCCCGGCTTAGGAATTCGCGGGGAAGTCGACGGCTCGCAACTCGCGATCGGCAGCGAGGCCTATATCACAGAACAGAAATGGCAGATTCCTACTGAATTTCAGAAGAAAATTGCGGAGTGTCGCCAGCAGGGATTAACCGCCGTACTGGTTGTCGCTGATGAAGAACTCCTGGTGGTCTTGGGAATTGGAGATGACTTACGGCCCGATGCATCGGCTACGATTCAAAAATTACAATCAGATGGCTGGACCGTTGGCATCCTCTCTGGCGATCACCCCGAAATCGTAACGCCAATTGCCAGTCGCCTGAATATTGATCCCGAATTAGTCCATGCAGCAGTACGCCCGGAAGAAAAACTCAAAATCATTCAGGATTCCACCAGCCGCGGGATCACAGTGATGGTGGGCGATGGCGTTAATGACAGCGCGGCATTAGCGGCTGCTTCGGTCGGCATCGCCGTGCATGGCGGGGCAGAAGCCAGCCTGCAAGCCGCCGCCGTATATCTGAATCGGCCTGGCCTGGCACCACTGAAAGAATTGATTGATGGTGCCCGCATGACAAATCACGTGATTTATCGCAACTTGCTGATGTCTCTGGTATATAATGTGATTGCTGCGGGGCTGGCCATCGGCGGGTTGATTAACCCGCTCATCGCCGCGGTGCTGATGCCGATCAGTTCTTTGACGGTCCTGATTTTATCTTTTATGAACCGCGCTTTTCAGGAGCCCCATTCTTGAGTGTTCTCTATATCGCCTTACCGGTCGCAATCTTATTAGCGTTAGCGGCAGTCATCGGATTTGTCTGGACCGTCTCGCGTGGTCAGTACGACGATCTCGAAACGCCGGCATATCGTATTCTGGAAGACGATCAGAAGCCGAAGTCGAAAGACAAATCAAATTAAGTCTGAGTTCAATTGCTGTTTGTGAGTCTATAAAAAAACGCCCGGAAAAATCCGGGCGTTTTCTGACTGATTTTTATGAAATCGATCAGGTCTCTGGCAGGCAGAACTTATTCGACAACGCGAACAGAAGTAGCGCAAGGTCCTTTACGACCTTCACCAACTTCATACTCAACTGTCTGTCCTTCCTGTAGTTCTTCGAGAGTTCCACCCTGAACTTCAGAATGATGAAAAAACAAGTCGCCCCGTTCTCCTTCGATGAACCCAAAACCGCGATCTGAAACCAACCTTTTAATTTTACCCTGTGGCATTTCTGCTCTCCAACATGATAACCTACGACAACCGGCAGCGCTGATAAAAAATAGACTGCCGAAGCCCAAAAAATGAAAGCAGATAGAGCCACAAAAAACAGAAGCTGAAACTTACTTAGAAGCCCTGCTAGTAAAATGAAGCGGGAAGAGATGAACGACCCGAAGGCGGTTAAACTGCACCTTGTCTCTGCTCGTCACAACTGGCGTGACATTAGTATTATACTGTGTAGTGTCTGTCTGTAAAGCTTGACCTGTCCGCTTTCATCCGAATCCTGTGAACCCCACAACCTTTCTCCCCAGCGGAATTCAGGGAAATTGGGGGCACTTTACTGAGAATGATACCGCACCAACCAGACAATTATCGGCACCAGCAGACTCAACGGGATGAAAATCCCTAAGAAGCGAGCATTATAGTGAACTAGATCATCCAATTTAAGCACTGCATATAAGGCTGCTTTTTAGCCCAATATGTTCTCCCACACATTGATGTAAAACTCGATGAGAGGAGTGATCCCGGGAACCGCAAACAGAGGAGAGTAAAATCGTGCGATCGTATCCAGGCCTGAAGAACCAGCCATCGGACTCGCGGCAAATTGACGGCAGATCGCAATCACCGGTCCGACACTCAACAGATAGAACAGCCCCAGACTGATCAGAATATAACTCAAACGCCTGACATTTTTCGAAATCAACGGTTTGTTTTTAAACATCGATCTGGCCTCAGATTCAACTTCACTTTAGCCCCGCAAGTGATCGCTGAATCATTGATATTAGCGGTTATGAATTAAAACAGAAACAAGCGAATCAGTGTAGTCGAAATCTGATTCAACTCTTGTAGTCATGACAAAAAGAGGCACTTGTTTGACACAAGTAAAATCAGCTGGCATACTGTTCATCAGCTATAAAACATAACACATTCATTCATTTTCATCATTAAAGAGTGTGAGCAAAAACCATCATGACGCAAATCCTTGAGATTCCGACAGCGGGGGGTGAATCAGTTTTCGTTGAAGTCCGTCAACCCGAGTCACTGGAACACCGTGCTGGATCAAAAGCACTGATTGAGAAATCAGCGACAACACTGGAGGCGATGCTCGCAAAAATTCGGCCCCTGGCGAGCGCAGCAGTCACCGCGATACAGGGGATGGGAACAGACGAGATGACACTCGAAGTAGGAGTGAATTTGTCGTTGGATGGTAACGTGGTGTTTGCCAGTGTCTCTACAGAAGCAAATTTCAAGGTCTCTCTCACGTGGAAGGGACAAACGAAGACAACAGATGAACTATAAGGTTCCCCCCGTAGTCAGTATTTCCGGTGGCGAGGCAACTCCCCTCGTTGGAATGGGCGTAGTGATTGATGAACGTCATGTGATCACTTGCGCTCATATCATCAATTACGCGCTGGAACGTGAGGCCAACGATCAATCACTGCCGGACGCAAAGATCTGTATTCGGTTTATCCTCGATCCACAAGAACCAGTTGGTTGGGCAACAATTCTGAAATGGCTTCCCCCACTTGACTCTGGAGAAAATGAAGATGTTGTCTTACTGGGCCTGGACACCCCGACCCACGTCGATATCGACCAATCCCAGTTTTCTATTCCGCGGATTAATGAACCGATTCGCGCGTTTGGCCTTCCGCACGGCTCGACCCTGGGAATCTGGTGGCGCGGTCTCGTCTCTCTGCCTGTCCGCAGCAATCGCTTTCAACTGGAACAGAATGAGAATGCCTCTACAATTCTGGAACCGGGCTTCAGCGGGACGCCGCTCCTTTCACTGAACGGACAAAAGATGTACGGAATCGTCGCGCGTGTGCGAGGCAAAGTCGGCTATATGATACCCAGTCAGGAGTTAAACCGGGTATTCAAGGTGCTACCTTCAAGCGAAAGCGAAGAAGAAGCGAAAGCCGATATAGGGGGGGCTCTAGTTTCTTCGCCACATGAGAACAGATCGACTCTCACGAGGGTGGCGACAGATACAGAACAGCAAGGCGCCTTGTTTGAAATCGAAGTCAATGCAGACTATGGCAATTTCTCAGATGAAGATTCCTACTATTATCAAAAACTGATTGAATACATGCAGGGGTTTCCCGGAGTTATCATCAAAGTCAGCTATATTCGCAAAGGGAGTACAATCATCGGATTTCGTGTGAGCTCCGAAAAGGCAGAAGAGGCTGCCGCAACAATCGTCTCAGCGATCAATGAAGGTATGCTGGCAGAACAGGGCGTCGTACGCGCCAACATTCCGTCACCAGAAGCACAACAAGATTTCACACATAAAATTCAGGTATCGCGTTATTTGCACAGGAAAGGGCCCTTCGATCGGATTCTAGCTGCGCTACTCCTGATTCTGTTGTCGCCAGTTCTCTTGCTCTCAATTGTGTTGGTTCGACTGACTTCTCCCGGTCCAGCTTTGTTTCGTCAGACCAGGGTCGGAAAAGACGGTCGCAATTTCATGATGTACAAATTAAGAACGATGCGCGTCAATGCAGAAGCCGCAACCGGTGCAGTCTGGGCGATTGAAAGTGACCCCCGAGTGACGCCTGCTGGGGTTTTCCTGCGTAAAACGTCTCTCGATGAGCTGCCCCAGTTGTTCAACGTCCTGCGCGGCGAGATGTCGCTCGTCGGACCAAGTCCGGAGCGTCCTGAGTTTCTTGATGTCCTTTGTAAAAGTATCCCGGACTATGAAAACCGGATACAGATTAAGCCGGGCATCGTGGGATTAGCCTCATGTAATCTGCATCCAGTCACGATGATTGAAGATGCCAGAATCGAAGTTTTGATCGACCGATTCTACATTGAACACGCGAGCCCCTGGATGGACGTGCGGATCTGCTTGGAAAATATTCCCCGATTCTTGCACTTATCCATCCCCGTCCGACTGACACGACATTATGTGAAACCATTTCTCCCCGGATATTTAAAGTCAGGTGAAGACAACCCTGGCGCTGCCAGTCAGTGGGACCATTAATCCAATCAGTCGCTTATATTAGCGTTTGCATAACTCAACCAATAACACAAACCTGAAGACAGTCGCCAACACGTACCTGATCAAAGGAGAAAGCATTCAGAAAAAACAACTGGTGACAAAACTCGACTTCTGGTCACGTTTTCTCTATCCAGTTATTCTTGGAATCGTACTCGTGATTTCATTTGTGATTTGATGACCTTGAGGAACGTGAAAGGGTGCAGGGCTTTATATTTAAGAGTCGCTGACCCCTTATCCCCCTTCAGATACAAGTTCAAACGGACGAGGCGATTATGTGACACTCCAGAATTTAATTTCACTTGTTAACGATAGCACGCGGTCAGGCACGAGAGTACGAATCAATGTTGAAATAGAATCTGTAGGCAGTTAAAGAGATCGAAATCAAGGGACGTTTAAGAGGTCAGTTTCTCCAGTTCGTTACCCCAGTTCGTTACCGTGGTGGGCGACCTGCGATGAGGACCATCTTTTGGCCAGACCAGGTTAACTCCCGCCCACCTGCAGAGAGTGTTGCCTCACTGCTTCGGCACGCGAGGTGCCGCTTGCTGCCCACGGTATAGAAATACCAGTTAAATGTCGTCCAGTAGTCTGGCGTGTAACGCGGTGAATTGACACGATTGTTGGTGTAAAGGATAAAGTCCTTTTGATCGCTTGTCTTATAGACGGCCATTCGTTGCACACGGATAAACTGAAGCTTCCAATACTTCCGATTCACCGGTTTCCCTTTTCCGGTAAGTACATTGTCTGGCTTTTCCATAAACGCAACGCGGCCGAATTGCGGATCAACGAAATTCACGATCACCGAACGGCCATGAAATTCATAAGTTCCAATCTTGCGGTCGCCGTCCAGTACGAGTTTGTTCGGCGTAAAGTCACACGTTAGCCGGATGAACGTGTTCGTACCGGGAAGGACAGCCACAAACTCCCACAAATCGACAATCGAGTCCTTCAGTGCTATAGACGGTTTCGTGCCGATCAAAGATTGTCCCGCAGTGTTCGGCATCAGAACCGGAGCAATAATTTCGCTCTTGAGCGTGACGCCATTCATTAAAACACGACCGTTAAGATGCCAGCCTCCGATCCAGTTTCCTTTATAATAAGCCCCTCCTGCACGGGGCACCGCACTGCCCTCCCTGCCGAAATCAACCTTGTCGCGGATTAAGGTCCAGGGAAGCCCCTTGCTGGTCTTGCCATCCGACATCAGTGTGAGCCGTCCGCCTTCCAGTTGCCCGCGATAGGTAGTGACAACTTCCCAAACTGCGATCTGGTCAGCAGCCCCAGCAGTTGCAATTCCCCAGCCCAGCAGGATTCCCAAGATGATGCCAAGTCGGTTCGCCTTCGAAAACATTTCTATCATATGTTCGTACCCCGGTCAGTCTGTGAGAGGCATATACCTGTGCCCAAAAAACAACCATGTAAACATAACATACGGCCAAATCGCGATCAACCATGTAACGTACGTTTAGATCAAAAGGTGCTGCATTCTCACTACTACGCGTTCTCGAAGCAAAAAAAGCTGGTGTTATATGCAATGATGTAACTAAAGCATCAGTGAAGTATATCCCCCCCAAGCCATTCCTTGCTCAGCGAGTGGCGTTTCCTAGACTGGAATCAAAAGGGGTCAGGTCTGTTTTAATTGTGTCGGAGTTGTGGTAGACTTCGGTCATGCCTAGATCTAAACGAATTTGTCCTGCCGGTGAGGTGTTTCATGTGCTTAACCGGTCTGTTGCGCGGCTGACGCTGTTTGAGAAGCCGGATGATTACGCCGCGTTTATGCAGGTGGTTGAGGAGACATGGCAGAAGAACCCGCTGCCGATCTTTGCGATGTCGGTGATGCCTAACCACTGGCACTTTGTCGTGCGTCCCACGACGGATACCCAGCTAACAGAATTCTTCCAGCGGCTGACCGTAACCCACACCATGCGCTGGCACTCCCAGAATGCAACCGGCGGCACCGGCCACCTCTACCAGGGACGCTTCAAGTCGTTCCCGATTCAACCGAATGAGCACTTACTGACCGTCATGCGTTATGTGGAACGCAACCCCTTGCAGGCGAAGCTGGTCAAACACGCTGAAGAGTGGGAGTACAGCTCTGCCTGGGCGCGGCAGCAGAAACAGGCTGCCCCCGCGTGGCTGGCGACACCGAAGAAACCGCCGCTACCGCGAAATTGGCGAGCGCTGGTGAATAAACCGCAAACCGACGCCGAGCTAGTCGCCGTCCGAAAATGCATCGTCAGAGGCACTCCCTTTGGTGGTGACAAATGGATCAGTAACACCGCAGTTCGTCTCGCCCTGGAAAGTACTACGCGGCCCCGCGGGAGACCTCGTCTTAACAAAGAATCCTAGCTCTTGCAGATAAGCAGCAGGTGTTGGAAGTTCATCAAGTGGGATTTGATGGCCTTTGGTTCGTTTCAGTTTTGCTGCTTCATGTTTTGAACGGCACTAGCCGCCGTACAGCTCAGATTTGGTGGGCTGAACTTTCTATAAAGTAGTTATGATTGGGGCGAGTTTGCTCTGGGGCAGACACATAGGGCCGCATCCTACTTTTTGCGAGAGCAGCATCTGGTATTCGCAAAATATAAGACTGATACATTCGAAACGCATCCTGAGGATGTGAGTTAATCAGTGCTTCATAATCCAATTATTTGAACTATGTGATCACAAACCAATTGTACCTTAGAGCACTGTTTCGTACACTCTAGTGTATACTTCGCTCTGGAGTTCGTCTTGTCAGCCCCACGTTTGGGTTCGCCTTGAGCGAATAATGGTTTTCAATCGGTGGGGTTGCTCCATTGTGCTTGCTGATTTCATCAATGCGGGAGGGTACACAAATACCACGATAGTTGCGAAGGGGCTATCGAATTCGATGTGATCAGGTACTCTCAGCATAACCGATTGCCATGAAATGATGTTCTTGAACTTCCCTTCAAGGAGTACACACAGTGGGTGATATTTATCAACAGATTTGGGACGCTGATCAGTCTGAGAACGGAATTGTCCCTATCCTCGACACTGAACAGGGCGACCCCAATATTGGATTTGTGAAAGTAAACTCGAATCTCGATATGGATTCTCCTGATCTCAAGGTTCTCCCCGAAGCAGTGATACCCGAGTCAAAGAAGCGGACCTACGATCTCTGTCGCGTATTGTTTGACAATTATGCGCTCCGGGAACGAGACGAAGAATTCGACACACCGGAAGAACGTGAAGAGGTACACAATTTTGTAGATACAATCATTGATACCGCACCAATGCAAGTCGCTAAAGAATACCTGGTTCAAGCTACGGGAACCAGTATCACACGAGAGCGATGGTACAGCACAGTACTGGAGATGTGGTTCCGAAAGTTCCAGCAAGGAGGAGACCCACAACTAACTGGTTTTGAACATGTTGTCGTTGGCGAACAGGAAGAGGGTAAAGTTCAGGGATACCACAACTGGTACAAGTACTACCTGGATGATGGTTTTGCCAGACAAGTCGATGGGATTCATGCGGACACCTTCCCGGGACTCACCGACGACCGAATCCTTTATCTCGGATCTCATCTCACCAATGGCCAGAAACAGTTTCCCGAAAGTGTTACGATCTCCTACAAGTGGATGGCCGCTGATTATGATCGAGATGCCTTACGTCCATTGACAAAACCTAAAGGCGGTTTCTTTGTCGGATGTAGCGTCGAAGGCTTACTCGCGATTGGGACAGTCCGTGCCCATTTGGGGGCAAGAGCGCCTAAGAAAGCGGTGATCAATGGCGCCAAGTACGACTTAAAGTTATTCCACGGCCCTGAACGCAGAAGCGTTCGCACCTTCTACCCCATGTTTAAAGGGGCTCAATCTGAAACGGTTGATGATATTCAATTGAACCCACCAATTGAGATTGTAACCTCCAAAGTGCGTATGGTGGCTGCGTTGGTCAATCCATCAGGCCATGACCCCGGGCACGAGTCCATAACCTTGTTTAATACTGGCACGACTCCCGTTTCGCTTACCGGATGGCAGATCACAAACCAAAACGCTCAATCTACTAATTTGGATGGCTACATTGATTCCGGGATGCCGTTACGAATTAACCTGGATGGCTCTGGGGTCCAGCTTTCAAATCGGGGCGGAACCATTCGGCTCTTGAATGAATCCGGTAAAGTAACGCACAGTGTTTCCTATTCCAAAAGCCAGGTTCGAACGCAAGGAGAAACTATTCTCTTTTAACGCTCCGCGCGAGGCGAACAGCTTTTACAGATTGTCACATAAAAAAGGAGGGTTTGTATGAGTCACACGGATACCAGTCATCCGATCGTTGATGGGCCAGAAATAGTTAGCGAAGAGTTAGTAGATGGACCTGAAGACGGCATCGGCTTATGCCTGTCCGGTGGAGGCTATCGGGCCATGTTGTTTCACGTTGGCACGATTCTACGGCTGAATGAATTCGCTTTACTTCAAAAGTTATCGCGAGTGTCGAGCGTTTCAGGTGGTTCGATTACCGCTGGTGTGTTGGGGCTAAATTGGAATCGATTGGACTTTAGCGATGATGGTCGTGCGGGCAATCTCTCGGAACTGTTGGTTCAACCAATCATGCGAATGGCCAGCAAGACAATCGACCGTGGGTCGATTTTGACAGGAGTCTTATTGCCGGGAAGCGTGAGTGATCGAATCGTCGGACACTACCAGGACATCCTTTTCGGAGATGCAACATTACAGAATCTCCCTTCAGATATCCAAGGGCCCCGATTTGTAATCAACGCGACCAGCGTGCAGTCTGGTGCCCTGGTTCGCATGTCGCGGCCCTATCTCGCCGACTATCGAGTTGGAATGATTCGCAAACCAACAATTTTACTTGCCGAGGCCGTAGCCGCATCCTCAGCTTTTCCACCGTTTCTATCACCTGCCGAAATCGACGTCGATCCGAGTGACTTCACACTGGACAATTCGTGTGATCTACAACATGAACCGTATACAGACACCTTGGTTCTTAGCGATGGCGGCGTCTACGACAACTTTGGTTTGGAAACAGTGTGGAAGCGATACAAGACGCTGTTGGTAAGTGACGGCGGGGGAAAAATTTCACCTGAGCCAGAACCTGCTGGCAACTGGGCACAGCACTCAAAACGCATCCTCGACATTATTGACAATCAGGTCCGCAGTTTGCGAAAGCGACAGCTTATTGGTTCGTTCAAAGTCGGCGATCGGGACGGAGCGTATTGGGGCATCCGCACAAATATCGCACATTACCAGCTTGAAGATGCAATGGCCGCACCGCATAAGGACACGCTACGGCTCGCCGATACTCCCACTCGATTAAAACGCTTACCAAATTTACGCCAGCAACAACTAATTAACTGGGGCTATGCCGTATGTGATGCAGCGATGCGCAAGCATGCTGACATTGATATCACCAATTCAAGTCCCAGTGCGACGTTCCCATTCAAGTCCGCCGGAATCGCTTAAGTAATTTGGAATCTCCAGAGATTGAAATGATCCTCGAACACAAAAGGGAAATCATGACAACTACTGACTATGTAAAATCTGACACAGCGAAGCTGTCTTGCGTAAACAGTAAGGGAAAAAAGTATTCTGTCGAACTTCTGTGGGGCGACGAAGTACGTATCCTCAGTTCCAATGGAACGACGGCAAAGATCAAAGCACGTGGATTAGAAGGAACAATCAAAAAAAGCGACCTTGGTGGTGAGCCGCTTCTTGAAACCTATTTCATTGATGTCGGACAAGGCGACGGAATGCTCATTGTGACGCCTGATCGTCGGCACCTGTTGATGGATGGTGGCTGGCCTCGGCGTTTTCAACCGACCAATAAAAATGCAGCTGACTTCGTCGATTGGAAGTTTCATAAAGATTATGGCATGGATCAAATCGAACTCGATGCCGTTTTATGTTCACACAACGATCAAGACCATTATGGTGGTTTGTGGGATTTGTTCAATCCCGCGGAAACCCACGAACTCGACATAAAAACAAAGAATGTCGTAGTAGAAAATTTCTACCATGCGGGACTCTCATGGTGGAAACTCAATGGCAAAAAGTCGCTTGGCAGAACCGCCGAAACAACAGAGGGAAAATTCTTCACTGATTTGATTGACAGTCGCGCGACTGTCATGAATGCGCTGAAGACCACCAGAAACCCGCACCTGCGAGGTGAATGGTCTCAGTTCCTGAAATGTGCGACGAAAATCAAGACGAAATCAGGAACGGCCATGCCAATGAAGCGACTGAGCCACTGTGACGAATTCGTGCCCGGCTTCGATCCTACCAGCAGCGATATTGGGATCAAGGTTCTCGCTCCGGTGGAATTCGATATCGAAGGTGACGAAGCGATTCGATATTTCTCAGGCGGCCCCAGCAAGAACACCAACGGCAATAGTTTGTTGTTGCGAGTCGACTATGGGCGTTTTCGCATGCTGCTAACTGGTGACCTGAATACAAAGAGTATGCGGGCGTTGCTTGATGACTGGACTGGTCAGCGACAGGAGTTCGAGTGTGATATCGCGAAAGCCTGTCATCATGGCAGCGATGATGTTTCGTATGAGTTCCTATCGGCTCTCCGTCCAGCCGTGACAGTCATATCGTCTGGTGACAACGAATCACACGACCATCCGCGTCCCGGAATCGTAGCTGCTTCCGCTACGACCGGCTACCTTATGATTGACAATGACAAGATCATCTCACCATTGATCTACTCCACGGAACTGGCACGCAGTGTCAAGCTTGGTAAGCCGGTCAAAGCCAGAGTCCCCAAGTCGACGGGCACTGGCACTCACAAAATCGAAAAGGCCGATCTGAACAAGATCAGCTTAACCCTAGAGGAAACGAATGCTGGACAACGAAATCCAAAGACCAAGTACCGCCGCTTGGGAAGCTCACACGTGGTTTCCGGCACAATCTACGGCCTTGTCAATATCCGCACAGATGGCGACCGCATTCTCTGTGCGACGATGAATGAAGCCAAACATGAATGGGAAATTAAGGTATTGCAGTCTCGCTTTTGAACAGCAGCGAAACATAATCTTAGCTCCGAAATTCAATCTCTCCAGATCGCATTTGAATGTTCATCTGAGAGGGTGTTGGTGATATCTAGTAGGATTTGTTTGCCGTTGGTTAGCTTCAGGTTTACTACTTCCTGTTCGAAACCGCGGCTCGCACCGTGCCGCTCAGGGGGGGGACGGTATTGGCGTGCGATGTTGATCTCTGATTCGATTCCAACCCTGTTTTGGAATTGAACTTCGCCAGGCGGGCGGATACAGGGCTCCCGCCCCTCTTTTTTTGTGGATGAATTCATGCCCTGGTTTTGTGAGTCGATCAGTCAATTTCCTGCTCGCTGCGCTCGGCTCGGATCTGCATCCAGGCCTCCCCTTGACTACAAGGTCAGTCCTATGGGTTTGCTGCTAATTTTATTCCTGCGATTGTTTGAGATACCGATGATCATCTGCAGGGGCGTAGGGGAGTCAATGGGGAGTCGCTTTTTTTACCTGCGAGCGACACGTGATGCCCTGGGAAGTCCTGATGAAGCAACGCGAAGCGTTGATGATGGCCTGTGATGTCGTTTGATAACTGAGGTGCGGGCGAGCAGTGGTTTTGGAAATCGTGCTGAAACGAGCGGGTTATATGGTGCGATTATCTCAGTAGTTCAGAAGCATCAGCTGAACCAGTAGTGTTCTCGCGCGCGACGCAGATAACAGAGAATCATTTCGAATGGCGTGACGCGGTCAAGTCTGATTTATTCAGCAGGATATTGCGGAGGTTCAGACGTGAAGATAATGAGTTGGTTAAGAACATGGCTGGATCGAGAGAGTGACAGGCATCTGCCCCTGGCATCTCCCAAAAACAAAAGCCATAACTCGAATTGAGTTATGGCTTTTTGAGTGCCCCCGAAAGGAATCGAACCTTTAACCTACTGATTAAGAGTCAGTTGCTCTACCAATTGAGCTACAAGGGCGTTTTATTTGATGTTGGTATTTTAGTTCGCTTAAAATCATTCGACAAGCGAATCAATGGACCTTCTCTGAGTTGATACAAAGATTTATCGTCAAGTGTGTCTCAAAACATCGGCAAACTTGTTTGAAAATCAGGAACCGGCTGTTTTTTTCCGCAGCCGGCTCCTGGTTTCAATGTCTGAACTCGTATTAAGTACTCGGGAGCTAAATCTGGTCCAGAGCCTGTTTGAGGTCGTTAATTAAATCGACCTGATCTTCCGTCCCGACAGACAACCGGATGAAATCAGGAGTCACGCCGGAACTGGCTTGTTCTTCCGGTGCCAACTGCTGATGTGTTGTACTGGAAGGATGGATGATCAAGGATTTACTGTCGCCTACATTTGCCAGATGCGAGAACAGTTTCACACTGTTAATTAGTTTAATTCCATTGGCCTGCTGTTGTTCTGGTGTGTCTCCCTGAATCCCAAAGCCAAACACAGCACCACTGCCGTCGGGCAGATATTTTTGTGCCAGCTTATAGGAAGGATGCGATTCCAGACCACAGTAATTGACCCAGGAAACCTTCGGATGGCTTTCTAGAAATTCAGCGACTGCCATTGCGTTCTGACTGTGCCGTTCCATTCTTAAGTGCAACGTTTCCAATCCCTGCAGGAGCTGGAAGGCGTTGAATGGACTCATCGCCGGTCCCAGATCACGGAGCAATTGAACCCGAATCTTGAGCACATAAGAGACATTCATGCCACCAAAGGTCTCATAGAATTTAAGACCATGATAGCTGGGATCTGGTTCGGTCATACCAGGAAATTTTCCATTATCCCAAGGGAAATCCCCTTTTTCGATAATGATCCCACCGATGGATGTTCCATGACCGCCGATGAATTTGGTACAGGATGAAACAATAATATCCGCGCCATGCTCAAAAGGCCGAATCAGAGCAGGAGAGGCTAGAGTGCTATCGACAATTAGAGGAATCCCTGCATCATGGGCAATTTTCGCAATCGCTTCGAAATCAGGAATGTCACAACGGGGGTTTCCGATGGCTTCAACATAAACGCAGCGCGTATTTTCATCGATGGCGTTTTTAAAGTTTTCCGGATCGCTCTGATCGACAAATTTGGTCTGAATGCCAAACTTAGGAAAGGTATAATGGAACAGATTATAGGTTCCGCCATACAAGCTGGATGACGAAACAATGTTCTGACCAGATTCGACGATATTGAGAATCGCCAGCGATTCTGCGGCTTGACCGGAAGCGACTGCTAATGCACCAGCACCACCTTCCAGAAGCGCCAATCGTTTTTCGAGAACGTCACAGGTCGGATTCATCAACCGTGAGTAAATATTGCCGAACTCCTGCAAGCCGAACAATCTGGCCGCGTGATCAGTATCGTTAAATACGTAGGAAGTCGTTTGGTAGATGGGAACTGCCCGCGAGTTGGTAGCGCTGTCAGGTTCCTGACCGCCGTGTACACAGAGAGTTGCTAATTTCAATGCTTCGGCATCCATTGTAAAACCCTTTTTGTAATGGGGATAATTTGGCTTTATTAAGCACAATTGCTATTTCAGAGAACTCAAATCAACGGAAAACCAAGCCAAAGCTGATAGCACAATGATCCGAATCGAGTTACAAATGAGGCGAATTTTGCAGAGGAAAACAGCCCCTCAGATTAATCTGCCATCCTATCGATGTTCACGGTAAAAAACAATTCGCCCGCGGGGATCTCTTGACTGAACCGTGCATTCCCGAAAAATGGAGTGATTACCTGACTTACACTGAAAAAGAACACATTTCCCCCTGATTAACCAGATTAGATTTTCGTTCCCAATTCCACTTCTCTACAATGAATGATATCCTGAACCGGAACTTGTTGGTTGAAACTTCATTTTGAGACCTTTGGTGAAGAAAGTACAACTATGACTCGCTTGCTGACCGTCAAATCACTCTCGATGCTCCTATTCTCTGCGTATTTTGGTTTTTGTGCGACTGCCGTTTCGATGGGAAATGAAGCAAAAGCAACGACACCTGACCAGCCTGGCCTGGTGATGCAGGAATTCGTTTATGACGATGCCTCGTTTCCTTCCTGCCATGCCTCGACGATTGCAGAGACCCCTGAAGGTCTCGTTTGTGCTTTTTTTGGTGGGACAGCAGAAAAGAATCCGGACGTGGAAATCTGGTTGACCCGCAATCAGGGAAATGGTTGGTCTGCTCCAGAGAGTGTTGCTAACGGCGTGAAAGATGCTTCGAAACGCTGGCCTTGCTGGAATCCGGTTCTGTTCCAGACGAAACCGGGAACACTGTTGCTCTTTTACAAAGTCGGGCCGAACCCAAGCGAGTGGTGGGGCATGCTGAAAGTCTCACACGATCACGGCAAGACCTGGGGACCGGCAAAACGCCTGCCGGATGGCTTTGTTGGCCCGGTGAAGAACAAGCCTTTCCTACTGTCTGACGGAACACTGCTCTGTCCAGCCAGTACAGAACACGATGGTTGGCAGGTGCAGATGGAGTGGACTCCCGATCTGGGAAAAACCTGGCATCGTACAGGACCCTTGAATGACGGCAAGAAAATTGGCGCGATTCAACCCTCCGTACTTCGCTATGGAGATCGCCTGCAGATTCTCTGTCGAAGTAAAGGGCTAGGAAAAATTGTCGAAGCCTGGTCGGATGACGATGGACGTTCCTGGAGCGAAGTCACCGCGACAACTCTACCCAACCCCAACAGTGGTACTGATGCTGTCACACTAAAAGATGGCCGCGCTCTGCTGGTTTATAACCCGACCACCCGAGGCAGAAGTCCGCTGCATGTCGCTGTTTCTTCCGATGGGAAAAACTGGAAAACCGGCCTGGTTCTGGAAAACCAGAAAGGGGAGTACTCATACCCTGCTGTGATTCAAACAGACGATGGCAAAGTCCATATCACCTATACCTGGAAACGCGAATTGGTCAAACATGTTGTCCTCGATCCCGCGAAGCTGCAACTCAAAGTGATTGATTAAGAGGCAGAGTCTTTGGCTGAATTGACACAAGTTTCGCACACCAGACGTAATCGTAGAAACCTTGTCTGGATCCTGTTTCAATGGATCCTGCAGGCCTTTTTTGCGTTCTGGTTGCGCTATCAGTCACGCGGAAAAGAGCATTTGCCCGCCGAGACGGGAGGCATAATGATCAGCAACCATCAGAGTTTTCTCGATCCCTTGCTGATTTGCCTCCCACTTAAGCGGCCGGTGAGTTTCATGGCACGTGACTCCCTGTTTCGGATCCCGATCCTGGGTCCCTTTATGCGGTATCAATTTGTGATTCCGATCAGCCGCCGTGCGGCTAGCTCAACGAGTTTTCGAGCGGCCATTGAAAATATTGAAAATGATAACTTTGTCGGCATCTTCCCGGAAGGAACGCGTACAATCGATGGTACAGTCGAACGCTTCAAGCCAGGTTTCTTAGCCTTATTGAAGCGAACCGATTGTGCCATCTATCCGATTGGAATCGCGGGTGCGATTCGCGCCCTGCCACGCGGGGCCTATTTTCTACGTCCTCGCCCGGTGCGGGTCATATTTGGCGAACCAATCCCCTTGACGCTGATCAGGGAATATTGTGAACGCGGTGCGGAAAAAGAATTAGTGGAACTCACCAGACAACGTGTTTCCGAATGCCAACAACAGGCCGAAGAATGGTTGTTACCCGAGCCCCCTCGCTGATTTCTTCTCGAGTCGGGATTGTCATTTTAAGTCGTCTGCATTATGGTTTTCCCAAATCAACTCAAAGTGATGCGACAACTCTACTTTTCTTGAGCAGGTAAATACCATGTCGGAACGGATACTCAGTATTTCCGGATTGCGGGGCGTTGTAGGTAACGGATTGACGCCCGATTATTTGACACGCTTCGCAGCAGCGGTGGGCACCATCGCCAACAAAGGGACGATCGTTTTATCCCGTGACGGCAGATCCACCGGTGAAATGGTGCGTCATGCGGTCATCGCCGGCCTGATTTCCACAGGCTGTCGCGTTGTTGATGCGGGCATCGCGACGACGCCTACCTGTGGCGTTCTTGTGACACATCTTAAGGCTGCCGGAGGAATTCAAATCACGGCCAGCCACAATCCGATTCCCTGGAATGGCTTGAAACCCTTTTCCGCCGAAGGTTCGGTCTTTAATCAAGAGCAGGGTGAGCAACTGCTCGATGTGCTCAACAACGAAACTTTCAACTATGTTCCGTGGGATGAACTCGGGCATTTAGAAGTTTATGAAAACGCAGCCGGTCCGCATATTGTCCGTGTTTTGGAACTGGTCGATGTGGATCAAATTCGGCAACGAAAATTCAAAGTGGTTCTGGACTGCAATCGTGGATCGGGTGGGGTAGCGACGCCTCAATTCCTGGAAGCACTGGGTTGTGAAGTGATTGTTCTGGGGGGAACGGCCGATGGTCAGTTTGAGCATACACCGGAGCCCCTCAAGGAAAACCTGACGTCATTAAGTGAAGCAGTTGTTAAACACAAAGCAGACGCCGGTTTTGCACAAGATCCTGACGCCGACCGACTGGCGATTGTGGATGAAACCGGTCGCTATATCGGCGAAGAACTGACGCTGGCGTTGGGAGCCGACTATGTTCTGGCACGGACGCCCGGCCCGATCGTCGTCAATGGTTCGACCAGTCGCGTCACTGCTGACATCGCTGCGAAATACAACTGTCCTTTTTTTCGTTCGTATGTGGGAGAAGCACACGTCTGTGCCAAAATGAAACAGGAAACCGCGATTATCGGCGGTGAAGGAAATGGGGGAGTGATCGACCCCAAGGTGGGCTACGTCCGCGACAGCTATGTCAGCATGGCTTATGTTCTGGCCGGTTTAGCCGCTTCCGGACAGACATTGAGTGCCTGGGCAGATTCACTGCCTCAATACAGCATTGTCAAAAACAAAATCACCTGCCCGCGCGAGCAGGTTGATAGCGCCTGCAAAGCACTCGAAGCCCACTTCGATTCTGCCACCGCATCAACGGGCGACGGCCTGCGACTGGACTGGGATGACCGCTGGGTTCAAGTCAGAGCCAGCAATACGGAACCGATCATTCGCGTGATTGCAGAAGCGCCACAGCAGACAGAAGCCGAAGCACTCTGTAACACTGCGATGGAGATCGTTGGCAAAGCGGTTCGCTGATCTATAAAAAAAATGGAGTAAACATTCAGCACGATGTTTACTCCATTTTGACTCAAAGACTTGGAACTTTATCCTTCCCAGCGGGATTTCATAAATTCCAGCCCCTTGGTTGCTAAATGCTCTTCGTTCGGGAACATTTTACGCCAGATTCGAGTGGCTGCTGCCAGTTCGGGTAAGGCCAGACCGAAGGCTTCAATCGTTAACCAGCCATCGTAGTTGATTTCTTTAAGCGCGACGAAGGTTTCGTCCCAGTTCACGCCGCCTTCTCCCGGGGTGGAGCGATCGTTTTCAGAAATGTGCACATGCACCATCTGGTCGGCACAGGCTTTGACGGCGCCTGTGATTGATTTCTCTTCGATGTTGGCGTGAAACGAATCGTACATCATTTTCAGATTCGGATGATTTACTTCTCGCGTAAACTGCGAACAATCTTCCGCACTGTTCAGGAAATAACATTCGAATCGATTTAAGTATTCGCAGACGAGCATCACATCATGTGTTTGTGCGTAATCGGCTGCTTTAGCAAGAATATCTTTGCCGTAGTTCCATTCGTCGGCTGTTCGACCTTCGCCAGAGAATTCACCTAAAGCAGAATGAAGCGGCCCACAGATATGAGTCGCTCCTGAAGCGGCACACATATCGACCATGCGTTTTAGTCGCTCCAGACCGGCTTCACGAATTTTCGGATCGCTGGAGATCGGATTTTCTTCAGGCGTGCAGACTGTTACCGCGGTACGCCCCAAACCCAATTCAGACAGTTTTTTTCCGACCTGCGAAAACTTCTTTTCATCGGCTTCGAAAATCGGCAACTCAACGCCGTCATAGCCCCAGCCTTTAATCTGTTCCAGCAGTCCAAAATGTGACTCATTCACATCGGATGTCCAAAGCAGCATATTCAAGCCGTACTTCATAGTTGTTTTCTTTCAATCAATTGAGATTCAAAATGCTCAGGCGGTAATAAATCGTCGAGACGCTTTTCCACGATCCTTCGGCCTGTCTTTAGAATAGAAATAGTTTCCACAGGTAATGTTTGTAGTTTGACCCGTTTCATCACTTGATTCAAGCGTACCAACAGTCTTTGTGAATCAAGGTAATCTCTTAAAAAACCTTCTTTAGAAAAATGCCCCAGCCAGAGCTTTAACTGATCTGTATTTCTCGTGGCCATTTTGTTGGTGGCTTGTTCAATTTTCAGGGGATCAATCTGGTCGAAGGCTTCGTAATACTGGTCGATCAGTCCCGGGTTCTGATCCATTAAAACCCCGTCCAGCAAGAGCTCGGTGACAATATGTCCCAAAAACCCAACCCGTGCATACTCATCGTCGGCAAATAGTTTACGGAACAGGAGTGATAAATCGGTGCTGGTTTCCAGAAAGCCTTGCGTGGAATGAAACCAATGATCATCCTCGAGATGCTGTTGAATTCCGGATGCGACTTCCGACTGAATCGTAGAATCGTCCTCGGTAAACGGCGTCACATTTTTTATCCGCAAGCGGACACGACGATCGACTACAGACAGCAGGTCGGGCAGGGCGGTTCCCACTAGATAATAAGGGCGATCGACAAACCTCATCCCATGTGCAAAATAATTCATGAAAACGCTTTATCGATGAAAGTCAGGAGAATTCAACTTGAAACTACTATCGTAGCCAATCCCGGAGGAAAATCACAGTTTCCGGGGCACTTCTCCTGTTCGTTTTGCGGTGAACTCGGACGATCCCTGCAACACCGTAATTCATGTTGGTTTTACTTACAAATCTGATCCGCCTTGGTCGAGAACCGGGCTCGGAACATTGGATACCACAGGATCGGCGCGTATAATGCCTGACATATGACCGAGTTCATCACTCTTTGATTCTGTGCTGAAAGTAAAACATGCCCGATTCGCCTCTCAATTTAATGTTCCTGCTGCGGGACCAAAGCGCGCATATTCAATCAGCGTGGGAACAAATTCATAAGCATCTTCAAGCACAATCCTCGGTTTATGTCTCTGCTGTTTCCATCATCGAAGACTTTTACCCAGATGAATCTGAGGTCGATCTGGTTGTTGTGCTGGGAGGTGACGGCGCAATTCTTCGAGCGTGCCGTCAAATGCGTCTTAAGCAACTACCGATGATCGGCGTCAATCTGGGGCGGCTAGGGTTTCTGGCAGACTTGACTCCAGAAGGATTCTGTAAGAATTTCGCCATGATTTTGGAACGAAAATACAAAATCGTGGAACACCTGATGTTTGAGTGCAAGCATTTTAAGGCGGATGGAACCCTCGACACTTACCTCGGTCTGAACGAAGTTGTCATCAGTTCGGCAGGAGCCATGTCGATGATCGATGTCGAATTGGCCGTTGATAACGAATTAGTCACGACCTACAGTGGGGACGGCCTCATCATCAGCACCCCCGTTGGTTCAACCGCCCACAGTCTGTCGGCAGGTGGGCCGATCCTGAAACAAGACCTGCAGGCGTTTGTGATCACCCCGATTTGCCCGCACACGCCCTCGAATCGCCCGCTGGTTGATAATGCGAATTGTCTTTACTCTTTGACAGCCGCTAATGTTCCCGAGGGGGCCATGCTCGTGATTGACGGACAAATCAAGGTCCCTTATTCAGCTGGAGATCGTCTGGAAATCACCAAAGCGTCGGTCACATTTAAACTCGCGCGCATCCCCGGATTCAACTACTATTCCAGACTCAATCGCAAATTAGGCTGGGGCGGGCAGCCCAAATATGGGGCAGAATAGCGATTGAACGCGAAATTTCTCCTGTGTGCGGCAAAAATGGCCTCCCCATAAATTCTCCGATCTGATAATCTCACCACAGGTTAAGGAGAACCAGCAACTATATTTTTTGAGGGAAGGAGTCCCTGATGCGGTCTTTTGTGTTCTGTGTGCTTTCATTTGTGCTGAGCCTGTCGACGGTAGCATTGCCGGTCACGTTTGCGGCAGAGGACGCAACTGAATATTCCCTGCGCTATAAATTCACTCCCGCGGAATTTGTCCATTACGACGTGGATTCACAGAATACCATCGAGGTTCAATTAAACCAGGATAAAGAGAATACCAAAAACAGCACCAACACATTGAAGCATTACCGTGTGATCTGGGTCGACGAAGAGGGCAATGGTACACTGGAAACCATGATTGATCGTGTGCAAATGAGTGTGCAGTTTGACGACCAGGTACCTGCCACATTTGATTCTAAACTGCCGAAAGAAAAAGACCTGAAGCAATTCGAAAAAATTCGGGGCACCATCGGCAAGGCTTCACGAATCGTCTACACCCCCCTGGGTAAAGTCGTTACCAAGGATGGTAAGCCAGAAACGCAAACTTCGGGATTTCTGATCCCGCTTCCTGAGAATCAGGTCAAAATCGGAGACAGCTGGAAAGAAGAATACGATGTAGAAGTATCCGTTGGCAAAACATTGAGAAAAAAAGTCCCCATCCACCGGATCTTTACACTCGATTCTGTCGAAAATCAAATCGCAGTCATCACCTTCAAAACAAAAATCCTGTTACGCCTGAATGACCCCAAGCTGGGACTCCAGCTCATTCAAAAAACTCCCTCCGGGACGATTAAACTGGATCTCGACCGCGGAATTATCATTTCACAGGATGTCTCGCTTGATAAAGCACAAGTCGGAGTCTTCGAAGGTCAGGGAGCAATGCGAGCTGTTTCCACTCGCATCGAAACCCTGGTAGATCCAGCAAGCCTGGCCCAGAAAGACGCAGATCCCATTAAAAAATAACAAGGCACTGTTCAGAAAATGCAGCTCTATTTCACCGAGGTTTGAAAAGATCTCATCCTTCCTGGCACTTTCTGGCCCCGGTATTACTTTTTTTGCAGGCTGACAAGTCCTTATGTGTTGACGCTGACAACAATTATTTTACACTTAGAGATCGCCGTGAAAGTATGTAAGCCCTTGTAGACTGCCACTTCTCTTCGTTTTAGGCCGTGTTCAGGAAACCGTGAACACATGCTGAACAATCATCGTACCCCAAGTTCTTTGACGTGGAAAATATCGAGGATACTGCGAAAGAAGAGTCAGATGACAGGCAAGGCATCAGCAAAATCGGAAAGACACGTCAACAATAACCACAGCTTCTATTGAGAACGGACATGAAACGGGTTGAGCTTTCTTCACAATTAACAAGCTTGCTAAAAGCAGCAAAGCGTTTGGCCAGTGATTGTGATATTGAAGTCGTCTTCCTGTTGGCCGATATCCCATACGACTTTCTGGAAATCAGTAAATCTCTGGGAAAACTACGGCTTGTTGTCTCCTCAGATAAGCCTGATGTCCAGCGTGCTGCTCAAGAAGACGGCATCGCCCTGGTTCCTTTAATTCACGAGCCACAAACCAGGCAAGTTCAGATCAGCCAGGCCATTCTGGAGGCGATTGCCGATGAAATCCTGGCTTCCGGCGATCGCATCATTGCACTCTATGCCGGTTTTGAAAGAGAACACGCCGATTCATTGAGTATCGTCAGTCTGGCAGACCATCTGGCTAAGTTGACCTCACGTGACTTGCAACGACTCGAGACCAAAGTCCCACTACAAACCCTAAGGACCGTCGTAGACCTGGCGGTCGAAATTGGTCGTGAAGGACGGGAAGGAAAACCTGTCGGCGCCTTATTTGTCGTCGGAAACCACCGCAAGGTCTTAACCCTATCGCATGAACAAGTTCATGATCCGTTTAGAGGTTACTCCCAAAAAGAGCGTGTCGTAAGTAACCCCCGCGTCAAAGAGAGCATGAAAGAACTTGCACAAATCGACGGTGCCTTCATCATCAGCTCTGACGGGATCGTCCAGTCTGCCGGTCGGATTTTAAACGCCTCTGCTGAGGGATTAACCCTGTCAAAAGGTCTTGGTGCCCGCCACTGGGCTGCTGCCGCCATTTCCAAAGAAACAGGGGCCATCGCCATCGCAGTCTCTGAATCAACGGGAACGGTCCGGATCTTTCAGGATGGCTATGTTGTTCTGCGAATTGAGCCGATGAGTAGCGCGATGAAGTGGTTTGACTTCGATACCGAACCACCACAATCTGAATAAAACGCGACGGTTCAGTTAAGTTCGACTCTGAACCTATCATCGCCTTTTATAAGCAGATACGCAGAATTCCCCAAATATTCTCTTCCCTTGAATTGTAATATTTGCTATGAAACGCTCACACAATGCAGTATTCGGTCAATGTCTGTTTTGATGATAGAGTTGAGCGATCTAATATCCACCAAATTCATCTGACGTTTCAAACCTGAAGATGGTGGCCTGCCTGTTAATTCTGTGTTATTTAAGAGCTTGTTCAGCGGGAAGGGAGTCCCATGTCGAATGTAGCGATCAAACTCATCGCCGTCACCGGAGTCGTAGGCCTCGGCGTTTTGATGTTTCTTCAAGCACAAAAAGGAATCCAGTCTGGTAGTATCGAAAACCAGATCAGCCAGCTGGATCTACTGGAATCACAACCAGAGGATTCGACTTCGACGAACTCAGTGCCTTCAGATCTTTCCAATCAAACCGAATCTCAAATCGGCGAGATTAAAATTCCTCGCGGTAAGGTTCCAGCCGAGCTTTCAAAACTCGCAGCGCGAAATGCCACTCCGATCAAATCGAAAACAGAACCACCATTCGCACCGAACATAACCACAGCCCCTTCGAATATTAAGCTCACAGCAGCGTCGGATGAAACAGTTCTCGAGAACCAGGATGCGAATGAGTTTGAACCAGCCGGTAAAAACGCCTTCAATGCTCCTGTCAAAGGTCTGGATTTTCGTGAAACTCCCGAAATGAAAACGCCAGGCCTGAATGAAAACCCATTTGCCGATCCCAAACAGCCAGCCACTTTAGAAAAGCGAATACCAGAAACGGCAGCCCCGCTTGAGTCGGACTTCAACGCCGGCCCGCAATTTGGCCTGGATACGAAATTCGAAACCACGCCTTTTCCAGAAGATACCAAAACAAAGATCCCAGCACGGGAAACTATTTCAAACGAACTCAGTCCCTTCGAGCAGGAAACAGTACCAGAGAAACCAGATCTGTCTCCCACACCTGAGTTACCGACGGCCAGTACCCCTCAACGGGATAGCCTGGAAAATTCATTCTCGGAAAAGACGTCTCCTGCCAACAAGCTGGAGACTGCTGAGTCTCCCTTTGAACTCAAAGAAGAAAGTCTCCCAGCGGCTCCCAAAGTTGATGCCAACCCCTTTATGACGGCACCTAATTTCGAGGAATCACCTGCAGCAACGCCGCTCACAACACCTCCTGCTCAAGTCCCCGCGCCGGAAGTTGAGTCGAAATTCAATCCCTTTGGCAATGAACCTGCTGCAGAACTGAAGCTGCCTGAAAGTGTCACACCAAACAGCACTAAAAATGGGAAAAACCAATCAACTTCCTTTTCGTCAGAACCTGAAAAAACCGCGAACACACCTACACCGTCACCACAGGAAATGACTCCCCAGCCAGAGCCAACGCTCACAAACGAGCCTTCGGATATCGTTGTCATCAAAAAACGGAAAGAGACTGCCCCACAGGAGCCTCCCCTCTTTACGATTCAAGGCAAAACGGGATCCCAGAATACATCTGCACCTCAGCAGATTGAAATCGCTCCCGCTACTGAACCGAAGCCTTTAAATCTTGTCGAGGGCAATCAGCCTGTTCCACAAGAGCCAACTAAGCTGGCAGTTCAACAGAAAACTCAGTCTCCCAAAATGACTATTCAGAAACTGGCTCCTCCCGAAGCCGTTCTGGGACAGCCATTCATTTATCATGTGCTTGTCAAAAATAGCGGTACTACATCTGCTCATAAAGTAGTTGTTGAAGACCGTATCCCCAAAGGGGCAAAATTGACTGGTACTATTCCTCGTGCAGAACAGATTAACGATCGCATTATCTGGCGATTGGGCGCGATGAGCCCTGGCACCGAGAAGAAAATCTCGATCCGTGTCATACCGGAAATGGCCGGGCAAATTGGCAGCGTTGCGACGGTAAATTTCGCTACGGAAGTTGCATCCGAAACCAAAATCACATCTCCCAAACTGGCCATTCAGTCGGACCAGCCAGGAGCCGTCAAACCGGGTGAGATTACCGTCGTCAATTACACCATCACCAATTCAGGCTCGGGCGATGCCAAAAATGTTTATATTCGCAGCATCATTCCTCCGCAATTTACACACCCAGGTGGCGATGACCTGGAATACAATGTCGGCGTGATTCCTGCCGGTGCGACCAAGCAAATTCAATTGAAGTTAAAAGCCATTAAACCTGGTGCAGGAAAGACCATCTCCAGTGTGATTGGAGATGGAAATCTCAAAGCAGAAACCGAAGTTCCCCTCAAAGTCATTGGGAACGGCGAACAATTTTTGTTAACCCGCAAGGGGCCTAAAAACAGGTATCTCGGTCGTTCGGGAGTCTATGAAAATGTGATTGCCAACAACACGGAAAAACCAATTCAAAACATTTCGGTCTTTGAATCAGTCCCTCCCGGCATGAAGTTTGTCACCGCGTCAGCCAACGGACAATTCGACACAGTTCGTAATGTTGTCCAATGGGACATCCCCGAATTAGCAGCCAGCGATCAGCGGGTTCTGACGATTGAACTGGAACCTGTTGAAGTCGGCAAGGTGATCAGTACAGTCCAAGTTGTCACTGACAACAATACGAAGTTTTCCGCAAACCTGCAGTCAGAAGTCACAGTCATCGGTCAGCCTTTACTCAAAGTGGAAACCAGTGAATTAAAGGGACCACTTGAAGTGGGCGAAAAAATGGCGATGCAGATCCAGCTGGTGAATCAGGGCAGCGCCTCCGCTACCAATGTGGAATTTCGCGTCAAGATCCCCAAAGAGTTGGTCTTTCTCGCCGCTAAAGGCCCGGTCCGCTATCGGCAGGCGGGATCTTATGTCATCTTTGAACCGACCCAGGAATTAGCCGCGAAGCAAGCATTAAACTTCGAGCTCTCCTTCACTGCACAAAGCACCGGGGATGCCCGCGTCTTAGTGCAAGTCCAGTCGAAGCAGATGCAAAAACCACTCAACCAGGAAGAAGCGATTCCTGTGCTGGAAAAATTACAGTAGCAATACAAAAACAAGTGCTCCCGTTTTCACAACAGAAGCACTTGTTCGCTTTATGATTCCAGTTCTACATTCCAGTATGTTTCACTGATGAACCGGGACCAGCTGTCAATTCGCATGCTTTGCATCGCATAAAATGGCTTCCACTTGGGACGCACTGGTTCTTTCAACAGCTTCATCCTTGCCTGACGAGGCGTGTGAGCCGCTTTACGCGAATTACATTTAACACATGCCAGCACACAATTTTCCCAAGACGTTTCGCCCCCCTGGGAACGCGGCAGAACATGGTCGATCGTCAGTTCTTCACTACCGGGCTGGCAACCACAATACTGACAGGTAAACCGGTCACGTTTAAACACGTTTCGTCGGCTGAATGTCACCACATTGCGAGGCACCCGATCGTACTTTAACAGTGTGATCACTTCCGGTACTCGAAAGCGGGAATGACTGCTCTGGATCGATAATTCATCGTCTTCCGGCTGCAGCTCCGCCCAATCAGACCAGGAATAGGTCTGATAGTCGGCAGGGTCAACGATCAATGCCGATTCATTCCAGATTTTAACAACGGCACGAGCCACCGTCGTCACACCCACCGGTTGCCAGTTCCGATTGAGTATTAGCGTTGGCCGCTGCAGCGTTGATGCCACCATGATTCCACCAATCCTGTAATTCTAAAAACAAGGGTGTTCGAGGGGAATTGAACCCGCCTCCTTAACAGTCACAGTGTTACGTGCTAACCTTTACACTACAAACACCATATCGAATTCACACATAAAGCGGAAGGCATGGGATTCGAACCCACAAACCCAGCTAGGTACACGCATTAGCAGTGCGGTCCGGCGAACCGTATCCGGCTACCTTCCGTAAAACAAATATTCTCAATTTGAGCCCGAATACTGTCATATCACAGAATTCAAAGCGGAAGCCGTGGGACTTGAACCCACAAGTACTTTGCAGCACCACCTGTTTTCAAGACAGGGCCCTCATCCAGCCGGATGACTTCCTTATCAGTTTGATTCAATACGAATCTAGTACCCCGTGCGGGAATTGAACCCAGCGTCTCCGGCATGAGAGGCCGGTATCCTTGCCATTAGACCAACGGGGCAAAATGAATTTTGCGATGTAAGTGGATCGGGAGGTGCTCGAATCCTCGTCTGCGATTCTTCAGATCGCCGCTATACCATCTCAGCTACCGATCCCTAATAAAAAAGCCTGATGCTGCGAAAACATCAGGCCAGATAAACAATCAGATTTCTCACGACCAGATGCTACAAACGGAGCGGATGACTTTCCTCTGTTCCTCGGGAGAACGAAAGATCGTCATTACTCAAACTAAATCTGTACGCCACGTCGATCAATATCACTGTAAAGCCTGTACTACGAAAAAGAGAACCCACTCATGATTCATGAGTGGCTTGCATTGCTTCAACTTATTACTAAGACGGACTTGCTGAATAAAAGTTCGCTTGAGATCTGAATTTTTTTGAATCACAAAAAAAGCATCGGAAGTTCCAACCACCAGATCAAATAATCTCATAATTGACTCTCCCATCTTCATCTGCAAAAAAAATGAACTGAGTCAGTCGAAGGGGATCGAAAACAGCCAAAACAATTCGGACTTTAGGCAGTTTACCGCACTTTGATTCCTCAAAATCTTCATAGATTTCACCAATCTCTATTGACCTGAACATGTTTTATATATCTTATATAATATACAATATATTAGATCTAATATTCACGTCGACGTTTTTATAGCTATTTTCCAATCTCATGCGCGTTGAGGACAACAAAATGTGGTTATCCAAGTCTCAAAAAAGAATCGGTTTTACCCTCATTGAATTATTGGTCGTGATAGCAATTATCGCGATTTTAATTGCCTTACTGCTCCCCGCCGTCCAACAGGCACGAGAAGCAGCACGCCGGTCTACCTGTAAAAACAACCTGAAGCAGTTAGGCTTAGCGTTACACAACTACCACGATACCTTTGGCGTTTTTGTCCACATGATGGGAGGAACTGCCAACGGTCGCTGTTTTGGCGGATCCCCCATCACTGATGGATGTGGAACAGGTACATTTGGTAGCGGAAACGAAAGTCGCGTCAGTGGATTTATTGGGCTCTTGCCTTACATCGATCAGGCGCCGTTGTTTAATCAAATTTCCTCTCCGCTGGGAAGTTATCCCGCATTTGGTTCTTCTCGAGACGATAGTGGCTATGCACCCTGGAAAGCCAAGCTCTCTTTAATTCTTTGCCCGTCGAACCCCAACCCTGCCGACTATCGCAACTTTGGGTGGACCGTTCCCCAGAGTTATGTCTTCTGTATGGGAGATACGATCAATAACTGGGGCGTCCGAAATACACGTGGCATGTTTGGATTCCAGTCCAAGACCCGGATGCGCGATATTCTTGACGGCAGCAGCAATACCATCATGCTGGCAGAGCGGGGTATCTATTCAGGTAATGCTCAAGATGTTCGCGGATTAGCCGCCAATGGAGTCAGCTCCGTACTGACTGCCCCCAACACCTGCTTTGCCACAGCCAGTGGTGGCCTCTACAACGCCGGACAAAGCGTTCAGAAAGACAGACACATGGGTGGCATGTGGCAACATGGACAACCTCATTTTGCCGGGTTCTGTGCAGTTCTACCCCCTAACAGTCCTTCCTGTATGTCTAATACTCACGGCGACAGCTGGGCACTTTCCAGCTCCAGCAGCTACCATGAAGGCGGCGCGCATATACTGATGGGCGACGGTGCGGTACGTTTCATCAGCGAAAATATCGATACTGGAAATCTGGCAGCAGCACCTGCGACTTCGGGCCCCAGTAATTATGGTGTCTGGGGAGCACTCGGCACAAAGCAGGGAACTGAAACCATCGGCGAGTTTTGATACTGACCTCCATTATTCGATGATCTTAACTACATACATCATTAGATCCAGTGAGAGATGATCATGCTTTTCACGCAAACCTGTCCCCGACTGCAAATTTTCCTTTCCCTGACCGTATTGAGCATAGTAGTTGGTTGCTCATCCGATACTCCCGATATTCCCGACACGGCTTCCGTATCAGGAACTGTCACCTACAAAGGAGAACCACTCAAAGGGGCTTCAATTGTTTTTTCAAACACCGCTGTAAAACCTACTGCGAAACCCGCTGCAAACGCAACCATTAATGCCATCACGGATGAAAGCGGGCAGTTCGAACTCAAATCTTATTTTGGTGCGCGCACGGAAAGAAAAGGTGTGATTCCTGGAACATACAAAGTCACACTGTTGAAAATGGTCCCACCGGGAAAAATGACCGCAGCCGAATATCAGGCCAAAGTAACAGCAGCAAATCAAATCGTTTCGGGCGGCGGAGTCCTCACACAGGCACAAACACCACCAGAACTTCAGCAACTGCTACCGCGACAGTACTCTGATGTGACAGCCTCTAAACTGGAAGCGACCGTCGTCGCCGATCAGGAAAACCAGTTCCAATTTGACCTGAAATAAGAGTCTGCAAACTCGATTTCACTTGTTCTGTAAACGGTCCTGCATCAGTTCTTCAACCAGATTCGCCGTGTTCCGAATATGCTGTTCCATTTCCAGAGCGGCTCTGTCGCACTCATTTTTCTGTAATGCTTTAATGATCGCTGCATGATCCGAAAGTGCAATTTCCTGAGCCTGACTTTCATTATCAACTACTTCACGGATCGCCTGAATCAGCGTGTTATACCGCCGCAGTTCATCTTGCAGACGAAGGCTACCGCAATGCGCCGCAATCAGGCTGTGCAATCTGATATCGAGCGACATCGCCTTCTGAGACCAGTTTTGATCGCGAGCTTCTTTTGCGATAGCGGCAAATTCATTCGACAGATCAGTCAACCGATGAGGCTCAATTTTTCCGCAAGCTGTACGCACCGCTTCCACTTCCAACAGGCGACGCAACTGATAGATTTCACGAATTTGTGTGACACCAAACTCTCGCATCACGGCGCCACGATTCGGCAGATTCTCAACTATCCCAATCGAAGCCAGTTCCACAAGCGCTTCCCGAACCGGAGTCGCACTCACCCCGAATTGCTCGGCCAGATTTTGAATCACCATCCGATGACCAATCGGAAATTCGCCCCGGATGACGGCAGCCAAAATCCTCTGTACCACGACCTCGCGAATATTACCGCGGGGAACCATTGAGAATGATCCGGGTAGATTGGTCGTCGACATAATTTTTCCTCGAGCCGCCTTCTAAAGGCTTATAATAAACAGACTAACACAGCGTGTATATTATATATGATTAGCCGAGGAGATAAAAGCGGACGTTCTGAAACTTCCAGAAAAAGAAGTCTGACACATCGATGCCGACTGATTTGAATCGTCAGGAAATGATATTTTGTACAACTTCGCCCGCGACATCGGTCAATCGGAAATCCCGACCCGAATAATGATAGGTCAATCGTTCATGATTGATCCCCATCAGATGCAAAATAGTGGCATGTAAGTCATGCACGTGAACTTTATCCTGCATTGCACGGAACCCGAATTCATCCGAGGCACCGTGAATCGTGCCTCCTTTGATGCCGCCTCCCGCCAGCCACATGCAGAACCCAAACGGATTATGGTCGCGACCATTGATCCCGCCTTGCGCTGTCGGCGTTCTACCGAATTCGCCCCCCCAAACAATCAACGTCTCATCCAGTAACCCGCGTTGCTTCAAGTCCGTCATCAATTGCGCAATCGGCTGATCGATGTCTTTACACAAACGCTCGTTGCTCTTGTCATGATTGCTGTGCGTATCCCAGGGCTGCCGGTTGCCGTAATACACCTGCACGAAGCGCACGCCACGTTCGCTCAAACGACGGGCCAATAGACAGGCCTTGGAAAACTCGCTCTTGCCATACGCTTCCTGCAGTTTCTCAGGCTCACGTGAAATATCAAACGCATCCGTCGCCGCGAACTGCATCCGGTAAGCCAACTCCATCGACTTGATTCGAGTCTCCAACTCATTATCCCCGGCTCGCGAAACCAGGTGCTGTTGATTTATCGCCTGCACCAGATCCAGCTGTTTCTTTTGTTCGCTGGACGACAACACTTCATTCTTCAGGTAGGGGATCATCTGCTCGGGAGTCAGATCTTTATTGTTGATGTGAGTCGCCTGATGCTTACCGGGCAGAAACGCGCTCCCCCATAATTTCGGTCCCACCACCGGTTTCCCCGGACACAATGCAAGAAACCCAGGCAGATTCTGATTCTCTGTCCCCAACCCATACGTCAACCAGGAACCCATGCTGGGCCGCGTCGGCGTCAACGTTCCCAGGTTCATCATGCACAAAGCAGGAGCATGATTCGGAAAGTCGGTGTGCATCGAACGAATGATCGCCATATCGTCGACATGTTTCGAAAGATGGCTAAAATGCTCGGAGACTGGAATCCCTGACTTCCCGGAATTGATAAATTTCACCGGCGAAGGCAGCAGCCCCATCGTTTTCGAAGCCGTTCTGATGTTAGCCGACTTGGGACGTTGACCTGCATATTTTTTCAACGCAGGCTTCGGGTCAAACGTATCAACCTGCGAAGGGCCACCGCTCATAAACAGGAAAATCACACGTTTGGCTTTGGGAGCAAAATGCGGAATCTGCTGGGGAACTTTTTTCGTAGCCGCATCCGAGGCAGCCAGCATCCCGGCCAGACTCATCATCCCGAAACCGCCCCCGACACTCTGGAGCATTTTTCGTCGGGTGAATAGATTCTGCGAATTTGAATTGATCATTTCCTGAGTCTCTTTATCAATGGAAAATGAAAATCGGGTTCATCAACTTATTCAATCAACAAACATCATTTCATTACTGCACAACAAAGCCTGACAATAGCGCTGCCAGGGAGTCAACTGCTTCGGGTCGGTCGCTTGTCGGCCTTCATAAACACCATCATTTTTATTATCCGTGATATCAGCCGCTTGCGCGAGATACGGATTGTCCGTCCGTAAAGGCCAGCAGGACAGGGGGTCTGACTCTAAAATGGACGCAACATATTCTGCATGCGATAATTGATCTTTTTCCAGTTTTGCAGACTGAAAATGCTTCTGAACTTCATTCGGACTCAGCACCCGGTTAAATAGAGCCACAGCACCCAACTGGCCCTGGAAATTCGAAAAATTATCGTTTCGGCCGGCGATGATCACTTCAGAAACACCCGACTCATATCCCGGCTTCGCTTCACCTGTAATTTCTGGTTTCGAGTTGCCATTCAGATAAACCTTAATCTGCTGCTGATTACGAATAAAGACCACATGATTCCACGTCCCCGGCTGAATCACAGTTTCACCAAACAGTGACTGACGCTGAGAATCGCCATTATAGAAAAACAGACGGCCCGCTTTGTTCGGTCGATACTTGCCGGCAATCCCCAAATGGTCGCCTGCTGCCTTCGCGGCGGAGTCTTTTCCGCGTGAGAAAAAATACCCCGTGATAATGCGTTGGTTATTCGGAATCTGATTTTTCACCCAGATCTCAACCGTATAGGCATCACCCAACTTCTTCACATCGGCTTTCATCCGCTTGCCGGCAAATGTTGGAATTTGATCTACCGCAGGCCTGGGTTCATCAGTCAAACCAGCTCGTTCGATAAACTGCAAACCAATTTGCGTTTCCTTTTGTGTGGGTTCGCGGGAAAACAATAGTTGATAAACTTCGTCTATCCGTTGTTCCGATGATTCACCCTCAAAACGTTTCGCTAACTGCTGTGCCTGCTGTCTCACAAACGGAGAGTTCAACACAAACAACTGCTGTAACGGCGTCGTTGTTTTCGAACGACGGGCCGCATGAAGCGCAGGGTCTGGAAAATCATACGACTGCAGGAACGTACTCAATTTATGACGCGAAACAGTGGCGTAAATTCCACGACGATGAAACGTCGGATCATCAATACTGCCCGAAGGCCCCGCCTGAGTCGCATCCAGATTATTCCCCGCGGCTAACAAAGCATCGCGATAGACTTCTGCTTCCAGACGTCGGCGATTGAAATAGGTCAACAGGCGATTATTCGGGTCCTGTTTCTTCTGTGCGTCAGTTAAAACGACCTTCGATGACTGTTGATACGTCGCCGACAGCATAATCAGACGATGCAATTTCTTGAGTGACCACCCCTGGTCCATAAACCAAATCGCCAGATCATCCAGCAGTTCAGGATGGCTCGGCAAGGCACCGGTTTTCCCATAGTTACTCGGCGTATCAACCAGTCCTTCACCGAAATGATGCTGCCAGACTCGATTCACCATCACCCGCGCCGTCAACGGATTATCGCGGCTGGCAATACTGCGTGCCAGCTCCAGTCGGCCACTGCCGTCCTTGAAAGGCGCGACTTTGTCACCAGCGAGTACTTGCACAAACCTGCGTGGAACCACTTCCCCCAGATTCCCGGCATTTCCGCGAATAAACACGTTCAAATCCCGCGGCTTGTTCGGATAATAGACAATCTTCATCTTGTCTTCGGTGATCTCTTCCACCCGCACTTGTTCTTCCGTCAGCGCATTCGCCAGAGGCAGATCAAATCCGGGAGTCGCCTTCTTGATTTCTGCAGCTTTCGCTTTGTTGGCTTTAACCGTCTTATTGTGTGCAGCGATCAATGCTGTGTTCTGTTTCAATTCTTCCGGCGGAATCGGAAACTTGACCGTCTTCTGTTTTTTTAAATCGGGACGCGGCGCGATCAACACAAATTCGGTTTTCCCCGCTTTTTTAATCTCTTGTTTCAGGACCACGTTGCGTTTGTTTAACGCTTTTACTTTGGCAGTCAGACCCGTATTGCTTTTGGTTAACGCGTCAACCTTGTCGCGGGCAGGTTGTGTTTTAGCGACTTCTTCATCCGAGATAATGGGCCGCGTCGTCTGTCTGACCGATGCGAATACACCCGCGATGCCATAGTAATCTTTGACCGTCAGCGGGTCATACTTATGATCATGACAGCGGGCACACGCCATTGTCAGCCCCAGTAAACCACGGCACAAACTGTCCACGCGGTCTTCCCAGTCATCAGCATATCGGTTTTCCAGCGTGACTTGGGACAACGCGACTTCTTTATGATACGAAGGCCCGAGTCCCATAAATCCAAGGGCAGGGTAGTCTTCCGGCCCTGTCTCCGGCAGGAAGTCCGTCGCCAACTGGCGAATGATAAATTCATCGTAAGGCAGATCGTTATTCAATGCCTGAATCACCCAGTCACGATAGCGATACGCGTGTGGATACGGCCCGTTGTGTGGACCCATATTCGTGTTATCTTCTGCATACCGTGCTACATCCAGCCAGTGACGTCCCCAGCGTTCGCCATAATGCGGCGACTCCAGCAACCGATCAATCAAACGAGAATACGCGTCCGGGGAACCATCTTTCACAAACTGTTCCACTTCCTGCGGCGTTGGAGGTAGTCCGATTAAATCAAAATAAGCACGGCGAACGAGGGTTTGCTTGTTCGCAGCCGGAGCAGGGGAAAACCCTTTCGCTTCCTGAGCCGCGAGGATAAAAGAATCGATCTTGTTTACAGGCCAGTTCTGCTGTTTGACCTTGGGAGCCGGATGAGGCTTCGGCAACTGGAACGACCAGAACTCGCGTGCCTTATCAAAATCGATTTCTGCTTTGACCGCTTTTTTACCCGTTTCGTTTCGCGGGTCAGAAGCACCCATCGTGATCCATTTTTCAAAATCCGCAATCACGTCATCAGGTAGCTTCCCCTTGGGAGGCATCTGATAACTGTCCTCACCATAACGCATTGTTTCCAGCAGCAGGCTCTCTGCAGGTTTCCCTGGTACGAGCGATGTTCCCGAATCACCCCCTTGGAGTGTTCCCTGTTTCGTATCGAGTAGCAGACTCCCTTTCAGATTTTTGGAGTCGGCGGAATGACATTCGTAGCAATGCTGAATCAGAACCGGACGAATTTTCTTTTCAAAGAAATCGAGCCCTTCCTGATCCGGCTGCGGTTCCTTCGCGGAAACTCCCGGAAGGAACAAACCAAACAGGCCTGTGATTACGATGACAGCGGTCACTTTTTGCAAAGTTTTCATAATCATGTCTACGATGATAAAAGTCAGGTGGGAAAAAGCCGCGCCGGCTGAGGTCACTATTCTGTATCTCGTTGTTTCACAAACAGATACATCAAGTATGCTTTATATCCTATCGGGTAAAACCGGGAATAACAATATAATATTTAAAAAAGGCTTCCAAATCCGTCGATTTCCGCAATTCTGCTCCGAATTGAGACTCCCTTTTTCATGCATTACACCCTCGCAAATTCAAAAAGCTCTCATCGCTCTTTTCCGTTTCCTCTTTGTCCCGTTATTCACGATTCACTTTTTCAGCCTTGTTCAACAGAAATCGTTGCAGCGGATTTCATTCCTCGCTAGGCTGAGAGACGGCGAGAGTCCATCAAAATGGCATCTCCTGTGAAAGCAACATTGCCCCCGAGTTCGAACATTCCGGAAATGAAGGACATCACATGTTACTGAAAGCCCCCGCTGCGACGACTCGAATCTTACTCCTCGCCGCGGCATTCAACTTCCTGATCAACACTGCTTTCGCTGCAGAACCACAACAACCCGGTTTCACAATTCCCTACGTTGACCTCAACGATGAAACGGATCGGCAAATCATCGTCGATCGGAAAGACGGACAATACCTGGGGCATCCCACGACTGTTCTGCTGGAAGACAATAAAACCATGCTCTGCGTTTATCCCAAAGGGCATGGTAAAGGGGGCATCGTCTACAAACGCTCCAACGACGCCGGTAAAACCTGGAGTGATCGTCTGCCAACTCCCGCATCCTGGGCGACCTCCCGCGAAGTTCCGACGCTGCATCGCGTCGTTGATGCGAATGGCATAAAACGAATCATCATGTTCTCCGGCCTTTATCCCACTCGCATGGCAGTCACCGAAGATGACGGTCAGACCTGGAGCGAACTCAAGCAGGTCGGCGACTGGGGCGGTATCGTCGTCATGGGTTGTGTCGAACCCCTCAAAACCGGTAAAGGTCATTACCTGGCGCTGTTTCATGACGATGGCCGCTTTATCTCAAAAGGTTCGAAACAGGAATCTCCGATCGCCTTCACTCTCTTTAAATCACTCTCTAAAGATGGCGGTTTAACCTGGTCCGACCCCCAGACCATTCACAAATCATCCGACGACCACATCTGCGAACCCGGCATCATTCGCTCTCCCAACGGCAAACAGTTAGCCGTCCTCCTGCGTGAAAACAGCCGCCGTCACAACTCACAAATCATCTTCTCCAATGATGAAGGGAAAACCTGGACCGCCCCTCGCGATCTTCCTGGCTCCCTGAACGGCGATCGCCATACCGGCAAATATGATCCCCTCAGCGGTCGACTGCTGATCTCCTTCCGCAGTAAAACCCCCAAAGGTCACACCGCGCCCACCGAAGGCGACTGGGTTGCCTGGGTTGGCACTTATGATGATCTCGTGAACGGCAAAGAAGGGCAGTACCATGTGCGACTGAAAGACAACACCAAAGGCGCCGACTGCGCTTACCCCGGCGTCGAAGTCCTCCCCGATGGCACCTACATCCTGACAACCTACGGCCACTGGAAAAAAGGCAAAGCCCCTTATATCTTAAGCATACGACTCAAACTCGCCGAACTGGACGCCCGCGCCAAAAGTAATTAAGCGTCTCCTTCCCGACAGGTTTCTAACTAACAAGGGTGGCCCCGAATGCAATTCGGGGTTGTCGCCAGACAACAGGAAATGGCAGAGCAAGCGTTCAAAGAAGAGAACGCTTTTCTTCTCCTTTCTCCCAGTCTATGACGATGCAGTCTCCAATTCTCCCCCCGCATCCGTTTCCACAACTAGAGTCTGAGACGGATCCACACCCAGCGATGCCACCCCGGCAATAAAGAACGCAATCGCACACGTAATAAACGCCATGTTCCAGTGATGTTCCACGCCTATCACCGCGATCATCAATGAAGGCGCCACAGCCGCCCCCAGATTCCCCCACATATTTCCCCAGCCTAAAACCGAGCCTACGTGCTTGCCAGCGATATCCTGGTTAAACGCCCACATGGCAGGCGAACCAAAATCGGTGGAAAACGCAACGATCGAAAACATAACCACTGCGACCCAGGGAGAGACATCCAGCATACACACCAGATACGCGGCCATCGCCGTAAATCGCGAGATCGCAATCGGCAGCACACGGCTCCAGCGCAGACTGATGCGTTTCATCAACCAGTCCGTCACTTTACCACCAGACAAAGTTCCAAGCCAACCAACCGCCAGCGCAATCGTCACCATCTTTCCTCGCTCTTCCAAAGGAACCTGATACGTCTCATCCAGGAATCGCGGCAACCAGGTTACCAGAAACAGCCAGCCCACATTCGTGCAGAATTGTGACAAAGAAAGCAGCCAGAGACTCTTGTTCCTTGTAATCGCCTTGAAAGGAATCCCGCCGATCTGTTTTGAGTGATCTTTGTCCTCATCCAGACGACCATGTTCAATCAGTTCCAGTTCCTGTTGGGAGCAGGACGGATGGGCGCGGGGATAATCGCGAATGATCCACCAGAAAATCGCCGCAATCAGGATTCCTACCATTCCATAGGAAATCATCATTTTCCGCCAGCCTTTTCCCTGCACTTTTCGTACATCGGAAGAATAGCGTGCTTCAAATAACAATCGATTCAACCGGGATTTCTGCTCAACATTCATTTCAGCAGGGCTCACATTCAACAGCTGTTCGGCCTGCTGATTGAGTGTTAACCCTTCGAAGTCTGCCGGATCATACAGCGTCTTTTCCAGCAAAATAGAATTCAAATTCGTAACAAAGTCGCCTTCCACCGCCGTGCCTGGCTCAATCTCCGGATCAGCAGCTGCTGCTTTCAGATATTCTCTATCTCCCGATGTAAGCTGTGAATAGATCTTCGTTTCAAAAACTTGTTTCTCGTCTAACCGATTGATAAATGTCTCTGCCAGGTTGTGTGGATTCATAATATCCCCGGATTTGAGATCCGAGGATTCCGACATCGGCACGAATGAGATAATCAGTAATGCAGTCAACACCGGAGCCAAAGCACCACCAATCCGTCCCCCGACAGTGACCATACTGCTGGCGAACCCGCGTTCCGTTAATGGCATCCACTTACTGACGATATTGGCACTCGTGGGATAGGCGCCTGCCTGGCTCAGTCCAAACCCCAGACGAAAAATCAGCAGCATGATAAAACCGGTCGCAAATCCCGTCAAAGCTGTGAACAGCGACCACATGAGAATATAGAACGTCAACATTTTCCGCGCACCAAAGCGGTCACTAAACCAACCGGAAGGCACCTGGCATAGCGCATAGGAAACAAAAAACGAACCGAGGAGAATGCCAATCTGCTGGTCGCTTAATCCCAGCTCATCCTTGATGAAGACCTCTGCGAAGGAAATGCAGAATCGGTCCAGATACAACAAAACCGCCATCAACATGCAGGCAAAAATGACGCGATAACGTACAAAAGAATTGGTCGGTTCCACACTGGCCATAAGTTTCTCAGCTTTCCTTCAAGGTCGGTGAGCAATTTTGATGCAGGAGTATAACAGCATACTGATATGAAAACGAGCGCCAACTCAAACGACAGAACAAATCTCAGTGCACACCCGCTGAACTTACTTCTTTATTAACAGCTTGACAGCATCCCGAAACGAAATAAACTTTGCGAAGCTTGCGTCGGGCGCGCGAGTCACAAATTCCCGGTTTGTTTTATCGCCCTCGGTTTTCAGCAGTTAGCGCAATTGAATCAAAATACAACACCCTATGAGAAATCGCTGGCTCTATGTTTTCCGACATCCGTTTCACTCAACAATGATAGAGTATACTGAAATTCGCCACTCGCTGAAGTTCACTCTCTTCACCTCGCATGTTCGTGAGCTATCAAAGGCGTTCACGACAACATCGATGAAGATCAGAAGGGTATCCCTGGTACTTCATGTGCTGTTCACAAGCAATCAAATAGGTACACATCGGGAACGACTCAAAATGAACTGGTTTGGGAAATCATATTCCGTAATATTTTTGCGGTCGCGAAATATGCAGCAAATTCACGCAAGATATTGAAACATCTTTGTACTTTAAAGAACGATAAAACAAGAACGAAGGGGTAAGCCCGAATGCAATTCGGGCCGAGCGCAGCGAGCAGGAAATGGACAGTTCGATTAACGTATCGTGATAAAATGAGCCATTCGGCTTGAAAATGATACTGGTATCAAATTCGGAAAAGTCCTCTGTCAGTTTTCCGTTGTCTTGCGACAACACCGAATTTCATTCGGTGCTACCCGATTACTCCTTGATCATATTTCTCCATACTCCACCTTGAATTCATAATTTTCATATCAGGCAAATGCTCACATATTGGATTTGCCATAATGCGAACAATCTGTCACGATGGTAAGCCACTGTCTCCAGGAACCAGATCACGACCTAAGGAACACTCCCCATGTTAACCAGAGCCGCCGTTCTTTACGAAATGGAAAAAACGACTCCCTATGCCGAGTCAAAACCGCTGGTCGTCGAAGAAGTCAACCTCGCCGATCCCGGCCCAGGGGAAGTCCTCGTCGAAATGGCGGGCGCCGGCCTCTGTCACTCCGACCTCTCTACCATCGATGGATCGCGTCCCCGCGTGATGCCGATGGTCATGGGCCACGAAGCCAGCGGCATCGTCCGCGAAGTCGGGCCCGGGGTGCACGATCTGAAACTTGATGACCACGTCGTTTTCTCCTTCGTCCCCCTCTGTGGTCACTGTCTCCCCTGCGCTACAGGTCGCCCCGCATTATGCGAACCCGGTGCGAAAGCCAACAGCGCTGGCACATTACTCTCCGGCCGTCGTCCCTTTCGCAGTCTGTCCGGTCAGGAAATCAACCATCACCTCGGCGTTGCCGCCTTTGCCGAACACACGGTCGTCGCCCAGGAATCGCTGATCAAGATCGATTCGCAACTCCCCCTCAGCACCGCCGCCCTGTTTGGCTGCGCCGTGATGACCGGCGTGGGTGCAGTCGTCAACACCGCGAGAGTCGAGCCTGGTTCTACCGTCGCCGTCTTCGGCCTTGGCGGCGTCGGCTTAAGTACCATTATGGGTGCCCGCGCCGCGGGTGCCGAAACCATTTTCGCCATCGATCTGCTGCCTGACAAACTCGAACTTGCCGCGAGTGTCGGTGCGACGCACCTGATCAACGCCGGCGAAGAAGACCCTGTCACCATGATCAAAGACATCATGAACGGCGTCGATTACGCCTTTGAAAGCGTCGGCAACGAACTGGTCTTGCAACAGGCCTATGCCGCCACCAAGCGAGGTGGCACCACCATCACCATCGGTCTGCCGCATCCGAACAAAATGTTCTCGATCCCCGCCGTCAGTCTGGTGGCAGAAGAACGCACCGTCAAAGGTTCCTACATGGGCTCAGCCGTTCCGCGACGCGATCTGCCCCGATTCATCGCCATGTATGAAGCAGGTCTACTCCCCGTCGACAAGCTCCTTTCACGGACCATCCAACTCGACGAAATCAACGCCGCCTTCGACGCCCTCGCCACCGGCGCCGCCGTCCGGCAGGTGGTGACGTTTGAGAAATAAAGTATGGAGAATTACTTTGAGATCAGTCAGACGAATAAGCCGACCCGATGATCCCCCAGACAACCTCTGTCATATCTAGATGTCCCGCCTGTGAAAGATGAATACTATCCAGCGTCGCATCCCCGCCAGCGATGATCGATAGAAACACCCGTTTCGGCACCAGCGCCACGTTATGCTTTCGCGCCAGGTCACGCTGAATACGCCCATAAGCATGATAAAACGGAGGCAGCGGCAGTTCGAGCATCACCAGCTGGCGGCTTGGCGCAGCCAGTTCCGATAACAGTGCATCCAGCTTCGTCTCAAACTGGGCCGCCGTCGTCGATCCCAGAATATCATTGCCACCAATTTCCAACAGTACCAACGGCGATTTGATCTCCGTCGCCGCCACTCGCTTCCGTGCCGAGGCAACCGTATCACCCACATGTGAAAGGTCCTGCACAGCAATGCCATGCTTCCGCTGCAGAATCCGCGGCCACGTTTCGGTATCCTCATCTCCCAGACCGGCCGTCACCGAATCCCCAATCACCGTCAGACTGCGCGATGCATCAGGCTCCACTCCCGGCGTCAGGTGATAAGGCACTTCCAGCATTAGCGCGACCAGCCAGACACCCATCACTGCATAAGCGGCTCCCCGACGCCATTTTTTCATGAAACCGGAACACACCCAGACCAGTGTCACCACGCCAGCGATACTATAAAACCACCAGGGCAGGGGAGTCGAAGAGACTGCGATCAAGATCATTCCCAACAGGACCGAAAGCACCATCACCCGCCGCGCCATGCGATTCTCACGCAATGACAACAGGGCCGCGAGGATGATCAGCACTACCCCCGAAAAGAAAGCCTGCCCCGAGACGATGTGATAGACGATCGGATTCACTGGTGATTCTCAATTGCTGTAACCATATGGATCCCCCTTCAGAAAGCGTTTGCCAGCTTTTCATAATAAATCACACATCATCTTCCTTCTGCAATGTACCATAATCGCGGCGTCGCACCACTGTTGTTTCGACGAATTCATGCTCTTCCGATTTTGAAACGACCTCTTCAGTTTCCGATGGTTTTGATTCATACTTCTATCTCAGTGACGCAGCACAGGTTCGATGGTTCTCTTGTAGTCAAAAATTCTTCAAACATAAAAATAAAGGGTAGGCCCGAATGCAATTCGGGCCGAGCGCAGCGAGCAGGAAAATGTCAGTTCGACTCACCTTCCAGAGCAACATTGCCAACCCCAATGGAATACAATCATTGACGATGATAATTTCCAATGACTTTCACAGACAGTTTCCTGTTGTCTATGACAACACCGAATTTCATTCGGTGCTACCCAACTGTGAAATCTACTTTACACTCAGAGATTCCTGATCTAAAATCGATCTGACAACAATACTTTGAATGTGTTCCCAACAGATTTTTCCAGTAAAGATCCGCTAAGACGATGCCGGACCCTGACTTTCAACTCACAGCCGACTTCTATTTCCCTTCGGAAAACTGTCCCTCGCTCGATGTGCAGGAGGTCGTGAGGCTGCTCGAATCGCGCATCCCCACAGTCACAATTGACTTTGAACGCGGGCGGCAGCAGGTTCTGGCAAACATTGACCGTCTCAAATCATTGAGTACGCCGGAAATCATCTACTGCGGCGAGTATCAGCTCGTGGACCGTACAATCTATGTGGAAATCCCCGTACCCGAACGTTCAGAAAAACTTGTGGGGTATACGTCAGGCTTCAACTACTACGATGGCTGTCTCGGTCTTGAGTGCCAGCCGTTCGACACGGAGGCACTCAAGCGGGGAGCCATATTTGCTGCCAAATCATTGGGGCTTGACCTTTCGCTTATGACTTCCGACTACCATGAGATTGGCATCCTCTTTAAACCCGGTAAGGTAACGCCACCAGACTTGATCGCCGAGCGCTATGCCGATTTAGTGGCTGTCTCCGATGTTCGCTCTGTCACTGATGACTGGCAATCGCGGCTGGAGACCGCCTGCACTAACTGGCTGAACACGCATCCGACTGAGCAGACGGCACAGCGCTGGCGGTCTGTCATCACAGATGGACACAGTCTGGCCCGGTCACTGATCCATCGCCTGACCTCGATGGGAACGGTTCGCGAAGCCAGCATCATCGACTTTGACCGTGAATTCTGGCATCATTGTCTGGCCCTTGACTATGACGAGTGGAGTGGCCTGGTCAATTTATCCGGACTTCCAAAACCACTACTTGATCTTTGAAAACCACGCAAGAAATTGGAAGGCGACGACCATTCCCTGATCCCAAAATCGGATTTCTCCCAATCCGCAAGTGACATTCACTCCCATGCCTGCTAATATTTAATATACTTTATATATTAGCACCCTCGTTCGTATTCCTTCCCCGTCAAGAGTGGGTCCATGCCTCAACTGTTACGGAAATCGGTCACGCCATTACTACTGGTCCTCAGCCTGACCAGCATGCTTTACTCCCCGATTTTGAAAGCCACCACTGAGGAAAAACCAGAGCAGGATCGCATCGAATTCAATCGCGACATCCGCCCGATTCTCTCCGAAAAGTGCCTGCATTGTCACGGTCCTGATCCCGCGACCCGCGAAGCTGATCTGCGGCTCGATGATCCAACCGATGTCCGCCGGCCTCGTGACGATTATTCGATTATCAATCTCAAGCAACCCGTCAACAGTGAACTGCTCAAACGACTGTTGACCAGCGACACCGATCTCAAAATGCCTCCCGCCGATTCGGGGAAGGAAATCTTCCCACAGGAAATCAAACTCATCCAGCGCTGGATCGAGCAGGGGGCTGAATACCAGCAGCACTGGTCCTTTATCCCGCCAGGCAGACCGGAACTTCCTGCAGTCAAAGATCAAAGTTGGACACAGTCTCCCATTGACCGTTTCGTGCTCGCCCGTCTGGAACGCGAAGGTTTAAAACCATCGCCCCGCGCCGAGAAAGCCACCCTCTGTCGGCGTCTCTCCTTCGACCTGACCGGCCTGCCACCGACTCTGGCTGAACTGGATGCATTCCTCAACGACGATTCTCCCCACGCCTATGAAAAACTGATCGACCGTCTGCTCGCGTCACCGCATTACGGCGAACATCGGGCCCGTTACTGGCTCGACGCCGCCCGCTACGCCGACACCAGCGGCTATTTCACCGATGACGAATGGCAGATGTGGCGCTGGCGGGACTGGGTCATCAACGCCTTCAACGACAACAAACCCTTCGATCAATTCACCATCGAACAGCTGGCCGGCGATCTGCTCCCCAATCCCACACAAGACCAGCTCATCGCCACCGGCTTCAATCGCAATCATATGACCACGCAGGAAACGGGGATCATCGACGAAGAATACCGCGTCGAATACGTGGTCGACCGCCTTGATGCCACGTCCACCGTCTGGATGGGTCTCACCATGGGCTGTGCCCGCTGTCACGATCACAAGTACGATCCGATTTCCCAGAAAGAGTTCTATCAGCTCTTCGCCTTCTTTAATAACAGCCCCGAAACCGGCAACACCGGAACTGCGGGCAACGCGAAACCAATTCTGAAAATCCCCTCAGACATGTATCTGGCTCAAGAACAACAACTCAAAGATCAAGTGGCGACGCTTGAACAGCAACACAAACAACGCGAACAAGATCTGACAAAACAGCAGGCTGAATGGGAAATCCGGGTCCTGAAAGGCCTCAAGCCCCCTTCCAACGATCAATTAATTCTGCATTACCCACTCGACGATTTCACACAAAACAACACGCTTAAACTGGTCGGCGACCCCGAATCCGTCTCTGGCTTTATCGGGCAGGGCGTGAAATTCGACGGTACCACTCTCCTGGAAAGCAGCACGCCCCTGGCATTGGATCGCAACACGCCGTTTACCATCGCAGCCTGGATCAATCCCGCATCCGGCGGCCCAGCCTGTCTGCTTTCGAAAAATGACGACCGCAGCCAACTCCGTGGCTTCGACATCATGCTCCGCAAAGGCAAACTCGCCGTTCACCTGATTCACAAATGGAACATCAACGCGATTCAAGTCGTCACCGACAACAAACTCAAAACCGGTCGCTGGCAACATCTGCTCGTCACCTACGACGGTTCATCCACCGCCGCCGGTGTTCGCATCTATTTTAACGGCACGCCGCAGGCCACATCCGCTCCCTTTGACAGTTTGACCGACAGCATCACGACACAGGAACCATTCCGTATCGGCCGCCGCAGCACCAGTGCCTTTTATAAAGGTTCGATCGACGACATACGTATTTTTCAGCGAACACTCTCTCCTGAAGAAGCCCGCCAGCTCGCCGACTATCAGTTCCTGAGCACCACACTTTCCGTTCCCACTGAAAAACGAACCAATCAGCAACAGCAGGCACTCCGCAACTACTTCCTCAACACCGCCGCCCCCAAGCGATTTCAAACGGCAGAACGCGACCTGCAAAGCATGCGCAGCAAACTGGCGGCGCACCAGAAAAACATCCCTACCTCAATGATCATGCAGGAAAACGAAACATCACGCGACACTTTCATCCTGCTGCGCGGCGTTTATAACAAACAGGGCGAAAAAGTCACCGCCAGTGTTCCCGCCGCCTTACCCAGCTTCACCAACGAACTGCCTACCAATCGGCTCGGCCTCGCCCGCTGGCTGACCAGTCCCGAACATCCCCTCACAGCCCGCGTCTATGTGAATCGACTCTGGCAGCAGATCTTCGGCGTTGGTCTGGTCAAAACCGTCGGCGACTTCGGCTCTCAAGGAGAGTGGCCCAGCCACCCCGAACTGCTCGACTGGCTGGCCGTCGAATTTCAGGAGAGCGGCTGGGATATAAAACACCTCATCAAACAAATTGTCCTCTCCGCGACTTACCAGCAATCTTCACGTGTCACCGACGAATTATACGAACGCGATCCGGAAAATCGACTATTAGCCCGCGGTCCGCGGTTTCGCCTCGACGCTGAAACCGTCCGCGACAACGCCCTCCAGATCAGCGGCTTGCTTATCGCAAAGCAGGGGGGACCGAGCGTCAAACCGTATCAGCCCGCCGGTCTCTGGGAAGCCGTCTCCTATGACGGCGATGTCACGTATCAACAGGACACCGGCGACGGACTCTACCGCCGCAGTCTCTACACCTACTGGAAGCGCCAGAGCCCGCCCCCCGGCCTGATGGCCTTCGATGCGCCGACCCGCGAAACCTGCACCGTGAATCGTCCCCGGACGAACACGCCGCTGCAGGCACTCGTATTGATGAACGATCCGACCTACCTCGAAGCGGCACGTATCCTTGCAGAACAGACTTTGAAAAAACATTCTACCGAATTGAAACGTATCCAGTTCGCGTTCCGTTCCGCCACCAGTCGCATGCCCAACAAATTCGAACAGAGTGTCTTACATCAAATATTGACTCAACAATTAAACGTGTATCAAAACAGCCCAGCAGTAGCCAGAAAACTTCTGCAGGTCGGCGAAACTCGTGTTGACAAAACCATTTCACCAGCCGAACTGGCCGCCTGGACGATTGTCACCAACACGATTTTCAACATGGATGAAACCGTCACCAAACAATAATCGACGCCCCACAGGAACCGTCATGCAACTCGATTTAACAGCACTCCAACAGGAATTTACCCGCCGGCAGTTCTTCCGCCAGAACGCGACCGGCATCGGTGCTGCTGCTTTGGGTTCGCTGCTCAACCCCCAGTTATTCGCCAATGAATCAAAGTCGAACACGGATTCCACTCAGCCGTCGCATTTTCCGGGCAAAGCCAAACGTGTGATCTACCTTTTCATGCACGGCGGCCCTTCGCAGATGGAACTCTTCGACTATAAACCGCGTCTTAAAGCGTTAAACACGACGCCGCTCCCCGATTCGGTCCGCGGCGATCAGCGACTGACCGGCATGACCTCGAACCAGAAGTCGTTCCCCATCGCCGCCCCCAATCAATTCCGGTTCCAGCAGCACGGCGAGAGTGGCACCTGGGTCAGCGATGCACTCCCGCACTTTGCACGCGTCATCGACGATGTCTGCGTGATCAAATCAATGCACACCGAAGCCATTAATCACGATCCCGCCGTCACGCTAATGCAGACCGGCCACCAGCAACCGGGGCGTCCCAGTTTCGGCGCCTGGTCGAGTTACGGCTTAGGCAGTGAAAATCAGAACCTGCCCTCCTTTGTGGTGCTGATTTCCGATGGCAGCGCGTCGCGTCCCGCTGATCCCCTCTATGCCCGCTTATGGGGCACCGGTTTTCTCCCTTCGAATCATCAGGGCGTCAATTTCCGCAAGAGTGGCGACCCGGTACTCTATCTCTCGAATCCCCCCGGCATCGACGCCACCAGCCGCCGCCGCATGCTGGATGGTTTAGCGCAACTCAACCAGCGGCAGTTCGAAACGTACCGCGATCCAGAAATTCGTACCCGTATCAAGCAATACGAAATGGCGTATCGTATGCAGACCTCGGTCCCCGATCTGACCGACCTCTCCGAAGAAACCGATCAGACTTTCAAACTGTACGGCGAAGCCTCCCGCAAACCGGGCACCTACGCCGCCAATTGCCTGCTGGCTCGCAGAATGGCGGAGCGGGGCGTGCGGTTTATTCAACTGTACCATCGTGGCTGGGATCAGCATTACAACCTGCCCAGCGACCTCCGCCTGCAGTGTGGTGACATCGATCAGCCAACCGCGGCACTCTTAACCGATCTTAAACAACGCGGTTTATTAGACGACACGCTGATCGTCTGGGGCGGCGAATTCGGCCGCACGATCTACAGCCAGGGCACCCTCACCAGCACCGATTACGGCCGTGACCATCACGGCCGTAGCTTTACCATGTGGCTGGCCGGCGGCGGTATCAAGGCCGGCATCTCCTATGGTGCAACCGACGACTTCTGTTACAACATCACCGACAACCCGGTCCACGTTCACGATCTGAATGCCACACTACTGCACTGCATGGGCCTCAATCACGAACGGCTGACCTATAAACATCAAGGCCGCGACTACCGCCTGACCGACGTCCACGGCACCGTGATTGACAAAATCCTCGCATGAACGATGTGCCGATCCCATCTCAGCAAATATAGGGGTAGACCCATGTGTCTACCCGTGGTATCGATGTGTTATTTTTGCAGATGGTCGAATGATTTCTTTGCCCCACCGGAACGAGTAATCATTCACAAAATCGCGAGGCGGGCGGACACATGGGTCCGCCCCTACACTATTTCGCCCGATCGATTCATACCCATTGATGGCATACCCTGTCAGTTTCCTGCTGTCTTCCGACAACACCGAATTGCATTCGGTGCTACCCGCTTTGATTTTCTTCATCGGACCACTCACGCAAATCCACATTCACCCCGCCGTAATCCAGCTTTCGTACAGCAGGATAGCCGATCTGTTCTTCGATTATGTCCAGTGATTTCGAAAAGCAGCCGTCTCCTGGGCACATTGATCTCATAATCTCCTCGTCGGTTTCCAGAATCCATTCCTGTTGATCCATACAGGTATCGCGAAACAACGCAATGGTGCGTTTCAGTGATTGCATCGCACTGGTTGTGCCTCTGAAATCTCGATGTTCCTGTTCCCACTGTTCTCCCACATCCAGAGGAAAGATCCAGATTTCCGGGACTTTCATGCAGGTGATGGATTCATTCCAAAGGCTTACCAGTGAATATTCTCTCCCTTGCAGTTCAGACACAATTTCGTCGAGGGGACGTCTGCCTCCACGTCGTATCAGGGCTTTCTCTGCCCGTCGTTGATTCCATGACATCTTGAGCAACAGACCAATGATCACAGCAGCAAAGGCAGCTAACACAAATAATGCGGTATATCCCAAGGCCAAAATCAGAGGCTCTAGAAATTCGGCGACCTGGATAAGCACATTCCTCATTCGTAATGCCATCCAAAAACACAATATGATTCCAGCTTCATGACCTTTTCAAGCCTTTGCACATTTTTACTGTCATTTTCCTGTTGTCTCACGACAACACCGAATTGCATTTGGTACCACCCGGTGACCTTTTTCAAAATCGATGTAGTTCAATAAATGACGCGATTTTTCGTACCAGTTTTTCCGCGGACTTCGTTTTCGCAACCACCATATAGCCCGACCAGAAATCCCATTCCAGGCCGACCATTTTTCTCTGGTGTTGGAACTCCTGAAACAGTACATCCGGGCTGCTCACCTGTTCTCCCACGGGTTCCAGTTGAAACTGGTCCACAACGATTTGTGTGATCTTTTGATACATGTCGGCTTCGATTTCAAAAAACTGAATCGTCAGCCGGTGGCTGGCATCCCGGTGTTTTTGCATCTCACTCAGGCTCTATCACGACTGCGGTGCCATAACACAGGACCTCGGTCGCCGATCCCTTACTGACCACTTCCGAGGCATCGTAGCGCAAACCGACAATCGCATTCGCCCCCAGCTCCCGGGCATGTGCGAGTAAACGATCATAGGCCTGCTGCCGGGCCTGTTCGCACATTTCGGCGTAGGCACCAATCTGGCCTCCCACGATATTCTTCAACCCACCCATAAATCCCTGCGCAATCGTCGGCGACCGGACAATGATGCCTCTAACCACGCCTTTATACTCTTTGATCTTGTATCCTTCGATCGTAAACGTCGTCGTGACCTGCATACTCATGGGGTTTCTTTCTGATTCAGGATTTCATTTCACTGCAAACGAATCCAAGGTGATATTCTAGCGACGAAGCTTCTCTAAATACTCTTGATACGCTGATGTCGCTTGGTCGGAAGTAATTACGTATTGTTCCACATTAATTTTGACGAATTCGTTTCTTTTGAGCCATTTCAAGCCTTTCTCAGCAGACTGAAATAGTCCCCCTTTCGACTGGTAGACACGCTCAATACTTTCAAGAAAGCAAGCAGCAATCCGGATTTGATTCTCCTTGCAAGTAATCACACCATGCTGTGCCAGCTTTGTCAACGTCTTTGAAAGTTCCAGCTCTGTTGGAATGGCATGATTAATAGCATCCGCTGCTCCAATAATATCACTGAGTGCACCATCCGTTTTTTGGTTCGCAGCATAAATTGACATCAGAATCCAGCCGTCTCTCCAACTCCAAATGTGATTCATGAATCTGATTCCTGATCCGCTTTCGGCGGGAAACGAATCGTTTTGATGTACTCGCGCATGATCAACGGCAATTCTGTCATCTCATCTGCAATCTCATATGAAACTCGCCACCATTCACCATCTCGATTGATAAACAGGTCATACACTGAAAAGGCAGGGGCGTCGAACGTATCTGTCCTCAATACATACATCCTTTCATAGGCAGGAAATCCCTGAAATTCGACACGGACAGAATCGGATATTTGTTCTGTCTGCGGCGGATCTATCAGCTTACAGCGGAAGTTGGCTCTTTGATAACGTCTCGATATCCCTTCACGCGGGACAACACTCAATCTGGAAACTTCCTGATGGTACTCCATGTTCAGATTCGAATCCCAATTTGGCGGGGCAACGAAAGAGAGCCCCGAGGGATGGAAAATTCGGTTTTCCTCACGTGGTGACGTCTTGGGAATTGTCCTTCCAATTGGCCCCTTGAAATTACGTGTCATGTCAACATAAACTATGAACAACACCGTGAGGATGCACAATACAATCAGCAATTCGATCTTTGTGAATCCTTTTAATTTCGTCACAAACAGAACTTCCCACTTACTCTCGCGAATCAGCCGACGGTACATCCACCTTCGTCGTCCCGGAAATAATTTTGTCAGAAACCAAGAATAAGCCCGTAGCGTTCGGCCCTCGATTTCCTTCCGCGGGCTGCCAGTTCTTCACGATCGTTTTCCCATCGCTGCTTGTAAACGTGGTCTGAAACTGAAGAGGTTCACCCTCTGCGAAAGGAACGGTCACAATCGCGATCACGTGTTTTGGAAAACGGGCATCAACGTCGATTGCGTCGACCGCCCCTGAAGGCAGCGTTTTTGTCACCTCTTTCAGATCCAGCTCCCGATACAAACTGTGGACGGCTCCGTTATTCTCCGTGACTTCAAAGGGTTCTATTTTCCTGTCTTTTTTGGATTGTTGGTTAAATCGTACCAGAGCGATGACAATCACAATTAGCACCAGTTTCACAACAGTTCGCATGAAAAGTTTCTCCCCATGACTTCCTCGCCGGGAAGTTCAAGTAATGTGTTGCCTCACACTTTTAATTACGTACTCGTACGAGTGGTACGCGGCTGAAACAGTCGCCGCCAACCAGAGTGAATACACCAGGCGATTCCCAGCGACAGAGAAACATGAATCGCTAAAATGATCAGTTTTATAACATGAAATTGAGATTGGACATAAAGGGAAACGATCGTCCATCGCGGCCATATCCGATTCAAGTCGACTTGTAATCGACCATTTTCTGGTACGACCTGAAGCAGGGAAATCAGACTGAATACAATAAAAAACCAGAGCCAGAAGCGTGAGATCCTGATACTCCCAAAGAACGCAGTGAAAAGTCCAAAACCGCAGGCCAGCGCAAACGTTAGCCAAAGCATGAATGATTTCATTCGCTCTTCAGGCCAGGTCAGATCTGTTTCAAGCTGTAACAGGCCCAGGAACATAAACGCATAGGCCAGAAAAACATATGAGCCAACAAAGCCAATTGCTGCCCACCCGATTTTGGGTTGTATTCCTTCAGACTGAGTCTCTGTAACCGTCATCGTTTTACTTTCTCTTCAAACCCCCACTCATCTTCACCTGACTCCATCTTCTCATACTATCCAGTTGAACACAAGGCTTGCTTTGATTCGCTGGCCATGCTTTTCTGGTGCAGTCAGTAAGATGCCAGCCCTCAGTTTACATTGTCGCCAATATCATTTATGATTTGCCAGACGAAAATCACACCGAGGGACACCGATGCAGATTTTGACACTCACGAATTACATCAAAGCCGATCTGATCGCCCGGCTGTCGCGCGCCGAGTTGCCGCCCGAATCTCTGACGCTGGCTGCGCTCTCCGATCATTACCAGGTGAGCGTCACCCCTATTTATCATGCGATCAATCAACTGATTGAAGCCGGTTATCTGTATCGCGAAAAGAACCGGCGGCTGCATGTCAACGAGGAGAAGATCGGCGACGCACAAACTGCCGCTCTAACACCTCAGCCTGCGCCCCCGGAAGATCATTTCAAGCGTATTACGGACGACCTGCTGACGATGAGCCTGAACGGCGAATCGCTGTTTTTGCGCGAAGCCGCTTCCGCGAAAAAGTATGGCATCAGCCGCACCAGTCTGCGAAACATGTTTAATCGACTGGCCGGAGATGGTGTGCTGGAACACGTGCCGCGGCGGGGCTGGAAACTGCGGTCCTTTAACCAGCACGATCTCGATGCCTTTATCGAAGTCCGCGTGGTGCTTGAACTGAAGTCGCTTGAGCTGGCGAAAGGGAGCCTCGACAAACAGGTCCTCGAAAAAATCCTGGCCGGCAATCAGGTGCCGAAAACCGATGACGAACTACTGCAAATCGACAACAGTCTGCATGAATATTTGATTAAACAGTCGGACAACTATTACATCATCAGTTTCTTTGACCGGCACGGCCGTTATTTCGATCTGCTGTTCCTCTGGGAATCGAACGACCGGGAAGCCGCGATTCAGGAGATCCAGCAACACCAGCGTATCCTTGCCGCGCTGATCAACGAAGACTGGAAAACGGCTCGCAAAGAACTCGAACTGCATCTCCGCAGCAATCACCCCGTGCTGTCACAGTTGAAACGCTGAGCTAATGCTTTGTCAAGCTAGAAACTGAGGGTTGGGGGTGTTGTTTACGTGCTCCGTTGTCGCACTCTCGTGATATCTATCAACCCCAAATTTAAAAATGACGCTCCACTAATCTACATCTTTTGAATGCGTCACGGTAATCGTACTGCTGATGCCGCCGCGAGGTGTAAACTCGGCTCGCAGTTCCAGCCAGCGGGGATCGGTGACGGCGATCAGGTCATCCAAAATTCGATTGGTCACGTCTTCATAAAACGCACCCACGTTACGATAGCTCTGCAGATAGAGCTTGAGTGACTTGAGTTCGAAACAGACCTGATCCGGGATGTAGGTGATGATCAGCGTGCCAAAATCAGGTTGACCCGTTTTAGGACAGACTGAGGTGAACTCCGGGCAGACCGTTTCCATAACGTAATCACGATTCGGATACGGGTTCTCAAAAGTTTCCAACAGATCGCGGGGAGATTCGGTTTCGCTCATGGTGGTTTGTTTCTGTATAAGATAACGGTGCGTAACAAATTTGTGACCGTGTTCTATAAGGATTCCGCGGCCCGTTCAAGCATCAGCACGACAATTCGCCTCAAAACCAGTCAAATCTTGACAAAGATCCGCTGCAGATACATCCACAGACAAATCAGCCACAGCACAAACAAGACGGTCGCGGAAATCGCGATCGGAGCGTAAGGGCAATCCGCGCTGAACAGCGAGCCAGCGACCGACCAGCCCGTCGCTTCATCGAGCGTTGTCAGATGAATCTTGAGCGATTTCTGAACCCAGGGGCGAATCAACTGGGCCATACAGTACATGGCGATCGAATTCATGCCGACCACCACAAACGGAAACGCCCATTTTTTATAACCTTTGACGTCAATGATCCAGTAAAAGACCGCCAGAAACCAGAACGCCCAGCCCGCACTGAAGATGGCCCAGCCGGGGGACCAGATCCGTTTCACTATCGGCACCAGATGCCATTCCCACTGTTCCATAGTCACCGGCCAGATCGACGTATCGAGCAGCATCGAAATCACAAAACAGACGAGCCCCGCCTGCAGCAGCCATTTGACTTTCATTTTTTCGATGCGATTCGAAATTAAGAGTTGCCCCGCCATCAATCCAAACAGCATGGTCGCGATCGACGGAATGAAGTTCAACGTCTGATAGCCACCGTTATTCACCCAGAAGGTATCGCCCTGATCGGGATCGTCGTTGGGATCATCATAGCGGGGGAACTGATTCAAAAACTGTCGATCGACGGCCGCTGCGGCGTTGGTATGTTTATTCCAGGCACTGCCAACCCCTTCAAACTGCGACCATTCCGCTTCGTCTTTGTGTTTGACTTCCGTAAGATAGGATTTGACGGCCGTCAATTCGTCTTCAACGGGCATGTACTGATAGAAAAAGAACCAGTAGCCGCCCAGAATCGTCACCACGCCGATGAGTTGCGTCGCAAATGACCGGTTCACATAAAAGAAGACCACGAGATATCCCAGGCCGATCTGACATAACACATTCGCAAATGTGAAATTCGTCTGCGGGCTGTACTGTGACGACAAAAAGACACCCAACGCCACCAACAGCACCGCGCGAAAGATCGCATGCGACCAGATGCGGAGTGTTGAATCTCCCTTTTGGTTCCGTTTTCGGACAGAGAAGGGCATCGACACACCGACCATGAACATGAAGGAAGGCTGGATCAGGTCCCAGAACGCGGTCCCCGTCCATTCGACATGACTCAGCTGATACGAGAGTGTCTGCCAGAGGTACTTCCACGAGAATTCCCACTGGGTGCCGTTATACTGATCTAGAATTTCCGGTGAATTGCGGACCGCACTGGCAATCGCCAGACCGCCGGAGGCCATCGCCAGCATCACGAACCCGCGATAGGCGTCCAGTGACACCAGACGCTGGTTGGGATTCGGTTTCTTCTGCTGCTCTTGTTTCTGAACCGTTTCCAGGGGAGGGGTGATCGGTTTTTCAGGAATCTTCTGCAAAGGGATTGTTTCCGGTATTTGCGAGTCTGAATCGGGATTATTTTGCGACATCTGATTTACCGATGATCAAAGAACAGCTAAGGTATCAAAAAAAACGTATCATTCAGGCAAGAAACGCCTGCAGTCATGGTACTCTGTTTGCATTTCAGAGTAAAACATCAATCAAAGTCTATTTATCTATATTTTTCGGGGAATACTTTCATGACCATTCTGGTGACGGGCGGGGCAGGTTATATCGGCTCCCATTGTGTGCGACAGTTGATCGACGCCGGGCACAAGGTCTGTGTGATCGACAATCTTTCCCGTGGCCATCGCACTGCCGTCCCGCCACAAGCGTCCTTTTTTCAACTTGATCTGCTCGATACCGAAGAGTTGACCGACATTATGAAGTCACAGCGGATCGAAAAAGTGATCCACTTCGCGGCTCTGGCGTATGTTGGGGAATCAGTGGCCGAACCACTGCCGTATTACACCAATAATGCCGCCGGCACGATTTCGCTCTTACGGGCGATGCGGCAGTCGCGCGTCAGTCAGATCGTCTTTAGTTCGTCCTGCGCCACGTATGGAATTCCCGATCAGATTCCGGTCACTGAAGACAGTCCGCAGAGCCCCATCAATCCCTATGGCTGGTCAAAGCTGTTCATTGAACAGATCCTCAAAGACTGTGCACACAGCTATCCCAACTTCGGTTTCATCGGCCTGCGTTACTTTAACGTTGCCGGTTGCAGAGAAGATGGCACGCTGGGTGAAGATCATCGGCCCGAAACGCATCTGATTCCCAATTGTCTGAATACCGCACTCGGAAAACAGACGCAGGTGACCGTTCTGGGTAATGATTATCCCACCGCCGACGGCACCTGCATTCGTGACTATATCCACGTCGATGATGTCTGCGCCGCGCATCTGCTGGCATTGGATGCACTCACACCCGAGTCAAAACGGTTTTTTAACATCGGTCTCGGACACGGTTATTCGGTACTTGATGTGATCAATACAGCAGAGCAGGTGACCGGCGTCGAAATCCCGATCGAGTATCAAGCCCGTCGCCCCGGTGATCCACCAGTACTGTCGGCTTCGAACGAAAAAATCAGTAACGAACTGGGCTGGACTCCCCGTTACACGTCCCTGGAAGCGATCATTCAAACCGCCTGGGACTGGTTCCGTGCTCACCCACAGGGATATCAATCCACGGCTGCTCCCACTTCAACAGATCCTTCCTAAGCAAAGCGTTTCCTGCTCTCTATCGGATCCATCGCATTTGGGAAATCTTTGGCGAATCAGCAGATTCACAACGAAATGGCTGACAGGCCATCGCGCGACTGGTACAATAATTAGCATTGTTAATGAAACACTCTCCTCAGTATCCCACCGCCAAATCCAACAGGGCCGAATACAACAGGAATTACGATGACTCAGAAACGACGCCACCGAAATTTTCTCGCACTCACATTCATCGGCCTCTTGATCCAAACGGGCGGCTCTCATGCAGCGAATCCAGTTCAGGAACGCCGCAAGCTCATCGGCACCACAGCCGCAGATCAGCGTCTGACCGACTATTTCCGCGACCACGCTTCGCGACTGGCCAACCGCAGTCTGAAGAACATCAAAGATCTCAAAACCTGGGAAACGAAACGCGTTCAATATCGTAAGCAACTCTTTGAAATGCTCGGCCTGTCACCGCTGCCTCCCAAAACCGATTTAAAACCGGTCATCACGAACAGCATCACCAGCGATGGGTTTATCGTCGAAAACATCACATTTCAGTCGCGTCCCGGCCTGTATGTCACGGGGAACCTGTATCGCCCGATCAAGCAGGAAGGAAGAATCCCCGCGATTCTGTATGTCTGCGGTCACGGCGGCGTCAAGAAAAACGGTGTCATCTATGGCAACAAGGTGCATTACCAGCATCATGGCGAATGGTTCGCACGCAACGGTTATATCTGTCTGACGATTGACACACTACAACTCGGTGAAATCGAAGGAATACATCACGGAACCTACCGCGAAGGAATGTGGTGGTGGCTTTCCCGCGGTTACACTCCAGCCGGCGTGGAAGCCTGGAACTGCATTCGCGCGTTGGACTATCTGCAGTCGCGTCCCGAAGTGGATGGCGAAAAACTGGGCGTCACCGGCCGCTCTGGTGGCGGCGCTTACAGCTGGTGGATTGCTGCCCTCGATGAACGCATCAAAGCCGCCGTTCCGGTTGCCGGCATTACGAATCTCAAGAACCACGTGATCGATGGAGCCGTGGAAGGGCACTGCGACTGTATGTTTATGGTCAATACCTACCAATGGGATTATGCCCAGGTCGCCGCGCTCGTGGCACCGCGGCCCTTACTGATTTCCAATACCGATAAAGACAGCATCTTCCCGCTGGATGGCGTGGTCGACGTTTATAATTCGACAATGAAGATATATGAACTGTATGGCGTTCCTGAAAATCTGGGTCTGCAGATCACCGAAGGGCCTCACAAAGATACGCAGGAACTGCGGATTCATTCCTTCCGCTGGTTCAATCATTTCCTCAAAGGCGATGATTCCCTGATCGAGATGGCGGCAACAAAATTCCATACGCCAGAAGAACTCAAAGTCTTCAAAACGCTTCCCGAAGATCAGAAAAACGCCAAAATCCAGGAAACCTTCGTCAAACAGGGGAAAGCCAAAGTCCCTGAAGATTCCGCCCAATGGCACCAGATGAGGGAACAATGGAAAGGCCAGTTGTTGAAGAAATCGTTTCGTGCCTGGCCTAAGAAAAAGGATTCGTCTACACAAACGAAAGTGGAAACCTCAATAAAGGACGGCCTCACGCTGAAAACGATTTCGTTTGACAGCCAGAAACATGTTCCCTTGAAATTGTTTGTTGTGATACCTGAAAACACAAAAATGCCCCGACAGGTTGAATTGGCCGTCTTGAATCAAACAGAATGGGATACCTACCTCAAGGAACTGACGCCCGTTTTTTCGGGGAGGGACTCCGCGACACCACTTTCTCCCCGAGGCGAAAAACTATTCCAGAAACTGCGTAAAAATGTGTTAGACAATCAGTCAGCGGTTGCTTATTTCACACCCCGCGGTATCGGCCTGGATGTATGGAATTCCGAAGAACGCAAGCAGATACAAATTCGTCGGCGTTTTTATCTGCTCGGTCAATCTCTGGAGGGAATGCAAATCTGGGATGTCCGCCGTGCCATTCAGGAATTGCAGGCACAACCGGAATTCGCAAAGGCAGATCTACGACTGGTGGGAACGGGGCAGGCGGCTGCACTTTGTCTGTATGCTTCGCTGTTCGAAAAAGGGATCAGCGAACTGGACCTGACCGGCATGCCCGCTTCACATCAGCATGGTCCCGCATTGCTGAACGTGCTGCGTTTTATGGATCTGCCTCAGGCACTGGCGATGGCCGCCAGTCGCAGCAGGGTAAAACTGAATGATGTGAAACTGGAAGACTGGAAGTACTCTGCCGAAGTCGGCCAGAAAATGGGCTGGGGCGAAAAACAGCTGCAGATCTCGAAATAATCGGGAGAATTCGAGAACCAGACTGAATCCGCTCACGCGCCAGCGTTTGCTCATTCCCGTGGTTCAGCTATAATTAGATTCGGCCCTCGTACAATCTGGTGCAGGGGGTCGTCCACGATGAACGATATTCCTTTATTATTGAACAAGGTGACCCGACGTGAACCGTCCTCCACATACTGCTGCGCCACAACCTGATCCTACAATGAATATGACCGAAGGCTGGCACTGCCTGCATCTGTATTACCGCGTGGATCAGGGAATACTGAATCAGATCGACCAGAGCACCCGTGACGCCGGCCGCGAAGAACTGGCAGCAATCCTTGATCCCAATCATGAAAACGCACCAATTCGCATCCAGACGTCCATCGTCTCCGGTCATAAAGCCGATTTGCAGGTGCTGGTCATGGACACGGACCCTATCAAAATTGACAGCATCCAACAGGCCATCCGTACTTCCGGCCTGGGCCCGGCGCTCATTCCCACTTATTCGTTTGTTTCGATAACGGAAATTTCCGAATATGTTCCGACTCTGGAACGGTATGCGGCCAAACTGAAACAGGAAGGCACCGATCCGGAGAGCCCTGCGTTTCAGGCAAAGCTCAAAGCCTATGAAAGTCGCTTACCAGCGATGAACCAGCAGCGAGTCTACCCGGAATTCCCTGACTTTCCCGTCTGTACATTCTACCCGATGAATAAATCACGCGTTCCCGGCGCCAACTGGTACATGGAACAGTTCAGCAATCGCTACAGCATGATGGCCGAGCATGGCATGAGTGGCATGAAGTTCGCCGGTCGCGTCGTCCAGGTCATCACCGCGTCAACGGGCTTTGATGACTGGGAATGGGGTGTCACTTTATGGGGCAGGGCACCAGAGCCGATCAAGGAAATCGTTTACACCATGCGATTTGATAAAGCGTCGGCCAAGTATGCGGAATTCGGGCCGTTTTATCTGAGCTATATCATGTCCCCACAAGAAGCAATCGCCCACCTCAAACTTTGATCGTTCGAGATGGGCGATAATCACTCAGGCAATATATGTAAACCGCGATCGCTTAGCGGCGAAAGCGGTAATCGGTGTTCTTGTCACTGAACTCTGTCGTTGCCAGTTCGGACTTCATATTGATATCTGTGAATGAATAGGATTCAATCATCGTTTTCTCGTCCAGTTCTTCAGCCGAGGTGCTGGCCAGACCATCTTCTGGCCAGCCGAATCCGCGAACAAAAATCGGCAAACAGGTTTTATAATCGATGTAAATCACTGACTTACGATATGAGGGGGACTCTTTGGCGTTCGCAAAATGGGCAATGAAACAGTAGCAGTCTTTACCATCAAATTTCTGATTAGGCAGCATGACACATTCGGTATTGAGCTTTTCATCGAGATCCTTTTTACGAAAATCGATAATCGTTTCGGCCAGAGCCTTAATACCGGCTTTGGTAATGGGATAACGGCATTCCTGCATTGCCAGTGAACCTTGTGGGTCAAGTTTCAGTGTTGGCATCAGGCGGCCTTTGAGACCTCCCATTTTTACCAGCATCTTTTCTTCATTTTGACCTTCGACATACAACAATTCCTGGCCTTTATCGCCCACAACCCACTTCATATAAACGCTGAATGGTTTGTGACGGCACTTCAGGTTGATCACCTGATTCTCTGTCAAAGCGCCTCCCACAAATTCCTGCTTCGAAAATGTTGTGGTGTAATCAGGAACGGTTTCCAGATAACGGCAACCTTTTTCCAGCAACAGCATGTTCATCAGCAATGCCATCCGCCCCGTTAATGTTCCGTTTTGTTGTGGCGCCTGTGTCTTTGCTGTATCTGCTTTTTCACCCGATAGGGGAGCAGATAATTGAGTGGGCTTGTAAGCAATCACCGGGATACTGACAGGCTTAGGCGCAACAATAGCCATATCATTGGGATCCGCGTCTGCAGGCGAGGGATCATAACTAAAGTACAGGATTCCGATCGCTGCAGAAAAGATGGCCGATGCCAACATATTCGAAAAATGGTGTTCTGTCCTGAGTTTTAGCATGCGCATCATGCGGTACCGTTCCTTTTCGATAAGAAAACGCAAGGCACCGTCTTGTCTGAAGTGAATCCAAATAAGGGGATCCATTCATCCGTGAAAAGACGTAAACCGGGCTTGCCCGTAGTAGTGATATGATGTGGCCAGCACACGAAAATCCTTTTGTGCGTCTGACAGATGTTTGTTTCCATATAATTCTTTTGCTCACTGCTATCTGAAACGGAACGAACGAGTTTCGCACGTTCCCGCTATTTTCAAACACGGAGAACAACTGGCTCACTGAGTTTTATTGATCAATCCAATACGTTTCTCTGATCCAACCTCACTGTTGAATAGGTATTGTGAAAAAACCAGGGTCGCTATAACTAAAAATTCGTCATTTCCATAAGCCAAAATGAGAGAAACTGGTGCCAGCTTTTAATCAGATCACTTCTCACTTCGATCGGGGTTCAGATTAGATTAAACCCGCATTCTCACCCTATTTTGCCAGATCGCGATTTTCCGATTCTTCACCTTAACGCCTGATCTGAATTCATTTGAAATTAAGCGATCTCATTGTGTGGTTTTCTTTTTCTAAGCTATTTTTCTATAATCACTTAAGGTAACCGCCTGCATAAACGGGCGTGAAAACATCAGTCATCGTTGATTTCAAAACGAGTGATTTCACTATCTCTTCCAACAGAAAAGGGCAGCAACATGTCTTTCGATCGGCGTTCATTCCTCAAACACTCTAGTGCCGCCCTGTTCACCGGCACTTTGACTCAATTCGCCTCCGCTGCATCTTCTTCAGAGGGAACTAACCCACAGAAAGGAAATCGCCCACAGAGAAAAATGAAACTTGATCTCTCTTGCGGACGGATTGGCGTCCGGGCCGATCAAAAGCAAGCGATTGACTACGCACACAAATATGGCTTCGAAGCGGTGGTTCCCGATGCCGGTTATCTTGGTAAACTTTCAGACAGTCAGTTGGCCGATCTCAAAGCCGACATGAAATCGAAGAATCTCGTGTTCAGTGCAGCCGGCATGCCCGTTGACTTCCGGAACGACGAATCGAAATTCCAAAAGGGGCTCAAAGCACTTCCCGCTTCGTCTGCAGCATTACAACGTGCCGGAGTCACACGCACCGGAACCTGGTTGATGCCCACCCATGCCGAACTCACCTACAACGCAAACTTTAAACGACACGCGCGTCGCTTAAAAGAAGTCACACGCATCCTGGCCGATCACGACTTACGGTTTGGAATGGAATACGTCGGCCCGAAAACACTCTGGTCGAGCAAAAAACATCCCTTCATTCACTCCATGCCTGAAACGAAAGAACTGATCGCCGCAATCGATGTTAAAGGCGTTGGGCTGATTCTGGATAGCTGGCACTGGTATACCGCCCATGAAACAAAAGACGATTTACTTACGCTCTCGAACGCCGATATCGTGGCCGTCGATTTGAATGACGCACCCGCCGGTCTGGCAATCGACGAACAGATCGATCAGAAACGGGAGCTGCCTATGGCAACAGGCGTGATCGACGTCGCGACATTTTTAAACACGCTCAACAGCATCGGCTACGATGGCCCCGTGCGTGCGGAACCGTTCAACGCAGCACTCAGAAAGCTGCCTGCAGATCAAGCCGTTGCCGCGACATCCACCGCCATGAAAAAAGCCGTCGCGTTGATCAACTAAGCGGTTATTTTTTCGCGAGCGATATTTCAATCGTCACTGGCGTTCCGCGGGGAGGAATCTTGTCCTGATTGGCTTCAAACAGCAGATTTCCTTCCCCTGACGCCGAACTGGCAATGCTAACGTCAATAATTGCCGTCGGGAAGTTGGCGACACAAATCAGGTCGCCACTTTCCGCATGGTAAAACTTCTCGCCCGTCATTTCATCAATCGAAAAACCACTGCCAGCGAAGATCCAGTCCGCTTTCATCAGTCGGGGCTGGGTTTCGTCATAGAATTTCTTGATCGCGGCCTGGAATGGTTTGTCCTTCGATTTCGCCAGAAAATCATCTCGCTCTTTTTTCGACATCTGTCCGAACCAGATCAATTCCTTGTATTTCTCGTCGTACCGCAATTCGCTCTTTTTATCGATCACCACTCCTCCAGGCAACTGATCCAACTTGGCGGTGAAATACCGGCTCGTCGCTGTTCGCACCCAACCCTGGGCTGGCTCACGGTGCAGCTTCCCGGCTTTGTCTTTCCATTGCAGGTAGAGATTCAGTTTTTGCCCCTGGGGTGGCTGAAACTTTGGTGAAAACCGAACAGGCGATCCGACTTTTGCACCAATCGCCAGGAGGCCGGCGTGAATGGCTTTCGCCGAGGAATCAATCGAAAGAATCGACTCGTGCTCTTTCGTCTGCTTTTTGCAGCACAGCATTTCCAGCACGCCTTCCTGCAGACAGACTTTTGTTTTTAACAACAGTCGCTTGCCTTCCAGATCCAGCAGCACCGTCTTCTGTTTGTTCAAAGCCACCAGACCGTCGTCGCCTTTTTTCGTTTCCGGCTTGGAATCAGAACTCGTTTTGTTCGCCTTTTCTGATTTCGGTTTTGCCGGGTCCGCAGCGGAAAGCAATTGCCCTGCCAGCAATACAACAGCCAAAGAAAAAATTGACAAGTGAGAGAAAGTCTGTCGTTTCATGAATACGTCCCATATCATTAAGGGTCTGGAAAGCCCATCTGTTACATACTGTTATTCTAGGTACTTCGAAATAAATGTCTGCCCCGATCCAGCAAGATTTACGAGATCGGGTGGGAAGAATTCAAATCAGCCAACCAGTCAACGTAATCTGCAACGATCTGATCTCGATTCGGTTCAAATTCGAGCGTATGACGGGCCTCCGGATATTGAACAAGCTGTTTCTGATCCGCGGCAATGCGTTGGAAATAAACCTCGGTCGCGGCATTATCAATAATCTGATCTCGCCCCGCCAGTTGACACAACGTCGGACAGGATATCTGTCCCGCCGCACTGTCTGCCAGCCGATCCAGTTCCCGGTTGGCCTGCAGAAACGAAACGGTTACGTCGCGTAGCGCCAGTGAGTCTGTTCTGATAAAGTCCTGATACGCGGCTTCACCGGTAAATAACGCGGGATCATTCAACGGAATCTCAACCCGCTTTCGTTCAACCCCCAATTGCTTCGCCAGTTTTAATTGAAACTTCTGTAATCCCGTCGGCTTAACCACGGCTTTAATGCCCGGATACAGCAATGCCAGCCCGTCAATCAGATCAGGACGCAGCGCCGCCACAACCACGGCCAGTTTCCCTCCCCAGCTCATGGCCTGCAAAATGATCGGCCGCTGTTGTTTTGACTGCTGCTGATAACGTATTTGCGTCAGCAGCTGCACAACATCCTGCACCAGACGTTGCCAATGCGATACATGTCCCCGCTCATTCTGATTCAGGCCTGATCCGCGGCGATCAAAAAAGCAGACGCGAAATCCCGCATCGCATAATTGACTGCAGGAATAGTCATACCAGCCGGAATGGCTTTGAATCCCATGCAGCACCACCAGCGTTCCCCGCGGCTGCGTTTCTTCTGGCGTCCAGACACGCCCCTGCAGACGATAGTTATCGGAAGCCACAAATTCCTCAATCGCGGGATCACCCATAGTTTCAAACCAGCATCGTTTCTAAAACACGGGCATAACAACCGAAGGTGCCCTGGTCGAACAGCACAAAACGGACCAGAGATAATTGATCGAATGACTCCAGTTTGACCGCAACCGTGCGTAATGCCACTTCCGCCGCCAGATCAACCGGATAACGATAAACGCCTGTGCTGATCGAAGGGAAGGCCAGGCTCCGACACTGATGTTTTTCAGCCAATGCCAGACACGTCTCATAAGCTGACTGTAACTGTTCCCGTTCTTTTTTGCCGCCACCGTGCCAGATTGGCCCGACTGCATGAAAGAGATACTGGGCCGACAGATTCCCGGCAGAGGTCACGACGGCGCTCCCCGTGGGACAACCATCCGGATAACGCCGCTGCAGTTCTTCCTGGATGGCAGGCCCGCCGGCATCATGAATCGCACCATCCACGCCACCGCCGACCGCCAGCATCGAATTGGCCGCATTGACGATCGCATCCACCTGTTGACTGGTAATATCTCCCAGAACCAGCTCAATCTGCCCGGATCCAAACTGTACGATCATCGGTTTTCGATCTATGATATAAAGTAAGCAGCCGCTCAGGACCAGAGATTGGTCTATTTCACTCAGTATAAAATACGATAGACTTTGTTCAAAGAGCGAACTCAAAACATTTCCCAGCAACGATTGCGAATGATTCTACCGTGATAAAAGTCAGCCTTCTCATTCCGACACTGGACCAGTCCGGCGCAGAAAAACAACTTGCATTACTCGCTACATCCTTACCCCGCGATGAATTTGAAGTGCAGGTGATCGCTCTCACACGTGGCGGCCCCTACGAAAAACTGCTTAAAGAACACGATATTCCGGTCACGATCCTCAATAAACGGTTCAAATTTGATCCACTTGCGTACCGTGCCCTGAAAAAAACATTACAGAAACAACAGCCCGATATTCTCCATACCTGGCTGTTCGCTGCTAATTCTTATGGCAGAATGGCCGTCAAACGACTGGCTGCTTCACAAAAAATCCCCAAAGTCATTGTATCGGAACGCTGTGTTGATTCCTGGAAAAGTAAATGGCAGCACAATGTCGACCGCCGCTTACTGCCTCAGACATCATTACTTGTCGGCAATTCGCAGGGAGTTGTCGATTTTTACCGCGAGAAAGGCGTTCCCGACTCGATTCTTCGTGTCGTATGTAACGGCATTCCCACTCCCGATACCACGGTCTGTGAAACCACGCGTAATCAGTTATTCCAGGAACAAAATATTCCTGAAAATGCACGGCTCATCGCGTTTGTAGGTCGCCTCGCCAGACAAAAACGGATCGAAGACCTGCTCTGGGCAATACAGCTGGTCCGACAGATGGATGAAAATATCATTCTGCTCCTCGTCGGCGACGGCCCCGAGCGGGAAAAACTCGAACAGTTGGCGCACCAATATACAATCACACCCAATGTCCGCTTTCTTGGTCATCGTCCCGATGTTAATAAACTCTTCCCCCTGTTCGAACTGTTCCTGCTCGCCAGTGATTTTGAGGGTCAGTCGAATAGTATCATGGAAGCGATGTCATACGGAATTCCGGTCGTCGCCAGTGATATTCAACCCAACCGTGAACTGGTGATCCATGGTGAAACCGGTTTTTTAACGTCCGTCAGCGATTGCACTGGCTATGCACAATATGCAGAACGCATCCTCGCGGATCCGGAACTGGCAAAACAATTGGGAACCACGGCCCAAAAACGAATGCAAGAAGAATTCAGTGTCGATAAAATGGTAAAAGGGTACGCCGCCCTTTATCATGAAGTGCTCAAATAACTTAAAGCTGCTTTCTGCGGCCCAGAATCTTCAATCAGAAATTGAACCTGTTTTATGTGTGGAATTACCGGAATCGCGTGGACCGCGCGAGAAAAAAATATATCGCCGCTTGTACTGCGACGCATGACCGATGTGCTGTCGCATCGAGGCCCCGATGATTCCGGCGGCTACCATTCCGACATTCCCGGCAAGTCCTTTCAGTTGAATGACCAAAACACGACTGCCGATTTTCAGCCTGCATCCGACAGCGGCGCAGCGCTCGGACACCGCCGGCTCTCCATCATCGACCTGGGGACCGGTCACCAGCCATTATCCAATGAAGACGGCTCGATCTGGATTGCCTTCAACGGCGAAATTTACAATTACCAGGAACTACGGAAAGAGCTCATCCAACAGGGACATCAATTCAAAACCGAGTCCGATACCGAAGTCATCGTGCATCTGTATGAAGAGCAGGGGGCCGCTTGCGTAGAACGCCTGCGAGGCATGTTCGCCTTTGCCATCTGGGATGAACCCCGACAGCGTCTGTTTCTGGCCCGCGACCGCATCGGACAGAAACCCCTGTTTTACCGCGAAACAACCGACTCGCTCAGCTTTGCCAGCGAACTCAAATCATTACTGCAACTGCCAGACGCCAGCAGAATCGTCGATCCTCATGCAATCGACCTGTTCCTCGCTTATCAATACGTGCCGCATCCCTGGTGCATTCTGAAAGGGTATCAGAAACTCCCGCCAGCACACCGCGCCATCTATGAACAGAGCAAACTCACCGTCGAACGCTACTGGAAGCCTCCGTATCAAAATCCCACTTCCAATCCGCAGTTTCCGTTCAAAACACCACAGCAATGGTCAGACGCACTCCGCGAGACACTCACTGAATCTGTTAAGATTCGTATGCGCAGCGATGTCCCCTTAGGCGCCTTTCTCTCCGGCGGCATCGATTCCACCATCATCGCCGGCTTAATGCAGAGTATGTCCGATCGCCCCGTGCATACTTTTTCAATCGGTTTCCCTGTGAAACAATTCGATGAACGCACCTATGCGCGGGAAGCAGCCAAAATGCTGGGAACCGATCATCACGAATATGTCGTGGAACCAGAGGCACTGGAAATGCTCCCGCGACTCGCCTGGCATTACGACGAACCCTTCGCCGACAGCAGCGCCATTCCCACGATGTACCTCTCCCAGGTCACGCGGCAGGAAGTCACCGTCTCACTCTCAGGCGACGGCGGGGATGAACTGTTCGCCGGTTATGACCGCTATCGCGCGGTGGCACTTTCTCAATGGTTTGATCGCCTGCCGGCTGTATTAAGAAAAATGATGACCGCATCCATTTGGCAAAAGCTGCCAGCGTCGGTCGAACAAAAATCATTCCGCCGCCGCGTGAAACGTTTTCTCGCCGGCCTCTCCGTGCCCCCTGAACGACGCTATCTGAAATGGGTCGGCATTTTTGATACAGAACGTCGGCACGAAATGTATTCCCCCGAATTCCGGGAGCAGTTAAACGCGTTCGACTCGGATCAGTTTCTGCTCGACGCCTATCAGCTCTGTCCCGATCGAGATTTTGTCACCCGCACCACAGCCACGGATGTCCTGACCTACCTCCCTTGTGATATTCTGACGAAAGTCGATATCGCCAGCATGGCGCACAGTCTCGAATGCCGCAGCCCGTTTCTCGACCATCATGTCGCAGAACTCGCCGCGGCCATGCCGATGAATCTCAAAATGAACAAAGGCAGAGGCAAGCAGATTCTGACGAAGACGTTTTCCGACCTGCTGCCCGAATCAATTCAGACCCGCAAAAAAATGGGCTTCGGCGTGCCCCTTAATCACTGGTTCCGCAATGAACTCAAACCGCTGTTGTTTGACGTACTCATGAGCCAGCGCGCCCGAGATCGACAGATTTTTGATCCTGCAGCCGTCGAACAACTCATCAGCGAACATCTGAATCTGCAATGGGATCACAGTGCCCGCCTCTGGTCTCTGCTTGTTCTGGAAATGTGGTTCCAGACCTTCCTCGATCCGGTTTCCATTCCCGATCATTTCCCCGAAACCGTGCTCACATAAACGGACGACGACCATTCTCGGCTTCTGATGCTTGAGCTTTCCCCCTCAATCGGCGAAAATATCAACTGACGTTGATTAGTTGATCCGCCAGGATCACAACCCACCTGATAATCCCGCCAATACGAGTTGATGATGCGTTACATTTTCAGTTTGCTGACTCTGATATTGTTGATTGTTCCTGCTGTGATCCAAGCTGAGAAACCGAGCCAGGATGCAAAGCAGTTGAATATCAAATATGAAGAGTGGCCTCAATGGCGCGGCCCGCGCGGCGATGGAACCTGGAATGGTCCCCCAATCAAAACAACCTGGCCTGAAACGGGCTTGAAAAAAATCTGGGAACAGGAAATTGGCGGCGGTTACGGCGGGATTACCGTTGCACAAAGAAAACTCTACGTGATGGATCGGCCGGCTGCCTCGAAAGAAGAACAGAAAAAAGCCGCAGGAATTCACAGCCATCGCGTGAAACGTAAGAACATCGAACGCATTCTCTGCCTGGATGCCCGCACTGGAAAAAAAATCTGGTCGCATGAATATCCCTGCGATTACAACAAGCTCGATTACGGCAATGGACCGCGGGCCGCCCCGACTGTGCGGGATGATCTTGTCTACACTCTGGGAACGATGGGCGATGCATTCTGCCTGTCAGCCAAAACAGGCAACGTTATCTGGCACAAGCAGCTTGTCAAAGAGTTCGGCGGCAAAGTCCCCCAGTGGGGTTATGCGGCTGCGCCCTATCTGATAAGCGATCTCGTCATTCTGATGCCCGGCGGTGAAGAGCAGGGGACGGCGATCGTCGCCCTCGACAGAAAAACAGGAAAGGAACGCTGGCGTTCGATCAAGGATACCGCCGGTTATGCAACACCGCTCCTGATCCACCATCAAGACCACGATCAACTCATCGTCTGGTCGCCCCATCATATCCACAGCGTTATCCCCCAGACAGGGAAACACCTCTGGTCGATTCCTTATAAAGTCACCTATGGCGTGGCGATTGCCAGTCCGATTGAAAAACAGGGGCTGATCTTAGTCGCCGGCTACTGGGAAGGCTCCAAAGCAATTCAGCTCGGCACGAAACCGGAACAGGCCCAACTCAAATGGGAAGACCGCCGCACGCTACGCGGGCTGATGTCACAACCACTCTACCGCGATGGATACGCCTACTTGCTGGACAAACAATTCGGTCTGACTTGCTTCGAATACGCCACCGGGAAGAAAATCTGGGACGACGACAACAAAATGACGCCCGGAAACAGCAGAAATCCGCAGGCAACGCTCATCTGGCTTAACCAATCCGCACGAACTTTGATCCTCAATTCGGAGGGAGATCTGATTCTGGCCGAATTAACGCCTGACGGCTACAAAGAATTAACTCGCACCAATCTGATCGGGGAAACCTGGGCCCATCCCGCTTACGCGGAAACCCGCATTTATGCACGCAGCAATACAAAATTAGTCGCATATGAGCTGCCAGTCGACGAAGTGATTGGCGAATCCCCATAAAAGCAAACAGGCTGACCTGTAAAGTTCTTTGTAAAGTCGATAAAATGCGTTCTAGCGCTACCCGCAAACTCAACGGGTATCTTGCATTTAAATTCTTAACTGCGATTATCTTATCTTCTTTATTTTCACCTGAAACGTTTTACACAATATGAATTCACCATCGGAAAACCAATCCGAGAATCCCAGTTCAGGGACCGAGTTATTAGGACCAGAAATCTGGAATCTGCCCAATCTAATCACCCTCAGCCGCTTGGTGCTGGCGCTGATTCTGTTTGTGATGATCTATCTTGAAGGCTGGTGGAAAACCTCGGCCACGCTGTTTATCGTCGCCGCCGCGACAGACTTTCTGGATGGCTATTTCGCACGAAAATACAATCAGGTCACGACGCTGGGCCGAATTCTCGACCCGTTTGTTGATAAAATCATCATCTGTGGTGCATTTATTTTTCTATTGGAACGGGGCCCCGAGACAGGCATCAATGCCTGGTTTGTGCTGATCATCATTGGACGCGAAATGTTTATCACCAGTCTGCGTGGATTCCTGGAACAGCACGGCCGTGATTTCTCCGCCAGTTGGAGCGGAAAAATCAAAATGGGCGTGCAATGCGTTGCCGTCGTTTTGAGCCTGCTCTCGTTAAGCCCCGATTCGCCGTTTAATACATCCGGTTTTATGTTGCTACGAGATATCTCCATCTGGTCCGCTGCCCTCATTACATTATATAGCGGCATTGATTACGTATTCAGAGCGGCCCGAATGCTCCGACAGGCACCACTCCGTTAAATATGCGAATGCACGGAATCACATTTCTGGTTTCTTAGGACACATCAGGATTGAATAATCCCGGAAATTCGACAAATATTCCACGCACTTTCCCAACATCGCTGTATAAAATACGAATACCCGATCATTCGACTTTCATTTTTTAGATCTGGACTTATGTCTGACGAACATGCACCTCAACCGCCCTCTGATAATATCATTGTTGTGCAACCGAGCGACTATCAGTCTGAGGTCAACGATTATCATCATCCTAAGTCCACGCATCCCGTTCCCGTACGCGTCCCACGTAGTCGAGTTCCGCTGGTTCTGTTCATTCTGACCTGTTTGAGCACATTGATCGTTGGCGGCTATAATCATCAACCATTCGTTCCCACTCCCGATGGATTTTTTGCACTATACGCGTTCATTGAACACGTTGGCTGGTCCACATTTCTCACGAATGGATTTTCGTACGCCGGCCCTGTGATGCTGATTCTGCTCTCGCATGAAATGGGACACTATTTACAATCAAAGCGTTATCGCATCCCCGCCACGCGTCCGCTGTTTATCCCCATGCCCATCAGTCCGTTTGGCACCATGGGCGCCGTGATTCTGCAGCGGGGAGGCATCGCGAACCGGAAACAGATGTTCGATATCGCCGTCTCCGGCCCCCTCGCGGGGCTCGTCTTCGCGATTCCTTTCGCCTATTGGGGCGTTCTCAATTCCGAGGTCATCACGGTCCCCAGCAGGGCAGGAACATATAGCTTTGGAGAACCTTTAATCCTGCAATGGATGGTCTCACTCGTGCACGGTCCACTGGCGGATAATCAGGACATATTGCTGAACCCCATGCTGTTCGCCGGCTGGGTCGGCATCTTCATCACCGCTTTAAATCTGCTCCCGATTGGCCAGCTCGACGGAGGCCATATTCTTTACACCATGATCGGCAAAAAAGCGAATCTCATCGCACGTCTGTTCCTGACAGCCGGAGTGATCTATATGATCTACAACGATGAATACGGGTATTCGCTGCTCATTCTGTTGCTCGTCTTCTTCGGCATCACACACCCGCCTACCGCCGACGATACCGTTCCACTGGGCCCCATGCGAATTGTGATCGGCAGCCTGACGCTGGCATTTTTCGTGATCGGTTTTACCATCACGCCGATCATTATGCACTAATGTAGCCAAAGGATCGTTCCACCGCCTCGCAGCCAGGGCGAACGATTCCCGCTTCTTTTCCTGGTTTATCATCTCTGGGTTTATCATCTCTGGGTTTATCATCTCTGGAAGAAGTTGAAATCAAGCCTGAAGCTCAAATTGACCGTCGACCATCTCCTGACCATTCACAATGATCGCAATCCGGTGCAAACCAGGATAATACTTGCGCGTGCTAATCGGCTTAAAGGAATAGCTTCGTGAATAGGACCGGGAACTCTGGGAAACTTGACCTTCTGAGATCTTGAAGACTTTTCGAGAAGAAACCCCGTTCTGGCGGACAAACTCAATCGCATATTCCACGCGCAGCGGGCCCAGCTCTCCAGCCTGGGAAACCAGCTCAAATTGAAATTGGACATCTCTACCCCACGCCACACGCTTTGGTGAAATTTTAAATCCCTGCAGACGAATCTCTTCCGGTGCCTGATAGCCAAACAATGCCAGCACCTCAGGACTCCCCTGTTTCAACAGTGTGCGACAGGCATGTTTGACAATCCATTGTGTCTCGGCTTTTCCTTTGATCCATTGTTTTGCAATGTCAAGTACCAGATCTGGATGATCTTTGGAGATGTCATTCAAATGGTTCGCCACGCTGCGCCGGACATACTCACTTGGATCCGCTTTCAGCTTTTCAAGAATGGGCAGGGTGGGACCAGGATCTTTTTTGAATTCCGGCAGCGCCATCGCCCAGGGTAAACGGGGGCGACTCCCCTCGGAAGCCAGTCTACGCACATGATGATTCTTTGAAGTCGCCCAGCGATTCATCTGCCGCATCATTCGTTTCTGATCTTGCTGAATGAAAGGGCGTACGGCAAATTCGCTACTGGAGAATTCTGTAAAATGTTCCAACGCCGGCAAAGACAGATCCCATTTTTCCAGTCCATAGACTTCGACAAAGTCTGGGAAGAACATCGCTTCAAAACCACCAAACTGAGGGGCCGCCTGCTTCAAGATGTTGAGTGCCGCTTCATAGTCTGATGGTAAATATTCATGCATGGCGTTCGAAATATGCCGCATCCGTTGCTTCAGTTCCCTGTGCTCCCATTCTGCATCAAAGACAAATGACAGCATTTTCTGTTTGGGAAACGCGGGTTCGTGTTTTCGAATCTCTTCAGCGAGTCGACGAAGATAGTCTCGATCAAAATGATCCTTTAGCAGCTTTGCCATAATCGCGCGTTGTTTCAGTCTGGTATTAATCTGTTGAATTGTAATGGAAACAAAACAGGCCCCCTCTCAACGAAAGGGGGCCTGATCATAACAATTCACGTCTCTCAGATTAACCCATCAGTTTGGTTACCGCTTGCGCTTTGACCAGCTCTCGGGGTTGATTCAGGTGATTATACACAATTGTTTCCGGGTTAATGCCAAACGAATGGTAAATCGTCGCCAGCAATTCACGCGGATGAACCGGATCTTTACGCGGGCTGGAGCCGGTTTTATCCGATTCCCCATGTACATAACCCCGTTTGACACCCGCACCTGCCATCAGGGAAGTGTAGCAGTAAGGCCAGTGATCACGTCCGTCATCACTATTGGAGTTCCCCGAGGTACTCACACCGCGTTGGGGACTTCTTCCAAACTCACCTACGGCGACAACCAACGTCTCATCCAGCGTGCCTCGGTCATACAGATCTGAAATCAGACTGGCCAGTCCCTGATCGAACATGGGAGCAGACTGATCCCTCAATCGTTTGGTGAGACCTGAATGCACATCCCAGGAATGATTGTTTGAGTTCGCGACTTTAGGCCAAACGACTTCAACAACACGTGTACCCGCTTCTGCCAGACGACGCGCGAGCAACAGACTTTGCCCAAACGTATTACGGCCATATTTGTCTCGAACCGCATCGGATTCCTGATCCAGGGAAAACGCATCACGGGCACGCCCGGAAATCACCAGATCGAGTGCTCGAGAATAATATTTATCGAGTTTGTAATCCTCGACGGCTTTATTCAGCTGAGGCATGCCTTTGTTAATCGTGTCTCGCAGGCTGGCACGGCGCTGTAATCGCGATGTATAAACATCGGGACGCAGCTTGAGATCGTCCACACTGATCCGATCCATTTTATTCATATCCATATCATCTCCAGGTGGATACAGATAGTAAGGATCGAAGGCACGTCCCAGGAATCCTGCTGTTCCCGCTTTCCCGACCACATTACTTTCCTGAAGCGGGCGGGGCAGCATCACAAATGGCAGCATGGAAACATTCGGAGGCTGCAGCCGAATAATATTCGAACCAAAGTTCGGAAAATCTTTTGGACTGGGTGGTTCCAACTGACCAGAAGGACTCACTTTGTCTGTCGTATATCCGGTGAGCATCTGATAGATCGCAGCGGTATGATTGAAGAGCCCTTTGGGGGTGTAGCTCATCGATCGAATCATCGTATATTTGTCGTTGTGCTGCGCGAGATTCGGCAGCAGTTCCGTGAACTGCACTCCCGGTATTTTCGTAGAGATCGGCTTGAACACACTCTTCACGTTATCAGGAACATTCTCCTTCGGATCCCATAAATCGAGATGACTGGGCCCCCCTTGCAGAAAGATCAAGATCACGCTCTTGGCTTTCGCCCAGCCGGGGCCGCCTCCCTCATTATTGTTGGCGGCTGCTTCCTGAAGCTGCAGCATGGAGCCGAGCCCCATTCCCATCATGCTGGAACCACCGACCCTCAATAGATCGCGTCTAGACATTTGACTGCGAGACTCACACACTTCCTTGCCGGGTTGACCTGGAATGATTAGCATTTCAGCATCTCCTCACTTCTTCTGTTAGAGATCGGTTTGAGTATTGTATCCATCAGCGTGTTAACGTGTTTCGAAACAGCATTTAATGATTAAACAGAAACGCAGGGCTGTTGATTAACGCCCAGGTCAAATCCTGAGCCGCAATGAGACGATTATGCTTTGACTGCTCAGCACTGAGCTGGACATCATTTCGCAAGCGAGTCAGTTTCCGATCGACGGGGCGGACTTGCTGCATCGCTGTCAGATGGTTTCGCAATTCGACCAGTTTTGGATCGGTCGGACGTGGCATTTTACTATCAGCGACCGCCTTCAGCTTTGCCTGTAATTGACTATCGGCTTTACTGTAGTATTCAAGCAGTTTCTTTTTCTCAGCCGCGTTTCGCTTTTCCAATGCCTTCGCCAGGATGTTCTGAATCTCCTGTGGATGCTTATCCAGCGTTGTAGGCCCGGTACCGTTGGACACGGAGAGCCGGAACCGGCCAATCGAATGCGTATTACTGTTGAACTGCTGCTTAAGCACGAATGTCAGAATCGTCCCCTGTGCATCAGCGGCAACCGGCGATTGAATATCGAAGCTCGCTTTATGCGGTTTCCCGATTTGCGGAGAGACGGCCCAGCCTTCACCTGACGGTTTGATCTTACCATCAATGGCCGTTTTCACATCATAGGTATTCTGGCTAAAATCAGCCTGTGCATTGAACAGCGTCAATTTGGTCTTCTGGTCCGGTTTCGATTTGGGAGCGGCATAGACTTCGAATTCATTTAACACAAAGTTACCATCGCCAGATCGACCAGGTCCTTTTTTGGGCAGGGAATCATCGGTCAGAACATCCAGACGGACTGCCGTAATCCCCTTGAGATTTGTCTGCGCGACAATCTGATAATCCCCTTTGCCATTAGGGCCCTTTGCCAGGATTGACAGATCCTTCTGCAGCTCCAGGGTCGATTTATTGGTCGCAGTCAGTGTTTCGGGCTTGAGCGGAGTCCACTTTGTGCCAGTGGTTTCTGCTTTTTCCCAAGCCGTAATTCTTGCTTGCACCGTTTTCTGATATTCCGTCAATGCTTTTTGCAATTTGGCGGTACGTTCTTTCTGCTCCTGATTCAACCAGGTTTCTCTAGGGGCGATCGCCGTCTGGAACGAAGTCGCCGCTTGCTGTGCGTCCTGAATATTTTTGACGCGTTGATTTTCTGTTTGGATGATGTTCGCTGACAAACCCTTTTCGTAGTCCGCCAGTTGTTTGGTCAACGCCTGATGCTCACTCTGAATCTGCTGCTGAATCAACTTGACCCCGGCTTGCTTTTCTTCTGCTGTCGCCGGACGGTTCAGAACCCGCAGAAAAATAGAATCGATCAGTGTGACATCATCTTTTTCTGACTGAACCAGTTTGCTCAGAGCGTTATTCGGGTCGCTAATGGCATTTCCAACTGTCGGTCCACTGATCAAAGCCATCACTGGTCCCAATTCAACACCAGACGACCTTTCACACTCACAAGGGCTCTCGCGTTGCGCACGACCAAACTTAGCCAGGAAGTCACCTTTCAGCTTGAATCCCACGTCTGGTAGTTCTGCAGCACGGGTACCAGCGGGTACACCGGGAATATTCGACACCGACCCTGTCACACGGCAGAGTGAGTCATACAACACTTCTGCAGGCAAGCGACGTGCCTTCGCGTGAGAAAAATTAATTTTATCGTCTACGTTCCATTTGTTGGATTCCACCGAAAGCTGATACGTCCGCGACTGACAGACCACCCGCATTAAGTGGCGAATATCGAAATCATGTGATAAAAAGTCGGCCGTTAAACGTTCCAGTAACTCCGGATTGGAAGGCGGATTGCCAGCACGAATATCATCGATCGGATCAATCAGCCCGGTTCCGGTTAGATAACCCCAGACCCGGTTCGCATAGGCTTTCGCAAAGTACTGATTGTCACGTGATGTGATCCAGCGTGCCAGTGTTTCACGGCGTGAGAGGTCTTTTTCGTCTGCCTTAAAACTGGCAGGGTAGGGGAAGGTCGGTGGTGCTGTCATCCCCGTTCGTTCATGAATCATTTCGCCTTCTTTTTTATCAAAGACGACTTCAAATAATGGTTTCCGACCTTCAACGGCAGTCCCACCAATCGTGCGTCCCTTACTCTCAGGTGCATTTTTCAAATCGAACTGGGCAAAGAAAGCCGAGGTTTCATAATATTGATCCTGGGTCCATCGCTCAAACGGATGGTCATGGCACTTGTTGCAGTTAAAACGGATTGACAGAAACAAGTGAGTCGTGTTTTCCATCGTATCTTCAGGAGTGCGATGAATCTTAAAGTACGAAGCCGATGGGACCTCTTTATTGGAACCACTGGCGGAAAGAATCTGGTAGGCAAACTGGTCGTAGGGCACATTCGCTGCCACCGATTTACGAATCCAATCCCGAAAGAGTTTGGCGCCTTCAGGCCCCAGGTATTTACGATTGACCTGTAACAGGTCAGCCCATTTGTTTGTCCAATGGTCGACAAATTCCTTGCTGCCTAGCAGGCGGTCAATCAATTCATTGCGTTTGATTTTTGACTCCCGCTTGTCTGCCAAAAATGCTTTGACATCATCAATGCTGGGAGGCAGGCCGGATAAATCGATAAAGACCCGGCGCATGAATTCAGCATCGGTACACAAATCGGAGGGGAGAGTTTTGGTTTTCTGCAGTTTTTGATCAACCAGTTTGTCAATGTAATTGTAAACGGGAAGCTGCTTCCAGACAAACTCGGAACGATCTCCCATCACGGTGACAGTTGTTGCGGCATACTTTCCCTCATATCGCGCTAACAGCGGTGCTTCACCCCGCCTGAGCACTTCGGCGATACCACCATGATACATTTTGGCAATTTCGATATTACTGCAATCAATAAACGAATCGGAAGTCACATCGCGGACTTCACCATTATCATAAGTGGCTAAGACCCGGAATTGCTGCAACAAACCTGCTTTGGGAACAACCGGATTTTCGGGAGTAATTTTGATACGCGCCACGCGCGGTGTTTCCTTTTTCAAAGGAGTCCCATCCTTGATCCAGGAAGACACAATTTGATAATGCGCATCGCCGGCAATCGCCACCTGACCTCCCTTATGAGGTACTTCCGCAATCGCTTTCAGCAAGATCAGACTCTGCTCAGGAGACGCCAGATTGACGCGACGTGATTTGAGGTCATCCGTATATGCCCGTAAGTCAAACAAATCATCGGTCCCTCTCAGGGAAAGCTTAAACCCGTCTTTCCCCTTGTTGGCACCATGGCATAACCCGGAATTACAGCCCATTTTGGTAAACGCCGGCGCGACATCTCGCCAGTAATCAGGACTGTAGTCTGACGGAAACTTCGCAACGGTAATCTTGGCTGTCGCCTGTACTCCATGTAAACTGAAACTGACGTCAGTCGTGCCTGGCTGCAAGGCCCGCACTAATCCGGTAGGAGAAACATGGACGCTGTCTTGTGTGTTAAGTGCTACTTTGACCAGACGTGTTAGATCGGTTCTGGCACCGGATTTTGTATAGCCCGTCACTAGAAACTGGACCGTGTCATACTTTTGCGCGATCGTCGCTGCAGCAGGCTGTACTTCCAGTTTGACCAGTGGATCGGAATTCGAAAACTCCTCTTTCGGTAACTTCTGTTGCTTGACATCGACCACTACCAGCTTCGTTCCTTGCACAACTGCTTTTTTCTGTGCTACTTCTGGCTGGCTTGCCTGTAGAGGTACGGGCACAAACGCTTTCTTAAGTTTCCCGGTTTGAGATTCATATAGTCTCACCTGACCATCCTGGCCCGCGGTCGCAATGATCTCCCCTTGAGGATGATAACAAACCGTATACAGACCGGTTTCAGGAATTTTGACTTCACTGACCAGTTTGACAGATTTCGTTCGAGTTTCTTCGATTAGTTTTTTCTCGTCTGCACTTCGTGCAGCCACACGTTTGTTTAGAATTTTGACCAGATCATCGGGAATCTTCTTTTCGATATCAAACGAAAAGACTTTTAACTCACCCGTATGATTTAAACTGCTGACAGCAACCAACTGCTTGCCGTTGGGGTGAATATCTACACCAAAGATACGACCTTTCAAAGCAGGGAAGCTGCGCACCAGATTTGCATCATCGCCAATCACCCGCACGGATTGACGAAAGACCTGATAAAGTTTTGGAACACCGTCTGCTCCCCCGACCAGAATAGTGTCCTGCGTTGGATGCCGGTCAATCGCAGCCAGTCCCCCCGTTAATGCTTTCGGGGTGATCGAAGTAATATTGTCGATGAATCGCTGCGTTTTCAGCTCGGCCAGTTTCGTGGTTCGATCTCGGCTGACGGAAATAATGTGGCTCCCATCGGTAGAAAAGACCGTATCCAGTACCCAGTCGTAGTGTGCGTTCTGGTAGAAGACTTCTTTGCCGGTTTCCACCTCAATCGCACGGAGCGTATTGTCTGCACACCCAAAGGCCAGCAGTTTACCATCAGGTGACCAGCTGACGCCGTAAAGTGTGTCATAAGTCAGCGGAATTGATTTCTTTAATGCCTGTTTCGCCACATCCCAGATCTGGATCTCGCCACGTTCAGCCGGTGTTCCACCGGTCACAGCAAGATATTTTCCATCAGGTGAAAATTCAACCGATTCAATCCGTTGCGATTTTCCAATCAACCGTCCCACCAACTTATTGCCCTCGGCTGCATGTAGCAGCACTTCATGAAAGCCGGCAACGGCCAGTATTTTTCCATCAGGAGAATACGCCAGTGATGTGATCACCGGAGGGGCAGAGTAGGTCGGAGGATTCGCTTTGTTAAACCGGTATTCGATTTTCTTCGGAGAATCATTAATCGCCCCCTGTTGAATCCAGGTGCGAATCAGCGTGATTTGATCCTGTGAGAGCGGTGCTTTTGCTTTGGGCATTGCCGCTTCGTTATCGTCCGGCGTGATCATTTCGACCAGATAGCTCTTTTCTGGCTGACCGGGAATAATCGCCGTCGTTTCACTTTCGCCCCCTTTGAGTAAGTGCGAAAAGTCGGTGACGACATAACTTCCTTCAGGATTACGCGGATGATGGCAACCGGCACATTGGGCCTGAAGAATCGGTCGGACCTGCTGATAAAAACTAACCTTACTCTGAGTTGCAGGCGGATTCGCAGCAAACAGACTGGAGCAGGACAAAGCGCTGAAAGCAAGCGCGTAGAAAGCAAATGAACGGAACTTGTCGAAGGACATGAACCTCAACCCCCTTTTGGCAAACCTAAGTTAAAAATAACTCTGGTGATGAAAAGAGGTAATCTCTTCTCATTGCCCCTGATTGATTCTGAGAGGGCTCTGGGTGGAGAGCAAGAAATCAATCCGGGTGAGAGTAGTGGAAGGATAAGTTTATATTTGGCTGACTTCAGCCAAGAACTTAAATTCTCTATTGCAATGATATATGTCTTATTATGAATATATCGTATTTCATCGTCGATGAAAATCTCAACTTTTTCGTAAATTTTTTGAATATTTCTTGCTTATTGTTTCGGAAACCACTGAGACAAAACAGTCTGCTTTTGCCTCGTCACTGATTTGCTTCTGCAAAATTTACGCTTTCAAACAGGGTGATTGAAAGCTGACGCCCACATTAGTTAACAACATTGTCAAAAGCCGTGACCGAGCATTAAAAAAAGAGGTGGCTGTTTCCAGCCACCTCTCTCACTCAGGTAGAACATCAACCCAAGCAGGCACGAATCAAAACAAATTCGTTTGCACTAGAAATCACTTTCGGGATCCGCCAGCAATTTCGCAGGCGGTACATTGGCTGCGATTTTACCAAAAGCAACCAGCAACTGTGCCTGCATATCTTCGATCGTGGCACCGCCAGGGGCGTCGATCCAGATTCCGTTGCAAGCCTTGGCAATCGCCTGCATCAGGTTTCGGTCTGCTCCGGCACCAACAGTCATCGTGTGCACGGTATAGCCCAGGTTCGCAGCTTCGACTGCTTGCCAGAACGCATACTGTTTATCGCGACTGCTGGTAGAATAGTCGGCTTGACCATTACCATCAAAATCGGTGATCTCATCCCAGTCCCAGCCACCCGGAAGTGACCAGCCTGATGGAGAACGGTTTGCATTACCGTCTGTCATCACCAGAATCGTGGGACGAGCACCAGCACGACCATGAGACTCCAACAACTCTTTGGCATCACGAATCCCGTACCCCATTCCGGTGTAGGGAGCATAGTGTGAGGCCTGTTTGTGTCTCTGAATCGTATCGATATCGCCATAGCGATTCGTAATCAGTTCATCCCCCAGATCAACGGTATCAAGGATGCCGTCATCATTCAGAACCGATTCCACGCGTGAAGAATCATCATACGTTACGAGTCCGACATAATCTCCGAACTGCAATCCATCAAGGAATTCCGTGAATAACGTCACGCCTTCTTTCATCGCATGGAACGGATAAATCGGAGCCCGCCACAAATCTTCCGACTGATTGTTCTTCTTACGTTGACCAACCAAATAGCCCATCAAAGTACGATAGCCATACATCTTTTTATAGCCATAGTTCTTGACGGTACTATTCGATCGAACCCATTTGATATAGTTTTTCCACAAACTTTTGTTTGTGTTACCAGTCGGCTGACCATTCAAATTCCCATTGTAATTCTTTCCTTCCTGTGGAAATGGATATTTCAGGTTGCCACTGGAATCGACTTCATCCAGATCCAATGCGTTGAAGATGTAATTATCATCATTTGAACTGATGTACTTCCCGGCTGCGGAATCAATCTTTCCATACCCACCTGTAGGGAACTTCAGTTTGCCCGTATCCGAGTAGGTCGCACCGGAGGCGACTAAGGTATTCCAGATATCATCCAGGTTACCTTCAACAGCTTCCTTACCCATGTTATAAGAGGACATGGCACCAAACTCACTGTCGTAGCTCATCGAACCCGAGTAGTCGAGCACCAGCACAATGTCACGTGCTTCAATGAAGGCGATTGCTGAGGTGGTCACAGCGGCCGTCTTCTCGCCCATAAACCCGGCAAAGAAGAGTTGCAGTTTCGAGTCCTGCTGACCTTCTGCCGCGTTATCACGGCGTGCGATAACCTTCACGACATTATAAGGTTTCGCTGTTTCGCCCCAGACCATGTGAAACGTTCCAGAAGCATCCTGATAACGTTTCCCGAATTTGACATCCGTTTCAGGGTCAACATAAACTCCGTTTAAGCGCGCCACCTTTTCGGCCATTTCTTTTGCGGCTTCAACGGCAATCGAATTGGCGTCCTGCACTGCGCTACTCACATCTTGACCCTCTTCAATGTCATCAGCGGTCGTCTGCACAGCATCGGTAATCTGTTGTGCCGCAGCCAGAGCGGCGGCCTCAACCGCATTTCGCATTCTGGTTTTGGTCATGGTGATGACAGCGATATCAATTCCGAACGCCATGAACCCCATCGTCGCGATCAGAAATGGCACCGCCATAACCATGAACGCACCGCGGCGATTTTGATCGCCCGGCAGATCCATTTTCTCTGTTTTACTCATTGGTATCTGTTTCATGTTTCCCCCTCGTGCTCCCCAGAAGACTGAGCATCATACTCATAAAAGTTATGTGTGTTCCTAGTTGACGATCTTTGTCGTGCCATTATTCAAAATTAAATCCCAGACAGGATCGCCACTCATCGGCTTGGCCATCGAGCCTTCCAGATTCATAATGTCGGTTAGTTTTGTACTGGTTGCCCCATCGGGTATTTCAATTCCAATCCGAAATAATCGATTGCGGTTTGCTGGATCACTCAAATCAAACTCCGTTCCATCACTGGGAGGGTTCGGCATCGGATCCAGTGGAACTCCTTCTGCATCATCTGCTTTAGTGATGGTAACCGTCAGGTTCGTTTCATCATTTTCTATTCCAGACGCCCGCAGAAAATTGCGCACATCAAGAATAATTTTATCATTCAATGTCATCCCCGAAGGCAAATTCAGATCGGCGTCCATGGAAGCCAGTCGCCCCGATTGAGCCAGTGCCGCATCCATGATTGTGGAAGTATGTACGGCACGACGCACCGCAACCATCCCTAGAATTAACGCCAGGAAGACTGGTGCCACCAGGGCAAATTCAACTGCAGCCACACCTCTGCGGCTGGCAATTGCCTTCCCTGAATTTGGTCGTTTGTTTTGAATTACACGCATGAGTTTACTCCTGCAAACAGTGACTTGATTTATTTCTGTTGTTTATTCGTGACGCCTGACAGTGTGCCCGGATAACATCATGCTGTCCTCCTTAGCCTTAGCCTCAGCAGCTTGAACCGGATCAACAAAAAACGAATTCAATATTCGAATATCTTTGTAAGGAACTTCGACACGAACGATAAACAACTGGGCTTTCTCAGCGTTGGACAATTCAAGATCAGGCAGAGAAGAGTAATTAATCTGTGAGACATCGGCTCCGGGAGTATCAAACGAACTGGCATTTTTCACCGAAACCGTCGCTAGATCTGAATCGAAAACGGTATCCAGAAGTCGTTTCACTTTGTCCTGCACCTGGGCAGTCGTGACGTCCTCGCAACGCCCGAGTTTTGCCCCTTCCTGAGTCGCTTCCTGAATGATGTTGGACACCATGTAGGCATAGCCAAATTCAAAAACGGCAAACACAAATGCCAGGAAGACCGGAGTGATAAATGCCAGTTCCACTAAAGTGGTACCGGAGCGATTTGACTGTGATTTCTGATTCAATGCCTGTCGGCCTTGCCGCGTAAACATCGTAAGCCTCTTGAAAATAAATGTTATTGGTCCCTCCTTGGTTTTTATTGTGTTCTGCGGACCTGCAGAGTGCTGGGAGAACTTATTCAAGAGGGGAGGGTTTTATCCATTAAAACAATAGCTCAGGAATGGCGATGTGCTGTTTTTTTTCTGTAAAAATATTGAAATCATCGCCTGTTGCAGCACCGCTACAGGATGTAAAACAGTTTCAGAGAGCTTCTCCCTGGATGATGCAAAAAAACAACATTTGGCAGACGATCCCAAAAAATTGTTAATTTCTTGTACGGGAAAGGGGGTTCTCTACCTGCTTCAATTGAAATTCATGCTGCTTTAGCGATACACTGTCGCCTGACGTGCCGATTGGTTGCTTCTCAAAATTAAAAATAAATATGTTTTGGTAGAATAAATTATGGGTAAAAAGGCATCTTCGACTATCAAAGCAGGCTCAAACGTTCGGGTAAAAGAAGGAATCTGCGTTCCAGAATTTTCCGAAATTTGCTGCGAAGGCTGGACCGGAATGGTGGTCGAAGTCCGCGGTAAAAAGGTCGCCGAACGTTCCTACATTCTTGAATGGGATGAAGAGACAGAACAGAAAATGCCCGAGATATATAAATCTCAGTGCGAAGAGCAGGGGCTGTTCTTTAAAATGGCATGCCTACCCGGCGACGCTCTGCTCCTGTCTGATTCTTAAAACAACCCGCCTGATTCTTAAAGCAATACGTCATCGCGGCGGATCAGTTGATTGCCATTCACCGACCGTAATGTATCAGCGATCTGAGCTAGATCTCTTCCCAGGCCGGGAACACAATATTGGGGAGACAGTTCCGCCAGCGGCACCGCCAGAAAGACACGTTCCGGGATTTCTGGATCCGGGATAATTCGATGCTCGATCTGCAGTTGCTCGCAATTAAATAACACCAGATCAATATCAATGGTCCGTGGGCCATTTTTGTTCTGAGGGTCGCGAACTCGATCCAGTTTGCGTTCGATCTGAGGAATCAATTCCAGGCAGAGTTCAGCTGCATCCAGTTCAGTCTCCAGAAGCACCGCAGCATTCAAAAAATCGGCTTGATTCGTATCCCCGACAGGCTCGCTCTGCCAGACCGCAGATCGACCGACGACACGCCCCGATTCTCCCAGTAAACTGACTGCCTGAGGTAAATAATACTCCGGACGGATATTACTACCTAATGCCAGATACGCCTGATTCATGTCACACTCCGGAAAAATCGTCGCGCGTTCTGTCAATAGTCACTCCGACCGAACGTGCGAAGCGTAATGCTCCCGGCTTTTCAATTCTGATCGTCGTCTGCTGAACACGATCGTCTTGCAGGCAGATTTTTGCCACTTCATCCGCCATCTTTTCTACCAGCTGAAACTGCGAATTCTCTATCAGATCGATAATCTCTTTCGTGATGGTGCGATAATTCACGGCATCACGAATTTCATCGGAACGGCCTGCAGCCCTCAAATCAACCTGCATCGTCAGATTAATTAATACGTCCTGCCTCTTGTTTCGTTCTTCCTCATTAATGCCAATAATGGTGCGTAACAGTAAATCGGAAATGTGGATTTGATCGGGCATATTTATAAGAGAGGTTTAAAATAGAGCAGACGTGGACTGAATACAGGTTACAATAACTAAAAGCCACTATAGTATGAGTCTGCCCGATTGCACAGATTAGAAGACTCATCTTATCGATGGAAATAATTGATTTCTTTTTAACATATGATCGGGCTTAGAACAGGGAGAACGATGAATCAACAACAAGACACAACACGACGCACCTGGTTAAAACAAGCGGCTTGCCAATCACTGGGAATTGCCGGACTCTTAAATAGCGGCTTGCTTCAACAGCAGGCTTTCTCGCAATCGACAACAAAATCAGACAGCCGTCCCACGCTTCTGCTCCGTTCCGGCTGGCAGACCGTCAATATTGGCGATATCGGCCACTCGCCTGGAATTTTGAAATTGCTGGAAATGTATGCCCCCGAATTTCAGATTATCCTCTGGCCGAACAGTGTGGATCGGGGCGTCGAACCCATGCTGAAAAAACGGTTTCCTCACCTGAAAATCGTCAAAGGCCGGCTTCGGAGAGACGGTAAGTGGGACTCGGAACAACTTGAACAGGCGTTCCAGCAGGCTGATTTCTTTCTGCACGGTTCCGGCCCCAGCGTTGTTTCACGCAGAGAACTGGCGTTTTGGAAAAAAACGACCGGCAAGCCTTATGGTATTTATGGTGTGACCGTCTCCAAAATCAATCCGGAATTACACGAACTGCTCTCCGGGGCCGATTTTATCTTCACACGGGAAACCCATTCCCTGAAAAATCTGAAAGACGCCAAAATCACAGCCGCGCATCAGGATTTCGCCCCTGACGCAACTTTTGCTATCGATTTAACCGATGATCCCAAAGCATTGAAATTTCAACAGCAACACCAGCTGGAAACGGGAAATTATCTCTGTGCGGTCCCTCGACTGAGATTTACCCCGTATCATAAAATCCACAAAGGCACCCGCTGGTCAAAAGAGAAAATCCAGGAAGTCGAGTCGGTCAACCAGCAATATCAAGAGATCGATCACGCAAAACTGAGAGCCGCGATTATCAAATGGGTTCGCTCCACCGGAAAAAAAGCTGTCGTCTGCCCGGAAATGACCTATCAAACCGAAATCATTCAGCCACTGGTGATCGATCCACTTCCCGCCGATGTCAAACCGCTGGTTGTAGCTCATGCCGATTATTGGCTGCCCGACGAAGCAGGTTCCCTCTATCGAGATGCCGCCGCTGTCGTAAGTATGGAATGCCATTCTCCCATTATCGCCTGTGCGTTTGGCACTCCCGGGCTCTATGTCCGACAACCAACCGACACCATCAAAGGGCAGATGTGGTATGACATCGGACTCAAAGACTGGACATTTGAAATCGATGAGGTCAATGAGCAACAAATTGCAGATCGCGTCATGAAGGTGGCTGGCAATAATGAGCAATCACTCGCCAAGCTGAAATCGGTGATGCACTCGATCCAGCAACGCCAAAAACGAACCATGCAAATCGTGAAACAGGCCGTTCTCAAGTCTCGGTCTTCCTGAGTCAGTGAATCTCATCCGGATTCTTGTTCTAAAGTCCGGATGAGAACTGCTCACCTCCGGAAACCGTCAGCACTTCGCCCGTCACAAAATCAGAACGAAGCAGATAGAGCAGGGCATCACAAATGTCCTGGGGATTCCCAGCGCGTTTCAAGGGAACGTGTTCGGCACGTTTTTCCAGATAGGATGCGTCCTGACCCGGCGGCGGCAGAATCGCACCAGGGGCAATCGCATTTACCTGGATGGCGGGAGCTAATTCCAGCGACAGACATTCGGTTAAGGTTACCAGGCCCGCTTTGGTAATCCGATAAGGCAGGTGTCCCACTCCTGCCCGCAATGCTCTCCAGTCAACAATATTGACAATCTGGCCTGTTTGCCCTGGCTGAAATGCTTCTGCAAACTGCTGACACAAAAAAAACGGTGCTTTTAAATTGATATCGAGATGGGAATCCCAGTCATGCTCTGTCGATGTCAGCAAATTTTTGTTTTCAAATACGGAAGCACTATTAATCAGGATATCGACTTTGCCAAACTCAGCGACGACCGCATCAATGATCTCGGAAGCCGCTTGCAGGGGCGCTGACAAATCTGCCGAGACAGCAACCGACTTTCGCCCCCGTTGCTCAATTTCCGCACAGGTTTGCTCTGCATCCTGCTTTGAAGTGTGATAATGAATACAGATATCACAGCCCGCTTCTGCGAGCGCAAGCGCCATGGAACGTCCAATACGGACAGCGGCTCCGGTGATAACAGCTACTTTTCCTTCCAGATTCAACTTGGAACTCCATTCGATTTGGTCTTCAGCAATGAAAAAACCCCGGTGATTACCGGGGCCATTCAAAGATCGCTGATAGACATGCTGACGTTTATTCCACAGAAGCAACCGCCTCTTTGACAACCGGCGTTCTTCCGAATGCACGTTCTATTTTGCCAACCAGAATCTGCTTTGTGAAGTCTGTTTTGAGAATATAGTCAGTCGCACCATGGTTAAATGCCTGAATGATCGCCGTCGTGGAACGATTTGACGTCATTACCAGAACTTCGACATCCCCAATAAAAGGCGACTCTTTAATGTATTTCACACCGTCCGCATGACTTCCATCACTACCATCGATATCCAGCAGAATCAGATCAGGAGTATGGATCGCGGCATCCATAAAAGCCTCTTCCACGGTAGCAGCGCTCTCAACGATGTATCGTTCGTGTAACAAGCCTTCGAATAAAGCACGATTCATCTCATCTGGGTCAATGATCATCACGCGTTTCTTGTCTGCTTCATCATGGTCATAATCAATAATGTCGCCCAGCTGACCGACAAAACCAAAATAGACAACAACCGGACCAATGCCAGTTTTGAAAATACCACACTGGGAACCGGCTTCCGGAGGATATAATGTATCGATTTGTTCTGTTTCGATGACAGAAGGATGACCTAACAAAAATCCCATATGGTCAACCGCTTTTTTGGCCTGACCTGCGATCATATTCGACAATTCACATGAGAAATCAGTCAGAACATGTTCATCATCAGCCAGAGATTCATCGATCAGCAGTGAAACAGCCTTTGAAACCAGATCTCGTGGCAGATTGACGACCACAATCCCTTTTCCAGGGCCATTGACTTCAATAGCAGAGCTCTTCTCGTAACGAGGAGCCTCATGCACTTCGACAACTTTGACCAGTTCGACAGTTGTTCCAACAAAATATTTAAATACATCCAGTACAGAATTAATGACTGGCTCTGCAAACCGCCTGGTTAATGTTTCTGTTGTATGTGTAGCTGGGATGAGAGACATTGTACAAACCCGTCTTTACCAAACAAATACTGCTTTTATTTAAAAACTGCGAACGGCATGAAATTTAACGCTTCCACACCAAAACCTGCCATCAGGTTCTCGCAACAACTTAAATTTGAATATTGACTGCCTAAACTATATGTCAGAAAATTCTATTGGTAGTTCCCCTTTGATTGGTGGAGCCCATTTGAGCCATTCCCGAAAACACAAATTCGGCAAAATCAGAACGATCCATCGACATTTTGATGAAGATCGTGTAAACCAGATGGATTAGTCTGTAACGCTAACTCATGAGTTATTAAACAGATACCGACATTCAAAGCCCTCAACACCCTGCTGGCAACGAAAGAGCTTGAAATGAAACCTCTGCTTTTACTTTTTCGCATTTTTTTCATCACTTTTATAACAACACTTTTGCTCTTTCCGGAAAGTAAAGTATATACCTCCACAAAAGATACAGGGATATCTGAATGGACTGGCAAACAAGACAAGTGGCATGGGTTTCAACGAGTTCATTTTCAGATTGATGGGCGTAAATGTTATGTCGTGATTCCCACCAAATCGGCCCCCGGAAAACCATGGGTCTGGCGCGCCCGTTTTCCAGACTTTCATTATGAAATGGATGTCGAACTGCTCAAACGAGGTTTTCATATCGCCTACATGGACGTGGCAAATCTGTTTGGTTCCCCTCAGGCAATCAAACACGGCGATAAGTTCTATGATTACTTAACAAAGAAACACGGCTTTCAATCAAAAGTGGCTCTGGAAGGAGTCAGCCGGGGAGGCCTGTTTATTTACAACTGGGCACTGGAAAACCCTGAGAAGGTCAGCTGCATCTACGCCGACACACCCGTTTGCGATTTTAAAAGCTGGCCGGGGGGAAAAGGAAAAAGCCAGGGATCATCAGCAAGTTGGAAAACCTGCCTCAATGCATACGGCATGACCGAAGCAGAAGCATTGGCATACAAAAACAATCCCCTCGACCGCATCCAGATCATCGCCGAAGCCCGGATCCCGGTCTTACATATCGTTTCAGAAAACGATCAGGTTGTCCCTCCTGCTGAAAACACCTATTTAATGTTCAGTCGAGTTCCCGAGCAATATCGCAAGGATAACTTCAAAGTGATCTCAGTCAAAACAGGGACCGAAAAATCAAAAGGACATCACTTTCAACATCCTCAGCCAGATCAGGTTGTCTCATTTATAGTGCAGCACTCACAGACGAAAAAGAGCAAGCCAAATTGACATATTCACACAGCGCTCGGTAATAGCAGTTCGAAAACTGCCATTACCGAGCAAAACAGTCTTTCATCGACATTGCATCATTGAAAGAATTTTACTCGTTCAAGCAAAAAAAGCTCGTTATTCTCTTTTCATCTCCTGACTGCTTCAGAACAATGAAAGTAGCAGGGATGTGATCTGAACCGAGGATAATTTGTAACCTGCCTTGAATAGAGTATTTTCGAGTGAGTTCCCACCTGGTATCTGCAAAGCCTGACTTAAAGAAGCGACTGCGAAGGAATCAACTTTCGCGGGCTGGCTTTGTCAATTTGCTATGTCTGTTCTATCTGCTTTCCAATACCGGAATTATGCCCTTACTGGATCAGGGAAAACACTGTCGCTGTGCAGACCAGCTGAAAACGAAATCAGAATGCTGTTGTTTCAACAGCACACTTCCTGAAAAATCAACGAAACCCAAGTCATGCTGCAGAGCAAAAAAGCAAGCAGCTCGCAGTTGCTGCTCTCAGAAGAAGAGCACATCCCCTCATTCTGAGTCAGACAAATCAGAATCGAAGCACTGCCAGATCTCATCCCTCTGTGGCTGTGGTAACTCTGCCAGTCAGGGATTGCACACCGCCGCTCCCAGAGACCTCAATGCGCGACCGAGTTTGATCTCAGCGGATCAGCGGGCTATTCCGCTGACGATCTGCGATGACATGCCAGTCACACTCGCCTTCTCCCCAGAAACGCCCCCTCCGCAGCAATTCATGTGGTAACCATCTTCGCGTTTGCGGTGTACTAGTGGAACGTCATTTTTAAATTTTGGGTTGATAGATATCACGTGAGTGCGACAACGGAGCACGTCAACAACACCCCCAACCCTCAATTCCTAGCTTGACAAAGCACTAGCGGTCGACAATTCACTTTGTTATCCGCCAAAACAGCGCAAGCCTTCTTTCCCACTACGTTGATCGTCTAACGTCAAGTCACGTTACCGATTGTTGATTGCATCGGATAAGGTAAACCTCCATGAAATCTTTCACACAGAAATGGAAACCACGAACACGTGGTTTCACACTCATTGAACTTCTCGTCGTCATCGCGATTATTGCGATTCTGATTGCATTGCTACTCCCCGCAGTCCAGCAGGCCAGAGAAGCAGCACGTCGCTCCACCTGTAAAAACAGCTTGAAACAAATCGGTCTGGCTCTGCACAACTACCATGAAACCCACCGCGTCTATCCCCCCGGTTATATCGCACGGGGTGTAAACGCCGCTGATGCCAGCTCCCCAGGAGAAACAGGGACTGGCTTTTCCTGGGGCACGATGCTCTTAGCCTTTATGGATCAGGCCCCCCTTTATAATAAGCTCAACCTGAATCTGGATGCCTCGGTCAGTCCTAATATTGAACTGGGCGATGAAGCCATTCCCATCTTTCGCTGCCCCAGCGATACGAATCAGGGCGTCTTTACCGTTACCGATGGCTCCAATACCTACATGCTCTCTTCGGCGAACTATGTGGGAATCTATGGCTATGGAAGTCTGACAATGTCTCCAGGCGCTCCGGCTATTAAAGGAATCCTGTTTCGTAACTCGAATATCAAAATCCGTGATATCACGGATGGATCGTCGAATACGATTGTCGTTGGCGAACGTTCTCACCAACATCAATTCGTAGGCGCCGCAACGGTCGTCCAGGCAGACTCGACCTGGTATGCAGCCATTCCCAATATCACACGTCCCTCCGGAATGATGTCGATGGCAGACGAAGGCTCTGCAACATTGATTTTAGGTCATGTCGGTCAGCCGGGGGGCATGATGCCCATGGAACATCCACCGAATACCACGAATCATATCGCTAACTTCTCCAGTAAACATGTCGGGGGCGCTCATTTCCTCTTGGGCGACGGGGCCGTCCGTTTTCTCAGCGAGAACATAAACTACGAGACCTTTCGCGATCTGGGAACGATTAGTGACGGAAATGTCATCGGGGAATTCTAAGGCATTCAACCTAAATCAGCGATGATTCTGACTGAAGCCGGGGTACCAGATGGTGCCCCGGCCTCGGTTCGTAAAAGGTTATCATAAAGTCAGTTTCTCTATCCCGCCTGAGTACGAAATCACCGGGAAGCTCCAGACGAAAGGGGCGCATTTCACCTGTAGATTTTGCGCATCTCTGTATGTCATTTGCCTGGAAACCCCAAAGCTTCTTCTGGCTGCATATCCCGCTCAGAACCCCAGATCCTGCCAGTAGTTGGGCCTCAAATTAGTCGAACCGGATTCCCGGGACAGATTCCTGTTCTATTTTTGTAAATTCCAAGCAAATTCGTGAATTTATTTCTTGTGTTTTCTTTCCAGATCACATAATAATCTCGGACTTTGAAAAAAGCGTACCGATATAAGCATTACGATTCGAAATCGTCTCGAACAATTTCATCAACAATCGGATGCCCATTTTTTTCTGGCACCTCTAGTGGAGGGTTTATGAGTTGCATAAAGGAAGACATCTTCTCATTGATTGTCGTAATGTCCCGCGGGACATTTGTCTGAACGACCAACTGGTACTTGAAGCCATGGCGCGTGGAGCTACCCGCGCTGGTGCAACTGTGATTTCACAGGTTAGATATCACTTTGGTCATAATTCTGCACCGGGCTTCACAGCGATGTGCCTTCTAGATGAAAGCCACTGCTCAGCTCACTGCTATGCCGACCTGGGCTTAATCGCTCTGGACGTCTTCACTTGTGGTGATACCGATCCGAATGACGTATTACGTTACATTCGGGAAGAAGTTGACCTCGGTGATGTCAGCATTCTAGAGATGCCACGATTCCCCATCCCGAATGGGAGACCTGCTTTACAGGAACCAGCCGGTTCCCACACTGAAGCAGACCAGGTCGTCGCTCTATAAATTCTCATCCATTTCAATTCCCCTCCCCGGAAAACCTCCAGATACTGCTTGCAGTTCTCGAATTGATCTTGGACTGGGTAAATTGACTGGTTCTGAATTCCGAGATACCATCCTATCACGTCAGGTGCGTTTCGATGTCTATAAACAGTCATCGAACGTACTTGACGGAGGGATGAATTCCCAGCATAAGACATCTGAAAATTCCCAGTAGAAAGCAGAACATGAGCGGAGATCGAGAATTCCACGATGGCCGAGGCGATGGTTTAAAACCTCTGAAAAGCCTGGATCTTTCCAAAGTCAATTCCTTCTCTGACCTTCTGCAGGCCATGTCCGAAACAGCCTTCTCAGGTAGAAAGCTTGGCGTCGCCTATGAAATATTACTGGAAATGTCACGTGATACAGAATGTAAAGCCATTCTGACACTCTCTGGTGCCATGACCGTCGCCAAGCAGGGCAGCATCATCTGCGACATGATCGACCGTGGGCTAGTCCGCGCGGTAGTCGCTACTGGTGCGCTCATCGCGCACGGCTTGACGGAATCCATCGGCCTGGTTCACTATCAGTATAACCCCGCTGATTCAGACGAGACCCTGTATAAAAAGGGCTACAACCGCATCTACGATACACTGGAAATGGAATCCAACCTGAATAACGTCGAGCGGCTCGTCCGCTCCGTGCTCAGAGAATCCCAACCCGAAGACGGCGTCTGGTCCTCAGCCCGACTCTGCCGCGCCTTAGGCAAGCGGTTAGCCGAAATGGATGAAGGGCGAGGCATCCTCAGAAGTGCCTACGAACAAAACGTACCGGTCTTCATCCCTGCATTCACCGACAGCGAAATCGGTCTCGACGTCTCCACCTGGGCCATGTCTGAATATATCGCGCAATCCGGCAAATCACTGGAAGACCTCGATCAGGCCGAGATCCTGACAGCGCTGCCCAGCTTTAATCCGTTTATCGATCTGCAGGAATACGCCCAGCTGATGCGAGATGCCTCCACTCTGGGCATCTTCACCATCGGGGGTGGTGTCCCCCGCAACTGGGCACAACAGGTCGCCCCCTATTATGAAATCGCCAACTATCGGCTCGGCACAGAATGGAAAGAACCCCGTTTCAAATACGGCATCCGCATCTGCCCCGAACCAGTCCACTGGGGTGGCCTCTCAGGTTGTACCTATTCAGAAGGTGTCAGCTGGGGCAAGTTTGTCTCTCCACAGGATGGCGGACGCTTCGCTGAGGTCTACGCCGATGCGACCGTCGTATTGCCGCTGCTGATGAAAGCCGTCTTTGAAAAGCTGGACGAATCCAGCTAACTGATAAACGGTTCTCCCTCGGCATCTCCTGACAGTCAACACTCCCTGTTCACAGCCACGCTGTTAGTCTCGCTTTACCGATGAATTATCACGGTGAAACGAAAACGAGTCAATCAAGGGCAGGGGACGATCGCGGGTCCGTCTTCAGGTAACGGGCGATTCCCAGGCCCAGCTGACGTCCCACGGTCATATAACCCGCCGGATGGCTGTGACGCGTATTCCAGCAGGTCTCCAGCGTAATTCCCACCACATGCTCGCGCGTCGCACTGCGTACCCAGTTACTGGAAATTTCTTTCCAGCGTTTATCATATCCCGGGCCCGTCGATGGGGTACTCTGATCCAACTCCAGCGGCGTCTTCATCTCATGCCGACAGGCGGCAATGAACGCATCCTGAAGTTGTTTCCCTTTTTTTGTCACCAGTGCGGGAGGAGTCACATAAAAAAACGGGCGTTTGGAATTCGAGCCCGGATTGTGCAAATCGACAAACAGCACTAGCCGGTTCTGCCGATCGAATTCTTTAATTGACCGCATCGCCGTTTTGACGGAGTTCCATCGAGGTGCCTCTGACCAGTCCCGATTATGATCATGCGGCACTTGATTTTTGCCCCCGTTACCCGTTGCTACATTATCGACATCCATAATCGGGACAAAATAAATGTCTGCTTTCTTTCTCAATGCAAGTGCCTGCGGATCATCACTCACCGCCCATTCAATGAATCCGCGACCGACCCAGCTCCCGCCCGACTCCCACGCATGCTGGCGGGCCTGAACCCAAATCACCATTCGCGAATCAGTCTCGCTCTCGCCTTGACTCACCACTAAAGCAGGAACCACACGGCCCGCGCGTGTTTTGCATAATTCAAACGACGTCACATCAGAATGTTCCCGGCTCAATCGGTCGACCAGTTGTTTCGCGTCAGCAGGCACAAACGGCGGCCCCCAGGCAAACCAGGCTTGTTCCGCGTCTACCTTCATTGTCCACTGGCAAGTGCCATCTCGCTTTAAGCCAGCTGGCGTCTGTAGCCAATTTTTTTGGTCAGTGCTGAAAGTAGCCCGATCGGGTAAAGCCCAGTTGCTCGAAAGTTTTTGTCCGTTTGCTTGTTGCATGTGACTCGCATCAACAATCACTATAAGCTCTTCACCGGGTTGAACCCCCGTCACTTGAAAATACCACCAGCAAGGCCAGCCAAACTGCGAATCACCGGCCGGTCGAATTTTAATGGATCGTTTCGCCTGATCGATCTCCAGAACTTCCGCCGCTCCTCCCTCAAAAGCAGAAGAGACAGCAAGTTCGCCAGCCCATGCAGTCTGAGCAGCCACAATAACGGACAGACTTAATCCTAAAAAACTGAAACGGTGCCCCAACATACTCACTCCTTAAATGAAGCCTTGATCCCTGCTGACAGTAAACACGGTCTGAGATAACTCCTCAGAAGTCGAATGTTATTCCTGCGCCAGCGTCTTTTCTACCGGCTGGTCAACAGACGCTTCCGATTCTTCCATCGCCGGCACCTGCGATCGCTTCGCATACTGAGCCAGTAGCGCGGGCAGGAAGACCAGATCGCCGAACAGTGCAGAGGCAATCGTCAAGCCGCTCATGATAGCAAAGATCCGCTGGTCTCGCATGTCACTGAAGACCACAGTCGAAAAGCCGGCCACCAGGATCACGGTTGTCATGATCAGTGCAGTTCCCACGCCCGTAAATGCGCGGCGGATCGCCTCTTCATCATTATCCACCAGCAGCTGTTCTTCACGGAACCGTGTCAGGAAATGGATCGTATCATCGACGGCAATTCCCAGACAGACGGTAAACGCACATACGCTGACGATCTCTAAAGCCTGTCCGGTAAATACCAGGAACGCTCCGGTCACAGCCAGCGGAAACATATTCGGTATAATCGAAATTAATCCCAGCCTTAATGAACGAAATGCAATCGCCAGCACAATCAAAATGATGATTGCCGCACTTCCCAAACTGGTCGCCAGATCGACCACAATCTGATACAGGTTTTTCCAGCGCCAAACCGCAGAACCAATCAGTTCAAATCGAAACTGGGGATGCTCAACAGCAATCGTTTTCAAACCCTCTTCAATCCGCGTGAAAGTCGGTCCATATTTCGCAATCCCCAGATCCTGCACATGAAAACTGACTTCTGCCTGATGGTATTCTGGCGTATAAAATGCACGCTTCAAAGGCGGCGGCAGCAGATCCATCATCGACATCCGCTCCTCCGGCGGTCCATCACCGGGCAATGCCCCCAGAATATTGCGAATCGATATTGGATGCCCGATCAAAGGCTCCTGAAGCAACAAATCATCCACTTCACTAATCGCAATTAAGACTTCCGGCGAATCGGATTCCACTTGGTCATTCCAGGTAACGCGCACACGCGAATGCTCCAGCCCCCCCATGGCCTGATCCATGTGATTCAAAGCGAGTGCTGCTTCCGAACCTTCCGGCAGCATATTCGCCCGCCGTTCATCGGGACGGAGTGTTAACGAAATCAGAATCAAGACGGCGGTAATCCCGATTCCCAGTGAACTGATCAGCTTCGTCCGTTTCAGAACCAGATCAATAATCACGCTGATCCGTCCCAGATGACGGTCGATGATTCCTTTACCGTATCCCATATGAATCGAACGCCCCAGCCAGGTACGACAGGCCAGGGGAATCACCGTAATCACGGCGATAAACGTCAACAGCACACCAATTACACAACTGTACCCGAACTCGCGCACCGTATCGTGATGTGCCAGAGAAAGCGAACCAAAGCCAATGGCCGTCGTCACGGAAGTCAAAAAACAAGCCAGCCCCACTTCCTGAATTCCACGCCGGGCTGCATCCCGACCACTCAATCCCGAAGCCCGATGCCGCCTGATTTGCACCATCAGATGCACGCCATCCGTCAGCCCTACCAAACTCAATAGAACTGGCAAAACCACATCGTTAAACGGGTTATCCTGAAAATCAAAAAACTGAATGATGCCCATTGTCAGGAAGACACCAAACATCGGCGCCAGCGCCACAATGATCACAGCGGAGATCCCTCGGAACAGGATAATCGCCATCAACAGAATCATCCCGTAGCCGATGACCTGATATTTCACTTTGTTGGCATTATGCGTCCGTACTGCGGTCAGATAGATCGGCACGCGTCCAGTCGACATGAACGAAAAATCAACTCCTGGGTATTGTGCGGCGACTTTTTGCGCCACCTGCTTCAAACCAGTGGTACAGGCATCATCGTCCACCACATATAACCAGTCAAACTTGACCATTAACAGCAGAGTCTTGCCATCCACCGAGAGCAACTGCCCACCCACCAGCGGATGGTTGATCGTTTTCTCTCTGGCCGCATCCAGGCGTTTTTGTGAAGCCCGTTCATTCGGAATGAGCGGTTCGCGCAAACCAAATATATTCAGATTGGGTATATCATCCAGCCAGAACACGCTCTGCACATAATCCAGCGACTCGAGTTCTTTGACGATCGCCCGCAGTGCTTTCACGCCGTCCGTTGTAAAGAACTCATCGGAATCGATCACCAGAATCGTATCGGCGTCCGTCAAACTGATGGGAGAAACATCCGGGGGCCGTTCCTGTTTCACAGGCGGACCTGCAGGACCTTGTTGAACCTGTTTTACCGGCGCAGGCGTAAACCAGGCACGAACCTGTTCCGGCATGGTATAGCCCAGCATCGCGATCCCACTGAGCAGCAGAATAAACAAGGTAACCAGCAGGGGATGGTCAACCATCCAGACCGAACATCGATTAAACGTACGAGACACTCGCGATTCACTTTCTGTCAGCAGTCAATTTAAGCAATGAAGAGGTTTGAGATCAACCGGCGCGAAATGAAAACCAACCCCGACATACCTACCTGACCAGTCCTTCAATTTCATCTCTCTGGATCAGCCCATCTCCATTGCGGTCCCGAATTCTTCCATATCTCTGCGCTGCAAGCGGAACTTCGTCCAACTCGACTTGCCCATCCTCGTTTTTATCAAACCGCTTTATGAACGCAGCTACCAACTTGTCAACACGCTGCTTTTCTTCTGCTTCAAGGATCGCCTTCGATTTCTTTGGTTTCTTCGCCTTCGGTTTGGCATCCGTTTTCTTCTTTCGAGGTTCCGCCACTTCAAAAAACGCAATCGCCATTTCTTCCCAGGTCTGATCTCCCCAGGTTACGTATTCATTCGGGTCAGGATTAAACGGGTTCTCTTTCGAATTATCAAACTTGACCGTAAATTCGAGTGAATCAATAGAGTCCAGTTTCATCGGCTGGCTCAACTCATAAATATGCTGCCAGTTAAAATCATAGTTCGGCACATCCAGCAGAATCTCAGATTTATCTTTCTGCTTCATAAACAGTCGAAACGATTTTCCCCGCAAGTGCATATGCGGGGCAATCGCCAACAGTTCGGCCTGCGGCGGGATCCGGTGAACTTTCGCGGACACCGGAAAATCGTTTGCGTTTGGCGGAATTTCAAATTCCTGATCAATGCCTATCAGCGTGAAGACTTCATGCGTAATCTCTTCTTCTTTACCAAAAAGCAGTCCGATTTTGGATACATCTTCCTGAACCGATCCGGTCGGTGTGTAATGCATTTGAAACACCAGTTTCGAACCCGCGGGAACTTTACGACCGCGTCCTGGCGGCAACATATTAATCCGCTGTCCCGGCACGTATGCTGTCAACCAGCCGATGCCTCGAAAATCCGAGCCATCCGGCGGACGAATAAATACAATTGCATGGTGTACCACCGACCGATTGCCGGGCAGCACCTGTGCTCCGGTGATCCACTTGTCTTCCTTGAATCCTGGGTCCACCACGAAATACTGGTATTCCACCACGCCTTCTTTCGGGACCACAAACGGTTGCTTCCGCATTTCATACACGGCTTCAGGAACTTTAGGTAAATGCCAGCCATCGCGAAACGTAGGAGGCTTCGGCATATCGTTCACATCACCAAACGGCATCCCGCCCACAACCCAGTCACGTAGAATTTTTTTCTCATCCTCAGACATAAACCGCGCATTGGCATAATGACCATACTTCGGACTCGCATGCCAGGGAGGCATCCGGCCGTCGTCTATTGTTTCCAGCATCGTGTCGGCCCAGCCACGCACTTCATCATAATCGGTCAATCCAAACGGCCCAATTTCTCCCTTACGATGACATTCCACACAATGCCGATTCAAGACAGCCGCCACTTCCTTACAAAATGTCAGACTGGTTGTCACCTCTGTCTGTTTCACACGACCAATAAAACAGCCATTGGGTTTCGTACTTGAGACTTCGACAGGTTTACCAGCCAGTACTTGATCGAGCGCCTGCTTTAAATCGTGCGACGTTGTTTCCGCCCGCGAAATGCCTGGCAGATATTGATTATCAATCCGCCCCCGGTACTTCACGTTTAACTTCTCATCCAGAACAAATACTTCGGGAGTCCGCACTGCTGCAAACTGGTCGGCGACTTTGTTGTTATAATCCTTGGCCATCGGGAACCGGATCTCGTAGCGTTTGACGTATTTCTGTACGTCTTCCAGCGAGTCCTGCTGGTTGCTGTTCACACCAATGAATCGCACACCCTGTGACTCATACGCTGCCGACATCGCATTCAGTTTCGGCCCATAAAGTCGGGCTAGCGGGCACTCGGCTCCCAGAAAACAAACTACCGTCAATTTCTGCTGCGGTTTTTCGGTGAGCTCGACAATCTTGCCATCCACAGTCGGCAGATGAAATGTCAGCGTCCCAGTTTTAACTGGCTCCACTTTTTCATTCGCCGTGAGAGAGTTACCAGATACGAGAATCAGTAAACACAGAACTTTTAAATAACCACGAATCATGAAGTGATCCTTCCTCCAGAACCGATAAAGATAGGGATTATTATTCTATCACCTCGCTGGAAAGCCCCGCAAGCCCTACTGTACGGATTACGGTTCTCCCACATTGATTGCACACTTTCATTTGGATATACTCGACTTAAACCCTGATAGTTGCAGTTTTTGTCTAAAGTATGAAAAATACTTGAAGACGAAGAAGACGATACAGATACGGTTCACTGCAGTGTGCTCCTGATGAACAACAAAGGAAGGCGAAACGTGAAAGCTCCACGTAGCGGCGGCGGTTGGAAAGCAATCAAATATAGTCTGACACTGGCAAATAAAGTCGGCTGGTGGAAACTCTGGAAAGCCATGCGTACCAAAAACGCCTGTAAAACCTGTGCCGTCGGCATGGGCGGCCAGAAGGGGGGCATGGTGAATGAAGCAGGACTGTTCCCGGAAGTCTGCAAAAAATCGTTCCAGGCCATGTCGTCCGATATGCAACCTGCGGTCGCCAGTGATTTCTTCGCGAAATACAACCTCGACCAGTTACGTTCCTTTTCCTCCCGTAAACTCGAATACAGCGGCCGCCTCACCGAACCACTATTACTTTCTCCCGGTGAAGACCACTACAAACCCATCTCCTGGGACGCCGCCATCGACCTCGTCGTCGACCGTCTGAAAGCAGCCGGCCCCGAACGCGCCTTCTATTATGCCAGTGGCCGTTCCTCCAACGAAGCCGGTTTTCTGTTCCAAATGCTGTCCCGATTAATGGGCACCAACTACGTCAACAACTGCTCATTCTACTGCCATCAGGCCAGCGGCGTAGGCCTTGGTTCCAGTGTCGGCACCGGAGCCGGTACCATCCGTCTCGAAGATCTGGAACACACCGACCTTTATATCTTGATCGGTGCCAACCCGTCTTCCAACCATCCACGTCTGATGAAAGCCTTCATGGAAATCAGGCGGCGGGGCGGGAAAGTTATCGTCATTAATCCCGTCAAAGAACTCGGGCTGGTCAATTTCAAAGTCCCCAGTGACGTCCGTAGCCTGCTGTTCGGTTCCAGCATCGCCTCGATGTATGTGCAACCCCACATTGGTGGTGACCTCGCATTGTTGACTGGTATCGCGAAAGAAGTCCTCGAACGTAACGCGCATGACACCAGCTTCATTACCGAACACACCGAAAATTTCGAAGCCTTCAAACAACAGGCCGAGAACACCAGCTGGGACGACATCGTCCAACAAAGCGGCGTTGATAAAGCCACCATTCAGAAAATTGCCGATCAATATATCTCCGCCAAAAACGTCGTCATCGGCTGGTGCATGGGTATCACGCATCACCTGCACGGCACGAACAGCGTGCAATCCATCGTTAATGTCTCCCTCCTCAGAGGCATGGTCGGCCGTCGCAAGGCAGGTCTGATGCCGATCCGCGGGCATAGTAACGTGCAGGGTCTCGGCTCCGTCGGCGTCACACCCGGCATGAAACAGGCGATGCTCGAACGCTTCGAAAGTCAACTCGGCATTAAGATCCCCACAACTCCCGGCTACGACACGATGGCCTGCATGGAAGCCTCACACCGGGGAGAAATGGATTTCGCCTTCTGTCTCGGCGGCAACCTGTATGGCAGCAACCCGGATACGAAATATGCGCTCGAAGCCATGAGCCGCATCAAAACGACGATGTATCTCTCGACCACATTAAATACAGGGCACGTCTGGGGCACCGGCAAGGAAACCTTAATCCTGCCCGTTCTCCCCCGCGATGAAGAACCGCAATCCACAACGCAGGAATCGATGTTTAGCTACGTCCGCATGAGTGATGGCGGCCCATCTCGATTCGAGGGTCCGCGTAGTGAAGTCTCAATCCTGGCGGCCATCGGTCAAAAACTCTTCGCGGGTGACGACCGCATCGACTGGAAAAAACTCGAAAGCCACTCCGCCATCCGCGAACTGATCGCCGATCTGATACCCGGCTACGAGAATTTGAAAGAAACGATCCAGTCAAACAAAGAATTCCACGTTACCGGCCGCGCCTTTGAAGAATACCAATTCCCTACCGAAAGCGGCAAAGCCAAATTCCACGCCATCCCGCTTCCCGATCTTCCCACTGATGAACACCAACTGCGTCTGATGACGATCCGCTCGGAAGGCCAGTTCAACAGCGTCGTCTACGATGAAGAAGACCTCTACCGCGGCCAGGAACGTCGCGATGTGATCCTGATGAACCGAGCCGACATCGACCGCCTCGGCTTCAAACCCGACCAACGGGTCAAAGTCAAAAGCGAAGCAGGGGAGATGCCCTACATTCTGGTCCGCGAATTCGACATCCGCGCGGGCAATACGCTGATGTATTACCCCGAGGCCAACATCCTCGTCCCACACACCGTCGATCCACTCTCGAAAACACCGGGTTTTAAAGGCGTGCCGATTACACTCGAAGCGGAAGCTGCTGTGACGACTTGAACAAACGTCCGCGAGACGATTCAAGACGAACAAAGGTCATGTCCACCACAGCCCCTCCGGCAACTTGGCGGCCGAATAGACCACATGCAATACGCGTCGTCGCTGTGGCAATTTTGCTGATCGGGAGCGATGGACGAGCAGGGGGCGCATCAAAAGCACATCGCCGAGACCAGCAGGGCAGAGTTCAAACGACTCTTCTTCAATTAGTGCAACCGCTGCTTCACTCAGCCGATCCTGATGACTACCCGGCACCACTTCCAGCGCCCCGTTTCTCTCTGGGCATTGATCCAGGTGAATCCGTACTGCCAATAGTTCCCGCTGGAAATCAACGGGCGGTTCCACATATTGGACACTTGCTTTGGTGGACCAGTTTGTCCAACGCGGATCATCGGTGCTGCCGGCAATCGGTATAAACAGATCCTGATGCGGCGGCACAAACCAGTTCGCCCCCGGCAGCTTATCAAACAACGTGGCATTCACCAGTTCCGCCGTCCCGCCCAGGGCTTCACTCGCTAACGTAAAGAGTCTTCCCTGTTCCAGCAGAGGCCTCAATCTTGGTAACTGCAGATGCACATTTCGAATCGCAAATCGGGTTCCATTTTTCCGCTCGCGAAAACTGTCCGCAGGCGCTGTATCCAATTCCTGTTCCCATGTCGAAAGATCTTGCCTGATGAAAACCTTCGGCAGTCGTTCGTAGCCATCACATTCGAGCGTTTCGTAGTTCACTGCTGATTTCCCGGGATTTCAATGTTTGAATCAGGCTGCCCGTAATCAATGATAAAAGCACCAGATAAAAACAAATCATCGTTGCTACCAACAGATACGTCAACAGGAGCCACGTGGAATATTGCCCCGTATTATAGAGGCCAATATTTTGAAATAACCCGACGACATAACTCGCTATAAAGACAAAATAGACGATTGCAGTGATCCCAATACCGCCAGCCTTAAGACCACATCGGTAAACACCGTAACTGCCTGTCACCCATAGCAGCGACAAGAAGAAGAAAATCAGGTACGCCATCATATTCACCCAATAAACAAAAGAAGATTGTCAACCCGTTTCATAGCAACAGCCACTTCTCGGATCTCGATTTCAGTTTGACTGATACGCCACAATAAATAACCTTCGAAACGGAAACAGTACTTTACCATTCTGCTGAATCGGATAAGCGTCCCGATATCGCGCCAGCAGTTCCTGTTCAAATTGAGACCGCTGGTCATCGTCAGCCAACGCTTCCAGGTACGGCCTGAGTCCCGTCCCCCGAAACCATTCCAGAATTGCTTCCGCACTCTCCATAATATGAATGTACTCGGTTTCCCACAGGTCTATCTTCGTAGTGAGCGGTGCCAGCAGATCATAATAAAACGACCGCGATCCCGTCGCGAGCCTCTGACGCGCATTTGCCGTTGCGTCTTTCCACTGGAGAAGCTCAGAGACGTTAACCACACACTGGTGCAGGGGAGAACCATAATGCGCCGGCAGCTGCACTGCCAGTGCGCCACCGGGATTGAGAAAACGCACCAGCCGAGGAAATACCGTTTGATGATCGGGCACCCACTGTAGCACTGCGTTCGAAAAAATCAAATCGAAATTCTCTTCCGGCTCCCAGGTGGTCACATCCGCCTGAAACCAGTTGACCTCCGCATTCGAAGCCTGTGCGGTCTCCAGCATTTCTGCAGAACTGTCTAACCCGCTGAGTCTTGCTTCCGGAAATCGTGACGCCAGCACAGCCGTACTGTTACCGGGACCACAGCCCACATCCACAATCCGCCCGGGAGATTCGAGCTGTATCCGAGCCGCCAGATCAACAGCCGGTTGTGTCCGTTCCCGTTGAAATTTCAAATATTGATCCGCATCCCAGACAGGCATTCCCGTGTTTCCTCACTCAGCCATTGATGTTTCGACAGCCACTGATGCATCAGCCAGAGACTCTCATGACAAACTGAGGACAACTTTGAACCAGAACAGGTTCGCTCGTAGCACACAGAGAAATAACAAAGTCTCAGTCTGCCGGCCTATTCCATGGTCATCATTTTCTATTAGAAGTTCTCGCATTGACTGCGATCGAGAACCATTCGAATTTTCTGAGACAAAACCTCCATCTTCGTCGGCTTCTGGATCACTTCAACGTGGGCTCCCTCACTTGATTCCGGAACGTCTCCTGCCATGCCAGTCAAATAAATCACCTTCAGCTCAGGATCCAGCTCTTTCAGTTGTTTTGCCAGTTGCTGTCCATTCATTTCTGGCATATTAAAATCGGTTAACAACAGTGAGATCTTTCCCTCATGAGAGCTGGCAGCCTGAATCGCTTCCTGCGGCCCCGATGCTTTGATGACAGAGTAACCAGAAGCCTTAACCAAAGCAGCCACTGCAGACAAAACCATTGCTTCATCATCACAGACGAGAATCGTCTCGCCACTCCCCAAAGTGGGAGTCTTAGAAGCTGTGATTTCTTCCCTTTTACTTATGACTGAATTGCCCTGAATCTGAGGCAGGTAGATCCGAAATTCGGTTCCCTCACCCAACAGACTCTCGACGGAAATAAAACCACCCGTATTGGAAATATCACGAAATACCGTGGAAAGGCCCAGGCCGGTCCCCATTGTAGCCGGCTTGGTCGTGAAAAAAGGCTCGAAGATCTGTTCGACCGTTTCAGGAGACATCCCGCAGCCATTATCCTTGACCGATAATTGTGAGTAGGAGCCGGGAAGTCGGTGCAATTCACTGGACACAGGGGCCTTGGAATATTCCACATTCTGAGTACTGATGCTGAGTGTCCCTCCTGCGGGCATGGCATCACGGGCATTGACAACCAGATTCATCAGAGCCTGTTCAATCTCACCTTCATCCGCCCAGGCAGATTTGGTATCCGGACCCAGTTCCAAATTCAGAGTAATCGAATCACCCAGTATTCGCTGCACGATGCTCTGGTTATTTGAAATCAGCAGATTGAGATCAACCCACGAAGTATTCGGCTCTTTCTTGCGTCCGAACGCGAGCATCTGTTTCACTAGTTCTGCAGCACGTTCGCCTGACTTCTGGATATCCTTTAAGGGCTCTCGAAACCCTTCCGGAATTTCGTCTTCCGGTGTCAGCTGCATCAATTCCGCGTTCAAATTGATGCCGACAAGAATGTTATTGAACTCGTGGGCCACTCCGGCCGCTAATTGCCCGATGGCTTTCATTTTCTGGCTGTGTTGCAGTTGAATCTGCAGTTGTCTGTTCAGTTCGTTGGCCTGTTTCTCCTCTGTGATATCTTTAATCATCAGCAGCAGCAATGGTTCCTCGGCTCTTTCGATCAACCAGGCGGAACAATCAATAAATCGCTTTTCCCCACTTTTGACTCGCAGCACGGTCTCCTGATTATAAACCAGCCCGTTTTGACCTACGCTGCTGACGATTTCCCCCCAACTCGCTGGATCGGTATACATGTTGAGGTCCTTCATCGTTTTTCCGATGACCTCTTCGCGGGTATACTGTGTGGTCTTTAGAAAAGACTCATTCACATCCAGCAGATTACCAGTCTTCAAATCGACAATCCCCTTTCCGATGGGATTGAGATGAAAGATCTTTGAAAAACGTTCTTCTGAAATCCGTAAAGCGTTTTCATTGCTTTTACGACTGACCTCATTTCGATAGGCACTTAATAATGTCCCGCCGGTGACGAGTAGAGGCTTTAAAAAATCTACCTGCTGTTCATCGTATCCTGATGGCCGATTCGCGATCCCCGCGATACCGATTAAATCCCCCTGGGAATAGATCGGCAGTGCCAGAAACGAGTCCATATCGTCAACAGTATGATTGGGCACGAGCCCCCCCAGCCGAACATCTTCCGCTGGCTGATTCGAAATCATCGCCTCTCCAGAAGTCATCATCTGACCAAACAACCTATCCAGATGAAAGAACTCCAGTGCCGGGAATAACGGCCCCGTGTCGCCCGCCGGTAATTCCTCACCCCGGGAGACTTTCATACTTGCGCGCGTCTTCAACCACGGGAGGCCCTCTTCAGTCTCCAGGACCTCTCCGATGAATCCATATTCGCTGTCGGAAGTATTCAGTAATGTTTGCAACAGATCTTCAAACACTTTATCCGGATTTGAATCGGTAATGTAATGAGCCAGGAGTTTACGAATGGATTCAATCAGATTAATCGAAGTACGCAGCTCCTCTTCATATAAGACCTGCTTGGTAATATCGGTTCGAACACCTGCGATCCCTCCTTCAGCAGTCTTTTGTTCCGAAATCAGTAGCCAATGGCCATTTCCCAATTTTTGCCGCAAGCTTCCAGTCGGATTCTGGTGCTGCTTGAGCCGCTCCTGTACCCATTCTTCTTCACGTCCCACGGCCTCTGCAACCTGTCCGCGTTGAGCTGAAATTCGAACATGATCTTCAAACCGTTGACCGGGGACCAGCAGATCTGCACTCTCCTGATAGATCTCGCGGTATTTGGAGTTGCACATCACCAGTCGGTCTTCGCCATCATATAACGCAAACCCCTCAGTCAGAGATTCGATCGCTTCGGTCAGTTGAACACGTAACTGATGAGATTCCTGTTCGCTTTTCTGCAAACTCTCTTCGAACCGGGAATGCTCAATAGCAATCGCTGCCAGATAGACAGCCTGCTCAATCAGACGAAGGTGAAAGGGACTGGGTTTACAGGGCTTGTGATAGTAGATTGCAAACGTCCCCAACACGTTCCCCGTCGAGGAACGGATCGGCGCGGACCAACAGGCACGAAGGTTATGCTTTAACGCCAGGCCCTTGTAGTTGGCCCATAATGGATCAGTGGCGATATCGAAGACATCGATTCGTTGATTCCGAAAAGCGGCTGAACCGCACGACCCCTCGTTGGGACCAATTTTAGAACCATCGATATTGCGGATGTAGTCAACCGGCAGATTGGGAGCAGCACCGTGCCTGAGTCGGCCTTCAGCATCAAGCAATAAAATCGAACAGACCATTTCCTGACTGCTCGCTTCAATATACTCTACCAGAGTCGTCAGGGTCTCGTGGAGGGAACCACCTTTGCTGATCAGTTCAAGGACAATTTTGATATCAGGCAAGGCTTTGTACGACTGCTGTTGCTCAAGCACCTCAATACCATCTTGATTCATCTATCCGTTTTCCCATTTTAATAGAAAATTTGACGAACGCACTTACCAACTCTCTTTTGCCTGTGATCGATCTCTCACTAAACTCAAATCACACGGAAAACTTCTTTAGACTCCCACACAATTCCAGACTCAATTTCCAATAGTATGTGTCCCCAGTCTCTCTCCCCAGTCTCTCATAGACATCTTAACAAACACCTGACGCCATGTGATAGAGTCTCCCTGACCTCGCCGAAGACACCGTCAATTCAATTTTGCAGCACGAAGCCGAACCAGCAAGCTGCTCAACCCATTTGAGCCGAATAGGAGAAACACACCCAGAACCATACGGCAGATCAACCCAAAGAATTGTGCCTTAAACTCCACTGGCATTTGGGAATAATGACTGAAGCTATCCCATTGGGCAATTCTGAACAGAATGCTCCCGACTTCAGGGATCGTCAACGATAATACAAGAAGACCAATTGCAGAAAAGACAACCGACTGTACCTGTAGCGCTGTCATCGATCTCAGCCCATTGTCGATGGTGGTTCCGGGCAGAAGATGATTGACAATCTTCACTGCACCAAACCACAACAGGCAGCCAGCAAGCACATAAAACACAAAAGGCACCAACTGGTAATAGATCATACTGGTTTCAGGAAAAGTGAGCTCTACCTGATTGGTCTTCCAGGAAACAAAAAACAAGGTAAAAGTCGTGACGGCATACAGGGCATTCACAAGATAAAACAGACCCAGTAGCCTGCAGCCGATAAAAGCGAGTTCTTCTTTCTTCATGGTTCGTCTCTTTCTGCTTCAATTCTACTGATGCACATTCACATCACATCATACAACATAACTGTATATTATCACACATATTTTTCAGAAGTAGAGGCAATCACCTCTGACAGGTTCCGAAACGCTTTTAACTCACCAAAACAGAGACACGCAGCCCCTCCGCAGGCACACATCTCTTAACAACGAGAGCAACCAGAAACAGGATGAAAGGAAATACAAGAATCAGAGGATCAATCCCCCCCAAACAACAGTATTTCCCTGCAAATAGAACTGCGAGACCTGTTTACGATTTTCCCTCAGAAATTGGTACTCGACTTTTTAAAAGTTGGTCACGGAAAAACACCATCGGCGTTACTTCCCTGTCAGACCAGACCAACCGCCCAGTTCCTGGCTAGAGTCCGTTTGCCTGAAACCGTGCTTATCAGTTCGTCCTGTCGCTTGACCAATGTTTCCTGAATCTGCTCCGCAGCCCAGAGCAGACAACCGCATTATGGACAGCAGGCATCCCCAGCAGGCACAGAATATTCAAGTGCGACATCCGCTCCGCACAGGAGACAGTGGCTCGGTAAACCTTCAGGCGTGCGGGAGGAGATGGTCATGATTCCCCCTCTGTATTCAGTTTTTCTGTAAATCCCTGCCATTCCGGGATATTAGACCGCACGACAAACGTTTGTTCTGCCGCACGATACAGGTAAATACAACCACAGTGCGGACAGATCGCATCCATCGCCCGAACCAGTCGCAGCCTGGTTCCTGGGGCACTCTCAGATATGATCTTCATAACGATCTCAGACCAGCGTTCATCTGCCAGCCCCAGCGCCTCAGCCCCGATGACTTCACCACATTTCAGACAGACAAACTGATCCGCCAGTTTTCTCATCTTTCGCTTTTTACGTTGAGCCTGAATCAGGGAAACAGTTACGATGATCGGTAATAGCAAAATGAAGATCAGAACGATGAAACCATTGGTTAATTTCTTAAGCATGCTCAACCTGTCTGATTCCGAAATATCACCACGCAAATGCTTCAACAACAAAGAAATAGAATAACAGAATATCCCTGAGTCTGCATTGAGAATCAGCAAAGCAGTGGAATCCTAACACTATCCCGTTCCCCGATCATCCGAAGGGGGATGCCCCATTACCTGGCGATACTGTGCCGAGAACTGAAAGACACTCGCAAAGCCCAGCAGATGCGCGGCTTCTCCCACGCGAAGCCCCTCATGCTGCATCAGCCGCTGCGCAAATTCCATTCGCGCCCGTCGCAAAAACTGCTTGGGACTCATCCCCAGTTGCGTACGAAATAGTCGCCGCAGGTGAGGCTCTGATAAACCCGCTGCTTCCGCTAGTTCCGAGATCCGATAATTTTGATCCGGCGCGGCTTCGATCAGACGCTTAATTATCTGTAAACGCTCATCCAACGGGGGACTATCAGTTATTTCTGCTTCAGGAAACATCAACCGTACCGCAGCCGCCAGCAGGCAACCATCCGGGTCGCCTCGTTGTACGTGGATCGTTTTCAACAAACCAATCAGCGCCGATCTCTGTGGTTCCTGTTCCCGAAACTCAACAGCCCGTTGATCAGTCAGTCGCTCCGAAGATTGGAATTCCACAAACAGATACGACACAGGCTTCCGCTTCGAATACCGGTTTTCACGCAGCCCCGGCGAAAGCAGTCCCAGCCAGCTGGACTGCACCGCAAACTCCTCTCCGGAGATTTGAAACTCCCCACACCCCGATTCCACAAATAGAAATCGATAATGATTAATCCGCCGCGGCCGGAGGTGCAATTCCTGATGAAACCGCACTTGGTTACTGGCTATATACCGCAAAGAGTCTCCCATAGCTGCCTCTTTCCCAATGATCGTTTTTGACAAATAAATAAACGATTCCGACATTCCTTGCAAGCGAGTCGAACGCTAGGATTATTCATTATGACAAATGTGCTCCTAATAAATTCGGTCCACTTTCGCCCCCTTGACCTGGTGGTGATCGTCGTCTACCTCACACTGATGGCGGGCATGGGCATCTGGTTTTCGCGTCGCAATCAATCGACCGAACACTATTTTCTCGGCGATCGTAATTTTCCTGGCTGGGCCATCGGCCTCTCCATGCTGGGCACGTCCATCAGCTCCGTCACCTTTCTGGCATTTCCAGCCGCCGCCTATGCACTTGACTGGCGCCAGCTGATTTCCAATCTTACTCTGCCACTGGTCGCCGTCCTGGCCATCATTGTCTTTATTCCGTTTTTCCGTCGCGGAAATACCACCAGCGCGTTCGAATATCTTGGCGATCGCTTTGGCACCATCCCGCGACTGTATGGCACGCTCAGTTTCATCCTGCTGCAATTGATCCGCTTGGGTAAGGTCTTGTTTCTGGTTTCAATCCCCGTCAGTCTGCTTACCGGCTGGGACATTCGACTCGTCATCATTGGCGTCGGCATCTTCATCTCGTTCTATACCATCGCCGGCGGCATCGAAGCCGTCATCTGGACCGACGTTATTCAAACCATCGTCCTCTGGCTCGGTGGCATACTCTGTTTCACGATCATCGTTCTGCAACTTCCCGGCGGTCTGGGGCAGGTCTTCGAGGTCGGCGCCGCGCAAGGCAAATTCAACGTCGGCTCGTTTGACTTCAATCTCACCGAACGCACCTTCTGGACGGTCTCCCTATTAGGCATCATCAACTGGCTCACGATCTACTCCAGCGATCAGAACGTCGTCCAGCGTTTCATCGCGGCTCGCAGCCTCAGCGAAGCCCGCAAAGCAACTACCCTATATTCGATTCTGGCCGTCTTCACCTGGTCCTTCTTCTTCCTGATCGGTACCTCTGTATTCGTCTTCTATCAGATCCATCCCGATCCCGGAGTCAAAGGTCTTCAGGCCGACGAAATCTTTCCCTGGTTCATCCTGACGCAGGTTCCCGCGGGTCTTGCCGGCCTGGTCATATCGGGAGTGATGGCCGCTGCCATGTCGAGCCTCGATTCCTCAATCAACTCGATTTCGACCGTCATGACAGTCGACTTAATGAAACCCTGGCTCGCTCCAGGCCGCGACGATCGCTTTTATCTCCGCATGGCACGACTGATCGCGATCCTCGCTTCAATTCTGATGATCGCCGGAGCGATTTTCTTCAGTTCCATCGAAAAGGAAAGCATGAACGACTTAAGCTGGATCATCGCCTCGGTCTTCGGCGGCTGTCTGCTTGGCCTGTTCATGCTCGGTTTCTTCACCCGTCGCATCGACAACACGGCCGCCATCATCGGACTGATCGGCGCCGTCGTCGTCAATCTTTACCTCGGACTCAGTTCCGGCGGCTGGCTACCAGAAGACTGGACGCTCCCCATTCATTCCTACTGGGTCGGTCTCCTCGTCAATCTGGCGTTCATCTTCATCGCTGTTGTAGTGAGTCTCTTCCGCGGTACCAATCCACGTGAACTTCACGGCCTGACCGTCTGGACTCTGAAGGAGAAATCATGAACGTACCACTGCAGACAGACATCGCCATTCTTGGCAGCACGCCCGGCGGCATTGCGGCTGCGATCGCGGCGGCCCGCCTGGATCGCTCAGTATTGCTGATCGAACCACAAGCCCATATCGGCGGCATGTCAGCCAGCGGTCTCGGCAAAAGCGACGTCGAACGGCGTGACCTCATCGGAGGCCTGTTTCAGGAATTTACAAATCGCATCCACCAGTATTACCTCAATCAAACTGGTCCCGATTCAGAAAATGAAACGCTCTGCCAGAACGGATATTTCTTCGAACCCTCGGTCGCAGAAACGATCTTCGAGGAGATGCTCGCAGCAGAACCCCAGATCACGCTGCTCAAAAATCACCGTCTTCAATCCGCGACTAGCATTAAGAAGCGTCTAACAGAAATCAGCGTTTCTCAAACCCAAACCGGAGAACGAAAAACCATCCGGGCACACGCCTTCATCGACGCGACCTACGAAGGCGATCTGCTCGCTGCCGCCGGTGCTGAATTTCGACTGGGTCGCGAAGCCCGCGATGATTTTCATGAACCACACGCCGGTGAAGTCTACTTCGACTACCATCAGCAAACGTTTCTTCCCGGCAGTACGGGCAGGGGAGACGATCGGCTGCCCGCTTACACATACCGGCTCTGCCTGACGACTGATCCCGCGAACGCAGCCCCGATAATAGAGCCGCCCCCTAATTATAACCGTACCCACTATCTGGGGTACTTCGACGATCTCGACGCGGGACGACTCGCAGGGCCGACTTCGTTCAAACCGGGACGCGGCTACGAACCGGCTCACTTTAACACCCTGGTCCGCGCACTCAGTGTCACGCCGCTTCCGAATCAGAAAACCGACGTGAACATCAACCCGCGCCCGCTCGGTTTCCCCTTTCCGGAAGAGAACCGCGATTACCTGACCGGCGATGCCGCGACCCGTGAGGAAATCTGCACACGCATTCGCAATCTGACATTGGGACTGCTCTGGTTTCTGCAACAAGACGCACAAATTCCGGCCGAACAACGAGCACTCGCCAATCAGTATCACTTGCCGAAAGATGAATTCACCGACAACGGTCATTTTCCGTTTCAGCTTTACATCCGTGAAGCACGTCGGCTGGTTGGCGAATTCACCCTCACCGAACGGCACATCACCCATCAACCGGAGCAGGGGATCAACGAGAGTGAAACCGAAACGTTTCCCGATACCATCGCTGTTGGTGAATTTCCGATCGACAGCTTTCCCTGTCGCAAACGTCAACCCGGCGACACGATCGTACTCGAAGGTTACCTCGGCATGCTCGATCACATCACACGTCCCTACGAAATCCCGTACCGGATCATAATTCCACAAATAATTGACGGACTGATTGTTCCGGTCGCCGCATCGACCACGCACGTTGCGTTTTCTTCGATCCGCATGGAACCAACCTGGATGGCCCTCGGGCAAGCCGCCGGCGTCGCCGCACATCTGGCGATCGAACACCAGTGCTTACCCCGGAACATTCCAATTCACGAACTGCAAAACCAACTGGCCCAAGACGGCCAGGTCCTGAAACATCAGCCTGTGATTTCAAAATAAAGGAACCCAATCCATGAGAAAACACTTACACACACTGTTCACTGTTCTGACTCTGCTACTTCTGAATACTCCTTCCCATGCCGCTGATAAATCTACGTCGCCGGTCCCGGTCCTCAACCTGCCCGGTTCCGGCACCGATGTGAAAGCGATCGACTATTCCAAACTCCCACGTCTGACCGGCGAGCACACAATCATCAATCCGGCTGCTCTCGGCCCTTATCCAAAGAAATCGAATAAAGTCGACCTGCGCGACCTGCGACTGAATCTGCACAATTACCTGATTCATCATGACGGCAAGTTCTGGTGTATCTGGAGCGACGGCCCACGAATCGAAGACGAACCAACACAGGAAATCAAATACGCCACCAGCGCCGATGGCCTGCACTGGAGCAAAGCCAAGTCGGTCACTGGCACTCCCGAGAAACCAAACGCGTTCATCGCCCGCGGTCTCTGGATTCGAGATGGAAAACTCCTGACACTGGCAGCAAAATACCAGGGACACGGTGCCTTCGGACCCCCAGCAAAAAAGCAGTTGGAACTGGTCGCCTATCGCTGGGAACCCGCGCAAGATAAATGGGTGTATGAGGGACAACTGTATGACAATGCGATCAACAATTTCCCACCACAGAAACTCCCTTCAGATAACTGGATCCTGACCCGTCGCGATTCCCGGTTTAACGTCAGCGTGCTGATTGGCGGCGTCAAAGCGCTCAACGATTGGAAGTCTTTCCCCGTCGTCGGCGTCAAACAGGTCAAAGGTTTTCGCCCCGATGAACCGATCTTCTGGGTCCTGCCTGACAACAGCCTGTATGCACTCTTCCGAGACAACGGCGGCTCGCAGCGATTGTTCTTCTCCACTTCCAACGATGAAGGACGTACCTGGAAATCTCCTGTGCTCTCAAATTTCCCCAACTCCAGCAGTAAGCTCTATTCGCTACCAACCAGCCATGGCTATCGCGTCCTCGTCCTCAACGCACATCCCGCCGTCAACCGCCGCGAACTCTATCTGGCCGTCAGTCCCGACAACAAAACCTTCACCCGCCTGGCGAAACTGGAGATCCCATCGCCGGATGAATTACCTGAAGAGGTCGTATCACTAAAAAAGAAGTTCAGCGCGGGCATCGCCAGCCTGCAATACCCGCACGTCATCGAACACGATGGTTATCTCTACATCGCCTTCTCCCGCGGCAAAGTCCAAACCGAAGTCTTTCGTGTGAAGCTGTCTGATATTGATGCATTACTGAAATCAAATAACAATTGAAGGTTCAGCAAAACAGACAATGTCCACCGAGCAGACAGTCAATTCCGTCAGTCGCCAGATGCCATAAGCAGCCGACGGCGACCGCCCGCCATCTCCAGGAGGGAATGAACAACAAGACGGCATAAACGGCGGCAGCCCACCAGTTATGCAGCGGGTGAAAACCGAGACTACAGCGGTTGGGATCAAAAATGGGATCGGCCAGCAGATGATCGACGTCGATCAGCATCGTCGTCAGCATGATCAACCCCGCCTGCACCCAGTGTTCTTTCCAGAACAGCCGCGCAATCAAAAACGGCACCAGCAGGTGGCACGAATAATGAATCAGATGCCGCACGACATCAGGAACAGGTTCCATTCTATCTGTGAATCCTTAGACCGTTTTACTATATGAAATCTATTATACTTGAGCCTTACGGTCCTATATGAGAAATGAGGACTCATCTTAGTATGAGCTACTTTGCATCATACCCGAGCAGAAACTTGACCACAAACACGCCTTTGCCTTGTTCTTCGTGGCTCCAGCGCATCATTTCGGTCATGCATTCCATCAATCGATCATAGTCCCCCACAACATAAGTCGAGGTCGAACCCGCCGTCACGCGCAGATCCGAATAGCCCTGCAGTTTGGCAATGAATCCCTTGATCAGGGATTTATAGTTTTCCTGAAGCGGATACAGGCTAATTTCGGCGGTACTGATCATTGACGTCATTTCCTTATCATTAATTCCCCTGTCAGAGAGCAGGGGAGTTCCATTGCTCAATCACCCTGATCGTATCAGACACCAACAGGCTGTCAATAAACGTCTCAAAGCAACACAATGAGACAACATCATTGCATGCCAGTCATCTTGACCAGAACCACTGAGTACCGTCGCCTGTCCGGGGACGGGCAGGCGAAACTCATACATCGCGGCATCACTGGAATCGACCTCTGTCATTCACACACCTGAATTGGTTCGGCTGTTCAATCTCAACTGATTTCATGAGGCAGACTGCCCGGTTTATCCCCCGGCATGCCTGTGGTCCATGATAGTATTTACGCAACAATTTAAATATATTATTCTGCAGTGGTATCCCTCATTCAAGTCGTTTCCAGTAAACATCTTACCACCACATGATTCACACTGCAAAGGCTGCGACCTCTTTGGCGGTTACAGCAAGTGTAACAAGCGTGGAGACCGCGACTGGGGGATTTCCCCCATATTGAACTAAACCTACCCGGTGTTCATGTCGATAGTAAACTATTATTGAAACGGCAAGGCAAGTTCCTAAGCCTTGCCAGCAGGCACTTTATCAAATCATCTACCTTGACCAACAATATAAAGAGTTACCGAGAAGAGAGATTAAAATGATTGTCCGGAAAGATAAAGCTTTTACTGCTGTAACGGGAGCAGGCGAAACCATCCATATCACGAGTTACAAAAAAGTCCATCACGAGTACGACCTGAGAGTCGGCTTTTATGAAGTCGAAGATGAGAACCGCTTCCTGCTGGACGAGTCCGGCAGACCCGTCAATTGTATTGAAAAAGGGAATTATCAAATCATTGATGGCAACGAGCTCATCGACGCCGTTTCTGCTGACCCCAATGCTCTGTAATTCGAACAGACTTGCGACTTGAAGTGACCGGGTAAGACGTCTTGCTCGGTCACTTTTTTTTGTCAACCGCATTTGTCATTCCAGATGAGTTTGATTTTATAAGCTCATATACTGGCTAACATTCATTCCGCAGGACATTTCTAGTTTCTTGTTGGCCCGCGTTATTTTTTTCCTATAATGGAAACAGACTCATATTAATCGATGGCTCTGAAGCACAGATTAGAATCTCTTGCGAGGAAAGGGGATTTGAAATGAACGCCCCCAACGAGATGGCTCCGGATAAAGATAAGAAATCTATCACGCGATGGCTTCTAGATCATAAAGCCATACTGCTGATCGTCGTTCTTATTACGGCATTCGCTGTTCATTTTGTGACTCTTTTAAATAGAGCAGTCGCGAAACAACGCGCAATAAATCAGCTTCGCCATATTGGCCTCGCAGCCATCAATTACAGTTCTGGTGCGGCAGGGAATTTTCCGATGGGAGGCACAACAGACCAGGCCGGAAATCCACAACATGGCTGGATGACAACCATTCTCCCTTTTATGAAACAAGGCATACTGGCAGAACAGATCAATTATGATAAGCCGTGGACTGCACCTGAAAATGAGCACGTTTTCAAAACGATGATCCCCGCTTATCTCAATCCTGAAATTCACGACCCCCTAACGAATTCAAAAGGATATGCCCTGTCTCACTACGCAGCAAATCCACACGTATTTGGAATCAATAAGTCTGCCAATATCGGCACTATCGGTTTAGCAGGGCGGATAACAAATACAATACTCATGGGTGAGATTAACGCGAACTATCCTGCCTGGGGATCAACCAAAAACATGCGCGACCCTGCGAAAGGACTTAACGGCGGCCCTGACCGTTTTGGCAGTCCTTCAGGTGAAGGGGCTACAGTCATATTCGTTGATGGAAGTGGAAAATTTCTGAATAAAAACATTAGCCCCCTCATCCTCAAAGCAATCAGCAACCCCACCGGCAAAGGCCCCGTTCCGCCTAACGCGTTTTAGCGGGCTGAATCTAAAAGAGATTTACCAGCCGCATTGACTAGTGGAGTGTCATGTTTAAATTTGGGGTTGATAGATATTACGAGAGTGCGACAACGGAGCACGTAAACAACACCCCCAACCCTCAATTCCTAGCTTGACAAAGCACTAGTCGGGAATCTCTGGTTCAACCAGACTTGCCAGAAACGCCAGCGACTCCTGCCAGCCGAGATAGCAGGCTTCAGTAGGAATGACTGCGGGAATCCCTGCTTGAACAATGCTGAGTTCTGTCCCACAGGAGACCTGTTTCAGAATGAGCTCCATAATCCGTTTGGCCTGCTGGTCAGTTATTCCAAATTCCGAGCCCCGGAAACGGGAAATTATGGTGCAACTCACAGGAGGATGAATTGCAAAGCCGATGGCTTGCATTCACACCTGCCCCTTCGTACAGTCCGCACTAAGCCTTTGTTCTAGTTACTGGGCATTGAATGGGCCGCTGGCGTCAGCCGTCCATGGGTAACTCAAGGCAGGACGCCTGGATGATGACGACGATTCGCGTTTTCCAGGCCAGCCCCAGTTTGTGTCGGGTCGTGTTGAAACGGATTGTCAGGAATTGCACTTGGAAGGGAATCAATGATATCTTGTCACGAAAGTCGGAAACAATTGCAGCGTCGAAGTGGTTTCACTCTGATAGAACTGCTCGTTGTCATTGCGATTATTGGAATGCTTGTCTCGCTACTTTTACCTGCGGTTCAGCAGGCGCGCGCAGCCGCACGACGGGCTCAATGTAAGAATCATCTGAAGCAATTAGGGCTGGCGCTACACAATTTTGCATCGACTTACGACGGCGACTTTCCGTTGATTGGAATTCCCGCCGGTGACCCGGGTGAGTATCGCTCGTGGGCGATCACGCTGCTGCCGTATCTCGAACAGAGTAACGTTTATGAATCCTTGAAGCATAACCCGGCATTCGATTTGAGCAACGTCTCGATCCCTGTTTATACGTGTCCCGATGACGGCTCGGCATCAGGTGTACCGGGCCAATTGACCTACGTGGTCAACTTTGGCTATACGGGCCGCGGTTCATACAACGGGACCCCGACCCCAACAGGATTCATCCAAAAGCCTGGTTATGTCCATCCGGGTATCCCGTTTAGTGTCATCGCGTCAAACCGACATAATACGGAGACAGCCGACGGCGGATGGGTGACAGGAATGTTCTGGTCTGACAGGCATGTAAACCTCTCGTACGTCAGCGGTGGCGACGGTACGTCGAACACGGTTGCGATGACAGAAAATCTGTATGCCGGCAGTTGGGCGCAGACGGTAATCTATTCCGACAGCATTGTCCCGGTCTCCGGGCATACCAGCGTGTGCCAAGTCGCATTCGGCATTGGTGACGACGGCATCTGGCTGGAAGGGGAATCGTCTGTCGGTAACGACATGGCATTTCCAACGTCGCTGCAGATCATCTCAACCAATCTGGAACGTTATGGAATCAACGCGGCTGTTTCGCATTCTGCCGGCGGATTTGACCGTTTGATGCCAGCGCCCAATTCACGGCACACCGGCGGTGTGAACATGTTGTGGGTTGACGGCCGCGTGACGTTCGTCAGTGAGAACATAAACCAGGAAGTTTACGCGGAGTCACTCACCTGGAACGGCGGCAGCCAGAGCGGAAGAAATAACAAGGAATATTGATCCACTTCTTTTGCGTTCCGTTCGCACTCAAATCGATTCCTCATTCATTCCACGCAGCGATTGAACCACCCACGCGGCTGGGGACGTTGTATGTTGGTGAGCAAACAACCCGTGAGTCGCGTCGAGAGCAGGGGACGGTGAAGACCATTCGGGATCCACAACTCATCGTTTGGACTGCAATTATTTCACGGACTTGTCGATTGCGACACAGCAAGTACACCAACCGTTTTAAAAGACACCGTTTAAAATAATGACCGGGTAATAGCTGTCACCCTGGAGAGAACATCGAACCACCTTACGTCAGTTGATAATAGGCAGAAATCCTGATAGATTTAGACAGAATCAAATTCTATCTATCAATAGTTATGCCTTAAATGAACCTACAGAATGAAACACTTTCATTAGCCACTCTTGTCATTGACGACAAGAGCACGTTCAACGCAATTGGCGTCGATGTTGTGTTGACGGACTGCGTCGTTAAGAGTTCCGTTCCCGCCAGAGCTCTTAGCATACGCGCAACGTTCGTGGGCGGTGAATTTAAAGCCAACGTACAACTTAACGGCTTCTATTGGTGCGAGGCCCGAATTGAACGAGTGAAATTCAGCGGACGGTACAGCAACAACAGATTCGGGCATCTGCCCGAGTATGGCAAAAAAGGTGCAGTAGAATCGTGCGACTTCTCGTCAGCCACACTTCTCGATTGCGAATTCTATGATTGCAACGTCGATTCATTGATTTACCCTGTCTGGCCCCATCTTACGATCCTACATCCTAAGCAAGTTCTAACTGAGCTTGAGTCACATACCGTATCGCCCACGATACGCGACTTCTTTGAAATCCTTGAGTATCTTGATGATGACTGCGATGCCATTGTCCGTAATGTCGATAGTCTTGGGCTGTCGGATGATTTTCCGTATACTGAACTGCGCAGCCTCGTCTCTGCTTTGCCAAATCTTCGCTGAAAGCCGAACGATTCACCCCAATAAGCTTTACGATCCACCAGAGTATTCATACAGGAAGAGAACACGACAATACTTTCGTGAAGATTGTTCTCGATCGCGCTAATCTCTATTAAGGCCTCTTTGAATTAATGACCGGGTAACGAACATTACCCGGACATTATTTTAAACCACCTTTAGAAAGGCTGAGGACGTCATTGGGCAATCAACACTGGCCTCATCACGACCATTAACTGCTTTCCCATTTTCGGAGCACATCGATGACCTCGAGGAAGCAAAAACGTCGAACGCTCCGTGTAACTGTCTACCGCCATTCCATCCACGCGCTCATTTGAAGATTCGTAAACCAAGCTTATGCGGAGAATGTCATTGGGAAGCGCCGTCGCCAAGATGGTGCAATCCTTGTCCTTGTCGAGGCTCACGCACTTGGGCGTGGCTGCAATCAACTGTATCTCTCCGAGGTCTTTCACGGGCATGTCAACAGGGATGGAGAAGTCTCGGCGTAGCGCGGCTTCTTCCGGTGTGGTCCCGGAGCAGGAAACGGCAAGGGCTGCGAACAGTACCGCTGCCGCAATCGTGATGATGTGTTGTATGCGCATGGCGTGTGGAGCGACCTAACTTGTTATTCACCTGCATGGATTTGTTGATATATGAAGCTGATCTGGAACAAATACGTATGAAATGACCAGTTTTTGTTCAGATATGATTCCACTGCAGCTTCATCTCACACATAGGTGCTGGTTATGGTTCCAGCATGCTGTATATGATACCAGTCGCAAAAAGCATTTCAACAGGTATTTCCCATTTGGTTTGAGCCTGGAACTGCTCCAAGCATACTTCGTGCATTATTTTAACATTGCGTGTCCCCGTGCAAAACACCTGCTGAATTTTCTGTCAATTTTCACAGCCTCGCCAAGTGACAGTACCGGCTGAGGCCGGACATATTTTGTGCGCGAGCTGGCCTAATCTCTCTGATGTCCAGGAAACGAGAGTTACCCAGGCATTTTCCTTTTGCAGGATCGTTAATTAATGACTGGGTAAATGATGTTACCCGGTCATTTTATTTTCTGTCTCAGAAAATTCAAACTATAAACACCTAGTGGCCAAGAAGTATCAGCTTGAAATGCTTTTGGTAACTGGCATCATGTGCAGCGGTCTAAGACTCTAGTCAGAATCTATGTGGCATCTTATATAAACAAGGGCGTGCAGGTGAATCATAAGTCCGGTGGCTTAATGGTCAACAGCATGATGGTTCGGTCGAATCGTCTTCATCCATGTGATGAGCATCACGATCAACGGAGTTCTCAACAGCTCATCCAACATATCGAAACTAGCTTTGACGTCGACACCTTTCTTGTAGCTGATCGAGTCCCGCTGCTTGTTGAAGCTGATCGCACCGTGAGGAAACTTCTTTGTCTTCGTTTTCCCACTGATCATATTCTTCTTATTGGATTTGCAATACTTCTTCGCTAACTCTTCGAGCTGCTCGACCCGTTTCTGAATGGTCATCGTCTGATCTTCAGACTCACCAAAGTGGATGACCTTACGCTGTTCGTGTTCTTCTTTTGCGGCTTCGATCAGTTCATTGATGCGAGCGTCGACTGACTTGTTGACGGCGTTCAAGTACGACAGCTCATAAAGCACAATGTCCAGATCGTCATCAGTCTCGATCGTGGGATCGATACCGAGAAACTCTGCAGGACGAGCTTTAGCGCTTAGAGTCTTTGACATCCTGACTGCTTCCTTTCAGCATTTTGAAAGCGAGATAGATCAAGACGATCATCCCAATGATTAAAACACTCCATGTACCAAGACCAGAGCTGGTCTCATCGGTGGGAGGATTGTCGGTCTCAATGTCCGGAGCTGCGAACAATGGATCGATCTTCGGCTCTATGATCTCTGCGACCTGTGGATCAGACGCAGTTGTTTTCGGCAAAGGATCAATCTTCTCAATCAAATCCATTGCATCATCGACCAAGACTTCGGTGACTGCCGGCACTGGTGTCTTTTCAAGAACATCGTCGACGCGGATAGCTGCCTCATGGATCGCCGGCCGGATCTTGCCAACGGGATTGGCATCTGGTGCAGGGGGCTCAACAAACGGCTGATACGACTGCTTGTCTGCCTGGCAACCAGGTAGAGTGAATAAGAGCACAACGAACGCGATGATCAACACAATGACAATACAGATCGAATCGCGTATTTTTGATTCTTCCGGATCCGGATAGATCGACATCATTCGTGGTCGCTCCCGTATGGCCCCTTTTGCCAGTGAGGGGCGTACTCATTGAAAAGAGGAGTGGAAAACAGCCAGCCATCGAAAGGAGCTGGTTCGCCCTGGCCGAGCAGCTGCGGTACCGTTTGATCTGGTACTGATATGACATCGGGAGCCGGTTTGCGTTCGTACCGTTCGAAGATATTACAGCCGCTTGTTACGGTGAGTACGAGCAGCAGTGCGCCAGCGATTGAAACGAGACTGAACCGCCTGTTCGTTGCCTTTGGTCGCATCCTGTTGAATCCTTTCAACTTCTTCGAGTCGTTCGTTTTCGTCGCAGTGCTTTTTCTTAGTCCAAAAACAGAGCAGCTCCAAAACGATCGCTATGATTCGTAGAAGACCGCCCATCAGTTGCTGGTTGATTTATCGATCTTGTGACCGATCGTGGTGATACCCAGCGCGGCAGCAATGCCCATGAGCGCTTCGTTCGTTGGGATCTCACCAATCAGTAAACCGCAAACGCAGTAAAGCACGGTCAAGCCGGCGACGACGTACGTCTTCTTACCATTGAGGGGGAGCTTATCCAGCATCGTTACGGCTTCCTTGCCAGGGAAAGAAATGTTATAAAACGGAGTCGCATCCATGCTCGTCCGCTCTTGAAATTTACCGGCGATTCCCGTTCCATCAGTAGGCACCGGCTTTTTCCTTGCACGTACAATTTCGCGTTGTATCGTTTCAAAAAGTCAAGGGCAGATTATGAAGAGAAAAACAAAGCCGGTTCAGATCGAACTCGATATTGATGAATGGTGGCCGCTAAGTCGTTATGCAGCAAAAGAGAAAACATCCATTCGTCGGCTTGCAAAACAGCAGTTGATGCCGTTGATCAATGAGCTGAAAAAGAAGTTCCCGCGGGAGCCAAACAAATCATCTCCGTCGATCGACGATGTTCATTAATTGTTCACGACTTCTGGACTTGCGACCGTCTGAGCCACTGGTAGGCTCCGTGTCGCGTTCTCTCGCAGACGCGTCCGTTTGGACTTAAATGAAAAGATATCGCGTCCTGCGGCCATCCATTAATGAACAATGACCGGGTAACGGATATTACCCGGTCATTTTTGTGAGATCACGTCTTGATGCTTCGAAACTGATATACCCAGGCAATATTCAGATCGAACCTTGGGTATTTAACCTTCTCTGATTTGAAATTCGTTTAATCCAACAGTACCGTAACATATAGTCATTCGTTTACTAGGTTTTCTAATTGGATATTACAGGGTTTTAGTCATGAACGTCCCAATTGCCTCAAAGATGTTTAACAAACTAATCTCCAATTTTCCGTCAGCAGTTGCGATAGGGTGTGGCTTGTCAGGGGGGGAGATTGGTTCAAGCTGTCTCTTGTTTTGCCTGGGGGCACTTGGATTACTCACTCAAGAGCTTATCGACGACATCCAACAGGGAAAAAATATTGATACTATTCGAAAGCATGTCGAGGATGCTTTCGAATCATTAAAGCAACAACATGAAGGGATTGAATTAGTTGCAGACTTCATTGCTATTGAGAAGGATATAGATGTTGATCATTTAGGCTTTGGTGAGTCCAAATCTCCCTATTTGATAATCCATCGCTTCATTCAAGGAGAATTTGATGATTTGACAGAAGAAGTCCAGTCAATTGTTACGTCACAGACTGAACTCAAAGAAGAACTGAATGAAAGTCAGAAACGACAACTTCAGCTACTAACTGTTTGCAGAGAAATTGCAAAAACGAATCCGAAAATTGAACAAATCGAGAAGTTATCAGAAGAGAATCTTGCACTGCAAAAACAGTTACTTGCAACAGTATTGAGTTATTTCGATGATTCTGATGCGTTTTTTGAGTTAACACTTGATGAACTAAATCAACTTTCAGAACGATTCAATACGCTATTGACAGAATTTCAGATACAAAATGCAACACAACTTCCTTTGGATTTCAGAATCTATCCGAATACTGCTCACGATCAAGATATTTTTCGATTCCATTATCGAAGCAGACGAACTCGATTATTAGGTCGTGATCAGGAACTGAAGGATTTGTTGCAGTTTCTGGAACCAGACGCATCGAATCCCTTTGACTTGAAATGGTGGCTCTGGACAGGCCCTGGAGGCTTAGGGAAAAGTCGGTTAGCTTTAGAACTCTGTCTGGAAGCTCATTCAAAAGGATATCACGCAGGATTTCTGCCTACAGATAGTACAGGAGAAATCAACAAAGAGTATTTTCAACAACCTCATTTAATTATCATTGATTATACGGTTCTTCGACCGGATGTGGCATCCAAACTGATTATGCAATTAGAAACTCATAAATCATCAGTTAACGCTCCTATTCGCATTCTAATTTTGGAACGTTCTGCTGACGAAGACCGTGATCGATGGTTTCAATCATTTAGATCTCCTGAGATTAACTCTAACCGACATTTAATGGAGTCATTCAAATATGACGAACCTCGAGAATTAAAGCCACTCTCAGATAGCGCACTTTGGGAGTTAATGTGTTCAATCTTCAATGAGGGCAAGAAAGAATACAATAGTCATCAAATTGAGATTCTACAAACACTCAATTTGATTGACCCACAAAAACGGCCACTGTTCGCTATGATGACAGCTGATGCACTCTCTTCAGACGCAACAGATGATTTACAAGCTATGCGACATTGGGATCAGTCAACACTGTCAGACATGATACTTAAGAAAGAAGTCGGACGTTGGAAAATATCACAGCTCAATGATCGGTTATTGAATAATATTTTTTTCAGTACGATAACTGGAGTACAGCCCTATAAATTATTTGATGACATCAATCAATCAATCAGCGAGGAAGAGTATACATTGATTTCCGGTGATGAAATTGATCCCCAAGATTTGCAGCAAATATTTTGTTTTTCAGAAACTACTAAAGAAGAACAGATCATCCCCTATGAACCCGATATTCTTGGGGAATATTTTGTCTTACAGCGTTTGCTTTCAAAGTTGAGAATTGATAAAAAAAGAACAATGAAAAATAAACATGAAGCATCTCAATTGCTTCAACTTGCTTGGCGTCGATTCCCAACAGAAACCGCTTCTTTTCTATTCAGAACCTCACAGGACTTCCCAGATCATCCAGCAAGAGAAGTCATCGCAAAATTATCTGGCGAGAAGTGTGACGATGAGCAAGATGTATCCAGCACTACTTTTTATTTACGTGGTAGCGCATTTTACTACTTTAATTTATATTCTAGTTCTATCGCTGACTACACGCACATCATCGAAAACTTACCCGAAGCACCAGTGGAATTGGTTGCTCAGGCACTCGCCAACCGCGGCGTTATTCTTTCTCAACAAGGAGCTCTGGATCAAGCAATTGCTGACTACACGCGGATAATCGACAAACTCCCCGGTGCCCTCGTGGAGCAGGTTGTCCAGGCACTCGTCAACCGCAGCATTATCTATAGTCGTCTAGGATCACTGCAACAGGCATTCGATGACTACAGGCGAAGCATCCCCAGCCCCTTTGTGAAGCAGGCCAGCCGTGCACTCTTCAACATTTCCAATAGTTACCCGGACCATGATCAAAAAAAACTAGCGGTTGATGATTTTACACCAGTTATTGAAATCCGACCTAATGATTCAAAAAAAATAATTGCTCGTTCATTATTGAGTTGCGGTGAAGGTTACTATGAACAACAAAAGTATGACTTGGCCACGAATGATATTCAAAGAGCTTTATCAATGGATTCTTTAAATCAGGATGATCAACGGCTTGCACTAATACTTCTGGCAAAACTAATACGCAAAATGAACAACTAACTCTCAGGAAAATTCAATGTCCGGGTAACTTATGTTATCCGGACATTCTTGTTTGTGAGGTCATTGTTCTCTTTTCCCTATCAGCGCAGTATTGCTAAAAATATAGATTCTCACTGAAATTAAACATTGAAATGCTAATTTTGTCCGGTACCATACACAGCACATTATATGGGCAAGTCCGTTCCATTGAATAACAAGTTCTGCGATTCAAACCAAGCCTCAACTACAATGTCAATCGAACCCGCTTTCAAGTCTGCCTCACCGTTCCAAAATGACGTCTTGGCGTTACCGGTCACCGATCTTGATGTGGCCTCCAATTGGTACGCCAAACACTTTAGCATGACGGAGGTCGAACGACACCAAGCCCCTGTGCCAATGGTAGTACTCGAAAGAGATGGGACACGTCTCGGATTCGCTGTAAACGGCGGTGACCCGTCACAGGATGGTGCCGCTATACTCGTGAAGAATATCCAACAAGTTAAAGACGAACTGAAGTCAAACGGCGTCTCGATTACCAATTGGCGTGTCGACAAACGGGACGGTCAAAATTTGCAAGTATTTTTCGTAGTCGCGCCAGACGGTTTGTGCTATTACTTCCATGAACCAATTGATCCGGCATGACTTACGGGGACAGCAATGCCCCGTGCAATCTGTCCTTATTTGCGATGATTCACAGCATGGACGTGACCGCATAACCAGGTGCTCGCGCGAATAATGTCGCAGAACAATGCCATGATCCGGAGCGGCCGTCCGGATCAAACTAGATACTAACGGGACTGGCGGCGTCCCGGTTACATTGGACGTTACTCACGCCGATGTCTCATCAAGTCATACCAGTTCCGAATTGACGCGAGTATCGACCGGTTTAAAAGACACCCTCTAGGATATTGTCCGGGTAACGCACGTTACCCGGACATTGTTCCTTAAGGTAAGCTAAGTGATATCAAATTGTCAGTTAAACAGGTCTTACCCGGAGACTAATTTGTATCAAATGTAGAAAGGGCACAACGATGCCTGAAGAGGAAAAGAAAGGACAGAGACTGGGACGGGTTTGTCCGGTCTGCAAAGGTACTGGCTTGGACAAGACAGCGCATCGTCGCTATACGACCGGCGGACATGATGATCGTTCTTGTAGTTCCTGTCACGGTGAGTGCTACATCTACGAGGATGACGAGATGCAAGGACATTCGGACTACTAGATTGACCGGGTAACAGGTATTACCCGGTCATTATTTATGGATAAAAGCTCTCCATTGACTGGTTGGCTCACTATGGTACGATTGTGAATCGCATGCTACATATTGTATTCCCGATGCGGTCCGTTTAATATTAGATTCTTGTGACTAATGATCATTGGGTCATAAAAAAGATGTGCAAATTCAGGGCAGGTAGTTCTGTATTCTCCAAGCGGAATCCAATCGAGGGGCAGAAACCGCGCCAGGCAGATTTCGTTTGAGGTCCTTATCATGGCTGGAATCGTTAAGCGAATGCGCGAACCCAAAACCACATCGATGCTCAATGTGAAATCTGTGGGGTATCAGATTTCTTTTCACAGCATTATGCGTCAACTCACTCTCCACTCGGCCATCTTGATATTGGTGTGGGGCTGCAAACCGACGGCTCCCGAAACACAGACCAGAAACGCCTCCGATGTCACTACGGAGCCCCAGCAGCAGTTTACTTCCCCCGCTGAAGTCACCGCTGCACTGGAAGACCGCTGGTCGCTGGATGACATCAGGACATTTTGTATTCCGGAACGCCGCCACAACCCGACCTGTCAAAACCTGGTGACAGACGTCGGTGAGACCTGGGAAGGAACGCTCTACGAAAACGTACCGACAGGTTTTAACTCGATCAGCTGGTACGGCACAGCAGTGGACGGCAAGCTGCATGAATATTCGTTAAACGTGAGTCGAGACGATGGCAGCTGGTTGCTGGAAATCGGAAACGTTAAATCATTTGCGAAACAACCCAATATCGCTCCTGATCCCTCAGGACAACGCTTCATTGGCAGCGCACCACCGGAAAATCAGGGCCCTGACGACACTTTTGTTGCACCTGTCAAAAAGTAATTATCCCCTGTCAGTCCGGAAACCGGGGCAGAAAGGGTGTCAGTAACCCGTTTTCGGGCTCAATCGAGTCTAAAAAATGACCGGGTAATATGAGTTACCCGGACGTTAGCCCATATCTAATCCAAACTCCATTTTCTCAAGCAATGCGTCCGCAAACCTTTCTGTGAATGTCCTGGCATCATTCATTGCCATTTCTGTGAAATCATCGAGCATATTTAAAGCTAGAATTCTAACCAAACAAGATTGCTCTTTTCGCAACGGGAGCAACGCTTCTGATGTGGATTCGATTTTTAATTTATCTTGATCGTTTAGGCTCACATTGAACATTTCTGCGTCCGTAATCACAAGCGGAAACACATATTCCACGATACGGAAACCCGGCTTTATTCGCCGTTCTGTAAGTGCAACCATCGACTCAGCGACGCCAACGATCTTATTAATCGACTCATAAACTTTGTCTTGGCCCTGAGTAAAAGCCTCGGTCGCAGAATAGGCCATTCTCTCAGTCGGCTTAAAAAAACTCCATTCGTTGAGTAATTCATGAAAATGTGTGAGGAAACCAGAGGCCTCTCCACTGAGTCCAGCCGATGGAAACCATGATAACCAGAAGAGAGATCCTAAGTCTTCTGTTGCATCACCAGTAAAAAATACCCATGGCTTATTTGTTGTACTTTTGCATTCAATCACAAAAGAAACGTTCATCCACCAGCCGTTTTTAACTGATTGTTGCCATGTAGCGATTAGATCTACTTCTCGAGGCTTCTGAGTTTCTATGTCATTGAGATAAGTAGATTGGGTAACTCGAAATCCTACAGATCTAAATGCGGACGCAACACGCATTTCAAGAGGGTAACCGCTCTTTGCCAGCCATTTTTCAATCTCTTTTTCTTGTGACACTGTGATTCCGCCAAACTAGTAATTTCACCAATGCGTGTAACAAATGCATAGTAATTCTCAAGACACATAAAAGAATACCAACAAGAGAATCCTTGTCAACTAATTACTGAAAACAACCATTTTTACTGGATTAAAAATAATGACCGGGTAAACACCGTTACCCGGTCATTATTAGGGCTAAGACCGCGCATAAAATGACCGGGTAACATAAACTACCCAGCAATTCTTGATTCATTTCTATATCTCACCCTTTGTTTGGCCTACCGTGACCATCGTTAATCTCATTTTTTTCAATCAATGCGTGATATTCGATTACTTCCAACGCCTTTCGAATAGACGAGACAACGAGACACTCCGATTCAAGTAGTCTGATAAGGATGCCGCCCCCTTTTTACATCAACAGGATTGGTACACACAGCTATGCAAACGGAAAACCCCAATGCACCATCTGAGACCAAGTTGAATACCGAAGATCATCGCTTCAGGTTTGGCAAAGCGTTTATTACAACAGCCGTAATCGTGACAATTGGAACACTCGTTCTGTGTTTGCAATCAACGCCTTTCTACGCAGGTCTTTTCTTCGTGCCTTTCGTCTTTGGCCCACTTGTGGTTACCGCAGTGCTCTCCTTCGCATTGCTCTCAACGCGCGCACAAACACTGTTGACGATCAGTTCTATCTTATACGCACTGTGGTTCGTCTATATTTATGCACAAGCTTTCTACATAAACCCTGACCCTCAGTCACCTATAGCCTTTCTGTTTATCGGAATTTATGCTGTGCCCGTATTGGCCATTTTCTGGATCACCGCAGGCTTCACTCAATGGCGAAACACAACGCACGGCAGCGGCAAAGTCGGGCGGTCCCAAATTGAAGATCTTCCGTCGCCGCGACGTAATCAGTGACGTTACCCTTACCCTCGTACGATATCAGCAAACGTTTTCTCACGTGCATTTATTAACGAACGTTTTTAAGAGACACCCCCTAAAAAAGTGTCCGGGTAATAGTCGTTACCAGGTCATTAAGAGAATCAAGACCGCGCACAAAAAAAGACCGGGTAACATCATTTACCCGGTCATGATTCATTGATCCCACAAAGGAAAAATGTCGGGGTAACTATGGTTTCCCGACATCAAACAACAATCTCACAAACAAAAAAGTCCGGGTACAATTCGTTCTGGACATCTTTCTTATTCGTCCGAATTTGACGCCAAAACCAGAAACCGTTATGTATTCCATATCTTGGAGAAAGTTGTCTTGATCTCATCCTCTGTTACAGCATTTCCAGTCATAAGATCCCACATCAAACCGTCAATCTTGGTGTAGTAAATCCTATGCCGCTCCGAACCAATGATGACTTCGCAACATTCGTCATCAACACTTTCGATATCTCTAATAGCCTCGTCCTGAGGAATAAATGCCTTGAACCAAATGCCAATCTCACTATCGATTTGGCACTTGAAGAAATTGAGCATTTGACGCCCAGACTCTTCGTTTTCTGGTGGATCGTTACTATCGCGCCAGCCTTCTCCCTCCACATGCCACGCAGAATGGTCGCGAACCAATATGCAATACTTACGATCAGGAGACATACAAAACTGGACACCAGATTCGATTATGGCAGAGAAATCACCATTTTTTTGGGCTTTGTTCACGACCTCGTTGTCAATCCACAGGCTCATATATTTCCTCTATCATAACTAATATCATACTGAAAGATACAAGATTTGATGCTTTTGAAGCTACGTATATAGCTAGATACAAAGAAGCGTACCAAGCTGAAGCAGTCTGTCAAGAGTCGCTAAATATTGGTCGTAATTGAAAGTGATTCATCAATTTTCGCACCAAACCAAGTATCCGTAAAGAAATGGTTACCCGGACAACAGATCCAGCCAGTAACGTGCTAACTAATGACCGGGTAATTAGCGTTACCCGGACATCAAAAGAATCAGGACCGCGCACATACCCTCACTTATTTTAGTGGCTTAACTGCCTTCATTCGTTTAAGCTGTGTTTGTTAGTTTTCCCAATTTCTGGAGCTTGAAACGATGTCTGAAAGTAAACGATCAAGATTCATTAGCTATCTGGGTTACACCATCATGTTTTTGGTTATCGCTTATCCCCTGAGCGTTGGTCCTGTAGTATCATTTATTTCTAAGTCACAAGGAGATATGCTTGATGCTGCTACGAGAAGAGATTTACAAACGTTTTACGCCCCTTTGATTTACGTGGCTAAAAAAGACATTACGATTGCTAACTGCCTTGAGGGTTACGTTCAGTTCTGTCGCAGGAAATTCAGGTAAATTCTGCTCACTCCCCTTTTCTAAACTCTCTTTAAAATAATGACCGGGTAACCACCTTTACCCGGTCATTTGCTGGCTGGAATTTCGAAACACTTTCCACTCCAAGCCATATTTTTAATTCGTTCCAAACCAGAGACAGACCAACGCTCAATGATCATGTCATTCACTTTTTTCCAATCCGTCGGATAATCCGATTTCAAAGCCAGCGCGTAAGTCATCGCAATCTGTCTCTGATTGCATTTCTGTTTGATCTCATTTTCAATGACCATTTCGACGCACATAATTTGGCATTGAAAGGCATTAACGATTTCCCCTTCTGATCGGATATAACCTCTTTTACCGCAGGCAGTGCAGCAACATACCAGCCGATCGCCGTCCTCGTGCGGCTCATAAAATGCCTGGACTGTGGGATATCCTTGTTCGCAAATGGGGCAAGGAACTACTTTCTCTTTTGGCGCTGGTCTCCAGCCTAAATCTGCTACCATAGGACTATCTCATTTTTAAAAGAGGTTTAAAATGTTGGGTGGGTAATCATCATTACCCGGTCATTGCTGTTGATTGGTTTGAAAGCGGCTTTTTGAAATACGGCCGGCCATTGGCTTTGTCCCGCTCTATCAGCTCGATGGTCATTTCACAGTTATCAATCAGCCCTTTAAGCCCTTCCACGATTCCATCTAGATCATCAGATTCGTATAGATCGATGGTCGCTTTCATCATCCTTCTTCCGCGCACATCGAACCAAGCGAAATCTTCTGTGATCTCAGTTACAACACCGCGATCAAGGCAGCCATTTTCCAAGATATAGACTACTTCCTGTCCTTCTTTTGGATTCTCAATCATCGTTTCGACTTTCTTAAAGTGGTTAAAAATAATGACCGGGTAACAACCCTTACCAGGTCATTCAAACATAAGTAAATTCAATCCGCGTCACCGGCGTCGCTGGTATCACTTTAAATTTCTTGCAAAAGCAATTCACAAATTCTTCTCCGGACAGATACGGATACCCTTCACGAGCCGCTTCCCGTTGACCGTATTCACGGTCGTGTACCATTTTGCTCAATGCTTCTTTCCGGACTGAAACGACGCGAATCACCTTGATCGTGACGCCGAGTTGCCCTTGAGTTCTGACCGCTGCTTTCAGTAATGCACCTGGCTGCAGATTACGGAAACCAAAAGTACGTCTGACATCTTTTGAATTTTTCACCGAAGGATCAGACGAAACTGTGACACTGATCCCGATCACCGGCAATTTTCAGGCGAATTCAGTCAGTGTTTTCTGAGATGCGCCACAGGACTCCTGAGGGATCAATCAGAACGAAGTCGCGCATGTTCCAGGGTCTCTGTTCGGGAGGGGAGATCTGCACGTTGTACTTTTCGGCGATCTTTTGTTTCTGGACGTGAGCCCACCAGGCATCAACGCTCTTGACGGAGAGATGCATCATGAAGTTTTCCGCATGCTGTTTCTCATAAAAAATGCTGCAGCAGAAAAGTACAGTTTCCGTGATGAAGATAAGCCAGTTCATCGGATGACCAGGGGATTTGAAAACCGAGGTCTTCGTAAAACTGTTTCGAAAGCGCGAAGTCTTTCGCGGGAACAAACGCCTTTCGTTCGACAGTTCCCAGATCGGTCATCGCTTTCATCCTAAAATGGATTTCAGAGTCGGGAATTTCAGATCGTTATTCCGTCGGCCCAACACAAACAGCGGAATGATTTAAACGTCCGTTTGATCCTGATCAGGCACGTTGCGCAGCGCGGGCCATTCTGCAAACGCCAGGAAAAATAAGAGTGCTATGTTCAACAACGGGAAAAAGATAGCAAGGCTGATCCAGCCGGGGAATCCCGCCTTGGAACAGATCATCCAAAACGGAATCACTCCCAGGACTACGATACTCCCGATGATGAGCATTTCAAAGAAGCCTGGCAAAAAGAAGGCTGCAAACATTTTGAGATCTCCTGTGCTTGATTGATCAGAGTCGGAACGCGGAGCCGCGCGATGATATACTTTTCCCGCGCCAGTCGCGATCAGAGGAAATCAATGGTGATGTATCGTTTACCAGAAATCAATGAGGCAGGGGGATTCGCCTGACTGCGATTCGTTCCTTGAAAGAAAGGGCAGGGCGCACAAAAAAACGAACGGGAATCTTCATATCGATTCCTGCTCGCTTTTGAATTGTCTCATTGGGCTGGCACCTTAAGGATAGCTTGCTCACAAGCGTCTCTCAGATCTACCGATTTCCCGTATTTGATACCAAGATTATAGATCCCGGTAGAAAGTCTCGAAAAAGCCTGTTTTTTAAGACTTAATGGGCACGGGCGGGATCGAACCGCCGACACCAGGATTTTCAGTCCTGTGCTCTACCAACTGAGCTACATGCCCTTCGTTTCCGGCTGAGACTTCAGAAGCGTTAACTCCCTTTGAAATCGCCGCTTAATGGAAGCGAGATGGAAATATAAGCCATTCCCCGTTCAGTTTCAAGCAAAACCGACCATTCCTCGAAAGGATTCGTCAGTTTTCCTGAATCTGGTTCCGTTCCGCCTTAAATACAGGCTCAGAGAGGGTTTGGACGGCAAGGAATCTACGTATTATAACGATCAAGTCAACTTAGATCTGACCGTCAAACAGCTCAGAGGAAAGATCAATCTCATCTTTTCCGGGCGTCGGCAGGGCCTGATCGATCTCATGATGGCTCTCATTCAGATCAAGAATGTTATCCGGATCCATCGGATCAGCGTTTTTTCCTTCTGAGGTCTGAATGATTTGCACAATCGGGCTCGTATAAAGATTCTGATTCCGTCGGATGATCCGTGCGGCACTGCCATCTGTTAATGTCACGAAACTTCCCACTGGAAAGAGTGACAGCAGATTGAGCAAAGCACGCATGGGTGCGGAATCGATCGTTTTGTCGTTTGTCTGACGCAGGAGAAACTCCATCGCCGCATAAGGCATTAGAGCAGGGCGGTCTTCCCGCGACGTCGTTAAAGAGACATAACAGTGTGCGACATTCAGAATTCGGGCAAACATATGAATCATGTTTTGTGTACGGTTACGTGGATACCCTTTTCCGTTCGGTTGCTCATGTACCTGATAACAAACGACGGGAACCACACTTGGAATGCCTGCTACATCTTCCAGCATTTCCAGTGAAATAATCGGGTGCTTCTGCACTTCCATCCGCTCAAGAGGATTCAATTTACGGCGCCAGGAACCAATTTTATCCTGTACACTGACCATGCCCCAGTCATGCACGAGTCCACAAAGCCCGATGTTACGGACGTTGGATTCATCTAAATTTAATTCTGTTCCGATTGCCATTCCTAATAGCGACATCTGTAAACAGTGTTGGGACAAAGATTCATCCTTCCCCGCTTCTGCCGCTGCTGAAATCACACTGTCGGCATCAGCCGTCAGTTGAGTCAGGTAACTCGCCGCCATCCCCGCAATTTCTGAACCTTTGGGAGTTTGCCCACTGAGCGCGCCCCGCATCATTCCATCCAGAGATTCGCCGAACTCCTGTTGCTGCTCAAACAGCTTTTCTCTGTGCTCCTGGTCATAGCCTTTACAACCATGAATGACCATCGAATCCCGGACGGCAGGTCCGGTATTGGCAACAAACATCGAACCCGATTCGATGAGCTTGTCCAACTTTTCCGTCATCTCAGTCGAAAAGATTCCCGATCCCGTATCCAGAGCTGCATCACCCGAGAACGCGGCACTCAGACTGACTGCGGCTGCATCCTGACTATGGATCTTTACATCTGGCATATTTCGATCGCGTAACAGTTGTTTAAATCGCGAATTAACTACCGCACCGGCAGCCAATAGCAAAACACCGTTGGAATCGAAGATTGCGTTATTTATTTTCCTGCCGACGATCAGATCTTCGACGCGAATCGAAACGGTGTCCTGATCCTTGTCTGGTGATTCGGCAGTTTGGTCTAATTGTTCTTTAATTTCTGTTGTCATTCTCACAACCTGAAACGTGCCTGTTTCCTCTCACTCTAAGAGGAATACAGACATCACCTTAGAGGAATAGGAAACTGACTTTGGGTTCCCAATGGATGAATATCAACAAAAACTTAGGTTAAAAAACATCCAAACCCAGCCAAGGAGGGATATTCGATGCGAAAAATCAACACCAACCTTGACGATCATTCCGATTAAGGCGATCAGCGAACACGAGCAGGAGGGGTATCACTGTCTGCGATGGATTCTAAGCCTGTTTTTTCAGTCGCGTGCTGATCTCAGAGAGCACATCGGCTTCACTGGGCAGCACAGTCGACGCATACCCACGTAAAGGCATGGGAGTTCCATCCAGACGATAAACCACGCCGGGATAATGGATGCCATAAACGCCAGTCGGAAGATAAACTTCCGCATTCAGTCGATCGAGGGCGCTGGGCCCTGTCAAAATCAGGGGAGTGTCTGCCAAACGATCAAGTGCTAACTTAGATAACCCCGACAGTGGCTGTGCTCCGACCAGAAGACAAAGATCAGTTTCGGACTGTTCCAGCAATTGATTGGCTGAATATTCGCAGGGCGAATAACGGGGGTAGCCCGCTGCAAAATTCACACAGGCAGCATAACCGGTCTGCCAGGCCAGCACATTGTCAGCACCTTTGGTCTCGCCAGTTCCTGGAACATTCAGTGTATGACAGCGACGTTCGGCTTGAATTTCTCGAACCAGCAGCGACAAGGCTTCGATTTGTCGATGTGCCAAAGGTCCCTGTTTAAACTCTGGTCCAAAAAAGAACACGATATATTGACTCTGCCGAATCAAGCTGACCAGACTCTGCAGGTCAGCTGCCGCAATTACCGATGAACGCTTTTCTCCCAGATCAATGTCTTTTAATAGTGCTCTCAGGCACCAGATCAGTTCGAGCTCGTTTCCCGGCGCTAATTGAATCGATTGATCGACGTTCTCACCGGAATCCGTTTCTGCGGCGCTAATCGACACGATCTTGCGAGTTGAAGCAGATGCCCCTCGGTTCAAACTGTTTCTGTGACACTCATTACTCCGAAACGCATCAGCGCCCCAGTAAATGATTAAATCGGCACGGCTGCGAACTTCCCCCAGTGTACAAGATGCCTCTCCCACCTGTTGTAATGCCCGTGTCCCAGAAGCAGCGCCCGTATCAATCGTTGCACCGATCTGATCTGCTAAACTGATAGCGGCCCGTTGTGAATCGGTGGCAGACTGATACATACCATAAATCAGGGGAGACTGTGCCTGTTGAATCAGTTCGACGGCCCGCTGGATCGCTTCCGCGTGTGAGACGGTCGTTCCCTTGATTGAAGGCGCTAACTGATCCGTCTGCTGAGACCGGTCAAACCATGCCTGCGCTTGAGAGCAGGTGGATTGCACTTCGGTAATTTGCTGTCCGTCGGTTATCACCTGATTATCATCGCAGACGCAATAACAACTGGGACAAGCAACATCTTCAATCACATTTTCCACAGACGGTCTCCGAAACCGGCATTAACCGATCTGCTTTTTCAGTTCATCTAAAAGGGAAACGGCTTTTCCAATATCCGCTTTCTGCTGCGCGGGGTCTTCCGGAATTTCGCGTTCAATCGTTAATGGGCCGGTATAACCAATCTCATTAAGAGTTTGGATATAGGTTCCCATGCCGACATCACCATCGCCAAGTGGAACTTCCGCCCCCCATTCGATGCCGCGTTTGCCCTCTGCTGCCCAGGTCGCATCTTTACAATGCACACTCGCAACCAGATGTCCTACGCGTTTCAAGGCAGCAATTGGATCGCCCGTACCATAGAGAATCATATTGGCCGGATCAAAGTTAATCTTGAGGTTATCACGAGCGACATCACTGATAAAGTCGAGCAGGTGATCGGCAGATTCCTGTCCGGTTTCCAGATTCAGAGACTGGCCATTCGCTTTGACGTGATCCAGCAGCCCTTGAGTCACCGCAACCAACTCCTTATAGTCGTCCGAATTGCGATCTTCCGGGACGAAGCCGATATGCAGGGCAACGGTGTCGCACTCCAGCAGTTTGGTGAAGTCGGAAATTTCTTTCATTTCTGCTACACGTGCGGCGCGCGTTTCGGCAGGCACCAGGCCGATGGTTTTCTTTGTCGTCGGAATGTCAGCGTAGCTTTCCCCATCAAAACCACCAAATACGCAGGTAAGCGTAATTCCTGCGGCGTTACAGCGGTCCAGAAATTCTTTGGCGACTTCGGGAGTTCGGGTTTGCTTATGAGGCGCATGAATTTGAATCGTCGGAATTCCTAATTCTTGAACGACATCAAAATGCACTCCCAGACCTGCATCTACTGAAGCAAATACGCCAATGGGCCACTTTTCCATTAATCCTGCCTCCACAAAGTGTTCTTTTATGATTCTCAAGGTGATTTGATTTCAATCCGGACACCCCATTTTGAAGTGAGGTTGAGGTTTATCATAAGCAGATTTCCCGTGTTTCACAAACCAGGACCTTGATTTCTTTACAAATTAAAGAAACACATAACTGAATGTGATAATGCAACTTGCCCCGTCTATTGTTTCCCGCTGGTCTCCTCTTATAATGGATTCTTCCTGTGAAGATCGCAATTGCAGACGGCCTTGAATGTGAAAGGGGAAACACCATGATTGATATTAAAAAAATCCTGTTACCAACCGACTTTAGTGAACCAGCTCAAGAGGCAACCCAGTACGCTGTGGAATTCGCCAAAAAGTTCAATGCCAAGCTCTATCTGCTGAATGTGATCGAAGACCCGGTCGTCTACATGCCGATGTTCGAAAGTTACGCACTGCCTCCCAAAGAAGACTTTGAAAATTTCGCGAAGACCAGACTCGAAAATTGGATTCTTGATGAAGACAAAGGCGATCTGGACATCGAAACCCACTGGGTCCACGGCAATCCGTTTGTCGATATCCTGAAATTCGCCAAGAGGGAAGAAGTCGACTTGATTATCGTAGGCACACACGGCCGCTCTTTCACCGCACATTTACTGCTCGGAAGCGTAGCGGAGAAAGTGGTCCGCAAAGCATCATGCCCGGTGTTAACCGTTCGCCCTAAAGGACACCAGTTCGTTCACCCGGAATCGTTAGAATAAGAAATCATCGATACTTTTCTCTGGCATCGCTAATTCTTCACTTGCACGTTGAATGAGACTCTCATTCAGATAAATCAGGAATTTTCCCTTCGTGATTGGCGACTCATCACATCCAGCTGAAAGCCGTATTCCCTTTTACGGGAAGTTATTCAGCATCATCGTTTTTTTGATGATCCTAAATCTGCCGACGCCGTCAGATATGACGGCGTCAGCACAACGCTTAGCCGCGGTCACCGCATTGATGGCTGTTCTCTGGATGACGCAGGCACTGCCAATCGCTGTGACCAGTCTTATTCCCCTCGCGCTGTTTCCCATTTTTGGAATCCAGGATCCGAAAACCGTTAGCCAGTCCTATATTAATCAGAATATCTTTCTGTATATGGGCGGCTTTATGATCGCTTTGGGGATCGAAAAGTGGGGCGTACATCGACGAATTGCCCTACATACCATTCAGGTGATTGGTTCCAGCCCGCGACGCGTTGTCTTAGGCTTTATGTTTGCTACCAGCTTCCTCTCAATGTGGATCAGCAACACAGCGTCTACATTGCTCATGCTGCCGATTGGTATGGCCATCATTGGATCGATTTCTGAACTCACCCAGCTTGAGTCTCCTGAAGATTCATCGAAAGACATCCGTCATTTCTCGGTGGCATTGCTGCTGGGAATTGCTTACTCCGCCAGCATCGGTGGTGTGACCACATTAATTGGCACGCCGACCAATATCGCCTTTCAACAAATCTGGCTTTCGCAGTTCCCGCAAGGGCCTCAGATATCTGCGGGCGAGTGGATGGTGATGGTAGTGCCATTTGGTATCACGTTTTTACTATTGGCCTGGACGGTGCTCTGCTGGAAGATGCCGCGTTTATCCAATTCACAAGAATCATCTCGATCGATTATCAACGATCACGTTCGGAAACTGGGGCGTCCCTCGCGACCGGAAATATTGATGATGATCATTTTCGTGACGACCGCCGTATTGTGGGTCACACGGAAGCCGCTCAAATTTGGAGAATTTGAATTGCTTGCCGGCTGGGAACAATTCCCTATCCACTTTCTCACTCAGTGGGGTATTGCAGTCGAAAGCGCCTCTGGCTGGGTGCATGACTCCACCGTTGCCATGGGCATGGCGATTCTCATGTTCGCGATTCCCGCACAAAAATCGGAGCAGGGAGCGACCGAGTATCTGATGGACTGGGAAACGGCTGAACGGCTTCCCTGGGGCGTGCTCTTGCTAATTGGAGGCGGTTTTGCAATCGCAGGCGCCTTTCGCTCGACCGACTTATCTGGCTGGGTCGGGCACGTTTTCTCACAAGTCATCGCCGACTGGCCTCCCTGGGCTCTGGTCTTTGCCGCCTGCCTGATGCTGACATTTCTTACGGAATTCACGTCAAACATAGCCACCGTAAATACTGTCCTCCCCATTCTGGCTGCGACTGCGGTCAGCCTGGGAATTGATCCACGACTGATTATGATCCCCGCGGCGATCTCTGCCAGCTGTGCTTTCACTATGCCCATTGCGACGCCTCCGAATGCGATTGTCTTTGCCTCCGGACAAATCAAGATGTCCGACATGCTCAAGTACGGCATCATCCTGAATCTGATTGGCGTCTTCCTCCTGACGGCATTCATGTTCTTCTACTTCATTCCGCAACTCGGAATTGAATTCGGAAAAGTTCCTGAATGGGTCCATCAGTCCAATCCCTGATGCGGGCATTTATTTGCCGATGCAGAATTTGCTGAAGATGCGATCCAGAATGTCATCCGTATAAACCTGGCCTACAATCTGTCCGAGATGTTGCAGTGCTTCACGAATCTCAATCGCAACCAGCTCTTCCCCCAGTTTCAACGAAGCTGTTTCTTCCGCAGCCTGTAGTGACAGACCGGCGGACCGCAGGCTTTCTCGACAGCGGGAGGCAGTGGAACCGATCAGCAGTTTGCTACCCCGGCGGTATTCTGTCAGCCGGGCTAAAATCAGATCCTGCAGGTGTTCCAGTCCCTCTCCGGTGGTGACAGATAACTCAACCTCACAGGCCCCAGTCAGTTGGCTTGCAGGTAGAGCAGGGGGAAGATCACTTTTTGTCATGATATGCAGCACATGCTGCGACTCTGAAAGCGGTTCCCGCTGCAGACGATCTGTCTCGTACCACTCAGGTTTCAGATCGGAAGCCGTGCACCAAATCACCAGATCGGCTTGAGCCACTTGTTGCGCACGAAACTGCTGCGCACTGACGGAGATTTCATGCGCTCCCGATTCCATTCCTGCGGTATCAATCAATTGAATTGACTGCCCCTGCCAGTTTAACGAGGTGACAAGATAATCGCGTGTCGTCCCTTCAACATCCGAAACCAGCGCAGCCTGAGAATCTCCCACCAGTGCGTTATACAACGTACTCTTGCCTGCATTGGGAAGCCCGGCGAGAACGATAGAAAGACTGCCCGTCGATTCCATTCGCGTGGAGGAATCGGCATAGAGCCGTTCGCAAAATGTACGAATTTTCTGCAGGCGGGAAACCAGTGTTTCGCGATCTATAAACTCGATGTCTTCTTCGACAAAGTCCAGTCCCGCTTCCAGTTCGGAAAGTAACTCCAGCAGATCAACGCGGGCCTCTCCGATGCGAGTTGAAACTCCACCAGCGAGCTGGCTGAGTGCCAGATTGAGTTCGGCATGATCGTGCGCATCAATCACCCCGAGTACGGCTTCCGCTTGCATCAAATCTACCCGCCCCGCAAGAAAGGCGCGCAGTGTGAATTCTCCCGGCCGCGCCATTCGGGCACCATGGGCGGCGATATTTTCAATCGCCGCTTCGAGCAAGGGAGGGGCACTGATTGTATGAAATTCCGCCAGAGGCTGTCCGGTAAAACTGCGCGCCGTCGGCCAATAATAGAGCGCCCCTGGAAGAGACTGAGTTGATCCTGCCAGGCGTAAGTGACCCGGGTGACGTTCTGAACGGTGGGACTTCTGCCACTCTTCCTTGGAATCGAAACAGGCCGACAGACAGGATCGTATCTCAGTACCGCTGATACGAATCATACCGGCCGCGCCTCCTCCGGGGGCCGATGCCAGTGCCACAATCGTATCGTCAAACTGCAGATTCATGACCAGCCTCGCAGAAAATCATCGTTAGCGACGTTTCTTAGGCTTCTTCCCCGTGCCTTTGCCGCGGGGGTTTTGCTCCTGCTTCTTTTCATTGAGCGCTGCCTGAGTCTGAGCCTGATCAGCAATGTCCTGCAAACGGGCAAACCAGCCCTTTTTCGCAGGCTCTTGATTTTCAGAACTCTCTTTTTTGTTCTTTGTTTTTTTCGATTCTGCTTTGATTTCAATCGTTTTTGAGTCTGTCGTCTCAATCGTACTCGGTTTTCGCTTCGACTGGAAATCGAGCAACTTCCGCTCACAGATGCCCCAGAGACTGGAGGCAATGAAGTAAACACAGAGCCCGGCAGGAACGCGATAGAACATGAAGCCCATCGCAATCATCATGTAGTTCATGATTTTATGCTGCAGTTCCTGGTCTTTGTCTGTCGGTGGCGGCATGAACAATTTCTGCTGTACGACAAACAGGGCCACCGTTACCAGTGGCAGCAAATTGAAGTCATCTCCCAGGAACGGTATCGAGAAGGGGAGCTTAAACATCGCATCCGGAGCTGCCAGGTTATCAACCCAGAGGAACGGAGTTCCCCGAAGTTGAACCGCATTATTCAAGGCAGTATATAAGCCAAAGAAAATGGGTAACTGCAGGAAAATTGGCAAACAACCGGCAAGGGGATTGTAATTATTTTTGCTGAACAACTCCATTTGCGCCCGGCCGAGCTTTTCCCGATCATCGGCGTATTTCTTTTTGATTTCCGCGATCTGCGGCTGCAACTCTTTCATCTTCTGAGCACCAACAGCCTGCTTACGCGAGAGCGGATACAAGCTGCCACGCACCATAATCGTCAGACCAATGATGGCAAGCCCGTACGATAAACCAATGCTGTGCAGTGTATTTAATAACCACAGCATCAATTTGGCTACCGGACCGAAAAAGCCGAAATCCATGACCTCGGTCGCTTTCAAAGGCGGACCAAGTAACGATTCCCGCTTGGGGCCTGCATACAAAGCATAACCGTGATCTGTTTCTCCGCCTGCGTCCAGTTCAATGTCATTGGAATTGACCTGAATTGTAGTGCGGCTTAGCGATTCATTATTGACATTCTGCTGAATGAGCACCGGCTCGATACTGGCAGAATAGTTCGAATGCATTTCACCATTAACCTCTTTCGGCTCGTAATTTTTGCCATCCGGTGTTAACAGGGCGGCAAAATATTGAACGTCGACTCCCGCAAACTGAAACGCGCGTGTATATTTTTCGACGTTCTGCGCCTGAACCTCTTCGATGATATCCGCTGCATATAAGGTCTCGGTATCAACGGTGAGATCATTTTGCAGAAAACCGATACGGACGTCGCGAAACTTCCGGGTATTGTCGGCATTCTCCAGAGGAATCCCAACCGGCCCCAACAAATGATAATCCAGCGTCCTTTTTTCAGAGCTGTGGTTGATGACCTTAATATCAAAGTGAATCAGGTAACCGGCCTGTTCATTATTTCGGAACTCGCGAAATTTCTGATCTTGGGGAACGAGATATTTCTTGAGGGTAAATACCTTTTGAACTTCGAGACTGCCATCCGGTGCCGTCAGCCCCAGACGGACCGACTGAATAATTTTAGGATGATCCGGGTCCTTGATCTCTTCCAGAACTTTCCAGTCTACCCGGCGCGTATCTGTGAGCAGGGGCGCCAGCTGCTTATCCAGCTGTTCGATCTCGACTTCCAGCGACCGAATGGTTGCTTTGTCCCCAATGAATTCATCGAGCACCTTCAAAGGCTGATCTTGCGCTTTGAGATCCCGATACAATGGGTCATTCAAATGCGCATCGATCAGGGAAGCCCCCTGAGTCGTGACCGCTGCCTGCATAAAATAACCGGTTTCCGGATCAAGCGATCCCAGCACAATTTTCTGGCGGGGATTCTTGAGCAGCGGTATCTGTTTCGCCTGTGGAGGCTCAACAGGTTTTATCTCTGCGTTCTTAGACTCTCCCGGTTTTCTCGCAACCAGCGGAGCGTCGCTTTCCTGCTTTTCTTGCGCATCTTTATCTTGCGCTGCCTGCTGTTGGGCAGGTTTTTTTTGAGGAGGAGCAATGACGGGAACCACGAACATTTGCCAAAAAAACAAAACAGTCGCAGACAGAGTGACGAATAGTAAGAGTCGTTTTTGTTCCATTGTTATCGACCATCTCGAAGACGATCGCCCAAGAAGTTATCTAAATCAGAAATTTCGTAAATCTTTTCTGCGGTAGCTGTAAAATCGTATTCGACTCTGCAGAAAGTCACTTTTTCGTCATCGATAATGACATAAGAAGATCGATTATCTGCATCACGAGGCTGGCCCACCGAACCGACATTCACCAGAAACTTTTCCGGACCAAACGGGTGCTCGTTTTCCACTTCCTCTGGTGACAGGAAATTCATACTCTCGGTAAACACGCCGGGAATATGTGTGTGACCTTGAAAACAATATTGATCTACCAGCCCGAAAATGCGTTCCATTTTCCGCTGATTGTAAATGTCTTCCGGAAACACATATTCATTGAGGGGATTTCGCGCCGAACCATGCACAAATAACAGTTTGTCTTCGCGGATCATGCGAGGAAGTTCGCCTAGAAAATCCCAGCGATCCTGGTTCTTAGACGCATCGCCTGTCTCCAGCCTACGTCGCGTCCAGAAAATCGCTCGTTCTGCGCCCGCATTAAAACCTTCCGGATCGAACAAAGCTGCCTGGTCATGGTTTCCCAGTAGAGATTTCGTGCAACGTTTTCTAACCAGATCGATGCACTCCCTGGGGTTAGGCCCATAGCCAATGATGTCTCCCAGGCAATAAATCTCACTGATTTCACGGCGATCAATGTCAGCCAAAACAGCTTTCAACGCTTCAAGATTGCCGTGAATATCACTAATGATCGCTCTTAACAACGGACAACTCCCACTTTCTTTTACCGGGACCATCTTTTAAGCAGGTAAACACCGGTCGTAATCACTATCAGGAGCCTGAACAAGAAAGGCTATCTTCTGTTAACAAAACACCCTGAACGAAGGGAAAATGACTCGAAAATTCGGTTCCAGAAATTGGACTTTCTCCCTGACCGGTTCGAATTTCAGCCGACGGTACCCCGGCTTTCAAGCCATCTGATCTTTGATCTGACTGGCCGAACCCCGCAAGATCGTCTGAAATCGTTCTTCCAAAGTCCCAATAGTAGCAGTACAGGGGCACCATCTCAAGGCTCTGTTTACAGTTATCATTCGCTATCTATTGGTAAATCTTCACTTGGAATCACAAATTACAGCCTAAAACCAGAGCGAGCCTCCCAATCGCCTTGCGCAGTAGCAACTTGAGAGTCTTTCAATCTGTCTTCTGTTTGAATCATATCTGCGCATTGCCCCACAACAGATTGAGCCAAATCTGGTCAAACTCGGCAAAACACAGAACTTGCTGTTATTGGTGCCGAAGATACCCAGTCTGACTTTTGTAGGGAATATGGCAATCTTCCAGCAATGCGCTGCACCGTTAACAGGGCGTTACAAGCCATGAAATCGACAGAACCCGGTTCGGGGCCCCCTCTCAACCGGACTTGTGTGGTTTTTTCACCTCATTCTACAGCGCGTCACCCTGAAATCGACAACATCTGATTCTCAAAAACAACAGGCAGTGCCGTCCGCATGTTGCCTGTTTGAAACTTGTGTCCTATGTTTTCACTATCCCTTCATTAATGTTTGCCTCCCAGTTTGATTGACAGACGAGCGCGTTTACCGATCAGGTAGCAACCTCGTCTGACATGAAAGACCGGAGCGGTTTCCTCTTCTGTATTGAGGAATAAACGCACCCGGCATTTCACTTGATCAAAATCAATGATTGATTTTGTGAAGAGTAACAAGCAGATTTTCAATTTTATTATTGTGAATCCGAGAGACACAACACTGATTATTCACAACCAACACAGCTGTAGGACGATTGCAGCATTACATGGACACTTTGGGCGAGACATATTCAATGAAGACAAATTCTGGTTCATTACTGGTAGTTGACGACGATCAATATATTTTGGAAGCGATGGCAGACTATTTGCGAAGCCTGGGGCATCGCACCGAAACATCACTAACCTGCCTGGATGCGATCGAACGTTTAAAAGAATTCCCATTTGAGGTGGTTGTCTGCGATGTCAATCTGCCAGACCAGGATGGCTTCCATCTACTGGAATGGGCACAACAGAACGCACCGGATACCGCCGTCATCATGTTGACTGGCTATGGAACGATCGAAAGTGCTATCGAAGCGATTCGACTGGGCGCTTTTGAATATCTGACCAAACCGGTGATCGACGAAGAACTCAGTCTGACAATTGAACGTTGCCTGGACCAGAGACAAGTCGTCGAAGAAAATAAAACACTGAAGGCTCAGCTGGATCAGCGTTTTGGCCTGTCGAACATTGTCGGCCAAGACTATAAAATGCAGAAAATGTTCGATCTGATCGAAAGCGTGGCTGAGACTCGAACCACGGTATTAATTCTGGGTGAAAATGGAACCGGAAAAACCATGACCGCCCGTGCCATTCACCAACTCAGTGACCGCTGCAACCAGCCATTTGTGGAAGTCGCCTGTGGTGCGCTACCTGACAGTTTGCTGGAAAGTGAATTGTTCGGACACAAAGCCGGCTCCTTCACTGGAGCGTCACACGATAAAATCGGTAAGTTCCTGCAGGCAGACGGAGGTACGTTGTTCCTGGACGAAATTGCGACAGCCTCTCCCAGTCTGCAGGTGAAATTACTAAGGGTGTTACAGGATCATGAATTTGAACCCGTGGGCGATAATAAAACGCACACCGTTGATATTCGTCTTATTCTGGCCACCAACCAGAACCTGGAAGACATGGTCGCCAGTGGAGAGTTCCGACAGGACCTCTACTACCGCATTAATGTCATCACATTAACACAGCCGGCACTCAGAGAGCGCATGAGCGATATCCCTCTCCTGATTGAGCATTACCTCAAGGTTTACAACGAACAAATCGGCAAATCAATCAAAGGTTTTGACGCCTCTGCCATACAGGCCATGCTCAAATATTCCTGGCCTGGAAATGTGCGCGAATTGATCAATGTCATCGAACGCTCTGTGGTATTGACGAAAGGGGATTATATCCGGGTTCCTGATCTCCCCGAACAAATTCGTCAGGAGCAACCATATACGCTGTCTGCAGAGAACCGCATGGGAAGTGGTTCCCTGAAAACAGCGTTGGCCAATCCCGAACGTCAAATCATTATCGAAGCACTGGAATCCAACGGCTGGAATCGCCAGAACACGGCCAAAGCTTTGGGAATCAACCGCACTACACTGTATAAGAAAATGAAAAAATATGACATCGATTTTGAAAAACAATTGATGCACTAATCAAATGTTCGCAAACTTGAATCAAATCCCAATGCACGTCGACTCGGCGTGCATTTTTTTGTTACCAGCATCTCAATGCAGTATTTCCATGCAATCATGAAAAACAAATAAACTTCAACTTATACACCTATTTTCACAAATTGGAATTGTCGATACGTATTGAGAGATGAAAGGAATCATCTCATCACAGGCGAATAATACGCTCAATTATCTCATTTCCAGGAGGGGGAATACATGAGGTTCGCGCCGATTGTACTGATCACTTTTTCATGCAGCCTGATCTGTTCGGCAATTTACGCCGAAGGGCCTGCTCAACCTCAAACGCTATCCGATGTCTTTGTTGATGGTGTCTATGAAGGGGCAGCTGCACCAGCGCCGCCTGTAATAGATCCTCCTTCCACCTTGAATTCTGCTAACGATGTTTCCGTCACAGAAGCAGAAACTCAACTCATCCAGACACCGACGGGCGAGCAACCAATTTCACTCACAGGACAGCCATGCTCATGTCCGACATGCAGTTCTCAAGCAGCTGACTGTAACAATCAGTCATGCAACTGCAATGCTTGTAATGCCTGCACACTCTGTGATCGAATCCCGCTGTTGAATAAATTCCCCAGCGATCGCTGTTTTGATGACTTCGTCATGCCCGTCAGTAACCCGGTCTGGTCGATTGATCCGCGCTCACTAACCTATGTACGAGGTATTTTCATCAATCAAATGATTGACGCACAAACGCCCGTTCTCGGAGCAGGGGACCTTCAGGTTTACGCCCTCCAACTCGGAATCGCCTTAAACGAACGGCTTTCCGTGATCGCAGTTAAGGACGGCTACAACACACTGCAAACACGAGGCGTTGGCAATTCCAAAGGTTGGTCCGACATCGGCCTGGGACTGAAATACGTATTCATTCGAGATGTCGAAAACCAGTTCCTGCTCTCAGGCGGACTGATCTATGAAGCGACCAATGGAAGCAGCCGCGTCTTTCAGGGGAATGGCGATAGCGTCTGGACCCCTTACCTCTCACTGGGTAAGAAAATTGGTTGCGGACACCTGATTGCTTCAACTGGTTATCATATCCCCGGAGACACGGCTGAAGAATCACAGTCTATCTATTACAGCGTGCACTACGATCACCCTGTGACAAATAAACTCTCTGCAATCGCTGAGTTAAACGGTATCGTCTACACCAAAAGTGGGCAGGCTCTGCCTTTGAATGTTGAAGGAGGAGACTGGATCAACCTGGGTTCAACGAACGTCGCCGGTAACAACTTCATCTCAACTGCATTTGGAGCAAACTACCGCCTCAACCGTTGCTTGTCTGTCGCTGGTGTCTGGGAATTTCCCATCACAGGTCGTAAAGATTTGATGGACAGCCGCACGACTGTAACGATGACACTCCAGTTCTGATCTTCAGAATCGGGAAATGTTTCAGGGAGAGTCAGAGCTGATTCGTGAACGCACAAGCTGTTCCAGTTGATCAATCACTTCATTGATTGCCAAACGGGACGTATTGATCTCAATCGCATCGTCGGCCGGTTTTAACGGGGCGACGGTGCGTTGTTCATCACGCTGATCGCGTTCATAAATTTGCTGTAAGATCGCATCAAGGGTAACCTGCTTCCCCTTTGCCGCAAGCTCCTCATGCCTGCGACGCGCACGCTCCTCTGGATCGGCAATCAGAAAGAATTTGCAGAACGCATCCGGAAACACAACGGTTCCCTGGTCGCGACCTTCACTGACAATCTCAACGCCAGCAGCGGCCTGTTGTTGCAGACGCACCAGCTCCTGTCTCACAGTCGGATATTGTGCGACCACCGACGCAGCCTCGGTAACCTCAGGAGTGCGAATGGCCTCTGAAACATCTTCTCCGTCAAGCAGCACTTGATCATCCGCAAACGTAATTTTGACCTGCTGGCTGACATCTGTCACAGCCTGCTCGTCGGCCGGATCCACATTACGCTGCAGCACCCCCCAGGCGACACAGCGATACATGGCGCCGGTATCAAGAAACTCAAAGCCCAGACGTTTGGATAAACCGCGCGCCGCAGTACTTTTTCCCGATCCTGCGGGGCCATCAATCGTCACGATCATCGGTTACGCTTGCTCCTCGAACAGGATTTCAATTTCGGCAATTTCGTACTGTGATATCTCAATCAGAACCGCGTCTTCTTCAATTGGAAGCTCCACAACCGTCTTCCCATGGAAGTCACGCTGTCGGGCACTGACGGGAGATTTAAAGCAACGCAATTTCACAGAACGATGCATCCCTTCTGTTTCAATCAGACGCACTGAAAAGCCACGTTGACTGTCAGACGCTTCGTTCGACAAATCTCCTTCTGACGACAACAAATCCAGCACGCGCGTCAGCTGCACATTGCTGGCAGAAACATGAAACAGCCACCCCTTTTCTCCCATCCGGGGAGGCCCAACAGGACTGGATACTTGCCCTGCAGGCACCATCACATTCCGGGCAAGCTGCATCGGAAAATTCTGGTTCACCGCAATCGAAAAGGAAAACTCCCGTTTTGTTTCTCCTTCGACGATCAACATACTGTCCAACATCCGCGGGCCAGTTTTGCGATGAAACGGCAACCCATGATTCAAAATCGTGACCCGCTCTTCGCCTTCTGCGATCTCAAAATAATGCGGGCTTTCAAAACGTTCTCCCTGAAAGGCGTGTGCACTTTCCAGGAGGGACCGGGTCAGAGAGGCTGTACTGTCGCCCCAGGCAAAGCGCGCTGCATAATAGTGATCCCAGGGATTCCCATCAGGCATCGTCTGTACATCCAACTCGATTTTCACATCTAGAATCGGACGCCCGCGCCAGAGTTGAAACGTCTGACGAAACGTTGCCAGTGTCGTGTCGCTGACTTGATCATAAATCTCGCCCGTCGTCACGATTTCCCCCATGCCTGGCCCGGCACAGGTCAGCGCGATTTTCACTTCTCGAATCGCAGAGTAGGGGGTCTTTTCTTCTAAACCGCCGAGTGCACCAGGAGTGGAAATCGTTCGCTGATAAGGAAAGCGATACGCAAGCTGCTGACTTAAACGATTTGGCTTCCGACCATATTCTTTGATCTGCGCAATGCCACCTGTCTCTTCATGAATATGCACTTCAAAGAATTCATTCCGGAGCAACAGTGGTTCGGCGATCGGGACACTAGTTTTCGCAGAGACGGCAGGAGACGTGCCCGGTTGAAGCCAGACAAAGCCTGCGCCAGGAATTTCCACCACCGCTTTTTTCTGACGTTCATCAAATTGGGTTGCTTTTACCGCTTCCTGTGTTGCGGGTTCATGGGGAAACTCGGGCAGATCAACAACCACACTTCTGGAAAACGAAAGTGAGTTCATTAACAACACTCCGCTCTGCTGAGCTGCGCCCTGTAGAATGATTTCCGCAAGCTTTGCTTCACCCGCTTCGCAAAATCCCTCCAATATGTTAACCGCACTTTGAACCAGTCCTGGTTCCGCATCCGGATGCCCCTGTTCAACATCCCGCTCAACTTCCAAGAGCGAGTCATCCTGAATCGGTTGACCATAGATGGCTTTAGAAACCGAATGAAACCAGAGCCCCGCGGTAAACTCATCGTGTCGCTGAAAGTGGTCTATAAAGCGGCTGAGCGGATTTGGCTTTCGCATCGCCACAAGTTGACTCAGAAAGGGGGACAAGTATTCCCGTGCATCGTATGACGAATGCCGTCCTGATGATTCCGTATCTTGAAAAAAATCATTCAACAATACAAAACTGCCCAACACCGGGGCATAGCGATGAATGCGTCTAAAGTCTTCAAAAAAAGGAGATTTGACGTCAGGCCAGTGTGCAAACATCAGCGCCCCGACCTGATCTTCTTCCATCGATTCCGCCATGCGCTGCGGAAAGCGAAGATACCCGGCTGAACCTTCAGCCGACATTGGAATTCGGGAAAATGCATCGAGAATTGTTCCGTCTGCACCTTCCCAATGAATTTTACTCTGCTCATAGTCGGGATAAATGCCATCATCCAAAACCAGGTGCAGGGCGGAATGGAATCCAAACCGATGCAGCAACATCGGCAGAATCGAAGCCAGACCAAAACGGCGTCGCGCCCAGGTCGTCGGAGTCCGACCGGTGAGTTCCTGAATTTTACGTGCCCCCGCATTCAGCTGCCAGATCAAGGATTCCACAGGAACAACCGGAGTGGCGATCTGATCCTGTTCCCCCCCGATGACTTCCGTTTCCTGATTCTGGCAACTCGTTTTCAGGAGTTCTGCCAACTCGGGACGTTCCTGATAGATGGTCTCCAAATCGTCAGCAGTGAGCAGCAAATTGAGAGGCTGTTCATCCGCAATCGCGGCCTTTAATGAATCATTCGCCCACTCAGGCGTAACCAGACACAGGTCAATTAAATAACAGTCAATCGGATAGAACCGCTCCCGATTCTCCAGCAAGACCTCAAAACAACCTTTCAAATGAGCCCGCGCTGCTTCAGTATCGTTGGCCAGTGCGGCATCGGCAGCCGCAATCGCCTCCCGTTGAATCGTCGCTTCATCCAGACTGCTGAAATGATGCATGCACCGCGTCAATAACTCTAACTGGATATAACACAGCCCCAGCGCATAAAAATCGGCAACAAGCTCTGTTGATAATTCAGGCGCTGAATCTTGCTCCGTTTCCGCGTGTAGCGGTTTGAGTGCCGCTTCGGCCATCTCGTCTCGGTGAATCTTCCCGCTAACGACGGTCGCCCCATTCGACTCTGCCTCTTCAATCCAGCCATAAGGCAGCCAGTCTTCGGACGTCTTGGGAACAAGCAGCAAACGATCCGCCAGAAACTGAGGGGGCTCATCAGAGCGATGCCAGCTCGGAATGACCCGCGATGAGGCCAAAAGTTCAGGATGCCAAGCCACCGCAAACGCATTCAGCAGGCTCTCGGCGTCTTTTTCTTCCAGTTCCGTCGGGAAATCTTCAAGACTGTGGCAGGGAATCAAAATCACTATATCATTGTATGTCATTGTGTCACAATACTTTAGAAATGTAATCACATTTAATTCGTACCTGTGAGAATGAGTCCAGTTCCTTCTCAGACTTCAATTAGCATAAGCAAAGTTCCTTCGAGTATCTATAGCGCGGTATCCAACAGCTTCGAGAAATCACAAATCACAGGATAACTTACACTTAGTCAAATCTGCCCCACATGCAAGAACATATACACACGAACACAGTCTGTGTAAAAAAATGACGTAAGAATCCATCAAAATAACTGAGAAAATCGTAATAAAAACTGACTTACTGGGAACTCATTGATTTTGACACTCATCTAATTGATTGAATGATTCAAACACGAATGGCTTGCGACAGAAATTTGCAGGTCAAAGCCAGTTGGTCATGAAAAATAGTGACGTTTGGCTTATTATTTTTTATGAAGTCGTTTTCAAACATCCACTATTTCATTGACTTTATACGAAATCCTGTGATAGCCTTATGTTAGGGGATTGTTTAATCTGAAATTATTCCCTCAGCCTATCTAACTGAGACTCAATAAATCTGATACAATTACGCCGGACTGAATCGAATTCATTCAGCCAGCGAAACACCATCTCGTTCATTAAATTTCGGAAACATTTCCGGTTCAATCTGGTACGTACTCATTCAGGTACTTCCAGAAAGTAGGAGTGACCAGTCACATGGCAGAAAACCAAGCTGTTTGGGGCATTGAAATTGGGCAGGCCGGCTTAAAGGCCATTCGGCTTCGCTATGCAGAAGCCGCTGATCAGGTGATTGCCGTTGCATTCGATTATATTCCCCATCCAAAAATTCTCAGCCAGCCCGATGCTGTTCCGGATGAATTAATCAGTCAGGCCCTGGAGACCTTTCTGTCACGCAATGAGACCAAAGAGGACTTGATTGCGATCAGTGTCCCCGGACAGACCTCCTTGGCCCGCTTTATTCAACTGCCGCCGGTTCAAGCGAATCGTGTTCCTGAAATCGTCAAGTACGAAGCCAAGCAGCAAATTCCGTTTGCGCTGGAAGACGTGATTTGGGATTACCAGCCTCTGGGAGGCGGCGTGGAAGAGAGCGGTTATATGCTGGATGCCGAAGTTGGTATCTTCGCGATGAAACGCGACCAGGTCCTCAAAACGCTGCAACCATTTGTCGACCGAAAAATGGAAGTGGAGTTGATTCAGATCGCTCCCTTAGGCTTGTACAACACACTCTGCTACGATTCGCTCGGAATGCGTGTCGGAGAGGAATTCGAAGGCAACCCTGAAGAGTCTGCGATTGTCGTTGACATGGGTGCCGACAGTACCACATTGATGGTTACCAACGGCAGTAAAATCTGGATCCGCAACGTTCCCATCGGTGGCAACCACTTTACACGCGCTTTGACCAAAGAGATGAAGCTCACGTTTGCGAAAGCTGAGCACCTCAAATGTAATGCCACCCGCTCAGAAGATCCCCGTGCCGTCTTCCAGGCACTGCGACCTGTGTTCAATGAATATGTCTCCGAAATCCAGCGTTCGATCGGCTATTTCTCCAGCGTAAACCGCGATGCGAAAATTTCAAAGGTGTATGGAACTGGTAACGGTTTTAAGCTCGCCGGTCTGCAGAAATTCCTGCAACAAAACCTGCAGTATGAAGTCGAACGGCTCGATGACTTCCAGTCATTAGTCGGAGACGCCGTTCTGAACGAACCTCTGTTTCAGGATAATATCCTCACATTCACCGTTCCCTACGGGATCGCGCTGCAGGCCTTGAAACGAACATCCATTCATACTTCATTACTGCCTCCTGAAATTGCCACGGCCCGCAAAATCCGTCGCAAAAAACCTTGGGCCGTTGTTACCGCGGCAGCGTTGCTGGTCGGTCTTTGCATTTCGGCAGTCGGCTACAGCAATGTTGCCAACTCGGTCAGCACAGACCGTTTTGGTAGCGTTGAAAGCAAAGTCAAAAATTTGACCACGCAAGTTTCCGGATACCAATCCAGCTACGCGGGTGCAGAAGGAGAATTCACCGCTCTGATTGAAAAGGGAGACAAACTCGTCTGGAATCTCGATACACGAGATGACTGGCTTGAAATTTATAAAGCCATTGATGAATGTCTGCCCCGCGATGTGGACGATGAAATTGACAACGAACAAATTGAAAAACGCAATCGAATCAAACTGCCCGGCATTACAGTAGAGCATCAGGCAGACCTGGCTCAGTGGTTCGAAAAACTCTCCCCACAGGCAAAGTCACTTCTCTCTAAAGAGGACCAGGCGACCCCACCTGAAGGAGCTGGATACGTCTTCACGCTCAACGGTGTGCATTACCACCATGATGAATCCAAACCAAACACAGATGTCGGCGTTTTATACGTCCACGAAACACTCTTGAAAAACCTGCAGTCCTGGACTGTTAAAAATCCTGATTCAGCCCTCGTTGATGTCCGAAAAATGGGCATCACACACGCGACGGTTTTGAGCGACTCGCGAGATCCCTTTAATTTTTATCCCAATGGTCGACCAAGTGGAATGCGAGGAGGAGGAGGCGAAAATCAATTTGGTGGCCCTGGTGGATTTGCTGGCGGTTTAGGTGGCGGTCGCCGCCCGGGCATGCTGCCTGGCGGTGAAGCTGGCTTCCCTGGAGGCCCTGGAATGGGCCGGCCCCGAGTCGGCACTAATCGTCCCGAAAAAGAACCCAAAGTAATGCCTATTCAACGGACAACATTTGAATTGCAATTCGTCTGGAAACCAATTCCGGTTCTCGAACGACAGGAAAATCCGCCGGAATCATCCAATTCAGAAGGCGAGGAAGCAACGGCGGAAGCAGGCTGATACAAGCCTGCCAGACAGATAGTACTAAACGCTAAGATCGATTCACTTTAAAAGTTATTTACGTGACTTTACATCTCTTTGGAAAAGAGCAGAGGACAACCCGATGGACAAATTAAAACCGATTCTTGTTCATAAGTTTTGGATCATCCTGTTTATTGCTCTGCTGCTGCCTGTCATTGGCTGGAGCATGGCAACCGGGAGCCTGGCGAAAGAGATCGATGAGCGAAAAGCCGCGATCGACAAAGCATTCACCGATGCGCAGGTCCCTTCCAATCCGCCTAATGAAACCTGGTCGACCGCTTTGAAAGAGATCAACAAAGAAAAAGAAAAGTACATCGGCCAATCTCACAAGTACCTCTGGGACAAACAAAAGAGTTTATTCCTCTGGCCACCAAATGTGACGCCCCTGATGAAAGAGACGCCATACCATGGTGAAATCTCGCGTGTTCCCCGAAACCTCTATCGAAGTGCGTATAAGTTTGAAATCATGCGTGCCCACAAACTGGCCAATCCTTTCAGTTTGAAAGATGGAACAGGAACCGTTGATATCAGCCTGAATACGATCCCTCACGTTCCGTTAAATAAATGGAAAACACTTCCACCGACTTCGGAAGAAATGTGGGATGCTCAGGAAGATGTCTGGCTCATCAGTTCGATCCTCGAAGCCATTGCGAAAGTCAATAAAGGCGCTGCTAATATCAGCGAATCGCCCGTCCGTCAGATCACTGTGCTGGAACTCCGTGGCGGTACGGTCGGCGATGATGGTAGTGCTCCCGCGAACGGTGATAGTGGTGGTATGGACCCCATGATGGAAGGTAGTAGTGGAGGATTCGGCGGCGGCGGAGGATTCGGCGGAGGCAATTCTCGCCCCAGTATGGCGGGTGGCAGGGACGGCATGCAGCAGATTAATGTTGATATGGATTTAACCAAGATCTTTGGAAACGACGCTGATAGCTCTGGCGGAAGCGATGATGGCAGCGGCATGGATGATATTATGTCCGATGGACCTGGGTTTGGTCCTGGCCCAGGTGGCCCAGCCTCACAAAAACTCAAGCGTTATTATCATGAAGAGGAATCGCTGCCCTATAAAACCCGTGCTTTTTATATTAAAGCCGTGATTCAATCTTCAAAACTGCCTCACCTGCTTGCGCAGCTGACCAGTATGCCTTGGCCCGTAGAAATCGTCCGCGTTCAACGCGCTGACATGTTTGATGACAACCTGACCCCCATTGCCAGCCTCACTGGTGGGGCGACAAACCGCCGCAGTGGTAATTCTATGGGAAGAGATGGCGGATTCGGTGCAGATGCCGAATTTGGCGGAAGTGAATTTGGAGGTCGTTCCAGCTTCACTCCTGATGCCGGCGGAATGGGAAGAGAACAAGCACAAGGCCTCGACAACAAAAGCCTGCTTGACGCTGCTTTACAGGACCCTGAACTGGCTGTCGTGACCATTGCCGGTTTAATGACGCTTTATAAACCGTACGAAGCTCCAGAAGGAGAGATGGTCGCTGAAACAGAAGGCGCTAAACCGAATTCGGGTGAACCAGCGGCTGTCACAGCAGCACCAGCCGCTGATGCAGCCAATGCAACTCCTGCATCGGCTGAAGGAGCGGAAGCAGGCACTGCTCAACCGACCGCATCAGATGCAACGGCCCCCAACAAAACGGAAAACCAACCTGCACCAGCAGATGATACTCCTGAACAACCAACAGAACCTGCGGACACCTTGACGCCCGCAGCAGAGTCAAAACCGGATAACCCCCAGCCTCCTCCGAGCGAATCAAAGCCAGAGGAAGCGGTAAACCAGTAATACAGACTTACTAGAAACTGAACTCAATCAGCTACAGTAAAATTTCATTAAACGGAGAAAGTCCCGTGAAGAATTTAATGGCCAATCTCAAAGGAATGAATTACAAAGAATTTGCAGTGAACCATGGCGAAAAAATCGTCTTGGGTTTTGTTGGATTGTTTGTAGTTTTTGTCATCTTTACGTCAAAGTGGACGACCGAAAAACGGACTCCGCTTGAATTAACTCAAAAGGTCGATACTGCAGAATCGCAGGTCAAAACGAGTCAATGGCCAGAAGAAAAACGGAAGGAATTTCTCAAGGACGATGACCTACGGGAAAAAGTTACGGAACTGATCGATAAAGGAATTGAAGTCACAAACTACCGTTTTTCAGTTAGCCTCTCTTCGCCACTCTATGCCAAAAAAGAGCGTGCCAAAGAAGTCGATTGGTTGCCTGTTGAAGATCTGGTTGCCAACTACGAACGGTTTATCATGATGACCCGACCACTCGATGCTGCTATGGAAGAAGGCTTGGAAGGTTCGAAATCACTGGAAACAGAAAAAGCCAAGCCTGATGAGCCAGAGTACGACCCCTTTAAAAAACGAAACACGGGCGCTGGTATGGGAGGCCCTGGAATTCCGGGCATGACCTTTGGCAGCATTCCTGGCGAATCAGAAATGATGGCGTCCGGCCCGGGTGGTTATAATCCAAGTGGTTATTCCACACCGATGGAACCAGGGGCGTTGCCCGAAGAGTCGATGATGGGAATGGAAGGGGGCATGTCAGGAGGCATGGCAGGTCCGGCCCGTGAAGGGCGTGGCTTAAGATTTATCGCCGTGAGAGGCGTCTTCGATCTGGCAACGCAACAGGATAAACTGGAACGCTCTTTAGGTGATGCCTATTCAATGCAAAACATGCAGACTGGCAAAATCCTGGAATTCCTTGATTTTGAATTACAACGTAAAAAAGCAATACAGGGAAATGATCCCTGGGCCGGTGATTGGGAAGACGTCGATATCGAAACGTCTATTGAGGTCTTAAAAGAAAGCGCCGACTTTGACCCCGAAGTGGTCAATACGGGGATCACAGATCGCGTATTCACAATGCCGCTTCCCAGTCGAATTGCCGGTTTCTGGTATAAGGTGGCGACGCATCCACGCGTCGAAAACTTCACCCTCAGCCAGGAAGAAATTGAACAGGAACTGGAATTCAACCGACTCATTCTGAACCAATACAAAAAATCACACGCCGGTGAAAAAGTCTTTAAAGAAAAACAAAAAGGCTTTTCTACCCTGCAGCTTGGCATGCGTGAAATTCGCAACGACCTCATGTCGGCTGGACAACCCGAAGAGATGGATTCGGTATATCAAGGCATGACAAATTCCATGCGACAGGAGAATCCTTCTGGAGAATTGGACGAAAAGAAGCTCATCCAGAAATTAAAAACGAGCGTCACGGCCGCGGGCCGCCTGCTGTTGTTCCGCTACTTTGACTTTGACCTGAACCCGGGTGAAACTTATAAGTATCGTGTCCGGCTCGTTGTACGAAACCCCAACTACCAGCGTCCGATTGAAGAAGTAGTGCTCCCTGCAGTTGCCGAAGGAGAAACACGGACGACTCCCTGGAGTACCGATACTGCTGCTGTCACCGCCAAACAGGACGTCCACTACTATCTGCAAAATGTTCGCCCCCCGCGTGGAGTCAACGGCACAACGGCGCAGTTTGAAGTTTACCAGTGGTATCCGAAAACAGGAACCACGATTCACTCTGTTTTAAAAACAGCCGTGGGAGACGAGATCGGCGGAGAGCAGGCTGCAGAACTTTATGATGTCGCAAAAGAAGAATATGATGCAAAAGCGACCGTCGAATTCGATACTCAAAACTATCTTGTCGACGCGATTCCATCACCTTCCATTCGACTGGAAGATCACCCCGACCTGAACCTGCCGAAACAAACGCGAGGGCATTTACCCATTGATGCCGAAGCAATTATTGTTGACAACCTGGGGAACCTGAAAGCGTCACTGCCCCCAGCGGCATCTGATACTTATACCACTGCCAAGAACCTGTTCGATCGTGAACGTCAGAGTCTGGCCTGGGTCAAAACAGCATCAGAAGCCAGAGCCAATACAGGCACCGATGGATTTGGCTTCGGCTCTGAAGAGGAAATGTCTTCTGAATTTTACGGTATGGACGCAGAAATGCTCGGTCGTCCCAAAAAAGGAAAGAAGAGCAAACGCAAAAAAAACCCCATTCGAGTGGGACCATAATTTACTGATTTGATACAACCAGAAGGGAAGGGTAGCTCTGCTGACTCTTCCCTTTTTTTACGGATTCCACAATCTGAGTATCACCTTCCCATGAACTGTCTATTCGTAGCTTAGCAGGATTCGGTGATCAAGGTCTCGTCAGTGGCGCCTAACAAGAGCTCTCGCATTTCGGCGGCGATAAAAAAGGAGCCGGTCACACAAATCAAGGTCTCTGATGTCGAATTCTCTTTGGCCCGTAACCAGGCATCAGCAGGACTGGCGGCGGAAATGATCTCGGCAGCACACCCCGATTCCTGCTGAATCGCTTGAGCGATCTCAATCAATTCATCCACAGGAATACGACGTGGATTTGACCGATACTGGGTCAGTATCACTGTATCAAAACAGGGTAACAGTGTCCTCAGCATTTCGCTTACATCTTTTTCCCGCGTTGCAGCAAAAATCAATAAACGCCTCTGTTGCTGAAAACACTCCTTGAGCGTTTTAATCAACGCATTGATGGAAGCGCCATTGTGAGCAGTATCAATAATCACCGTTGGATTCTTCTGTACCACTTCAATGCGTGCCGGCCATTTTAAACCAGCCATCCCTTCCCGCATTCGCTCAGGCTCAATCGAAGTCCCTATGTGACAGAGATAATCCAGCAAAGCGACAGCCACTCCGGCATTCGTCGCCTGATGTGCCCCCAGTAAATTGACTGGCATCTCATCAACCACAGACCAAGGCGTCGTGACCCGAATTTTCTGTTGTGGGATCTCTTCTGTGGAATGACCCGTATCAGTCAGCACTGTCTCTTTTCCAACCCCACTGACTGGCTCAATGAAAAAGTCCCGGTTTAGCAGGTATAATGGCGCCTGTTTCTCTTCACAGACCTCTTCAAGAACGGCAATCGCTTCTGGCTGTGTCACGCCACTCAAGACAGGAATACCCGCTTTAATAATTCCCGCTTTCTCACGTGTGATCTGTTCGATTGTGTTGCCCAATAAGGCAGTGTGATCATAGCTGATATTGGTAATCACAGTAGCCAGTGGTTCACAAATGTTGGTTGAATCCAGCCTGCCTCCCAACCCCACTTCCATCACTGCATAATCGACTTCATTCTGCTTGAAATGCATCCACGCCAACGCGGTAGTCAACTCGAAAAAGGTAGGGATCATATCCCCCACACCAAAATCAATCTGCATTTGATCGACAGCCTGAGAGAGCACTGACACCTGATCAACCAGTTGTTGAGGCGCGATCTGCTTCCCATCAATTAGAATTCGCTCTTCATATTGTGTGATATGTGGCGAAGTGAAAAGACCAGTCCGATACCCCGCAGCTGACAACATTTCAGCAATCATGACTGAAGTGGAGCCTTTACCTTTCGTCCCAGCAATATGAATCGTTGGCACACTCGACTGAGGATTTCCCAAAGCTTCAAGTAGCGCTTGCATTCTCCCCAATTTGAAGTCTTTGGTGGAATACTTAGTACTCCCCATTCGTTCATAATTGAGGCGACCAAAGAGAAAGTCCAGACTGTGTTGGTACATTTCTGCCGAGACTCCCATGTCAGGCAGTTCCTTTTATATAATTGACGGTAGATACGATCGGTTAACTGTCGAAACAGCCAGCTTAGAAAAAATAACGCAATATAGAGGCCAAGTCGCGGATATTATAGCTAAGCACTTTTCGGATGTAGACCGTGAGGTATACAATCAAGCAAAGATTTTCACAACTGTCAGAACCATTTAGATACCTGAGGTAAACAGGCATAATGAGTATTGATACCGCAACCATCGGCCAACTTCTGGAATTGAATCGAACGATGACATTGAAATTGCTCAATGAAATCGGCCAGTTTGATGACCCACAAAGTGCGTTAGCATATCGACCCGGCCCGCAAAGGGCTCACATAGCCTGGCAAATCATGCATGTCGCGATTACCGAAGAATTATTCGCCACAGACCGCCTCAGAAAGACCACTTCCAATCTGTCTGACTGGTTTCCGATCTTCCAAAAAGGGAGTATCGCGGGCGATGATATTCCAACGCTAGAAACCATTCAATCAGTCCTGGCAGAATCGCGAGCGAATCTACTGGACACGATTTCTCAAATCTCTGAAGCCGAAATGGAACAGATTCCGGATGGGTTAAAGGAGCGAGGTTGGACGAATCAAATGGCACTGCAAATTGTCTGCTGGCATGAGCCTCACCACCAGGGACAGGCTCATTTACTGTTAAACTCGTGGAAAACAGAACAGTAGAACAAACCTCTCGCATACCAATGGTGCCATTTGAAGCAGGATCACTCTTGACATTTTTTCAAATTCACCCAAAATAACTGCTCCCACGCAAGAATTGAGCCTTACACTTCAGACGTTACACCTGACTTCATCAGTTAACAGGTACTCCAGCTGAAGGATCTGTGATTATGAGTTCAATCAATCCCAGTTCTGTCAATTTAGCGAGCTCCTTTGCCGGCGCGCAGAGAAGTGATGCTAGCGCTGACAAGGAGAAAGCGGAAGCGGCTCAGCAAAATATGGCCATCGACAAAAAAGCGATGACCGATCACCAGCTTCACGACGTCGGTGATGCAGACAAAACAGGTGACCGGGACGCTGATGGCCGTATGCCTTTAGGGCATGAAGAGGAGCATGGCGCACAGGCTGAGTCTGATGAAGAACAGGAGCCTGAGGAAGAACACCCCAAAGCCCCCGATGTGGAAGGGACCTTAGGCACTCATCTTGATCTTGATGCCTGAAGAAATTGAGTAGCGCGTTCTGATTCTTATTTGGAATTATTCAAAAATCCAAACAGGCTCTTTTTTCTTCGCGATACAGAATCATCGGCAACAGAAACCGGTTCGCCGCCAACACTGTTCGCCAATTCCATAATCGTTCGTGTCAACTTCGCTTTCGGCGCCTGCATCACCAGGGGCACGCCATTATTTCTTGATTCGACCATTGTTGCATAGTCATTCGGAATCTGGCAGAAGATATCGCGACCGATCGTTTCCAATGCTTTACTGATACTGATCTGAGTATCTTCCAGCCCCAAACGGTTCATCACCACTTTGATTTTATCGGAAATATGTTCATTATTGTCAAAGAATTGTGACAGCCGGACCACATTTCGCAAGCAAGGCAAATCCAACTGTGCCGTCAGCAAAACGGAATCCGACAATTCCATCGCCGCCATATCGAGGCTGTTATAGGATTTACTGACATCAATCACCAGATGCGTGAACGTGGCACGCAACAGAGCAATAATCCGCCTCAACACTTCGGTCGTAATCTGCACCGACATATCCATTTGGACGGGGCGGGGCAGTAGAAACGCACCACAATTGTGCTTGGTCAATGATCGCTTTAATAACGAATAATCCAGCCGTGCAATATTTTCGGCAACATCCTGAATCGTATAATCCGGGATAATATCAAGCCAGACATCCGTGTCACCTAATGCTAAATCCAGATCGATGACTGCGACGCTGTTGCGCTCATTGCTTGCCAGACAACAGGCCAGATTGATCGCCAGTGAAGTACAACCAACGCCCCCACTGACCCCAGCCACGGTGATCACCTGACTTGATCGAGGTGCATTAAGATCACCTTCCAATTTGCCCGAAGTCATCTGAATTCGATTTAAAGCAGACAGAAAATCTTCCAAGACCAACGGATAGCCTAAGAATTCCTTAGCGCCATTTCGCATCGCCTTTAAGATCAGGCTGCCTTCCTGCGAACTACTTACCACAATCACATTGCAGGTAGGCATATCCCGGGTTACCTGAGCGATCAGATTCAAAGCCAGCTCCGGATTTGCATCCAGCGAAATTAACGCGATGTCGGGCTGGGTCTGTGAGACAACCTCCGAGAAGAATTCGTAACGACTACATTCTGCCTCAAGCCAAACCATATCAACGCCAATCAGCATATTCTTCAGCTCATTGCGTGTTGATTCATTTGGATCGATGATTGATAATCGAACAACTCCACTCATTAGATGATCACTTATTCTTAAGGATTAAATAGTCTCATATGTATTTTACTATTATCGAATTAGATCATGACGACTCTTAATTTTTTTCTAACCTCCCGGAGCAATTAGACCTGGTTGATCCCCGGCAGGTTTTCTCAAATTACTCGTACTCTTTGCCGGCTTCGGACTGCTTGCTTTCTGTTTAGCCTTCCATTCTTTTTGGGGAGGACTTGACAGATCAGGAACTTTTTTATTCACGGGAGTTTGTGCAGGCACTTTATTCAGCCTCTGCTGGTCCTGCAAATTCTTCACGTTTTCCGGTGATAAAGAAGACTTCTTGATCACTTCAGAACGAATCGTCGGTACACCTGGTGCCGGCGGTATTTGTGAGGCGGATGTCGGTGGCAAAACATTTTCCATATTCATCATTGCCTCCGGACCAATCGGCCCTGGAACGGAATACCGGCACTCAGGACAATCGCTGCCATAGCTGGGTACTTCCAGTACGCCATCCAGATACAGCTCGCGATCTGTCGGCGTAGCAGTAAATTGCCCAGGACCGCCCGGAGGCATCTGTTCGGCCTTCAGTGGTGAGACCAGTTCTGGCGTTACCATAATCACTAGTTCTGTTTCTCCTTCAGTGTATTTCACGCGACGGAAAGCAGCCCCAATCACAGGAAGTTCACCCAGGAATGGGGTTTTGGAAGTTTCTGCTGTTTTTCGACTGGAAATCAAACCGGCAATCACCATGGTTTCACCAAAGTTCATTTCGACGGCCGTATTCGCACGACGCACGGTTAACCCGGGAACGGTCGTACCGGCAACCTGAACCGCATTAGAAAAATCGCGTTCACTGACTTCCGGCTGCACCTCTAATCGCAGCCGGCCATTGCCGAGAACAATCGGAACGGCTTCCATGCGGACACCAAATTCACGCCATTCAATAGTAACGGTTCCCAGACTTTGAGGAACCAGAATGGGAAATTCACCACCAGACAGCAGGTTGGCAGGGCGACCACTGGTTGTCACCAGTTCCGGTTCAGCTAGAATTTTCAACAATGCTTCCTGCTTCAAGGCTTCAATGAATGCCTGAAAGATGCTTGAGCTGTTGACCAACCCAAAACCCATCGATGTTCCACTAATCAGGTTCTGTGAAGCGGTGATTGCTGGAGGTCCACCAAAGGGAATGGTAATTCCCGTAAGCGGAACCAAAGATCCCGGCGTACTGTAAGCATAAGAGGATTGATTCAGGAATAACCAGTTGACGCCTAACTGACGAATCTTGGACCGCTGAACTTCCATGATTTTGACCTTGAGCAGGACCTGCTGCACGCCAGCCAGCTTCATATGATTCAGCACGCCATTGGGGAAGAACTGCTCTGCAATTTCAACCATTTCCGTAATCGCTCCGGGCTCAGTTACCCAGCCACGCAAGACGACAGAATCCTGGACTTTTATCGCGTTCACGGAAGACTGGGGAAACAACTCGCGAAGATACGCCTGTAAGTGGCGTGCATCACCACTTACAAATGTTTCAACAGTAAAGACTTTCCCGTCTTCATCCGAAATCACCAGTGTGGTCACGCCCGGAACCAAAGCTTGCACCCGGATCTCATTGGGAGTGAGTGCAGTGATCCCCAGCACGGTGGGATCGAAACCATCCACGCGTTTAATCTTATTGGGAAACTTCAGAATCTTGGAGAACTTTTCAGTAATTTCCAGCTTGATCTTGTCAGCTGTAACCTGAATGACCTGCTCGCTTGCTCCGGGAGGAGCAGGCAGTGTTTCCTGCGAATACCCTGTTGCATTGATGAGACTGCACACCAATGCGATTAACAAAGGAAGACGATTCATTCTTAAGCGTTTTTTTAAGGCCAGCATCCTTGCCCCTTACTTGTTTAACAGTTAAGCCATTGAAATCTGGAAAAACCCATCCTTCAATTCACTCATTAAATAATATAATCCCATTCCGGATCGGAATATTTTCTGGCCCGCCAACTACCTCTGCACTCCCTGAAAGGGCAGGGCAGAATCAGTTAACCTTCTCTAGCTCTTGCTTCTTCTCTGGCTCTTGTTTGTTCGTAAACACTTCCCACAAATCTTTTAATGCCGCTTTTTGATCATCCAGCTCTTCTTCCAGAAGTTCCACTTCCTGAACAATCTTTTCTTCTCCGGCATAAACTTCAATCTGCCACATCTTCTTGGCTTCTTCCAGTTCTGGTTCAACTTCTGTAGAGGTCATCTCCTGTGGTTCCTGTTCTTCGTCCAGAAACCTCTTGGCAGAGGAGTCTTTGTCTTTTTGAGCCAGTTTTTGAGAGTCGTCTTTTTTCACATCGCCTTCTGAGTTGTCTTGTTTATCATCCAGATACTCGCTGCCATCAATCGAAAAGACTTCCGCCAGATCATCGTCGTTAAATTGAACATCTTCCGTATCCGAGTGATCAGAGGCAGCTCTCAGAGCCAGGTGAACCTCTCCCTTTTTCTCTGCCAGTTTCAGGATGGCACCTTCTCGAGGAGCAAGTAACAAAGATATATTCTTTGATTTCACCTGGTTATTGTCCGTTCCCCCAACATCCGTTAAGTTGTCCGTTGCAAAAATCTTGACGCGTTCCAGAATGACTTTCGTAATCGTCGACATTCCCCCTCCTGGCTTTCGTGCCGTGAATGTGACATAGACATCCACAAAGTCACCCGGAAGAATCAATCCACTGTGTGTTTTGGTCATATCCACCGATGTCGTAAAAACCCGTTTTCCATCCGGAATTTCCACAGATGCCCCACGCACCCCTTGTTCACTGAGCTTCGCTTTCATCACGATTTCGCCTGGAACAGCCCGGGTTTTAATCGAACGATCTTTATACTCTTCCAGTTTTGTAACTGACCCTTCAGGTACCTGGTCGATTGGCCATGACTTGAATTTCACATTGGACTCATTCAGAGGAGTACCAGGAGCGATCTCTGCAATCGTCATCAGAACATCTGCAGTCTTGACCGGTTCCTTATCTCCATCTTTACTGAGGACTTGCCTCACGCCCAACATCGCAACCAAACCACAGCCGACTGCGACTACCAACATCATTAACGACTTAGCTTTCATATCTGTCACCCGTCAAAGAGAAACAAATCAAGCGACTCTCATATCTGAAAACAGCCCTGTCTCTACTCAGAGTCAGTTACTGTTTCCCAAAGTGTCAGACTTGATTTCATCCTGATTTTACAGGCTAACAGAAAGAAAATTCTGTCATCATAGTCAACATCGGCACTTTGAGAGTGCTTGCTTCAATTTATAACGATTTTATCGTTTGGAATAATAATTCTGGTTACGGCGTCCCGATAGAACGCCGTAACCAATAACCCGCACTTGACATATTTCATCTATTTTATCAGCAGCTTTTTACCACCCGCCCCTAGAGTAAGCCGGCATAGAAAAAGTAGGCAATCGATCCAATGCAAATGGGAATCCCATAAGGCAGTAGATACATGGTCGGTTTTCGTTCTTTAGCGATCCGAGAGAGTTCACGTGGATTTTTGACAGAACGCCATTCGTCCAGAATTATGATGGCCTGTCCCAAGTGCTTGTAGAAGCTCTTACGGTAGAGCACCATACCCACAGCCATAATGGCTCCGACAACTGTCGTAACGCAAAATGCGTAGAAGGTAATTTTCACACCCAACCAGGCACCAATCCCTGCCATCAACTTCACATCACCGGCTCCCATGCCACCAACGCTGTACAAGGGGAGCAGTGTTGCCAGACCGACAACCATTCCGAGTACCCCCCAACCCAGACCAGCCAGTCCGCCGGTCCAAGTCATATAGACCAGCCCGGAAAGTACCATCGGGTAGGTAATCCAGTTAGGAACCCGCAGCTCTTTTCCATCGATGTAAGCAGCATAAATCAAGACGATGGAAACAAACTTAACATGCCAATTTTCGAGAAGTAACTGTTGCCAATCCATCAATCTGGCCTTTCTTATTGAATCTTATTGAAATGCGTTTCATCACATTTCGTTGGGGATATTTCTTGTATGAGGTCACAATTCAGAACTGGTTCCGATTGCGAAAAGAACCAGGAAGACCAGAGCTGAATCATGTTACTTTTGTATTCTTATTATTCAGTTTAGGTCACAAGCAGAGCAGAGCAGGGAATATCTTGCAAAATAGTGTGGTTTTTTTACAACCCGGTTCAAGCACTCTGGGTTGTCAGCAATCCCGGCGTCATCTGTTTCAGACAGACTAGCAGCGGCTACATGTTAGTAGTGATGCAAACCAAACAATGATCGGAACGATCAGCATGATCAATTCCAAAATCGCTCCCGCCTGGGCATCTATGCAGAAAGGAAACATCCTGCTCTCTCCTCGAAATTAAAAAATGATTATGAACACACTTCGGGTAAAGCAACGGGGTCAAAAGATTTCAAACTCATTTTAAAGAATCTATTACGCGAGAAAACGCCCAGCCGAACTGTTCGGCTGAGCGAATTACACGCAATTTTGTTGCGAGGCAACTAACCAATATTAGGTCAATGCATCACGAACAGCTTCGAATTTCGCATTCGCGTTCGTACCGACAGCTTGAATAGCAGTCAGACAGACGATCACGATCAGGGCAAGCATTACAGCGTACTCAACAGCTGTAGGGCCATCTTCTGAAACCAGGAAATTCTTGATGCTCTTTGTCAGATTCTTCATCGTTGTTGCTCTCTTTCTTTCCGATTGGAGTCGACCCATGAACCACATGTATCGACACTAAACAACTAAGCTATGGAAGATACGAAATGCTCGCATTTTCTCACAACTCACCCGAAACATTTGCTTCTTTGAGTTACATCCTCAAATGAAGCGACCAATATGCCCCCTCTTTAGAAGAGCAAACTTCCTGCACTTCCATCAGAACTGCAGAAAAGGTATTGGAGATTTTAAAGTTTCATAAAAACGGAACAGGAGTTCCGAAATAATATTTTTTAACTTGTTAGACACACTTGATTGATTGTTTCTCAATTTCGTGGGCTGACACACAAAAGTAGGTCACCGGTTGAAACAGTCAAGGAGAGATACAAAAGATTTTCCGAGAAAACCGATGCGTTTTGAAAAAGAAACACTCAAGTGCCCGCAAAGTCTATGAAATCAGAGAACAAAAAGCATGATGCCCAAAAACGACATCCACTTTTTTTACGGATGATGCGATCAACAATCGCAAGCGGTGCACTGACGATTGAAATTTGAATATTTAAATAGGCGAGTGCGAGAGCAATTCCGCGCAGGCAGACAGTAAAACCAGGAAGCTAAGCAGCCCATTTATTTCTGTCGTTCCCAATCCTGAACCTTCTGCTCCATGCGCACGCGATCCAGTTCATCGGGATTCGTATCCTGTAGCGCCTGTTTGATAATCGCGATCGCCCGCTCCGAATTCCCCTGGCTGTGATAGCTGTTAGCCAGTTGAATCTGCACTACAGGCAGCTGAGGTACTTGTTGTGACGTATAACGCCATAACGTGAGACCATCCCGCCAGACGGTCAGATAACGCTCTGTCAGCAGGCTGTATCTGGTTAATAAACACAATACGAGGACGCCAAATACCCCCGGAACCAGGTACCCCGAAATCCGTTTTGGATTCAGTAGAGGTTTCAAAATTCGTTCCCGCATTAATTCCAGTAGCTGCAGACTGCCACAAAACACAAGAGCAAAGAAGGGGATGCAGGGCAGATATAAATAGCGATCATTCATTAATGTGGTGATCGGAAATAAGTTGAGCACCGGGATCAGCAACAATATAAACGTCGCGCCGGCAAACAGAATTAAGGGCTGGCGTTTGCCCATCCGTACAAATAGCCAAGCTGCGATCAGCCAGCTACCAATCGATATCATGATGTTCAAGCTGATCCCCGTTGTGGGCGGATCATAGAGGACGGATCGGGTTTCAGGCCAGAGCAGCATCTGGATATATTTTGACATGATCACGGTATCAACCGAGAGGATTTCCAGTTTACTCATCCCGAAGTGATCGCGCACACCCCCCAGTTCACTGGTCTGCGCCAGCATTGTGATCACCAGCAATAACAGGGCACAGCATCCTGGCAAGATCTGGCGTTTTACCGCTTCCCGGAACGGCACTTTGGCCACCCAGTAATCAAAACAGAAGACAATTGCAGGTACAATCACGGCGAGTGCTTTGGACAGCAAGGCAAAGACAAAACAGAGAAAGCCGCAGGTATTCTGCTCTAAAGTTCGATCTTTCCGAAGCCAATACCAGAGTGACGCCAGAATAAACGCACCGGATAACAGGCCTTTGCGTGAGGAAATCCAGACCACAGTCTCGACTTGTACCGGGTGAATCGCAAATACGGCCGCTGTTGCCCAGCCAATCAATCGATTTTGAGTCAACCGCGTGACCAGCAGGAACACCAGGATCGAATTGACCAGATGCAGGAGAATATTGGAAAAATGGTATCCGCCGGCCCACAGACCATACAGGCTATGATCTATCAGAAATGAGAAGACCGTCAGCGGAGCATAATTCCGAGTGACGACCTGAGTGGAAATCTTCTGTAGATTATCCGGCCCCCAACTCTTCACCAACGGATTGTGAATCACGTACCAGGGATCATCCCAATTGACGAAATCAAAGCTGATCGCGATCCCAAAGCTGACAAGAACAGTCAGCCCCAATGAAATAATGGGAACTTTCTGCGCTTTAATCGCCTGAAATAATTGCCAGGGCAGTGTTTCTTGATTTTGATTCGACATAGATTTGATCCGTTTTCTCACAGGGCAAAACGAGACGCACCCTGTGTACTCTTAACATAGGTCGTGGATGTATTTCTGCTGATGCTTTGGAACGATTGATGATTAATTGAAACATCAATCACAGAATCAAACACGATGATCGGCACAATCGATCCAATCAGAATCAACGTGAAATGAGATCTGGCTTCCCCATTTTCCTTCCTGAATCAAATGATTCGCCGTTTCGTTCTATAAGCTAGGCTTTTCAAAATTGGACATCGAACGACCATACAGAGAATTTATAACTAGACTATTTCCCGGAGACTGACGTGCTGGAATCCACCTCATCATTAAGCTCGAATTATCAACTGGCAGAACCTGTGATTGCACCCGATAGTGCCGAAGCCATGTCACAGTTCCGAAATCTGGAACCTCTGCTCGAAGAAATAGAACGTGCCAGCGCTCCGACAGGAAAGACAATCGTGGTGATGCCTGCCTTTAATGCAGCTTCAACGCTTTTGAAAACACTGTCCGACCTGCCGAAAGATGTGGTGGATGAAATTATCCTGGTCGATGATGGCAGCACCGATGGAACAATTGATCTGGCTTTGCGGGAAGGGTTAACCGTCATTCAGCATAAGCAGAATCGGGGATATGGTGGTAACCAGAAAACCTGTTATGAGTATGCACTGGATCACGGCGCAGACTATATTGTGATGCTGCACCCCGACTATCAATATGACAGTCGCGTGGTCGGAATCGCCGTCCAGCTACTCAAGCTGGGTAACTGCGATGTCGTAATGGGATCGCGAATCCGTACGCGTCAGGAAGCATTGGCGGGGGGCATGCCTGCCTGGAAATATATCGCCAATCGCCTATTAACGATTACCGAAAACGTCGCTCTAGGCCAGAATCTGGGTGACTTTCATAGCGGATTTCGTGCTTATCGCAAAGAAGTTCTGGAAACCATCCCGTTCGAACAGAACTCAGACGACTTTGTGTTCGACAGCCAGTTCCTGGCTCAGGCGGTTTACTTCAACTTCCGTGTTGGCGACATTCCTGTACCAGTCCGCTATTTCCCGGAAGCCTCCAGCATTAATTTCAGACGCTGTGTCAAATACGGACTGGGAACGCTCACAGTACTAGCACGCTTCTGGGCACAACGCCTCAGAATTCGTCCTTCGAAAATTTTCTTCAGTAAGAAAATTGACTCCGAAGCCGATAACCGCGTGCAATTGCAGTAACTGCAAATCCCACTGCGGCATCGGGTTTTTCGAAAATTATTCTGCTTGTGTATCAGACGATTTGCCACCGGCCATTCGCATGATATGCACAATGATCGCCAGGCCAATAAACGCGCCTAATGCAATGAATCCATAAGTAGCGTACGGGCTGGACTTGATACTCCAGATGCAACCAAAGGTCGCCAGTAGAGTCGAAATCCCCATCGCCAGGTTCCAGGCAACACGCTTGCCTCCCTTAGGAATTTGGTCGCCCAAAATCTTCGACGAATTCATCATAAAGAAGAAGGTTGCATAAGCGATCGGCAGTAACACCATCCCAAACATTGAGGTCGGAACTGCTAACCAGGCCTTGGCATCCCCTTTCCAGAAAAAGGACCCCACCATCCCAGTAATCGCCGGCATATAACAGCCGATGCGGTGATACATTCCCCGAGGTGCTACCCCCAGCATTTCACAGAACACAAACCCATTGATCAACATTAGAATGATAATCGTCGAAATGGCCATTGACACGACCCCGAGTCCGAACACAACCTGTGAGACCGTTGCACCGGCTAGAGGTTTGAGTGCCGCGGCCAACTGGAATGCATCCCGATTGACCAGCATTGCTGCCAAGGTTCGTTCTGGGAGAGGAATTTCATTCCGTTTCTGTTCCAGTGCAGGCTGATTCTCTTTCCGCTGCAACTCGCTCCAGTCTGTTGCCGGGACTTCAGCTTTGATTCGGTTATCCAATAATTTGTGATACTGCCCTAAGAGACCGGGATCGGCCTGCACGACCTGACCTTCGGCATTTTTTTCACCCAATAAGCCTGCGGCCGGTTTGGCATGAAACTGAGAGGCGGCGGCAATCACGACGCAACTTGTCGCGAGTAAGAAGGGAATAAACAATCCGGTTGACAAGTCAAAAGCTGCCAGTCCGCGGAAATCCTTATCCCAGCCTTTGGCCCGCATGGAGTAGGGAAGCAGGAATGTCATATTAATCCCCACTGCAGTCGCGGCTGCCGTAATCATCACCTTCTGTTGATTACCAACAATCAGATTTTTCCAATAGTCACCATATTCTCCTGCCTTTGACAGGGCATCTGAAAACTCAGGTGAAGGGTTCGTAAACAGGCTGAAATTGGGGATGTAGCCGGCTAGAATTTTGCCCCAGTCCAAATCGTTGGTGGAGAGGCTCATTTTTAAGACCACCCCGAAGAAACAGAGTACGACGATACCAACCAGAATTTTCAGGATGGCTTCAAACAATTTGATCCCCCATCCGCCGGAATCATAAAACCAAATCACTGTTCCCGAAACCACAAACAAAACTGCTGCCGCCATCATTTTGCCTGTATCATTGTCTGCAAAATATTCAGGAGCTAAATTCTGCTGCAGGGCGGCTGTCCCCAAGGCATATTGAGGCATACACCAGATCAAGTTCGCCATCAAAGTCGCAATCGCCCAACCCCAACCCAGAACAGGGCTGATGTGAGTATTAATCGAAGCAAAAGGGCGTTCCTTCGTTGATAACGCCACATACCCGATGGCACTCAGCATGACCACACCCATGATCATCGCTACGGGCTGCAGCCACATCAGGTGATATCCCGAAAGAATACCAAGATATAATCCACCGGCCAGAGAGCCGCCACCTAAGGTAATGGCACTCTGCAACCACCCAGGGCCAGATAGCCTGGTATATGCGGCAACCTTAGCCCCAGTACCACGCTGTTTGGCATCCAAGATCAGTTGACGGTCTTGTTCAATTCGGGAATTTGCTGCTTCGTCTGTCATTGCAAACTCTTACTATACCAATAGTTATTGGGTATGTTAAATAATAATGAAGTCTCAGATACAGGAAGAACCAAGGTAACCAGTTATTGGTTAAGAATCAAGCATTGCCCATACATCCGAACGGAGAATCAATTAACTCAAATGAAGCGTAAACGAGTTCTGCGATTCACACACTTGAACAACCTGAAATAACCGCTCATGTTTGAGATTTCAATTCATCCAACCACCGTGACGAATCGAAAATGAGAGACGTCGGTTGTGGTAAGGATTTTCCTCTGTGGGCTTCGCGCGAAATTTTTTGGAAGACGAAGTGGATCCGATTGAAATCAAATAGCAGGCACAAGCGACTGCCAGGTTTCAAATTCAGAATTCTCAGCGAACCAGTATGTAAGACAAGATTTAATCGCGGCGTAAACGGATCGCGATCTAAACATGCCAACTGATCCAGCAGCACACGTTCGGCTCCTCCCCCAGACTTCCGATGACAAAAAGAATCTGTCTCTTTTTGTCATCGATTTTGTCACCGCATGCGCAATTGCAGGCGATCAAGAGGAACCGAACTTCTTGTACTCCACTAACCGGAATCAAATTCCGTAGTCCTATTTCTTCAAGCTGCCGGAAATAACAATAATCAGATTTCCAGGATGAATATACTTCGCAAACGCCTGCTGCGCTGCGTCAGCCGTCACCGCGTTGATTTTCTGTTCCAGCTCTGAATAGTAGGTCATATTCCGATCTGCGAATAAATTCGTTGTCAGAATCGAAGCCAGCGAAGCATCACTAGTCCGGGAAACTTCCTGCTTTTCCAGATAACCTTTTTGGGCATTGGCCAACTCATCTTCGGTAATCCCTTTGGAGATCAATAGCGCCAGTTCTTCTTGAATGGCGGTTTCTACTTTCTCCATGTTGTCGGGGTTACAGCTGGCATAAATCGAAATCGAACCACGTTTATCAACCGTACCAGCGTGAATGAATGCGCCCACACCGTATGCCAGCCCCTCTTTCTGTCGTACACGATCTCCTAATCGAGAAGAGAGCCCACTTGAACCCAACACAGACCCGGCGACAACCATCCCTGGGTAGTCAGGGGACTCACTGTTCATTGGAAAGGTCAGACCGGAAAAGTAGAACGCATTCGCCTTGTCAGGAATGATGATTTCCGTGAGCTTCCCTGGAATCTCATGGGGTTCTGCGGGAATATGCTGATAGGCGGCTTTCGATTCCCAGTTTTCCAGAACAGATCCGAGTTGAGCGTACACCTGATCTTCTGAGAAGTCGCCGACGACCGCAATTTCACCAGCGGAAGCACCAAGAAAATTTTCATACAACGATTGCAGGTCACTTTGCGAGAGTGCTTTCACACGCGCTATTTCCTGATCGATATCGGGGACGTAACGCGGATCTTCCTCTCCGTAGGGCCTGAGCTGTCGACGCACAGACAAAATAGCCCGTGACTGAGGATCGGTTTTCTGTTTTTCCAGCATTGCGACCTGCTGGGTTTTCAATAGTTCTAACTCTGCTGCGGGCAATGTTGGCTCGCGAAGAATCTCCTTCAGAATCTCTAGCACTTTCCCCAGATTTTCACTACGGGTTTTGATGCCGACGTTCAAATCACCAGCCGATCCAGAAAGACTCAACTGGGCACGAAGTTTATTCAGTTCGTCCTCAATTTGCTGGCGGGTTTTAGTTTTCGTTCCCCGCTTCATGATCACAGGTAGAAACTCACAGGCAGTCCGTTTGCCTTGCAGGTTTTCCAGATTCCCATAACGCAGGGTCATCTTAAGATGGACCTCTTCGCCGCGGGTCTTCTTCGAAAGCAAAGCGACTTTCACGCCGCCCGGCAAGGTTTTGACGGACGTGCGTTTGTCGATATTTTCTGGTGACACATCGAAGTTTTCACCCATTGCGACCGCTTCACGCCCTTTGTAGTCGCCGATCATTTTCTCGATTTCGGCAACCTGAGGGATCGCCACTTTCTGGCTTTCCTTTACAGGTTCAAAGATTCCGACAGTCCGGTTATTCGCTCTCAAATATTTGTCCGCGACTCGTTTGACATCTTCGGGAGTCACCTTTTCCAATGCATCCCGATACAGGAACCGCAGTCGCCAGTCTCCCATCGCGGCCCATTCGGACAACTCAACGGCGAGACGGGAACTGTTATTTTCCGCCTGCTCGTATTGCTTCAACAGTTTTTCTTTGGCACGCGCGACATTTTCCGCGGAGACTCCTTTTTCCTGTACTTCCTGCAGCGTATCAAACATGATCCCCAGTATGACCTGCGGATCGTTGCCTTTGACGATTTCCACCATCAGTCTTAATACACCCGGATCGTGCAACGCAAAGATCGATCCTGAAACACTGGAAGCCTTCTTGGTTTTGACCAATGCCTGATACAAGACGCCGGAAGGATCATCGGTCAGTGATGATTCCAGTACATCCAAAGCCGCCATATCTTCATGGGCGGCTGCGGGGATGTGATAAACCACACCGACCACAGGAACTTCACCAATCCGACGCAGGGTGACGATGCGTTCGCCTTCCTGAGCAGGTTCTTCTGTATAAGTTTGATCCAGTTTCCGTTCAGGGCGGGGGATCGTTCCGAAATATTGATTAATCAGCTTCAGCGTTTCCGCCTGATCAAATTTCCCCGCGACAATCAGCACGGCATTGTCCGGCTGATAATATTTTTTGTAAAAACCTTTCAAACGATCAACGGGAACCCGTTCAATGTCGGCACGGTTACCAATCGTTGATTTCCCGTAGTTGTGCCATTCAAAAGCAGAGGACATTACTTTCTGCATCAGCATCCGCGAGGGGCTGTTTTCGCCGCGTTCAAATTCGTTGCGTACAACGGTCATTTCCGAAGCCAGATCTTCCGCCTTGACGTAACTATTCATCATGCGGTCGGATTCCATCTTCAGCGCGAACTCCAGATTGTCCTCACTGGCCGGTAATGTTTCGTAATAATTCGTGCGGTCATACCAGGTGGTTCCATTAAACTGGGCACCGCGGGACTGCAGTTCCTTAGGGATATTTTGATGCGTCGGCGTGCCTTTGAACAACATATGTTCGAGCAGGTGGGCCATGCCGGTCTCGCCATAACCTTCATGCCGGGAACCGACCAAGAGTGTTAAATTGACTGTCACCTTGGGACTGGATGCATCTGGAAACAGTAACACTTTCATGCCGTTTTCCAGTGAATACTCGGTAATGCCTTCTACGTTTCTGATTTTTTCAGGAGGAGCAGGATCTCCTGCTGCTGAAGAGGTGTGGGAAGCAAAGCTCATTACTAAAAGTACCCCTGCGATTAAACTCCATTTTTGTCGATTCATCATCCGAAATCTCGCTCCACTTGAGAGGGTAAGCAATATTGATGGTCCTAAACTCAACAGTCGATGTCTACTATTGTGAAAATTATAGGCGATTCTCTAAAAGTGAACAATCACCGTCTGTCAGAAATCGTCGAGTTCACGTTGATTTGCGTCTTTGCTTTAAAAAAGAAGATCCAATGCCGAGCGCCATCCCAGTCCCCAATCCAAAACCATGCGCCATATTGGCAATGGGGCCGACCATTCCGGTCATACACAGAAAGAACCAGCCAATCAGAATAAACACCATGTTCGGGGGCACATAAAAATTGGACCTCGGATCAAACTGGCTCTTCATCCACATATAACCAAACATCCCATACACAACCCCCGATAAGCCACCAAAGCCAGGACCAGACCAATAAAATTGAGCGAGGTTGGATGGAATCGCCGTCAACAGAACCAGCAACGCCAGCCGGATACTGCCGCGATTCATTTCAATCGCGCCTCCCAATTGATAGGTCATCACACTGTTGAACAAAATATGAAACAGCCCGAAATGAATGAAAATTGGTGTCACAAGTCTCCAGACTTCACCCTCTCGCACATCCACCAATCGTGTATCATAACTGATCATATTACCTGAAGTATTGAAGGAGCAAATACTCAATGCCTGCCTGACCTGATTTTCATATTCATTTGACTGCATGGAAAGAAATACGACCACACTGATGCCGATCAGCAATGAAGTCACCGGGCAGCGACTGGTAAAAGGGCGATTCCAGGTCTCGCGCACATCAACCTGCTTTTTCACATCTTGGCGCGCTTTTTTGATGCGCGCATCGCGAATTGCATTCGCCTGAAGGGGCGCACTCAGATATTTTACTGCTTCAGGACTTTCTATATAATCAGCTAATGCGGCTTTGGACTGTTCGACTTGATCTTCATCAAACACCCAGACCGACCATTGATCGCCTGACGACTCGATATTGATGTCGATTCCCTGCGTCAACAGATAGTCTACGAAATTCCTTGCCTGCTGCTCGGTTTCGAGCGAGCCAATTTTTCTCATCGTAAAGTCAATCCATGCCTTGGACAACAAACCTGATTTCAATCCTGAAACCAGCTCATTTCGGAAAATGATTGTCGAAATTATTCTTGCGCCAGAGCAGATAAATGTGTTTGAACTGCATGCTGTAATGAGCCGTGATCTGTCCAGGGAGCATAATGCGCCCGCATGACAAATCCATAAGCCTCACCCACTTTGTAATCAGGAATAAACCACTGAAAGTCCCAAGCGGGGTTTTGATTCCCACCTCCCGTAGGCGACTGGGCAAACCAGATTTGATCACGATTACGAAACATCTGAGTATAGGAATATTTCTGACGAATACCATAGTACCACGGCTGTGAATAAACATACCGCGAAGGATGATTCACCAGTGTCAGCGGAAACTCAGCCGACACATTGGGAAAATAAACGGCATTGGCAGGAGGATGTGTGCTGTCAACTCCATGTGCAGGCGTCCTGGCGGCAATCAATGCCACCGCCTGATTAACTTCTGACTTTGATTTCCCATAAAAATAAATCCGACGATCCTCTGGTGCCTGCATATAACTGGCCCAAAACAGACCAATATACCCATTTTTAAACAGAGCCGCATGAGGCATACATTCAAACGTATATTCAATCGTCCCGTCATCCAGTAACTGATAGCGGCTGCAGCTCTCCAGTTTCCAGTTCTGAGTCGGCGCCTGATACAGTTCGACCGTGTCATCAGAAATGATCCGCAGTTGCATTGGAGATTTTCGGGGCTCGCATTTTTCCTTCAGCGCGGGAGTCCCATCGTGGATATGTTCGAAATTCAAACCTGCCAGCGCAGGCACGAACAGATTCTCAGTTTGTCCCTCGTACTTCAGCGACGCCACACCATTATAGCCGGCACGGTGACCGGGAAGCTCCTTAGTATTCACGGCAGCATTATCCACAATGATGGCGGTGACTTTGCCACGTTTTAATACAACCGCATGTTGATCCGTCAACTCATACTTCACACGGGAATTGGTCAGACTGGTGACTCCGGGTGCGGCGTAAGGATGTGCTCCTGCCATCAGAGCCACATACACAATTAAAGCCGACAAAATCAGAAACTGCTTCATCCAGCTCATACAACGCCTCCCCTCTCATTTAGAAATACAACCAAATCAAGCATTTTATTCTGACTGTTTGACTGTCTCCAGATAATCCCGGAACTCTTGAATGCGACGCAGATCAAATCCCTCTGGTGATTTTTCCAGCAGGTAATCGGCGTCTGCCATCGCTTCCGTAACGCGCCCTGTTTGATAACGCAGTACCGCACGTAACCAGCGTTCCTGCAGCAACTCGTCATCGATGGCAATCATCGTCTCGACGTAACGCAACATCGACTGAATGTCTTCACTGTCCCGCGCCAGATTCAACAGATTCCGCAACATGCGTTTGATGATTTCCCGTTTCGGCTGCGCTTCCAAAAATGTTTCATCGAACCGGCCACTGTTTGCAGAGACAATCATTACCTTGGCGGCTGCATCACTCACGGTGGCGCCAGCTTCAAAGACATCGATCAACTCACCTTTCTCAGCGGTTGAATTCACGCGGACCACAAAGTGGCCGGGCAGCCCAACCCCCTCGATATTCAGTCCCAGGCGGCGTCCCATTTCCATATACAAAATGGCCAGAGTAATCGGCAATCCTTCGCGGTCTTCGATCGTCTCATTAATATAACTGTTCGATCGACTGTAATAATTGGTTCGGCTACCATGAAAACCGGTTTCGTTAAATAGGTATTGATTCAATGCCTTGAGTTTCGCTTTCGGACTCGCATCCTCAGGCAGCGTCTTCTGAATCTCATTCACCATGCTGGCCACCTGATTCAAGTAGACTTTCAATTCCACTTCGGAATTATCCAGCCGGGCCACCAGCAGAGCCGCAGATAATAAATCGATGTCCGCTTCTTTTTTATCGACAAACTGTGAGCGCAGCTCATCCCGCACCGCGCGCTCATGAATCGACTGCGCCAACTGCTGCAACCGCTCCGCCTGCTTCTTGAGCAATCGTGCCCGCTCCTGCAATGCCTGCTGAACGCGTTTTCCATCCGTCTCTTTGACGACTTCTTCAATCAGCGATTCTTTCGGCGGCCGATCAACTCGCAAGTCCTCGGTCAGGTCAAGAATTTTCTGTGCTGTCTCCTTGGAAGGGCGATAGGCGGCAATCTGCGACGCGACCTGAAACCCTCGGAAGGATGCCACCGTGTTTCGAAATTTTGCCAGCCCCACTTTGCCTTCCGTATAGCGTTGATCCTTCACCTCAAAGACCTGCTCATCATTCACGAAACATAAGATACGATCCGCTTCGAGACGAACTTTAAGTTGATTCCACTCGCCATCGCGATAGGAATTGCTTTTCTTCTCTTCCAGCACACGCCACAAAAACACATCAGACCCGTCAAAACGGCTGATTCGCAAGCTATTATTACTGGGATAAAAACCGTAATGCTTCGTATTTTCATCAGAATAAAAAATCAGGCCAGCCGCCCCGGATTCATCATCCAGTTTGACCTCCACTGCAATTTCATAAGGCAGCTTCGGCAATGCTTCCTGTGAAACACACAACGAACGGCTTCCCAGACCAGAACCAAAACCATCCACCTTGATGCGGCCGGCCCGCTGTCGCCAGCGCGAACCGAATAAAGGTTTCCAGAGCCGCTCGTCCAGAGTCCCAATGGTTAACCAGCGATTGATTGGCACCGGATTCGGCTTCTCAAGCAGTCCCTTCAGTGCGCTGATGTTGACGGCATACCCCAGATTCCTGGTGACCGCAGACTTCAAAGTCACAATTCCCTGCACGCGTCCTAAAGAGTCAAGCACAGGACCGCCACTATTGCCCGGCTCAATCGGAATGGCGAGTTGAATCATCGGCTTGCCATCGACCTCTCTCGTCCCCGAATTCACTCCCTTGACGACACTGTATCGCAGCCCTTGAGGATTTCCGAGTACAATGATTTCTGCGCCCTGTTTCAATGAACCCGGTTCCGCCAGAGGCAGCGGCGTTAAATCGTTGGCATCAATTTTCAAGACCGCCAGATCCATCTGCCGATCCGTCGCATACACTTCTTTAACGTCATACTTCGTGCCATTGGAAAGCTGCACCGTAATCGGCCGCGCTTCACCAATCACATGCAAATTCGTCGCGATCAAACCATCAGCGGCGATTACAAAACCAGTCCCCAAACCTGCCTGTTGTCCATCCCGCCCCGCAAAGGAAACAGAGGCCACTGATTCTTTTACTTTCTCGGCTAATTCTTCCACCGTCAAGATATGATTGGAATCAGGCTGACGGACAGCAGGACGCTTCGCGACAACCGGCTGCTCCGAATCGGAGTCGGCCCCCAATGTCGCCGACACCAAACAGAGCACAAACAAACCAGACCACAGCGAGAATCCATGCCGCTGTTTGAACCGCACGATCTGATTTTGATGTTTGACCATTTGAAGAGATCCCACTGGAAGGAATAACGAGGAAAGCGCACAAAGTAATCCTCATTGTATTTCCTTCGGCCATAAAATGCAAAAAAGAACCCCCGGATTCATATTCTTCCCCGCAGAAAACGAGAACACTTGACGCCTCTCCCACCACATGACAAGCTGGGGATCAGGAATCTTTCAAATTCTGAAGTACTATCCGAGGCAATCCATATGCGTTCTCTTCTGATCACTTTCGTCTTACTGCAATCACTCTTCTTCCTGGAAACCAATCAGGTCGAAGCGGCTTCTCCGCCGAATATCCTTTTCATTTTCACCGATGATCAGGCCCCCTGGGCATTAGGACAATCGGGCCACCCGCATGCCAAAACGCCAAACATCGACCGAATCTTTCAGCAAGGCGCGTATCTGGTCAATTCTTTCACGACGACGCCTGTCTGTAGTCCCTCTCGTGCCAGTCTGGTCGCCAGCCGATATGGGTCAGAACTGGAAATCACCGACTGGATCCATCCCCGCACGGAACCAAACCATGGCTTAAAACCAGATACCGTCACCTGGATGAAACTGCTCAACGAATCCGGTTATCGCACCGGGTTGATCGGGAAATGGCATCTGGGCCTGCTTGACAAACATCATCCCACACAATTTGGATATGACTATTTCATGGGCTTTCGCAGCGGCGGAAACGTGCCGAAAGACCCCACTCTCGAAGTAAATGGCAAAAACACCAAACTGAAAGGCTTGCTCCCGGATATCCTGGTTGATGATGCAATCCAGTTTATCAACAAAGAGCAGGGGACTCCCTTCATGCTGTCGCTGCACTTCAGAGCCCCGCATACCCGCTGGTTGCCAGTCGCCGAGGAAGACTGGGCACCGTTTAAAGACCTCGATCCACAAATCCCTAACCCGGACTACCCTGATTTGAATGTAAAACGCGTCAAGAAAATGACGCGTGAATACCTCGCCAGCGTTGCCAGCGTGGACCGTAATGTAGGACGTCTGCTGCAATCATTAAAACAAAATCAGCTGGACCAGAACACGATTATCATCTTCTCCAGCGATCACGGCTATAACATGGGACATAACGGAATCTGGCATAAAGGCAACGGGCATTGGGTCCTTAACAAAAATCCCAAACCAACCCCCAACATACCAGCAGGCCAGCGTCCCAATATGTATGACACTTCTCTCAAGATCCCCACCGCCGTCCTCTGGCCGGGTGTGACTCAGCCGAATCAGATGATTAAACAGACTGTTTCGAATCTCGACTGGTTTCCCACGCTCCTCGAAATGGCACAGACTTCGAAACCGGACAATTTAACCATCCGAGGCCGCAGCATTGTCCCCTTATTAAAAAATGAAAAGCAGACTGAATGGGACAATGATTTTTACGCGGAATACAGCACCAAACATCAGTCAAAGACCCACATGCGAATGTACCGCACCCCCGAATGGAAGCTGATTCGCGACTTCTTAAACCCAAGTCGTGATGAACTATATCATCTCACAAAAGATAAGGACGAAACCAATAACCTGATCAACTCCAAAGACCCGCAAGTCATCAAAATTCGCAATCAACTGCATCAAAAAATCCTCTCCCAGATGAAATCGATTGATGACAAAGTCCTGCTGCAGCAGGGGCAGGGGACCTAGCCCCCAAGCTTTTTTGTAAAAAAGTAAAAACTGCTATTGCCAAAAAACAGGGGTCGAGGTAAATTCCCGGTCAGCAATCAACAACTTGTCCGGCAGGAGCCGGCCGCATGCTCACCGCTGGAGGTGTGAGCCCTTGATAATATTGAGAGATGCAACAGCAATATTTTGCTGAATTGAACTGCACAACTAGTTCAATAGTGCTTTTGGTTGCCTTAATCTTTAGACCGTTGCTTTGAGTATTTCGGTTAAAATGTGGAACTCCCTTGCTTACTGAAATGCAATGGTTCCCACCCCACAGGCAATCTTAAAGATTGTTCCAAACACGTACCATCCACATTGCAAGAAGGAGTCTTCAAATGTTGGTCTTATCCCGCAAAGTCAACGAAACCATCCAAATTGGCGACAACGTCCAGATTACCATTCTCGAAACGAGAAAAGGGAACGTCCGCATCGGAATCACGGCACCAAGGGAGATTCAGATTTCCCGCCCCGAGCAGGCAAAACAAACGGTAACCCAGGAACCCGCCACACAAGAAGGATCACGAGAACACACCCAATTCTCCCTCGCCTTCTGTGGCACGATTTCCTGATATCACGACAATTTTCGCTGCACGAAGGAGAGCGCATCGCAGCTCTCCTTCGTTTCTCAATGCTTGCGTTCCCATGGCTTCTCTGCTACCCCGAAGCCCCACAAGTCAGTTTTCTTTAATTCGAAGATCAAATACTGACTTGCAATTCTATGGCTGGGAAACAATCTCCCCAATAATTGCATTGCCTGATTCCCACCTGATTCAATCAGGCTTTTATATCCTGACAGAGCAAATCAACTTTCCGTATTCTTCCTAGCCCCCCTAATCAGATGTGAGTATAGTTCCATACTATCATTACAACATTTATACAGTAAGCATCAGTGGACATTTACAACATTGAAGGTATTCTGCTTCCACAAATGATAAATGCTTTTCCTTACCCTTTCCCAATTAAGTGATCAAAAAGCCAAACAACGCCTCATTTACACGAGGTCTTTTACTCAGTGTCACTTAACAGAATCGCATCTATCACCAAATTCTCATACTAGTATTGATTCATTGGAGGATTACCATGCGAATTACGAATTGGCTGAATGCTTTTACTTCCCGTCTTCATTTTCGTCCACGTTATAACTCCCGCGCGCGGCGCGCCATGCGCAGGCGCATGCATCAAAGGTCATATCTGAATCCTCCGGCTGTCATCGAACTACTCGAAGTCCGGCAGATGCTGACGAGCACCCTGTTCCTGGATTTTGGAGCTGGTTTTACAGGCAGTGAACTGCATACCACAGTTGAAGATTATTTAGAGATTGACGGTACGGGGACAGGAGATGGGACAGGGCCGGATTTAGACGGCTATGGATTTGGGTCCAGCTTTCTTGGATTAACTGATGATTTAGTTTTCAAGTCACTCGATTATGATTTTGACGGAAATGCGACAGTTAACACAGCAGACTTAACGGCATTAGCAAATGCCGTAGTACCTCTGATAGAACGCGCGCTGGAACCGTTTGATATCGATGTCGTAATCGCGTCAGCAAGTGACTTCAGTGATGTCCAGACAACATTGGGACTCAATGATCTCGATGCTTCGGGGGAATTCGATGCCTACGTCTTCGTCACAGAAATCTGGTCCACTGTATTTGGAACTGGGGGCAGTCTTGGCTCAGTAGGCGATACATTGGGCCTTTATGGAATCGCAGCGGCCAGTGATTTATTGACCAATTCGTCTAGTACCTACCATCAAGGCAATCAGTATGATGAAGCCGCTCATACTTTTGTTGATGAGGTCTTTGCTGACACAACTGGTACCTCAGGGACGGCTGCGTTTAATGCCAACCTCTCTCAGCGATTAGCTTATACAGCAACTCACGAAGCCTTCCATACCTTTAGCGCCATCCACACCACTGATGCGTTAGATGCCGGTGACGTGATCGAACTGGGGTCTGCCACAAGAGAAGATCCCTTCATGGTTACGCGATTTGATCTTGATCGACAATACGGGGTTTCTGTTACAACAAAAAATAACTATGATCTACTCGCAACGGATTCCGACATCGGCCTCCGTGATGACGACAGCGATGGCACTCCTAATCTTGCCTACGTCACCGGGACCGGAGGGCACGATCAAATCACCCTTACCGATGCTGGTCTCGGTAATGTCTCGGTAACAATCAATGCTTACAGCGATGCAGCCAGAACCACACTGATTGGCACTGATAGTTATACCATCGATCTGTCATCAGATACCGAAGGTGAAATCTTAATCGACGCGGGCATCGGTGATGACGAAATTATAATTGACGCTTCCATCGAAGCTTCATTCCGCGTGCGGGGGAATATCGGCGATGACACTCTGATCATTGATGTAAGCGATGGTCTAGCTGCCTCACTCGGAGATATCGCCTTTGATGCAGAAGGGGATGGCGGCTCGATTCTGCTGGATCAAGGCACTAATGTCGGAACCTTTACGACTATCGCGCATACACTGAGCAGCAATACCGCCGGCAGTATTTCCGTCGACGGCCAGACGATTACTTACACTAACACAACTTCAATCACCGATGAGTTAGAGACGACCAGTCGTACATTCAGTTATACAGGAGCCTCTGAGACAGTCACACTATCTGATTACGGAGCCAGCGCCGATGGGTTGTCCAGTATTTATTCCACACAGGGGGCTGCAGTCACCTTTGCATCAACTGGCGCAGCGATAACCGTTTCTACGAATTCAGGTAGCGGCGCAGATACAGTCAACATTGAAGGACTGGACAGTCTGGACCTGGGGTCGCTCACAGTCACTGGAGACACCGATGATGAGGTGAGATTCCAAACGAATGATACTGTTCTGGGAACCAGTGATCTGACAGTCACAGCGCAAACCATCACGGTGGTTAGTAACGTTTCTTCTACTTCCGGTGTGATCTCTCTTACCGCCAGTCGGAATATATTTCTTGCAAACAATAGCAGCCTGACCACTGTAGACGGAGGAATCACCCTACTGGCCAATAATGGAGGTGGGACGACTGGTCAATTTGCTGGTGTCAAATCTAATAATACAACAATTGCGACAACAGGATCTGGTGACATTTCGATTACCGGATATGGCGCGAATGGGACGGGTGACAATAATTACGGAATCAATCTGGTTTCCAGTACAATTTCATCCAGCAGCACCAGCGTTGATGCAGGTACAATCACCATCAATGGGACAGGGGGAGTCGGAACCCAGTGGACCAGTGGACTTCGTTTTAATAACAGCACGCTTTCCAGTATCGAAGGTGATGTGACTCTGATCGGAGAAGGGGGTAGCGGATCACAGTCTGAAAGTGATGGCGTGATTTTGGGTAATACGAGTGTCACCATCGTCAATGCCAATCTGGATATCGATGGTCAGGCAGGCGGCACTTCCGGTTCCTCTACAAACTTTGGTTTTACGATGAAGACCGGTTCTCAGATTACATCTACCGGGACGGGAGCCATCACGATTTCAGGAACGGGAGGCAGTGGAACATCAACAAATCGCGGAATCCATATTTATAATTCAGGGATTGAGAGCAGTTCCGGCGATATCGAACTGTCCGGTCAAGGCGGAACTGGCAGTAGCAGCAATAACTTTGGACTGTACCTGCAGGTTGCCACAATTACTTCAACCGGAACTGGAGTTGACGCTGCCAGTATTACTCTGGATGGAACCGGAGGCAGTGGAACTAATTCGACTCGAGGACTCGTGATGAATGAGGGAGTCGTGACCAGTATTGATGGGGATATTTCATTGACTGGTCAGGGAGGTAGTGGAACCACGACTGAAAATCATGGTGTGAATCTACTCAACTCTGAAGTCACTGCAACCGGGACAGCCGCGATCACGATTGACGGAACTGGGGGGAGTTCGGGAACGAGTTCCAATCGTGGAATATTTACTTACCAAACTGATATTACGAGTGTCAGTGGAGATATTTCTCTGGAGGGACATAGGGGAGGGAATAGCAACAGTAATAATAATCAGGCGATTGTACTCCAAGGTTCCAGCATTATAACGACAGCAAGTGGAGCAGGCACAGGGGATATTTATCTGGAGGGAGCAGGAGATATCTTACTGACAGGTTTAAGCTCCTTAGGACATGTCCGTGTTGAGACCACTTCAGGTTCGATTCTTGATAATGGTGATACTGACCTCGACATTGTTGCCGATTCAGGAACCCTGATTGCCACCGGTTCGATCGGTCTTTCCGGCAACCTTTTGGATACCTCGATGGGGTCTTACACCGCGGTATCCGGAATCAGTGACGTGAATATCTATAATATTTAATCAGAGAAAGCGATATTTGATGAGTACCAGAACAGCCCCAGTTATAACAAATATGACACCGCTGGGCTGATGACCATTCTGGCGTCACAAATCAACTCGTGACATGCATCGATCATTCGTATCTTGACACAGGAAGTCAGCCCTCTGGAACATTGGTTCTGGATGGCTTTTTTAGTTGCCTTTCATTCTCTGAAGAAATCAATTCTCTCGTTTTTCCACTTGCGATGAGTTTCGACGTCAGTTACACTAAAATTAACAAAGTTGCGAAATTCAGATTCCCTCCACAGCACTACCCCATAGACCTGATACACTCCGAACGCGTTTCTCTTGTATAGAGGTATCTTCATGAGTCCTGATCAGTCCGTCTTTTGTCCCGGCCCCCTGTCTCGACGCAGCTTTCTGGAAGCGGGTTATCTGGCACTTGGGGGGCTCGGATTATCAGACTTGCTCCGCCGCCGCGCGCTGGCCGATTCCATCCGCAGTGCCACAAACTCAAACGACGATACCGCGGTCATCTTCATCTGGCTACTAGGCGGACCCAGTCATATGGAAACGTATGACATGAAGCCGAACGCTCCCAGTGATTATCGAGGGCAGCTCAACCCCATCGCGACCAATGCGCCGGGTATTGAAATCTGTGAACTGCTGCCGCTGCATGCCAGGGTGGCAGACAAGTTTTCAATCATCCGTTCGATTTCTCATGAAGATTCCCAACACGCGCGTGGCTCGGTCCGCTTCCTGAGTGGTCGAAAAACGCAGAGCGTCAATCCGATTTCCGAATTCCCCACGGTCGGCCCGATTGTTTCCAAGATGCGAGAGCACCGGAATGTCGGGGTGCCCAACTACGTCGCCAGTTCGGCCCGCGCGTATGGCGGGGGCAGTGCCTACCTGGGTGAATCGTCAATGCCATTTGTCGTCGGCGGCAATCCTGGTGCCCCGGGTTATTCGGTTCCGAATTTGTCGTTATCCAATGGATTGAAAAATCGCCTCGATGATCGTGTGGAGCTGTTAAAAGCATTTGACAAAATGCGAAAAGACATCGACTTGAACGGCTCGATGGAGTCCATGGATGACATCAACCAACAGGCGCTCGGTCTGTTAACCAGCGAAAAAGCACGGCTGGCATTTGATCTCACACAAGAAAGTGATGCCACACGCGACCGCTACGGCCGTCACAAATGGGGCCAGCGTGCATTACTCGCCCGACGGCTGGTGGAAGCCGGCAGCAGTTTTGTCACCATGTATATGAATAACCCCGACGTCCCCGGCACACAGAAAAACCGCATCCATTCCAACTGGGACATCCACGCGATTAACGGCGATTTGTATTACGATCTGGGAGTCCGCATGCCGCCGTTCGACCGTGCCGTTTCCGCTTTGATCGAAGACATCTATGCCCGCGGCCTGAATAAGAAAGTTTTGCTCGTCGTCTCGGGTGAGTTCGGCCGCACGCCGCGGATTACCGTTCAACCGGGAACCAAAAGCAAAGTCATGCAACCGGGCCGCGACCACTGGCCGGGCGCGATGTCGGTGCTCGTCTCAGGAGGCGGCGCCCCGATGGGCCAGGTCATCGGCTCGACCACCGCCAAGGGAGAATACGCCAAAGACAATAAGCTCGATCCCAACGATCTCCTGGCAACCGTTTACCGCTTTATGGGAATCGACCAGAACCATGAATTCCTCGACCGCAGCGGCCGCCCCATGCCCATCCTGCCGCACGGCGCCCCGATTAGAGAGTTGATCTGAGGCAGGGGAGCATAACAGCAGGAAATCTGATTCCTGGATCCGTTTTCTCGCTAGACAAATTCAAATTCACTCTATCAATATTTATGAGGCAAGACTAAGCTTAGTTTCATGGCTGATCTGCTAAATAACCTGGATTCAGAGTTATGGAATTGCGAACATGCGTTTTCCAATCTCTGTCCCAAACGGTGGGCGGAACTGACTCCCACCGATACGCCCCGCGTTCGTTTCTGTGATGTCTGCTCCGAAAACGTGACTTACTGCACCACGCCTGAGGAATTCGTGCAACTGGGAAATGCCGGCCAATGTGTCGCTGTCCCCGACGGCTACAATTTCAGCTCACTGCGCCGCATGTTACTCGGAAAGCCTTCGGTCAAAGCGATACAGTCCATCCGCGACCGCCAGGAGAGGACCGCAAACTGGTGGCACACTGTGATCCAATCGGCCCCGGAGTTTGGCAAAGCAGCCCTTGAGGAAATTGCACAACTGACAAAGCGGCATCGTTTGGGGGCTCAGGGGCTTTCAGACGAGCAGCGCGAATATCTGGTACAACTGAAACAGGCGATTTCGGCAGGCCCCGAAGCACTCTATCGGCACCTGCGCATCAAACCAAACGGACAACGAGACAATCAACAAAACCTCTTTCGCGTACTACGCTACCACTTCAAACTAACCTATCGCGAATGCAAAGAACTGGCAAAGCGGGTTGAATCTACCGAAACCGAGTAGCAGTCTCTGGATGATTGTTTTTCATTACCTGAAACCTGTGTCCTGTTTATTTCGTTCGTGAAGAGCTTTAAGGGGTCAGGTCCAGATAAACCGAGACCAGACCCTTTAATTCTGCCCCTACCACGATTCTCTAAACCTCAACAGGACGATCCGTTGCTTTAATTTGTGATCACTTGATTCTTCCTAGATAGAGCTTCCCTTCACCTTTCTTATAACTTGTCACGACGAAACTTTCTTGATCCAGGAAGCACAAATTGGATGGTTTCAAATCCGTATCTTTCGGATCCGGACAAAAACAATCACGGCGATTTCCATTTGGATCTATCACGTAAATATAGTTTCCCGAGGTAACATAGAGATCTCCATTCGGATGAATCGCCATGCCATCTACAGGACGTTCCGGAAATTCCACAAAGATCGCTCCCTCTTCCAGCTGGCCGGGGCCAGTGATCAGAAAACGCCAGACCAGTTTTTTAAACGAGTCTGCCACATAGAGATATTTGCTATTCCCGTTTGAATCCTTTTGTAATTCAATTCCGTTGGGAAGTGCGAACTCGATCCTGGTTTTTTCCAGACAGGGAACAGGGTCAGCAACACCATCCCGATGGAAATAGACTCGTTCTTTTTTTTGAGGCTTTTTTGCAGGGAAAAATGGAATCTTAGGATCTGTAAAATAGACTCCATGATGTTGCTCATCTATCACGATATCATTCGGACAATTGAATTCTTTGTTTTCGAATTGGGTCACACGCTTCGTCAAGTTCCCGGTAATCAAATCCACTTCAACGATACGTGAAGGACTCGACATCTGGCATGCCCAGAGACGTTTCTGAGAATCAAACTTCAGGCCATTGCAAACTTCGCCCTGATAAAGAACAGGAGGTGGCGAACTCAATGGTCCCTGTTTCAACATTGCTGAGTCTATTTTATAAATGGTACCTTTCCTTAGTTCAAATTCGGTAAAACAGAACTGCGTGCCATCCGGAGAGAGTGCTGGTCCCTCAAAGTAAAAGAAATTCTTAGTACTTGTATTGGACCATAGAAACTCCATTTTTATTTTATTTGAAGGAGTTGAACATTTCTTAATCATGGGATGGGGCATGCGAGTTTCCTTCATTTCAGAGGGGGCAAACAAACAGGGCCGTTTTTCTATAATAAAATATAGAGTCCTGGCCCTCTGAATTAATTCTCAATGTTCTCTTAACTGCTGATCAACTTGATGATGACGAAACCGCCAACGATGAACCACAGGAACAGAAATGCCTGTTGTAGAATCAGGCTTCTCAGGAACGCTTGATTTCGATAGATGTGGGGTAACAAACACATTCTTTTACCCAATACCGGTAGCCACGAAACGGCCTCGCAATCTTCACGTGACTTTCGATACGTTGTCGAGAAGTACCGAAAGCTCTCTGGGAGTGATTCTTCCAGTTCCCGAAGACGATTTAATCTTCCTTTTGACATGTAAAATTCACGCTGCTGCCGCGATGCCCAGGCGACGGTCAGGAAAATCCCAAAACCCGTGGCGATAGCGATCATCAAGAGAGATAAGAGTGAATTGGTGCTTCCCCCGGAAAGCGAAGAAGCGACGAGTCCAAGTACAACGACTTCAATCGTCAGGAAAAGCCGGGCATCGCGCTGATATGTATCATAGGTCCATTTCTGAAACTCCAAAAGCATCTTATATGCCTCAATCACTTCGTCGAAAGACTTCTGAACGCTCTCTTGGCTATTCTCCATTTACTTGTCCCTTACCAGGTAAAGAAGATATGCAAAATAAAGTGACACGAGCATCGCCCCACATACAGTGCACAAAACTGTACAGTGTTAAAGTGGCATGTCAACCGGGTCTGTTCTTTTATCCACATAGAGACAATCATTTGGACTTCGCGCCGAGCCTCAACAAATTGACTGCTTTACTTCTGAGCCTGTCCCAATACTGCGGAATGTTCATCTGAGTTGGTGCTGATGATATCTGGTAGGATTCCTCCTGCGGTTGGTTTGGATTGCTGTTTGACATTTAAACGGCGGCTGGTGCCGGGGTGTTTATGTTTTGTGTGGGCGGCGTGGTCTTGTGAAGCTGATATCTGGTTCCGCTCTTACAGTGATTTGGGATCGAACGTCGCCAGGCGGGCGGACACATGGGTCTCGCCCCTACTTTTTTGAGGATGGATTTGTGATTTTTTGTTGTATGTCGATCAGTCTATTTCCTGCTCGCTGCGCTCGGACCGAATTTACATTCGGGCCTCCCCATGGTTGGAATGAAAATACAATATTTGTGATGCAGACCATCTTCAAGGGCGTGGAAAAGTCAATGGGGAATGACAAATATTGCTTTCGAACGACCTGTGATAGCCTGGGAAGTCTTTACGAAGCTACGGGAAGGTGGTGCGAAGCGTTGCGATGTCGTTTGATAAGTGAGGTGCGAGTGAGCAGGGGTTTGGAAAATCGGGCTGAAACGAGTGGGTTTCATAGTGCTGATTTTCTCAGCGGTTCAGGAACGTCAGCTGAACCAGTAGTGCTCTCTCACGTGCGCGACGTGATCTCCGCATGATCATCCCGCTGAGCACGTTGCCGTCAAGTCGGATTTTTTCAGCAGGCGGTGCTGGATATTCAGGAGTGAACATCGAACTGGGAACACGCGTTCTGACTGCAGAAATGGAACTGGACCGGGAAGTGGTACTCGTGAAAATACCCCCGGCTGGGCTCGAACCAGCAACCTCTGGCTTCGGAAGCCAGCACTCTATCCAATTGAGCTACGGGGGCAAATTTTGGGATCAGATCACTTGAACAGGTTCGTTTTTAAGCCAGTTATTGGCTCTGACTTAGATTCCCAAGTATGTCTATGAACTGATTTACCGTCAACCACGTGATCTCACAAGGACCAGCAGCATAATTTTAGTGCTGAGTTGAAAGACAGTCCGGCTACAGGCTTGTATTATTAACAGATCTTCATAATAAATAGGCAAAATCTTAACATGCTTCAAAACAAATGAACACCATTCCATTCGGCCCTGTTTCCACAATCTGGGCCGAGAAAAAAACAACAGGGTCCAAAAAATACCATGTTTGAAATGACGACCACCCTCATTGGAGGTTTGGGGATCTTCCTCCTGGGAATGAAATACATGTCCCAGGGGCTGCAATCGATTGCGGGTGCCAGCCTGAGGCGCTTGATCGGGGCAGTCACCAATAATCGTGTCCTGGCGATCATCGTTGGCTTTCTGGTGACCGTGCTGGTGCAGTCCAGTTCTGTGACAACGGTGATGACCGTGGGGTTCGTGAATGGCGGGCTGATGTCGCTGACACAGGCCATCGGTGTGATCATGGGCGCCAATGTTGGCACGACAGTGACCGGCTGGATTCTGGTTTTGAAAATTGGCAAATACGGGCTGCCGATTCTGGGTGTCTCTGCCTTCGTCTACCTATTTTCCAAACGTGAAAAGTTGCGTTATACGGCTCTGGCGATCATGGGCGTCGGCATGGTCTTCTTTGGTTTACAGCTCATGAAAGAGGCCTGTAAATTCCTGAAAGATCTGCCTGAGTTCCAGGAATGGTTTCTTCACTTTACGGCAAACAGCTATCTCGGCTTGTATCAGTGTATGCTCGTGGGGTGTATTTTAACGGTACTCGTTCAATCTTCCTCAGCGACATTGGGGATTACGATTTCGCTGGCGGTCACCGGGCTGATTCCCTTCGAAACCGCAGCGGCACTGGTACTGGGAGAAAATATCGGGACCACCGTTACCGCGTTGCTTGCCTCGCTGGGCGCGACCACCAACGCCCGCCGCGCAGCTTATTTCCACGTACTCTTTAACATTACCGGGGTCATCTGGATCTCGACGATCTTTTTCTGGTATGTCGAATTTATACCGTGGCTGATCGATGTGGATGTGACCAAAGTAGTCATGGTCAACGGGGAGGCCACTTATCCCAGTTGTGTATTCGCGATTGCAGCGACACACTCCGTGTTTAATATTGTCAACACCATCGTCTTCCTTCCCTTTGCCGGGAAGATCGCAACTTTGCTGACCCGGATCGTCAAAGATCAACCCCAGGAAGTCGCTCACCTGAGAAGCCTGGATATCCGCATCCTGGAAACACCAGTCCTCGCCATTGATCAATCGCGCGGAGAAGTGATCAAAATGGGAGTCCGGTGTGATGAAATGATTCAGATTCTGTATCGGATTCTCTCTCAGGAAACACCAGATCCCCAAGATGTCGATAAACTCTTTGAACATGAAGAAGAGCTGGATCGGATGCAGGATGAGATCACCACATATATCACTCATTTGCTGGCTATGGACCTGCCTCAGGAAGTGATTTCCAAAGGACGCTGCCAGTTGAGAATGGCAGATGAGTATGAATCCGTCAGCGATTACCTGGAGCGAATCGCTAAATTCAGACTGAAGTTGAACAAGCAGGGTAGAGCCTTTGATGAAACCCACAACAACTCTTTACTGGATCTGCTCAGCATGGTGGAACAACAGTTAAACCATGTGACCAATGCCTACAAACAGGAAAATACAGACATTGTCTCTGCGACTGTCCGTTCCGGAAATGAGATCAAGCACAAAGTAAAAACGTTACAGCGCGAGCATCTGGATTATCTGTCGGCAGAGAAGGTCGACCCGTATATCAATGTCTCATATACGGCGACGTTGAACGCACTGCGCCGTGTCAGGGATCATGTCATCAATCTGGCAGAAGCACTGGCTGGCGAGAAATAGCTGGTAAAGAACAAACGGATCAATCGAGCACGCAAGCAAATTCTCGCATGTTGGCTTGCACTACAGGCTGCGGACAGGACCAGACGAGAAAGAACATTGCCTCGCGAATCGCCCGTTCTGCGGGGTGACCTTTGACAAACCCGGCGCCTTTGACAGCCGCCAGCAAGGCTTGCGAAGCGCGGAGTACCAGCGAGTTGGAGCGTTCGCGAATCTTCTCGGAAATCGAACCATTCAGGGTTCCCGCTGCGAGTGTATCAAACATCTCATCAAAGATGCCTTGATACTCTGCCTGGAGCGGGTTAAATATCTCAAGCAGATCCGGCCGTTTTTCGGCTTCTTCTTTCAGTTTTGAAATCGCTCGACGGGCGACGCCTAGTGCTAACGCAGATGTCGTTAACGAACCAGCGCCTCCCTGACCATCAGGACGTTTCATCACTTTTTCCACGGGACCGGCGATCAAATTCTCATCGGGAATCGTCACCTGATTGAGTTTAACGGCGCCTGTTTGCGATCCTGTCATTGCTAACATATCAATCGGCGGTTGCGGTTCGACACCCTGAAAATCGGTGCTCACCAGTCCGAGAATTTGCGTTCCATCTTCACAAACGCCTCCCGTCACAATGTAATCGGCATGCACGGCTCCGGTCACCCAGGGAACAAATCCGTCGAGTAACCAGCCTGCTGAGGTTTTGGTTGCTGTCACTGTTGGTTTACTGATGTGCTGTCGTGATGTGGTGAGATGTGAAATTCCCACCGTGGCGAATTTGCCCCCCGAGACCAACTCATTAAACACATTCGTTTTCAGATTCCGGTCTTCCGACCAGTTAATCCTCTGACAGGCCGCGTTGAACTGAGTCAGTACAAACGTCGTAGTCAAACAGGCTTCGGCCAGTCTGATGTAGCCGTAGGTCATCTCGACTGAATTCAAATCGGTTCCGCCAAATTCCAGCGGCACATTCCAGCCCAGGACTCCCGCCTGCTTCAGCGACTCCCATGCTTCAGCAGGCCAGAGATGCTCTGATTCGCTGCCTTGCGCTAACTCGGAAATGGTCGTGATTAAACGTTCAAACTCGTCTGTGAATCGTGCCGGCTTAGTGAACTGCGAAGAAGATTCGGGCATCAGGTTTCTCATTGATAAAGCGAAAAGTGGTCAACTCTGATAGTCAGTCTATAAAAAAAGCCTCATACCCGAAAGTATGAGGCTTGTATCTGACAGGGAAGAACGCCGAAGCGATCCTCATTTTTTACTTATTTACACTTTGAACAGCCTGTATCACAAGCAGAGCAGACTGGAACCTGTACCAGGACTTTTTTGGCAATCTGCCGACAGACCTGGACTTGAATCTCTTTCTCGACTGTGTAAGGAACACAAACCGTATAATTTTGCTGAACGACTTTCGGCACACGCTTACAAACGGTGATCTTGCGAGTGCATGTCTTTTGCTCAGGCACGCAGACGGTATAGTTGACTTGACGTGTTTTTTCTTCTTTAACGTAAGAGCAAACTTGCACATCACAGGTTCTCGTTTCCTGCTTACAAAGCTTGACCTGATAAGTATACTCTTGCGGAACGCATTTGACTTCGCAGACTTTCATCGTACGAGTCCGTTTTTCCGGCTTACACAACTGAACTTCATACGTATATTTTTCAGGCACGCAAACGGTTTCGCACACTTTCATAGTGCGGGTTCGTTTTTCTGGCTTACAAAGTTGAACTTCATAAGTATAAGGCACCTGCTCGCACTGCTGCTGGTACGAAGTATATTCCACTTTCTTCTGTACAAATTTCGGAACCCAGACACGTTGAGTGCAAACAGGAGCACAAGCAGTCTGGCAGCAGTCGCCACAAGTTCCGCAATTACCACAGGCCGGAGCAGGGCACGCCGATTGGATCGGACGATCTTCCCAGTGGCCTTGATTTTCACAAACCGTACGAAAACGTTTTACGGGAACGCATTTCATCACAGTTCGTGTTCCCTGACGCTTTTCCGTGTAAGGAACATTAACACAATATTCCTGTACGACATCTTTCATGACTACTTTTTGAACCTGACGCGTTCCGGTTCGTTTTTCAGTGTAAGGCACGTTGACCGTGAATTCCTGAGTGACATCTTTCCAGAATGTTTTTTTTACTTGACGTGTTTCTGTGCGTGACTCATAGTAAGGAACGTTGACAGTATAAGTCTTCTGTGAAGTCTTCCAGACCGGCTTGCAGGCTACATATTTTTCCGTGCGTGTGCGTGTTTCCGGACGAAAAACAGTATAGGCCTGAGTGACTTCCCGGGTTTCCGGAATGCGTTCATAAATCGTGATATCCCGCTGGCGAGTTTCTGTCCGGTACTCTGTACATTTGACCCTACGTACTTCCGTCACCATTTCAGGGACCATGACAGTCTGCTCGATGGTCTGGCATACGGGCTTACATGCCATCGTCGCACACGGGTTACAACCACTCAGACAAGGTGCCGCACTCACACAACACTGCTGGGATTTGCATTTCCCAGCCTGAACTGTGGAGCCTACCAGCAAGATGGCTGCCATAGCACACACTACTCTAATCGACTGATTCACTTTCTTCCCCCCTCATCGCTATTTTAAACTGCGTGATCCGAATAAATTGAAATTTTCCGTTTTCAAATTCCCTTTAAGTTTGGGAAAGTGTTGTACGAGCCTATAGGATACCATGTTAATATAGGAATTCTACGAATTATACCACTTATATCAAAAAACTAACAAATCAACGGAGTTTGATCGTTAGTTAACCTTGGATCTCTATCAATGCCGACCGAATTGAAAACGAACCCACTACTGCTGATCCTTGCCTGCCATGTCGGCTTTTGTCCAGATTTGGCATTGAGTGCGGAAGCCCCTCAAATTCAGCCCCGCATCAGAATCGTGACAGCAAAAGATGCGGAAATCAAAACCAGTGGAGGCACGCTTCAGAAAGTCAGCCCCGGTGAAGTCGTTCTAGTCACACAGAAAAACAAGGAATGGCTTTGGATTCCTTTATTGGCAGGCTGGATCAAGCAAACCGATGTCAGATCACCTGAGGAACTGGTCAAGTTCTTAAATCAGGCGTTGGAAACAAAACCGACTGCCGAACGCCATCATCTTAGAGGGATCGCCTTTCAGGTTCTCAAAAACTATGAACAGGCCCTCTCTGATTTTAACGCGGCGATCAAACTCAAAACAGACAACCCACATATCTATGTGAACCGGGGAAACATCTGGCGTTTGAAAGGGGATTACGCGAAAGCACTGACAGACCTCAATCAGGCCATTCAACTCGATCTCTCCAGCTCCAACGCGTTTCATATTCGCGGCTTGACTTATTTTGAAAATGAACAGCCCCAGAAAGCCATCGCTGATTTTAACGAAGCCATTCGTCTCAACCCCCAGATGGTCTCGGCGCTCAATGCGCGGGGAATTGCGTATCGCAGTCTGAATCAACTCGATCAGGCACTGCAGGATTTCAATCAGGCGATCAAAACCAACAAGTTCGTATCAGAAGTATTCAACAACCGGGCCACGCTCTGGGAACAGAAGCAACAGTACGAATCGGCCGTTAATGACTATCAGCGAGCCTTGGAACTCAATCCCTCTTCAGCGACGGCGCATAACGATTTAGCCTGGCTCTACGCGACCTGCCCGGACACGAAGTTTCGAGATCCCAAAGCAGCGGTATCACATGCGGAACAGGCTTGCGAACTGACGCAGTCTGCGGATTGGAACATGCTCGATACTCTGGCAACCGCGTATCGAGAAAACCAACAGGCTGACCTAGCAGTGAAATCCCTCACGAAAGCAATTCAAAAAGCGCCCGCGGAGCAAATAATTGAGTTACAAAAGAAACTTGAGATTTTCCAAAAACTGTAAATTTCAGCTCAAGTAGACCCTCTCAGGATGAGATCACGGCTCAACTTACGCACAATTGGTTCCAATTGCTGTATCACTGACTCACCGTAACAGAAATTCATGAGTCATTTTCATTTTCGCTCTCGAATTCCTGAAACATCCAGCCAAACAACCCGCACACCTTACCCATTCTGACGCCTTATCAACTAGGTAAACTATTCCAGAGAGTTCGTTCATGATTAAGACACAAAAGAGTTCAATCCGATATTCAGTTCTACGGAGTATTGATGGATCGTCTCCGGTCGGTAGATGGAACTAGGACACGCGATTACTCGTACCGCCACCTCGATGAACTGAGCCACCGAATGATAAAGTGCTTTTATAAACTCACACTGTGCGCCATGATGCTTGTCACAGGATTAGGTGCATTCTGCGAGAACAGTATAGCGTCCGATGTACGCAAGACACCACTGGTTCGCGCTATTGAACGTGCTAAAACTTCTGTGGTGAATATCCACAGCGAGAAAACAGCCCGTTCAGAAGACTCACTTTTCGGTTCCGGAAAAAGTCGAAAAGTGAACGGTATGGGCACTGGAATCATAGTTGATCCCAGAGGATATATCGTAACCAATCATCACGTCATCGACGGAGTCGATTCACTCCGCGTAACCATGATAGATGGCAGTAACTACAACGCGCGGATTATTTCTTCGAACCAGAGCGAAGATCTGGCGATCATCAAAATCAATCCGACAAAAAAACTGACGGTAATGCCGCCGGGAACCTCATCAGATTTAATGCTGGGGGAAACCGTAATAGCAGTCGGAAACGCTTTTGGATACGAGCATAGCGTGACTTCCGGAATCATCAGTTCGTTGTCTCGCGATGTCGAAGTCAACGAGAAGCAATCATACAGAAATCTAATCCAGACCGATGCCAGCATCAACCCGGGTAACAGTGGCGGCCCACTGTTGAATTTGGATGGGGAAGTCGTCGGCATCAACGTTGCCATTCGAGCCGGTGCCCAGCGTATCGGCTTTGCGATTCCCATTGATGACGCACGAAAGATTATCGCCGATCTGATCAGCACCGAGTTAATTGATCACACATACCATGGCATCCTGGCGAATGATATCAAACAGGGTGACAAGCAGATGCTTGTGCTCGGAAGCCCCGAAAAAGATAGCCCGGCAGATATATCCGGCCTCAAAAAAGATGACATCGTCATGAAAGCTGGTTCCGTGAATGTGGTTGACCGTGCCGACCTGGAACGTGCCTTAATGGGACACAAGCCAGGCGATACGATTGATCTGCTGATTCGTCGCGACGAGAAAACCCAGTCAGTTCAAATCACTCTGGCTGATGTCACGACAGTCGCACGAACAACACCGGTAAGTGCTCCCATAGTTCGAGCACAAAACAACGAAATCTCAAACGACCCAACGCTTGAAAAGACCTGGGAAGTACTGGGGATTCGTATTACGAAAATTTCAGATACTCAAAAACACATGCTCAACCCACGCTACGAGGGTGGCATGCTGATTGAGGAAGTTCGCCCACAAAGCCCCGCCGCTATGAACGGAATGCGAAGAGGCGATATCCTGGTCGGGCTCCATATTTGGGAAACTGTAAATCTCAGTAACATTTCATATGTGTTGAGTAATTCAAAACTTCCCAATTTCAACCCGCTTAAGTTTTACATTCTCCGTAAAAACGAAACCCTTTACGGACACTTGCCGCTGAACCTCACCGGCACCCCCTAGAACCATAGCTCAGTTTATCAAACTGATCCATCAACCCGACACAGATTTTTGGATGTGTGTCGGGTTCTTTTTTTAGCGAGACTAACAGCCCTTGGACTCGCCAGAAACAAGATCGGTCTGCTATGATATAATGAACGTCAATTGAGTTACCGTTTTAGAAATCACAATGACTTCTCTTTTCTGTTGATACATCGACTGAAATCATGGCAACCTCATTTCACGAATTTGATCTCATTCAATGGATTCGTGCCCAATGCCCCAATTCAAAAGCGAATCTCATCGGCATTGGCGATGATACTGCCATTCTACAACCGCCCCTCAACTGTGAACTGCTATTCGCAACAGATATGCTGATGGAAGGCACTCACTTCACGTTTCCATCAGCAACGCCCGAGCGTGCAGGCCGTAAAGCATTGGCAGTGAACCTGAGCGACATTGCCGCGATGGCCGGCCGACCTCACTCGGCTCTTATCAGCCTCGCCTTACCAAAATCAAAAGGCCCTGAATTCGCGAAAGCCGTCATGCAGGGGATCATTGATCTCGCAAATGAATTCCAGGTTCAATTGATCGGCGGCGACACAAACAGTTGGGACGGCCCTCTGGTTATCAATGTCGCCATCATCGGAATCGCGCCTGAATCCAAGTCAATCAAACGCTCCGGTGCCATGCCCGGAGACTGGATCTTTGTGACAGGCGAATTAGGCGGCAGCCTGCCTGCTCATCATCTCACATTTACCCCTCGTATCAATGAAGCCTTAATCCTGAATCAAACTGTCTCCCTCAATTCCATGATTGATCTGAGCGATGGTCTCACCTCAGATCTGCAGCACATTCTCCGCGAATCCAACGTCGGTGCGATTCTGGATGCCACTACCATCCCGATCAGCAACAGACTTTCATCGGACGATTCAAATCAAGTACGCCTGAAGCGTGCACTCTCTGACGGAGAAGACTTCGAGCTACTGTTCACTCTATCTCCCGAAGACGGAAAACAGTTACTCAACCAAAACCCGCTGTCGATCAACTTAACACAGATCGGCGAAATCTCCTCTCGACTAACCGCCATTCTTCAACACCCCGATGGTTCTCAAACTACACTTGAAGATTCAGGGTGGAAACACGAACTCTGATCATACTCCAAACCCGATTCTGAGATCAGATTGACTTGCTCACGACTGCCTTTGACCGCGAATTGACTGAACTTCAATACGCTTTCTTGATCACCTTGACCGGCTCACGCCTCTGCTTAAATTATGTGACATGCGTCGTGCGCGCGAGTAAGCATCCTGCAGATCGATGCACCTGTGGATTTCAGCACCATAAATCCCACTGGATCAAGCCGATTTTGAGCAAGAGACACGACCGGGAACTTCACTCTGATCACTATTAAAACGGGTCTATCAAATGACGTTCGTGGGCGATCAGAGGCGTATCAAGGAGACACCGTGGAACATGGAGGGTCGTTCAAAAGCTTTCAACGTCGTAGTTTTGAGAGCCGCAAACAGAGCAGGGGACAACCAGACTTAATATTCGCGACGTTGCCTTGAGGAAGGAATATTCATCGCCTTGCGATATTTCGTAACGGTTCGACGTGCCAGATTGTAACCTTCTTTGGACAGTGCTTCCACAAGTGCATCATCGCTAAGCGGCTTGTTCTTGTCTTCCACTTCAATGATCTCTTTGAGCTTCAGGCGAATGATGCCCCAGGCGACATCTTCCCCTTCAGAGGTTTTAGTTCCCCCTCCAAAGAAGCGTTTGAGGGGATACAACCCACGTGGCGTCTGAATCCATTTATCATCGACGGCGCGAGAAACCGTCGTTACATGCACGCCCACGACGTCAGCAATCTGCTGCATCTTCAAAGGCACAATATGCTCAGGGCCGTTATTCAGGAAATCAATCTGAAAATCGACAATCGCCTGCGCCACGCGTTTCAAGGTACTGTGCCGCTGCTCAATTGCTTCAATCAACCACTTCGCGGAGTCAATTTTCTTCTTGATGTAATCCTTGGTCTGATCGTCGGTCTTATTTCGTAACAACTCCGCATACCGCCGGCTGATGCGTAGTGGGGGCGTGTATTCGTTTTCCAACTCAACGACATACTTGCCCTTTTCATCAAGTTTGACAAAGATATCTGGCGTCACTTTCAAGACCGGTTCTGATTCAAAACCGCGCCCCGGAAACGGATCCAGATAACGCAAATAGGACATTGCGTTCTTGATCATATCGATTGAATAACCAGTTTTACGCTGAATCACCGGCAGCCGATTCTGCCCCAGATCTTCCAGGTGCGCGCTAATCAGAGTCACCAGCATATCACGATACGGAGCATCGGGCTTCAACTGTAACAGTAAACATTCCCTAAGATCCCGTGCACCCACACCAGGAGGATCGCATTTTTGAATCAGGTGTAGAGCCGCTTCTGCCTGCTCTTGTGAAATGTGTTTGCCGTAAACCTGCACGATCTCTGGTAACGAACTTTGCAATCGGCCGTTATGATCCAGGTTCTGAATCAGATACTCGCCAAATTCCTTCAATTCCGCCGGGCAGTTGAAGAAATGGAACTGCTCAAGCAGGTACTCATTGATGGTTTGCTGACGTTCGGAGATATTCGCAACCGCATCGTTACTGCGTTCCATATCGTCGCTGATTCGATTCGAAGACGGTTTTGTGGCAGAAGTCACATTGTCTTCCGGCCACTGTTCTGCCATCTCCAGCAAACGTTCGAAGTCCGACTCGTTATTCTCCTCGCTGCCGGCAACCATTTCTTTTTCATCGAGGTCGGAACTATTGGAATCAGCATCCGCCTGATCCTTCATCATCTCCGATTCCGTATCGGGCGTATTCTCGTTCTCGCTCACACGTTCCAGGCAGACATTCTCAGCCAGCTCCTCGTCGATCCGTTCTTCCAGCGCCTGTAAGGGCAGCTGCAAAATTTCCATCGACTGGATCATGCGGGGAGCCAGCTTCATTTGCTGGCCCAGCTTCATTTGTTGTGAAATATTCAGATGCATGTATTATCCGAATCCGTACTCATCGTTGTCGTATTTAGAAAAGTGAAAAAAATGAAAATCGAATATTTAAAATCTCTGCCGTCCCTGAAGCGCATCGGACAACATCTCTTTATTAGCAAACTCTAGCACACTTCCGGAGGCGATTCCCCGAGCCAGTCTGGTTATTTCGACATTATCATTTTCCAACAGGTTGGAAATATATAAGGCCGTTCCATCCCCTTCGAGCGTTGGATTCGTTGCCATGATAATTTCGGTCACCCCATCCTGTCTTACACGACGAACCAGAGCGTCAATCGTAAGATTCTCTGGACCAATCCCTTCCAGTGGAGAAATGCGACCTTGCAGTACATGAAAGACGCCTTGAAAGGAACTCGTCGCTTCCAGTGAAACAACATCCCGAGGCTGCTCAACCACACACACCAGCTTTTTATCACGCCGGGAATCTGAGCAAATACTACAGACTTCATTTTCGGTAAGATTGTAACAAACCGAACAGTGACGCACTGACTGCTTGACCGCCAGGATCGCATCGGCCAGTTGACGTGCCTTTGGCTCTGGTACCGACAGAATATAATGCGCAAGCCGCTCTGCCGATTTTCGACCGATACCGGGAAGCGTGGCAAACTGATCGATCAATTGACCGACACTGGGCCCATAAGGATGAGACTGGCTCTCTCTTCCACGTGACGACATAACATTGACTCTTTAAAAACTTAAGAACGTCAGACCTGTAGCAGCAGTCAGGTCGGAAAACTTGAAACAGGAAAGTAACGCACTAAGCATTCGGATTGAATTTTGACAATGCATCTTCCAGCCCCGGAATATTCATCCCCCCCGTGATTTGCGACATCTCTTCAGCGGCACCTTCACGCGCTTTATCCAAAGCCTGATTCGACGCGGCAATCAGAAGATCTTCAATCATTTCTTTGTCGCCACTATCGAAAAGAGTTTGATCAATCTTGCAACCCAGAATTTTTTGCTGGCCATTTGCCTCAACATTAACCATTCCGCCACCGGCAGAACCTTCAAAACGAAGCTGACCTAGTTTTTCCTGCATTTCCTGCATTTTGCCCTGCATCTCTGAAAACTGTTTCATCATGCCGGCGATATTTCCCAGTCCTTTGAACATGGTCACGAATCCTCTTTTTTATCTTCTGTTTGCATTTTCAAGACATCAACTCGCACACTCTGAGCATTAAACACCGATAGTGCATCCTGCAGAAAATCGTCTGAGGCAGGCGCTAAATCCCGTTGCTCAGCTCGTTGTTGTGCCATCGAAGGCTTGCTCGGTTTGTCTTCTGAATTGTCGGACGAAGTCACGGATTGCTTCACGGTCAGGTGAATTTTAATTCGCTCTCCCGTCACTTTTTCCAGCGAGCGTTCCAGTTGACTCAACATTTCGGGACGCTCACAGTACTGTTTCGCAAAATTATAGCTCTTGGAGAATTGCAAATCCAGCTGTTTCGGCCCAGAAATTGCTATTGACTCCACTCCCTTCAGAGAGCTTTTTAACGAATCCTCTGTGACATCAACAAGTTGCGTCAATAATAAACTTTCCATCCCGGCCTGAAATGGAACTAGCTCCTGGGTAGCAACAGGGCTTTCAATTGAATTTGACGCTACAACCGCTTGACTTTCATTTTTTTTTTCAATTTTTTTTTGATCGGGAGTCCCAGAATCAGCGGCTGGACTCGTCTCGATAGCAGGTGCAGGAGCGGGCGGAGCTGAGTTTTCAGGCGGCCTTTCCGGTGACCTTACAGGAGACGCACCCGATGACGCACCCAGAGACGCCTGCTGCATGGGGACTCGCGAGGCAGAAACGACAGCAGGCAGCTTTCCGGCAGAGGCAATAAAGGTACATAACTGGTCCAGATCTTCCAGCAGCGAAATGCGAATCAATGCTAATTCCACCAGTGCCCGCCCATGACTGGCGCGAAACATCTTATTTCGTGCTTCGTTCAGAATCTGAAATGCTGCCAGACAGGTCTGAATTCCCCAAACCTCTGTCTGTCTCTGCAAACTGTTACGATTGATTTCGGAAATGGCCAGCAGAGTGACCTCATTCGCGCCCGTGGCGACGACCGATAAGTCCCGAAAATAATTCAGCAACTGATCCACAAATTCATTGAGCTGCACGCCCGAATTCAACGCCGCGTCAAACAGCGATAACGCCACATTTCGCTTGCGTTCAATCAAGGCATCGACCAACTCAATCAACCGCTCATCACTGGCGGTTCCCAGAATCCGATGCACACTTTCCGCCGTCAAATCTGACTCACCAAAAGAGAGCAGTTGATCAAAAATCGACTGGCTGTCCCGCATCGAACCGCCGGCGCGGCGGGCCACAAGCTGAATCGCATCATCAGCCACGCTGACCTGCTCAACTTCGGCAATCTGTTTCAGACGATCACAGATGCTATTCTCTTCAATATAGCCAAAATCAAAGCGTTGACAGCGGGATAAGATCGTATCTGGCAGCTTATTTGGCTCGGTGGTACAGAAGATAAACTTCACATTCGGAGGCGGCTCTTCCAGCGTCTTTAACAGAGCATTGAACGCCTCTTTTGTTAACATATGCACTTCGTCGATGATATAAATCTTATACTTCGATCGCATCGACCGCACGTTGACATTCGCTCTCAACGAACGGATATCATCGATACCGCGATTAGATGCACCGTCGATTTCCAGCACATCGACATCGCTGCCTACCGAGATATTCTGGCAGACTTCACACTCTCCACAGGGGATTCCATCCAGAGAATTTGGACAGTTTAAGGCTTTCGCCAGAATCCGGGCCATCGACGTTTTGCCCACACCCCGCGCGCCGGTAAATAAATAGGCATGCGCCACCCGATCAGAGCGAATTGCATTTTGCAGCGCTTTGGCAACCATGTCCTGTCCCACGACTTCCGAGAAGTTTTGTGGTCGGAAGCGGCGCGCCAACACTGTGTACTGTATTGCTTTTTCAGACATGTGTGTTTTCAGATATCGAACTCAGAATGAGGCAAGAATGATTCACAAACAACAATCAACCGATTGTACAACCACTAACAATAAGTGACAGAGGTTTGTTTATCCAGTGAGAGAGCGGTTCCGATTTGCACCAAGAGGCGCGAACGAGTCGATATAAATAAAAAGGGGCGAAATGCTGCCTCCTCGTATACCTGAAATAAACCATTGTGGGCTGCTTCGATTAAGATCTGACCCGGTCAACGACTACCCCACCATACTCGGAGACAGCATTTCACCCCCTGATAGATAGCGAATCAACGCTTGAACAATGCATTATGGAGCTAAATTTCCAAGCGTCAACCCACTGCCATTTGATTTCCGGCTGTGAATCAGCGAAAATCACAAAATACTGCAATAATCCTAACTCACGCATCAGAAATCGATTATGAATCTGTTCCAGACGCCCCCTCAAACCATAGCCCACGTTCAGCAGGCCATCAAAACCCGCGAACTCTCCTGCCGCGAACTCCTGGAAAACTGCTTCCTGAATATCGAAGAAAAAGACCCCACTCTACACGCCTGGGCGCACCTCGACCGTGAAGCCGCTTTCCAGCAGGCAGACGCCCTCGACCAGGAATTACAACGGGGACGCTGGAGAGGCCCGCTGCACGGCATACCGGTCGGTATCAAAGATATCATCGACGTCAAAGGCATGCCCACCCGGGGCGGTTTAGAGTGCCGCGATGAAACGCCAGCAGCACGCGACGCCACCATCGTGGAAAATCTTCGTCTGGAAGGGGCCATCTTCCCGGGCAAAACGGTCACCACACAATTAGCCTGTTTCGATCCTTCCCCCACACGCAATCCCTGGAATCAGGAGCACACGCCCGGCGGCTCTTCCAGCGGGTCCGCAGCCGCCGTCGCAGCCGGCATGTGCCTGGCCGCCGTCGGAACACAAACCGGTGGCTCCATCATCCGCCCCGCTTCCTTCTGCGGCGTCGCTGGCTTAAAATCGACGTTCGGTATGGTCGATCGCCGGGGGCTGATCCTGCTTTCACAGCATCTGGATCATATCGGCCCACTGGCACATTCCATTGTTGATCTGGTCATCATGCTGGACGGCATGACTGACCAGGCCACCTATCTACCCCTATTGATCGAACCCGTCACGGATGCCCCCCGAATTGGCTGGCTGACCGACTTCTTTGAGAGCAGGGCAGATGCCTCGATGCAACAGGCATTAAAAATAGTCCGAACGAAACTGGAAGCCGCCGGTGCCGCCATCAGAGACTCCACGCTACCGATGGAATTTGAACCGATCCTCGAATATCACCTGAATCTGATGCAATATGAAATGGCGCAGAATTTGGGTGAAGACTATGAACAGAACCAGGAATTCTACGGCCCCGCGATCAGCCAGATTCTCGACGCGGGCAGGGAGGTCTCTCAAGAACGCTACGAGAGCTGCCTGGACTACCAAAACCTGATCGGACAAGTCACACGGAGATGCTTCGCCCGCGCGGAAATTCTGATTTCCCCCGCCACATTGGGACCGGCCCCCGACCTCACCACCACCGGCAACCCCAGCATGAACGCCCCCTGGAGTCTGACCGGCTTCCCGACCCTTTCCATTCCGGTCACCGTTACAGAAACCGGCCTGCCACTGGCAATTCAAATTACAGGTCACCCCGATAAATTCGACGATTTTCTCTTAGCCGCCCAATGGTGCGAAGACGTATTGCGACCGGGTTATCTGGAACAGATTTCGTAATCACATCTACGGTGTTACTAAACAGCTAAACCCACCGCAAAAGATACTCAATAGTCTAAGGAAATACTCTACAATGAGTCGATCAACATGTGCATATGCAATCGAACTGGAAACAATAAGGAATCTAGACACCGAAGAAGCAAAAGGATATGTACAACTTTTTATTGAAGATCTTAAGCTGGAAAATGGCTTAAATCCCGATGACGAAATCCCCAGTGAACAAGTTGAGTATTATCGAGATGAAGAAGAAATCATGAAAAAAATATTCAATCTCGGCGATGGCCCTGACGAAACAAATGGCTGTCTGCTAAAGCAATTCTGGTGGCTATGTGATCTTTTTGGAACAGGACTGGACGGATTAGGAGAATCGCTAACAAGTCCGCTCACAATTGACGCACTCTGGCTCAAGCCTAGCCTCTTAGACGGCTACTATAATCCTCCGTTTGGTTTTCCTCCACATGATGAAAACATAGGACACTTAACATTAGAAGAAATCAAGAAAGAACGAGAACTCATAGACGGTTGCCTTGAAGAAACGTATGAAGAGTCATGTCCTGTACCTGTAGGACGGCTACCCCCCGAAATGCTTGAGAGAGAAATAAAAGAATGGAATGAAATCGTTTTACCTGCAAGAAAAGACTATCTGGAGTGGCTAGATTTTTGCATCCGTGAAAAGACTGATCTGATTATTATTGAAACGTAAACAAACAGAACTGCCATGTGTCTCCCCGCGGAATTGATCTGCTTTGTGTGTTGACGTACAGAGTCGAATCCGACTCCGTTCTAAGTATGATTCAAAATTAAATGCCGCCAGGCGGGAGGACACATGGGTCCTCCCCTACGAATCTGTTAGCGACAGACAAACATGAAATGAATTACCTAACAGCGGGTGGGACCGAATGCAATTCGGTCCGAGCGCAGCGAGCAGGAGGTTCCAGGGTAATCCTACATATCAAAAATAGATCAACCGATCACAAGAATACACAATAGGCAAGCCTCATCGAAATCCCTCGTGATCCCAGCCACCTCCTGTTGTCTATGACAACTTCGAATTTTATGCGAAGCCCCCCCATCCATGTGTTGCTGCAGTCACAAAAAAAGCCATGACTGGCTTTCACCGGTCATGGCTTGGATATTTCATTCAGCGGATCAGTTTACTTGGAGACCAGAATCCCGTTTTTGCCGGGTTCCGGATCAACTTCTGGTTCCGCATTTTGTTCAGGAATACGATCGTTGACATCATAGGCCTGACCGATGGCTCGCAGAAAGCGGATCGACCACCAGGTAATATCAATTTCCCATTTTCGGTGACCAGCGGGTGCGACCGATGGATGAGCATGGTGATTATTGTGCCAGCCTTCGCCGTAAGCGACAATAGCCACCCACCACAGGTTTTTGGACTGATCTGTCGTTTCATAGTTTCGGTAACCCCACAAGTGAGTCGCGGAGTTTACGAACCAGGTGGAGTTGTAAACAAAGGCCATCCGGGCACACAGGCCCCAGAGCAGCATTGACCAACCCATATAGTTGCCACCCATGGCATAGCCGATTCCATACATGGCAAAACCGGAACCAATCAACCACAGTGGATACGTTTTTTCGAAGAACTGAATCAGTGGACGATCTTTGAAGTCAGGAATATAGTGATCGGCAAATTTCTCGTTGAGTTCACTATCACGATAAACGAACAACCACAGCAGGTGAGACCACCAGGTTCCTTCAAAAGGGGAGTGTGGATCGCCGACTTTGTCTGATTTCTGATGATGCAAACGGTGTGTCGCAGCCCAGGTCAAAGGCGAACCTTCTCCGGACAGCACTCCACACAGCAAGACAAAGAATTCCGCGGGGGGTCTCAGTTTAAAGGATTTGTGTGACAGATAGCGGTGGTATCCCAGACAAATGCCGATACTGGCAGTCGCCCAGTGCAATACCAGACAGGTCACAATGGCTTGCCAGGAGATGAAGAACAAAGCAGCCACGGCACCGATGTGAATGCCTGCCATCCATACCAGAACGACCCAGTCCACATTGCCCCAGTTCAAATGCTCTTTATGAAATTTGGATATAATCTGCTCACGCTCTTCGCGTTTTTTTGATTTCTTAGGAGAAGACAAAGCAGATTGTTTCTCAGCTGGTTGATCAAGAATGACACTCGCCATGATGTCCCTCATCGTATAATTAGGTGCCCTGAATAATTTACAGCAGAAATCCGTGTTTCACTGATCCCCACACTTCAGCGGAATTCTATCCATAAGATCGGAATCAGGTGTCTGGTAAAGGTCATAGAATTGTCAAAGTTGTGTCAAAGCGAAAAAAAATTCGCAATTTCAGGCATTTCTCACAAAAACAAGTTAAGAAACACCACAACTGTTCACAACAATTACTCTGAGGCCTCTTCCGGCATGAAGCGATAGCCGGCGCCGCGTACGGAAACGATATGTACAGGTTCGGCGGGATTACTCTCTACCAGCTTGCGTAATCGCAGCACAAAATTGTCGATCGTCCGTGTCGTCACGAAGGCCGACTGTTCGCCCCAGACATCATCCAGAATCTGGGTGCGCGTCAAAACCATGCCTTCGTGTTCAATAAAATATTTCAGCAGTCGTAACTCAAGGTTCGTCAGACTTTTTCGTTCGCCATCGACCTCAACCTCAAACGCTTCAAAATCAACTGTCACATTGCCAAAATGATAGAGGGCCGGCAGTTTTCTGGTCTCGACCGGCACAGGTCGAACTACACTTTTACGCTTCAGTAGATTCTTGACGCGACTGAGCAGTTCGGGCAGCGCAAACGGTTTCGTCATATATTGATCGGTGCCGCAGTCAAACGCATAGGCTTTATCTTCACTCAGCTCGCGGGCACTGAGCACCAGAATCGGAACCACTTCATCAATCCGGCGGATCTCCTTGGCGATTTCATAACCGCTCATCCCGGGCAGCATCAGATCCAGAATCACGAGATCGATGTTGTCCTTCTCCGTTTCGTAACATTCCCGAAAATAATTGAGCGCCGTCGGCCCGTCTTCGGCTGTCAGAACAGAATAACCTTCCTGTTCGAAGTTAAACTTTAAACCTTGCGCAAGTGCTTTTTCATCTTCGACCACCAGCAACTTCATGTCTCCGCTCTCCCCGGTAAATCGATGGCAAACACACTTCCGGGCTGATCCAGTCGATCATGAACGGTCACTTTTCCTCCCAGCAAATGCACCAGCGTCCGTACGATATACAGGCCCAGTCCAGTGCCCGTTTTTCGTCGTTCGAGTTCACTTTCGCCCCGATAGAAGATCTTGAAAATATCCTTGCGGATTTCAGGATCCACACCTTCGCCATTATCCATCACACGGGCAATCACACGACCGCCTTTGCTCACACGCACCTGTACCTGAATCCGAGGCTCGCTACTGCCATATTTAATCGCATTATCAATCACATTCCGAAAGATCATTTCCAGCAAGATCCGCCGCGTATGAATCAACGCTGGCTCAATATCAAATTCGAATATCTGATCGACTTCCAGCTGCCGCCGAGTACATTCCACACGCGCACAATGCCTGATTAAAGGCTCCAGCAGAATATCTTCCGGGTCCGTTTCCATCCCCAGCGCGTCCAGGCGTTTGACTTCCAGTAGTTGGGAAATCAGGTGATCCAGCCGCTCCAGTTCGGTTTTCATCGTCGAATAAAATTCGTCCCGCTTTTCTTCGGTAAGCGACCGCATCTGCAACGTTTCCAGATACAACCTGAGTGAAGCAAGCGGCGTCTTCAATTCATGAGTCACACTATCAATAAAATCGGACTGTCGCTGACTTAAGCGGACTTCTTTAATCGTCAAAACCAGATATAGAGACAGCCCAACCAAAATCAACACAAATACCGCCGTGCCAATCGCCAGGGCAGTCCACCAGTAAATTTGAGCCGCCAGTATGATCCAGAAAACCATCAACGCGACGTTCATGACCATCAGAACCACACTCAACGTGATCGGCAGCCGTAAACGGCCCCTGCGCACTTTGCGCATCAACTGCAATCGGGATTTGTGATTCCCTGATCGGGACGGCGTCCCCGCAGTAGAATCACCTTCCGGGTCTTGTTGATCGAGTTGCTGATGCCCCGTAGACGACATCAATTGTTCCTTTCGAAGGTATCGCTGGATAGGGAAAATCTTACGTTTGATAACCATAGTAATCACACACCATTGCCCCAATTCAAATACAACCTGGGACGCCGGGAATGCTCTCTAAGAGTATATCGAATCACAAACCGGCAGTGTATGTACAAACCGGGCAAACATGAGAACTTCGTTTACTTGAGTCCCACCGAGAGTCCAATTCGCTCATTCTTTTTTCAAAATGTCTTCCCGTCTAGGGAATATTCTCCCTTTTCGAAGACTCTAAAACGGTAGAGAAGTAAGCGACTTCCTCGACAATCACAATTCTGCCTCAATTCACATTACCCAACACAACACAACACAACACAACCGGACCCGGGAATGAATTTCCACGACACACAATTTCTCTATCGCCTGGGTGCGGACGCGACCGTGGTGATTCATTTCGTATTCGTGCTGTTCGTCTTATTAGGCCAGATTCTGATCACCATTGGTGTACTGGCTGGCTGGAACTGGGTCCGGAATTTCAAGTTCCGCGTGATCCATCTGGTCTCGATCCTGTTCGTCGTGGCGGAATCGCTCACGGGAGTCATCTGCCCGTTAACCACACTCGAAAAATGGCTGCGTAGTAAAGCAGGGCAGGCCAGCTATCAAGGCGACTTTATCGCCACCTTAGTTCATGACGCACTATTTATGACTGCGAAACCATGGGTCTTCACCCTCTGCTACTCCTTATTCGGCCTGCTGGTGCTGATCACTTATTTTCTCGCCCCCCCTCGTAGAAAACCTGAACAAACACCGGAAAAAGAAGTCTGATTTTCAACGTCATTTCTGCAAGAACATCATTTCCTTTCTTTTCTCTATTTCGTAAAATCTGGGTAAGCCTTATACTCGCTCACAAATAATGCATAACCCAAATTACGGACAACAGATAGAGAAACACATTCATGTCGGGATTAGAGAATAAAAACGTGGTGATCACCGGGGGAGGGACCGGTATCGGAGCTGCCTGTGCCTTAAACCTTGCTCAGGCAGGCGCCAATGTCATTATTGGTGGCAGACGCCTCGAACCGCTTGAAAAACTCTCCGCACAGGCCGAAGGCAAAATTGCCTTTCACGTGCTGGATGTCGCAGACCGCGAAAGCGTTGCGACCTTCTTCAACTGGGCCAGTGCCACAGCAGGGCACATCGATATTCTCGTCCACTGTGCAGGCATTAACTGTCGTGACCGTTCCATGGAAGACGTCACCCCGGAAGACTGGGACCGCCTGATGAATGTCAACGCCACTGGTGCTTTCAATTGCATGCAGGCGGTTTTACCTCAGATGCGAGAGCGGAAAGACGGCCTGATTATTAATATCTGCTCGATTTCTGGAATTCGCGCAGCCCTGTTAGGCGGAGTCGCCTATAATGCTTCAAAGTTTGCGATGACTGCACTCGGAACGACCGTCGCTCAAGAAGAAAAAGATCGTGGCATTCGTATTTCCACCATCTATCCGGGTGAAGTCGAAACCCCCATTCTGGATGATCGTCCCGTACCCGTCAGCAAAGAACACCGCGCTCAAATTCTGCAACCAGAAGATGTTGCTGCTGCCGTTATGATGATTTCACAGCTACCCCCTCGTGCTCATGTTTCTGATTTAACAATTAAGCCCACTACTGCCGCCTTTGTTTAATCAGTTGATATAGAGAACGTTCTGCAGGACAGAACTTAATGAAGAGTGATCTTGTTTTTCCGCCGTTCATTCCGCATCGATTTTATCGGAATGCACATCTACAGACGATTGTGGGACAGTTTCACTCTCGTATCAAAGTCCCCTACCAGGCAGAGCAGCATAGTCTTCGCCTGCCTGATAACGATTTGTTAATCATTCACGACGATTGCCCCGGCAGTTGGAAACCGGGTGACCGCGTTGTCATTCTGCTACACGGCCTCTCAGGCTGTCATCGCAGTTCCTACATGATCCGCCTGACACACAAACTGAACGAAAGAGGCGTCCGCGTCTTTCGCATGGATCTTCGCGGCTGCGGAGCAGGGACCGGCTTGGCAAAGTCCCCGTATCACGCAGGTAGCTTTCTCGATTTACAAGTCGCATTGGAACGCGTTGAGTTTTTATGTCCCGGCTCTCCAATCGGCATCGCCGGCTTCTCGCTGGGCGGCACAATTACCCTGAATTATCTTGGCCGACCGAATGCTGTTTCCGATATGGTCGACCGGGCATTCGTGCTCAATCCACCGGTCAGATTATCCGAAAGCGTCCAAATGTTCGGCAAGCCGCTCTTCGGACATTACCAGCGACACTTCATCAGCAATCTGACGAAACATATCCGTACCTCACACCATTTGAATGAACACACGCACAAAGTCTCGGGAGAAAATTATCCCCGTAACATGCGCGACTTTGATGATCAGTTTACAGCGCCACTTGTCGGATACGAATCGGCCGAAGACTATTACTCCCAGTGCAGTCCCGCGGAAGTTGTCACGCACATTGATGTCCCCACATTGATCATCACCTCGCAGGATGACCCGCTGGTTCCCGCCGACACCTATTCCGAAATTCGAGATCACTTGTCTAATCACAGCAAAGTAACCCTGCATCTCACGAAGCACGGCGGTCACCTCGGCTTCATCGGTGCCCCATCATCCGACCCCGACCAACGCTGGTCAGACTGGCGCATCGTTGACTGGATGCTCTCGGATTCACCCGAAGCCCTGGCAAATCATATCCGGGAAGACTCTCGCGAACCGCTCGCACAATCGGCTTGATTGCACGAGCGAGCCAACAATCACCGGCTCAATGAGCGGCCGGTGATTCATTCTGAAATGCACGCGCACGAAACAGGAATTCAACAATATTCCCTTCGTGTGGCTGCAGCCAATTCAAAGAGTTGGTCTTGATCGGCCCGATATTCAGCCGATCGATCTGCGTTGCATCGAGCAACTGCTGCGACCACGCTTCATCGTTCGTGATCGCCGTACAAACCAGTGTCGGACCAATCTTCTTCAACATGTCCTTCTGCTCGCATTGCACCACCGACGCCATCGGGAACATGTATTCCGTATTCGCCAGAGTTGGATCGGTACTGGCACAATGCACGATCGTCGGCCGCAGATAATCACAACGTTCGAGCTCAATCAATCGCTCGCCGTCTCGATACTTCGCGGTCACTTCCGTCACGCCGGACTCTTTCAGTCCCTCTTCAATCTGACCGTTCATCGCTTTAGCAGCACCCGTCATCGTAAACGCCGCCAGGGGCGCTTCGGGATCGGTCATCGAAGTCGGCCCCGCGGGACCAATTCGTTTCGCAATCGCATCGGCAATCGCTTCAGTATGACGCGATGCCCAGACACCGGAAGCGTTAATACAGCTGCGGCCGCCGTTCTGGAAAATACTGTCGACCAGCAGATCCAGATGGTCTTCCCATTGATCCACAACATCGTCGCCGATCAGAATCTTACTGAAACCAGGACCATGTGCCTGCACGTTCGGATTGCCTTTGTATTTGTCAATCGTCTGCTGGCCGCCGAACAACATCACACGCCCACACAGTTCTGTCACCGTCGCACCGACATCGTGCGGCCCCGGATAAACAGAGATACATTCGCGAGGAATTCCCGCCTGACAAAACGCTTCGGTCATCCGGTAAGGCGTCCAAGGTTCCGAGGAACCCGGCTTTAACACCAGACCAATCTGCATCGGCAGGATCGGCATCCACAGCGTATGCACGCCGGGGGAGTTCGAAGGCAGCACCAGCCCCAGCACGGGTGAATGGGCCTGATAGCTCATCATCACGCCGCGTTCTTCTTTGCCGTAACCCTTGGTGAGAATATCCAGAGGCAGCCCGCGGGTTAATGAATCGAGAATCGACTCCATATTCTCCAGCACGAATGCCACTTTTTTCATGTTGCCCGCACACATCCATTCCGGCATCCCGGTACTGGCCGACTGAATCCGGCAGAATTCTTCGGGAGTCTGCGTCCCGTTGCCCAGCGGCAGTTCCGCCGTCATATACAGGTCGGCTGCTTTTTTGCAGATCTCCAGCAGCTTCGAAATCGGAATCTCTCGCAGCAGATCACGAGCCCGTTGTGCTTTTCGCATATCCATTTTAACCAGGCCGGCATTCGCCTGATGCACCTTCGCCAATGGCTCGCCCGTTTCAAAATGAACGACTTCCTGTTGATCAAAACTTTCGTAAGGTTTCCCCCAGCGAATGACAGGTATTTCCAACACGGCAGTGTTCCTTTATCAAGCGAATGCGATTCAAACTCTGAACTCGCATCAAGGCAAAATGGATCATAATTTCGTTAAATCAAGCGGGCTAACGAGAGCTTACCGGCTTGTTTTGTCCGGTAAGCAACCCGCTGGTATCATCGGTCGATTAATAAACGCCCACGGTGGTCGAAGCGGCAATTTCATGGAACGGACGCACGCCACTCACACCATCCCACGGATATTTCATGTGCGGCACTTCGCGTTCGCCTTCGTCTCTTTCGAGGAAGCCGGGAATAAACAATTCCTTGGTCATCGTAAACAACTTCACGCGCCCCGTCTCACCATAGCCGACGACTTTCGTGTGATCATCAAACTCGACAACACGAATCACAGCACGAGGCTGCGGGGCGTAATACGTAATTTTATAATCGTCTGCCGGATCAAAAGGGCGACCACAGGCCAGCCCCATCAGGGTGTTTCCATAAGTGGGGGTAATGTAAACGTTCTCGCCCAGCAGTTCTTCGCGGGCAAAACGATACCATTGCTGCGTGAATTCAGTCCCGCCACAGAAAATGCCTTTGATGCCGGCTTCTTCAATGCTCGAACCTTCGTCCATCAACCGCATGGCGAGCGCCTCGAGCAGTTTCGGCGTCGTAAACATACACTTGATCTCATGGCCGGCTCCTAAAATGGCCATCGCCTGATCAATCACATGCGCACTATATTCTTTAACTTCGTCGATCTTCCCTCTCTTGATCAACTTGACCACCCAGCGAGGATCAAGGTCAACGCAGAAGGAAATTCCGCCCCGATGTTGTGCCATATGCTCCACAGCCAACCGCAGACGACGTGGACCGGAAGGCCCCAGCATCAGCCAGTTCGAACCTTTCGGAAACGATTCATCGGGCAGGGTGTCGCTGAAATTTTCATAGTCGATCCGGAAATCGTCAATCACCACGCGCGACTTGGGAATCCCCGTCGTACCACCCGTTTCAAATACATACGTCGGCTTGCCTAACAACGCTTTGGGAATCCAGCGATCAACGGGCCCGCCACGCAGTTCGTCATCTTCAAACAGCGGGAACTTATTTAAGTCTTCGAAACAGTTCACATCGGTCAACGGATTGAAGTCGAACGACTTGGCTTTTTCCAGCCAGTAGGGAGATCCGGTTTCCGGATTGAAGTGCCACTGAACGTGCTCCCGAGTATGAGCATCGAGTGCTTCCTGGTTCTGTTTTACCAATTCGTCAAGGTTACTGTTATCGGTCACGTGAGACTCACTCCAAACAGGGAAGGAATAGTGGCGGGGAAAATTCCATGTTCACCGGGAAACATGTACTCAAACTCTGATTTCATTCTAGAACTTTTGACCGTTTTTTCAACTAAGCGAAACCACAGCAATTTCAGAAGCTCACAATACTCCGGTTTTCCCACACATCCCCCCGCATCTTGAATAAATTCGCCCAGAAAGAAAGTCAAATCCGGACTTTTCCCCCCGGACTGGCTTTAACCTGTATTTTAAGCAAATTGAGTGCACTGCTCGAATCGTGCACATCGCACACGACAGGCCCGCTCCCAAAGAAAACAGGCCGATTCCCATGCAAAACCGCTCTCCCAATTGACAGTAGTATAGAGTGTGGTAAAATTAAGTATTCTACTTTTCGCCCCGTTTCTGTTCGGCTCCTCGTTTTCTGCGAGACTCTCATGGATTTCAGCGACACTTATTTTCGTAGATTTCGAATGGAAATCGAGCTGACGACGGCGCGCCTCGAAGACGCACCACTCCCGAGCGGTTATCGATGGTCTCCCTGGGAACTCTCCACCGTCGATCGACACGCGATCGCCAAATACCACAGCTTCCGCTCTGAAATGGATGCACGCGTTTTTCCCTGCCTGGGAGACATTGATGGCTGTCGCAAACTGATGCACGACATCTCCAGCCAGCGCAATTTCCTCTCCTCGGGTACCTGGCTCATCACCTGGGATGGCACAGGCAATGAAGACGCCGTCGATTGTGGCACCATTCAGGCCATCGTCCCCAGTCGCATCATGGGCGCCATTCAGAACGTCGGCATCACCCCCAAACACCGCGGCATCGGGCTGGGCAGGGCACTCGTCACCAAATGCCTGATCGGCTTTCGCGAAGCCGGCGTCAAACGCGCGTACCTCGAAGTCACCGCAGACAATGAACCTGCCATCAATCTCTACCGATCTCTCGGCTTCCGCCTCACGCGCACCCTCTACAAACCCAGTCATTATATTGAAGCACCTTCTTTGTGAATCAAACTTTCAATTCACTTCTTCAATCGCTAAGATCGCCTGAATAGTCTTTAGAATCGAGTCTTTCACAGGCGGCCTGTCAGCCGGCAGTATCCGTCCGTCATCAGCATCATGCGGGCATTCCGCCAGTGCGACGCTGTCCTTTAAGAAATCACACAACAAGCAGGAAGGTTGCACCCCGCATGGGTAAACAACTGATTCAAACGCATCGGTTCCCGAACGGTCTGACGCTGGTCACAGAATCGATGGTCGATGTCAAATCGGCTGCGTTTTCCATTCTGGTCCCCAGCGGCAGCATTTACGATCCCGCCGACCGTCGCGGCACCGCCAGTATCCTCTCCGATCTCATCTCCCGCGGCGCAGGCCCTTACAACAGCGAACAGCTCTCCTGTGCCCTGGATGACCTGGGAGTCCAGAGGCACGAAGGCATCTCCGGTGCCCACATCTCCTTCAGTGGCGCCACGCTGGCAGATAACCTTACGGAAACATTAAAACTCTACGCACTCATTCTCCGTGCGCCGCACTTACCCGAAAATCAGTTCGACGCCTCCCGCGCAGGCGTCGCACAATCTTTGCTCTCTGTCGAAGACGATGCCCGGCAGAAAGCCCTCGTCGAACTCAAACGCCATTCCTTCCCGGCCCCCTGGGGACTCCCCAGCGACGGCGAACTGGAACAGCTCGGACTCATCACCATTGAGGATGTCCAGCAGCATTACCAGACATCCTTTCATCCCGACGATACCATCATCGGCGTCGCCGGCAATATCGACTTCGAACAGATTAAGCAACTCATCGAAGACATCTTCGGTGACTGGCAACCGAGTGAGGGCAGGGAAGAGCCGGCACTTGTATTCGATACCGAAAAACAGTTTTTCACCGAACAGGAAACCACACAATCCCATCTCGGCATCGCTTACGACGCCGTCCCCTATGGGCATCCCGACTATTACGCTGCCTGGGCCGCCGTCGGCATCCTGAGTGGCGGCATGAGTTCGCGACTCTTTACCGAAGTCCGCGAAAAACGCGGCCTGTGTTACACCGTCTCCGCCTCATTGACCGGCATGCCCGGCTTGGGCCGCGTCCTGTGTTACGCCGGCACCACATCCGAACGTGCCCAGGAAACACTCGACGTCACGCTGCACGAACTGAGCCGTCTGGGTGAAGGCATTGAAGAATCCGAACTCGAACGCTGTAAAGCCCGCGCCAAAAGTTCGCTGATCATGTCGCAGGAATCAACGTCGTCCCGCGCCGGTTCGATTGCCCGCGACTGGTTCTATCTGAAACACATTACCACACTCGACCAGATCAACGAAGAAATTCAGCAACTCACCATCGAGCGGGTGCTCGGCTATATCCACGCCCACCCCGCAGCGAATTTCACCGTCTTAACGATCGGCCCCCAACCCTTAGAGGTTCCCAGTGATATTTCATGAAGCTAAATTAGACAACGGACTGCAGATCATCGCCGAACTCAACCCCAACGCGCACAGTCTCGCGCTGGGCTACTTTGTTCGCACCGGTTCCCGTGATGAAACATCCGAGGTATCCGGCGTCAGCCACTTCCTCGAACACATGGCCTTCAAAGGCAACGAAAAATACACGGCCGACGATGTGAACCGCATCTTCGACGAGATCGGCGCCAACTACAACGCCTCCACCAGCGAAGAGATCACCCTGTTTTACGGCTCCTTCCTGCCGGAATACATCGATACCGCGATGGAGCTCCTCTCCACCCTGATCTACCCCAGCTTAAGGCAGGAAGATTTTGACATGGAGAAGAAAGTCATCCTCGAAGAGATTGGCATGTACGACGATCTCCATAGTTTCACCGCTTACGAAAAAGTGATGCAGGCCCACTTCAAAGGGCATCCACTGGGTCAGAGCATTCTCGGTTCGGTGCAGTCGATTACCGATCTGACGTCCGAACAGATGCGCGATTATCACGCCAAACATTATCTGGCCGGCAACCTGACGCTGGCCATCGCCGGTAATGCCGACTGGGCTACAGTCCTCGAACTGGCCGACAAGTTCTGCAAACACTGGCCCGCCGGCCAAAGCGAACGCCCGACCGACGAGGCCCAACCGCAGACCGGCGTACAGACCATCATCGAGAAAAAGATCCAGCAGCAGCACATCATGCAACTCGGCCCGGCCCCGGCAGCAGAAGACCTGCTCCGCCTGCCCGCCGAGATCCTATCCGTCGTGATCGGCGACGATTCCAACAGCCGGATGTACTGGAAGCTGGTCGATCCGGGCCTCGCCGAATCCGCCGAGATCGGCTTCAACGAATACGACGGCAGCGGCACCTGGCTCACCTACCTCTGTTCCGATCCCGAGTTAACCGAAAGCAACCTGCAACTGATCCAGGAAATTTACAACGACGTCAACGAGAATGGCATCACGCAGGAAGAACTCGACCGCGCCAAAAACAAACTCGCTTCAAGGTTAGTACTGCGAAGCGAACGCCCCATGGGCCGCCTCTCATCCTTAGGCGGCAACTGGGTCTACCGCCAGAAGTATTACTCGGTCGAAGACGACCTGGAGTTGTTAAACGGTATCAGCTTAGACGACATTCAAATGCTGCTCAAGAAATACCCGCTGGGGCATAGCACAACAGCGGCCGTAGGGCCGATGACGAGTGTGGTGGAGTAGACTGCTAACAAAGTATTAGCAGCCATATCGCCTACTCAACCTGTGTAAAATCAAAGCTATCTAGTCCAAGTAAATCAGCAATGAAAAGACAACGCGCCACGTTTAAAAGTACAAATCCTTCCTGAATTCTTTCACGCCAACTAACTATTTCACCAAAGGATAAATTAGCTTCTTGACTGTAGTCCTCGCATGGGTAGATTGCATCTTTCATAGCAACTAAGAGTTTCTTACACTCCCAAATATCCGGTCGATCCAAAATCATTGACACGTTCAATTCTGGAAGTTCAGCCAATAGTCGAACACTGGTATCAAATGTCGCTTGAAAAAAAGGTTTCGTGCGTTTCTCTTCGATTCTTATATAATCCTGTAATATTTTCCCACCGGCTTCATCTAAATCAACCGAACAACGTGAAAAGTCAGCAATATGACTTACATGATAGTACAACGCACTGTAAGCGGTACTGAATTCTTGAAACACTTCCCATTCTTGCTCTTTCTCCCAATATTGTAAATTTAATTGGTCCCAAGCAGTTACCGGTATTGGCTCGGGGGTGAATCCCCTATTTTTTTGCTCTGGGTCATCATCCACCATAAAAGTCACACCACTGATATTCGGAAAAGCTTGCTTTTCCAAGCTTCGTCCTTTCACCAAAGGGATAAGTACAATTTTCTTCCAATAATATTCGACTGCTTTAATTTTGACGATTTTGTGTATATCTGGTTTGAAGCTATCAACAAATGAATGCCAAATATGCTCTATCGCAGCAAATGTACCCAACGGATGCTGTGTATTAAAAACGATCCATAACGCTGAGTCTTGATCCCATCGAACTTGATCTGTAAGAATCTGAGCTTCTATCCCCTTTGATTTCAATCTTGTCAAAGCGTCTTTAATTCGGTTTTCAGTACTTTTCAGAGAATCTCTCAATTCTATTTTTTTCTTCTTTTTTCTCCCAGCTTGTTTATTCGCCTGTTTTTGTCTGGGAAGGATTTGCTCCGGATAGCAGAAGATACACCATACTCTCATAGTTTCGAGAAATTCGCGCAATTCTACTTTTCGATTCAGTTCATAAATCCCAATTTCGTTGATACTTTCCGACATCAGTTTTTCAATACCATGTACCTCTTCAACTGCAGTACATGCATCAATTCCGTTATATACTGAAAGTCTGATTGAACCCTCTTCAATGTTGTGTTTTTTGGCCTCTTCAATAATAGAGTTTCTCGTGGTTTGATTTGTAGCAGAACGTAAAGGTGGAACTAATACGAGTGCTTGAATTGCCTGTTTCATAAAATTGTCAACAGTTCTCTTGTATTCACTGATAGCATTAATCAGTGGCTCAAGCGTTGATATCGCACTAAACTTTCTACTTCTATCTCCATTTAGGGAATTGGGAGGACTTGATTCTGTAACATACCCCCATTCATCTACAGCAATACAAGGCAAGTACAATTGAGAGTTGACCATGCGCCTACATTCGTCCCATTCTTTAAGATCTCTTAAAGCAGCTTCTTTGCGAGTAACTATATTCGCTACTGACTTTCGCAAATCCTGAAATGCAGTAAGAACCCTTACTCTCATATTTCGAACTTCCTCGAAATACCTACCCCAAGATTTAGGTCTGAATCTTAAATCAACAACTCCTTGGGCTAATGCATTAAATTCTGGTAACCATGGCTTCATAATATTTTCAACAGGAATAGCTTTTGTTGATTCATCATACATATCCTCAGTCAGCGACATTTGATGTCCATAACCGAATGTGCTGTACTTTGTAAATCCCGGCAAGCATCTAGAAATTACTTCGACGCGTTCAACAGCCAATTCGTTTATACTTGCAACATCCTCATACGAACGTATTTCTGAAGTTTTTCTATCGATACCATCAATAATAAAGTGAGTAACAAGGCAGTCATCTTCTTCTACTAAAGCAATGATAGACAATATTTTACGAAGTCGAAGCCGCACTTCATTGTTATTCTTTTTTAGCCAATGCGAATACGTCTCTGGTTGAAATGTTCTAATTGCGTACGCAAAATCAGCAAATAAATGTATTGGGAGGACATTCCATGCTTTAGTAATAATTTCTTCATAGAACCAACCTTGAATCGGTTCTTTTATCAACTTTAAATGTCCCAGCCAAAACAAGACTTCCGCCAAAGCCATAAGCTCTTTTATGGTAAATAGTTCACTATCTGGAACAATAAAGTCTTTCATCCAGCTTGAAACATAAACGAACACGTCGTCTTTATCTGTCTGTAATTCTTGTATTTTTTTCGCTGAGTCTGCTGTGAATTTCATGTCCTTAGATATATGACGAAATATTTCTAAAAAACCAATACCATCATTCCCATAAACTTGTGCCAAATCCCAATCCAAGATAAGGCACCACCCACCGCCATATATTTCTCGCATGTTTTGAATCAGTATTGCATTTTCATCTACATATCTCTTTAAACCAAGCCACTTTAATGCAGTAAACATTCCCCTCGCACCTGACCAAGTTTGAAGAGAGATACCACCAAGTGACTTAGCGATGTTATCTGCTGAAAGTGGATTTCGCGAAAAAGAGCAGAGTACAAAACTTTCTAAATCATCCTCTACTAACAATGGGATTACTTTTTCTTCAATCTCTCCTCTCGATTGAAGTACAGCATCGGTTAATTCAGCAGAAATGATTTCGCTACGTATGGCATGAAAGCCTTCAACAAATTGCCCGTCATCTGAAGTTCGAAGTAGATACTCATTGCTAAATCGTTCCAACGTTCTAGTCGGCTCAGGAATCCCAACGCTTTCAACTAGCTCCTTAAGCTTAATACGTGATTCGTATGCCGAAGCGATTGCAACAAGACGCAACAGCTTTAATTCACCTTCTCCCAGAGATCCATTATTCACCTGATCTTTCAGTAATGAAATCTGTGCCTTAATCCTGTCTGACAATTGTTCATTCTGAGTCGTCAAATAGACAAACTCGAAAAGAGTCTTTCGCTCCCCTAATTTTGACCAGGCTTCAGTAAAATCAAGTAGTGTCTCTCCAAAACCGCTTGATTTTAAAGCACGAAACATCTCACGTCCCGTGGTTTCATCAAACACCACTGAATAGTCAGAAAAAGAAAATTGATCTTTCGTAACACGTGAACGAAACCAGTCTTCTTCCCGGATCGTTACAAGAATTCGAAGACTTGACACATCTGACAATTCACGGACAAATTCTACCCACAGATTATCTCCAGGGCGGACATCAAGATATACAACAGTCGGAACATCTATAGCTTCAGTATGTCCCTTGATCGCTGCAGACATGCGACGAGCATGTTGTAAATCAGCTGCTTGTAGAATTTCGTAGCGAAAATTGTCTGGAGCCCATTCCAGCAAATATCGATAAGCAAGAGTTGTTTTCCCTTGCCCAGAAGCAGCTCTTAGTATCACAACATTTTCTTGTTGAAATAACTTATTGATTTCTTGAAGTGCTTCTGTACGTGGAACATCGAGATTGGCAGCAATATGCCTCGGTCGAACACGGCCCCCTTGAAAGAATTCGCTCCTCAGCTTTCCCTCTTCTGATCGATCAGAAGTGGAATATTCAATTGGTTTGATCGAGATATTCCATTCGTGCTCATGCGCAGCTCGATGATCAATAAAGCGACCAATTTGATTCAGTTGGTCAACTGTTTTAAGGCGATCCAATTTCTGCTGCTGCTCCGAAGCGATTTTCAACCACCACATCAACGCATCAAAAGCGATAGCTGGATCACCACAGGTAATCGTTGTTTTAAGTTTCTCTAAAACTTGTTTCTTTAAATGTTCTTCGTCAACTTTTACTATTTCAACGTGACTAAATATTGAGATAGCTTCTTCTTCACTGACTCCTGATATGGTTTTCTTATTCCCCTTTGAATCAGTGTCATTCCTATCTTTAGTAAGTGTATCCAAGGTACGCTTCGGAGTTTCCTGTTCGTTGTCAAAGGCTTTCGCCAACTCTGGTCCCACATCTCCAAATGAAACTATTTTTACATCGACTTTTGACTCAGGTACGCAGTATTTTTTAATGCGTTTATAAAAGGGTGGTTCGAGAGAGGATGCAGTTAAAGGTCTTGAATAGTCCTTTACTTGGACAACTTCGATCGGATTCCCACTTGGATCTAAAATTTCCAGATCTTCGTTTCCCTCAGGATGGATTACATAATTTTCAGGTAAGCCGTCATCAAAAAGGCGAAATAAACAATACAATGCTTGACGCCGATAACCCCGATAAGTTGCGGTTGGGTCGTCTTTATATTCAGGAGCAGGGGAAGTCATTCGGGACTGTTACTTTCAAAATATCGATTCGGGGACAGCAGATTGACGCTTTTTTCAAATGGGTGCCGACAAATCATTTTTTCTTCATTACCGAATATACCCCAGTCGACACCATTGCACCACCACATTCATACAGTATCATTAGATGCAATTCTAAATAATTGAGGAACAGGCTTGGCTTCTCCTAGAGGTCCCTAATGAAACACTTTCATCTTCTCATCCTGTGTGGTGTCATGCTTGCTTCTCTGTCCCAGACAAGCGCAGAGGAGCAGGGGGCTGTGTTTAAAGTCGGCGATCCCGCTCCTGAGTTCTGGGGGTATCATGCCGGGGGTGAGGCTTATGATTATGGGAAATCGTTTCGGGGCAAAACGATTCTGTTGATCTTCTGGTCGCTGGATGATCCCGACCATGAACGGCTCAACCAGAAGTTGAGACAGATCCGCCGCCGGTTTCTGGATCAGCCCGATTTCATCATGGTCAGTCAATGCGTTGATCAGGACTATGAAAAGTGGATCGCGTATTGCAAGCGGCAGAAACGCCTCGATGGGAATGCCTTTTACAGTGACGGGAAGTGGATCCACCAGACACAGGGGGGATTCAACCTGGAAGAATTGAATTCGGCAAAAGAATTCGGCGTGACCAAAACGCCGGCCTTTTTTCTGCTGGGGCCGCAGCGGAAATTTCTGGCGGTGAATGTTCCGGAGAAACAGCTGGTGGAGCAGATTCAAGCTGTTTTGAAACAGCAAACGAGCCAACTCCAGCGTAGGGGTCGTCCCATGTGACGACCCGCAGGGTTCGCGTTGATGACAGAGCCCGCGTTTGCATGGTGAAGTTGGTTCCATTCGATCGGTTTCCTATGGTCGATCATCGTCAGGCGGGGCGACACATGGGTCGCCCCCTACTTCTGAATGTGTTAGAAACGTTTGCTGCCGGTGTTGTGCCGGGATGTTGGTTCAAAAACGGTGGCTAGCGCCTAATGGCACTTACTTTAGAAAATCATTGTAACCCACG
>NZ_CAXBKP010000001.1:0-671919 GCF_963976445.1 uncultured Gimesia sp. | reverse complement strand
GGTAGCCGTAGGGGAACCTGCGGCTGGATCACCTCCTTTCTAAGGATAATTGATGGCTGTATATCAATAGCAGCCCTATCAACAACCTTTTTAGGACGAAGCTCTTAAAACTTGACCACCAACCTTTTGCTATATGAAAGCCTTACTCAGACAGAAATGTCAGAGTAAGGCTTTTTTACGTACTGATGAATCATGTCTGTCTAATCAGATTCATTTTAAGATGAAAGAAATCTCGTGAAGTATGGCGATCTGTTATGCTCTATTGATGACAAAAATGGAGTCGATGAGTTCCGACAGTTTTTAGCCGAAGGGGGAGATATCCATCGGTCTCATCCAAATTCAGGATTGTCATTGATGCATTATGCCTGTGAGCACCAAAATGAATCTTTAATTCGTGCTCTTTTTATGGCAGACAAAGACTTACTGAATACAAGAACTGCCTGTGATTATCCGCCGATCTTTCAAGCTTTGGATATCGACATTGATGGCGCCATTCAGACAGGGCATCCAATATCATTTGAGACAACCCGGTTAATGCTGGAATTAGGTGCTGATCCAAACTTAAAAGATCAGAAAGCACGGACACTGAAAGAATTCGTTCAAATTTATGGGGACTCAGTCGTTCGCGAATTCGACAAATTGGTGACGCCGCTCCTAAAGGAGTAGATTCCTTAAAATGAACTAACTTCCTGGTTTCGAATCCACACTCTGTTCCAGGTACTGTTTCAGTACCAGGCTATTCGCTGCGACATCAAAGCTTGCTTCCACAGTTTTTCTGCCTTGCAGGCCTAGAGTTTTTCGTAGCTTGTGTGAGATCAGCAGCTGTCGAAGAGACTCATACCATTCTTCCTCATTACAGGCACAAAAACCGTTCTGCCCCTGTTCAATGATGTCTGCATTCACTCCCACAGGGGAAGCGACTGCCGGGATTCCCAGAGCCATGTACTGCAGCAGTTTTAACCCACATTTAAAACGCGACCATTCGTCATCTTTCAGAGGCATAATGCCAATATCAAACGCTGCCAGATCCTGATATTCCGTTTCCTGGTTCCAGACGATATGACGAATTTCAATATTTGTCAGGGGTAGATTCTGTATTGGGGCTGGCGTCGCTGAGATGGTACAGAGTACAAACTCATGTGTTTCGGCTAATCGATTTAGTGCATTAACAATGAGATTCAGGTTGGGGATATTCGTATCCAGTCCGGTCCAGCCTATGATCGGCTTATCTGATGGGGGCAGGCTGTAATCTTTTACCGGATAATTACTAGCGATGACAGAAGTTGGCAGGAGTCGAACTTGCTTATTATGCTTTCGGGATTCCTCAACCAAATTCTGGTTCCCGACGATGAGCAAATCTGCTTTCTCAGCTAGTACACGAAACTTCTCCGGATATCTGAGAAAAATCGCATCGTCAATATCCAGTACTGTTTTACCGGGCCGCCCCATGAACAGGAGTTCCAGGTTATAACTCTTGTGATCGAAGAGTTCCCGTTCGATGAATACGATATCAAATCGTTTCATGCAGGCATAAAAAAAATGCAGATAGCGGGTGATACGTTTGAGTAGATAGCTGAGTCGATAGCCCAGCCAACCGATGTGATGATATTTTTCGGGGTAACTGGCAAGTACCGTGCATTCGATCCCCGCCTTACGCAGGTAAGGCAGATAATTCAAAACGCGAAACCGGGATGAGGGGACTTTTTTCCCGGAGATCAGAAACAGGACTCGCATGAAATCGCTTTTCACTCAGTCAAATTAGAAATTGTACTGCAAGCAACGTTTGATTTTATTGTGATAATACACTTTTCTACAAAAGAAACCAATCGTCAGATCAATGGGCATGGCTATTCTTGGATATGGAGCCTGTCTAATTAATCGCCTGCCCCGTTTTCGGATCAATTGCCAAATTCAGCTGTTCGTTGGCGTAGGTGTAGAAGAAGAACGCGTACATCATTTCGTGGTAGGTCTGCGGACCATTTCTGACGCGGGCGGTCGGATCGGGGTTGTAGGGATTGAACGCCGAGTTATCGTAGTGGGCGATCGCTTCCACGCGGGTTCCCTTGGGGAAGAAATTCCGCTGGTCTTTCCAGAGATAACCGATCTGCCAGTCGAAATTATAGTTCGGAATCACAAGTAGCGTTTCGTCTTTGCCCTCCGGGTAATGGGCCAGGAAAGAAAGGTCTTTGCCACGCAAGTGCATGTGGGCAAATAAGCCGATCCCGTGAGCATCGCGGTCGAGGGTTTTAGAATTACTGACTTCGTGATGCGGAGCGCCAGGCGGTATTTTGAACTTCGTGTTCTTGATAATCAGGAAGCGGTAGCGTTTCTGTACTTTGCCTTGCACGTATTTAAAGCCAACCGAAATTTTGCATTTCTCTGGCTTTCCTGTTGAGGTGTAATGAATCTGCAATCCAAGGGCACTCCCTTTTGGGATCAGAATCCCCAGTCCATCGGGCAACATCGTAGGGCCGGAGCCGGGAACTTTGCCAGTAATGAAATTCGATTCGTCCCATTTCCTTGTGAGACTGACAGCGCCCATATTACAGTGATGCACCACGTTCGGGTTGTCGGGTAAGATTTCAATAGAGGAAACCCAGGTGTCTTCCGGAAAGACGAAGGGCAGCACGGTGTAGCGATAGGGAATATACCCCTCGGCTGGTAGCGAATGCGTTTCGAGCATACTGATTTTCAGGTCGGGTTCGCCGATAATCCATTTTTTGCGAGCCTGTGGTGAAATGGTTGTAGTTTGCTGGGTTGGTTCTTCTCCGGCGGGCATGCCTGCCTGGAACCAGTCGACGACGAGCGCACGTTCTTTGCGGGACATGCTTCTGTGGTTGGCGAACTCGGCATGGGCAGTGGCTCCATACCAGGGAGGCATGCGCTGATCCGCGACGACGTCAGCAATCATCGCCCCATTGTTTTGCACTTCTTTGAGCGACGTTAAGGCAAAAGGAGCTTCTGTCTGGGGACGATGACAGTCTACGCAATGTTTTTTCATAAGAGGCTGAATGTCATCATAGTAGGTCACTAATTTCGCAGCCCGTTTAGGAGTATGTGGCGTAATCGTGCAACCATCGACGTTGGTTTCCGGTATTTTTACCGGCTCGTTTTTCAAAACGGCTTCCAGTGCATCAACGAGATTATTTTGTGTCGGTTGAGGAAGGGAGCCACCGATGCGATATTGATTATCAATCCGGCCGCGATAGCGGAGTTGGAAATGCGCATCCAGAACAGCGACCTCGGGAGTTCGTTCTAACCCCAGCGCATCGATCGAACGGCTTTTGATATCCTGGACATTGGGGAACGGGATTTTCTGCTCAATGCCGAACTCGGCGATTTCACGAATCGAGTCGAAAGGACCCGTATGCAAAGCGATAAACTGAACTCCCTGCGAGCCGTATTTCTGTTCCAGGCGTTTCAGCTTCGGCAGATAGCGTTTCACTAAAGGGCAGGTAGTATTGCAGGCAATCAGCACGAAAGCCTTTTGCTCTTTGAAGTCACTCAGCGAGCGTGTCAGGTAGCGAATGTCTTTAAACTGGAGCGTCCCTACATTCGAGCCTGGTTTTGGCCTGGGGGTCTGTCCTTCTGAGGCGAAAATCAGAGAATAGTAAGTCGAGGTGATCAGCAGCAACATCAACGGCATTCGAACAGGAATTTTCATCTAAAATCCATTTTTCAAGTAGCGGTTTTAGTTTTTTGTGATGGCTTTAGGAACTCTCAATGAGATACCCCGAATCATGGTTTAGCGTTTCAACGAATTCTCTGAATCTGGCAAGTTTTGCTTTTTGAGTACATTAATCCTCAAAATGGCATATGAGAACAGGCTCCTTGATCAAACCTTGATTGTACCGTATCTGTCTGGAGATGCAAAAAGGAAGTTCTCGCTAAGACATTTTCTTAACGTGGGGTTTGGATCTCTGGTGGCATCCAGCCTCGGAATTGCTTCACTCAAAGCGAAGGCGGAAAATCAACCACAGTCAGATTAGCCACTGGGGAACACGCTGGGAATCACGAGGTCCTCATGTTTTGGGCACATTTCTCCTCGGTACATGGTTTTTTGAGCGTGCAAAAAAAGATCAAACATAACTGTTTCGAGAACTGGTTATGTTGCACGAGACGCTGCATAGGTGGATGAAAAGGCAGCAAATCGTGATTCCGGTTCTTGACGAAGGGAACACGTTTTACTGCCTGTTTCAGATCTGGAATTAAATCCTTGAAGGATTAAGGAAGAGGTGTTTCCTGATACGAGACTTCGATCCATTGTCCTTTGCGTTTGATCCAACATTCAACAATCTGCACATGTTTCGCGAGCTGTTTACCTTCGAAGGTGCCTTCGAGATTGGCTTCGTAAGTGATTAAAGCGGAGCGGGGCGTGGTGTGGATAATCTTTTTGTCACCTGTTTTAAAAAGACTCAGTTTGAGTTCGGGAAGGGATTTCAGTTGATCTTCCTGATTGAAAAACTGATAAGAGGGAGAAATCGATATGTGCCGAGGATCGGTCATTTTTCGAATCGTCTCTTTGTCCCGTTTTGAGAATGCCTCGTCCAGTTTTTTGACCGCTTTTAATAACTCTGTATCCGCACCTGCCGGTTCATCTGCGGCGAAAGAAGTGGTATGTGTAAGCAAGCATAAGGTGATAGCGAGGATTGTATATCGAAGCGTCATGTGAATTCCTTTCCTGTGAATCAAAATCGGGGAAGTGAGTTTTAACCGGCCTTGTTTAACAAGCGTCTTCATTGTGAATCACTATAGTTTCTGAATGAATCAAGGGGGAAGATGAAACACGCGGATTTCACGTCCAATTAAAAAATGCGGATACGCCCCCTTAGCGTTCAATCTCGTATTTACTTTGCACAAATCCATTTTCAAATGTGTGGGTATTGATGTGCCGCAGTTTTTGATCGTTGTCTAAAGGGCTAAATAAAGGGATGCCGCTGCCGATGAGGATGGGGATGCGAGTGATGATCAGATCCTGAATCAAATCGGCATTGAGAAAACTCTGAATCGTTTTTCCGCCATCAATGTAAGCGCGCTGGTGTCCGTCTTCAGAAAGCTTCTGAATCAGATCGGCTGGTGAAAGAGATGGCGATTCCACCGTGTCAGGTAATTCGCTCGGGATTTGAACTGGTTGGCTACTGAGAACGATCACTCGCTTCTCGCTGTAGGGCCATTCAATTCCGAAAGACAGGACCGTTTCAAAAGTATTACGACCCATGATCAGGACATCGACCGAGTTCATGAATTCGTGATATCCGTAATCTTCTCCAGTTGGATCACCGGCGCCATCGCTGCCAGGTAGCCAGTCCAGGTCGCCATTTTCGCGGGCGATAAAACCATCCAGGCTGGTGGCAATGTAGACTGATACTTTCACTGTTTGTTCCTCATTTTTATAAATCCGTGTCAGGCTGGATCGGCGGTTGTTCCTCGGCAACAGAATAATCGCGTTCTTCGATGGGGGGATGCCCCAGCGGGCCGAAGGTACCGAATTCTTTGCACTGGTCATGTCCCGGAATGAACGTCACGTCGATTCCGGAGTCTGTGACATCACAGCGTTGAAAACCGAAACGGGTATCTGCTTCGGGCCAGCGTTCCGACAGTTGTCCGGTGTTACCAGCAGCCTGCGTGCGGTAGAGTCGAATTCCGTCGATATGCTGCACGGGACGTCCTGTGTGGACATGACCGCAAAACAGAATTTCGACATTCGAGGCTTTAAGAATCTCCCACATACGTTTCCGATGGGGAGGATCAATCGAGAAATACCAGTTATCATACTGATCACCGTCCGTCAGATCCCAGGCCGGTTCATTGGGGTGTTCCATAAACGGCCAATAGTGCATGACGGCGACATGGTGTTTTGCGGCAGGCAGGTTGGGTAGCTGTTCCATCATTCGCCAGAAGCGTGCTTCGTGAGGCAGTCCTGTCCCTGCAACGGCAGCATAGAATCCAGTGAAGCGAACGTCGCGATGCAGAAACGACCATTGTAAAGGCCCAAAATAATTGCTGAACAGGTCCAGGCGTTTGGCCGTCATATTCAGGTCTGGGTCGTTCCAGCCTAATCCCTTTAGATCCCAGCGAAGTTTGACACCTGTTTGTGAGGCATGTTTGTTGCCGACATCCATATTGCCGGGAATGACAAACGTAGGGAAGGGGAGCGTGTCCAAGTCTTCGCGGGCCTGCTGATATTCGAATTCGTGTGTGTCGCCATCGCGAGTCAGATCACCGCCGTGCAGCAGCAGGTCAGCGTCTATTTCAGATATCTGTTGTTTAATCGCTGCCCAGCGTTTGTTGATGGCTGGTCGGAACCGGTACGAGCGCGCGGTGCCCATATGACTGTCGTTGACATGCAGAAACGTCCATTGATTGCCTGGAGAATTCATATTGAGCCTGCTTCAGAAATGATTTTGCTTCGGAGATCAGGGCGCGTGATAGATCGTAGATCGTGATGAGGTTTGTAAATCTAAAAAGGAGTTCGTCTTCGTATTAACGTTATCCTAAACCCGGGCCGGTAAAAGGAGCAACCAAGGGGAATCAATTTTATGGAAAGAGGGGCTGCTTATTGAGACTCTGTAACTTATTGAATAGGCTGTATTCCACTGTATCAGGATGGAATTGTCTGATTTGCTCTTGCAACGGAAGGGATTGGAGAACAACAATACGGCCGAAGCATCTCAAACCTTATCACAAGTCATACTGTTCGGTTGACTTGAGTGATCACATCATAAAAAGGAATTGTATCGTAATGGTTTGCAAGCACTTAAAAGAGCTCTATCAGTTTTGTGAAGAGAAACAGTTGAAGTTGGCAGGGCCTGAGCTAATTCACATCGTCTGTAAACAGTGTGATGAAGAAGAGACTTGCCCGTCGATGCTGATGGACGAATACGATTCCAAGTTCCCCGAAGACGAAGATGAAACGAATTCACAGGCAGACGCCGACCCGTCTGCCTGAGTTCCGTTGTGTAGCTGTTTTCTTTGCTTCAGCGAATCATAATGCAGGACGGGCTGGGAATGGAAACAGGATCTCCGACGGGAGTCAGCTTGCCACTTTGATCGTCAATTTTAAACACGATCACATTATTGCCGGGCATATTGGCACAGAGCAGAAATTTACCATCGGCGGTAATGGCTAGGTTTTGTGGCCCTTTGCCGAGACTGGGGTCAATTTCTAACAGGCTCAATTTTCCGTTGTCGTCGATCCGATACGCGGCGATGCTGTTGTGTCCCCGATTAGTTCCGTAGAGAAAACGGCCATCAGGCGTGATCTTCAGGTCGGCACAATAGCTCGTGCCTTCGAAGTCTTCGGGAAGTGTGGAAATGGTCTCTTGCTCAATCAGTATGCCGGTTTTGGGATCATAGTCAAATTCCGTCACCGAGTTTGTTAACTCGTTGATGACGTAGAGTTGTTTGCCATTGGGGTGAAACGTCAGATGCCGCGGCCCGGCGCCGGGAATCGTGCGGACGAAAGGCTGCTGGCTGGGGGTGAGTTTGGCTGTTTTGGAATCGAGCCGGTAAGCCATGATTTTATCAAGGCCCAGATCGGCGGCGAAAACAAACTCTTGATCAGGACTAATGACGCTGCAATGTGCGTGTGGTTCTTTCTGGCGATCGGGATTCACACTGGAACCGGTATGTTGAATGAAGGTTGCCGCTTCTCCTAGAGATCCATCTTTATTAACAGGCAGTGAAGCGACGCTGCCTGTTGTATAATTGGCAACAATAACCGCTTTGCCGGATTTGTCGATATCCAGGTAACAAGATGCCGTTCCCAGAGAGGATTGCCGATTCAACAGTTTGAGCTTTCCGGTACGCCCCTGTAACTCAAAGGCAGACACGAATTCATTTTCTTTGCCGCCGAATTTTCCAGGAGCATGAATGGAATACAGGTATTTGTTATCCGGTGAGACGGCCAGGAAAAAGGGATGTTCCACATCGGCGGTCCGCTCAACCTGTTTTAATGCTCCTGTTTCCGGATTGAGTTGATAAGCGTGAATGGCCCCCTTTTCGCCCGGGGCAAAAGCCGAGATGAAAATCAGTGGTTTCTCGGCCGCGATGCTGTTTGTCGCACTGCTGAAGACCATGCCTGCCATTACCGGAAACAAAAACAGAACCTGCTCGTATGACATACTCAACTCCCAGATTAGAGATCAAGGTGGAATTATCAAAGCTGTTCAAAAATTATATCAAGCTGATTTTATCGCTGCCATACTGCCGTTCAATATCGTGTTTTCGAATCGTCAATTTGACAGGACCAGGCATCGATGCCCCCTTGCATACTTTTTACGTTTGTGAAACCTTCCTGCTGTAACCAGGTTGTGACTTGCAGACTCCGCATGCCGTGATGACAGTAGACAATAATTTCAGCCGCACGATGTTCGTCCAATTCGGAAACCCGCTGCTGAATTTCACTCATCGGCAGTAATTGTGATTCCGAAATATTGACGAGGTTATATTCATCCTGCTCCCGGCAGTCGAGCAGTACAAAGGGATGGTTGTTGTCGAGTTTCTGTTTGACTGTTTGGCAGTCGATTTCCAGGGAGTGCATCGGGGGGGACTTTCGCTATGTTCTTTATGGATGGTGTTCTCGAAATCGGTTTCGAGACTATTTCGTGGAGGTTGTTTTCAGTGTGGGAGGAACGGGGTTGTCAATTTTTCCCGCCGGACGCTGGTTAGCACCGGGACGATTCGTGTCGCCCAGGTCAGCGCGTCCTTTTTCGGCCAGAGCCATCAGTTCCTTAACAATTTCGGGGTGTTGATCAGCGACATTGTGTTCGGAACTGATGTCGGTGACCACGTTGAATAACAGTGGATTTGAACCCGCTCCTTTTTTGAAGTGAGGGTGTCGGCTGAATTCTTTCAAAGGCACAAACAATTTCCAGGGACCCTTGCGAACGGCCTGTAGTTGTTCCATCGCATAATAGTAAAAGACGTCGTACGGTGTTTTCGCACCCTTCTCGCCTTCAATCAATGGACGAATATCGTGACCGTCAATGATGCGGTCAGAGGGAACTTTTCCACCAGAGAGCAGGGCAAACGTCGGCAGCAGATCCATGGTGGTTGCCAGTTCGTCACAAACGGTTCCCGCGGGAACTTTTCCTGGCCACCATAGGATCGTGGGAACGCGGAAGGCACCCTCGGCAGTAGTGTAGCCGCGACCGTTGAGTGGCTTGTTGGTGCCGCGGGCTGTGCTGCTCATATCTTTAGCCATCGGCGAGCCATTATCTGATGTCCAGATCACCAGCGTGTGATCATCAATTCCCAGTTCGACCAGCTTGTCGAGAAGCTGCCCGGTCGACCAGTCGAGCTCTTCAATACTGTCTCCCCAAGGACCACTTTTACTTTTACCACGGAAGGCTTCGCTGGCGAACGGTTTACTTGTACTGCCGGGCATGGCTTGCGGGAAATAGAGAAAGAATGGTTGGTCTTTGTTCTGTTCGATGAACTCGACCGCTTTTTCCGTGTAATCTTTGGTCAGCAGGTTACGGTCGACACCTGCTTGGATGACTTTATCATTCAACATCACAGGCAGGGGAGGCCAGCGGTTACCGTCCAGACGATCGCCGATCCGTTTTCCGACGGCTTGTGTCATATCATCGCTGTAGGGAATACCATAAAAGTAATCAAAGCCTTGTTTTGTCGGTAGAAAAGGCCGTTGGTCTCCCAGGTGCCATTTCCCGATCATGCCGGTTTTGTATCCCTGTTTCTTCAAGACTTCGGCAACTGTTATTTCCTCTGGGTTTAAGCCGTAAGGAGAAATTGGTCGCAGTACCTGACCATCACGCGGATTCCAGTGCATGCCCACACGTTGAGAATAACAGCCAGTTATAATCGAAGCACGAGATGGCGTGCAGACGCCAGCGGTAACACAGAAATGGGTAAACTTGCGCCCTTCTCTGGCCATTCGGTTCAAGCAGGGAGTACGGTTGACGGTGGAGCCGAACGGTTCGATATCACCATAGCCGAGATTGTCACAGAAGATAACAATGAAGTTGGGCTGCTTTGCTTGTTGTGCGGCAGAAGCCGATTCCGATTCCATAAAGAGCCCTGATAGTAATCCGATCAGGCAAAAGGCGTTCAGAAAAAATTTCACGAGACAATCCTTATCGTACATTATTTTAATGTGACCTCGAGCCGCTTCTTGAGACGGGCAGTCCTGTTTAATGAGGAGCAGACCAGTAATCTATCTTAAATAGTACAACGACTGTTTCCAAAATAAAACCGGACAAACTGTAAATTGGATTGTGTAACACAGTCAGATTCGCATAATAAATAACACATATGTTTTGTTAGACCTACTCTGAGCGACACCATAAGGATACCCGGTAACGTGAGTGAAGAACAAGCAACGACAGTCAGACCACACTGGTGGCAGCGGATTGGTCCCGGTTTAGTTACTGCCTGTGTGGTGATTGGTCCCGGTAGTATTTTGACCAGTTCCAACCTCGGAGCGAAAGAGGGATACAGCATGATCTGGGTCGTGCTGATTTCGGTGGCCTTTATGCTGGTCTACACCTCACTGGGAGCCAAGCTGGGGACGGTGACCAACGAATCGACGTGTACGCTGCTGGCCAAAACCGTGGGCAGGCCGTTAACGATTTTGATTGGTTGTGGAGTCTTTTTCATTTCCGCCGCCTATCAGTTTGGTAATAATCTGGGTGTGCATTCAGCGATCGAGAGTTATACAAATCTAAAATACGGGATCGTTTTTTTTAATGCGATTTCAATTGCATTTTTGTTCGGCTTTAAGAATCTGTATAAACTGGTCGAGCGGCTGATGTCAGTCTTCGTCGCGCTGATGCTGATTTCCTTTGCCGTCAATCTCATTTTTGCCAAACCGAATCTTGTGGAAATGGCAGAAGGTGTGATCCCCGGTTATGGAGGAGGTGGGGTCGATTCGATTCTGAATATTTCTCTCTTGGGGCTTGTCGGTACCACATTTGTGATTACTGCCGCCTTTTATCAATCCTATCTCGCACGCTTCAAAGGCTGGAAGGTTGCAGACCTGAAAGATGGACGCATTGATTCCTGTATCAGTGCGACGATCATGGCGTTGATTACGATCATGCTCATGTCTACCGCAGCCGCTGAGCTCCGCGGACAGCAGTTGAATAGCGTTGTTGATGTCGGAAATGCCTTACAGCCACTATTCGGCGACAAAGGTCAGATTCTGTTCTGTATCGGTCTGTTCTCAGCTGCCTATTCTTCTTTCATCGTGAATTCTATGATCGGCGGCTTTATTCTTTCTGACAGTCTCGGGCTGGGCGGGACGCCTCAAGATAAATCGACGCGAATTCTGACGGCGGCGGTTTTACTCATCGGGATGTTCGTTGCGATGTATGTGATCGAATCGGGAACGAAACCTGTCGTAGCAATCGTGGCGGCACAAGCTGTGACGGTGGTTGCTGCACCTCTGGCAGCGGGGGCGCTGCTATTATTAACCAGCAGTAAAAAAGTGATGGGCGAACATCGGAATGGACCGGTGATGAATATTTTAGCGGGCATCGGTTTCCTGTTACTGTTGGGCATGGCCTGGTATATCGCGACTCAGAAAGTGATTCCAGAAATTCAGAAAATGCGCGGACAAACGGCAGCCGTGATTCAGGTAGACCCTGCAGAAATGAAACTCGCGCTCCAAAATGAGAATTGAAAATCTTATGAAACGTTTGATTCAAACTGTCTGTCTGATCAGCTTTGTTCTTGTCATTAATCTGCCCGCGCATGCTGCGAAAGGAAAGAAAGACAAACGACCGAATATCATCTTCATTCTGCTCGATAATGTCGGTAAAGACTGGTTTCGTTGTTACGGCAGCGAGGAAAATCAGACTCCGAATATTGATCATCTGGCTTATACCGGACTGCGGTTTCGGAATTGTTATGTGACGCCAGTTTGTAGCACGACGCGGCATATGTTGCTCACGGGCCGCTATCCTTTTCGCTCCGGCTGGCATACACATCATGATCCGGCAATCTACGGCGGCGGTTACTTCGACTGGAACCGGGAAATCTGTTTTGCTCGCATCTTGAGAGATGCGGGTTATGACACCTGCATCTCAGGGAAATGGCAGATCAATGATTTGTTTGATCCAAAGCAGAAGAATGCCCTCACACAACATGGATTCCAAGAGTACTGTATCTTCCCCGAAGGCAAGAAAGGTCACCCGGCACATAAAAAACGTTATTGGGATCCTTACGTCATTCAAAACGGCAAGCGATTGGATACCAAAGGGAAATTCGGCCCCGATATTTTTACGGATTATCTGATTGAGTATATGAAAACACATCGCGACCGTCCTTTCTGTGCCTACTATTCCGCGATCCTGACGCATATCCCTGTGGTGCACACGCCACATAATCTGGGGGAAGAACTGACGGCCCGTGAAAAATTTGCGGGGATGTTGAATTACTCGGACCACCTGATCGGCCGATTGGTCAAAGCGATGGACGAGCTCGGGATTCGGGACAATACGATTCTGTTTATTGTTCCCGATAATGGCACCGACAACGGGACTGATCAGAATGCGGAACAAAGCCTGGGAGGCCGCATCAACGGTCGTATTTCCGGCGAGGGAATTTATTCGCTGAAAGAGCAGGGGATCAATATGCCGTTGATTGTGAACTGTCCCCAACTGGTGGGCACAGAGCGAATCAGTGATGACCTGATTGATGTCTCGGATATCCTGCCAACGTTGGCGGATCTGGCAAAAGCGCCGCTTCCTGAAGGGGTCACGATCGATGGGAGATCATTCGCCCCCCAAATTTTGAATCAACCTCTCAAACAAACCAGGCGTCCCTGGTGCCTGACTCAGTATTACAAACAACGTGTTGTACGCGATCAGAGATTCAAACTCTATTCCTCCGGCGAATTCTACGACCTTTCAGAAGACCCACTGGAACAGCATGACCTGACAGGGTCCAAACTCATGCAAAAGGATCTCATAAGTCTGGGGTCTTATGCACAGCTGAAACGGGTGCTGGATTCCCTGCCGGAAAACAGCAAGCTCCCTTGGGAATTTCGTAGCATCTCTGCCCGAAAAATCCGTGCAGAAGAAGCTCGCCAGAAAGCAACTGAGGAGGCTGCTCCCACACAGTGAGGGCCATCTCACGGGGTAACCCTTACTGCAGTGAGGATTAGCAGTGTAAGCCGTTTCAGTAAAAAGACCTCCAAGTCTGTTTCTGCTCGCTGTCGGGGGCAGCAGGACTCCACTTTCATCACTATTTCACCTGATTAGAACCAGAAAACGGTGAAATTCGTGAAAATACGCCAAATTGTAAAATCTGCTCTTTATGTTAGAAAATGCTCGTATATGATGGCACTCTAAGGCTTGTTAAACAGGCGATGACAGCTTGTTTTTCAGTTTCCTGCCCCTTTACTCAATGCTTCATTGGTTGAGATGTTGTCACTTGAGTTGATTACGAGCCACTCTGTATGTAGAGAGAGGGCGGAGCCCCATTGAATGAGGTTTAGCGCTATCGTTACGGAACCTCTTATGAATAAATAAGTTAGATTTGACCTGACATAACCCTTTCACTCGAAATCATCATCACACGGAATTAGGTGTGTCGATGGTCTGAGAGTCTGTTGACCTAAGCTAGTAAAAGAGAAATTGGAGATTTTAAAGGATGGTTTATCCTGTTGCTGATGTTGTGCGTTTATTACCTTCGTCCCGGCTGCCAGAATATACTTTTGTTCCCGGAAAGAACTTGCCGCATCCTTATCGCGACCCGAAGGGACACAGCTACGGTAACAAACCCAAACCCCCCAAGGCGTTGACCGAGGAAAACTGGGTGGAGCATCGTAATTATTTGAACGCCATTGATTATTTTAATCTGGGATTCTACTGGGAAGCCCACGATGAATGGGAACGCCTGTTACGCGTCTGTGGTCCCGATTCAATTCCGGGCCGATTCTTAAAAGGACTCGTGAAACTGTCCGCTGCCGGAATCAAGGTTCGGGAAGGAAGTATTCACGGCGTCCGGCGTCATGCTGCTTCAGCCGGCGAAGTCTTCGCTGATGTCGCTGCAGAATCCAACGCCGACCATTATTGTGGTCTGGAATTGACCAAGCTGCAATTTGCCGCAGACCGTGCTGCCCAGTTGCGTTATCCCGATGATTTGACAATGGGCGAACCGATTCGTGTGTTCCCATTCATGTTGGAACCGGAGCCATTCCCCCTCGGTTAAACTGAATCGGCCCCTAAAGTGGCTGTATTGAAACATTGAGCACACAGAGAACGAATTTATTGAAATTCTTTTCTGAGTGCTCTTTTTTTTTGTGGTATTGATGGGAAGCGGTTTAGCGAAACGTGCCGCGGAACGCACGTCCCAGAAGACTGCGTTTGCTTTGGAATTTCCAGGCAAGGTTTTCCAGCAGGGATCGTAGACCACGATCGTTGACGGGGATGCCCTGAAAGACCTGTTTCACGTCTCCTAGAACAGAGACATTGTCTGCATGGTAAGAGTGTCCTAATGCAAACAGATTCGTATCGATGTCAGAAGCATCAACAACATTGATCTGCTTAAATTTCGGGAACACAGTCAGATAGGATCCTCCTTCTCCCAGTCGTTGATGCCAGAACGAATTGATAACCCGGGACGCTTTTAATGCCAGATCATCCGAAGAGGAATAAATGGTGAATCGATTAGCGGTCTGGACAATATGGGGGGCGATTGAATCTTTAAAAACCTGCGCGTCGATGTCCGGAGCAGTTAGAATCACTTCATTAAACAGCGGCTGCGTTTTATCGGAGCCTGCCAGCTTTTGCGAAATCTTTTTCAAAGCACGTGACAATACCCGATTCCCCATACTATGCGCAATCAGATGAATCTTGCGCGCCCCCGATTCGTGGGCAATGGCTTCGATGAACAGAGTCACATTCTCTTCACACCACTGTGCAGTTCGAGCATCCTCTTTGTAAGCCCAGAGTGTCCCTTTCGCTTTGGACGGCCAGCTATACATTAAAGGAGCACCCTTAAATTTCAAATCATAGGCGATTTGTGCCGTTCGGCGTGCGGCATCTTCAAACGAGTTGTTATAGCCGTGGATAAAAACAAACGCTTCACCGCCCCTGCTGACTTCTCCGGCAGGAGTCTGTTCGACTTCGATTGAGTTCTGTATGGTGTCGCGCAGGGACGTGAGAAACTCGGGACCGGATGCAGGCTCTACCGATTTAAGCACAACGTGTTTATCGGGATTTTCGCGAAATTCCAACTTCCAGATCTTGGGAGATTCCAGTTTCCCTTCCCGATGGTTTTGGGGGATGCTGACATCACAGAAACCGAGTGACAGGCTGGCGCGTTCTGCACCAAAAAACTCCTTGGGCTGAGTGGAACCGGTCAGGTTGCGATCAGTGCCATAAAACACGCGGACTGTCTCATGTTTTTGTTTCCCATGCACGGGCATGGCGGGATGGGAGTCGGCCTGCTCCTCCGCCGACGGTTCTGCCGAATCAGGTATCGGACTTTCTGCCTGCTGTTGCGATTGTTCAGGCATTCTGTCAGATTTGGAGTCTTTGGCGCCACTACACCCGGTGAGAGTGAATCCCATTAATGCCAGTGTAATAACGAATTTTGAAGTGTTCATCGTGCGTCCTTGCAGAGTGAAGCAGTTTCAGCTGCGCGTTTCGGCCTGTCAGTGCGATAAATAGTGGATATTACCGATTGGCTCAAGATGGAATCGATGACCTGGCGTCACTCATTTGGGCCGTTTTGATACTTTAAAACAAGTCGCTGTCGCTGAATCGTTCCTTTGTTTACTTTGGATTCGATAGTTTTTATGCTGAATGTATCGAAAATCACCACGTTGACAGTTCTTGTGTTGAAAACAGTGCTCCCATTCAAACAGGAATCCACATTGATGTCCGTTCCAAGAATCATCGTTTATCTCGTCTGCCTGCTTCTCTGCTCTCAGCAGGCTCTCGTCGCTGCGGAAGCAAAAGTAAAACCGAACTTCATCGTGATTTTTGCGGATGATCTGGGTTATGGTGATCTGGAATGTTATGGCCATCCCCGGTTTAAAACTCCGAATATAAATCGAATGGCAGCCGAAGGCGCACGTTTGACTCAGTTCAATGTCCCCGTGCCCTATTGTGCTCCCTCGCGAGCGACTCTGTTGACGGGGCGCTATCCCTGGCGACATGGTGTCTGGTTTAATCCTGCCCCCGATGGAGGCCAGTTTCGAAACGGAGTCGGAATCGCCGACAGTGAAATTCTGCTGAGCGAAAAGTTAAAACAGAATGGTTATGCGACGATCTGTGTCGGCAAATGGCATTTGGGGCATGATCCCCAATTTTATCCCACACGGCACGGATTTGATGACTATCTGGGGATTCTGTATTCGAACGACATGCGCCCCGTCAATTTAATCAAAGGGGAAGAGATCCTTGAATATCCGGTCGTGCAGGCGAATCTGACGAAACGATACACGGACCGTGCAGTGGAATTTATTCGAGAAAATCAGAAACGTCCTTTCTTTCTGTATCTGCCTCATGCGATGCCTCACAAACCGCTGGCGGCTTCGGAAGCGTTCTACAAAAAGAGTGGAGCGGGTCTTTACGGCGACGTGATTGCAGAACTGGACTGGAGTGTCGGCGAGATCTTTAAGACGCTCAAGGAACTAAATCTGGATGAAAATACTTTCGTGATCTTCACATCGGATAACGGTCCTTGGTTTGGAGGTCATACAGCGGGGCTCTCCGGGATGAAGTCGACCAGTTGGGAAGGAGGTCTGCGGGTGCCTATGATTGCCCGCTGGCCGGGAAAAATCCCGAAGGGACAAGTCATTGATGTCAACTGTGGCTCAATTGATATTTTCCCCACGATCTTGAAACAAGCTGGAATCCAATTGCCCGCCGACCGGGTGATTGATGGCAAAGATCTGTTTCCCGTCCTGGCAGAACAAGCAGAGTCACAGCATGAAGCCTTGTATTCGATGAAGGGCAACTTCCTGTTTACCGTTCGCAGTGGTCCCTGGAAACTGCATGTGAAACAATCTCCGCGACAGCTTCTCGCCAAACAGGGCAAAGACTGGGTTGATCCCCGCGGCCCCGACGGTGTGACAATCATTGCCCCTTATGAACAGGCCATGCCCGATCTGCCACCGGGACTGTTAACCGGAGATCAGCCCGAGCCGATGATGTTGTTCAATCTCGAAGACGACCCAGGTGAGCAACACAACGTTGCGAAACAGAATCCAAGTGTCGTTGCGCGACTGAAGAAATTGTACGTTGAGATGCAGACTCAGATTCCTGATTCGATTCGCAATTTCAACCAGAAGCCGAAGAAACCCCCGACGCCCTCAAAGTAAAATCGTCTGCTGACGATCAACGAAATCGTTCTGATTTGTGCTCAGGCGGTTTGCTGCTTGTACAGTCCCGTACCTTTGCCTGTTAGATTATTCACGTTCAAACGTCCCCTCGGGCTCCTGTTTCGTGTTGCTAAAATCCAACGCTTGACGCCTGCTGATCGTAGATATGATTAGTAATTGCAGCAGAGCAAAAAGGCTTGACACTTCAGAATGTTTCAACATTCAGACCAGTCGTGATGTCTTTTTACACCATGCGTTGTCCCGATGTAGAAAAAACACAACAGTCCCTGTTAAGAGAAGATGAATCTGATAAGGGTGAATAATTCATAAATCTATTTATATCAGTGGTTTATCGATTATGTAAACGGGGAGTAAACAATTCGGAACAAAAATGGTCCGCTCTTTGCGTCTATTCAATCTTCTTAACAGTTCACTGTTCAACAGCATTGATACTCAACAAGCAGAAAGAGAGAACGACAGCATGGCATCAAAACGCGATCGAATGAGCGTCTACGTGCGTGAAGGAGTGACTGTTCTAGATTTCGGGACAATGGAAATCTGGGACGGAGCAGATCTGGCCTTGCTGCGTGAAACATTGACACGTCTGGTCGATAAGGAGAAATGTAAATCGATTGGTGTCGAGCTGACGTTTGTGAAATATATTCCGAGTGGTTTTTTCGGAATGCTCTACGATCTCTATGAAAAAGGGATCGCGGTCACGCTTTACAGTCCGCAACCAAACGTAGCCAGCATGCTCTGGTTCAAACAGTTTTGCCAGCATACCGAGGACGGACGCTTTCTATTAAAAAGCGACCTGGCCATCGATCAGGAAAAAGCAACCGAAGAGCAAATTCTAGCAGAGAAGGAAAAGTGGGAGAAAAGCCTGAAACAATCGAGTGACTATTCCACAACCGTTTCATAAGGATATGAAGCGTTACGCGAATTGTTAGCCAGCCATCTGAAGAGAGAGATCTGATCTCAGAGTCTATTCGTTCTCAACCAGCACAGCGTGCTTTTCCAGACGATTCTTCAAAGAGAGATAATTACTGGCTGCCGTTGATTCTTCTCTGAGTTCACTGTCAATCTTTTCTGCGATCTCAAACAAATGGAACTCATCCCAGGCTTCATTCAGCGCCAACAGTTGATTTAACCCGTTCGGGTCCTGTCTCAGAGGATCAGGGATCAACGACGCAACGGCCACGGCGGCAGCGGGGGTTTTACCCAGTTGCGAGTCTGTAAGCAGCTTCAGACCTTCATGGTGCAGGTAGACAGAGCAAATCAGATCGTCAGGGAAAGACCAGTCCAGCATCACATTGGCAGCAGCCGCACAGTGGTCCCAGGTGAAGTGCCTGCGTTCGTATTCTTTTAAAAGACAGGGATCATTATCCTGGTTGATTGTGAATTGCAGATAGAGGTCAAAAAGTTCTTTCGATAAGACCGGCAATAGAAAATCCTGAAGCATGGCTGCGGAAAATGCTACATCGGGATCGACTTTCATCAGCCGTGCCACTTCCCGCGCCGTCAAGGCCCGCTCCAGATTCGTACTCCAGAAGTTCGGCAAATTGATCAGCTTTGAGTCATTGGACGACATCGCCTGCTTCAATCCGGTGGTGACCAGAAAGAGTTTGGTCGAACGAATTCCCAGCAGTGTGATTGTTTGCTGAATTGATGAGACTTTTCGGCGTAAACCGAATGCGCTGGAATTGACCATCCGCAATAATTCGCAGGAAATCCCGGCATCGGTTTCAATAATTTTACTGAGTTCTCTAGGCGTCGATTTGGGATCTTCTGCCTTTCGTGAAAATTCCATCACGGCTTTGGGCAACATCGGAAGCTTGATTGAAGAAGGAAGAGGACTTTGCTTTCCCTCACCAATCAGTTCTTTGCGTAATTTTGTCCAGTCCATTATTTTGCCCTCAGTATCATTCTGCGAAAATGAGACAACCTGCCATCGCTTTCATTATTTGTTCGCTTCCAGACATTCAATGCGAATCGTCACAGCTATTTTCTGTCAGGAAGTGAGCTTCGAGTCAGGATTTATCTCGCTAAGTTAGCTCTAATCATATTGAAAGCTTAGCTTAAAGATTCCTGGGATGTGCGGGACTTTTTGTACAATTCTTCGTTATCTGAATCTGTCAGTAACTCTGGCCAAAATTCATTTCATCGTCAATTCAAAACGCGGATTGAAAAAATATCATAAGTCACTAGAATTAAGCCACTTATAAACGGCTTCTGGGGTAGCACACATCAGGAATATGAGAGGTGCTATTTCGTATAGAAGTTAAAACCCTCAATCTTCCGGGAATGTTTTCATGGACGCACAATCGCTAGATTTTTTGAAGAAACTGCTTCACTCACCAGCTCCTTCTGGCTACGAAGGACCCATTCAGGAAGTAGTTCGCGAGTACGTTGGCGAATTTGCAGATGAAGTAAAAACAGACCTGCACGGAAATGTGATCGCCGCCGTGAATCCTGGTGCCAAACGACGGGTGATGTTGGCCGGACACTGCGACCAAATTGGCTTGTTAGTGCAATATATCGATGATGATGGTTATCTCTGGGCGAATCTGATCGGGGGTTGGGATATCCAGATGTTGCTCGGGCAGAACATGCAGGTACATACAGCATCTGGTCCGGTGCATGGGGTGATTGCCCGGAAAGCCATTCACCTGCTGACTCCTGAAGAAAGAAAAACGGTTCCAGAAATTAAAGACCTCTGGATTGATATCGGGGCTAAAAATGGAGACGAAGCCCGCGCGCTGATTGGAATCGGTGATCCGATTACCTTCGAACTCGGCTTCCGCCCTATGTTGAACCAGCTGGCGTCTGCTCCCGGAATGGACAATCGAGTTGGTGTCTGGGTTGTGATGGAAGCATTGCGCCAAGTCAGTGAAAAAGCACCAGACGTGGGTGTGTTTTCTGTTTCGACCGTCCAGGAAGAAATCGGCCTCCGCGGCGCAAAAACCAGTGCCTACTCCATTCAACCCGAAATTGGAATTGCCGTCGATGTCACACATTCGACAGATTGCCCGGCTGTCAGCAAGCAGGAAAATGGTGATATCAAGCTCGGTAGCGGGCCGGTTGTATATCGGGGGCCGAATGTGAATCCGGTGGTTTTTGCAACACTGTCAGACCTGGCGACTAAGAATGAACTGAGCTACCAGATTAACAGTATCGCCCGCCCGGCTGGTAATGACGCCAACGCGATGCAATTGAATCAGGGAGGCATGGCGACCGGGATCGTAGCGATTCCCAACCGCTATATGCATAGTCCAGTGGAAGTGGTCTCGTTAGAAGACCTCGAACACGCAGCACAATTATTGGCAGCGTTCTGTCTGGATATCAACGAAACAACCGACTTCACGCCGTGAGTCGGTTATTTTAGCATCTTGAATAGAACGAGTCCTCTCAGGCAATCTCCTGCAGGACTTCTTCAGCGGCCTGAATGGTGTGGACAATGTCTTCCTCAGTCAGCATCGTGGAAGTGAAGTTGGCTTCAAACTGACTGCAAGGAAGATAAATGCCCCGATCCAGCATGCCTTGAAAATAGCGTGCAAATCGGGCGGTGTCATTTCGGGCTGAGATCGCGTAGCTGGTGACTTTTTCCGGATTGAAAAATAGAGTAAACATGGAACCACACTTGGCCAGCGTATGCTCCAGGCCTGCTTTGGTGGCAGCTGCAATAAGCCCCTTAGTCAACTGTTGTGTCTTCTCTTCCAATTGATGATAGGGGTTGGTTTCTCTCAGGCATTCCAGCGTGGCGATTCCTGAAGCCATTGCAATCGGGTTGCCGGAGAGTGTTCCCGCCTGATACACGGTGCCGACGGGAGAAATCGCATCCATGATTTCCGCTTTGCCGCCGTAAGCACCCACGGGCATGCCACCACCGATCACTTTACCTAACATGCAGATGTCAGGCATGATGTTGAATCGCTGCTGGGCACCACCTAATGCAATGCGGAAACCAGTCATGACTTCATCCATGATGAAAACCGACTCGTGCTGTGTGCAAAGTTCACGGACACTTTCCAGGAATCCGGGTTCCGGAAGCACTACTCCCATATTGCCCACAACGGGTTCCAGAATAACGCAGGCAATTTGATCGCCGACTTGGGTAAACGTTTCTTTGAGCTGTTCAACGTCGTTATATTCAAGCACCAGTGTGTCAGCGGTACAACCCTGTGGAACGCCGGGGCTGGAAGGAGTTCCTAATGTCAGCGCGCCGCTTCCGGCTTGAACCAGCAGACTGTCGGCGTGGCCGTGATAACAGCCTGCAAATTTGATGACTTTATCCCGACCGGTATAACCACGTGCCAGTCGAATTGCACTCATCCCGGCTTCGGTCCCCGAATTGACCATACGGATTTTTTCAACACAGGGCACCAGTTCTGCAACGAGTTCAGCCAGTTCGGTTTCCAGTATCGTGGGAGCGCCGAAACTCGTCCCCTTCTTAAGGGCTTCCTCGATGCTGGCCATGACACGGGGGTGTCGATGACCCAGAATATGCGGCCCCCAGGACCCGACGTAATCGATGTATCGGTTTCCATCAATGTCGTAGAGATATTGTCCTTCTCCGCGATCAATAATAACAGGATGGCCTCCCACTGCGCCAAAGGCCCGTGCAGGGCTGTTTACGCCTCCGGGGATGACTTTCTGGGCTCGTTCAAACTCTTTTTCACTATTCGGGCGTCGGCTGGATGACATTCTTCTATTCAGACCTTACTTCAAAGGAGATTTCTCGGTTGTGACGGGAGCTGGGATTTCGGACTTCAACTGTAAACATTTCAGTGTCTTCTGGTCTCTGACAAACAGAAGTCCATTCGATAACGCAGGTAGAGCCCGAGTTGTTGAATTAAAAATCGAGGCACGACCGAGTTCTTTATATGCTTCTAACGAGGCTTCCGCCAGAACCAGTGTGCCATCCGTTTTCATCATAATCAGTTTGTTGTCCGCTTCAAACAAGGTGGCATATCCAAAGTTGTCCTCAGACCAGTTTACTTTCTGAGTTTGAGGATCGAAGCAAATCAGCCGTGAAGTCCCAATGTCCTGGCGACCGTCGATGCCGATTAACTTTCCCCCGTATTCGATGGGTGTTGTATATTGGCTGGACATGATTTGCTGGTTGCGCCAGACTTCGCTGGCATTTGTACGGTCTATTTTACCCCAGAATCCGCCCACTCCATAACTGGCTGTTGCAAACACATAGTTACCAATCACAACCGGGTCGGCACCATTAACCGTCGGTCCCCGCTTTCCAAATGGAAATTGAAACAGGATATTTCCATTCTGAGGATCAATACCAACCAGATGTTGACGAGTGATAAAGATCGCGTAGAAACGCCCGTGTAAAAACGCAGAGGTCGGCGAGGAGTAGCTGGCGTCATCCTGCATTGTTTGCCAGAGAGTAAATCCCTTGTCGAGTGAGAATGCGACAATTCCTGCATTTTTGCGTTTACCACCAACATTTACCAGCAACCTGTCTTCCACGATAATCGGAGTACTGCCCACGCCAAAGTAGCCTTGTCCGACCTGGAAATCCTTGTGGGTATCGCGAGACCAGATTTTCTTGCCGGTCTCCAAATCCAGGCACTGCAGATTGCCGGCAATTCCAAAAGTATAGATACGATTTTTGTGAATTAAGGGGACAGCAATCGGGCCATCATTGGGATTAAAGGAGCCCTTATAGTTGATGGGGGTGGTCTGTTTCCAAAGCGGTTCCCCTGTTTGAGTATCGAGGGCTTCAACCGTTTCGAGGTCGCCTACGCGATGAAATAAGATCGCCGTTTTCTTATAAACCGAGATACCGGCATAACCACTTCCGACACCACGCTGCCACTTGACAGGGGGGCCGGTTTCAGGCCAGGCTGAGTCAAGGGTCTCTCCTGCTGCATGACCGTTGCGATAAGGGCCTAGAATTTGCGTCCAATCGCCAGCCTGACAGAGGGAGGCCGAACAGAGGATCGTCAGTAAACAGTAATTGAAAAAACGCATGTATCCGGCTCCGCGTTCCAGGTAAATTGTGGCAAGATATCGTGGAATTCTATTTTAATAACATCGGGGCTTTGCTGCATAGGAACGTCTGTTATAGTCTGCTAAGATAAAAAGTAAAACCGAACCGATCTACCAGACTGCGCTTACCGAAGAGGAAATTCGTGAGATCGCTTTCTAAGCAGGAGAAACTCTTGGATTCGAACCCACTACGGTTATTAAGAAATTTACGGAGAAGCCGTGAGATTGTCACGGTTCTCGTGAATTACGGTTTTGATGACCTGGTTGATCAGCTGGGGCTCAGGCGGTATCTGCGCTGGGGACGTCGGCTGCTGTTCTGGAAACGCACAGAACCTGAAATCAAGTTGACACGTGCGAAACGAATTCGCCTCGCACTCGAAAGTCTGGGAGTCACGTTTATCAAGTTTGGTCAGGTTGTGAGTACGCGCCCTGATCTCGTTCCCCGGGATGTCGTCAACGAATTGTCAAAACTGCAGGAACGCGTCCCTTCCTTTCCCAGTGAGATCGCAATAAAAATTGTGGAACGGGAATTGGACGGTTCGATTGATACCCTGTTTGCTGAGTTTGATCGACAGCCATTGGCAGCCGGTTCACTGGGGCAGGTACACAAAGCCCGTCATCATGATGGCACCGAGCTGGTGGTGAAGATTAAACGACCTGACATCGACCGTGTCATCGAACAAGACCTGAGTTTGATGTACGAACTGGCAACGATGATTGAACGCCATTTCCCTGATGCCGAAGTATTTGATCCCGTCGGTCTGGTCAACCAGTTTTCCCGTACAATCAGGCGGGAATTGCAATTTATGAGAGAGGCGCGTTCGACCGACGAATTTTATCGCCTGTTTCAAGATGATGCGACTTTATATGTTCCTAAGATTTACTGGGAGATGACACAAGGCGACATCATTACGATGGAATACATCGACGGCTATCGGATTGATGACGATGAACAGTTAAAAAATCTGCCGATCAGTCCGCATGAAGTTGCCGCCAACGGCGCTCGCATTTTTATGAAAATGACGTTTGAATTTGGAATCTTTCACGCCGATCCCCACCCAGGAAATTTTCGAGTTCTGCCCGATGGTTCATTATGCCTGATCGATTACGGCATGATTGGCATACTTGAAGAAGAACGCCGCGATTTACTGGTTGACTTGCTGTTAAATGTCGCGAGGAAGGATTCCGCCAAACTGGTGGATGTTGTTTTGAATATTGGGAAAGCCAAACGAGCCGTTGATCATCAATTGTTGCGTGCCGATCTCCGTGACTTTATCGGAAATTATTATGGTATCCCGCTGGATCAGATCAGCGTCGGAAAAATGTTGACCGACTTTATCAACATTCTGGCAATTCACCGAATCCGTTGCCCCGTCGATATCATGCTGCTGATTCGCGCTTTGATTACGCTCGAAGGTGTTGCTGCTCGTATGGCTCCAGATTTAAATATTGCGCAGGAAATGGAACCTTATGTTTATAAGCTTTCCTCTGAGCGATATCATCCTCGCGCGATCGCCACACGCTTCTGGTCAGAAGCCTGCAGTCTTTCGAAGGTCATGCATGATCTGCCTGAGCAGATCGGCCGCACGTTGGGGAAATTGAGCGACGATGAACTCCGGATTCATCTGGAGCACGAGGGGTTTGACCATCTGACAACTGAAATGGACCGTTCAGGAAACCGGCTGGCCATCGGCATGGTCATGTCTTCTCTGATCCTGGCTTCCGCGATTACGATTTCATCTGATACGCGGCTGGTTTATGTCAGCATTCCGATTTTCATGATGTCGAGTCTGTTAGGAATCTGGTTGATCTACGGCGTATTTCGCAGTGGTCGATTGTAGCAGTGGGCGATTGTAAGGTCAGGTTCCCTTACAATCGCACTGCTCGCTTTTTCCTATATGACAGATCTTTCGTCACTTCTTATTTATAAACTCGCGATTTCGGATCGCCACCTGACAGCAGATACGCCATCAAGTCCCGGATTTCATCGCCGTTCAGTGCATTCAACATGTCTTTTGGCATTTGTGAAACAGGGGACGGCATGATCTCATCCACATTGTCGGCAGAGATGACAATCGGTTTGGCTTTCGCATCAGCCGGGTAGACGATTACTTTGTCGCCGTCTTTCGAGACGAGTCCCGTAAATGAACGACCATCCTCGGTCAGTACCATCGATGACTGATATTGATCCGAAATGACCTTGCTCGGCTCGATGATGGATTCGAGAATGTAGCGGGCATCAAATTTGTTCTTAACCGTTGTCAGGTCCGGACCCACGTCGCCGCCAAGGCCATCAAACCGGTGACACGCGGCACAGCGCATCGAGTGGAACAGATTGCGACCGTTCTCAAAGCTAGCCGCTTTCATTTTGCCACCAGAGGTATGTTGGCCTGCTTCTCCAATAGCCCAGATCTTGCCGGGACCTTGTGGCGGCGTAATTTCGAAATCGGGAACTGGATTGAAATTCTCGCCACTGATATCGGCCAGTGCGGCACGATCGGCGTTGTTCATGTAACCGAGGAACTCGTCACGCAGGTTGCCGAGAAACTTGGCATAGCTGTTACCACCGGGAAACTTTGCGGCGGAGTTAATGAACTTAATGTATGTGCGGCGCTGGTCCATCGTCCAGCCTTTACGCAAGTTGCGAAGCATGAACGCATAATTGACTTCGTGCGTCGGCGGATGATTCTCGAGCATTGCCAGCACGCGACCACCGTAATTTTTATTGCGACCTGCGAGTTCGGTCCAGTCGGGTACTTCAGTCTCGCCACGGTTTGTGATCAGTGCAATGGCTTTCGAAATTACATTCGGTGCTTCAAGATAGACTAAGACGCGGACCAACTCGGTGTTGATATTCTTGCTCTTATTAGGCAAATAAGGGTCGAGTTCGGCGATGATTTGCTCGCGTTGCTCAGCCGTTGGTTTACCAAGACGGATGAAGGTCAGAGAATAGGCACGCAGAAGACCGAGGAACTGTGCTTCGTTCAAATCAGCCGGGTTCAGTTCGAGCAGTGCAGCGATTTGGGCATCACGATGTGTTTTATTTCCCATACGAGCAAGAGCGACCGCGCCGGAAATTTTGGCTTGGGGGTTCTTTTCTGAAAAGACTTTCGCAGCCCATTGATCAACGGGCTGTGATTCAATTGCGATGCGTGCGGCGTGACGTAACCAGCGGTCGGAACTGGAAAGGTGAGGCCAAGCTGCATCGACGGCAGCAGGGTTCTGCTTGCCATGAAACGCTTCGAGACTGCGACGAAGTTTCCGTGCGTCGGCTCCCGCGATTTCTCCCGTGACTGGTTTGGTCGATTCGTTACCGACATAGGTGATGCGGAACAGTGCCGATTTGGTACCCCGACCGCCGATGGTAAAGTACAGCGCGCCGTCGTGTCCAATTATCGCATCAGTCAAAGGAAGTGGTGAGCCATAACAGAATGCTTCCTGCTCGCCACGGTAACCAGCACCGTCCGGAGTAAGGTGAATGGCATAGATCGTGCCGAAGGTCCAGTCGAGTGCGAAAATTGCGTCCTGATATTTCGCAGGAAACTTCGTACCCTGGCCGCTGATCACACCGGTCGGACAACCGGGGCCAATATTCACCACGGCGGGCAGGCTGTCTTCGTAATATTCGGGCCATTTACCAGAGCCACTCCGCCAGCCGTAATCTGAACCGCTGACGGCACAGTTGATTCTGGTAGGACGATACCAGGGCGTTCCGAGGTCCCATTCCATATCGGCATCATAGGTGAAGAGATCGCCGAATCGGTTGAGGGCAATATCATACTGGTTGCGGTAACCCGTTGAGATGATTTCATGTTGCTTTGTCTCTGGAGAGAATTTCGAAATCCAACCACCCGGTGCAAGACGGCCGCGGGCATGTCCATTTGCGTCCCATTCGCGTGGTAAAAGCAGATCTTCGTCCCAGGTCGGAACATGCGAGCGAACAATGCTCTCTTGTGGTGGTAAGGATGCATGGTTTCCGCCGATGACATAAAGATTCTTTCCATCCTCAGCTACGATCACGGCATGGTTTCCGTGCTCGCCGCCACTGCGTTCGCTGGGTAGTGCCTCAGCTTTGTCGAATTGGTCATCACCGTTCGAATCGGTCACTTTAAAGAGGTTGCCGCCACTCTTGTGAAGGTAGAGTGCATCGTTGTGCCAGGTCATGCCCTGTGCACCTGAAAGATCGATCTGCAGTTTTTCCACTTCGACCAGTGGTTCCTCAGTGCCTTCAGTAACGGTAATACGGTAGAGTCCTTTGTTGCCTTGATCGCTCGCCAGCAAGCGGCCTTTGCCGTCAGTCGTCAGTGAAACCCAGCTCCCTTGTTCGTTGCTGGGTACTTCGTAGAGTAGTTCGACTTTGAAATCTTTAGGAACAGTGATGGTCTCGGTGAGTTCCTCAAGGTCAACGCCGCCGCTACGGGTCGTGATTCCCGGTTTGCCCCAGGGACCACTTCCGAAGTTCCCCATATTTTTCAACTTCAGGTTCCAGGCAGAATCGTCGAAACTGGCCAGTTGCCAGTCTTTGGCTTCGGTGTCGGCGAGTTTCCATTCGGGCGTGGAAATGATCTGCTGTTTTTTGCCATCGGCGGTTTCGACTTCGAGTTTCAATACGAACGCAGCAACGCCGCCGTTGTTCTTTGCCTGGACCGCAATTTGATTCATTCCGGTTTGGATCAGCTTTTTGGCATCGCTCATCATGACCGGGTTGCCCCAGTCGGTTGCAGTGCCCGCGTCTTTCCCGTTGATCCAGACGGTTGCCCGGTTATCACAGGTAAAATAAAGGCGTGCTGCTTTGATCGGGCCTGCGACTTCGAATTTCTGACGCAGGTAAATCGGCTCATTTCCCGTAGGATTGTTCGTGCGCCAGACCCAGACTGGAGCCGGCTTTTCTGAAACCCAGTCAAACCGACCAGATTTTTTCGATTTCGCTGCTGCCGTTTTCTTAGACGCTGGTGCCTTTTTTGTGTTCTCCACTGCCGCTTTGAGAACCGCAGCCGCTTCGTCACCCGCCAACGGACGGTATTGCAGATCCTTGAACTCGACTCTCATCGGCGGACCGGCGTGAAGTTGCAGGCCGAGAACGCCTTTGGAAAATGCTTCGGGATGGTCATCGGTCAGATCAATCGTGTTGACACCATTCACCTGATGGACCATGCGGTTTCCAACGGCTACAATCCGAATTTCGTTCCATTCCCAATCGACGAGCTTCTGGTTTTTGTCGCCAATCTCAGCAACCACTTTCGGCTTCCCCTTTGCGCCTGCTTCCACGCGTTGGAAACGTTGTGCGATAATCCCGCGGCCGGTTCTCTCGCCATACATCATGCCGAAATATTCTGGCTTTGGATGGAGATCAGCCTGATATCCTTTCAATGCAAAATTCGGAGGATCAACCAGTTCGCTGCGATATTGAACGCCGGAGTTATTCCCTTTGAATCGGACGGTGGCCTTGAATTCAAAGTCGCCTACCTCACCCCCTTGCCAGACGAGGAAGGTATTCGGTTTGGCCGGTTTTTCTTTTGTGGTTTCACCAACAATGGTACCGTCTTGAACAGTCCAGAAGCCCTCTTTTCCAGCCCAGCCGCTCAGGTCTTTCCCGTTAAACAGGTTCTGAAATTCCTGGGCGCTGACTGTGCTGCTGGAAAATGCGAGGAGTGTAAGTAGAACGCAGACAAATTTTCGCATGGTGGTATCCCGATCGATAAGGGCGAGTGTTTATTTATGGGAAATTATTATCGAAATTAGTGAGGGTTGTGGCGTGTCTCGTGAACCGGATTTCATTCGTCACCAGAAAACAGAATCTCTCGTAGAGAGCCTCCTGAAAAACGCGTTTACATCTTAACATTGCCCGCCAGCCTGTGTCGAGCATGTAATCAATTTCCTGTGTTGGGACCGCATGAATTCCCATCACAGCCCTGATAACAGGTTACGTCAATTCATTGTTAAGGCCGCTTAATTCGAGCTGCTGGCGTCGCTGATCCGTTGGCGGAGATAATTCGCGCGGGCCGCATTCCGTTCACTCGATTCCAACTCTCCCCCTTGCAGTTTCTGCAGGTGAGCCGGTTGGGTAAAAATAAACATCTCATTCAAGGCGGAGATTGGCAAGTCTTCGATCAGCCCCAGATTCACACCCATCCGCACGCTTGAGAGCAGGTGCATGGTTTCTTCTGAACTGATGGTCTGCGCGGTGCTTAAAATACCATAAGCGCGTGAGACTTGATCGTGTAATCCCTGGCGGTTTTCTTTGATCAGCGAATTTCTGACGCGACGCTCATAAGAGATGATATTTGGGACGACTTCCTTGATGCTGTCGATCAACTGCTGTTCGGTTTGTCCCAGCGTGACCTGATTGGAAATCTGATAGAAGTCACCCATGGCCTGGCTTCCTTCACCGTATAATCCACGTACTGCCAGATTGATCTTCTGCAGCGCCTGGAATACTTTCTGGATCTCTTTAGTGATCACCAGCGCCGGCAGATGCAGCATCACACTGACTCGGATACCGGTGCCCACGTTCGTCGGGCAAGCGGTCAAATAGCCGAATTCTTCATTGAAAGCATAAGTGACCTGCTGTTCGAGCAGATCATCGATCTGGTTGATCGTTTCCCAGCATTCATTTAGAGAAAACCCGCTACGAAGCACCTGTAGTCGAAGATGGTCCTCTTCGTTGACCATGATGCCTATATTTTCTTCACTATCCAGACCAACGCCTCGCGGACCACTACGTTCGGCGTGTTCGCGGCTGATCAGCTGTCGTTCCACAATGAACTGTCGATCCAGATTACTCAGCTTGTCAACATCCAGATAGGAGAGTTTTTCTTCCATGGAAAGTGACGTGATGATCGGGCGCATCAGCTGCTCGATCTCGCCCAGAGTCGATTCTGTACAGCGATTTATAAAGGGGAACTGTGCGAGGTTTCTAGCCAATCGGATGCGGCTGGACATGACAATATCCGAGTCCGGACCGATCCCTCTCAGCCATTCACCACTTGTGCGAGTGAACGCGTCCAAATTCACCCTGGTTCTCCTTAAAATAATGAAATTCGATCAGATCGAGAGGTCCGAAACGGTGTCTCTTTCCTGTATTGTAACTCGCGTGACTTTCATCCCCAAACGGTGTAGACTCAGGGAACAAATACCATAGTCATTCAGCCGTTGAAAACAAAGTCTAATGCAGTTCGATCTTATTGAAAGCTCTGTAAGATCAAACTTGCTCAGACATTTTATGCGATGGATGCCAGTAATACCATTCCTCTCGTGTGAATCGACATTTTAAATACCTGAAACTCTTATCAGATGCCCTCTATTTTAATTGACGGTAAGAATTCGTCTTTTTGGAGATTTTTGAGAACTGTTCCTGCTCGCAACTTGTCTCCGGGGTGGGAAATGCTCATAAGAGAAACCGCGATATAGATAAAAAAACGGGATGCTTGTTCATCCATAGACTGTGCAATTAAGAGTATTCATGAAATACGTTCCAGAATTTGAAACATTTAAACGGCTTTCTAAAGAGGCTAACCTGGTCCCCGTTTATCGGCAGTTAACCGGGGATACGCTGACTCCCGTCAGTGCCTACCAGTTACTGGAAAAGGGCCCTTATTCCTTTCTATTCGAGAGTGTGGTCGGCGGGGAACAGATCAGCCGCTACAGTTTTCTGGGAGCAAATCCGTTTTTGACGGTTGATGCCTACGAGCAGCGAATGGTTATTCGGCAGAATGGACAGACGGAAGAAAAAACGGTAGATGATCCCCTGTCAGAACTGGAGACGATCCTCAACCAGTACCAGGCAGCCGAGCTACTGGGGCTCCCTCGTTTTTGTGGTGGTGCCGTTGGATATGCCGGCTACGATGTCGTCCGTTATTCGGAAAATCTGCCGAACGCCCCTGAGAATGACCGCCGTCTGCCCGATCTGTCTTTTGCGTTATACGATCATATGGTTGTCTTTGACCAAATTAATAAAACTGTGTTGGTCGTCGCACATGCCCATATCCAGACCGATATGAGTGAAGCAGACCTGCAAGCCGCTTACCAGTCAGCGTGCCAGCGAATTGATCAGACCTGCGAGCGGTTTCAGTCCGGCGATGCAACGGTATTGAAGATGGCAGACATCAGCGTGGATGCGCATGCCGAGCCCGATTTAGAATGGACGTCTAATTTCACGCAACCCAAATTTGAAGCAGCCGTCGAAGCCTGTAAAGAATATATTGTGGCGGGAGATATTTTCCAGGTGGTCTTGAGCCAGCGTCTCAAACTGGAAACCGCAGCGACACCACTCGACATCTATCGCAGCTTGCGCGTGGTCAATCCCAGCCCGTTTATGTTTCTGCTCAAAACTCCCGAAGTCGATCTGGTCGGCAGCTCTCCGGAAATTATGGTCCGCGTGGAAGATCGGTTTACAACGATCAGACCGCTGGCGGGCACTCGCATACGGGGGAAAACCGAAGCGGAAGACAAACGTCTGGCTGAAGAATTACTGGCCGACCCGAAAGAGCGGGCCGAACATGTGATGCTGATCGATCTGGCAAGAAACGATGTCGGTCGCGTCTGTGAATTCGGGTCTGTCGAATTATCCGACGTCATGGTCGTCGAACGATATTCTCATGTCATGCACATTACCTCGAATGTAACAGGTATGCTCACTGAAGATCGTTCGGCCCTCGATGCTTTGAGAGCAGGGCTGCCTGCCGGAACGGTTTCCGGGGCACCTAAAGTACGGGCGATGGAAATTATTGACGAATTTGAACCACACCGACGCGGTCCGTATGCCGGAGCCGTCGGATATCTCGATTTTACCGGGAATATGGATACGTGTATTGCACTACGAACACTGGTTATGCAGGGATCGACGGCCTATGTCCAGGCCGGCGCCGGGATCGTTGCCGACAGTGTTCCTGAAACGGAATATTATGAAACATTGAACAAGGCAAAGGGGTTGCTCAAAGCGATTGAAGTTGCAGAAAAACAACTCAAATAATCGAGACGAGAATTCATACCGTTTGAATTCTTCCGGCTCTGAGTCGTGTTTCGACGTGGCCCCATCTGTCGAAATTTAAGGTGAAGCAGGAATACGATGGAATCTCAAGACGAGAAAAGCGCGCTCAATCCGTCCGTAAGTTCTGAGGAAAACGAAACCCTGGATGCTCCGACCGACTGGTGGGGGATTACCAAACGGCTAGGCCCGGGATTGATTATCGCCGGGAGCATTGTCGGCTCGGGAGAGTTAATCGCTACCACCAAAACCGGAGCCCAGGCCGGAATCGCTCTGTTGTGGCTGATTATTGTCGGCTGTCTGATTAAGGTCTTTGTCCAGATTGAGCTCGGACGTTATTCTATCTCGCGCGGCGAAACCACGCTGGCCGCGTTAAACCATGTTCCTGGCCCGAGGCTCGGTTTCTTACGTACTTCTAATAAGGCCCCCAACTGGATTCTCTGGTTCTGGTTGATAATGAGCCTGTGTACGATCGGGCAACTGGGCGGCATCGTAGGCGGCGTTGGACAGGCACTCGCGTTGACGCTACCGATCCAGGGAGATTATCTCAAAGCGATTCAGGTTCCCTCAGAGAAGGAATTTGTCAAATATCTGGAAATCGAAGAAGCACTCAAGGACGAACAGAATTCACTGGCTGCGTTGACACCCGCAGAGCGGGAACGTTCTCTGCGTGGTCATGCCAAAGTGAAAGAACGGATTGAACGACTGCAGGCAGAAGGTCAGGTTATTCTCCAGAAAATTCGGAACAAGGATAAGCTGGAAGATGAGGACGGGAAATCCCTGATCGAACCCCAGACGTGGGACGACAAGATCTGGGCCGGTGTCATCGCCATCTTGACCTCATTGTTATTGTATTACGGCCGCTATAATTTGATCGAACATTTATCAACGGTCTTGGTCGTTTCCTTTACATTCATCACGATTGGAAACGTGATCTCGCTGCAGACTTCCGAAGTCTGGAGTATCTCCACCGAAGAAATTATCCACGGACTCTCGTTTGGTATTCCGGAAGCCACCGGTGGTATGAATCCGCTGCTGACAGCACTGGCAGCGTTTGGGATTATCGGCGTGGGAGCAACGGAATTAATCGCGTATCCTTACTGGTGTCTGGAAAAAGGCTACGCTCGATTTACCGGACCGCATTCAGAAGAGGACGGTTGGGCGATCCGCGCCAAAGGCTGGATGCGCGTGATGAAAATCGACGCCTTCGCTTCCATGTGTATTTACACGTTCGCTACGATCGCATTTTATCTGATGGGCGTCGCTGTTCTGCATAAGGAAGGCTTAGACCCGGACGGCATGAGAATGGTCAGCACGCTGGCCGAAGCCTATGTCCCGGTCTTTGGAGCCTATGCCAAATGGCTGTTCCTCGTCGGAGCTATCGCGGTACTCTATTCCACGTTCCTGGTTGCGAATGCCGCGAATGCCCGCATCTTTTCGGATGGTCTGCGATTTTTTGGCGTAGTCAATGAGAACAAGCCTAACGCAGTTCAAAACTGGATTAAAATCATGTCCTTGATCCTGCCACTACTTTGCCTGGCGGTCTTTCTGACAGGCGCTAATCCGGTCAGGCTGGTCTTAATCGCCGGAACGATGCAGGCAATCATGCTGCCGATGCTGGGCATCGGTGCCATTTATCTGCGTTACACTAAAATCGATAAGCGACTGACCCCGGGACGTCTCTGGGACCTGCTTCTGTTTCTGTCCTGCTTAGGGCTACTGCTGGCAGGTAGCTTTGGTGTTTACAAGCAGTTATTTGCCTGAGTGGGCTTAATCCGAAAAGTGGCGATCAAAAGAAAAGGCGATCTCAATGCACGCCGAGGTTCTGGTCGTTGATGTCAATCAAACTGGCAGGATATAATGAATGTTCCGGGGCAGATCGATAAGGAGTTGATTGATTATCCCTGTGCTGATGTGTCTTCAGAACAAGGTTTTGTCTGTTTTCTCTGGAAGTTCAAAAAAGCGGCGAATGAAATAGAAGGGATGTAGGTTAAATGGTAGGTGAGAAAACGATTTTCAAGAAAATCATTGATCGCGAAATTCCGGCTGAAATTGTCTATGAAGACGAATTCTGCTTGGCGTTCAAGGATGTCAATCCGCAGGCGCCAATTCATGTGCTGGTGATTCCTAAGCAGGAAATTCAATCGGTGGCACACTTGGAAAAAACCGATCAGGAACTGGCCGGGCATCTGATGTTGACGGTAGGAAAAGTAGCAGAAATGTTAGGCTTGGATAACGGATATCGCACGATTGTTAATACCGGTGTAGAAGGGGGACAAACCGTCAATCATTTGCACCTGCATTTGTTAGGCGGACGTTCGATGCAATGGCCCCCCGGTTAACAGAAAATATTTCTGTTGTGTCCGGGCCGTATCAAAATCTCATTGCCAACACTCTCACCCTCAATCATAATAGAATCAGTGACAACCAAAGTATCGAAATAGTGGGGGAAAGTATTGTGTTCAATTTTAGAAAATACTCAGGAATTCAGAGCCTGATGGCAGTTGCTTTGATCGTTTCGACAATCGGTTTACAATCCGCCCATGCACAAACTGCTGGAAAAAAAGTAAACACGAAGCAGCTCAACGTCCAGGCCGATAAACTACGCGATAGCTTTATCAGACAGTCTGCAGACATCGCCAGAAAATATTCTGATGCCGGAGACTATGAGAAATCTCGCGAGATGCTGCAGTCGATTCTCAGCATCAAAAAAGATGTCCCCGGCGTGAAAGCGATGATCAAGCAGCTCAATGAAAAACTGATGACGTCGAATTCCTCTGATTTCGAAATTGACGCGTCCCGCAACTGGAGCACTCCTACTGGTCTCGTTGCGAAAGGAAAAATGGTTCGCATCCAGTCAACAGGCACTTATGACTTTGTGACCGATATCAAAACCAGTGTTGAGGGATTACCCGATTCCACACCGATGAAAGAACTGGCCGCGGGAATCCCTGCCGGGGCTTTGATGGGCATTGTGATTTCCCAGGAAAAAGGAAAACCCAAAATCGGGAAGCCGTTTAAAATTGGTGAGAAAGCCGAGTACGTACCCAAGGATGATGGCGTATTAATGATTGGCTTGAATTTGCCAGCCGGTCATCGCTCAACGGGTAAGATTAAACTACGCATCAGTGGCTATATCAGACGATCCTCAAAATGAGGGATCTGGCTTACGGATTCTTTTTTCGTGCGGTAATCTCAGCACGGATTTCCCGTTGAAGTAATTCCGTCATCTGGCTGCGTTCCTGCAGCAGAGGAGCAGTCTGCGCGATCACACGTCGCATGTCCTCAACGATGCCGTTTTCCAGTTCTTCTGTGGTGATCCCGTCACAGGCATTCACGCAGGCTACAACACGGCGAACGAGCTCCTGATTTTCAGGGGAATCTTCTCCCAGAATCTCTCCTTCACTTGAGATTACAAAATGTGGAGGTTGGATTGTTTCACGCTCTGCAGTCATTCGCCGAGTGCTCCAAATAGTTCAAAGAAGAAAAGAAAGATGATTCTGTTCTTTTGTTCTGGTTGAGAAGTGGACCTGTACCTGAATCAGGAAGTCAAAAGATGACCTGATAAATAATCTATCGGCGTTGATTTGAACCAGTATTGAATCTCTCTTGCGCATAGTTGCAAAATGAAACTTGTTTTTGCGGTATCAAATCCGATTAAACAAACGTTGGTACGGCTAGGCAAAATAGGATGGGGTTCATCCAAGTTTAACCACTACAAGTGTGTTGAAACGAGATTCGATAAGCGAGGTTTTTCACTACACATACATGAGGTATATGCCTGTAGTAAAATCGCGCACCCTGCTTTTGATGGGGGAAATCCCCCAGTCTTCAAACACTTGTCGATGAATGGACAGAGTCTACTCAAGCACGATCAACAGGTCTCCCGATTCCACCTGCGTACCGGCTTCTGTGACGACCTCTTTCACTACGCCATCCTGTTCCGAAATCACACTCGTCTGCATCTTCATCGCTTCCAGCATTAGCAGTTGATCACCGGCTTTCACCTTGCTTCCGACTTTCACTGTCAGTGAAACAATCACGCCGGGCATCACAGAGCCAATCTGTTTTGGATCAGACGAGTCTGCTCTACGACGGGTGTCACCTTCCGGCTTCAACGATTTATCCACAATCACCACTTCACGTGGCTGACCATTCAGTTCGAAGAACACGGTGCGACAACCATCGGTTTGTGGCTTACCCACCGCCAGAAACTTAATGATCAATGTCTTGCCTGGTGCAATCTCAACAGAGACTTCTTCTTCCGGCTCCAGTCCGTTGAAGAACGCATATGTCGGCAGACCACTCGTGTCGTAGTACGTTTTTTGGTGCGTGGTAAAATCTTCGTAAACCTTGGGATACAGCAGGTAGGTTACCACTTCCTGATCGGTGGGCGTGCGGTTGATCATTTTTTGAACGACCTTGGCAGCGTCTTCAAAATCAGCCGGCGGAAGAATGCTTCCCGGACGTTCGGTCAACGGCTTTTCGCCACGTAATATTTTTTTCTGGACGTCTTCCGGGAAACCGCCGGGAGTTTGCCCCATGCGGCCACTAATCAGATCCAGTACCGATTCCGGAAACGCCAGATCGCGTTCGCTGTTCATTACATCGTCACAGCTCAGGTCATTAGCAACCAGGAACAGGGCCATATCACCGACGGCTTTCGAAGTCGGCGTGACTTTCACAATATCGCCCAGTAACTGATTCACTTCCGCATACACATGACAAACTTCAGACCAGCGATCACCCAACCCCAGGGATTGCGCCTGCTGCAGCAGGTTCGTATATTGACCGCCGGGCATTTGATGCTCGTACAAATTCGCACCCGCCGGAAGCACAGGGCTTTCAAACGCCGTATAGTAATTACGAACCGCACGCCAGTATTCGGAAATGTTATCCAGATGTTCGACTTCAACCGTTGGCTGATGCTCTTTGAAACGCTGCGCTTCCACAACCGTCGTCAGGTTGGGTTGTGAAGTTCCACCCGACATCGAAGGCACCGCACCATCGGCAATGTCCAGACCGGCCTCTGCTGCTTTCAAAATCGAGGCCGCCTGTCCGCCACTTGTATCATGCGTATGGAAGTGAATTGGAATCCCGATTTCCTGCTTCAGTGTTTTTACCAGCAACTCGGCTGCATACGGCTTACATAGACCGGCCATATCTTTAATGGCAAGAATATGCGCGCCCATGTTTTCCAGCTCTTTCGCCATCTTGACGTAATATTTCAGATCGTACTTCGACTTCGAAGGATCCAGAATATCGCCCGTATAACAGATACTGGCTTCGCAGATCGCACCACTTTTCTGAACTTCTTCCATCGCCACTTTCATGTTCGGCACCCAGTTCAGTGCATCGAATACACGGAACACATCAATGCCCGCATCAGCGGCTTCTTTCACGAAAGCACGCACGACGTTATCCGGGTAGTTCGTATAACCGACGGCACTCGAAGCTCGAATCAACATCTGAAACAGAATGTTAGGCACACGTGTTCGCATCTCGGACAAACGCTGCCACGGCGATTCTTTAAGGAATCGCATTGATGTATCAAACGTCGCACCGCCCCACATTTCCAACGAGAATAACTGCGGGCAGTTATGTGCGTAGACTTCAGCAATCTGCAGCATATCATGCGTACGGAACCGCGTCGCATACAAAGACTGATGCGCATCGCGGAACGAAGTATCGGTCAGCAGCAGTTCTTTCTGATCCAGAATCCACTTGCCGAATTTCTCCGCACCCAGTTCCAGCAGTTTCTGTCGCATCCCATCAGGGGGGGACAGTTCTTTTTTGTTATATTCGGGAACCGGTGCAGGCGTCCGCCTTACTGCTTTCGGTCGGTCCTTCACCATCGCATTGCCATTGACGACGGTCTCTGCCAGATACGTCAACAGTTTGGTTGCCCGGTCATGTCGCTTCGGAAACTTGAACAGCTCCGGCGTATCATCAATGAACCGGGTATAACAATCCCCGTTCAGGAAAGTAGGATGCGCGATCAGTTTCAGCACGAACGGAATGTTCGTCTTCACGCCGCGAATTCGAAATTCCTGTAGGCAACGCTCCGTACGGGCCGCTGCATCTTTGAAGGTCCGTGCCCACGTGGTGACTTTCACCAGCAGTGAATCGTAATACGGGAAGACCATTGCGCCAGAGAACGCCGTCCCCGCGTCCAGACGCACGCCCATCCCGCTGGCAGAGCGGTAATGCGCCACGCGTCCATAGTCGGGCATGAAGTTGTTCGTCGGATCTTCCGTCGTCACCCGGCACTGCAATGCAAATCCGTGTGTCTGCAGTTCTTCCTGGGAATTGATGCGGATTCCCGGATCATTCAGCTTGGCCCCTTGTGCGAGCAGAATTTGTGATTTCACAATGTCTATGCCGGTGACTTCTTCGGTCACCGTATGCTCGACCTGAATCCGTGGATTCACTTCGATGAAGAAAAACTGATTGGTGTCTGCGTCCAGCAGAAACTCAACGGTTCCCGCCAGTTCGTAGTTCACACTCCGACCAATTTTCAAAGCCGCCGCACACAGCGCGTCTCTGACAGCCGGATCAAGATTCGGAGCCGGCGCAATTTCTACTACTTTCTGGTGACGTCGCTGAACCGAACAGTCGCGTTCGAAAAGATGCACCAGTCCGCCATGCTTGTCACCCAGTAACTGTACTTCAATGTGTCGTGCACGTGAGATGAATTTCTCGACGAAGACATCCGCGCTGCCAAACGCCGACAGCGATTCGCTCCGTGCCTGTTCAAAGGCGGCGTCGAATTCTGCCTCTTTCTGCACGACCCGCATCCCACGACCACCACCGCCGTGTGCTGCTTTCAAAATAATAGGGAAACCAATCTCGTTCGCCGTCTTTCGCCCCGAGGCGGCATCGACAATCGCTTCGCCACTTCCCCCCAGAACGGGAACGCCTACCTTCTCAGCAATTTTACGAGCCGAGATTTTATCTCCGAGGGCCTTCAACGTTGCCACCTGGGGACCAATAAAGATAATGCCGGCGTCTTCACACGCCTGTGCGAATTCTGCGTTCTCTGAGAGAAACCCGTAACCCGGGTGGATCGCATCAATTTTTTTCTGCTTGGCCAGCGTGATAATCGCATCAATATCGAGATACGATTTCACGGGATGCCCCGGCTTGCCAATCTGATACGCTTCGTCGGCTTTCGTGCGATGCAGGGCATAGCGGTCTTCATGGGTATAGATCCCGACCGTGCGAATTCCCAATTCATGCGTACTTCGGAAAATACGAATGGCAATTTCACTACGATTGGCAACGAGCAGCTTTTTGATTTTACCCTCAGACATGAATCTTCCTAACTCTTTGTATACATTAAGTTTGATGGCTTGATTGATGTAAAATTCTGACTGGCATTCCTGACAGGCCAACGGTCACTAGAGTACATGCCTGGGGCCAGAAAAACAATCCTACACACCCCTTTACGTCGATTCTCACCCCGAGCCGGAACGCACAGGCATTCAAGTCGAACAATCTCACTAAACCCGCCTGGGAAATAGCCTTGGATTGATTCATCTTGACCTGTTTTCCCTCTCCGATTAGTGTTCACGCCGTTCTGATCCGTACGACTCCTGCCAATTGGTTTGTCCGAGTCGGGAGCAGCAGAAATATCATAGGCATCTGGCGTAAAAAAACGGTGAATCAAATGGCAGAAAAAAAGTGCGATCTCTGTGCGGGAACCGAGTTTGAACAAATTGGAAACCGCGATCGGCACGGGAACTCGTTGGAATCCGTAATCTGCAAAACCTGCGGCCTCGTCGCCCACGGTCAGATCCCGACCGACGAAGAACTGGCCCGCTACTATGCCACCGAATACCGCCAGAGCTATCACGGCGAGATGACTCCTTCGGATCGTCGTGTGATGCGCGCCTGGAAAAACGGCGAACGTATTTTTAACCAGATCCAGCCACATATCAAATCCGATGCCAAAGTCTTCGAAGTCGGAGCCGGCATCGGTTGTACCGCCAAAGTCTTTGAATTGAACGGCCACACCGCCAGCGGCATCGAACCAGGTGAAGGCTTTCAAACCTACTCCCAACAGAAGCTGCTGACCGACGTCGTCCGCGGCGATCTGTTCGAACAGCCTCGCGATCACAGTCGCGAACTCGTGCTGCTCGTGCATGTGATCGAGCATTTCAATTCGCCACGTCGCGCTCTGGAATACATTCGCAGTATGCTTGCCGACAGCGGGCAATTTTATGTCGAATGCCCGAACATCGCGGCTCCCTTCGCACGTCGCAGCAAAATGTTCCATTACGCACACATTCATAACTTCACTCCGGCCAGTCTCAAAATGCTGGCCGAGAGTTGTGGCTTCAAACTCGAACAGCAGTTCGGCTCCAGTGAAGACCCGAACCTGCAGATGCTCTTTTCCTGTAGTGAAACTTCAGCACCCAGCATCGACACCACCAACTACGAAAAAACAATGCAGGTGATCAACGGTGCCACACCAGTGCGTTATCATTTGCGCCCGTATTACTTCTCGTCCCGGCTGGCCAAAGTCAGCAGCTATCTGAAAGAGCACCTGACCGCGAAGCAGTTCGTCTCGAGCGTAGTTCAGGATTGTCAGCAGCACGCCGCCGACCAGCAGAACAAACAACCCGCTGAACGCCGCGCCGCAGCCTGACCAACGTTGTCGCACCAGTGAGTCGGAGCCCGGCGATGTGTTGGAAAAGTCGCCGACGAAAATGCCCTGTTTTGTAGTGCAGAGATGCATCTTGACAGTGCCACGCCGATTCGAAAGATGTGCTTTAAGCATCGCGCGCACGAGCAAACAGGATTTGCACTGGTAAACACGCCACAGCCTGTTGAAATTCGCACTATAAAAGTCTCTGTGTAGAACCACATTTCTTCCAAATCGCCGCGACTGCTTCGCAATGTACCCCATCGCATCGATTGGCTTCGTGGGCCTTCGCAGAGACTTCATTAGTGGTTCATAGAGTATCCCTGTGTCTTCGTGGCCCTTCGCTTGCGTGTCATTTTCCGAGTCCCCCTTGACCCCTGTGTGCCCTTCCACAAGATGCAAACAGTACGCAAACCATTTCCAGAAACAGCAGAAACAGCAGAAACAGCAGAAACAGCAGAAACAGCAGAAACAGCAGAAACAGCAGAGTAAGAAAGGCAATAAAATCATGACAGACGACCCCCTATCCAAACCCCGTTTTCAAATTCCCAGTCTCAAAGAGCTCCGGAAGCAAGCCCAACAACTCAAACGATCGCAGGCCAACGAACGAAGCAGAACCGAATGGAATTTCGCATTAGCTGCCGAACACCGTCGCCGCACCAGACAGCGTGACACAACAAACGACTGGCACCCACAACAGCAATCCATCGGAAAAGACCAAAACGAACACCGCGCCGAAGCCTACGCCTTCTACTGCAGCATCCTCAGAGACCCAAACGCAACGGTGCACGAACAACTAGCCGCCCGCGAACGCATCGACATACTATTGGGCCTCGACCAGGGATAAGATACGCATCCCCACGACCAGCACAATATGACATCCCAGGAAAACCAAGGCAGAGTTAATTAAAGACGGGAATGATAATTAGATAATCCGTCCGGGTGCCACTGTTGGCTTGCCAACAGTGAATGGGAAAACGCACTACTTACACAAAAAACACTACAAAGGTGGGTGGGCCTGAATGTAATTCGGGCCGAGCGGAGCGAGCAGAAGGTTTCGGGGCAAACGTACGGTTCAGGAAAAACCAGCATAGGGCAGGGGAGATGGACAATTGGAAGTAGTGGATGAGCAGTAACAAATTCGCAAAGAAAGAAACCTTAAAACACTTCGTGATTTTATGGCTGTTGTATCATGTGTCCTATCTAATTGAAATCTTAGCAGCGACGTACGGGGGTGCAAGTGCTAATGGCTATGCACGATAGACCGCAATTGGAGTGATCGCAATCTCTGGAAAAGTGATTGGTTTTAGAGCAGATTCGATATCTCTGACCGAACCAAACAAAATTTCAAGCTGCTGTTCAATACTATCGCTACTTGGTTGAGTGACTGAATTATCTTGTTCTCGTGATTGGGGAGGTATCGCAGCAACTTGAGCAAAAATATGCCACGATTGTACTGGAGCTGTACTGTATTTAAAAACAACACTTTCAATCTCCTCGCGTAGGTATTCTTTTTTGAGATTACCAACGAGTTTGACCTCAGGGCATGAGTTATATGGAGTTGTTTTTATCACAATTCTATCTTCATAAAAAGTATCGAGAATACTTCGAAAACCAGCTAGTATTTTGGGGTCGATAGTATAACTGTCCTTTGTTTTTTGCTGATTATATGACTTTTGTTTTTTGTTTTTTGAGTTCTTGAGTAAGTTGTTTTTCTGTTCTTGAGTTTCAGCGTGACCTAAGAATTTACCAATATCGTTAAATCGATCAATTAATCGTCGAACCCGACCGAAATCATTTAGTGTGACCATTCCCGTAATTAATACAAAAGACGTTTCGGTTAAAGTGTTTCTGAAATCTTCGACCGAAATGTTGTCAGGAATTCGAATGAGTAAATCCTTAGAAAGTAAATGATGTTCTACTTTTGTAAAAATGAAGTCGTGAAGTGTTTTAGTTTCAGATGCTTCTCGGCGCCACAGGTATGAAGCGCCACCAGTACCTTTAACCAAACCAAGGAGTGAGGCTCCAACATCGGATTTCAACGCTGCATCACCGTGCGAACCTGATGATGAAGTATTAATGAGCCCTTCTTCTAATTGAGAAATAATAGATCGTAACCGATCAGAATCCAGATAGATAAAATCACGTAGCTCTGTCATGTTAAAGTCCTAGGACCATGTGCTATTGTAACTGAAGATAGAGACTAAAGGACTTACCGTATGTCACCTGTCGGCTTGCCTGATAGTGATTGTGATATGGCATCCACCCACTAAAAAATTGGTATGTGAATTAACCATTCCCCGTCTCACCACCATTCGATACCTCACCCGTATAAGGCTTACCGTTTCCCTCATACTCACCGATCACAGCTTTCACTCGTTCCGCGTGTTTGAAGATGCCATCTACGTTATCGATCTCGACTTTCTCTTCGTTTTTGTTCGAGAACAGGCCCAGGTATTTCTGGGATGTATTAAACCGCAGGCGGCAGATTGGTTTGCGGTTGTTGTCGTCGAGCAGGATGCCGCAATAGCTTTTGGTGTCGCGCATGGTGACGCGTGATACGTCGACCACTTCTCGCAGAATGGCTTTCACGACGTTGAAGCCGTCCAGTTCGTCCTGTGTGGTTTCGATGCCGTCACGGGATGATGTGTCTTCGTCGGTTTCTTCTGATTCGGTAACGTCTTCCGCCGTCGAATCTGACTGATCCGCTGAGAGGGCCGTCTTCAGTCGTTCGTTGATGCGTTCGTTAATGAACTGGGTGCGGGCCTCTTTGACAATCTTGGTGAACTGTTCTACCACTTGCTGTGTCAGTCGGCCTTCATAAACCTGCGAGGCGAAGAATCGGACAAACTCTTCTGAGGGCGCTTTGAGTTCTTCATCCAGAATTTTTTTGATCGCTCCGGCATACTTCAGTGTGCTGGCGGTTGTGAGGATATCTTCCAGAGAAAATGCCGACTTCATGAATTTTTTGAGTTCATTGATCTGATGATCTTCAAAGTGCAGCATGTTGAACACGAAGAAGGGCTTCGAATCCATTTTGTTCGGCTCATCAATGTCCGAATAGAATTGGTATTCAATGCCATTTGTCAAAATTGCAAACCGGGCCGATGTGACCGAGAAATAACGGTAGAGTTGTGAGGCATGCACTTTACCCAGATCCGCGCCCGACCATTTGCATTCGACGAGAATGATGATCTTGTCATCCTTCTTGATTGCGTAATCGACTTTCTCGCCCTTTTTGGTGCCGTGATCCGAAGTGAATTCGGGAATGACTTCGAGTGGGTTAAAGACGTCATAGCCCAGCCCACTGATAAAGGGCATGATGAAGGCGTTCTTGGTCGCCTCTTCAGTCTGGGTGTACTCCATCTGTTTGGGGATGCGTGCTGCAATGTCTTTCATCCGGTCAATCAGATCCATTGTTGCTCCTGTCGTCGCGTCAGAGTTGAAGTTACATGCCAGCCTGCTTTTGTTTCACAAACCGCACGTCGAAGGTGCGGAGAGAATTTCACGAAGAAAGAGTCGTCATCCGTAGGAAAATGATCCCCTGTGTTCGATCAGAGCGTTTGGTACGAACTCAGATGTGGGTGAACAATTATTATGATGCATTGTGTTCTAATGTCAACAAAGGTGAAAATGTGAGTGTAAAACCTCTGGCTGATTACGACATTGGGTGGCACTGTTGGCTTGCCAACAGTGAATGGAAAAACGCATCACCAACACAAAAAACACCACCCCATCCGATAACTTTCGTAAATTTCGTGGAAGTAAAAAACAGAAGCCGAAAGTAACGGCGGCTAGCGCCGAGCCGCTCATTTTTAAGAGACAATTTGCAATCCGGATCTAACTCGTGCCAGCACCGTCGGGCAAGCCGAGCGGTGGCACGCGGGAAGATGGCTCTGGTTGTATGATGAAGTGCGAAATGGTTTCACTGCTTCCTTTGTCATTGTGATGCCAGATTGAATGTCGCCAGGCGGGTCGACACATGGATCGACCCCTACGATGAATGTCGTTCCGTTGTGAGGAGATCACTCGCGTTCTCTGACACCTCCTGTTGCCTGCAGCAATCCCGAATTGGATTCGGGACCACCCTGTCTGATCGTTTTCGTGTTTTTCGTGGTAGAAATCAAGACAACAGAGAACCGGCTCGAGTCCCAGCGGGTTGCGTAATGCGCTGAGAGGAGCAATTAATCTTAGAGGCATTGATACAATTAGCCCAACGGTGCTGGTACAATTAAGGTTCGGTTTTGCTCTGGAAAATATACGTCGCAAGTTCCTGATCTTAGCTACCATGAAAATCTCGATATACACGAAAATTAATAACGGCGGCGAGAGCCGTTCCGCTGATAGGAAACAGGATTCATGCAACAAATTCCAGCGATACTGATCATCCTGGCGTTGATGTTGACCACACAGGAGCGAACATTCGCAAACGAACCGGCTCCCAAACGAAAGCCGCATCCCGATGCCATCGCTAACACCCATCCTCCCGGCGAAGTCGATAAGCCGGAACTCGTTCCGTTCATCGTGGCGGACCCTGCAACAATGAAGGGAATTGTCGTTGATGAAACCGAGGCGAAACTGGTCGGCGTCTGGCAGTATTCAACGCACACGCCCCCTTACGTCGGTGTTGGTTATCTGCACGATCAGAAAAAAGGGAAGGGCGAGAAAGCGGTCATCTATACTCCACAGCTTCCCAAAGCGGGCCGCTACGAAGTCCGGCTCGCGCACTGTTATAATATCCGCCGCTCTACGAATACGCCGGTCACCATTCACCATGCCGACGGCGAAAAAACGATCCGTATCAACCAGCAGGACATCCCCGAGCATCAGAAACTGTTCCGCACGCTGGGTGTGTTTCGTTTCAATAAAGGCAAATCAGGCTGGGTCAAAATTTCCAACGAAGGCACCGACGGCAAATATGTCATCGCCGACGCCGTCCAGTTTTTGTATATGAAAGACTGATCAAGAACAGGAAATTAGCTCACTGTGAGCGGCACAACGCTAGCCGCCGTTTTTAACTGTTCGAGTTTTTTCGTGCTGTCCGTGGTAGTAATAAAGCAGGTATCAAGAGACGCAGCACGTGTTTCCCGCAATATCCAGCTCACCGTCAATGAAACCAAAACCATTGCGATTTCGGTTGTCAGCAAGCAGGAATTCTGTTGTAAATATGACAAAATAAAATAATTCATCGATCAAATACCTGTCTCGTACTATAAAAATAATAACATGAGATATTTCACGCAGAACCCCTCTCTCCATTCTAATTGCGTTCTCTTCTTTACCAAAACGGATGTCACGGACGACAGATGTTATCGCTACGTCTCTTTTTAATATTCTCTATGATCGGATATACCCTCGGTATTCAGCAGAGCCTGCATGCGCAGACTGAAACGCCGGCATATGCTTTCCCTTCAGAACAGTCGGAAACCGTTCTGGCTGGATTTTTGCCAATCGACCGCAGCTTACGGGTGGAAGATGGCCTTCCTCTGGATCAAGTAATCCCTCCTTCGGACGATCCCATGGATGAACCCTTTGACTCTGAGAGTGATGAATCACCCTCTTCTGAGAGCCCGCTTGATTTAAAATCGCTCATGAAGCCGCGGTTTGACAGCTCAGCCGAATGGGAACCTAAGGTCAATGGTGTGGGAATCAGTTCCTATGACTTGTCAATGAAGATACCGGTCTACCCGATTTTCGGGCCTCCGCCTCCGTTCTTAAATTTTGGCTATTCATTTACTCAGATTGATGCTCCGGCGGCGTTGGATTTACCTCAGAGTCTCAATGAATTTTCGTTTGGGATGTCATGGATGCGCCCGATCAATAAAAAATGGATGGCTCGTTATATGCTCAATGGCGTTTTTGCATCAGACATGGACAACACCAGCAGTACCGCCTGGCAGATTCGAGGCGGCATGTTTGCCATGTACCGTCCTAACGAAACCTGGAATTTTGCCTTCGGAGCGCTCGCCACAGGCCAAAGTGATCTTCCGGTCCTTCCGGTCGTGGGAGCGATTTGGCAGCCGCGGCCTTCACTCAAGATCGATTTAATGCTTCCCAATCCAAGAATATCTCTGCTCTTGTCTGAGACAGAGCAGCGCCAGCATTGGGCCTATGTCGGCGGTGGCTTCTCGGGAGGCACATGGGCCTATCGACGTGCCAACGGATTAGGGGAACGGCTTAACTATCGCGAGTTTCGATTTGTGTTGGGATGGGAATCGACTCCCCCTAAAAAGCCGGGCAGCTTTGGTTCCAGTGGTACCCGGTTGAACGCAGAGATCGGTTACGTCTTCGGCCGGAAGTTTGAATTTGATAACAGTGTGCCTGACATCAAGATTGATAACACACTCTTACTTCGCTCAGGAGTCAGTTTTTAAACAGAGCAATCAATAACAAGCCTGCTTGCTTTCATCAACTTGGCACGCACTCCCACTAGATCCTGCTCGCTGCGCTCGGTCCGAATTACATTCGGTACCCATGATTATGTTTTTTTGCGTAAGGGATGCGATTTCCCATTCACTGTTGGCAAGCCAACAGTGCCACCCAAAAGCAGCCTCTTTTTTCTATGTTGAAGACCAGACAGAACAGGAAATTTGCCCCATAGTGAGCGGCACGGCGCTAGCCGCCGTTTTTCTTTTTCGTGCTTTTCGTGATCGTAATAAACACAGCGAAACTTCAACTAATCCAGCTGCGGTGGCAGGCTGCCATAGGCCCAGGGATTATTCTTGAATACCGGAGCAGTAGGGCGCTGAGACAGTTTATCGGGCGTTAACTGTTTGGAAAGTTCAATCGCAGCGTCGACCATTTGCGGGCCGGCGGTGATGATCAGATTGCTGTAACCGGTCAGGCGGGTCTCATAACCGCCGCCGTTATTGTCGAACGCTTCTTTCGTTGGCACATAACCGACACAACCGTTCGCCAGTGAGACCGGAAACGTCATCGGAAAGGGGCTCCCCTGTTTGATGTCCAAACCGAGTTGGCAGAAAAATTCGGCGGGGTCGGTCAACAGAACCACAGGACCCAGTTGCACCGCCTGCACTTCCACCTCGGCTACCGGTTCTTTTTGCAGACGGGCATCGAGCAGAACGGTTTCTTTGGCAAAGACCCAGTCTGTCGCATTCGACTTGGCCGGTCCCGCTTTGACGGTTTCGATCGCTTCTTTGAGATGTTCGGGCGTTGGTTTGCGGCGGGGAATTTCCAGCATTTTTGTTTTGCTGGCGATGGTTTCAAAGTTACCGCGGGACATTGAGAGCAGGACCTTCACTGCTTCGGCTCCCACACGACCGCCGACAAATCGGGCCGATTCTTCACTCGGACGCCGCTGAAACTGCGACAAGTTATCGACCTGCGTCACATCACCGGAGGCACCCGCTAAGAAGACGAGAATCGCATCTTTCCCGAAGACGCCGCGAATGACCTGCTCGACATAATAGATGTAGTTGGCCGAAATACCGCCTGGATTCGTGGTCGCGTGGCAGACGAAATTCACGATGCAGCCTTTGAGTTCTCCCTGCTCATCCCACACGCCGATCACGCCCACTTCGGGATCAACGGGGCCGGCGGGTTTCACGATATCGGGGTTACCGGGACGTGGATGTGTGAACGTCAAACCGTTCCGCATGAAGAACCTCCGATTAAAGGCGACCTGTTCTTCAATGCCCATGCCAACACCACATTGAGAGGCGTTCCGTTTCTTAAACGCTTCACAGATGGCTTCCACACACTGATCGACGACTGTTTCCAAATACGCGGCATCTGCCGTCGATGATTTTTCATATGCCAGCTCTTTCACGAAGTCAGACGCATGATCGTATTCGCCAGGCAAAATCATGCCCATGGGACCTGATGAGTGTGAGTGCGTCGCGTGCAGCAGAATCGAATTCGCCGGGATCTTGCATTTGGCTTCCACCCGTTTACGGATTTCGTCTACCGTGACACGTCGAATGAACAGCGCGTCCAGACTCACAACGGCGACCACATTCTTGCCGTTATCAAATACCGCCGCCCGCGTTTTGCAGGGATCGTGAAACGAACGGTGATACGATTTCCCATAACCGCCGGGCTGCTCCATGCCGATCTGGGGAGTGATGTCTCGTTCGGCAAAGCCGACTTTGACTTGCGGTGTTTCCGCTGCGTGGCTGAGCGTTGTTGTGAATAACAGGAGCGAAAGAGTGATTACTTTGCAGTACAGGGAGAGCATGTTCATGACGAAAACTCGATCTCAATCGGGGGTAGGAAACGTGAGGAAACGGTCTCTTTTTATTAAAACAGAATCCGAATCAGGTTGCTACTGAGGAAAGTTAAGAAATTCGCGTTCGTCTGAAATCGGGGTAGTCGCAGGCAACAGGAAGTCTTAGAGAACTCCTGTGGTCTCTAAGCAACGGAACGAATACATCATCGTAGGGGACGGTCTATGTGCCGACCCGCCTAGCGGGGTTCGAGACAGGATTCACTCTTTCGAAGGAACCAGTGAAACTTTTTTATCGGTCATCCCACCACCTCAATCCATCTTCCGGTGTGCCTCTGTTCGGCTTGTCCGACGGTGCTGTTACGAATGACGTGAAGTCCTGCCCTGTGTGAGATTCTGCTGAATCAATCGCTGAATTTAGGGGTTTCCTGCTCGCTCCGCCCGAATGACATTCGGGCCTACCCATTCTCATAGTGTTTTGGGTGTCTGGGTACGCCTTCTTATGGATGCCACACGCTACCGTGATATATTCTTTTTTACTACCACGAAAAGCACGAAAGTACTCGAAAAAAGAAGTGGGGGCGGATGGTCCCGAATGCGATGGCTTACACTATGTCGTATGGTTTGCGATATTCTTTCGTGAGCCATTTGGCTGCTTCGGCATCACCTACGATAGTTTCCTTTTTCGGATCCCAGTTGATTTTCTTTCCCGTCCGAACGGCGATATTACCGAGATGGCAAACGGTAGCAGAACGGTGTCCGATGCTGATGTCTGCGGCTGGCTTCTTTCTTGTCTTGATGCAGTCAATGAAATTGTTGACGTGTGCGATGTTCGCATACCGACTGGCAAATTGTGGCATTTCAACCGACTTCAACAGCTCGGGTGGGTTGGCGATGATACCACCACGATAGACAAACAGGCTTCCCTTATCGCCGACAAACTCGGTTCCCTGTTTCTTACTCTTTGTGCCGGGATTTTGTCGACAGTTCAAAACGACACCGTTATCGTAAGTGTATTTGATATCGGTTGAGTCTGGAGTCTCATACCAGCCATCAGGATTAAAGACAGCCGATCCTTCAGCACTCACAGGGCCACTGTCATCCATTCCCAGTCCCCACTGCGCGATATCCAGATGGTGGGCTCCGAAGTTCGTTTGTTGACCACCACTATAATCCCAGAAAAAGCGGAACAGGTAGTGCACGCGATTTTTGTTGTAAGGTCGCAGTGGCGCCGGGCCAAGCCAGCGGTCAAAATCAAAACCTTGTGGCGGGGTACTGTTAGGTACTGGTTTGCCAGCCCGAGCGATCCAGTTCGGACCAGGCAGCGTCACGTTTACAGTATGCACCTTGCCCAGTAATCCTGACTGCACCAACTCCACAGCCAGTTTGAATTCCTTACCACTGCGTTGCATTGTGCCTGTCTGGACTACCCGATTGTTTTTTCGGGCAGCATCGATCATCACTGGTCCCTCACCTACGACCAGTGTGAGTGGTTTTTCGCAATAGACATCTTTGCCGGCCTTACATGCTTCTACGGTCATCTTGGCATGCCACTGATCGGGAACTGTTACGACGACCGCATCGAGGTCTTTGGAATCCAGTAGTCTGCGATAATCATCAGTCATCATTGACGACCGGTTGGCATTTTTCTGAAGAAAGGCGCCCGCTTCAGCAAGATAGTTTTGATCCAGATCGCATAACGCATCAATATTGTTGAGGAAGTACTTCATGTTGTTGCGTGGGCCGCCCTGATTGCCAACGCCGATCATGCCAATTCGAACTCGCTCGCTGGGCGGTACTGCCGCAAATGTGGAGCGATAGCTCTTGGCACTCAGCCCCATGAACAGTCCACCGAAAACAGATTTTTTCAGAAAGTTACGACGAGAGAGGTGGGACATGGAAAGACTCCTTGAGCGACTGAACAATAAACAGCATATTCTGTAAATTCCGACTAGGAATCAGACAGAATATTGCAAGACAGAGATCGTTCATAATAGCATCACACTGACCTGTGTCAAACGGCTCGAAATGGTACGGATCATCGATTGCTGATGCAAAATGGGAAACTTGGAATTAGTCTCTGAAGTGCTTTTTCGACTACTTCTCAAACATATTGTCGACGATCTGATTGTCTTTGCCGCCGATGACTTTGATCGAGTGCGCGTTTTCACTGTTCGGCAGATCACTTTGAATCAGACAATCCGAGACGCGGCTGTACGAAACATTTTTCAGCAGCAAGCCCTCTTTGGCATAATCGAGAATCGTGCAGTTGGTGAGATTCATGCGGCGGGAATCACGAATTTCGAGCGCCGCCGTCTCATCACCCGTTCCGCTGATGTGATTGCCGCTGATTGTGCAGCCATCGCAGTTGGTAAACAGCGCGCCGACTTTCGCGGTGCTGCCATCGCCGTAATGGTAGCGGGGGTTACGATCGAGCACGTTATTGGAAACGAGAATATTTCGGCAGTCATCGATGCGAATATTGTGTGTGTAGCCTTTCCACATCGTGTTTCCAGTAATCGTCACGCCGCGTGCGCTGGTGACTTCGATATTGGTCTGTACGTCAGAAAGGACATTGTCGGCGATCGTAATGTTCCCGTCGCGGTATTCGTCTGAATGTGGTCGAATGCGCGCGTGTTCGTTAATACGGATGTTGGCAGAACCGGGGGCGTTATGATCGTGTTGAATCGTACAGCCGACAATCGCGATCTCGCCGACCGAAGCGCCTTCGGAATCGATCAGCACATTCGCCGTGGGTTCGGAATTTTCATCGCCCATATTACCTTCAATGTCACAAGTGCCGATGTGAATGTTGCGGATATCTCCCTTGCGCACAACGACACCGCCGCCGGCATTATAGGAAATATGACAACCAACAATATTGGACTGATGAATGTTGACGTGATCATAAAAGATACCGGCGCCACGGTTCTGATAAATATGGCAGTTGGAAACAATCAGATTTCGATTGCGTTTCACAAAGTGAATGCCGTGCAGCGCGCGACGGATGGTGAGTCGGGTAAGGGTGATCTGCATCGTTCCCGTCGCTTCGACGCCGCAGGCTTCTGGGTGATCACCGACAATTTCCAGACCGTCAATGAGTGGAGAACGTTGATTCAGCCAGACATTTTCTTTGACCGTATGCGGACTGGCGGTTCCTTCGTGCGTGCCGATGAAGCGGAAGGCAGGACCGGCGCCCGCCATGATGATCGTGGCGGTTCCGTCCGAACTGATCGAAGTTGGCCCCAATTTTTCCAGATCGACGCTGATCGTTTTCGTGACGCGATAGATGCCTTTGGGGAACGTAATTGATCCCTGTCTGGAATCGACGGCACGTTGGATGGCGGCCGTGTCATCCGTTTTCCCATCTCCGGTCGCACCAAATGATTTGACGGACGGCGTTGCTGAAGCGGGAGCCGGTGAGTTGTTGTTTTGTGAATTACCGGGTTGCGATGAAATCACCAGAAAACCGATGACCAGAAGGGTTGAGAAACTAATCACGATGCCGCGCATGAAGGTGTACCTTGACTGAAATGGTGAAGTTCTGAGTGATTCACTGCAACGCTCATTGTAAACAGAAAGGCTGCAGAATCTCAAATCGGAAACCATTGATTGATTGAGCCAGTCTGCTTTTCAGTCAGCATGGGAATCAGGTTTTCAGGCCGGATAATGCCTCACCCCGACTTTCTTTCCCGTCAGATCTGGTTTATGTTGTGCTGAAGCGAGGAATATTTTTTCTTTAAGAAATATAGTTAAAGAACCATAATTAAGATGATCGACCGACCTGACGACCCCAATTTTTCTCCCGGTGACCGGGATTTGCTACAGTTGCATACGCGCTGGATGCGGTATGCATACGACGAAGCACGCGCGGCATTTGAGGAAGATGAAGTCCCGGTCGGCGCTGTGATTGTGTATCAGGATCGGATCATTGCCGCCGCACATAATCAACGCGAAACGTTAAGCGACCCGACGGCACATGCCGAGATGATTGCCATCACGCAGGCTGCTGAATCGCTCGGTTCATGGCGACTCTCCGACTGCATTTTGTATGTCACGCTGGAGCCTTGTCCGATGTGTGCCGGTGCGATTATTCAATCGCGCATTCCTTTCGTTATCTATGGCACGCCCGATGAAAAAGCCGGCGCTTGTCACTCGTTATTTCAGATCACCAGCGACAAACGATTGAATCATCAAAGCACAGTCATCAGTGGCGTGATGCAAGAAGAGTGCCGCACGATTCTGCAGGAGTTCTTTCGTCGCAAACGCGCGGAAGGGAAAAAATAATGACTGCGTGCCTCGTTTTTTTTATCGGTATGAGCGCGAAGTGGATCGCTTGAAGTTTGTTTTTTATTTCTTGTTTTGTGCGCGACAGGAAAACATCAGGTGAATGATTTGGTTGATGTATCATGCATTAAATCGCGACATGTGAAAATCTGAAGGAATGATAAAACTGAATTTGTCAAGTGAATTTCGCAGAAAAGAAACAGCATTAAATTCGTTTCATTTTTTGTTTAGTTTCAGCTTGTCCTTCCGAGATCAGTTTGACAAAATGTGGTCTACAATAACTTTTCACAATGTCTACAGATTCATTTCTGAATTAACTTTGAGGCGAGCGAATGCATATTATCTCTCGTGAAGCGAATGAGAGTATCCTCATCGGGGAACATACGGTTGTTAAAGTGCTTGAAGTATTTGGGGATCGTGTAAAACTATCGATTGAATCTTCCGGGGCCGAACCTGCCTACTGGGAGAAGGTTGTCTATCTGGATCAGTCTGTTGAAGCAGAGGAACTTGAGTCTGTTCAAATCGGTGGGTGATTTACCCCATAAGAACAGAAACTACTGTAGATGATCTGAACTGGGGAATATCCCCCAGTCATTCTCTAAAGAAGCGGCGCTTTCTCGCCGCCCAGCCTTGGCGTTTTTGTGATAATGTCTCACAATACGGATATGTCAGGAGAGTTTTCTCTCTACTCGTATTCTGAAGCCTGCTAAAATCAGGCAAATACGTCGTTCAATCTATCAATCACTGTGAGGCAAATTGTGCCCGCCATATCGGAACAGGATGGGGAATCGCTCGGCCTAGAGTCCCGACAACTACCCAGGCATATTGCCATTATCATGGATGGCAATGGCCGGTGGGCGTCGCGTCGCGGGTTTCCACGCATCGAAGGACATCGCCAGGGCGTCAATAGTGTACGCACTGTCGTGGAAGAATCAACGCGTCTGGGAATCGAACAACTGACGCTTTACTGCCTCAGCAGTGAGAACTGGAAACGGCCCGCATTGGAATTAAACCTGCTGATGCAGCTCCTGAAAAAGTTCGTCATCGGTGAGCGGGAAGAGATCATGCGGCAGAATATTCGCTTTGCGACGATTGGTCGTCGCAGTGATCTTCCTAAGGATGTGCTCGCGGAAGTCGACAAAACAATCCGCGAGAGTCAGGAAAACACAGGCATGCAACTTTGCCTGGCCCTCAATTATGGCAGTCGATCCGAAATTGTGGACGCGGTCCAATCGATCGTCGGCGAAGTGGAACAGGGAAATCTCAAAGCAGACGAGATCAACGAAGAGGTAATTTCGTCGCACCTGTATACCGCCGGCATGCCCGATCCCGATCTGGTGATTCGTACGGCCGGCGAAATGCGGGTCAGCAATTTTCTCTTATGGCAGATCAGCTATGCCGAACTATGGGTCACCGAAACCTACTGGCCGGACTTCGCTGTTTCTGATTACTGGCAGGCACTGCGTGATTTCGCTGCCCGTGACCGCCGTTTCGGTGGGTTGAAAGGATAACGCAGCATGCTTGGCTGGCGGTTACTTGTTTCTGCAATTCTGATTCCGCTGTTGTTTGGATTGTTCTACCTCGATCAACGTGCGGGAGTTAGCGCTCCCTATCTGTTGGGACTCAGCTGCCTGTTGATTATCAGAGGCAGTTGGGAAATCACAGATTTGCTTACGGTTCGCAATCTGGCCCCCAGTTTTCGTCTGGTCTGCGGCTTATCATTCCTAATCTGCATCGCGGCCTGGTTTCCCTTTCTGCAGGGGCAGCATTCCGATCCACAGATGTTTTCACTGGCGCTGATGGCGGTGATGTATGCGGTTTCGATTCTGATCATCTTTCTAAAAGGGGCCATCCGGTTTCAGGAGCCCGGTCAGAGTATGGAAACGATTGGTGCCGAAATTCTTTCCGTTTCCTACATCGGTTTTTTGCTCGCGATGCTGGCAGAGCTGCGCTGGGTGGCAGGACCAGAGACCGGCTATCTGGCACTCGGTTCGCTGATCATCAGTGCCAAAATGGGTGACATTGGCGGCTACACGTTCGGTCGTTTATGGGGTAAGACGAAGCTGGTGCCGCGACTCAGTCCGGGAAAAACCCAGGTCGGCGGATATGGGGCCATTTTTGGCGCCGCTTTAGGAGCGTTTCTCTGGCTGCACTTTACGCCGTCGCTGTTTCACTCGGGGTGGACGGCTTCTCCCTGGTACTGGTCGATTCTGTTCGGGGCGATCATCGGTGTCATTGGTCTGGTCGGCGATTTGTGTGAATCGTTGATCAAACGGGACGTTGGGAAAAAAGATTCCGCCGAATTATTGCCCGGCTTTGGTGGTCTGCTGGATTTGTTAGACAGCCCGCTTTATGCCGGCCCGGTTGCATTTTTGCTCTGGAAACTGCTGCCACTGGTGACCGTTGCCAACTGAGTAGGCTCTGAATCGGCTCTCAAATTACACCAGCGCAGACAGGGCAACGAATCTGCAAGTGTCGGTAAATAGGCGTCGACGAACCCCGCTTCCGCGAGTTCAGGAACCGTCTTCTCCTGTGCGAGATCGACCGATTTCAACAGAATCAGTTCGGTCGCAGGCCAGGTGAGCGAAACCCAGGCTGCGATGGAATCGCTGGTCACGTCCCAGGAAGCCGGCAGGTCTGCAAAATCGGAAGATGAGTTCTGCGTTAAGTAGTCGTAGGAACAAAGCACGGGAATACCACCTTCATTCCAGACGGCGATCGCTTCCGACTGTGAAGAGACCAAACTGGCATCGGGCAGAATCGTTGAGAGCAGACGGTCATTCAACATTAACGATTGAATCGCAAGCCAGTGCGCTTTGGTTTCACTCAAATGATGCGTCCGGTCCCAGTCGCGCACCAGATCTGCGGCGCTTCCACCCCCTGAAATCAATAGCGGCCGCGAATCGTTTAACTGCGCCAACAGGTCGGACAGCCTGGCTCCCAGGTCCGGCAGATCAAACAGACTGCCGCCGACTTTGATGACGGTGACGTGCATACTGCATTCCTGTTTCTGCCGGAGCGACTTGAAGCCATCGATCAGTCGATGATTTTGGAAATCTGATATTCCACCAGACCACACGCGCCGGCAGACTTCAGTTTGGGGACAATCGTACGCACAACGGTTTCATCTATGATCGTACTGATGGCAACCCAGTCTGGATCGGACAGAGATGAAACGGTGGGCTTCTGTAATGCGGGAAGTAGATTGAGCACTTTTTCGAGATCCGCACGTTCCACATTCATCAACAGGCAGACTTTGCCCTCGGCTGCCAGACAGGATTCAAGCATCATCGCGATGTTCTCAAGCTTCTCACGTTTCCAGGGATCTTCGAATGCTTTTTTGTTGGCGATGAACCGGGTCGTGCTCTGCATCAACTCTTCCACGATTCGCAGATTATTCGCTCGCAGCGAAGAACCGGTTTCGGTCACTTCCACAATCGCATCGGCTAACTTGGGTGGTTTGACTTCAGTCGCACCCCAGGAAAACTCGACATTGGCTTTGACGCCATGCTTTTCCAGATATCGTTCGGTCATGCCCACGACTTCCGTGGCGATGCATTTTCCTTCCAGGTCTTTGACGGTCTGGATCGGCGAATCTTCAGGCACGCACAGCACCCAGCGAACGGGGCGGCGGCTGACCTTCGAGAAGATCAACTCACAAATTTCATGCACATCTGCGCCAGTTTCCAGAATCCAGTCATGGCCGGTAATCCCGGCGTCCAGAATCCCCTGATCGACATAGCGGGCCATTTCCTGAGCCCGAATCAGTAAACATTCGATTTCTGTGTCATCGATTGTAGGATAATACGAGCGGGAAGAAAATTTGATGACATAGCCGGCGCGTTTGAACAGTTCCGCCGTCGAATCCTGTAAACTTCCTGCGGGAATACCGAGTTTTAAGACCTTCTCAGACATGGTTTTGGTTTTCTGAATGCGTTGGTTTAGTGCGTAATGTGTATAATATTAACGGTTTATGTTCATGGTCCCGCTTTGAACTGGCATCACGAATCTGTCAGATCAATGAGTGTCTGAAGGACACGGCTACCAAACAATGGTTCCTTGCGCGTACTCTAACAGCTCAAAAACCTCAGTTCCAGTAGTCCGGAACGAGAATGTTCGTAGAAATTCCCAATCTGTGGACTTCCATCGAGCGCGGAGTTTCTCTAGGATCGTGCAAACATCGACTCAGGATATACGATTCCCGCTCATTTTTCACTGCAGGAATCTGAATATACAAGTTGTTTCCACAGATATTTCCACAGCTATTTTTTATGAGTAAGGAGAATTTCCTCGATGGCCGAGCAAAAAGCCACTAACGTGACCTGGCATGATCACCGTGTTACCAAAGAAGAACGTTGCAAACAAAACGGACACAAAGGTGCCGTCCTTTGGTTCACCGGATTAAGTGGTTCTGGCAAAAGTACCATTGCTAATACCGTAGATCACAAGCTGTTCGAAATGGGCAAGCACACTTTCGTTCTCGATGGTGACAACATTCGGATGGGGCTCAACAAAAACCTGGGCTTCTCTCCTGAAGATCGTACCGAAAACATCCGCCGCATCGGTGAAGTTTCCAAATTGTATTCCGACGCCGGCATTCTGGTCATGACTGCGTTCATCTCCCCTTATCTCGAAGACCGTAATCAGGTCCGCGAAATCATGGGTGAAGGCGAGTTCATCGAAGTTCTGGTGCAAGCTTCTCTGGAAACCTGCGAAGAACGCGATCCTAAAGGGCTCTACAAAAAAGCCCGCGCTGGTGAGATCAAAGGATTCACTGGAATTGACGCTCCTTACGAAGCTCCTGAAAAACCAGAACTGGTTCTGGATTCAGACGCAAAAGGCATCGATGATCTGGCCGACGAAGTCATCGCTTACCTCGAAGCCAACGGATACCTTTCAGTATAGGTAGACCGTGACAGCAGAAATGCTGTTGCAACGAAAATTGAAACCTCAGGAAGTGTTATGCTTCCTGAGGTTTTTTCGGTTTACGTGTGCGATCATTTTATTACGACCGCGAAAAGCAGTAACCGCTGACAAGTTTAATATCATCGGTGGCCCTGTTGGCTTGCCAACAGGGATTAGAAAATCACGTCACCTGAACTTGTAATAGAAGTATTCAGAACCCGCTGATTCATGATACGAGTGGGCGAACACATGGTTTCACCCCTACCCAACAGGCTAGTAGACTGGATCTTGCTTATGTACCAGCACTGTCGGACAAGCCGATCAGTGGCACACCGGAGTGGTTTTCTGGTGTGCCGGAGAACAGCATGGCAATCAAACGTATCAGGCAATCGGGAGTGGCATCAGGACGCTGGGTTCGGGTTTTGCTTCCGGGATTTCTTCTGCCAGCACGGTTTCGCAGAAGAATATCAACAGTTGTTTGAAGTCTTCGTTGTCGACGCTCTCGGCGAGTTCTTCGGCACGAGCCCGTGATTTATCAACCAGCGCTTCGGCTTTGGTGAAGACATCGCAGTCCTGATAGATTTTGCGTAAGCGGCCGATTCGCATGCCGTCGGAAGGGTGGCCTTGCAAAATGTCTTTGAGGTCGGCGGTCTGCTGCTCGTCTGCCGTTTGTAGCGCGAGTGCGAGGAGTAACGTCGGCCGCATCGCGAGGGCATCCTGACCGGTGATTAGTTTGTTATTGTCATCGCCGTTCCAGTCTTTGAGGTCGTTCAGAATCTGGAAGCCGACGCCGATATGTCGTGAGAACGAGGAGATCAGCATTTCGTACTGTCCGACCGAACCGGTCATGCGAATTCCCGCGTAGAGGGCGGCTTCGAATGCGGGTGAGGTCTTCAGGGCGTAAATCTGTAACGCGTCGATCGGTGCGAGTTCAAAGGTTTCGCTTTCCTGCCACGCCATTTCGGCGCCCTGTCCTTCACAGAGTTTAAGATGGGCGGCTGCCATGCGTTCGACCAAATCACCGGCCGCTTCCGCACCGATATCGGCCCGGGCTTCGTTTAGCAGGCGATAGCCAATCCCGATCAAATAGTCACCGAGGTTAATCGCCATGCCGGTACCATGCTGGCGATGTAGTGTTTCACGTCCGTAGCGGTATTGATCATCGTCTTCGATGTCATCGTGAATCAGCGACGCTTTGTGGAAGACTTCGATGGCCATCGCCGCCTTCTGTACGCCCAGCGGGTACGTCAGACCAGCGTCTGCTGACTCGGTTGACGGTTGCTCTGCTTTCATCAAGGCATCGTAAGCGGCCAGTGTGATGAAGGGGCGGAAACGTTTGCCGCCATGCTTCAGCCAGTCGTAAGCGATGGCTTCGGTTTTGCCGAGAGGTGTTTGGGCGGCGGCTTCTGTTTTGGTTCGCAGGGGAGGCAGGATCTCGTCGAAGTTGTCTTCGAACAGGGAATTGGCGGCACGCATGGTCGGTAGATAACTGCGGGTCAGCGGCTTTTCCAGCGGACGATACTCTTCGAGCACTTCCCAGATCCAGGGTTCATCCATCTTTGTATTTTTACAGTCACCGGAATGCAGGGGTACCGCGTACGAGGGGACGCCGGCAATCAGGACTTTATCGATCGATTTTTCCAAAACGTTCAAACAAGCAACGCCTAGAATTCCATCAACGTAACCGCCGATGATAATTTTGAGCACAACCGGCGAACCTTCTGCCACGAGTACCTTGTATCCCAGCTTTTCGGCTTTGACTTTGTAATCGGCAATCGAACACGCGCCACACTTTTCACAGTCCAGGCCAAACTCATCGTATTCAGCGGGGCAGCCTTCGGCATGTTTCAGGCAGTGGGGCAGCAGTAACAGTCGTCGCTCGAATGGGATCGCCAAGAACTGTCGCTTCCAGAAGAAGTTGCCGATCAGCACCATTATGAAGCCTAAGAATTTCTCAGGTTGATTCATCTGATCCAGCAGTTCGCGTGACCACTTTTCCAACGTGGTTTTGGTAAACGGATTCGCGCAGTCGAGAAACTCCACGAACTTTTCCGCTTCGGCCTTCATCTCTTCGCGCTGCGCAAGTGTTTCCGGAACTGCTTTGAGGTGGCTGGTGCTCTGACGTTTTCTTTTGACCGGTTTCTTTTCTGCCGAAGAGTCTGCTGCCGACTTCGCTGAGCCTGCTGCAGTTTGTTCTTCAGAGCTTTCCTGATCTAAAGGCGCAATGGACACGGAAGACTCCTCTATAGTAAATAACTCATTCGAGCGATGATTCAGTAATTGAATACAAGTTTGGTTTAGGAACGCAGGGGGCTCTATTTTTCTTGAGCGTTCATTATACGGTAATCCTCTTCCTCAAGCGACGATCTTAATTTGTCATCCGCACTTTTTTTCAAATCCGTTTCCGCTCGATGCAGGGCGGAAACAGTAAAGATAATTGGATAAAGATGTTCGAAATACCACAGTTTGGCAAAGTAGAAGCCGATCGGCGTGGATTCGGTGAACGAGCCGTTTTCTACCCGTTCCAGCAGCCAGTTCAGGCCCTGAACAATCGTGGGACTGTCATCCTCGACGCCTATTAGGAGTAAGGTATCGACGGCCAGAGCCGTTTCTTCGACACTGGACGGAGCCGTGGCATCACCGCCCCAGCCGCCATCGGTATTCTGTACCGATTTCAAAAAGTTGATCGCCTGTTCCGCTTGGGGGGAATCCCGGCGGTCAGCAGTCGCATAAGCGGCTAACACGCGGGCGGTGCCATACACGGGATTCTCTTCGTTGTGGATGTGCTGATTGCCAAACCAGAGCGGCAGCCATGAACCATCGGCCCGCTGCACGGAAGACAGATAGCGGAATGAACGTGTCATCGCGCGTGCGGCGCGCTTCCGCAGAGATTCTTCCTCAGGCAGCGATTCGGTTTCGAGCCAGGCTTGCAATGCACGAATCACATGCGCCGAAATGTCGGCGGCACTTTGATCGAAGGGGAGCGTGCCCCAGCCGCGACAGAACGTAGGCCAGCCACCATTGCTGTTTTGCAGATCGAGTAACCACTGCACGCCATTAAAAAGTGAAGTCCGCAGTTCGGTTGAGGGTTCAGTGTCGGTGTCTTCCGGCTGCAGATTCAATAACGCTAAAATCGCGCCGGGCGTATCATCGGCATCAGGAACGCCGCCGGGCAGATCGGTCCAGGCCCAGCCTCCCGGTTCGGCTGAGGTGTAGGGGTGCAGTTCTTTGTATTGTTGATTTAATAACCAGTCGCGAATCGGTGCTTTTTCAAATTCGGACAGCGTTCCTTGCATCGCATTCACTGAGAGCGTAGTCGTCCAGGTCGCCAGATTCGTATCGATGGGCCAACTGCCGTCAGGCCGGGCTGAGTCTAGCAAAAACTGCAGCCCTTTTTTCACGACCGGATGATCGACGAGTCCCATGCCTGCCAGACTCATGGTGACGAAACTGGTCAGGGGGGCCGCTTCGAGGAAGCCACCATTCGTGGGTTGAATTGAAATCAGTTTCTTGAGGCTCTTCTTGATCGATAGATTGCGAATGACGCGTGCGATCGGATTTTTCGGTTTGCAGAAATGATGTCTGACCTGGCCGATGGCGATCAACGCGGGCAGCGCATAACTGACGACCGGCAGCCGCACTGTTTTATAAAATTGGGCCGGCAGACAGGAGAGTTCAAAGGGGAGTGCGGGAATCGTATTCCAGTCGACGAGTCCCGCCAGTGCACAGTGTGTGAGGATCGGCACGGAAAAGGTTTTGTCTTTTCCATAGCGGGCGATGACCGCTTCCACGCCGCCAATGCGATCAATATAATGCCGGGCATTCACAATCACGGATGCAAAGTTAATCGCGTTCCCTGTGGCATGAAAGACGGCATGACACAGCATGCTGGTGGAAATGTTGCTGAAGCTTTTTATGGTATCGCCCCAGCCGCCATCTTCATTCTGATGTGTGGCGAGCCAGTTGATTCCCTGTTTGATATAGGAATCGAGTGAATGATCGTCGTCGGGGCGATGGCGGCGAATCATCTCCAGTGCCATCACTGCTGTCGCGGTGGAGAGTGCCGAGGTGGAAAGTTCACCTTCCCAGTAACCGGCAGACGTCCGTGCGGAAAGCAATTCCTCACGTGCCCGCTGATAACCTTCTCGAACTCTCTGGCTAGAGACTGTTTCACTCATTCGGAAATCTTATTTGTAAGCGTGGTAGGTCAATAAATCGAAGGTCTATAACTCCATGGCATCCAGGCTGTCGATCAGATCGTCCAGCTCATCACTCGTCTCTTGAGAAACTTTTAAGCGATTGGGAACTCCCACGCCGATACCTAAAGCATCCCTCCCCTCGGCGACCAGTTCGACATCGCGTTCTCGGGCCGCCATTTCCAGTGCATCAGGGGCACCGAACAGTTTGGAGAGATCAATTTTCAATCCAGCTACTTCACCATCGGCGCCGGCAATACCCGGTGTTTTGTGACCAGGGAAAATAATCGCATTTTCGGGACAGACACGACTGCAGGCAGGACAACCTTTTTTGCAGCTGTCCTGCTCTTCGACCAGAATTTGTCCTCCCTGATCGACGCCGTAGACGCCGAACAGACAGAAGTCGATGCACTCCATGCAATTGGTACACAGCCCGTAATCGATGACCGGGTACCAGCGGCGTTTGGTCGGCTCCAGTTGGCTGGCTTCGTTGGCACTTCCGTTATTCTTTTGAGCGTTGATGATATCCAGCGGCTTCAGATACTTTTCGAGCTGCGCCGGCTTGGGACTTTCCTGAATCATATTGCCCAATTGGAACGTCTGCACCTGCGCGTCCTGGGTGATGCGTTTGATTTCGGTCAGGTAATCATCGACATTGGAACTGACGCGTAAATCGATCGAATAAATTTTCCGATTCGGAATGCTCTTGTTTCGTTCGGGGTTGTCATAGGGAACCGAGTTGCTCTCGTCTGCTTCGGGATCTTCCGCTGCTTCATCGATCTCTTCTTTGAGCAGAACCACTCCTTCCTGACCACGAATTCCCTGTCGGTCGAGGACCCAGTGTCCGGCACGAGGGTAAAGCCACGATAACACGACCAAGTCGCCGCGAATCGCCTGTAGAAACATCGTTCCTGTGTGGTCGGCTGAGAGATCGTAAAGGTGAGGCACCAGCGAAATTTCCACATCCGGTTCCATCAGGAGCGCTGCTGCCAGTGATTCTTCCAGCTCGCGTTTGGCAGGATTTTTTCCCTGCGCCTGCGAGATCACCACTGTCAATTTTTTATCCGCCATTCCGAACACCTTTTCAACGCTAAACTGAAACAGGGAAGCGTTTTGTCGTTGCTTAGTTGAGTTGCCCTTTAATCATCCGCTGGGTCTGCTCCCAGCCGTCCTCTAATACTTGCAGATACTCTGTCGGCGTCAACCATTGCGCCTCGGTCTCCATCTCAAATAACCAACCCTTTTCGTAATTATCTGCCTGATTGATGGCAGAAGGATCGTTTAACAGTTCTTCATTAAATTCCAGAATCTGACCCGCTGCCGGGGCATACAGATCGGACAATGCTTTGGAGCTTTCGATCTCGCCGATCTTCTGTTTTTCCTGAACATGGGTGAATGGATCAATGGCCCAATCCAGAAAAAAGACATCCTGTAATAAACGTACGGAGTACGCGGTAAAACCCACGCGCCAATGGTCTGCCACCGGCATCAACCACAGGTGTGATTTACTATAAACACGGTCCTGAGGAATTCGGGCCTCGAAATTCCCCATCATAAAGACAAGATCGTCAGGCATGGTCATTTTATTGTGGGCGTCGCTCTCACTAAGCCCATGGTGAAAAGGGAGTTAATCCCGATCTCCAGGTAAGGCAGGAATTTTCGCAATATACACTACTTAAATAGTAGAAACAGTTTTTTCACGGGATGCAAGCAGGATTCTGTTCTGAATGTCATGAAGACCGAATTTTCTCAGCAGTACACCAGAAAATTGTCCCTGCCAGAAATTCCAAGCGGGGGCAGTCTGCGAAATTCGGATGCCCTGCGTATTTCTTCTGCCCTCTCATCATAGGCAGAGCACAGGCGGTTCCCTACCGGAAATCTTCAATTTCCGTTTGTTTGAGTCCGCTTTTTCTCATGGGGATACTGTTATTGTATGGTAAATGTACCTACATCTTACTCAGGTGAAATAGTGGGAACTTAAAAGAAGCAGGAATGAGATCTTATCAATTCTGTCATATTATCTTTAAAGGAAGTGTATAAAGGACATTATTTATTTGACAGGTGTAAATTCCTTTATACGATACAATAATCAACGTAGTGATGAGTTGTACGTACCTGTTGTGGGTTCTGTCACGGAATGAATCGAATTTATGTCAGAAATCAGCGATTTAGATCTCTTATCCCGAAATGCATCTCCTGCGACGACAACAGAATCCATTCAAGGGAGTCCGGATTTAACCCGTACTAAATACGAGCGAATCCAGGAGCATCTCAAGAAACAGATCAAAGAGGGACAGTTGGAGCCGGGAACGGCACTCCCTTCGGAGCAACAGCTGGCCAACTTGTTTGAAAGTGCCCGTAGTACCGTCCGACAGGCGATGGGCATGCTGGAGCGGGAAGGCTTAGTCGATCGGGTTCAGGGAAAAGGGACTTTTGTTCATAAAAATGCCCGCCAGCGCCTGGCGAGCGGCCTCGATATTCTGGCTTTGGTGATTCCGGAAGTCCTTTCCGGTTTCTATCCGTCTTTGCAGCACAGTTTTGAAGAATCGGCCAGTCGCTCACAAAACCAAATGCTGGTTTGCTGCACGCGCAATAATCTCGACAAGCAGGGTAATGTCATTCTGCAGTTGATCGACAATCAGGTGGGCGGTGTGGCGATTGTGCCTGCCAGCACGCCGCCGACACCCGCGTATCAAATTCGCCAGCTGCAGAAAGCGGGCATTCCGGTTGTCCTCTGTCACCGTCCCGTCGAAGGCATTATCGCGCCGCTTTTGGGCTTGCCGTTCCAGCAGATTGGCAGACTGGCGGGGGAAGCACTGCTCCAGTGCGGTCACCGCCGTTTCGCGTTCTTTGCGCCGCATGTCACACGCACTACAGATCTGTACCTTGATGGTTTCCGAAAGGCGCTTGCCGCGCAAGATTGCAAATTATCTCAGGACGATTCCTATTTTGGTGCCGACGGCGTCATCGACATGCAGGAACTCGATGCCGACATCGCCGCCAATTTAAAAATCATGATGGAAAAACCGGATCGACCAACGGCCATCTTTACCAGCTTTGATTCCATGGCCGAGCGCATCTACCTGCACTTGACCAAAATGGGGCTGCGTCTGCCGGAAGACGTGTCGCTGATTGGCGTCGGTGATCAGGTACGTCACAGCGTATTACAACAACAGATTGCTTCGGTCACCGTCAATGAGACCCAGTTGGGACGTCGCGCAGCCGCGCTATTGAATCAGATGCGCAGTGGAGAGCTTCCCATTGAATCGGCGGTTACTGAGATCATCCCTGCGGAAGTTTATCAGGGAACCACACTAGGCCGCTTGCAGGAAAACAGAGATACCACTTCAGTCTAAATTAGGGAATTCTGCTTATTGAACGCGTTTACTTATCTCATTTCTATCGCTAACAGGCTTTGGTACGCCATAAAGAGCGCCAAGTGTCAGGCGGGCCTGTGTTGCATCTTAAATCTGCTTGAGAGGAAAAAAGATGAAAAACAACACTTTGACGAATCGGGGATTTACGCTCATCGAACTACTGGTTGTGATCGCGATTATCGCGATCCTGATCGCACTGTTACTTCCGGCAGTACAACAGGCGCGCGAGTCAGCGCGGCGCAGTCAGTGCAAAAACAATCTCAAGCAGATGGGGCTGGCGATGCACAATTACCATGACTCCCATTCGGTCTTTGCCATCAGCCACGGCGATACCGGTAACTCGTTCGGCTGGCGTGCGCAAATTTTACCCTACATCGATCAAGCACCGCTGTATAATCAGATCGACTTCAATGGAAACATTGTGGATGCGGGAAACCTCGCTGTCGCGCAAACGACCTTACCCGTTTATCGTTGTCCCAGTGACCCCACTCCCGAGCGTGTGAGTGGGAGCAATCAGGTCTGGTCGAACTGGTGCTTCCCGGCTTCCTGCCCCTCTGCTTCACGGAATGACATTGCTGTCACCACGTATAAAGGAGTTGACGGTCGCGGTTACGACCAGACGCTCGCCAATTCGCCTATGCCCCAGGGAATGTTTGACCGGCGAATGGGACTGCGTGCCAGCGGAGGCGGCAATAGTCTGATTACTCCAAATCGCACGATGAAAATGAGGGATGTGCTGGATGGAACGTCGAACGTGCTCTTTGTCGGCGAAAACTCTCCCGGCTTTCACGCCTGGTCTTCCTGGGCTGCCTGGCATTCTCCGATGACCACCGCATACCCCATCAACCACCCCTTTATCGTCTGGGGCAATGCGCAGACCCGCATCAGTTCCGGCGCGCATGGCTGGAAGGATGGGTTTGCCTCTTCCAGTTACCACGTGGGCGGTGCGCACTTTCTGATGGTGGATGGCAGCGTGCATTTCCTGAGTGAAAACATGGACTTCCTGACCTATCAGCAACTGGGACATCCTCAAGACGGTTTACCCCTCGGCGGACTCGCTCAATAACGATTCACTAAGATCGATCAGGTTTGATTGTCGCTCAAACTGGATTTTCATTTTTATGCGGGAGAGATTTATGATGCGGGCCCCTCATTTTTCAAGCGTGGTAATGATCCTACTCGGATCGATACTCTGGGTTGGATGTGGCGGCGGGAAAGATCCCGATTTACCAGAGACGGTTTCGGCTGCGGGTATTGTCACTTACCAAGGTAAACCGGTGCCAGAAGCGACCATCATGTTTTATCCAGTGCAAGGGCGAAAACCGGGTTCAGGAAAATCGGACGCGTCGGGTAAGTTCACGCTGACCACCTTCAGTAAAAACGATGGCGTGATCCCCGGCGATCACAAAGTGACGATCAACGCATATGAATCGACGCCACAAGGAGTCTCGATGAAAAGTTCCATTCCGGAGAAATATTCCAATCAAAAGAGTTCGCCGCTGACGATGAGCGTTTCTGAATCGCAGCCTGAGATAACACTGGAACTGGTTGATTAATTTGACTGCTAAAAACCGTTATGTTGCGTGAGTATCGAGATTCTCTGAAACAGTCTGCATAATGACCGGCCGGTTCACGAGAGACACCAGCACGAAACTCAGTAGCATTAACAAATACCAGGCGACAAGTTTGGAGGGGCGCACCATTTGCCAGTGATCTGTCTGATCGGGATAGATCCAGACATTGGCATAGGTTGCCAGGTTTTCGGCGAACCAGATAAATAGTGCGACCAGCAGCCAGCCCGCAATCAGCGGCATACGGCGGTGGACACGGTTCATTTTGAAATAGATGCTGATTTTGCCGAACATCAACAGGCTGGCGAGAATCAAAAGCCAGCGAATATCCGTCACAAAGTGATGCGTGAAAAAGTTGGCGTAGATCAGTGTCACCAGCACGACCGTGCTCCACAGGGGTGGGTAACTGGAAAATCGAAAATCGAAAATCCGCCAGACCCGTGCGATGTAACTTCCCACCGCGCTATACATGAAGCCGGCAAACAAAGGCACGTTTCCAATGCCGATCACAAACGGTTCCGGGTACTGCCACGAGCGAATGCCGTCGGAGGTCTTAAACAGTTCCATCACCGTCGCTACGAAATGAAAGATGAGAATCACCACGGCTTCCCGCGGCGACTCGAGACGAAAGCATAACAGGAAAATCTGAAATGCGACCGCCGCCAGAAACAGAAAATCATAGCGATACAAAAACTCGAACGGGTACCAGTACCGGGTGATGATCATCATCGCCAGCAGAAAACCGCCGAAGATGCAGGCAGACGCCTGCTTGATTCCAAACAGCCAGAATTCGTGGAGAAATGTTTTCAGGGGAACGACCTCGGAACGCACCAGTCATAACAAGCAGATATCACCGACCCGAATTGTAGTGCAAACCGCGCAGTCTATCTACGAAAAAAGGGAGCAGACACTTTGTCTGCTCCCTGCTCGGAACTTGGGATGGCTCCAAGCCATCCCTCGCACACTTCCGTTACTCTACGATGATGGCAGCCACCTGTGGTGCAAACTGCACATCAACCGGATTTGAAACGGCTCCGTCGCCGCGAACGACAACCAGAGTCGCTTCGGATACATCCAACAGGGGCAACTCGGGCATCTTGACCTGCACGCCCAGGTCATACCAGCCGTAGATTTCCGCTTCAAAATTCATTCCATTGAGCGAGACCAGAACTTTTCCTGGCTCTGGTCCCAGACCTTCACCGGCCAGATTGACCAATGCGCCACTAACAACAACATCCGTATCCGTTGAGAACAAAGCAGGGTCAACAGGCAACACGTCAACGCGTGCCATGACGGCTCCGTTGTTTTCTTCGAACGCTTCCGGAATTTCACGATGTGAATCGATCAAAACATGCAGTTGTTCGAAGGGGAGTTGGTTTCCTTCTTCGTCTGTAGACATCAGGCTGGCGGCGAACGGCAGACGGATATCGACTGACTGAATCTGTCCCGCAGCGATGTTATCAACGCGAGATCCTGCTTCCGGCACACCTTCTTCTAATTCGTATGCATTGGAAGCGAGCAGCATGACATTGAACGGTGCGTTGATATCAACATTACTGTTGTTACGGAACCAGACGCGGAACCGAGGTCCAAGTTCCTGCTCAGCATGTCCCGAGTCAACAAAGCGAACAGCCAGCATCTGCAGATCGAGACCACTGTCGATGATGATGGGGTCAATGTCGATCCAGGTACCACATGCCACAACAGGCAGTGGTTGCCAGACAGGGCATTCATACCAGCCCCAAGGGGCACAAGGATCACAGATGGTTGGACGGCAGATCATAGGACGCGGGTCACAGATGGGGTGACACCAGTCCCACCAGCACCAGTCAACCCAGGCACTCCAGTGAGGACTCCAGCAGTAGTTGGGGTAAAACCCAGGGCCGGCATACCAGGCACCAAAGTGTGTTTTTGTGAAGGAATTGGACATCTTTCCAAACAGGCTTCGGTTTCGCCAGCCACCCTGCTTCTGCAGATTCTTGTTCAGATGAAGCTGTCGTGCGACGTCGCCTTTTTTGTGCAGCTCAAACTGCTGCTTCATATTCCAGTGCTTCGTATTTTTACTGTGGATCAGGGTGTTTAGTTTTCCGACTTTCAGTTGTTTTTCTAGACTGGGATACAGCGGTTTGATATTTCTATCTTTGAACAAATCCTTCTTCAAAGGCACGCCGTTCTTGCCGAGCCACTTGTGTGAAGGTCCCGTATGCTTCCCTTTCCCTTTAGAAAGACCGTTGAGCTTCGAGGGATCGATCACGCCGGGGTATCGGGTCTTGCCTGGTTTGGGATCAAACTTTCCTTTGCCGGGCTTGAATACATTGTTATTGCTGCCCGGTTTTGAAGGGCGTGTATTCTTTCCTGGTTTGGGAACGAAATTTCCTTTGCCTGGTTTGAACGCATTGTTATTACTGCCTGGTTTTGAAGGGCGTGTATTCTTTCCTGGCTTGCGATTGGGAACCTTGCGATTCGGAACGCGCGGCTTGAGGTCTTTCGTATCAAATTTGATCCCACTCGTTTTTCCGAACTGAGGAATTCTGGTATTTGGCCGTGTGGTTTTCGGTGCGACCTTGAAAGACTTCGGAGGTTTTCTGGAACCGCGATCGATGACTTTGGGTGTCGACTTACTAGAACTGTTTTTGAATGAGTTTCGTGAAGGACGCGACTTACTCTGCGAAGATGACTGGGGTCGGCTGCTCTGTGATTGACTGCTTTTTGGCCGACTCGAATTTTTTGAGCGGCTGGGCCGGCTCGAAGATCGTCGTGAACTGTCACGGTCGTTGCGGCTGGATGAACTACTGCGACTTGAAGATTTTTTCGAAGATTTGTCGGCCGCCATTAATGGTGCACCGCAAATTCCCCCGATCAATGCCATAGACAGTAGGACGCGAAACGGCCGCTTTAACAAACTGACTCTATTTTGGATCATCATGACTCTCCCCTTTTGGCTAAATCGTTACTGCCCGCGTTGTGATGTGAACGATTTAAGAGAAGAGCGTAAAATATGCCAATTATGCCGGTTTGGTGTCTGGCGGCAAGATGGTTGTTCCTAAATCCTTTTTATATAGTGGCTTATGGGTTTTTGAAAGAAAAGGGGGCGATCGAGTTCGACATTGTAAAATCAACCAGACTCAGGTCTGCGCCATCATTATGATTTGATTGCGAAATCATTAATACAACAGTCAGTGTTGCTTTTAGGAACTTTTTGCTGAAACGAGAGAGGCATCGTTCTGCTGCTTTCGCCAGGCGTTTAATTTGCGATGCAGCACGTCGCGGGTCTGCAGATACTGTGCGTCTTCAGAAAGATCATGCTGTTCGAGCGGGTCCTGTTTCAGGTCGAACAGCTGCACGCGATTGAGATGCGGATAGACAATCAGCTTCCAGCGATCAGTGCGGATCATTCGCTGCGCATTACGGAAGTAGCAATAGACTTCGTCGTAGATCGCTTTCTTGTCGCCAGTCAGTACGGGCTTGAGGCTCTTGCCTTCCACCGTCTGCGGAATCGGAACGCCGGCCAGATCACAGGATGTGGGATACAGGTCGCGCAGGTAACATTGGGCAGCAGAACGTTTGTCCGCAGGAATGCCCGGGCCGACCATAATCAAGGGGACGCCGACCGTGTGCTCGTACATATTCTGTTTTCCCCGCAGACCATGACTACCCATTGCCAACCCGTGATCGCTGGAGTAAATCAGAATGGTATTCTCCCACTGCCCTGATTTTTTTAATGCATCCACAATTCGTCCGACCTGTGCATCGAGATGCGAAACAACCGAGTAATACAGGGATAAATCGTTTTGCACGATCTTTTTGGTACGTGGCCAGGGAAGCAGCCTTTCATCGCGGCCGTCAAAGTTTCCATGATCGAATGGATGTTCGGGCTGAAAATTTGCGGGAACAGGGATTTGATCTGGATTGTAATATTGTTCATAGCCAATCGGCATCAACAGCGGATCATGAGGAGCCGTAAAGCAGACATGCAGAAAATAAGGCTGCGTATGCTTGCGTTCGATGAATTCAATCGCGGCGTCCGCAAAGTGCTCGCTGATGTTCGAACTCAGCCCGACTCCTTTCTGAGGAAACATGTTCCGTTTGTCGTCTTGAAAGATCCAGCCACGATAACCGGTCACAAGCAAGCCGTTGCCGTCATAAGAGGGGACGGCCCAGCGTCCGCCGCCACCAGTGAAGAGTCCCAGCGTTTCATCATAGCCGCGAATCACCGGCTTGCCGTCGTTATGCCATTTGCCGACATACCAGGAATGATATCCCGCCTTGTGCATCGTCTGTGACCAGGTTGGCAGTTCCGGTTTGATCGGTTTGCCGAAATCCATAGAGCCGTTATGAAACCCGCTTACTCCGGTCAGAATTTCCGCTCGGCTCGGCGTACAGATCGGATTCGCACAGACAGCCCGGGTGAAGCTGGTCCCTTGTTTGACCAGTTGATCCAGGTGCGGCGTCTTGATCACGCTGTTTCCTAACGCCCCGATCGTATCTGGCCGCTGGTCGTCACTGAGTAAAAAAACAATATTCGGGCGTGAGGCTGCTTTTTTTGTCGCCTCTGCTACCGCTTCACTCTGTAGGTGAGATATTAAACAAAAGACTGCCAAAATAGCCTGAAACACTGTTTTCATTGGATCTCCCCATGGAAAAGAGAATCGTCCTTTGAGGGCCGAATTCGTCTTTCACTAAATCTCTATTACTGATAACTTTTGCATCTCAAAAGTATCATGAAACCGCTATTCGTTAGTTTTCTTTATCTATTCTGGGCCAAGTCGTCATGCAGGGCAAGCGTTATATCAGCTGGATGCTGGGAATTATGATTCTCGCCGGGACCGGCTGGTCATTCTGGACCAAACAACAGAACGAACAACCAGAGGAAGCGGAGAGCAAATCTCCCGCCGAAACAACGGCCGCCCAACCGTTGCAAACGCCGCTGGAAGTACAGAATGCCTCGTTGCAGAATGAAAAAGTGGAAGTGCTGGAGCTCAATCTGGCCGTCAATCAGCGGTTTCCGATGATCAAAACAGTGGAACAGAGTCTGTCGCAGGCCTCAGCGGCAGGAATCGTAAACAGCAAATCAAAGCTGGAACTGGTTCTGGCTCTGACAGTGGAAGAACTTCAAGACGACGGTCGCAAGCGGTTCAAAGTCCGTTATACGGGCGTGAAATATTCACACAATATCGCCGGGGAACAGGTCAACTTCGATTCCAACCGTGTGAGTGGCCCGGTGCCTCCGGAAGTACAGGCTTATCAACGTCTGGTTAACAACGGGTTTTCTTTTTGGATCGGCGCGGACAATAAAATTGTCGAGCTGGTCGGCTTTGATGAATTTATCAAACGCTGTTTGCAGAATACACCCGCCAGCCAGAGGGAAACCGTGCTAGCTAAAATTTCCGAATCGTCGGGCGATGATGGCGTGGCGAATTTCATCGACGACAGTATCGGCCTCTTGCCTTACAACATTGACGAGAACCACAAAGGGGGCGCGATTCGCGTGGGGGAAACCTGGACGAAAACCCGCCGCGTGACGCAGCCGATCCCGATGACTCTGAAAACAGAATATACACTGCGTGAGTTGAACGACAAAATCGCGACGATCAACATTGCCGGAGATATCGCCGCTTCCAAAATCAGCAGCCCGATCAATCAGAACGGCAAGTCGGTGCAACTTTACATTCGCGGCGGCAAGTCGTTCGGCACCTGCCTGATTGACCGTAAAACAGGTCTGCCTCTCGAATCAAAAATCGAACGCTTTCTGGAAACGACTGTCAAGCTGGCCAGTGGCAAACAGTTTGAACAGCAGAAGCAAATTATAACCACGATCCGCGCATTCCCGCATCAGGAGGAACGTCCCCTCGGCCCCGCAGCAAAAATCACACCCCGCGGCACACTCAAACGATCCGCAAACTGAGTTCTTCGAGAGTGAATCAAGACTACTCAATTCCCGTGTGTCACTGTTCGGCTTGCCCGTCGGTATTGTTGCGAACGGAGTGAAGATGCCCCTGTTCCTATGAATGCGTTTTCTCATGCACTGTTGGCAAGCCAACAGTGCCACCCGAGAACGTTCTCTAGTAGAACTATAGCTACTAGGAAAAGCACGAAAGCACACGAAATCGATTAGGCAGGGTAGCTCCGAATGTAATTCGGGGTTGGCGCAGACAACGGGAAACTGTCAGGGAAAATGCCCAATAGAAAAGAATAGAACAAACAGCTGTTTAACGAAAATAGATCAAATATTTCTTAAAGTTACCAAAGCAGGGTGCCACTGATCGGCTTGTCCGACAGTGCTGGTACAACTCATATTGGAGTTGATTTTTATAATAAACCCAACGAGCTCACTCTCTCTTCGAGAGACTTCACCGGAACCTCCTGCTCTGGATGCACGGCCCGAATTGCATTTGAGCCGATCTATTGGGCAAGATTACTCAGGTTTGTGCTTCTCAATTTTATAAGGTCCCAATGCGGGATCGGTCAGGAACCAGTCTTTCGGGCGTTCCTGCAGACGTTTTGAATAGACACGAATGGAGCGTTCGTCCCAGAACTTGGGGATCGAGGGGTCTTCCGGAATCCGTCCTTTGTCGTCGATTTCCACCATCCACTGATCTAATGCCGATGACAGTCGTTGTTTCGTTGCCTGATGTTCGGGTGATTCTGCCAGGTTATTGACTTCCCAGGGATCGTTCTGCAAGTCATACAGTTCCTCTTTCGGGCGGCGGTCTGCCATCAGCGCCAAGGGATGCCCGGTCAATTTACCTTCCGCGTGTAAATGACGCATCAGGCCGATAATTGGATAAGATTTTTCCTTGTAACGGTTGATCTGCAGGAACGGATGCTCCGGATATTTGTTGCTCAGGTAGCGATAACGTTTGTCGCGCACCGTGCGGATGTGAAACACGGTTTCGTCTCCTCGGTCGCGTCCACCAAACAGATACGTGCGTGGCGGCTCGGCCTGCGTTCCCAGAAAGACTTGTCCCTGCATTTTGTCTGGCTTGTTGACGCCCGCTAAGGCGAGAGTCGTTGCGCTCAAATCGATTGAGGAAATCAACTGCTCACTTTTTTCGCCGCGTGTATAACGTGCGGGATCGGGAAGTGAATCATTTCCTTCAGGCCAGTAAATGATGAGGGGAATATGCAAACCACTATCATAAGGCCACTGTTTGCCGCGGGGCATGGCGCGGCCGTGATCGCCGAGAAAAATGACAATGGTATTCTTATCGAGTTTGTCTCGCTTCAATAGATCCAGGATGAAGGCGACTTTCTTGTCGACAGCCATTACGGCGTTTAAATATTGTGCCCAGACTCCCCGTGAGACGGCATGATCGGGATAATAATCGGGGAGCTTTACTTTTGCCGGGTCAGCCTGATAGCCGATATGGTCGTGGGACGTATTCCAGGCACCACCACGATGGGTTTCTGAAAAATTGATCTGGGCATAGAACGGCTGCTGATTCTTCAGTTCATCCCAGTCTTTGACATCGAATGGTTGTTTGCCTTTGGGATAAGTGAAATTCCAGTCGGTCTTGCCGGTCCCTTTATAGAATTTTGCCAGTTTTCGATCATTGGTCAGAGTTTTAATGTTGCCCGTTGTGTAACCGGCGGGACGCAGCCAGTCGGTGATGACGCGCACGCCGTCCGGCAGTGGATTGGTTCCCTCACGGTGTGAACGATGATTCTGTGCGTCGATCGACATGGCATACATGCCCGTCATAAATGAAGAACGGCTGGTAGAACAGACGGGCGTCACCGTGAACGCGTTTTGGAACTGCATCCCGTTTTTTGCCAGACGATCCAGAGTCGGCGTTTTGACTTCGGGAGTGCCATAACAGCCGAGTTCAGGGCCCATGTCTTCGGCAATGATCCAGAGGATGTTCGGTTGTTGTCCAGACGCCTGCAGAAGCTGTTCCTGGCTGAACACCATCAAAGCCACAAGTGAGAACGCAATCACAATTCGATTCATAGATAGAGACTCTTCACCAAAAGAGGGAATACGAAAGAGACGAGAATAGAACTCTCGGTTGCTTTATCATCGGCGATGAAGGAATCATTGTCAATCAATGACCGGGAATTGTCGACGGTTTCTGATCTGTAAGGGATGCGTTTTCTCGTTCACTGATAGCATGCCAACAGTGCCAGCCGAGAACGTGATCTCGTAGAAAATTTACTACCACGAAAAGCACGAAATTACACGAACAACATCAGTTAGGGTAGCCCCGAATGCAATTCGGGGTTGGCGCAGACCACGGGAGGTTGCAGTAGACTTTGACGATTTCATAATAACGAAACGAACAAGTATTCGTAGGGGCTGGTCTGTGTGCCAGCCCGTGGGGTTGAGGTTGTTTGTGGGTGACTTTCGGAAGTGAGAACCAACTCCCACCCGAGGGTGATATGAAGTTGTATGCTACAAGGCGGGCAGGCACATAGACCTGCCCCTACATCTGAGCTAAGAATCGAGCTCCTGGTTTTGAATCGATCTTACTTTCTGTTGCAGTATGAGATCGGAAATCAGGCGCCGCTGTAATCGCGTTGCTTGAAGCTCATTTTCTGGAAGTCATCTTTAAATGGAGATTCGCCCAGCTTTTCAATGTTGGCTTTGCCCAGCTTATAACGATAGCTGTGCGTGATCGGGTCGGGCACGCGATGCACCAGACTGTTGCCCATGCGTTTCCCATAGAGAAACATGCCAAACAGTAAGCCCGGTTTGACGGCCGTCGTCAGAATGGCGACCGCTTTCATTTCTCCGCTGCCAACGCGAATGTGACCGTCTTTCATTAATTGTGTGAAGGAAAAACTCTTGGGTTCGATATGTTGGAAGCCACTCTCCTGGACCAGAATGTCATCGCTCCACAAACACAACTCATCGCCACTTTCAATTCCGAGTGGCCCGGCATCGTCCGGATGAATTTCCACAAACGCATCCGGCCAGCGATCCGTGAGATATTTTTCGCGCAAGGTATCAAAACCCGATTGCCAGGTTTCGTTGATCCGGCCCACGGTAAACCAGAATTCTCCCAGATCACGCTTTGGGGAAATCCGCTCGTAATAGTCTTCGAATAATTCCCAGGGACTTTGAATCAGCAGTGCTTTGCCCGAATGGGTGTTGAAATGTGTCAGCCACTTGGGATGTGAGGTCGGCCCTTGTGGCGTTTCCAGATTGAGTTCCGGATCATGCAGGCGTCGTGTGCCAACCAGTTCGTTTTCTTCGAGTCGGATTGGGGTCTGAATGCCTGTCGTTCCCAGTGCGCGTAATGCTTCATGACCTTTGACTCCCTCCTGTTTGGCTTTCCAGACGAGGGGATAATAATCCAGAATATTTCCACGGCTGAAGCGGGCCGCTTCTTCAAACACGGTATTGGCGTCCTTCCAGTCGAAGCCTTTGAATCCCATTTTTTGTGCGAACTGGCTGATCGCCCACCAGTCCGGTTTGGCTTCTCCCGGCGTATCACTGAAGCGGGAATACAATCGCAAACGCCGTTCTCCGTTGCAGCGGGCGCCATCGTGCTCTCCCCACTGGGCGGCTGGCAAGACAATGTCGGCTAATTCCGTATTCAGTGGTTCGACGGGATAAATATCCGAATCCACAAGTACCATGCCGCCACTGTCCACACGGTCGATGAATGTCTGGATGATTTCTTCGCGATTTGAACTGCTCACCTGATGCGGATTCTCTGTCGTCTGTTGGCGAAATTTCTTCAGCAGTTCCTGACTGGCGGTCATGGCGCCCAGCCATGTGGTGCCGATCACCCAGGCAAATCGGACTTGCCCCGCGGTGACCCAGCGGTCCAGGTCCAGTTCGAGTCTGCGACGACCGGGAAGTTTCTCTGGCGACTTCGTACGCGGATAGGGGGCCGCTCCAATCCAGCCGCGCTGGTGTCCTCCCAGACGACTGACGACGCGGCCCGGTCGATTGCCGGCGCCACATAATAGTGCCAGTGAGGCAAAACTCGTCGTATTGGTGTAATTGTTACTCCAGTAGTTTCCTTTTTCGAAACCGAAGCTGGTACGCGGCCGTTTTCCGCCGCCACCGGAAATCATTTTGGCGGCCTGTTGAATTTTCTCTTGCGGGATGCCAGTGATTTTGGTAGCCGATTCCAGTTCCGCGGGGCCGTAATTCAGCAACCAGTCCTTATACTTCTCAAAGGACAAGGCGCCGATGCTGCCCCAGGTCGTTCTCCACTGCCACGGCGTATTGCGGGTTCCCCGTCCAAAACCGCTATCAATTTCCCATTCATCGGCGATCCATTTCGAGATGAACTCTTTGTCTTCCCAGCCGTTTTCCAGAATGATGCGATTCATTGCCAGGTGCAGCAACGTATCGGTGCCGGGATTGATTTGCAGAAACAGGCCGCCGTTCTTTTCTGCATACGCGACCCCCGCAGTTCGTCGCGGCAGGACCATGATGATTTTATTGTCCTGATTCATCATCCATTCGGTAAACAGAACTGTTTTTGTTTCGTAAGGGTCGGTCCCGGAAATGAACAACACGTCCGCTTCGGACCAGTCCTGATAACTGGCGCTGAAGGTTTTAATGCCGGCGTCATCAAGTCCCGCCGTATCGTTGCCCATGCTTGGTTTATCGTGCACAGCATAAGCGGGCGTCTGAATGGCTTCGAACGCCAGCTTGGTGATAGCGTAGGTGTTTTCGAAAAACTCGTAAGAATACGTTTTCATCGCCCACGCCGATTCCCCAAATTTCTCCAGCACATGCTTGCTGACGGCGGCCATCACATCAAGTGCCAGATCCCAGCTGACGCGTTCGAGCTTGCCATTAATTCTGATTTGTGGATACAGCAGCCGATCTTTGGTCGGGGCTGAAGGGTGATAACATTTCTTAGCCAGAACTCCGCCACGAATCGAGTGGTTTCCGTTGGGGTTGACGACGGTCGCGTCGAAGTCGGGTAATATAGCGACGTGCTGATCCTGGCCATCCAGTTGCACAATCGCATGCTGATTGGGACTGATCCAGGGCCCAAACTGCTCACCCGGAAAATCGACTCCCAGCGCATTCTCCTTGGCCTGTGGCTTGCCTTCTTTGCCTAGCGGCCAAGTGTAGACTTTGTATCCACAGCCAACAATGCAGTAAGCACAGACGGTCGTGCTGACTTTGGCGTCAGCCGGGGGCAAGGGGATGGCGTCATTGATTTGCTGGTAATCTGTCATAAGATTTCCGTTGACTGAATGTTGTCGATGGTGTTCATTGGAAGCAGCAGTTACCCGATGGTTCTAGACAGGTGCCTGACGGTTATTCGAATAGCCGAAAATTAATCCCTGAATGCCGACGGCGTAGATATCATCGCCTTCGGTTTCGAGCAGGATTTGAGGCAAGCCGGCTGTGGCATGTCCTGAGATGACCATGCCGTGTCGTGTCAGATCAAAGGTCGTCCAGTGCAGATAACAAGGGCCTGCAATACATGCTTTGCCGTCAAAGTTTTCGTCGAGCCTTGCTCCCTGATGCGTACATAGGCTGTTAAACGCGACGACGTTGTTTTCAGGGCCGACGCCTCCCCCAGCAGATTCACTCAGACGAATCAGGTAATTCTCTGCATTCACATGATCCCAGGGGTAGCGAAATTTGAGAGGCTGATTTGGTTTTAGTTGGCTTAATGTACCGATTTTTTTCCGGGGATAGTCGCTGCGTAAGACCTGCGCTTCCCCCAATGTGGGGAGTGTCAATGTCAGCAGAGCGGCACCGGAGCCGAACAGGAAGTGGCGACGACTTAATTGGCCGAGTTCACCTGAGCAGCCTGCGGAGGATGTCTCACATTCAGTTTGTTTTTTCACTAGAACGATTTCCTTCTGATTTGAGACCGGCACTTTGGTATTCGGGCAGCACGGGACGCTCGATCTGAATTGGTTTCCCCGATAACGACTTGAGGAACGCCAGCAGATCGCTTTGTTCCTGCTCATTCAGACCCAGCGGGCGAATCAAACTACTTTTATTGGCAGTCGAGCCGCCGCCCGTGTTATAAAAATCGATGACTTCTTCCAGGGTTCCGAATAAGCCGTTGTGCATATAGGGTGCAGTATGTGTGAGACCGCGTAGTGAAGGCGTACGAAACTTGCCACGATCTGCTTCTCGTTTGGTGACGTAAAACAAGCCGTCATCGGTGAAGGCACTGCGATAGGTTTTTTGGGGCACACCTTTCGCCGCGAGTTCGTAGCGGAAGGTAATCTGCTTGATCGGGCTGGTGAGAAAGTCGGGATTCTGGGGTACGCCGATCGCGTAATAATTGTCATCGCTGGCCAGAGGACCGTTGTGACAGGAAATACAGCCCGCTTTACCCTGAAACAGATGATGGCCCCGTTTGGCAGCCGGCGACAACGCGCTGGGATCACCTTTCAGGAATCGGTCAAAGGGAGTCTTGTTGCTGTTGATGGTTCTTTGAAACGAAGCCACCGATCTTAAGGCGTCATCCCAGCGAGGCAGATCTGTTCCATAAATCGTCTGGAACTGTTTGACGTAGTCCGGAATTTGGGCCAGCCGTTCTTCACCCAGAGTCGGATCAAGATTGCTGGCGACGGCTCCCGTCCAGGCACCGTTGTTCTGGCTTTCGATACTACTTTTCGCGCCATCCCAGTTCAGTTTTCCATAATAGCCGACATTGAGAATGGTTTGCGAATTTCTCCAATGGCTGGTTCCGGGGCCACCCATGGAAATCGGCGTCTGAATCGTCCAGCCTGTCGTGACGGGGTGACAACTGTTGCAGCTCATCGAACTATCAGCCGACATTCGATGGTCAAAATAGAGCTGTCGCCCCAATTCGATTTTTTCGGGAGTCAACGGGTTATCGGCGGGCGTTGGCACTGCGGGCAGTAAAGTCAGCGGAGGGAACGTTCGTTCGTTGTTTGCTGGCGTTGAAGCTGGCTGTTTGGTTTGCTTCTGTTTCGCTGTTTCTGTACGCGGCAATAACTGATACGCGGGCAATTCGGGACGTTCGATGTCGACGGGTTTGCTGCTCAAACTTTTCAGGAACGCGACTAGTGCCTGTTGCTCCGGTTCAGTGAGATTCAATGGTTTCAGATCGGCTGTCTGCTGAGGACCGCCGCCCGCGTTATAGAATGCGACGACTTCTTCCAGCGTCTTTAAGCCGCCGTTGTGCATGTAAGGCGCTGTTTTGGCGACTTCGTACAGAGAGGGGGTTCGGAACTTGCCTCGGTCTAGTGGCGTAAAGGTCATCGATTCTCGGCCGGGGTCCTGTTTCCGATTGCGGTAGTTGGGAGTTCCCAAGATACGGAAGAAGCGGCGAAAGGTGACGGCTCGTTCGGGATCAGCCAGTAGATCGATTTTTGAGGGGACATCGAGGTTATGAAATTTCTGATCGGTGAGTGTCGGCTCCTGATGACAGTTCACACAACCGGCTTTGCCTCGGAACAGAACTAATCCCCATTGTGCTTGATCGGAAAGGGCAGCGGTTTGTCCTGCCTGAAATGCGTCGTAAGGTGTCTGTTGGGAATTGAGTGTTGTGACATAAGCGGTGAGTGCATTGAGAATCCGACCAAATCGCGGCGCGCCCCCATATGCTTTTTCAAACAGATCGCGATACGCGGGGACCTGTACCAGTCGTTCGACCAGCAGTCTGCCATCGCTGGCCATGAAATGCGCTTCGGTCAGATGATCGCGGACCACGCTGGGCAAGTCACCGATGCGTCCGTCCAGAAAATATTCCTTCTGAAAACGGAGGTTCGAGAGTGAAGGCGTGTTGCGAAAGAGTTTCGTGGAAGGAAAACCTTTGCTGAGCGCGCTGCCATCGGTCCAGCTTTGAGCGGGGTGATGACAGTTGGCGCAACTAAGTGAATTATTAGCAGAGAGTCGTTTATCGTGAAACAGATAACGCCCGAGCGTGACCTCAGCTGTGGAAGGCACGGTGAGTCCGCTGGCTTTCAATGGCGCAGTATTGGATTCGACCGGTAGCTTAACTTCAATTGATTTTTGTTGTGTGGGCGCATGATTGAAGGGGGACTCTGCTGCCGGTTTTCCCAGTGAGTCGAGATAATTCACGATCAGATCCAAATCGTTGGCACTCAGTGTTTCTGCGAACGACTGCAGCATGACACCCGCGGGATACTCGTCTTCAGTTCCCTCGGGGGCGATGAACGCATCGGGATTTTTAATCGACTCGCGGATGTATTGTTTCGCGTTGTGATTTTTTCTGCGCGTCGCTGCGGTGATTCCCAGGCGAGACAGATCGGGGCCCACTTCTCCATCAGCACCGGGCACGCCGGGAATGATATGACAGCCGGCACAGCCTCCCAGGTTGAAGGCGTTAATGACGGCAGAAATATTCTGCTTTGCTGTGGGATTCGGTTTTTTCAAGCTCGTTTGTGCGAAACCAGTCGCGGGACCTGCGATGCAAAAAAACAAAGCCCAGATCATGACTGACAGGGCTGTTCTCTGAGGAATCATCATTACCATATTTCGTCCACGAGTTGTGCTGGATTCGATTTATAGAAAGGTGTCAGATCGAGTATAGGCCATGCGTAGAGAGAATGGTATGCATGCACTGATGAATCATTGATGAAGGGACGCGCACACAACACGCAGCGTCGTTTCTGTTGAACTCAGAATATCTGGTCCGATTATTGGTTGCTGAATGAGTACGAATGAATTCCGAACGCTCATGACGTGTAAATACATGTACGCCGCCGCCTGGCAGCCTGTTTGTTTTTTCTGTGATTGGTAGCACCGATTCTGATCCAGAATGATGCATCACTGCAAATCAATCTCGATTTGGCAGGGGTTCATGGAGTGCGCAAATTAGGAATCATTTTTCAAATGATGATTGAACTGATGAAAAATACAGGTAAGCTAAGTTTTAGACTCTCTGTTCATGCCCGTTTGCTTGAATGAGGAGAGAGCTGGTTTTGTGAGTGGCATGCAATGCATGCAGGATCAAATTTTATCATACATCACGAAGGGGAAGATCACATGGCGCTGTATAAATATAGTGAGTGCCTCGAAAAAGCCGATCATCCGGAGTTCGACACGCTGCACAAACCGGGCGAAAACTGTCCGCATTCCGGTATCTACCGCTGCGAAGCATGTGGCGATGAGATCGCCTCAAACAAAGATAACCCGTTCCCACCCCAGAATCATCACCAGCACGCCGAAGACCTGGGACCAATTCAGTGGAAACTGATCATTATTTCCCAGCAACGATGATCCTGAAAACCAGCTTGCGATCCAATAAAAAAAGTCCTGAACCGGTTTGGGTTCAGGACTTTTTGTAAGTTGCCCGACTAGGATTCGAACCTAGACTAAGTGAGTCAGAGTCACTCGTGCTACCGTTACACTATCAGGCAATAAACTGCGTTGTATCTGAGATAGCTAAGCTGAGCAGGTAGCGATACTTGCAGCTAAGCTGGGGCCATTATACGAAATTCTGTTCGCACGCCAAGTCGGTTGGGGAGAGAATTTTCTATTCTTTTCAGTCTGTCTAGCTCTTTTCTCTTCTACCAGAGTATGACAGTATATTGAGAAAGAAGGTTCAGTAAAAGAGCGAGGCCGGAAATTCCCTTATAGGACGAAAGTGCCAGTTTATGAGACGTTTGATATTCCAATGGTGCTTTAGCGGGTTGGTTATAATGCTGTTCGTAAGCGGATTCTGCCGGGCAGCGGAACAGACACCCCAGGTCGAAGCGGTGAAAGAACAGGCCTTACTCAAGCTCAAACTCGCGCAATTGATCGAGGAATTGACGACTCAGATCAAACAAATGCCCAAGGAAAGTGCCTTGTATTCGCGGAGAGGGGATGCGAATTTCTTTCAAGGGGAGTTCAAAGCAGCCGTCGCGGACTATGACAAAATGGTTGAGTTAGACCCGACGATCAAGGCATCTCACTGGCGGCGGGGCATCGCCTGTTATTACGCCAAGCAGTATGCCGATGCGGCAAAGCAGTTTGAAATTTATCACTCATTCGACAATGTCGATCGTGAAAATGGCATCTGGCGTTTCTTTTCACAGTACAAAGCCAAAGGAGCCAAACAGGCACAACAGGGTTTATTAAAATATGAAAAAGACGATCGCGAGCCCTTTCCGGATATTTACCGCCTGTTTGAAGGAAAAGTCACACCTGAGCAAATTCTGAAGAATATTCAGACAGCCGAAATTGATGAGAATGAGCGGGAAAAGCGGCACTTTTACGCGTATCTCTATATCGGTTTGAATGAGTCACTGCAGGGGCGGAAAGAAACGGCACGTAATTATTTACAAAAAGCGGTCAACAACAAATGGGGGCCACGTGCCGGCTTTGGCCCGAATTATATGTGGCACACCGGCCGTTTAGAGCTACAATTGTTAATGGAACCTGCAGCCACAAAGTAAGCCATTCACTCTCTCGCGAACGCCCCATTTTCAAATGGCGACTATCTTAATCTCTGAGGGGATCGAACGACGATGAAATTCAGCCTGCCTGCCATCTCTCCTGTTTTGTGGTTCTGTCTGATTTCCTGCGGCTGCCTGTGGGGAACTCCATTGCAGGCACAGGAAGAAGCCAGTCAGCCGGCAGCGAGTTCAGAACAGGATCCAAAAGCAAAAGCAGCCGCGCTGGAACATGCACAGCGGGGACAGGCCTTTCTGAAACAGAAAAACTGGAAAGATGCGATTGCCGAATTTGAAAAAGCGATCGAATTACAGCCTCAAAGCAGCGCGTTACATTATTTGTTGGGCGTCAGTTACCTGGAAGATACTCAAGCCAGCAAGAGCTGGATTGAAATGCGGAAGGCGGTAGTGCTGGATTCGAAAAACAAGAACGCGACGCGTGATTTCCTGAAATTCTGGGGTTACTTTGATCGCAAAGGCATCTTGAATGTGGGGACTCCAGAGGTCGAATCACTCAAGTTGTTAGGGAAACCGGATCAACAGCGGGATCAGGCGGGTGAGACACATTTGATTTATGGATTTATGTGGCTCAATTTTCGTGGAGGCAGGCTGTATGCCGTGGTTGATACGCGGGGCCTCTCGCCAGAATACGCCAAAGCATTGAAGACAATGGAGTTTCGACTGGGGCCTCCCTGGAGAGAAGGCTACCGATTGATGAACGCAACCAATGCACTCACCGAATATGTGACAACGGGCGAGACCGTCCAGAAATATCAACAGCTATTTTCGACACAGAGATTGTTCAAATTAGGAGAGCAACTCTCAGCCAAAGAGATGATGACTCGAATGAAAGCCCTGGTCGAAAAGTCATATCAGATTGAAGAGTGGAATGTCATTCAAGAGGGGGATGATGATATTCTGTATGAATGGCGTGTGGCCCAGAGCGACAAGACTCCGGCACAACATGAGATGATCAGGATGGTCCGTGGTAAGCGAGATATGCATCGCCTGGCTTATGTGACTCGCAAACTGCCTCTCACTGAAGAGGATCGCAGCCAATGGATTGAGAGGCTGAAATCAGCAAAACTGGTTGAGGCACACCCCAAAGCGAGTCGGCTTACCGCTGCCCAGAAAAAGAATCTGGAAGAACAGTTGATCAAAAAATCCCGAGAAATCATCGCACTGCAGTTGCAATATATTCAAAAGGGAGATGTCGCAGCGATGAAGCCGTTTTTTACGAAACGCGTACGAAAGCGGATTACCGCAGAGTCCCTGGAAATGGCGAAACAACTGGCCGCTTCCGCCACTCCGGAAGAGTTGATTCATTCACTTCAAATCGAAGGTTCAGGAGATCAGATTCGTGCCAAAATCAAAATGAAAAATGGCCGGACTTTAACGACTCTAGTTCCAGTCGAGGGAAAATGGGAAGCAGACACAGTCTGGTTTAAATAACCGATTGAGTCGCACCTAGATGCACAGGGCTTCCTAAACCGACTGAATTATCAAATCGCCATGGGTGCGTGTGGTTGTTTGTTCACCTTTCGGGTGAGTTTTCAACCTGAAATCTCAGGAAAATTTTCAAGAATTTTCTAATCGCTCAGATCACGATTTCCTGCCAAATCCTATCAGGGTGAATTGGTATAAGTGTTTTATTTAAAACATGTTATGTCGCAATTCTCCACTTGCCTTTTATGTGTCTTCCCATTGGGTTTTCTACTCACCCTTACGATTAGCATAATTCGTCTCAACTTCTCAATACGATTATTCCGAAAGATCAGAGTAACCGCTTGTACCCGGATAATCGGAATAGTTTTACATCCGACCCGGCGACAAGGGGATGAGTGTCAGGTTTTACCTGCCATTCTAGTCGACAGGGATTTTTGAGTGGGGGCAACTGCCTCAGAGTACAAAAATCCCGAGAGACAGAATACGAAGTTGATCGTCTACAATCGTAAGAGACGAGTTATACATCGACGTTGGAGCTTTCGATGAACAAATTATGTGTCAGCCTGTCCTGCTTATTATTAGCATCTCAGTATTTACTGGCGTTAGCGTATGCAGAGCCGGATCAAACTGGTGGCAATCAAGCAGAGGGACGTACTACATTAGGCGAACAAGAAGGTTCCGCCATTGTAGGCAGTGTCTCTTCTGGTGTTTTCAGACATGATTTTGTGCCTGCAAATACCGTTCAGCCAAATGCGGTTCCTGGCTTTACTACAATGCGAGATGCCAGCTATCAGGATGTTCCGCAAGGTTATGCTCCTTTCAAATATCCTGATCCGCAAACCATGGTTGTCAATGAGTACATTGACGGCGGTGCCGGGTATCAACCGATGGGGCCAGAAGAGTTCCGCACCATCTTCCGCCTGGATAAAGGCATTGGAGGTGGAATTGGATATGATGATGGTTATTCTAACCTGGGAGTTCTGGTTCCCTTTACGATTAACCCGGATCAAAGCATGCTCTTTCTGGATTTAAGAGCCATGGTCACAGATCAGGGAGCCGGCGGTGTGAACCTCGGTGCTGGTTGGCGTGGTTATAGTGAAACCGTAGACAAAATATTCACTCTCGCAGCCTGGTACGATTATGATGACGGACATTTCCAGGATTATAATCAGATCGGGATCAGTGGTGAAGTAATCGGTCAATACCTCACTTCGCGTATCAATGGATACTTCCCGATCAATAATAATGAAACGGTCATCTCGAATAATCTGACCGGCGGAGCTTACTTTCAGTCAAATCGAATCCTCTTAGACCGCGCCCGGATTTCAGAATCGTCTTATGGCGGTGTTGATGCAGAAATCGGTGGTCCGCTTCCTGTATTAGGGAAATTTGGAATCGATGCGTTTGTGGGTGGCTATTATTATAACTCCGACCACGATAAAAGCGCAGCCGGGGCCAAGTTCCGTGCCGAAGCAAATATTAATGACTGGTGGCAGATGAGTGTCAGTTATGCCAAGGATTCGGTCTTCGGATCAAATGCCTGGATGAATGTGACACTTTCGATCCCTGAAGGCAGGTCCGATAAATGGATGCGTCCTAAGACACTGCGTCAGCGTATGTATCAACCGATGAATCGTAACTACCGTGTTGTCGCACATAATAAAACGACCATTAATTCTGAACTGGCGATTAACCCGGATGACGGTCTGCCTTATACCGTCGCTCATATCGATCCTGACTTCGGGGCTGCGGGAAATGGTACATATGAAACACCATTTGGTTCTGTCGCTGCTTATAATGCCTCTCCGCCAGTGTCTATGACGGATATCATATTCGTACAGGACGGAAACGAAGCGAATCTGGATGGCGGGATTACACTGCTTGACAATGGTGGTGGAATCGGTGGTGTGACAGGACAACGATTGTTGAGTGAAGCGGTAGTGCACTCATTCGACGTCCTTCAAATGGGAACTGTGTCGACCCTCACTCTGCCGGGTTACAATCCGGGATCAACGCGCCCGACACTGTCAAACACTGCAGGCGGGAATGTGGTTACCGGTCAAGGTGGTGCCTGGGAAGTTTCCGGTTTCAACGTCAGTGGAGCAAGAACAGGGGCAGTGCTCCCGCATAACACAGGCATCTTCTCAGCCGGCACGCGTGGGTTCAATATCAACCGTAACTCGTTTGTGCTCTATAACCGTGGTGTCGATGTCACCAATACTGCCAATGGTATTGGGATCGTGTCTTCGAACACATTCTCGGGAGACGGGGCCAACTCTCTGCATGGTGCCCGTATCACACAAAATACAGGGACGCTTGAACTGGCCTTCCTCAATAATACAGCAACCAACAATCTAGGTGTCGTTCCTCCTGGAACAGGAACTGGCTTTGAAATCATTGCCAATGCAGGCACGACCATTGATGGGGTCGGAACGGCCGCCGATGGTACCACGACATTGGGGATCACTGGAAATACAGCGAATGCGAACGGTACCGGTATGATCATCACTGCGAATGGCGGTGCCATCATTGATACCGACTTCTCCAATAACACATTCAATGATAACATCAATCCGAATACCGGTTTGCATGTGAATTCGAATGCCAGTACTGTGACCTTCCGCAGCTTTGATACGATCACAGCGACCGGCAACACCAACGGAACCGGTATCGCCTTTGATGCGACCGCTGGCGGTACGATCTCAGCCGTCACAGAAGATACGAATGGGAATGGGGTGATTGATCCCGGTGAAGATATGAACGGAAACGGCGTTCTCGATCTGGGGTTGACCACAATCAACGCCAGCCTCAATGCCTTAGATGGTTTTGCGGCTACCGCCGACGGTGTGGGATCTCGAATCGATCTGAGTATCGGTAGCGTGAACGCGACCGCAAATATCTTTAACACCAATGGTCAGAACGGGATTAGCCTGGTTACACTGAATTCAGGTGCCATCGGTGGTCAGATTATCAATAATACTGCCACCGGTAATACCCAAGACGGTCTGGCAGTCACATTAACGACGGGAACGGTCGATCTAACAACCATCGCTTCTCCTTCGCTTGCCTTTAATACCTTCACCGGGAATACCCGACACGGTATGAGCATTGTGAATAACAATGGTGGTGTCTTTACCACCGCTCTGATTTCCAACAATGATTTCAGCAATAACATCGAAGCGGGTCTGTTCATCGGTGGCGCTGCGTTGGGCGGTACGAATACTGCTGTGAATACGCTGGGCAGCATCGATATGAACAACTTCAATCGCAATACAGACGGGACCGAAGGGATTCTGTTTGGTTCCAGCGATGTCAGAACGACGGCAAGCATTACCCGGAATACCTTTGTCGGCCGTGTTCCCGCCTTGCCCGGTGATGCCGGTGCTGGTCCGGGTGTTGGTGGTACTGTTGACGGTACAACCACCGTTGGTGGCAATGGTGGGGTGACGCTGGCATTTGGAAGTCTGGCAGCGGTTGATAATTCTCTGACCAATACCTTCTCGAACAATGGTGATGCTCACATCGGCCTGGTGCTGGAAGGAAATACGACCAGCCAGGTAGACATCGATCAGCACGATTTCAATACCACGACAGATACAACGGTCAATACCGATTTCGATGGTCAGGGCGTCGGTTTCATTCTCAGAGATACCGCCACCTATACGGGAACCATTCAACGCAATACGTTCCAGAACAACGCCGCCTCTGGTCTATTCTTTAGCGTGACTGGAAACAATGGTGCTGACTTTGCACAAATCAATAATGTGGTCGTCGGTGGGGGAACGGCTCCCTTCGGGAATACTTTTACAGGGAACGGCGGTAGTGGTCTGGAAGTCATTCGTACTGCCAACGGTGTTGTGAATAACTTTACCGCTCAGTTCAACACGATGACTGGCAATACTCTGGACGGGATCAGCCTGACTGCCGCGAATGCGAATCTCGTTGATACCTATGTTGTGAATGATAACACAATCACCGGCAACACTCAGAACGGTATTGATATTAGTGTTCAAGCAGATGCGGGCCTGCAAGCCAATATGACACGTAATACGATTACCGGAAACAGCTCCAATGGTATCCGTACGACAGAAATGATCAATGATCCTTCTGACCTGCGAAGGGTCTCTGGTGCCTGGACATCCAATGTTATCACCGGAAATGGTGGTAATGGTATCTTACTTGCTGGCCTGTCGAACGGATTAGTAATTGGTGATGCTGCGGACTCTGCACTCGGGAACTTGATCGATAACAACGGTGGTGACGGTGTGGCGATTGCCAGTGCTGGATCGGTGACCGTCGCTCGTAACATGATCTCCAATAACGGGGTCCACGGTATTGATATGGACCTGCCCGGCGGTAATGTGACAATCTCAAATAACGATATCACCTTAAACGGTGGTGATGGTATTGAATTTACGAATTCACTTTCTTCGTCTTCCACGTTGAATATCACCGGTAACGTGATCGATTTCAACGATGGTCGTGGTTTCGATGTCCTGGCTCGTCCGGGATCACTGGGGGCATCCTCTATGGACATCACATTCAACGACAATATCGTGAATGCCAACCTCGAAGAAGGGGTGTATGTGGTCTATACCGCATCTAATACGCAAACGCAAACCGGGCCTTCCACAGATCCACTGGCGGCCGATGGAAACCTGTTCCACGATGTGTTCTTGGAATTCAATATGGATAATAACCAGATTCTGGCAAACGGATTTAACAGTGGATTTAGTACTACTGGTCTGGTGGTTCGTGTTGGTACAACGAATGCCAGCACAAGTACGATGTTCGATGGCGGCTTTGCCAGTGATGGCCTTGGAAACTTCACTAATTCCGGTGTGATCATGTCTGTCACGAACTCCACATTGTCAGGCAACTTTGGTGATGATGTCTTCTTCGAGTCGTTTACTTCAACAGTGGATCCGGTTGCTACAGCGGGAACCTGGGGAGCGACCAATGACCCTACTGCCATCACAGCGTTCCAAAGCGATGCTCTGGCTCGTTTAGACCTGAACTGGGATACGAATACGATTATCTCGTCTGATGTCAATAATACCGGTGCTTTCTATGCTAATGCTGATACCTTCAAGTCACGTTTGAATACACTGGGAGCCAACGCAGGGCCATTTACATCAACAAGTCGTCGTCGTAACGCACAACGTCAGGCTGCTCGTATCAATAACCTGATTGATCCAGGTGCAGGTACCTTCCTCTACTCTGGAACAGGTGCCAGTACCTTCCGTGTTGACAGTACCGGGGACACAGGCATCTTTATTCTTGATGGTAATCCCTATAACGCAACCACCGATGCAAACGGTGTCTTTCTGCCGGGATCAATCACCGGCGAACTGCCCTTCGGTTGGGGAGAGTATTGATCTCCCCCACTGGGCATGATTTGAAGATCTGCTGAAACAACAAGGCCATCCTGAAGCGATTCAGGATGGCCTTGTTGTTTAGATGGTGAACTCAAATTCGTTTAAGCAGGCGACAAAAACTGCTCGATTCGATTCAAGCCTTCTTCGAGGGTTTTCAAATCGGTAGCAAACGAAAGCCGCACATAACCGGGGGCACCAAAGGCATCGCCGGTGACCAATGCCACATGGGCTTCTTCCAACAGAGCGGTGCAGAACTCACTGGAGTCTTTCACCACTTTGCCACCACCCAATGGTTTATTGAAGTGGGCACTTACATTGAAAAATGCATAAAACGCGCCCCCTGGTTCAGCAAAACTGATCTCTGGGAATTTGTGTAAGCGATCCAGAACATAGCTCCGGCGTTCTTTGAAGGCTTCCAGCATTTCCGCCACGCTTTCCTGCGGACCACTCAAGGCGGCAATCGTCGCTGCCTGACTGATGCTGCAGGGGTTCGATGTTTCCTGGCTCTGCAGTTTGGTCATCGCTGCCGTCAATTCGACCGGAGCAATCGTCCAGCCAATCCGCCAGCCTGTCATTGCGTAAGCTTTACTGACGCCGCTGACAATAATCGTGCGTTCTGCAACGTCCGGTCCGAAAGAAGCGAAGCTGCGAAATTCCGAACCTTCGTAGATCAGTTTTTCATAGATCTCGTCAGACAGCACGGGGACATCTTTTTCGACGGCGACGCGTGCCAGCGCTTCCAGTGTTTCCACAGGGTAGGCGGCTCCGGTCGGGTTACACGGGTTGTTGAGCATCATCAGTTTCGTTTTTGGCGTAATCGCCGCCGCGAACTGTTCGGCATTCATACAGAAGCCGCTCGCTTCGGTCGTTTCGACCATCACGGGAGTCGCCCCCGTTAATTCCACCAGTGCGCTATAGCTCACCCAGTAGGGAGTGGGGATGATCACTTCATCGCCGGGGCCACACAGCGCGGTCAACACATTATGAATCGAGTGCTTGGCACCATTGGAAACCACAACCTGATTGGGCTGGAAACTTAATCCATAGTCGCGCTGATAGGCATCGCAGATTGCCTGTTTGACTTCCAGCGTCCCTGCGGCGGGGGTGTAATGCGTCTGGCCGGCATCCATCGCAGCTTTGGCAGCATCACAGATATGGGCGGGTGTATTGAAGTCAGGCTCACCCAGTGTGAACTCGTAGACTTTGACGCCCGTGTTTTTTAATTCTTTCGCTTTTGCAGCAGCTGCGATTGTGGCAGAGGGTTTTAGTTTCTGGACAGTAGTAGAGAGCTGCATCGCCATAATTGTGATCTTTGTAGTCTGGATGAATAAAATAGTCTGGATCTGAAATACAGTATTCAGATCACATCAAAATCCCAGCTAGTGCTTTGTCAAGCTAGGAATTGAGGGTTGGGGGTGTTGTTTACGTGCTCCGTTGTCGCACTCTCGTGATATCGATCAACCCAAAATTTAAAAATGACGCTCCACCAGGACACCGGGAATTCTAAGATGTTCGAGAACACCTGATTCTTTTCACCTGAGCAGAAAGCGTCAAGTCTCGGGTCGCTTTGTTTACAAATCGAGCAGGAATCCGGGGTAATTGCCAGACAGAACCGTTGATTTCCCCTGCAGCCAGCCTGTTCTGCAAGGGGGGACACGTGCTGAAAGTGCATGAGTCGGGACAGAACGTGCGTTGATTAGCGGGACGCGGGGAGCTCGCTCTCCGCATTTTTCCCGACTTCATGGGCCGACATCGCCACATGAATCCGAGACGTCATTTTGAAATCGGTCCGGGGTTGCGTTCCCCCCTTGGTTTCCCGTGTGATATCCACGGCCCATTTCGCCACACCAAACGGAATCTCGCTCGTCCGCCAGATGGTGCCTTCATTTTTGGAGCGGGCACTGGGGCTTTCGCTCATAAAAGTCCCTTTGTACTCGCGGGCAGAAACGGCTCCTGCGGGAGTTTCCACAGTTGCCGGTTCGCCTTCCGAATCCCATTTGCTGTAATGTGTGAGCATGGTGATCATCGGGTAAAACCGCAGCACATTCGTTTCTAAAGGTACGACCTCTCGATCACCGATTTTTCGATAGCCACGAATCATTGGGAGAAAAGTCACGGGAATCTGTCGTTTGTCAACAATCTGACCACTGATCGCGGATTCGGGGATCAGTACTTTATAAATCCGGGGACCGGAGACCCCTGGAGCAATTCCTGATTCCGTTGCCTTGCCGGTGATACATTTGAACTCAAGCCAGCGACAGGCTGTTTGTGCACCTTCGTATTCAGCCATTTCGGAACCGACGGAGCTGATAATCAAGTGTCGCGTCCAATTCAGTTTGACATTCAAGTCATTAGATTCCGGTCCCGGCATCTCTTTTTCATAAGTGCCTTCAAATCGAACCCAGGAACCATCGGGAGGCAATTCCCAGATTAGTCCTTGTGCAAACAGGGAACTCGAACAGGAAACAACCAGGACAACGGCAAGAAAAAATGATCGAAAAGACATAGTGTGAGAACCAGAGCTGAACACGGAAAACGAAGGGATACAGTTTCTGACTGTAAAACTTAAGTCTCCAGTGTGACAAAAGAGGCATCCCCTGACAACACTTTTTGGTTTTTCAGCAGGAATTTTCCCAAGCGCATCATTTTCAGAGCGTATAACGAGAGCATCAGTCAACTCTTTCTTGACCGTAGCCAGTCATTCGCCTTAGACTACTTGTAGGAATTAACACGGTTGTAACGAGTTCTGGATTGTCGGAACGCGTTGCGAAGTCGGTGATACCCCTGCAAACAATACTGCTGACAATACATACGTCCCTCTACTGGAGATTATTGATGTCGATGTCGTTTCTGAAAAGTCGATGGTTACCATTCGCTCTGGTTTTGGGGTGTAGTCTTTGTTTCATGCTGAAATCCGCTTCAGCCGCAGAGGAAGAAAAAGAGAAGCCGACGCGGGAAAACTGGGGTCACATTATTATCAAAGGCTCTTACCCGGAAGGGCCTCAGATGCCCGGCCTGTTTGGTGATGTCACCGAGTCGCTTTCCAAGGTCACCGCGCGACTGGAAAAAGCAGCCGAGGATAAATCTCTGACTGGCGTCATTCTGCATCTGAAAGGCACGCAACTGGGCTGGGCGAAAATCAACGAAATACGCGAAGCCATTTTCAAAGTCCGTAAGGCTAAGAAAAAAGTGTATGCTTGGATTGAGTCGGGTATGACGAAAGATTATCTGATCGCGACTGCCTGTGACCAGATCGTGATGCCGGAATCTGCCACGCTGATTCTGCTGGGTATGCGGGCGGAAGTCAGCTTTTATAAAAACTTATTCGACTGGCTGGATGTGAAGCCAGACATTCTGAGAGTCGGAGAATATAAATCAGCAGCCGAGCCCTACACGCGAACGGAAATGAGCCCCGCGTTTCGTGAAGAAATGGAAGCGCTGCTGGATGACTATTTTCGTCAGATTAAACAGATGATTTCCAAATCAAGGGGCATGCCCGCAGAACGGGTGGAAGCCACGATCAATGCCGGACCATATATGGCTGCGGAAGCGAAAAAACAAGGACTGATCGATCACATCGCTTATGAAGATCAACTTCCCAAACTGATTACCGGTGGCAAATCGGAAACAGAAGTCAGAGTCATCAAGAAGTATGCAAAGAAACGAACAGATACCGATTTCTCAGGGATCGCCGGCCTGATTAAATTGATGGATTTGTTAGCGGGCATCGATTCCTCACAACGCATTGGTTCAGGACCACGCATCGCCGTGATTTATGCCACAGGGGCGATTATGTCCGGTTCCAGTAAGCAAGGCGGACTTATGGGATCACATGTGCTGGGCTCTGATACCTTCATCAAGGCTGTCGAAAAAGCAGCGAAAGATGATAAGGTCAAAGCCATCGTTCTGCGGGTCGACAGTCCAGGGGGAAGTGCACTCGCCAGTGACCTGATGTGGCGTTCGCTACAGGAAGCAGACAAGCCACTCGTGGTCAGCATGGGCGATGTTGCCGCCAGTGGAGGCTATTACATTTCGATGGGCGCGAATCGCATCTTTGCCGAGCCAGGCACGTTGACTGGTTCAATTGGTGTGGTTGGCGGAAAACTAGCCGTGGAAGGCCTGTATAACAAAATTGGTATCACTACCAGTGTGATTTCGCGTGGCAAAAACAGCGGGACCTTCAGCCCCATGACCGGCTTTACAGAATCAGAACGTGCCGCTGTGACGAAGTTGCTCTATGCCGTCTACAAACAGTTTACGGAAAAAGCCGCCGAAGGACGAAAAATGGACTACACGGCTTTGGAAAAACTGGCACGCGGCCGCGTTTATACCGGTACGATGGCGGTGAATAATGGATTAGTGGATCAATTGGGAACACTCGATGATGCGATCGAACACGCTCGCAAGCTCGGTGGAATTCCGGAAGGTGAGAAATTTGATAAACTAATTCTTCCGCGACCAACCAGCCCTTTCGAACAGATTTTCGGATCTGTTGACGCAAAGGTCGGGCAGAGTCAGCAAATGTCCCGTATGCTGAATATGCTTTCTCCCGAATTATCACAGCAATTGAAACAACTGGATCTGATCAACCTGCTGTCCCGGGAAAAAGCACTGACGCTAATGCCTTTTCAGATTCGAGTGAACTAGTAACAAATTTGGTCTGATGAATTAACAACTCTGAAATGTCCTTTAGTCTAATACTGAGGACCAGAGCAGAAATATGAGAACGAGGAGACAGGATGTTTAACGGCTTACGAAAAGCAGACCGGATTTTATGCTTCTTTACCCTGGTGATTTTTGTCGTTGGCGGTAATACAACACCGGGTTTCTCTGACGAAAAAGTTAGCCTGAGCCAATTCTACGGATTCAAGCCGCTCGAACTCTTCAAGTTATCCAGCCGCTCGTCCAATATGCTGGCGGAAGATCTGAACGGCGATGGGCTGAATGATCTGATTCTGATCGATAACAGCAACAGCCGCATCGATATTTTACAGCAGCGAAGCGGCAAGGATCAGGAAGTGAATGACGACTCCAATGAAGGAGTCAACTTCATTCCCAGCGATGCGCGACTGAAGCATGTCAAGATTCCCGTAGACGTTTCGGTCTCTGCTTTGACCGTCGGCGACTTCAACGGCGATGGCCGCAACGATCTGGCTTACCTGGCGACTCCGGATCGATTGATTATTCGCTATCAGTCTGAAACCGGAGACTGGTCAAAACGCAAACGAATTCGACTGGCCGATTTGCAGTCCACTCAATGGACGATTGCCGCCGGCGATCTGAATTTCGATCAGAAAGACGATTTGATCGTACTCGGAAAAAATCATACCTACGTCATTCTGCAGGACGCACAGGGAGAGTTGAATACGCCTCGATCGATTCTGAATACCTCTCCCAAGCTGGGCCTCGCTGCGATTGCTGATCTGAACGGCGATGGACGGAACGATTTTACCTACGCCACCCGCGATGGGAAAAACCAGATTTTATGTGCCCGCCTGCAAAAACAGAATGGGAAACTGGGACCTGAAGTCCGATTCGAGCTTTCCAATCCGCGTTCCGTCACGCTGTCCAACATTGATGGTAAGCCCGGTTCTGAAATCATGACCATTGATTCACAAACTGGTCGCCTGAAAATGCAACAGCTCGAGAATTCGCAAAATCAAAACGGAAATCTCTCCAAACGACTCACTCTGTATGGATTCGGCGAAGAAGGCTCAGGCCGTAATCGTGGCTTTGATCTGGGAGATATCAACGGAGATGGATTAAGTGACGCCGTCGTTTCCGATCCAGAAACCGCGCAAATGCTCGTCTATCTGCAAACTAAAGACCGCGGTCTCGATCTGGGACAAACCTATCCCGGCCTGCTGGGTGTAGAGCAGTTACGCATCGGGGATGTGAACGGCGATGGACTGGGCGAAGTATTTGTGTTGAGCGAACGCGAAAAAATTATCGGCGTCAGTTCATTGGAAAATCAACGTTTAACGTTTCCTCAAATTCTGCCGATCATTGGAGAGCCTCTGGCGTTTGAGTTGGCTGACTTGGATGGAAACCAGACGCCCGAATTGATTTATGTTGCCAAGGTCGGGGACAAAAACAGGTATAGCTTTAAGTTGCAGGCACTCCGTCTGGGGAAAGATGGCAAGTGGAGCGAATATCAGTTCCCAAGTACTCCTCCCAGCTTGGGGGAACCGAAATCTTTAGTCAAGCTGGACGCAAATGGGGATGGTGTTTTTGAACTGATGGCGTTTTACGGACTTTCGCGAACTCCAAAAATGATCTCGCTGCCTCCAAGACAAACTCCCAAACTCATCACGCCTTCCGGCGGGATTAACTTAGATGAAATCAAACCGGAATCCATTTTCATCGGCGGCAAAAAACGCGACTGGATTCTGACCGCGCAGAACAACTTTGCCCGTCGCCTGACTTTGAATTCAGCCAATCAATGGCAGGTTGTCGATCAGTTTAACGCCCCAGAAAGCAAAGCCCGCGTCGTCGGTGCGGTTAATATTGACCTTGATGGCGAACCAGGGGACGAAATTGTACTGGTTGATCTTGGAGTCCAGAAACTTCGAATTCTGCGGAAAGAGTCCAACGTCTATCGCCCCTGGAAAGAAGTGGAAATTGGCGAGTTTCCTTTCCTCTCCGCTCATGTCGCCGATTTGAATGGCGATCAGCGGCCCGACCTGTTTTTATTCGGACGGGGGCAATTCGGGATTCTTTACTCCGGTCAGACGCCTCCTTCATTGAAAGAAGTTGCCTCGTTTGAATCAAAACTGCCCCAGGCATATTTTACCGATTCGGTCGCAGGCGACCTGAATAGCGATGGTCGCGCTGATCTGGTGATTCTCGATACGCGGACACATCATGTGGAGATCCTGAACTTTGGTGCGAAGCGGGAATTGAAGCATGCGTTAAACTTCAAGGTCTTTGAAGAGAAAACGTTTTCCCGGTCAAACCGGGCCGGAGTCAATCCGCGGGAAGCTGTGATCGCCGATCTGACCGGGGACAACCGGAAGGATCTGATCCTGTTGTGCCACGATCGTATTTTGCTTTATCCACAGGATGATGGAAAATAGGAATGAGCCAAGCGGCTAAACGTCAGATGTGTCGTGCATCGCATATTTTTGGGATAGCCGGTCTAGCCCCCAGACTAGAAAGGCGGCGCCGATTATCAGTGCGAGCGAAGCCCAGAACATGCCATCAAAACTGACAGGCCAGACATTCTCATAGATTCGATGTTTGAAGGGCACCATTTCGGGTGTCTGGTCAGCAGTGTAGGGGGTTGCGTCAATTTTGAACGGCCAAATCCGTCGTAGTGAGCCCACCATCAAACCACAGAGCACCGCCATCGTCAGCGTGTGATAACTGTGCAACAGCCACCGCAGTACTTTGCTGAACAGGATCAATCCGAGTAAACAACCCGAGACAAAGACAAACACGGTGAGCAACCCGTTCCAGTCGACGTTCCCTTTGAGCAGTTCTTTGGGAATGGTTTTCAGTAAGCCGGTGATGTCGTGATATTTTCCCAGCAGAATCAGAATCAGCGCGCCGCTGATTCCGGGCAGGATCATCGCACAGATGGCAATCATCCCGCACAGAAAGACATACAGATTCCCTTCAGGTGGTTTCACGGAATGTTCTCCCACCAGCAGATAGATGCCCACAAGGGAAGCCACAAACGCAATCACATTCGAAACCGTCCAGCGATCCACCATTTGTGCCACCAGAAAACTGGAAGCCAGGATCAGTCCGAAAAACAGCGACAGCGTCAATTGCAGATGAAAATCCAGCAAATAATGCATCAGGCTGGCCAGGCTGACGACTCCCGTCAAAATTCCCACTCCCAGCGGAATGATAAAACGCAGATCGAGATGTTGCGCCGCTTCAAGCCATTTTCGCTGGAGCAGTAGTCGAAATAACTGGGCATCACAGTGGCTGATTGCCGTAATCAGTCGCTGGTAGATTCCCAGAATCAAAGCGACGGTGCCCCCTGAAACGCCGGGAATGATGTCGGCACCCCCCATCAAAAGTCCCCGTCCGAGCTGGATCAGATCAGCTTTCGCAGGAAATTTGGGTTGGGATTGGGAAACGGATGGTTCGGAATCAGACATCAATCAACCTTGATTTAATGAACAAAAGGATCTTCGATTCAATTATTTTGACGTCAGCAATTGAACACAGGATACGAGATCAGGTATGTTTCATAGAGATCCAAAGTGTAATGTAGTGAAGCGTTTCTGAAAAGCGTTGATTTCTGATCCCCCAATAGTAAAGAGAAAAGCACTATGAAAGGCCCCGGACTGAAGCTGGACCTTGATATCAGGCGACTCTGGAAGTGTCCTCAAACAGGCGAAACGATTCGTTTGAGCGGTAATGTCACTGCTAAAACAACGCAAGTCGATGGGGAAACGGTCTTCATGCAGCTCGTCGAAGAAAAACGGAGTCTCTATCGGGATCCTTTTCACTTTGACTATTATGAACTACCGGAAGGCGATCAGTCTTCCTCAGAACGGGCCGCCGCGGCAGCGCGTTCGATTGAGGAACCGGAACCGGAAACGGAGCCGATCGAAGAAATCGTCGTGACAGAAGAGCAATCGATAGAAATTTCGTCAACGGCTCCCGAGCAGTCTGAACCGGAGACGCTTTCGAATCAAGATCCGCCGAATGAAGATCCACCAAGTCAAGATCCGGAAGAAGAAGAGGATAGCTTCGGCGGCGGGCTACTCTGAGCGACTTTGAATCGATGCGTTCGGTTTGATCACGATTTAGTTAGATATTCTTATCTCGGCATCAGCCGATTGGTATAACGCGGTCCATGTCACAAACAGATATCATTATTACGGGTGCTCGCGAGCACAATCTCCAAAACGTCAGTGTTCAACTTCCCCGCAATCGGCTGATCGTCATGACCGGAGTCAGTGGCTCCGGCAAAAGCTCCCTCGCGTTTGATACGCTCTATGCAGAAGGACAACGGCGCTACGTCGAGTCGCTCTCCAGTTACGCGCGTCAGTTTCTGGGACAGATGCCGAAACCGGAAGTCGATGCCATCACGGGCCTCGCGCCATCCATCTCGATTCAACAGAAAATGAGCGGCCGCAACCCGCGCAGTACCGTGGGGACGATTACGGAAATCTATGATTACCTGCGCGTCTTATTCGCCCGGGTCGGGCTGGGTTCTTGTGAGAACTGCGGCAAACCGATTAGCTCTCAGAGCAGCGAACGGATTATCGACTCAATTGCGCTGCTGCCGGAGAAAACCCGCTATTCGATTCTGGCTCCGTTAATCCAACAGCAGAAAGGCGAGTACAAAGACCTGTTCGAGGATCTCTCGAAACAAGGATTCCTCAGGGCCCGCGTCGATGGCCGCATTGTCCAGCTTTCCGATCAACTTCAACTCGACCGTCAGATGCGACATACGATTGAAGTCGTCATCGATCGTCTGGTGGCAGGCAAAGTCAGTCGCGCGCGTCTGGCAGAGTCCGTGGAACTGGCGTTGAAACTGGCAAACGGAACGCTGATCGTAGCCCAGGAAGTTTCAGCGAAACATCCCGACAAAGAAAATGCAGAGACGCTGCAGGATAAGATTTTCAGCTCGCGTTATGCCTGTTCCGATTGTGGCATCAGCTATGAACCGCCGACGCCGCAGTTATTCAGTTTCAACAGTCCCCTGGGGATGTGCACTGAATGTAACGGCCTCGGAATGCGGTATGATTTTCCAGTCGATGAGTTATTGAAGAATGAATCGCTTTCGATTCAAAAAGGGGCCTTCGAGCTGTTAGGTCCGATAACTAAAGTCGGCAAATGGCGACGGCACATCTACAACGGCGTGGCGCGATCCATCGAAAAAGATCTCAAACTTTCCGAAGACAGTTTTCTGAAAACGCCGTGGAACGAACTGCCTGAAGCAGCGCAACACCAGTTCCTCTATGGAACCGGCGAACGCAACATTACTTACAGTTGGCGGCATTCCGGCGGCGTCTGGAAGCATGGCGGCACCTGGGACGGATACATTGAGGAACTGCTGGAGAGTTATCGCAAAACCAGCAACCCCATGCGGCGGAAACAGCTCGAAAAGTATATGGACTTCGTGCAATGTTCCAGTTGTCACGGAGCACGCCTGAATACACAGGCGCGGCACGTTCGCATTACCTCGACCAGTTTTTCATCGAACGGCAGTCAGCAATCGGTTGCTAAAACACTGCCCGAAGTCTGTGCTTTCAGCATTGAAGAAGCAGCCACCTTCTTCGAATCACTGGAGCTGGACGAAACCGGTTTGCTGATTGCGGACGAAGTCTTAAAAGAAATTCGCGGACGTCTCGGCTTTCTTCTGCGGTGTGGCCTGAATTATCTGACCCTGGAACGGACCGCACCCACACTTTCTGGTGGTGAAAGCCAGCGAATTCGATTGGCGGGCCAGATTGGCTGCGGCTTGGTGGGCGTGGTTTATATTTTGGATGAACCATCCATCGGCTTGCACCCCCGTGATAATACGATGTTGCTGGAAAGCTTGTGTGACTTGCGCGATCAGGGCAATACGGTCATCGTCGTCGAACACGATGAAGAGACCATGCGTGCTGCCGACCATATCGTTGACTTCGGCCCGGGGCCCGGTGTGCGAGGTGGTCACATCGTCGCAGAAGGCACCTATCAGAAAGTCCTGAAAGCGAAAGACAGCGTAACGGCGCGATTTCTATCTGGCAAAGAAAAAATTGAAATTCCGGAAACACGCCGCCCACTCGTCAAAAAAGAATCAATCACGATCAAAGGGGCCAAGCATCATAACCTGAAAAACATCAACGCCACAATTCCCACCAAAGGCTTTATCTGTGTGACCGGCGTGAGTGGTTCCGGGAAAAGTTCGCTTGTGAATGATATTCTCTGGCCTGTACTTAATAAGAGTGTCAACAAAGGAAAAGGCAATCCCGGCGAACATCAGAAAGTAACCGGCCTGGAATTCATCGACAAAGCGATCGACATTGATCAATCTCCCATCGGTCGTACGCCCCGCTCAAACCCGGCGACGTATGTGAAAGTCTTTGATCTGATCCGCGACCTCTATGCCAAACTTCCCGATGCCCGCGCTCGTGGTTACAAAGCCGGTCGTTTCAGTTTCAATGTCGCCGGGGGACGCTGTGAGGCCTGTGAAGGGCACGGTGCGAATAAACTGGAAATGGACTTCCTGGCCGATGTCTGGATTCCCTGTCCGGTCTGTGAAGGCCGTCGTTTCCATCATGAAACTCTGGAGATTCGTTATAAAGGCGCCAGCATCGCCGAAGTTCTCGAAATGGATATTCAACAGGCGATTGAACATTTCCAGAACGTTCCCAAAATTCTGAAGCTGCTGGAATCACTGCATGATGTCGGTCTGGACTATCTTAAGTTAGGACAGCCTTCCCCCACACTGTCCGGCGGCGAAGCACAACGGGTCAAGCTCGCACGAGAACTTGGTAAACGTTCGACAGGCAGCACGTTTTATCTGCTGGATGAACCCACGACCGGTTTACACTTTGCGGATGTCAAACTGTTGCTCAAAGTGCTGCATCATCTGGTTGACGCCGGGAACACGGTGCTGGTGGTCGAACATCATCTCGATGTGATTAAAACGGCCGACTGGGTGATCGATCTCGGTCCCGAGGGAGGCGAGGGGGGCGGTACAATTCTGGTGGAAGGTACGCCGGAAGAAGTTGCCGCCTGCTCCCATTCCTATACCGGACTGGCTTTGAAAGAACAGACGGAACTGGTGCCTGCGAAATTGAAAAAAGGCAGAAAAAAAGCAAACGCCCTGACTCTGAGCAATCCACACTTACGATGGCAGTCGGCGAATCAAAAACGGAATGGAAAACCCAAAGGGGATAGCACACAGATCACGATCCGTGGTGCCGGCCAACACAATCTGCAGAATGTGGATCTGCAAATTCCCCGTAATCAGATGAATGTGTTCTGCGGCCCGAGTGGCAGCGGTAAGAGTTCTCTGGCGATGGATACGCTGTATGCAGAAGGGCAGCGTCGTTATGTGGAATCACTGTCCGCCTACGCACGTCAGTTTCTTGGCCAGATGCCTAAGCCGAAGTTCGAGCACATTCACGGCCTTTCGCCAGCGATTGCCATTGAACAGAAAACAACTGGCCATTCGCCGCGTTCCACCGTCGGCACCGTGACCGAAATTTATGATTACCTGCGAGTGCTCTATGCCCGCCTGGGAACCATGTATTGCCCGGACTGCGATGTGCCCGTGGAAACACAGACGACCGATGAAGTCGTCGAACGCATCCTGTCCATGGAAGCGGGGACCAAACTCTTGATCTTGGCTCCCGTGGAGATCAATGTCGGTCAGGCGTATGAGGCGTTCTGGGAAAAATTAAAGTCACAGGGGTTCCTGCGGGTCCGCATCGATGGGGTCACATACCGTCTGGAAAACGTACCGGAAATTGATCGCCGGCGTCGGCATGAAGTCGAAGTGGTGCTCGACCGAATTACCGTCGCCGCCAAAAACCGTTCGCGGATCGCTGATTCCGTAGAGTCGGCTTTGGCGCTTGGCGAAGGGCTGATGTATGCCTGCTATTGTGATGATACGATTCCGGAAGAGGAATGGGATTTCGAAACCTTCAGCTTGTTTTATTTCTGCGAACAGTGTGGGCAGAGCTTTGAAGAGTTGACGCCGCATAATTATTCCTTCAACAGTCCGCTGGGCTGGTGTGAATATTGTGAAGGTCTGGGGACCGAACTGGGCACGAATTTATCTGAATTGATTCCCGATCCGAACCGCAGTCTGCAGGACGCCGCAGTTGCGGCCTGGCCTGATCCGCGTAAGAATTCCGAATTTAACAAAACACTCGTCGCGCTCGCAAAACAGTTTCGAATTCCGCTGGATGTCCCCTTTAATCAGTTGAGCGTGAAACAGCAGCGCGTCATTCTGTACGGAGATGAAGAACGCTGGATTCCTCTCGACGATTCCGGCAGAATTCAATTTCAATTTAAGGGACTCTACCCGGCCATTGAAGAAGCATCGCGTCTCTCTTTTGCGTTTCGCAGTCGCCTGCATGAAATGACGGGGGAAGTTCCCTGTTCGGTATGTCATGGCAGCCGCTTGCGGACCGATGCGGGAGCCGTTCGATTTCAGGGTAAGACCATCGGCCAGTTTTGTGATCTCCCTTTGAGCGATGCGCTCGCGTTTATAAAAACCGCCAAGCTTGATAAACGACAAAAACAGATCGCCGGCGATCTGATCAAAGAAGCCACCAGCCGCCTGGAGTTCCTGGTCGATGTCGGCTTGGAGTATTTAACCCTGAGTCGTCCCTTGCCCACACTATCAGGGGGAGAAAGCCAGCGAATCCGATTGGCCGGCCAGGTGGGACGTTCGTTGACTGGCGTATTGTATGTGCTGGATGAACCGACGATCGGCCTGCATCCTCGCGATAACACACGGTTGATCAACACGCTCAAAAAACTGCGCGACATCGGCAATACCATTGTGATGGTCGAGCATGATCGCGAAGTGCTCGAAGCTTCGGACTGCCTGTACGACTTTGGTCCGGGGGCAGGGCGGTTTGGTGGAACGATTGTCGGCCAAGGTTCGCCCAAACAGTTAAAACGTAAAAAGAAATCACTGACAGGACAATATCTGTCAAATCAGCTCACGATCTCGCTGCCTCAGGAACGCCGCGTGATTTATGAAAAACAAGGCAAGACAGACGTTGCGATTTCACCCACCGGTCACTGGCTGGAATTAAAGGGCGCCCGCCAGAATAATCTGCAGTCGGTCGATCTCTCGATTCCACTGGGAGCATTTATTTGTATTACCGGGGTGAGTGGCTCGGGAAAAAGTTCGCTGATCGAAGAGACGTTGGCGCGGGCGGTTACCAAAAAATTGCACCGTTCCAAAGAAGCACCCGGTCCGCATGATGCCCTGCTGGGGCTGGAGCAGATTAATAAAGCGATCATCGTCGATCAAAGGCCGCTCGGGAATACACCCGCTTCGAACCCGGCCACATATACCGGCGTGTTTGATCAAATTCGAGAACTGTTTTCACGACTGCCCGACTCTAAAGTACGCGGCTATCAACCAGGGCGTTTCAGCTTTAATCGTTCGGGCGGACGATGTGAGGACTGTGATGGGAACGGCCAGCGCTGCATTGAAATGCACTTTCTGCCTGATGTCTGGGTGACCTGCGAAACCTGTAATGGCAAACGTTATAACCAGGAAACGCTGTCCGTCAAATATAAAGGCAAGTCGATCGCCGATGTGCTGGAGATGTCGATCGGCGAAGTGGCGGAGTTGTTCAATAACATTCCTGCCATCCGACGGACGATGGAAACCCTGTGTGCGATTGGTCTGGATTATCTGACGTTGGGCCAATCTGCGCCGACCTTGTCTGGGGGCGAATCTCAGCGCGTAAAACTGGCTGCGGAACTTGCCCGACCCAGTACCGGGAAAACGTTGTATCTGCTGGATGAACCGACGACCGGCCTGCATTTCGATGACATCGCCAAACTGCTGAAGGTGCTCAACAGCCTGGTCGAACTCGGAAACACGGTGATCGTCATTGAGCATAATCTGGATGTAATCAAAACAGCCGACTGGCTGGTCGATGTCGGACCGGAAGCAGGCATTGGTGGCGGACAAATCATCGCTGCGGGAACACCGGAAAAACTGGTGGAACATGCAGACCGCTATCAAAAACAGACAATCAAAGTCAGCTCACGAAAATCAAAACAGCCTCTCCTGCTCAGATCCTATACGGGAGAAATTCTCAAGCCGATTCTCGCCTCAGGTGAACGCGAGGAACGCGAAGTCTTCGACGCGCAGTCGCTGGGAAAAAAGCAGGCAGGCGATCTCGACTTGAAACAGATCGGCAGCGACGCGCAGATGCCCTGGCAGAAAGCGGGCCGACGCTGGCATACACAGGACCATGTTGCTCTCTCGGGGGCTGCCTGCCAGTGGGAAGGCGGGGCGTTGGAAGCGGTGATCGACTTTGTCGAAAACAAAGAGGGCTTTGGTGAGATCAACTGGAATCATCGCAGCGTTATCGAAGTGAACGGGCCGGTCAAAAAACAGGGTTGGTTCTTGCACGCCAATACGGGCGATGAATGGTTACTGCGGCTCAATTTTCGAGTCAAACGGAATACGTTCAAGCAGGATGATCTGCGGGACCAGTTGGCTTTGAAATCGCTGGATGATCTGGATGAACTTCCGATCTATGGGCGTTCGAATCGAGTGCGGGTTAAAAACCTGAAAGGCCCCTGGCAGGAAGTTAGTCTGACGGTTCATTGGCAGGAAGAAATCAGCACGCCCGCATTTATGGAATTCCTGGAAACGGCGTGTGAATCGTATCTCGGTTTGATCAACCAGGATCAGATCAAACCCGAAGACATCATGCCCTGGAAAGTCTTGAAGAAGAAGTGGCATCTGTCGCGCAAAGGTTTCCCTAACAACAAACGGGTTGGCTGGGATGCCGCGCTGCTGGAGTCTCTGTTCGATCTGGTGGAGCAGACTTATCCCGATTCCGAAATTCAATGGGACAGTAAATCGCTGGTCAAATTCATCCGCGCGGGTAAGAAGAAATCTTTTCTAACGATTCATACCAAACGCCGCGAAGGAGTCGATCTGACGCTGCAGTCTTCTTCAGGTCAACTCACGCTGGGTAAGATCGCCGACCTCGGCAGTGAGCGAGAAATCAAAACCGATTCCAAAGGCAAAGAGCAGGCGCGAATTCGCTTCACGAACCAGAAACAAGTACAAGTCAAAGGGTTCAAACAGCTGCTCATATCGATGGCTGACGAGTGAGTCGTTCCGAGCTGGTACTGTAAAAACGCTTTGAAAGAAAGGGGGGAAATCCCCGCTTCTTGGAAAAGATGTTGACGTTTTTTGTTTTAACAGATAGGATACTCGCTGTAGCAGTAGTCTTTAATATTGTTACGTCGTATCACAATCGAATCTTAATCAGGTCAAATCGCTCTAATCTCTCACTATCAGTGGGGACCTGTTCAATAAAACGACACTGAATTCGTTTTGGTAGGAATTATGGAAATGTGACGGATGCTCTTTTCTTACTCCAATTCGCGCTCCATTACAGTTCATACTCCTGCAAAGTTAAATTTGTTCTTAAGCATCGATCATAAGCGATCCGATGGCTTTCACGACATTACGTCGTTAATGCTTTCGGTGGGAATATACGACACTTTGGTTTTCACGGAGGAATCTTCATCAGAAGTTGAGTTGCGTGTTGTCGCAGCAAATTCTCTTCAGCCCCAACAACTTACAGCCCAAGAGTCGGTCCCGAGCGGAGAAGAAAATCTGGTAGTTCGCGCAATCAGGTTGCTTCAGGCAAAGTCGGGTAAACAGCGGGGAGTTCGGATTCAGTTAACGAAACGAATTCCCTCAGAGGCTGGATTAGGCGGGGGGTCAAGCGATGCAGCTGCAGCCTTATTTGCAGTCAATAAACTTTGGCAATTGGGATTGTCGCTAAACGAACTACGTGAGTTGGCGGCGGAACTGGGAAGTGATATTCCTTTCTTTCTGACAGAAAGCACGAGTGCAATCTGCCGGGGAAGAGGTGAAGTTATAGAACCTGTTTCAATTCCCCATTGTCTCCACTTTGTGGTTGTGCGTCCCAGTTCGGGATTATCCACTGCTGACGTTTATCGGCACTGTCGAGTGGGAATCCATTCGGAAAATCAGGTAGAGCAACTCGTAGACAATTTGGCTTCTGGGCAATTTCATTCACTATCCAGCTTGATGTTGAATGATCTGCAGGCTCCTGCTGAAACACTAAATTCAGAAATATTAATTTTAAAAGATTACTTCTCAAAACAATCTGTTTTGGGTCATATGATGAGTGGAAGTGGGACCGCCTATTTCGGTATCTGCCAGAACCGGGCTCAGGCATCTCAGATTGCGGCACGATTACGTTCCACAGTCAAAGGGCACATATTTGTCGTCCAGAACCGACTATAGATGAGCAATTCAAAATTTGGCACAAATGGAGTGAGCCATGGATATCAGTGAAGTACGCATCAAGTTGATGAATGATCCGCATGAAAGATTACTTGCTTTTTGCTCGATTACTTTCGATGTCTCGTTTGTCATAAGGGATTTGAAAATTATTCAGGGGGCGAAAGGCGCCTTTGTCGCGATGCCCAGCCGCAAGCTGATGGATCGCTGCCCCAAGTGTCATAACAAAAATCACCTGCGGGCATCGTTTTGCAATCAGTGTGGTGTGCGGCTGGATGAAAATCGGGCCGAGAAGGACGACGCGGGTCGCGCCCGACTTTACGCCGATATTGCTCACCCGATCAATTCTGAGTGCCGTGAGTTGATTCAACAAGAAGTCCTCAAGGCCTATCAGGATGAAAAGATTACTGCTCAGAAGGATGGATATATTTGCCGCTATGATGATTTCGGCGAAGAGGATTATGCCCGTCTGAGCCCTTATGAGGAAGACCACGAAGAAACAAAGGCTCCCGCCGAAACATCAGGTTCCGAATCAATCCACATCCGCAAAAATAATCAGGTTTTCAGAATCGACTCTGCCAAAACCTCTCAAGAGTCGAGTCAGCCGCATCACACTGCAGCAGAACAGCCTGAATCAGATAAAGTCTCCTCGAATGAAAGCATCCCTCGTTCAAGAGGGGATTCATTTGGTTCCGGAATTGTTTGAGTCTGAGCGTTCCCTGTAATGCTGCGTAATCCAAGCGATGCTCGCACGCTACAGTAAGCCCGGAACCAGGCGGGAAGCCCGGAACCAGGCGGGTTTCGGATTCTGCTATAAATGATCCTGTTTCATGGCAGAATCAACAACATGCTTCCTGTCTCAGATTGCCAATGAGCGGGTCTGCATCACATCAAAAACAGGCCCGCCACCATGATTGTGATGCCCGTTGCTTTGGATGTCAGCATGTGCTGCAAACGATCAATCATTTTCTCATTGGATTGCAGATCCACAATTTCCTGCTTTTCCACCTCTTTGCGTAGTTCAGAGTTCAACCATTCCAGAACCGAGATGCTCAGGTTCTGAGAGCTGTCCTCAGTTACAGCCGAAGGGGTATGGTCCAGAGCAGATGCCGCTGGTCTGATTATCTTGAATTGATCCTGCTGAGGGGAGATCATTAACTCTTGCATTCTGGCCCGTTTCTTTCTCGGTGGAGATCCGAATTCATCAACTGATCAATCTGAGCACAGGAAGGAAATGATTCCGTGATGAAGGTTTCAATCATTGTCCCTGTGAAGCGAATCAGTTTAAGGAGGGAACACTAATTCTATCGGTCAAGTTTGCAGCATCTCCCTCATGTATTGTTTACGGGATTCAGTAATTTGGGGGGAGCGTAGAAAGATGTATCGATTATAGCTGTCCTGTGCAGAAGTCAGAACAGCAGGCTTTAGTGTGTCATACGGAATCGGTATGATACGGAGACGAAACCCGATTAAGTTTCCCTGTAATGACCGATTTTAATTTGACTTTCCTGAAAGAGAATATTCGATGAAATCCCAGCTTGCATTTTTGTTACTGATGATCTCGATGTGTTTTCTGGCAAGTTGCAGTGATTCGGCATCGACCGAAAAACAAAAAGAGGAAGCCCTCAATGAAGTTCCTGCCATCGACTTGCCCGAAAAAACGTTAGAATCGTTATTTGAAGTCGAAGATGGTTTTACACTACTGAGCCTGAAGGACTTCAAAGAATTCCAAGGCAAATCAAAAGCGCCGGTCAAAGATCCAACTTGGACCGAAAAAGAGGGTGTGATCTCCTGCACGGGAAACCCGCGCGGCTATCTGTACTCGCTGGGAAGCCTGGGCAACTGCACCATACGGTTGGAGTATCGTTTCCCGAAATCGGCTGAGAAAAATGAGAACCCCAACACGGGCTTTCTGTTTTTCATCACCGGGGAAAACAGAATCTGGCCGAAGTGCCTGGAAGTGCAAGGCAAATTTGCGGAGATGGCCCATATCAAATCAAACAGCAAAGAGATCACTCTGGAAGTAACCGATAATCAGGCGGCCCGCGAAACTGCCAGACGTCCGATTGGCGAGTGGAACGCCATCGAAGTCGTTTGCAAAGATGGCGCACTGACTTCGGTCCTGAATGGCACGCCCATCGCTTCCAGCAAGCCCAGTGAACTCAAAGCAGGTTTCTTCGGCATTCAATCCGAGGGAGACGCTGTCGAGTTTCGCAACATTCGCGTGCAGGAATTAACGGATTAGGCGTTTTGCTTTGCATTGGACTGCCTGTTCTCTTTAAAATGGGCAGACTAAAAGTATTGAGTTTTATTTTACCCAACCGTGGAGCGATCACCATGCTATTTCGATTAATGACGACTTGCTGCCTCTTGGCATGTACCCTGTTGCTGACCCCCTCTCTTACTCAGGCGGAATCGGGAAAAACCAGAGTTCTGATGCTGACTCAGAGCAAAGGGTATACGCACGGTTCTGTAAAGCGGGGCAAAACTGATTTGGCACCTGCTGAAATCGCGATGTTGCAACTGGGCAAGCAGTCCGGCCTCTTCACGGTAGACTGTACTCAGGATGCGGCGGCTGACTTCACGAAAGAGAATCTGAAAAACTATGACATCGTGATGTTTTATACGACCGGCATGCTCCCGATCAAAGAAGAAGATATGCAATATTTTCTGAATGACTGGCTGAAACAGAAAGGGCATGGCTTCATCGGTTTCCATTCTGCGACAGATACCTATAAATCGTACGAACCTTATTGGGATATGGTTGGTGGTTCGTTCAACGGGCATCCCTGGGGTTCCGGCAACAAAGTCACGATTACTGTCCATAACACCGAGCATCCGGCGATGAAATCGTTCGGGAAAGAATTTCAGATCAAGGACGAAATCTATCAGTACAAAAACTGGCAGCCAGAAAAAGTCCATGTGCTGATGAGCCTGAATATGGAAAAGTGCAATCCCAAACGTCCCTATCAGGTTCCGGTCGCATGGGCTAAAGAGTGGGGGCAAGGCAAAGTCTTTGTAAACAACCTGGGACACAACCCGCAAACATGGGCCAATCCTGCATTTCAAGAATCGGTCATCGGAGCCATGAAATGGATTCGCGGCGATGCACCCTCCGCGGTTCCCGTGAATCCAGAACTTTCCAAACGGGAAGATGCAAAAGCGGCTGCTGCCAGCAAGGCGGAAACGAAATAAGTTCCGATTAAGCGAAGTACAGGAAAAGTTCATGTCAAAAGTGATTGTCGTGACTGGCGCGACCCAGGGATTGGGCCGCGCCATGACAGCCGGTTTCATCGCAGCAGGGCATACGGTGATCGGCTGCGGTCGGTCAGAAGAAAAAATTTCTGACCTGTCAAAGCAGTTTGGTGCCGCGCATCAGTTTTCAGTCGTTGACATTGCCGACAACAGTTCTGTTCAAGCCTGGGCGGCCCGCGCGATTGACCAGTTTGGTGCGCCGGACCTGCTCCTGAATAACGCAGCCCAAATCAATGAGAACGCGCCCCTCTGGGAAGTACCTGCGGAAGACTTTGACTCGATTATTGACGTGAATATCAAAGGGACCGCCAACACCATTCGTCATTTTCTGCCTGCGATGCTCGAACGGCAGACCGGCGTGGTTGTGAATTTCAGTTCCGGCTGGGGTCGCTCTACTTCTGCAGAAGTTGCCTCGTATTGTGCGACGAAATGGGCCGTTGAAGGTCTGACCCAGGCGCTGGCTCAGGAACTGCCACGGGGCATGGCGGCGATTCCCTTGAATCCGGGGATTATCAATACCGAACTGCTGCAGAGTTGCTTTGGATCGCAAGCAGAATATTACCCGTCGGCAGACGAGTGGGCGAAGACGGCGGTCCCCTTTCTGTTGGGCCTGTCTGCCAGCGATAATGGAAAACAATTGACGGTTCCCGGCTAGGAAACAGACTGGAAATCTTGATATATTCCGGTTTTATCCTCTGAATGGTAATTCACTTCGAGTTTGAGTAAACTCAAATCAGTCAGACCCTCGATACCTTCACCGTCATCAAATTTGCTTGCATAAAGTCATCAGACATGGCCAAATATTATAAATATAAAACTCCCGCCGACGTCGTTGCCGATTCAGAACGATTAGGCTGTCCGATTGAAGTGTCGGACAACTTTGACGTGTTATACCAGCCGATTCAAATCGGTCATCTGCAAGCGAAAAGCCGTCTGGGTATCCAGCCGATGGAAGGCTGCGATGGTACCACTGACGGATTTCCCGATGAATTAACGTATCGTCGCTATCAACGATTTGGTGCGGGCGGCGCGTCATTGATCTGGGGGGAAGCGACGGCCATTGGCCCTGAAGCGCGGATGAATCCACGTCAGTTGATGATCAATGATAAGACTGCTTCCGCATTAGAGACGATGCTCGCCGGCTGTCGCGATGCCCACAAAGAAGTGTTTGGTTCCGATGACGGTTTAGTCATCGGCCTGCAGTTGACCCATTCAGGCCGATTCAGTTTTCAAAAACCGCTCGTCGTGACCCGAGATCAGGTACTTGATCCGCGAACGATTGATAAATCAACGGGGCATCCCATTGATGACAGCTATCCAATACTCACTGATGACGATTTAAAACGCATCGAAGATCAATATGTGACCGCTGCAAAACTGGCAGAGTCGATTGGGGTAGGGTTTGTTGATATCAAACAGTGTCATCGATATTTGCTCTCAGAATTACTGGCAGCGAAAAACCGGCCGGGAGAGTATGGCGGCTCGTTGGAAAACCGCACACGCCTGGTACGGAATGTGGTCAAACGCATTCGGGAAGAGTGTCCAAGCCTGGTCATCGGCACCCGCATGAATGGCTACGATGGAATTCCCTATCAGGGCGCCGGCGATGACTTTGTCGGAGAACCCTGTCCTCACGAGCTGCCTTTGCAAACCGCCTTTGGTACTGATCCGAATGATCATTTGAAGGAAGATCTGACTGAGCCCTTGGAAGTTGCCAAACTGCTCAGGGAGTGGGGCGTCGGTCTGATCAATATTTCCAACGGAAACCCGTATGCCAATCCACATATTGTCCGTCCGGCGGAATTCCCGCCGACCGACGGTTATCATGCCCCCGAGCATCCACTGATCGGCGTCGCACGACATTTTCGAATTGCGTCACAGATTCAGGCCGCCGTTCCAGATATTCCGGTCGTCGGAAGCGGTTACAGTTGGCTACAGGATTTTGCGATGCACGCGGCTGCCGCGAATGTTGAACAAGGGAATATTTCCATTGTCGGCATGGGCCGCGCAACACTCTCACAGCCGGAATTTGCCAAGCTGCTGAAGGAAGACGGAAAACTCAAACGAAAAACCGTCTGCCGTACGTTTTCTTATTGCACCAACCTGATGCGCACGAAAGATCATCCACTCGGGCAGTACCCGACAGGATGTCCTCCGTTTGATAAAGAAGTGTACGATCCGCTGTGGAAAGAAGCCAAAGCGAAGCTGGAAGAAAAACAGAAACCCGCGTCTGAGTAATCAGGCAGCCTGTTGCAGGGGAGACTGTTCTGCCTGTTCATCCGCGATGATTTCCTGGACCAGACCGCCGTAGTCTTTGGCACCCGGGCAGGAGCTGGAATAATCAAACACGGATTGCCCGAAGCTGGGGGCTTCTGCCAGTTTGATGTTCCGTCGGATTCGGTTCTGGAATACTTTTGCATCTGCCCACGGTGCGTCGGGAGCGCTTGCACCCAAAAACGCACACAGGTCATCGGTGATATCCGCTGCCAGGCGTGTTCCTGTTTCGTAGAGACACAAAACGACGCCGGAGACACGTAATTTGCGATTCAGGCGACGCCGTACCAAGGCCGTTGTTTCTAACAGTTTGGACAAACCCTGCAGTGCAAAGAAGTGAGGCTGCAGAGGAATGATCACCTCGGTGGCAGCCGTCAATGCGTTGACCGTTAACACACCCAGCGAAGGGGGGCAGTCCATGATCAGATAATCAAAGGGTTCTGTTTCCGCCATTTTCTCTATGGCCTGACGCAAAACAATTTCCCGGTTGTCGGCATCGACCAATTCCAATTCAGTCGCAGCCAGATCCAGCGTCGCAGGAACGACCCACAAATTTTTCGCGACCAGTTGGCGGGTTTCTGCCAGGGTTTTAAATCCCGAGAAAACATCATAGGACGTGGGAACATTTCCCGTCGGTTCAATCCCCAGATGTAACGAGGCATGGCCTTGCGGATCGAGGTCGACCAGGCAGACTTTTTTGCCCTGCATTGCCAGCCCGGCAGCCATGTTTACGCTTGACGTCGTTTTGCCGACGCCCCCTTTTTGATTCATGATTGCAATGATACGCATCGGGAGTCCCTTCCCTCTTTCTCTTCAAAAAACTGGGTCGCTGTCTTGTTTTAAACGATTATTATATTTCACCTTACGTCATTGTGTTTTTACTGAGGACGCAGGTGAGGTTGTGTCATTTCTGACCTGAAGGTGAGGCAGTATATCGGGAAATTCCATTTATGGAAACAGGAATTAAGGCGTCGCAACCTGGAATTTTTGCACTGGGAAACGCACCGGGAAACGCACCGGGAAACGCACCGGGAAACGCACCGGGAAACAAGGGGGATTTTACCGGAAATCGCTGCAGAATTATGCGTTTTTGACGCAGACTGTTTCGAAAAAAAATCAGTGATTCCTGATCTGGTATACAGAAATGAAGCAGGGCAGTTCGCAATCGTGCTTTCGATTTACGGTCGATCGTTGCTCAAATTATTACGAACCTGGTTGGGGAGATTCAAGTTCGCTCTCTAATTTACTTTGGCTCTGCGCGGCTAAGTTTTCGTCCTGTCGTTGTAAAACATAGAGAACGTGTTGCGCACGGAGATTGGCCAGCCAGGCTCGTTCGACGGCGCGATGGTTGATAATCGGGATTTCCTGGAGAATCTCGATTCCCAGCAGCCGCATCAGATCCTGGAAGTCGTGCATCGACATCAGATGCAGGTTGGGGGTGTTATACCATTCATACGGTAAGACCTTGGTAACTGGGGCACGACCCTGTTTCAGAACCTGGAGACGAATCCGCCAGTTTCCAAAATTGGGTACCACGACCAACGCTTGTTTTGCGACACGGACCATTTCTTCCAGAAGTTGTTTCGGCTGGAGTACCTGTTGCAGCGTCTGACTGAGGACTACGTAATCAAAGGCACCATCGGGAATATCCTGCAAGCCTTCATCCAGGTCGGCTTGAATTACCGGCACGCCTCGTGCGATTGCGGCGTGATGTTGCGTGATATCGATTTCAATTCCGAGTACAGATGCCCCGCGTTCATCGCGCAATCGGGCCAACAGACGACCATCGCCGCAGCCCAGGTCTAGAACGCGACTGCCCGGCTGAATCTGTTCCAGTAGCAGTCTGTCCGTCATTTCCAGCGACGGGTCCTGCATACAGTATCGATGTTGTGCACACATGAAAAAATATCCGCGTCAATTTATGAGTATCACAGTAGCCACATGGCCACTGATCTCAGTTATGTCGTTTGAGCACTCTCAATCTGTCGGGGCTGATAGGCCTGTTCCAGAAAGGGAGTGATCATGTTTTGCAGTTGTTCAATTTCAATCAAAAAGGAGTCGTGGCCGAACGGGCTTTTTAATTCGATAAACGATACATGTTTGCCGCATTCAATCAGCGCTCGCAGAATTTCTTTGCTTTGAGTGGTGGTAAACAGCCAGTCTGAGTCGTAAGAAGCGATTAAAAACCGGGCATCGGTTTTGCCCAGCGCGTTCGTCAGCGAACCATATTGAGATTCGAGGTCAAAGTAGTCCATGGCCCGCGTAAGATAGAGATAACTGTTGGCATCAAATCGTTCAACGAATCGTTTTCCCTGATAATGCAAATAGCTCTCGACCTGAAACTCGACTTCCGGCAGCATTTCATAAGTAAAGGTATCATGATCCTGCAGACGCCTGCCAAATTTCATTTCAATCGACTGGTCCGACAGGTAAGTGATGTGTGCGATCATGCGGGCTAAGGCCAGGCCATAGCGAGGGCCGGCACCTGCTTCGTATTCGCCGTTTTTGTATTCGGGGTCTGTTTTGATGGCACGTCTGCCGACCGCGTTAAAGGCGATTCCCTGGGCTGAAAGTTGAGCCGCCGATGCCAGGCAGATAGCGCTGCGTAACTGATCTGGAAAGCGCGCCGCCCACTCCAGAACCTGCATGCCTCCCAGGCTTCCACCAATCACGGCCAGCAATTGATCGATGCCCAGATGTTGGGTCAGTGCCGAATTCACTTCGACAATATCGCCGACAGTAATAAAGGGAAAACTGAGCCGATAGGGTTGGTTGGTTTCGGGGTTGATACTGCTGGGGCCTGTTGTGCCCTGGCAGCCCCCTAGCACATTCGCACTAATCACAAAGTATTTATCAGTATCGAGTGTTCTGCCTGGTCCGATCAGATCGTCCCACCAACCCGGTTTTGCTTTTTCGTCATCATCTTCATAATAGCCAGCCGCGTGGGCATCTCCGGTCAGCGCATGGCAGATGAAGATCGCATTGTCTTTCGCAGGCGTTAATTCGCCATACGTTTCATAAGCCACCTGAATCGGTCCCAGTTCACCTCCACCCGCCAGTTTCAACCAGTGGGGAGGCACAAACAAGGTCGCCAGTTTGCTCTGAACAAAACCCACCCCTGAATGTTGGCGGGCTTCCGTTATTTCCTGTTGTGTTGCCATAGAAAAAAATGCTTTTCAGATTACCTGCAGAATCGACAGTCATCTCATTATCGTGGAGTCAGTATACCGAAGGTCTGCCCATATTTCGACACGGGACCGATTCTTTAAATCCGGAACTGTCCCCATTTTAGGCCTGCACTCGCAGTAAATGAGTCCAATTACAGAATATTTACGGAATATCAGGCTGAGACCATGCGCGGTTGAGTCGATTTCCGGTACTCATCAAGCTTTCCAACAGGAGTTGTGTGCAATGACAACAGCCTTCACTCTGCCAGTTCCAGGAAGCGATCGACGCGGCGATCGATGATATCGATACTCTTGTTCCAGAAGTCGGCTTCTCCCAACTGGTAGCCAAATGTATTAGCAACAGCTTCCTCAGTTACCTGACACCCGGTGGCAATCAGCAGTTCACGGTATTTCTCTGCAAATTCGGACGGATCGGAAAACGTATCAGCCAAAGCATAAACGCCGAGTGAGAGTAAATAGCCAAACGTATAAGGGAAATTGTAGAACGGTAATTCGCTGATATAGAAATGCAGTTTGGAGATCCAGAACTGTGGATTTAAACCGGACTCATCCAAAGCATCCGCATATGCCTCTTGTTGAGCCTGTTGCATCAACTCCGAAAAACGATCCGGCGTCAATTCGCCTTCTTGTCGTTCTTGATGCAGCCGGTCTTCAAACAGGAAGCGGGTGTGGATATTCATCATGAACGAGACCGAGTCTCCTAGCATGCCATCCAGAATTTGAAGTTCTTCTGCTTTGGATTTTGCGGCTTTCAGGCGTTGTTCCCCCAGCACCGCTTCTGCAAACGTCGAAGCCGTTTCCGCCAGATTCATTGGATAGTCACTGAGTGCATAAGGCGCGTCTTTCAGAACATACGAATGATAGGCGTGTCCCAGTTCATGCGCGAGTGTCGACATGCTGTCGGCGGAATTCGTGTAGGTCATGAAAATACGTGACTGCTTTTGAACAGGAAAGGTCGTGCAGAAGCCACCCTGTCGTTTTCCTGGCCGATTTTCCGCTTCAATCCAGCGTTCGCGGAGTGCCCGTTCGGCGAACTCGCTTAAATCGGGGCTGAATTTATCAAAGGAATTGACAATCAATTCGCACGCGCGATCGTAGGGGATCTCCGGTGATTCCCCGCCTGACAGAGGCAGTGGCGCATTCAGGTCGTACCAGCTGAGTTTGGAAAGACCCAGCATTTCCGCTTTCTTTTCCAGAAATTGAACCAGCTTCTGTTTCCGTTTTGAAATGACGGACCACATCGTATCCAGCGTGCCACGCTGCATCCGATTATAAATCAACGGTGCATCCAGATGATCGGCCACAGGCAGATGGCTGTAAACGGTGAGTCTGGTTCCCGCGAGATGATTCAGCGCATCGGCACAGGAATCCGCGATGGTATCCCAGGCCTTGTTGGCGGCGTAGAAATTATTTTCCCGGATCGACCGTTGTGGCGAATCAAAGTGAACCTGACCGGGAGAGCGTTCTACCAGTTCCCCTTTTTCCATGATCTGGATTTTGAGATCGCCCGACAGCCGATCATACAAACGCCCCCAGGCGTGTAATCCATCCACCGCTAGTTGCGATGCCAGAATTTCCTGCTCTTTAGGCAGTCTTAATTTTGCATTTCGTTTGCAGTCTTCCAGGAAGAATTGAATCTCTTGAAGGCGGGCATCCTGCTGACAGAATTGTTGCAGGACTTCATCTGAAATATCGCGCACGGTGAGCTGCAGTTGTGTTTCAATATTTTCTCGCAACGGACGAATACTGGCCAGACGCGCCATCAATACCTGATAGTGTTTATTGTTTGCATCTTCGGAACAGTAACATTCCAGGCAGGCAAACAGCCCCGCTAACTCGGAGACGGCCGACTGATAGTCCGACAGAAAGTCGCCCCAGACGCCGGCATCCGTTTGCGGATTGGTAGACGTCGACAATTGCGCGACTCGCGTCACTAGATCTTCCAGAGACGCTTTCATCTGCTTCAAACCGTTCTCAAAGTCGGCATGTTCCGGATGAGGGTACAGGGAAGCCAGGTCCCAGGTCAGGGGGTACGAAGTTGCCTCAGTCATGGTGAAAGATCCCGATCAATAAGGAAGAAGTTGCGATCATCTCAAGACTGTATTCGATTGCCGGTCATGCCGTCAATTAAACACAGCCAGATTCGAAAACTCGGTTCCACTTTCGAATAATTCAAACAAGGGGTTATTGACGATGGTATAATTAAGGTGACTGAAGCTGATTAAATAAAGAGACCTAAGTCAGGCTAACGATAAAGAAAGCGAACTGCATTGAAATATAATGCCCCCACCATATTAATGTGTCCGCCCGATTTTTACGGGATTGAGTACGAAATCAATCCCTGGATGAGTCGCAGTCAGCAGAGTGATCCGAAGTTCGCCCGTGCCCAGTGGGAGGTCTTGCATCAGCTTCTGCTGACCTTAAACGCCCGTGTTGAATTAATGACCCCTGTAAAAGGGCTACCGGATTTGGTCTTTACGGCGAACGCCGGGCTTGTCTGGAAAAATAAGGTTTTTCTGCCTCTGTTTCGGCATGAGGCCCGACAAGGGGAAACTCCCGTCGATCGAGAGTGGTTTCAAAGCGCCGGCTTTGAAACGATTGAGATGCCCGAAGATCATTTCTTTGAAGGCGCCGGCGATGCGTTGTTTTGTGGAGACACGCTGTTTGCCGGTTATCTCATTCGCAGCGATGTGAAGGCGATGCAATGGGTGGCGGGGGAAATGAATTGCCGCGTGATTCCATTACAACTGGTCGATGAGTCCTATTATCATCTCGATACCTGTTTCTGTCCTTTAAGTGCCACGGAAGCCATCTATTATCCTCCCGCTTTTGACAGCTACGCGCAGCAGGCTTTAAAAGAACACATTCCGCATCTGATTCCCGTTGTGGATCAGGAAGCGAAGCGGTTTGCTTGCAACGCGGTCGTGATTGGGAAATCGGTTGCTTTGAACACAGGCTGCCCGCAACTGGAGAAAGATCTTAAGGAACGTGGCTATGAGGCGCACAGTACGCCCCTGGATGAATTCATCAAAGCAGGCGGCTCGGCCAAATGTCTGACCTTAAGGCTGGACGGAGAGGGTGCGGCTGCTTGGCCTTGATGGCGCATTGTAATTCAAACGTTTGGCCCGGAAAACTCCTGCGGAAGTCGTTTCGGACGGAAAGAAGCGGGAGCCGCTGTTCGCCAGTGAGAGATCACGGGGGAGCGAAACGTGCTTCAAGGGAACAGCGGGAGTCGAAGCTTCGAACGTTCCGTTGCCAGGAGACGCCAGTGCGACCTGGACTTCTCCTAGAGCGTAGACATTCAGATTGTGTTCGGGAATCGGCGGTGGCAATTTGACAATCCAAGTCTGATCAGACGCCTGGCCTGCACCGAACGAGTTTCCGGCACGTGGGATTTGTGTTCGTGGCGTGGTTGCACAATTACGCGTCCACTGTGCGAGGGAAATGGTCTCGATTGGCTTTGCCAGAAACTGCTGATCCCAGACACGCAACAGCAATTGACGCTGACCGTACAGGGTGATGCGGATGTTTCCGGAAATGCGTGCGGGATTCCCCATTCGATCAAAGCCTTGCACGCGAATCGCGAGCGCGTTCCAATCTGCTTTTCCCTGTGTGTTGAGCGGCGTCGCCTGGACCGCAATCTGTCTTAGTTTTCCCGAGATCGGAGAAGATTCCGAGGGCAGCGGGTAGCCTTGAGGGGGCGGGGGAGTTCCCAATACCTGCTGGGCCACTTGCGAGCGCATCAATTCCAGAGCAAACCCGCGTTCCAAAGTCGGTACGCCTTTAGGAAAAACTTGACTCAACATGGGCTCGTAGGCACTGAGTGGATCATCGTGAATGCCAAGAATCGTGCCTCGGCTGCAGTCGGAAGAACAGGGCCGTGGTAATTTTGGTCTGGAATCAAAAGCGGGTGCGGTTTCGGTCGTCGTCGGCTCTTTTTGAATCGACGTGTAGGCGGCTGGTTGAATCAGGTCACGATTTGCCGCGGCAAGCTGAATGGTCTCCTGATCGTAATGCGAGCCATCAAGCGACAGACGCTTGATCTGTTCCAGGGAAAGTGATAATTGAACAATGCCTGTCTGGCGGGCTGTTTCAAGGAGTAATGTAGACGAATCACCCCACTCAATGCGGTCGGCAGTGACAACGCTTCCGTTTGTCAGCTCGATTTCGATTTCCGCTTGTGTGTTGGAAACCAAGCACAGGCTCACAATCAGAATGATGAGTGCATAGCTGAATCGACGTTGCATGGCGTTCCCCGGCTGAAATGTCAAACAGAACCGCCGGTTTCGGCGAAAGGAAGTTTGTCAAACAGCACTTAAGGGCAAACAGTGCGCCTGATGTCGGGGCGCGGGTCTTAGGGGAACGCTCGAAATGGATGATTTTCAAGTGGTCAGACAATTTGTCAGGGTTATGACAATTGCCACTGTGGAGAAATCAGGAAAACTGCTGGTTTCCGTGCTGGAACCGGGCTGTTGTTCTGGATTAATTCTGGTCTGCTTGAAGGAAGGCGGCTTAGCTGTTTCGGTTGTTTGACACGTTGCACACAGAGACGTATCAAAGACTTTACATAAGCGGTGTTGGACATCGCCAGCAGAGATTCTCGAAGGTACTGTCGAATTCGTGGTGACTTTTTACCTTAATAACCGGGGGATTTAGAGAACCTGAGTTTGCGAGATTACACAAAGTCTGCTGGATATGGCACTTAGACCCGGAGATTCCCGTAAACTATCTTGCGAATATGCTTGACAGCAAGGAAGGAAAGCGTGATGATCATGGATAGCCGGGAACGTGTTGTCCGGATGCAAATTGATGTTAGTCTAATGGGAATATCTGTTTAGGTGATTCCATTTTTGGTCGTAGCAGATATAATTTGTTACTTAATTCAATTCGTTTTTATGATCGATTCCGATCGGGCCAGGCAATCGTAGGTATTTTAAGTCAACGATAATGTGTTCATAGGGAATACATGAGCCAACGTCGGATTTTGTCTTTTTAGAAGAGGGTGGGCTGGAATTATGGCAGCTGGTCACCGTCGTGTTGACATCGAGGAAGTGAATGATGTCACCATTGCAAAATTTATTGACAAAAAGATTCTTGATGAGGGAAACATCCAAATCATCGGGACTCAATTATTCGGACTTGTCGATGAGGATGGACGCAAGAAGATTATTCTCGACTTTTCCAATGTCGAATATCTTTCCAGTGCAGCACTCGGAAAGTTAATTACACTGGATAAAAAAGTGAAAAAGGCAAAGGGAAAATTGAAACTTTGTTCAATTCGTCCTGATATCTATGAAGTATTCGCTATTACAAGGCTGAATCAACTTTTTGATATTGCCGAAACACAGGAGGCTGCTCTCGAAGGGTTTTAGTTATGGTTCGGGAATGACAAGTTCGAATTCCTTCCCGGTCCGTTACGAAACACTCTTGGAGAACAAAACATTGTGTGATAGTTCAGTAAGGAATACCAGCGTTCATTTTTGAAACTGATTTCCTTAGATTTGATTGAATTATCTCTGATTAGTAACTGGATAAACACCAGAAATCGTGTGCTGGCCAAATACATGTCATCGGACGAACACTTTGAAGTAACGATTCCCAGCGATACCTCGGAAGGTCAGGCTGTTCAAGCCAGGATTGTCGAGGCTCTTGAGGTACGTGAATATCCAGATCGCGATGTCTTTGCCGTGCGCCTTGCTCTGGAAGAAGCGCTGGTCAATGCCATCAAGCATGGTAATCGTATGTCGCCTGATAAAAGCGTCGATATCAGCTGTTGGTTGAGCGACGAACGAGTCCGCATCGAAATTCAGGATGAGGGCCATGGTTTTGATCGAACTGTCGTCCCAGACCCCACCTTGCTGGAAAATCTCGAACGCCCCTGTGGCCGGGGAATCATGCTAATGGGAGCCTTTATGAATCTCATCGAATACAATGAGCAAGGCAATAAGGTCACCCTGGAAAAGATCAAAGGGGTTGCCCCCGAACAGCCGGACTCAGAAGCTAAGTGATATAAAACAGTTACGATGTCCAGTCAGCCTCATTTTTCTTGAGAATTTTACCAGAACACATCTGGTTCATGATTAACATCGGTTGACTTCATTCATATCTCACAATATCTTATACGCACAAAGTGGTTGAGAGCTTTCTTTTACCACCAACATCTTCCTCGATAGCTCAATTGGTAGAGCGAGCGGCTGTTAACCGCTAGGTTGTAGGTTCGAGTCCTACTCGAGGAGCTTTCAGCATGAACTAGAAAACCCTCGATTGCAATACATTTTGCGGTCGAGGGTTTTGTTTTTCTATCACGCACACTTCATCCAGTCAGAGTTCAGGTTCCTGAAAAATCCCTGAGTGGTCTCCAACTGCACAAAGAATCGCTATTGTCACTCCGTCTTTGCCATTTCACGCAGTTCGCGAGCGACTGTCAGGTAGTAGTTTCTTGCTGTGGCATTAACCATATCGTGCGCCAACTTGGTTAATGCGTTTGCCTTAATCTGTCTGGCCGCCGAGTCTTGTTTGTTGATCGCCAACAGATAATCGGCAAGTTGCGCGGCCCATTGGTCATCGTCGGCGGCAAGCGCTTTGTGGGCAGAGGCCAGGAGCTTGTCCGTTCCTCCGGCCAGTTTTGCGACACGTTCGGCTTCTGCCTTCGGTGAAAGACGGAACAGATTGGATGGGTTGCCATCGAACCAGCCGAGGTATCCGTTGAAGACGCTGCGGACGCCCCAGTCAGGATGGCCATAGAATGGTTGTAGATAGTCTTTGCTGGCGAGGTTGTCGGGAAGTTGCACGTACTCGACCAGTTCGTTGGGCGTCATTCCCTTGTTCATTCCCTCGACCGTCTTGTCGTGAATGAATTGAACGGCATCGCGGTAGTCGCCGAGGACTTGCTTGACCTTGTCGGCTCCGAGGATTGGTTTGGTGTGCCCACCGACGAGGGCAACGGCATTGTTGTCTGCTAATTTGCTCAGGCTTTCAGCCCACAGACGCACGCTGCGATTGGGGGTGCCTCGAATCGCGTAAAGATTCGGAAACGAGCGGTAGAAGTTATCTCCAGCAAACAGAACTTTGCCAGCCGGATACCAGACGAACAGTTGATCGTTGGTCTCCCCGGGGGATGATACAAGTTCGACTTCAACCCCGGCGACCTGAATCGTTTGGCGGTCACCTTCAAGGAAGTGAGTTGGATTGGTCGCGTTGCCTGAAGCGAACGCTTTACCGCCGCGTTTGGGGTAACGTACAGGCGCAATTCCATTGTTAATCCTCTGCTCTGGAGGCAATTTGAATCCTGCCTGCCTTGCACCTCGGACGCTTTGAAAAGTGACGCCCCCGGCAACCAGTGGGCCCGCTTCGCTGCCGAAGTTTTTGTGAGCCCAGATTTGTGGACGTTCGTTTCCAAGAAACGCTTTCGCTCCGCCGGTGTGGTCGCCGTGTGAGTGTGTAAAGATAATCGCTTTGACTGGCTTGTCAGTCAGCTTGCGGAACTCTGCCATGATGCGGCTGGCGTCATCCAGCATCATGCCCGTGTCAATGATCACAACTCCGTCGTCGCCTACAATCATCGAGACATTGGAAACGCTGTATCCAACTGCCGTGTAAACATTATCAGCAACCTTGATGGTCTGTTCCTGAAACTGCTCGCTTTGCTTATTCAGCCGATCTGTTGGAGAACTGGAGTCCTGGGCTAGACCGGACGCAGTAAAAAGAAGTGAAAAAACGAGCGATAGGGTAAATTGATTCATTCTGGGCTCCTCGGTTTGTAGAACAATTGTCTTGTCTGTTCAGGGGGCAATTTTTCAGGGGGCAATTTTCAAATCTGTTTGAATTCGCACGTCCGGTCTGGTCGCAAACCAATTACCAGAAGCCCCTTTCAGGGCCTCTTTTCATCATTCCGAGTCGTATAACACGCTAGTGAGGCTTGCTTCGTTGTTTTATAAGTGTATAATACACATAAGTGGGGGTCAACCCGCATTTGAATAGATCGAAATGAAATATTCCTTTCTGGTTACCATAGAGAGAGCACTCATGCAGCAGCCCGAACGCCCCGGATTTCTGATCAGCCGTCTGGCCTATCTGTTCCGGTTGCGCATTGAAGATTTGTTGGCAGACAACGATTCCGAACTTTCGGCGGAAGAATCTGCCTTGTTAATGGTGCTGGTCGAGTCTGAGCAGCCACTCCGCCGCGGTGAGTTCGCCGAAATCATGTTGCGCGATAAGACGACCATCACACGTCAGATAGACAAGATGGAGGCGAAAGGGCTTGTGGAACGAAAGCAGGATCCAAGTGACGGCCGCGCGGTTTTAATTTACCCGACCTCCAAAGGGACCCGTCAGATGAGTAAGCTCCTGCCCCATGCTAAAGCACTCCGGCAAAGCCTGAAACGTGGATTGAGTGCCGAAGAATGGGAGATCGGCATGAGGGTCATGGGGCAAATGAAGAATAACTTGATCGCCATGGATACAAAAAAATGACGTCAACGCCGTTGTGCGTGTGTCAGCTGGAGCGATGTGCCTGGGGGAAACATGCCACGGAAACGACTGAGATTGGAATTAACGCCACCAGCAGCAAAATCAGATGGAGACCAGTACCATGAGTGAACTCACCACACGTGCAAAACACGTTCGACATCCGAAACTTGCGACATCCGCGAGGTACTTGTTCGCCTTGTTTCTGGTATTGACGGGCCTGATGACGATGATGTTCGGCGTTCAGGGCTACCCGCTTCCTGACGAGCTTTCGCCATTTCGCGACTTCATGAAGGCGATGGACGACACCGGCTACATCATCTTCTGGGTAGGGTTAATCAAGTTCATTGCGGGTAGTCTGTTGTTCGTCCGTCGAACAGTTCCGTTGGCGTTGTTGATTGCTCTGCCATATACCGTCAACATCCTGCTGTACTGCATCTTCATCGCCAACCAGTACCTGCTTCTGGGAGTGCCTGACTTTCTTTGCAACGCGTTTCTCATCTACGCATGGTTTGACTGGTACAAAGGTTGCTTTGAAGATTGACGCCGCGTACTCCAGCCTGCAGTCTCTTGAAGGTTTGACACCCCGTCGTCTGCATCCGTGTTACACTCAGAGCTGGAAGGGGAGCAAAGCAGTGATCGCGTTTCTCTCGCCATCTTCGATGAGCTGAAGCTTCTCTGATTTCTCCGCGTCTGCAAATGCTTGCCACTCACGTCGTACAGGCGAATCTGAACATCATATGTGGCTAATGATCCCTCTGTCGGACTCTAAAAATAACGTCAGGAGTATCTGTTCTCGGAGTATTTTCAGTTTCAGTTTCTACAATGGGTTGTGAGAAAACGCTTTACCATTTCTGTGGGATCTGTTTCCGTGTAAGATGTACGTTGTAGTGAATCGGCTGGAAATCTGTCGTTTCAACGGCAGTACGAATACTCTAAACAACGGGAGCTGAAATCATGGCGCGAGTGATTTTTCTGTCCTTTCTCGCTCTATTGTGGGCGAATGCATCGGCGATCGCCGCCGACCAACCCAACATTGTGCTCATCTTTATTGATGATATGGGCTGGAAGGATGTGGGCTGTTATGGCAATGACTTCGTGGATACGCCGCGGATTGATCAACTCGCGGCGGAAGGGATGCGGTTCACCGATTTTTATGCGGCTGGCGCCGTCTGTTCTCCTACGCGGTGTGCGTTACAGGCTGGACAGAATCAGGCCCGCATCGGAATTACCGATTTTATACCCGGTCACTGGCGACCCTTTGAGCGAGTGATCACGCCGCGCCCCACCATGGCTTTGCCACTGGATACCGTAACCGTTGCCGAATCATTGAAATCGGCTGGCTACGAGACTGGCTATATCGGAAAGTGGCATCTGGGGACCGGCGCTCAATTTCAGCCAGACCGACAGGGATACGATTTTTCGGCCGTCATCGGCGGGCCACATCTGCCTGGAAAGTATCGAGTTCGGGGACGGCGCGACTTGAAACCGAAGCCAGGCCAGTATCGAACCGACTTTGAAGCCGATCTCAGTATCGATTTCATTCGCAGCAATAAGCAAAAACCGTTTTTTCTGCTGCTCTCTCCATTCGCAGTGCACATTCCACTGGGAGCGATGTCAGAAAAAGTCGAGAAATACCGGCAGAAGTCAGCCAGTTTAAAACGCGAATTTCCGCACCCGGTTTATGCCGCGATGATTGAGCATTGCGATGACATGGTCGGGCGGATTGTCGATGCCATCGAAGCCGAAGGATTAACCGAGAATACCATGGTGGTGTTTACATCCGATAACGGGGGACTCTACCGTCGCTATGACTATCGGGAACAGGCTGATGACAATGTATCGAGCCTCGCACCACTCAAAGGCGAGAAAGGTTCGTTGCACGAAGGGGGCGTCCGCGTGCCTTTGATTGTTAAGTATCCGCCGCTAGTGAAACCCGGAACAGTCTGTGCAGAGCCAACGATCACGTACGACTTTTATCCTACGTTTGTTGAGCTGGCCGGTGGTTCGCTGCCGAAAAATCAGACAATCGACGGGGTGAGTTTACTACCATTACTCTCCAACCCGGACGCAAAACTGAAACGCAGTGCGCTCTTCTGGCACTATCCGCACTACCACCATGACCGACCTGCCAGTAGTATTCGCGAGCGGGACTGGAAACTGATCGAGTATCTTGATGGCACCGGCGATGTCGAGTTATACCAATTGAGCGCGGATATTGGTGAAACAAAAAATTTGGCGAATGAAAAGCAGGGGCGTGTCGCGGACTTGAAGCAAAAACTCAAAGCGTGGCGGCAGGATGTCAATGCCCGGATGCCGATTCCCAATCCGAGCTACGATCCAGACCGCGCTGCGGAATGGTGGAACACAGGCAGCGGCAAGCCGGTCGACAGCGACAAACGGAAACGTTTTCCACCGACGGAAAAAGATCTGTAATACCGGACATGTTTCTCTGCAGAGCTTGAGAGCCATCCGTCCTGATTGATCAATTCAATGCCGCTCTTGTTTGGGTGATTTGCAACATGAAATCAACGCTCTTGAAATCAATATTCGTTCTGGTTCTTTTATTCTCTGTCCAGGTACCGGCATTTGCTGATGCCCCCGCCAGACCCAATGTCGTTCTGTTTCTTGTTGACGATATGGGCTGGATGGATAGTTCGGTTTACGGATCGCAATACTACGAAACGCCGAACATGGAACGGTTGGCGAAACAGTCGATGCGGTTTACGAATGCGTATGCCGTGCCGCTTTGTTCGCCGACACGCGCTTCCATTTTAAGCGGACAGTATTCCGCACGGCACGGAATTACCAGTGCCGCTGGCCATCAGCCGCCGCAGTCGGGAGGTCCCCACTATTCGACAAAGACCTCTCCGAACAAAAAGTTTATTTATCCCGAAAGCAAACGCTATCTCGATCCAAAACTGATTACCCTGGCGGAAGTGCTCCGTGATGCCGGTTATCGCACGGGCCATTTTGGAAAGTGGCATTTGGGAGTGATGCCGCAACATTGGCCTGATAAGCAGGGCTTCGAAACGATCTGGCATTGCGCACCCGATCCCGGGCCGCCGAATTACTTTTCGCCGTATGGAGTTCACGCAGAAGGCCACCCGACGGCGAGGCACAAAGTCGGCAACATTACCGATGGTCCCGAGGGAGAACACATTTCTGATCGACTGACTGACGAGGCACTTCGGTTCATTGAGAAAAATCATAAACAGCCGTTTTATCTAAATTTCTGGCATTACTCCGTGCATGGCCCCTGGCAGCATAAGGAGCAGTACACAGCCCGGTATGCCCAGAAAAAAGATCCCCGCAGTGAGCAGCGCAATCCCGTTATGGCATCCATGCTGCAGAACGTCGACGAAAGTCTGGGACGCGTGCTGGATAAGCTTGAAGAATTGAATCTTACTGATAAAACGCTATTCATTTTTTATTCGGATAATGGCGGCAATACGCATAGTTGGCGTGCGGACGATCCGAAACTAAGGAATGTGACTCCAAAACATCCCAAGTACGAAACGATCCAAAGCTACCGCAAGTGGGCAGGACCGGAAGCACCCACCAACAACGCACCGCTCCGTGAAGGGAAAGGCCGGATCTACGAAGGCGGACAACGCGTACCTCTAATGGTCCGCTGGCCGAAACGCATTGAGGCTGGTTCACTGACAGATACGGTCGTCGGTCCCATCGATATGTATCCGACCATTCTAGAGGCTGTTCAAGTTGAACAACCGGGTCAGCATATTCTGGACGGCGTGTCTTTTTTACCAGTACTGTTGCAACAGGGAACGCTGGACCGCAAAGCATTCTTCACCTGGTTCCCGCATCTGATTCCGGCCGTATCGGTGCGTGCGGGAGATTATAAACTGATTCGCCGCTGGGAATCACATCCAAATTACCCGGACCTGTATGAACTCTATAATCTGAAAGAGGATATCGGCGAAACGACGAATCTGGCTGCAAAAATGCCAGGCAAGGTCAAGGAACTCGACGCGCTGATCGAAGATTTCATTGAAAGAACGGGCGCACTCGCGCCGAAGCCGAATCCTGATTTTAAACCGCGTCTGAAAATACCGACACGCGGTCCCTCGTTCGGACTGGTGCCTAAAATGTGTAAGCTGACGCTTGTGAAAGGTGCCGCGCGGATTGAAGCCGACGGGCGCACCCCGTTTCTCGGTACGGCACAGGTCAAGCTACCCGGACCGCTGACACTGAAACTCCGCATCCGCAGTACCGCCGGCGGCACGGGCAAAGTGCAGTGGAAGACGGCGGCTCAGAAAACTTTTTCGCGAACGGGACAGTCTGTGGAGTATTCATTCAAAGGGGGCCAACAGTGGCAGGATGTCACGCTTCAACTTCCTATCCAAGGAAATCCGGGAATCGTGCGGCTCTATCTGCCGGCAACCGCGTCTCCTGTGGAAATTCAGACAATCCGATTTACCGGTAAGGGATCGGGAGAAAAAAGCTGGTCTTTTGAAAGGGTGCAACCATGAACTTGATGACACGAATGCTGCTTGTTCTGCTTCTTTTTTCTAGCATGCCTGTTTCTGTGAGAGCCGACGAACCGACGATTCGTCAAGAGCGTCCCCCATTCACACTGTCGGAGGAGGCGCGTGCTGCCATCCGCTCAGAAATTCAGGCCGTGATCAACGAAGGTTATTATCCAGGGATCTCAGTGCTGCTCATCCATCGCGGCAAAGTCATCATGCGTGAAGCACACGGTGTTGTTGATATTGAAACAAAGCAGCCTTTTACCGTAGATCAACTCTGCTGGCTGGCCTCAACCGGCAAATTGTTCACCGCGACTTTGATGGCGTCTCTGGTGGATGACGGTCTGCTTGCGTTTGATGATCCGATCGCAAAAACGTTTCCCGAGTTTGCCGAGATCCGTCTGCTCGACGGTTCGAAACCGAAACAACCAGTCCGTTTACGTCACGTGCTCAGCCACACGTCGGGCATTCCGAATGACAACTGGCTGAAATCGGAAAAGCAGCTTGAGAAAACCAGCTCTGAACTCAAAGACTATATCTTTCCACAGACATCCCAGGACTTTGTGAATGGCTGTTTGAAGCAGGGCCTCGTTATCGAGCCGGGAACGCGGATGATGTATGGTCGCCCCATCGATCTCTCTGCCTGCGTGGCAGAAAAAATTACGGGAAAAACATTTGTCGAATTAATGCAGGAACGCGTCTTCAAGCCGCTCAATTTGAAGAATACCACCATTCAACCGACGAAAGCAGAATTGAAACGACTCGCGCCTTTGTATCAGTCGAAAAAAGCAGGCGTCTTTGAGCCAGATAACTTTGGTCTGGACGTGGCCGAACGCCAGAATCAGCGGTTTTCGACTGCTGGCGGCGGTGTGTATTCGACGCTCGATGATATCGGCACGCTGATGCAATTGCACTTGAACCGCGGAGTTCACAAGGGGAAGCAGCTCATCAACGCGGAGTCATTACAGCAACTTTACCAGTCGCAGCCCGGCACCAACGGCCGTTACGGACTGGCTTTTCAGATTAAAGAAAGCAAAGTGAATGGCAACTCGCGGATTCTGTCACATCCCGGATATTCGGGCCCGGTCGCCTGGGTTGATTTTGAACGCGAACTGGTGGGTGTACTGCTTATGCAGAGTAACACAGTGAATCGCACGAAACATCATAATCGCATCATCGATACGATCTATCGATTTATTCCAGGGGAGAAAACGCCGCGTTGAGCGTTCGTTCGAATTGAGCACGGGGACTGATTCAATTCGATCTCGATGCCACTGGTGAGAGAACATTCGGTTCTGAAGTGTTCGATTACCGGGTGTTTTGGGTTGAGCTGGCCAGGCTTTATATCTAAAAGGGTATTTACCAGCTTGGAATCTATTTCCCTTCACGTTGATTTAGTCGTTCTGCGGATCATCTGATTCGTGTGTCGTATCGACTGCGGAGCCATTCTTTTTATGTTTGATGTTCCTGTTTATGCTCTATCTGTGATTTGCAGTCTCACTGTTCTACTTTGTGTGTCCATCTGGTTCGAACTTCGGACTCGCCGCATTCCAAACTGGTTAACGCTGGCAGGGGTTATTACCGGTTTTGTGATTTCCGCTATTGACCAGCAATGGTCTCTGCATTTGTCTGGTTTCTTCCTGGGGGCTGTGATCGGTGTCTTCGCATGGGGAAAAGGGTTTGCTTCTGCAGGGTTTGTGAAATTATTGATCGCGCTCAGTACAATCATGGGGCCTGTGGTCGCTCTGGTCTCACTGATCTTAGGGGGCTTGCTCACTATCTGCGGTTATCTCTATCACAAATTTAAAGTACCTCCCGAGTTGGAATATGAAGAAGAGCAAACATCGGATGGGCTAGTGAAGGGATCGTTATTTCTTCTCGTGGTAACTCTGTTCGGGCTTCTGCTTCTGTATCAGCCTTGGAACTAGTGCTTTGTCAAGCTAGGAATTGAGGGTTGGGGGTGTTGTTTACGTGCTCCGTTGTCGCACTCTCGTGATATCGATCAACCCAAAATTTAAAAATGACGCTCCACTAGTTTTTTCGATTCCCTTTTATGAACGCGGTCTGATTCCCACGCATCGGGCAAAGCAGTTGACTGCAGTTTCGAATGCCGAAACGTTTGTCGAAAATAGGGGTGTTGAGCTACGTTTATTTTGGTATATTGCAATATCAATATGGTTGTCGTATTCTGAACCAAGTTGATTGTGGGAGCGAGCAACCGTCTTCGTTTTCACAGAGACCCCGCGCCTTTTCGGTGCTTAATATCACCACTGGAATTTAAAGCGAGATACAGGAAAAATAAATGTCGCGAAAAGGTATTATTTTAGCAGGCGGAGCCGGTACCCGGCTGCATCCGGTTACAAAAGTCATTTCCAAACAGTTGCTTCCGATTTACGATAAACCGATGATTTATTATCCGCTTTCATCTTTGATGTTAGCGGGAATCAGAGACATCTTGATCATTTCCACTCCGCACGATCTTCCCATGTTTCAGGACTTGCTGGAAACTGGAGAACAATGGGGCGTTCGGTTTGAGTATGCGGCACAACCTGCACCAGAGGGCATCGCGCAAGCGTTTCTGATTGGTGAAGACTTTATTGGTCCGGATCCGGTCTGTTTAGTTCTAGGAGATAATATCTTCTACGGTCATGGTCTGACCGAAAGTTTGCGGGCGGCTGCGGAACGGGAAACCGGGGCCACTGTGTTCGGTTATCAGGTGCATGATCCGGAACGATTTGGTGTAGTGGAATTCGACAAGGATAAGCGTGCGATTTCCATCGAAGAAAAACCTCAAGTTGCCAAGTCCAACTATGCGGTGACTGGGCTTTATTTTTATGATAACAATGTGGTCGAGATCGCCAAAAATGTGAAACCTTCTGCGCGGGGGGAACTGGAAATTACCTCTGTGAATAATACCTATTTAAAACAGGGTGAATTAAAAGTCGAACTACTAGGCCGGGGACACGCCTGGTTTGATACCGGGACGCATGAGAGTCTACAGGATGCGGGACACTTCTTTCAGACGATTGAAAAACGTCAGGGACTCAAGATTGCCTGTTTAGAAGAAATTGCTTACCAAAAAGGCTGGATTTCCAAAGCAGAGTTGGCAAAGCAGGCGGAAGTACTGGCCAATACCAATTATGGGGAATACCTGTTGAAAATCAGGGACAGCCTCACCAGCGATTAGCCCCAATTCAGCGCGATAATCTCGTTTTTCATTCCATTCTCATCCCGCATCAACGATGATTTGCTGTGGCGTATTCATAGTCTGTCTGCCCTTTGATTGCGCCGGTCCTTAGGATCGAGTACCAGGCGGTTGGCTGATTTTTCAAATAGGACTCAAGAAATCTTGATTTTCCTTACGATAGTGTGTAATATACACTAAGTGTTCAAGGAGAAACAATTATGCTGACCAAAATCTATGAAACCTCTTTAGCGCTGCTGACAGATCTGTATCAGCTCACGATGGCACAGGGCTATTGGAAATCGGGGCGATCCGAACGGGAAGCGGTATTTCATTTATTTTTCCGTAGCAATCCGTTCCAAGGGGGTTATACCATTGCTGCGGGCTTGGAATACGTACTTGAGTATCTGAAGCAGTTCCAGTTTTCAGTAGACGACATCGAGTACCTTTCACAGCTGGAAGGTAACGACGGGCAGCCGCTGTTCGCCGGGGAGTTTCTGACTTATTTGTCGGAACTCAAATTAAGCTGCGATCTGGATGCGGTCCCTGAAGGAACGGTTGTGTTTCCACATGAGCCGCTGGTGCGTGTAACAGGCCCGATCCTGCAGTGTCAGCTAATGGAGACGGCGCTGTTAAATCTCATCAACTTCCAGACGTTAATTGCCACCAAGTCCGCGCGGATTTGTGCTGCCACGGGAGGCGATCCTGTTCTGGAATTCGGGCTGAGACGCGCTCAAGGAATCGATGGTGGCTTAGCTGCCAGCCGAGCCGCTTATATTGGCGGTTGTGCGGCCACTTCGAATGTGCTGGCGGGAAAATTATTTAAGATTCCCGTCAAAGGGACACACGCTCACAGCTGGGTCATGTCATTCGATGATGAACTCACTGCGTTTGAAGAGTACGCCGACGCGATGCCGAATAATTGTGTCTTTCTTGTAGACACCTACAATACGCTGGATGGCGTCCAAAATGCGATCCAGGTTGGTTTGAGGTTGCGGGAAACAGGCCACGAAATGGTAGGCATTCGGCTTGATTCCGGTGATCTGGCCTCTTTGAGTATCGAAGCACGGCAACTATTGGATGCAGCCGGGCTCACCAATGTGGCGATCGTCGCGAGTAATGATCTTGATGAAACGGTGATCGCCAGTTTGAAAGCGCAGGGGGCGACGATTGCCGTCTGGGGCGTCGGGACCAAGCTGGTCACCGCGTATGATCAGCCCGCATTGGGAGGCGTCTACAAACTGGGAGCGATTAAAAATGAAGCCGGCAACTGGGAGCCGAAGCTGAAATTGTCAGAGCAGGCGATCAAAACCTCGACACCCGGTATGCTGCAGGTGCGGCGATTCCAGAACGAAACCGGCGCGGTTGCCGATGTGATCTACAATGAATTCAACGCCAAACTGGATGCGATCGTCATGGTTGATCCGCTGGATCCAACAAGGCGTCGAATTTTGGAAGATGATCTGAACTCCGTTGATCTGCTGGTTCCTGTGGTCCGTAGCGGCGAGACGGTATATCAACACGAGCCACTAATAACGATTCGACAGCGGGTTCAACAGCAACTCGAGTTATTTCATGTAGGGGTGCGGCGACAAGTGAATCCGCACCACTACCCGGTGGGCTTAGAGCAGGAACTGCATGATTTAAAAACAGAACGGATTTTTCGGGCACGCGATTCACATACCCTACAATGATAGAACTTGACAACTCAACCGTAGAATATGAAATGACACGACGATGAAACTCATCAAAGTCGCAACAGCAGCCCTGAATCAGACACCACTGGACTGGGCAGGCAACACAGCAAACATTCAGTCTGCGATCGCCGCAGCCCGCGATCAGGGAGCGAGTCTGATCTGTCTGCCGGAATTGTGCATCACTGGTTATGGTTGTGAAGATGCATTTCTCTCAGAGGATGTTCAACAGCGGGCGCTGCGAACGTTGCAGGATCTGGTTCCACTAACGGAAGGGATTGTTGTTTCGCTGGGGCTGCCTTTGTTTCATGGCGGCGCCCTTTACAATTGTGCCTGTCTGATCGCCGATCAGCAGATCCTGGGATTTGTCGCCAAAAATCAGCTCGCCGGTGATGGGATTCATTATGAACCCCGTTGGTTCAAACCCTGGGATGCCCAGCAGGTGAGCGAAGTTGAGATTGGGGATCGGTCCTATCCGGTCGGGAATCTGATTTTCAACTGTGAAGGCGTGCGGATCGGTTTTGAAATCTGCGAAGATGCCTGGGCGGCACGACGTCCCGCGCATGCGTTATCGCAGGCGGCCGTCGATATTATTTTGAATCCGAGTGCCAGTCACTTTGCATTTGGCAAGCAGGAGATTCGTCGTCGGCTGGTACTCGAAAGCTCTCGGGCGTACGGCGTGACTTATGTGTATACGAATCTGCTCGGGAATGAAGCAGGGCGCATTATCTACGATGGTGCCGCGCTGATCGCCAGTAGTGGAATACTGCTGGCAGAAGGACGCCGACTATCCTTTGCGGATTTTGTGGTGACCACGACGGTCGTCGACATCGATCTCACACGCATGAACCGTGCACGGCTGATGAGTTTTCAACCGCGTCAAACTCTCCAGTCAGCTAATCAAATAGATGTTCCGTTTTCATTTGTGGACATCGAACCAGAAAAGACAGAAAACAGAATTCCCGCGTGGGAACAGAGCGCCTCAATCAAAGAAGAGGAGTTTTCTCGAACTGTCGCTTTGGGGCTGTTTGATTATTTGCGTAAAAGTCGTGCGAAGGGTTTCGTGATCTCTTTGAGTGGCGGTGCGGATTCGGCTGCGGCGGCGGTGCTGGTCTGGCTGCTGGTGCAGCTTGGACTGGATGAATTGGGGACACAAATATTCTTGTCCAAACTGGCTTATATCGAAGGTCTGGCGGAGCTGAAGACGCCCGAAGCAATCGTTCAAAAACTGCTGACGTGCGTCTATCAGGCGACGCGCAACAGTTCCGAGACGACTGCGCAGGCGGCCGCATCACTTGCGGAAGCAGTCGGGGCGGAATATCTCAGGCTGGATGTGGATGCGATCGTACAATCGTACGTGGGCATTGTTTCAGAAGCGATGGGCCGGGATCTCAATTGGGATCAAGATGACATTCCACTGCAGAATATCCAGGCCCGTGTGCGTGCCCCGGGCGTCTGGCTGGTTGCCAATCTGCGCGACTCACTGTTGCTGGCGACAAGTAATCGATCAGAGGCGGCGGTGGGATATACGACGATGGACGGTGATACCTGCGGTGGGCTTTCGCCGATTTCAGGAATCGATAAAGCGTTTTTACGCAGCTGGCTGATTTGGATGTGTGAGGCCGGGCCGCAGGAAACGGGGAGTCTTCCCGTGTTGGAGTTGATCAATCGGCAGGAACCGACGGCGGAATTACGCCCGCAGAAAGCGGAGCAGACGGACGAAGGGGACCTGATGCCCTATGATCTGCTCGACTGGATTGAGCGGGCCGCGATTCGAGACAAGCAGGGCCCCGTTGATCTATTTCGCATGGCACGAGTTGAATTTCCAGTTTACTCTCCAGCACAGCTTGCGGAGTGGATTGAGCGTTTTTTTCGGCTCTGGTCACGGAATCAGTGGAAACGCGAGCGCTATGCACCCTCGTTTCATGTGGACGATGAGAATCTGGATCCGAAAACCTGGTGCCGCTTTCCGATTCTCTCCGGTGGTTATGAGCAGGAGTTGGGCGAAATGCGAGATCTATTGTAATTTCAGTCAGCATTCGACTAAGAGTATGAATTTTGTGAACCTGTTTCTTTTTTGATTGTCATGGTGTTGTATAGACACTAATATTAGTGTTTACTATACACTAAAGGTTTGAAGATGAATTATCAATATGAATATCCACGGGCCGCACTCACAGTTGACTGCGTTGTATTTGGTCTGGATGAGGAAGATTTGAAAGTCTTGCTGATTCAGCGCGATCTGGAACCGTTCGAAGGTTGCTGGGCTTTACCCGGCGGTTTTGTCCGTCTGGAAGAAACACTGGAAGAAGCGGCCCGTCGTGAATTGGGTGAAGAAACCGGCATCGAAAACGTCTACCTGGAGCAACTCTACACAATCGGCGATGTCGACCGTGATCCGCGCGAACGCGTGGTGACGGTGACCTATTATGCTCTAGTGAATCTTTCCGATCACCGCGTGCATGCCGCCACCGATGCCCGAAATGCGGCCTGGTTTGCTATTGATGATGTGCCCTCTCTCGCATTTGACCACCCCAAAATATTGAAGATGGCGCATGAGCGACTGCGAAGCAAAGTCCGCTATCAACCGATTGGGTTTGAGCTACTGCCTGCCAAGTTCACACTGCGGCAGATTCAGCATCTATACGAGGTCATTCTCGATCGACAACTGGATAAACGAAACTTCCGCAAAAAAATTCTGAGCATGGGCATTCTTGTCGAACTGGATGAAGTTGAAACGGACGTCGCCCATCGCGCGGCCCGACTTTATAAATTTGATCGCCGTAAGTATCGGCGTCTCACCAAACAGGGATTTCACTTCGAGATCTGACATGGACCATTATTCAAATTAAACAGAGTTCTAGAACGATGAAAGCATTGATCCTGGTTGACCTGCAATATGATTTCCTGCCGGGTGGGGCGCTGGCTGTTCCCCAGGGAGATCAAGTTATCTCGATTGCCAATGACTGGATGCCTCGTTTTGAACTTGTTGTCGCGACGCAGGACTGGCATCCTCTGAATCATCAGAGTTTTGCCAGTCGACATGCTGACAAACAGATTGGCGACCTGATTGAATTGAAAGGCCTGGAACAGGTCTTGTGGCCTGATCACTGTGTGCAGGGAACGCCTGGCGCGGAACTCCATGCCGATCTGGACACGGATCGTATTACGCGAGTATTTCAGAAAGGCACGGATATCTATGTCGACAGCTATAGCGGATTTTTCAATAACTGCCATCAGCATTCCACGGGTCTGGCGGAATATTTAAAAGAACGAGCCGTCAACGAAGTCTCCATCATGGGCCTCGCCACAGATTACTGCGTCAAATATACGGCCCTTGATGCGATCAAACTGGGTTTGAAAACCAGTCTGATTCTGGAAGGGTGTCGCGGGGTGAATTTAAATCCCGGCGATGTACAACGTGCCTGTGAAGAAATGCAGGCTGCCGGTGTGAAACACATTTAATACAAATAATAAATCGAAAACTAAGAAAGAAAAAAGAGTAGCAGAATGAATGAAAAAGAAGTACGAAGAAAAAGCAAATTTCTCAGTCTGGTGCTGCGACATCAGCCGGAAACAATTGGAATCAGCCTGGATGAGTCGGGCTGGATTGATGTAGAAGAGCTGCTCACTTCCATGACGCGACACGGTAAATCGATGTCGCGGGACACTTTGGAGATGGTGGTGCGGACGAACGATAAACAGCGGTTCTCCTTTGATGAAACGGGCACACGGATCCGCGCTAATCAGGGGCATTCGGTCAAAATTGATCTGGGTTATGAATCCGCTATCCCTCCAGAGATATTATTTCACGGCACGCCTCGACAGTTTGTGGATCCCATCGCTCGTGAGGGACTCAAAAAAATGCAGCGGCACCATGTGCATCTGCACCTTGACGAGCAGACCAGCCTGACAGTAGGACGCAGGCGGGGTGTGCCGGTGTTGCTGAAAGTCCGGTCACTCGAAATGCATCAGGCGGGTTGCGAATTTTTCGTGACCCCCAATCAAGTCTGGCTGACCGAGAGTGTGCCTGCGTCGTATATCGATTTTCCCTGAGCAGGCATCACTCGATTTCTTGCCTGAGTTGTTCGCGAAGTTCCACGAGAATCCGCCCCAGCATATTCTTGCCGCTCCCGTCTCCTCCATCTCCCCAGTAAGCGTCATTCGTCGTGTGCTCAACCAGCTTGGCATTACCTGTTGAAAGCAGCAGTTCGCGCAGATCTTCGTGTTGAGTGAATTTACAGATGACCGCCTTTCGCATCACAGAGACTTTGACTGACTCCCAGTCTTTTCTGAGCGGACGTTTCCGATCACGGCCCATACGCGCCGCACGCATCGGAGATTTCTCTTTACGGATGGCTTCCCGGTGTGATGCATCCTGAAATTTCATCGCCTGAAAATAATGCTCCGAGGTCGGCCAGCGCTTTCTATCCAGTTGAATTGGATACGCGGCAAAATTGGAGAACTCCCCATACTCTTCAGTTACACTGTAAAATATGATGGCATTGCCTGATTCTGACATTGTGGTCTGACTGCTCTGGGATTACGGCGTTAAAAAGGGAAGTGCTTTGGGAAGAGTTACTCGAGGAGTGACACGCTTCATTTAATGATGGTTCATTAAATGAAACTTCTATTTTACCGGGACTCTGATTACGACACCAGAGTGAACAATGAAGCTTACTATGAGAAGAAAGTTCTCTATTCGGGATACTCATGAATGCGTTAAAGTATTAGAAGAGGTCTCAAAGTGATTGAGTCTCTTTTAGAGTCCGTCTTGAGCATGAGAGTGGAGAACAATGAACAGCCTGGCCATCTATTATCATACGCAGCGGGGGCCGCTCTGTCTGTTGATCTATGCAGCCGCGGGGCTGCTCTATCTGGCAGCATGGTTCACGCAGAACGAGCCGCCTCAACCCTACATGAGTCTCTATTTCTTCGGGGTGGGGCTGTTACTGACGGTTGTCGCATCCGCCTTCCATCATTTGACGGTGGCCGATGAAATTGATTGCCTGCGTATTCGCTTTGGACCACTGCCGATTTTTCAACGAGCAGTTCCGTATGAAGACATTCTCAGTGCCGAAGTCGGCCGCACAACTCTTCTAGATGGCTGGGGCATTCATCTCAGTTTGCGTGGAGGCTGGGTCTGGAATCTCTGGGGGCGCGACTGCGTTGTGCTCAAGCTTCGCAAGGGAACGTTAAGAGTTGGCAGCGACGATGCCGAAAATCTGGCTGCGTTTGTGAAGAGCCGGATTTCAATCAATGAAGATGATTAAAATCGAATTCGTTGATTGAAAAAATCCCGGGGGTCGATTTCTCGAACCCCGGGGAGCAGATGACACCATCTGACGGTCTACAGCAGGTTGACCACTCGATCTGCCAGGCCCTTCTCGCCGAGGACGATGTTGAGCTTGTTTTTCGAAGCGATGTTTTCCAGGACTTCCAGTTCCCGCATCCGCATCAGAACCGGGTTGTCCTGCAGCAGCTTGGCCGTATTCACCTGGCTGCGGATTGCCGCCGTTTCCTCACGGCGTGCGATCAGGTTAGCCTCGGCTGCTTTTTTGGCCTCCGTGACCTTGTTCATCAGGTCCTTCATCTCGCCCGGCAGGATGACATCGCGAATGCCGACCGAAGCAATTTCCAGACCTAGTTCACTTGCACGACGACGAATACTTTCCTCGATGTCGTTCGCCAGCGCATCCTTTTCCGTCAGGAATACGTCCAGCTCACGCGTACCCAGAACCGCACGCAGCACAAGTTGCGTTTCACGGTACAGCGCCTGCCGCACATCGTCGGTTTGGCTGACCGCTTTTTGCGCGTCAATCACGCGGTACGTTACCGCAGCATTCACACGCAGCGTGACTTTGTCAGCCGTCATGATGTCCTGACCGTTCACGTCGATCGTCGTTTCCCGCATGTCGATTTCAACCACCAGTGCATTAGACTGACCCAGCCAGAAGGCGTAGAGTCCTGGTGACAGCGTGTCGACATAAAGACCGTCGATAAACAAAACACCCACGCGGTCACGCACTACCGTGCAGATATCGAGCAACTGCTTCGCCGTTGGAGAGCGCGCGATCAGTTTCAGATCAACGTGCTCGAAACGGACGTCGTGCATGTCAACCACTTCAACCCGCACCTCTTTCTGGCCCGTCCAGTAAACATAAGGGCCGGGTGATAGAATGTGTCTGAACCGATTTTCAATCCAGACCAGACCGCGTTCGTGGTCTTTCAGGTCCAGTACGATGGCGTGTCCCTGGATCGCTTTCGATTTGACGATCAGATCCAGATGCTGATGAACCAGCAATGGTTCGCGCAGCGAGATCACATCCACGTAGAAGTCTGAGAATGGTTTGAAAAACCAGTACGTTCCTTCGTTGAGCAGTCCCTGAAAATCCCCATTCTGGAACAGCAGACCCAGTTCGTAGCTGCGAATCTCATAGCGTTTGATACCAAACATCTCATACCTCCTCAGGGAATGTCCCTGGTCCTTTCGTCTCCACTCGGTTGGGAGCACATACAACATAAATGCGGCTTCAGTACCGCGAACTGTTCGATTCAGACACCTTTCGAAGACAGAATGTTCGCCGATCACACGCGCGAATCACGGAGTACGCTTGAGTGAACGTCTTCTATAGCGTCCACACACCGTCACGCGGTCGATTTTCGTCCTGGTCTCCCGCAGGATTCCATTTGGAAACTCCACTTTGTTTCGATGCGCTTCCACTACGGAAGTGCGAACACGGTATCCACGTACTGCAAAGCGTCGCCGCGTGCTGCTTCAGACAACGTTCCTGATGCAAGTCGCAAGCGATTTACATTTAGTCCGTCCTCTGAAGCCGATCTGCAAAACATCTGCCTTCGTCCGGTTTCTAGGGTAATGCTTTTTAAGCATTTGGTGAACCGGCGGTTGGCCGGCTCTGGTAGTTGGAACGGGACTCGAACCCGTACTTTCAGATTATGAGTCTGATGCTCTGCCATTTGAGCTATCCTGACGTTGACGTCATCTGGTTTAGAACCCATACACGGGACGTGCAGCGCCTAACCTGTTCGGTGGCCCGCACGCCGCTGGACAGACGACATACAACACTTCCCACTTGGACAAGCAGGGAGAGGCCGTGGTTCGGGGGCGATACAGAAGATGAAACGAAACGATGGATGCTGTTTAGAAATCAGCGGACTGGATCTAATCGTCTCGTTGAGCTTCCAAGGCCCTGATTTTTGTTTTGATCATTTCCAGCAGGCGTTGTCCGTCTTCACCGGTCATTTCAATGAACTGCTCTCGCACCGGCTGACTTGCCTGGCGGAATAATTCACGTTGCTCAGGAGTGAGTTCGGTGATGATTTTCAGTTTGGGTTTATTCTTACGAATTAAGTCCAGGCGATCACGGTTAAACTGTTTCTGTACTTCAAGAATATATCCGTTCAATTCGCCGACGACTTCAGTAATCAGCGTTTGGCGATCTGGGGGAAGCGAGTCGAAGAATTCCCGATTGGTCACCGAGGTACTAATAAAGGGGGCATGCCGGGCGAAAATCATCCAGTTGGTGACTTCGTAAAAGCTCATTTCCTGAATGGCAAACACCGGATTTTCCTGGCCGTCGATCATGTTTAATTGCAGAGCCGAATAGACTTCGGAATACGGCAGCGGAGTCGGACTTGCTCCGTAGGCTTGATACGCGGCCAGAAGTAAGGGAGACGTCATTACACGCATTTTAACGCCGCGGAAGTCATCGGGGGTTTGAATCGATTTCTTGGTGGTCCAGACCTGCCAGCCTTCTGAAAAAATGGAGAGTAGCTTCAAGTTCTTGCGGGCGTAGAGTTCGTTGAAGGTCTCGCGTAATTGGGGGTCTTCATTGAGAACTTGATTATTGATTTCGTCGTCGTCTGAAAACAGGAAGTGTAACAAAAAGACCTGCACTTCCGGGATCAGCTTGCCGAGATGTCCCGGGGATGCCATGGCAAACTGAATCACCCCCATATCGACCAACTCGGTGATCTGGTCTGACGTTCCCATCGTCCCATAGGGGTAAATCGTCACTTCTATTTGCCCCTCAGAACGTGCTTCGATGAGTTCCTTAAATTTGAGAGCGTATTTGTGTTGGACGCTGCCGATGGTTTCTTCTATCGCAAATCGCCACTGCACTGGTTTCCTGGACTGCGTCATGTTTTCTGAACTGCACGCAGGAAGCAGAGCAAGGCAGATCAGAGTACTGACGATGAGGAATAATCTGTGTCGCTGAAAAAAAACCATGGCGAGTCCACTTCGATCAATCAAAGGCAAGATTGCGCAGGAACAGGGAAATGTCGGGAAAGGCAATCAGTAACACGGCTGCAAATAACAGGATCGCAATGAACGGCGGGGTGCCTCGAATGACTTCCAGATAGGGACGCCTGAAGACGGCAATCGCCGTAAAGATATCACAGCCAAAGGGAGGCGTAGCAGAACCAATGGCGACTTGCAGTGTGACCACGATTCCGACCAGTACGGGATCAATGCCGGCTGCGGCGGCAACGGGGTGAAAGATGGGGGTCAGGATCAAAATCACCACGATCGGATCGACAAACATGCAACCGATAAAATATGCGATGGCAATCGTAAGCATGATCGTCCAGTAGCCGGAAGCGGCAGAGAGCCCCAGCCAGTCATTGATCAGTGCATCGGGAAGTTGTGCAAATGAGATCACCCAGCTGAAGGATGCACCGGCTCCAACGAGGATAAACACAACAGCGGTGACTAAACCTGTCGAGAGGGCAATCTCCGGAATGTCTTTCAACGAAAGTTCACGGAAAAAGAGAATTTCCAGAATCGCCGCGTAAAGTACCGAAACTGCTGCCGCTTCGATGGGGCTGAATATTCCTGAATAGATGCCGCCAATGATGATGACGGGGAATCCGAGTGGGAGCAAGGCTCGTTTCACTGCTGTCTTGCGTGTGGCGGAGTCTGCCTTCGGTTGTCGTGGGATTTTCATCCGAATCGAAGCGATCCAGCAATAGATACAAAACAGAAACAGCACCAGCAGTCCGGGACCGATACCGGCGATAAACAGTTCTCCGATCGAAGTACCGGAAACCACGCCATATACAATCATGCCGATACTGGGGGGAATCAACAGGGCAATATCGCTGGCATTGATAATGAGGGCTGTCGTGAAGGAATCGGGATAGCCGGCTTTTAAAAGCTGTGGGCGTAACGGGCCGCCGATCGCCACCACGGTGGCTTGCGTTGAGCCTGACATCGCTCCGAACAGTGTGCAACTGATGGCACTGGCAATCGGTAATCCTCCGCGCAGGTGTCCAACGAACGCTGTCACCAGATCCAGTAGTCGATTCGCTGAATTGCCTCGTGTCATAATGTCGGCGGCGAAGATGAACATCGGGACGGAAATCAGTGCCGCCGGCTTGATCCCACCGATCATCTGTTGAATGAGGACTGCGGGGGTGACATCCGGATGAAAGACCAGCAGAACGGCAAATGCAGCCACGATGAGGGGCACCTTCATTGGGAACCCTGTCATCAGCAGCAAGAGCATAACCCCGACGATGAGTAACGCTTCCACGAATTTACCTCAGATCGGAAAAGTTCAAGTTACACTTCTCCAACCACAGGTGTTTCATATTCGTCCTTTTGTGTGAACGAAATATAAACATCGGGAGAAATTACGTTACGTACAGCCGTCAACGTGTATTGGATACCTGACAGCGTAAACCCCAGCGGGACGCATAGATAAACCAGATACAGGGGAACCTGTAAAACGGGAGAGACCGTCCCAAGGAAATACACGGTGGAAATATACTCAAATGAGTACCAGGTCAACGCGAACATCAACAGGGCAGTGAATCCGCTGATGAAAGTCATCAAGATTTTACGCCAGCGTAGATTGAGCTGATCGTAAAAGGCAGTCATACGGATGTGTCTGCCGCGGCTGGTCGCGTAACTCAGACCGATGAATGTGACGATGATGATGAGAAATTGTGAAAGTTCGCCGGTGAATGCTAAACTGAAGCCGAGGAACGCACGACAAAACACATTGCCGATCGACAGCACGGCAATCGCGATGATCGACCAGGCAAGTAGAAATGATTCAATACGTTGGATAAAGCGGAAGAGCAGGTTCATCAAAACGGCTTTAGCTTACTTGCAGGAAACGGTTGTATTTTGTTGATTCAGTTTTCAGTCGCAGAAGCAGACGGGTAGGCGCCGTTTTCGTCGTGAACTTCCTGGCCGGTGACGGGAGGATTAAAGACACAGATCATGCGCAGCTTTGTTTTCGCTCTTAACAGGTGACGATCATTCTCATCGAGGGCATACATCATGCCGGGGGAAATCGGATGGGTGGGGCCATCGGGAATGAGTTCAATCTCGCCTTCCCCTTCAATACAATAGACGGCTTCCAGGTGATTTTGATACCAGATTTCGGTTTCCGTTTCCGGATGAATAATCGTATCGTGCAGGGAAAATCCCATTTTTTCATCCGCGAGTAATAACCGTCGACTGTTCCAGGTTTTGGCCTGGATATCGCGATCAGTTCCGAGAATTTCATTTAGTTGACGTACAATCATGATGTCTGTCTTTCTTTTGTGCTGTGCAAATCAGTCTGCGTGAACCAGGCCCAGCTCTTTTAAGGTGTTCTCGTCGTTGAATACTGCTTCAAGACTGTCGGCAACAATATTCAGACCCTGTAGCAGTTGGTCATCTTCGATGGTTAACGGTGGGAGAAATTTCAAGACATGACTATCTGTCCCGCTCGTCTCGATAATCAATCCGCGTTCGAATGCAGCGGCTGAGATCTTTTCTGGTAATGCAGGACATTCCTGACAGGCCAGTCCCCAGATCATGCCGGTACCGCGCACTTCCAGTTCAACGTCATTCACGCTTTCTGCAATCTCTTCCAGTCGATTTTGAATCAAGGCTCCTTTACGAAGGACTTCGCGTGCAAAGCGGTAATCGCTCCAGTACAACTCGATCGCTTCGGTAGCAGAGACAAATGCCAGGTTGTTGCCGCGAAAGGTTCCGTTGTGCTCACCCGGTTTCCATTGGTCCAGTTCTGATTTCATTAGTACCAGCGACATTGGTAAACCATAAGCACTCAAAGATTTCGAAAGCGTGACAATATCAGGCACAATTCCCGCTTTTTCAAAGCTGAAAAAGTTCCCCGTACGACCACAGCCAACTTGAATGTCATCGATAATCAACAAGATTCCGTGTTCCTGGCAGAGTGTTTCAAGTTGTTGCAGCCATTCTGAACTGGCGACATTCACACCACCTTCACCTTGCACCGTTTCGACAATCACAGCGGCAGGCAGGTCTAAACCGCTACTGCTGTCTTTGAGAATCGCCTCAAAGTATTCCAGCGTGTCCATGTTGGAGCCCATGTAACCATAGTAAGGCATAAAGGTCACGTTATTCAGAGGGGTGCCTGCAGCATCACGAAAATGGCTGTTTCCCGTAGCGGCAACGGATCCCAGGCTTACTCCATGAAAACCATTCGTAAACGAGATAACGTTCGTGCGCCCAGTTACTTTTCGGGCCAGTTTCAATGCGGCTTCCACAGCGTTTGTCCCAGTCGGACCAGTGAACTGGACTTTGTAATCGAGTTCCAGCGGGGAGAGAATTAGTTTTTCAAAAACTTCCAGGAAGTGGGCCTTTGCATCGGTTTGCATGTCGAGCCCATGCAGCATTCCGTCACGTTCCAGGAACTCGATGAGTTTCTCTTTCAGTTTTGGGTTGTTGTGACCGTAGTTTAAGGTTCCTGCGCCAGCAAGGAAGTCGATGTATTTGTTACCCGCTTCATCGTGCAAAGTAGCATTCTGAGCTTTCGTAAAAGTAGTGGGGAATGAGCGACAGTAACCGCGAACATTTGATTCGAGTCGATTGAATATGGACATGATACTGGTGATTTCTCTCTCTCTAATTTAGATTCAGTGAGAAGGGGCCGATCTGGTATCGTTCTTCGGGTTCGTGTTCTTCAGCTTGACCAAACAGTTCCGAAGAAAAACCGTTACAAGTTCGGCATTCTGCGTTGAGCCGTTTCGCTAGTGAGCGAAATAGTTTTTGAGACGATTGGTTGGATGGTGTAATCGTCGTTTCGAGGTGGTTCACATTGGAGTTGATCTGGCGAGATAGCAGTGCATCAAGCATACGCGATGCGACGCCGCAGGAACGCGCGTTACTATCGACGGCTGCCTGCCAGATAAAAAGGGTATTCTCTTGTTGGGGAGGATGATAGGCGGAAAGAAAACCGACAATTTTTGAATCGGATTCCGCAATCACACAGGTGTCATGAAAGTCACGACACAGCAAGAGCGAGACGTAATGGGAATTGACGTCAAGCGGGGGGCAACTCTTAATCAGGTTGGTTATTGCGAGGGCATCGGTCAACCGGGGCTCGCGAAAAATCAATTGGATGGCCTGTTCCATGGGACTTTGTAGTAATTAGCTTCTGAGAACGTTTCTCTTGCAAAAATATGTTTAGTGTCCAAAGTATATGGATGGTTTTGTTTGTTTATTACTTCTTGATAAATTTTCAGTAATAAGGGGTGTTTTATCTGTGCTGTTAAATAAAATACGGAAATTAACGTGTGTTGTCGAAGGTTTTACAGAGCGGATGGGTACAAGCGTTCTGTTTGAATGGTTTGTGTACGATGCTTTGTATGCAAATGAGTTGGGAGTGTCAACCCCCCACTGTTTTTAAATGCAGATGAAAGGAGCAAGGGTTATACGAATCGCAGTTTCCCTGAGTGCATTAATTTTGCGCAAGCAATTCCCATTGAGGAGATGAAAGAGGTTGGTTTCTCAGCAGTATGCGGAGATTGGGGCGAGGATGCCTATGGCTGTTCGTTCAGGTAAGCCGTATTTTCCTCTTCTGTGGTCGGTGTGACTTCACCTGCCGACAATACGGGCGATGCATCGAGATCTTCTGCGTCCATCATGTAAGCGATTCGTTGTAAGGTCGACAACATCTGCGTCTGTTCCCATTCCTGAAGTCTAAGCAGTTCTCGACGAAAGCGGTCTTGTAGCAGGGATGGGGCATTCTTCAGTACTGCCCGACCTTCTTCGGTGAGTTCGACGACAACAGTGCGTTTGTCTGTGCCTCTCCGTGAGCGGGAAACAAGATTGCGTGCTTCGAGTCGACTCAGGATACCGGTCATCGTGGCCTGACTCAAATGAATGGATTTTGCCAGAGCCCCCACTGTAATCGGTTGCATGCGGGCGATGGTTTGTAGTGATGCCAGTTGTGGTGCGGTCAGGCCGATTTCCTGCATCAGGCCGCGGGAATGTAAATCAATCGCACGCGTAATTCGTCGCAACGCGACAAGGACCTGGTCCTCAATACTAAGAGGCGACATGGGATGGGGTTCTCGATGTTTTCTGGAAATAAATAGAGAGCAAAGCAGATCTTACTCGATATTATGCAGACAAAGCAACGGTTTTCAACTTGGTTCAAGATCTGATGTGAAAAGCAATATGTACGATGTTCAAGATGGTTGTTCGATCAGACTGCGATTATGCCATCAGAAACAGGAACGCGTCATCGGCTTTTTGCTTTGTGTCGTCATTTTCGATGAAACGCCGGATCGTGTAATACCCATACAGCGTTTTGATGCGGTGTGTCAGACGGGCTTCGTCTCGCTTGAACATGCCTTCCCAGTAGATCGGTTCGCGGGGATCGTGTGCGGATTTGACTACGGGTCCGAGTTCGTGCTCCACATCGGGCAGTGAACGCCATAAGCGGATATGCTGATGATGTGCGGGCAACGCCAGTTGGGCGACCTTTTCGTAGCCAAAGCGGTTCAATTCGGTAATCGCAGCCGCATGGTTGATGATATGCCATAAACCGCCGAAACCTTGCTTTTTGATCGCAGCAGTCGAGATTAGCTCGGCGATCGTGACATCGACCATTGCCTGAATCGAGTCATACTTGGGAAAGTTATTGATTTCAGCAAGCTTGATCTGTTTCCCGGTCCGCCAGCCTTTCTCTTTACCATAATAGCCGCGGCCCGCATGCGTGTTGTTGAATCCTGCGGTCAGCTTGCGAATGCCGTCGATGATCTGAGGCGTGGCAAAATCAGTGTGGTCACGCAAGGCACGGACGCCGATCGAGGCGAAAATAATATTGTGACCTGATTGCCGCGTCTGGCCGACATTCTTTTGCAGGGCCCGCACAATCGAGTCGATCGCAGCTTCATTTGAGGCTTCCTGTGGGTATGGTTTAAACAGTTCGGTAGGTGTGATGCCCGCTTTTTTCGCGTTGAACCAGAATGCTTCCTCACCCGCGATGATGCGTTTCAGCTCACCGGTGATGCCAACAAAGACTTCATCGGGAAGCTCGCTTTGGTCTTCGCCAAAGAAATAACCGGCGGCGACCGCAGCGCCCAAGTGCCCGGCCATCTCTCCTGCCAGATGCGAGTGGGCCAGTCCACAGGTGCCCTTATACAGGTAATCGAATTCAATCATGGTTTGCGCTCCCATTGATGATGCATACATCAATCTTCGCCTGTCAGAGTGTCACGGTCAAGCAATTTCCGACTGGAGGTCATGAGACGAAGCTAATCGCGGACCGCATTCTGTTTGAGCACTGCTCGTAAGGCAAGAGGATAATCGGTCAGAATTGCATCGATGCCCACGGTCGCTGCACGTTGCCAGTTTTCTGGCATCTTCCCACCCACAGTCGGACCTGCGATGAAGGCCCGTTTGCCGGCTTGATGCACGCGTTCCATTTCTGCCTTCGAAGGGATATATCGCACATACACCCAGTCGGCACTGGTGTCGGCCAGCGAAGTGGGAAATTCACTGGCATTATTCGCGACGGCTGCGGTTTCTGCTTTGGGGGAAGTGGCTTTGATATTCGCGCGTACTTTGGGGTCTTGGATGGTTCTGCCAATGAAAATCAGCCGGCTCAAGATGCCATGTTTTTTCGCGAGGCGAACGACGTCCTGTTCGACGTTCTCATCTTTGAAATCAACGGCGATTAAAATGGGATGCTGTTTATAACCGGCGGCTAACTGTAGAACCTGTTCCACCGTCGGCACCTTTTCACCCGCAAAAGGGGAACCAAACCAACTCCCCGCATCAAGTTGTTTGACTTCTGCCAGCGTCAGGTCGCTCACTTTTCCCGAGCCATTCGTGGTGCGGTTGACGGTACTGTCGTGAATGCAAACCAGATGATCGTCTTTTGTGCGTTGCACATCAAATTCAAAGCCGAGCCGCAATTCCAGGCAGGCCCGGAAATTTGACAGCGTATTTTCCGGGGCGACTTTCAATAGTCCCCGATGAGCGACGATCAAAGGTTGTCCCGCAGGTGTAGAGTGAATGTTCACTTGCAAGGAGAGAGCTGCGATTACCAGAATCAAAAAGTCGTAAAGTCTTTTCATGCCTGTCTTCTTTTTTCATGATGGTTTACAATACGCGTTGTTTTTCAAACTGATTCATTCAGGGTACAGGTCGGGAATCAATTGTTCAATCATCGGTTATGCAAATCCATTCTTGTGAAATGCGGGATCGAAAATTGTGCTTACCTTGGGAGATCATTTCTTGTCTCTCGGTTTGGGGTGTCTAGAATTTGACGAGAATGCTCTCAAGAGCAGTGTTGTAGTAAGTTTTATGGGATGCCATGCAGTAAATAGACGATAGAAAATGAAGTGCTATTCTTGCGATCCATACAAGTGTCCACGTTTGTCTGTTTGCAAACTGCTTTGCATCGGATGTGACTTGGGATGGTCGTGCCCTGCCTATTGAAGATTCACTGGCTTTGTTGAACGTGTTTCAGCAGGTCAAAGTCGAAAATTTCTATATTTGATGGTCCTGTACTTACGAACTGCTCATGTCTACCACTCCACCTGACAACGCGGACATCTTGGCAGACGCTGATGCGAAGTCGGTCCAAATCGATATCAAAGCGGCTGCCTGGTTGTTTGAGCAACTGGCCGTTGATGCCGGTCATTCAGCTGATCGGACACGAATTCGACGTGCACTGATTGAAGCAGCCTCTGCGAGGGCCTCCGAAACTGACGATGACTGGTGGAATTGGTTAGTCGAAGCAAGCCGCAGTTTAGAGCTCCAATACAAAGTGATGGATTGTACTTTCCATGAACTGGTTGCAATCACCAGTGAAGGGGGGCGAGTCATCACCCGTGTAGGCGATGAGCATCGCTGGACTGCAATCCTTTCGGCAAAACGGCGTCGGTTCCAGATTCTACAACCACAGCGAGATCGAACCCGGATCTGGATCAGCTCCCGCAGGATACGGAGTGTCTTAAAGCTTTCGGATCAGGAGCAAGTGGTACGATGCCTGGTTATTGAACCAGAGCTCTCAGCGACTCATGCAGTATCAGGAGATACTCACGCCCATCGTCCGCTTGATCGAGTGCTAAAGTTGTTGAAGCCAGAGTTTTCTGACATCTGGATTATCACGGTTTTTGCGCTCGTCACGGGCTTGCTGGCACTGGCGACGCCTTTGGCTGTCGAAACGCTGGTAAATACAGTCGCCTTCGGTCGGCTACTTCAACCCGTAGTTATACTGGCGTTAATGCTGCTCGCCTTTCTTTCCTTCTCCGCGGCTTTGCTCGGATTGCAGATCTATGTTGCAGAGATCATTCAACGACGTCTCTTCGCGCGCGTGGCCGCAGATCTTTCGTTTCGATTGCCGCGCGTGGTTCCTGCTGCTCTGGATGGTCAGTCGGGGCGGGAACTGGTCAACCGTTTTTTTGATGTCATGACAGTCCAAAAAGCGACAGCTTCGCTCCTGTTAGACGGCATTTCGCTGGTGCTGAGCACCTTGATTGGTATGACAGTTCTGGCTTTTTATCATCCCTGGTTGCTGGGCTTTGATATTGTGTTGCTGATGTTGATTGTCTTTGTGATCTTCGTGCTGGGGCGTGGTGCCGTTAATAGCAGTATTAAACAGTCCAAGGCAAAGTATAAAGTAGCAGCCTGGTTGGAAGATCTGGTCAGTTGCGGAACTGCTTTTCGATATCGGGGGGCCGCTGAGTTTGCCTTGGATCAGGCAGATCATTTAACTTACGAATATCTGAGCGCGCGTAAGAAGCATTTTCGGATTGTAATGAGACAGATTATTTTTGCGTTGGGAATGCAGGCCGTTGCCAGTACCGTTTTACTGGGCTTGGGAGGCTGGCTTGTCATTTCTGGGCAATTGACTCTGGGGCAGCTTGTGGCGGCAGAGTTAATTGTGACTGTCATTGTAGGCTCTTTTGCCAAAATGGGCAAACATTTGCAGAGCTATTATGATCTCCTGGCTTCAGTTGACAAACTCGGGGTTTTGTTTGATCTGCCTATGGAACGCCAGGATGGACTCCTCAAAATGCCGCATCATCAACCTGCTGAAGTGACAGTCAGCCATGTCAGCTACGCGGCGACTCATCATGCCTCTCCTACAGAGCAAGTCAACCTGAAGGTTGAGGCTGGCGCACGATTAATGTTGATGGGGCCCAGTGGAACAGGTAAGAGTCAATTACTGGATGTGTTATTTGGACTGAGGACACCAGCGGAAGGACATGTTTCCATCAATGGGATTGATCCTCACGATCTACGCCCTGATGCGCTCAGGAAACATGTGGCATTGGTGCGGGATATTGAAATATTTTCAGGATCTCTGGAGGAGAATGTTCATTTGGAACGCCCCAACGTTTCCACGAGTGATGTGCGTGAAGCACTGCAACGCGTGGGACTGGTTGATGATATCCTGCGGCTCCCCGAAGGGCTGAATACTCATCTTGTAGAGACCGGTTATCCTCTCACATCAAATCAGGCGCGCAAATTGATGCTGGCACGTGCCATCGTCGGACGTCCCAGGCTATTACTGATTGACGGAATAATCGATGTCTTTCCCGATCGTGAAGCAGAGCAGTTGACTCAAATGCTGGTCGATCCAGCGCGTCTCTGGACACTGGTCATGGTCACCGGGCGTCTCAATCTGGCTGAACTGGGAACGGCAAAACAGGAGTTCGGGGGACAGGTCACTTCGGGAGAAGGGGGAAGTCATGTCAGCTAAACAGCAGCTTGATACGCCTGCATCACAGACTCAGAATCAACGTTGGTCAATGCTGGTACCCGTGGCTTATAGTGAATCTAGTATGCCAGCGTTGAGGCTGGCAAGATCATCGCGGCTTGCGCGAAAAATTGCCCGATTTCTGTTTGTGACGCTGCTGTTAACTATTATTTTGATGGCGTTTGCTCCGTGGCAGCAGTCTGTGACCGGCACGGGTAATGTGCTGGCTTATGCCCCGGATCAGCGTCAACAGGTAATTCAAGCACCGATTAAAGGACGGATTGCACGCTGGGGGGATAAAATCTTTGAAAATGCGCGCGTCGATAAGGGACAAGTGATTGCTCAGATAAGTGATTTGGACGAATCGTATGCGGAGCGTCTGGATTTGCAGTTGATGAACAGCCAGCAGTCAGTGACAGCTGCCGGCCAGCAACTGGAAGCGAGTCAGCACGCACTGGATGCGGCGAAGACGATCGTTGAATCCTATCAGGCACAAGTTCAGGCTTATGAAATTGTCAAGCGGGAGACGATTGCCGCCCAGGATGCCTATATCGAAATGGTCGCCAAAAAAGTGAAGGCCGAGAACCAGAAACTGGTTGAATATGAAGCCGCATTACCGCAATTGCAGGCCGAGTATAATCGAATGAAAACACTACAGGCTGAGAACAATATCTCGCTGCAGAAACTACAGGAAGTGAATCGAAAGCTAAAAGAAGCAGCCAGTAAAGCGAAAGGAGCCAAGTTTTACTACGGGGCCGCCCAAGATGAATTGTCAGGAAAGCAGAGTGAGCGAAAAGCAAAAATTGAGAAAGCTCAGGCGGATATCGACAAAACGAAAGCAATGTTACGAAAAGCGAACGGGGATGTCTCCAAAGCCGAAAGCGATATCGCCAAGGCGCAACAGGGGCTGAACAAGGCCGAAAAGGAACTACTCGATATGCGGGTCAAAGTTTCGCGGCAAGAGACTCAGGTGGTTAAGGCCCCCTTCGATGGCTACATTGTTCAGATCACGCCGAATCTGGGAACCGGGATCCTGAAAGAGGGTGATCCGATTTGTACTATTGTGCCTTATACGACCGAACGTTCTGTTCAAGTCTGGCTCGATGGGAATGACGCACCACTCGTTGAACCAGGGCAGCCTGTGCGGCTGCAGTTTGAGGGATGGCCGGCAGTCCAGTTTGCCGGTTGGCCTTCGGTGGCCGTCGGGACCTTTGGCGGAACAGTTGTTTCTGTTGATGCCACCGACAACGGGAACGGAAAATTCCGAATTCTGGTTCGCCCGGATCCCGCAGACATACCCTGGCCTCAAGATCGGTTTCTTAGACAGGGCGTGCGTACGAACGCCTGGGTTTTGCTGAAACGGGTTCCTCTCTGGTACGAAGTCTGGAGAAAGCTCAATGGGTTCCCACCTGTGGTCTCAATCAATGAGCCAGGCCAGAAAAGTAATAAGAGCAAGCCTCCCAAGCTGCCTAAGTGAGAATAGGGGTGCTGGGTTGTGTTTGCGGACTTCGTTGTTTGTTGCGGAAAAATAGAGATTTTCTGTGATAACGCTTAGAGTGTTCTTACTCTCTGTCAATGCCCCCGTCCACTTATGCCGAATTCTAAAACAGAGCGCTTTGTACGGATTATAGTAACTGTATTAGTAATTCAGGTTGCTGGTGAAGCAGACCAGTAGAGTGATTCCGCGATGTTTAGAACTTTTGTACCGTTTCTCTCCGCAACAATGGCAGTCGGATGTGCTGGCACACAACAGAATGTGTCACAGTCTGAAACGCCTTCTGCTATTGCACGGATCACGGTTGAGGCGGCTTCGCCCGATCCAGTTGATGCGGCACAAATTCAACTGAATCCTCAGCGCGACCAGGAAGAACCGCCCACAGACCAAACGCCTACAGACAAAGCGCCAGCTGAGCCAGCACTGTCTTCTCAGCAAGTGTCACTTGTTTCGGCTGAAATGATTAATGAAGAAGCGTTTGCCATTCCCAACATTCCTCCTTTGCCAGGTGAAAACTTGGAGCCCAGCCGGAATGGGCTGGTTTTGGAAGACGTGATTAACTCGGTTTATCAAAGCTACCCATTGTTGGATGCCGCGATTTATTCACGCGAAGTTGCTTCCGGTGAGCGTTTGCAAACCTTAGGAGAATTTGACCGTAAATTCAAAGCAGCTACTGAAAATGGGCCGATGGGATATTATAAAACGTATCGCCAAAATATCGGTCTGGTGAAGCCCTTGTATCAGGGGGGGGAACTCTTTGCCGGTTATAAAATGGGTCGTGGAAATTTCCAGCCTTGGTATAAGGAAAGGCAGACAAATGAAGCGGGGGAGTTTAAAGCAGGTTTTTCGGTACCACTCGCCCGAAATCGAGACATTGATGCACGACGGGCTGCGTTATGGCGTACGACATTTGGCGTAGATGCTGTTGAGCCGGATATCCAGGCACAACTCATCGGTTTCGTTCAGGAAGGCACCTACGCTTATTGGGATTGGGTAGCAGCAGGCGCCAAGCTTGTCATCGCAGATCAAATTCTCAAGCTGGCTGAATCGCGGACTGATCGTATTCGTAGTCAGGTTGAAAATGGATTTCTCGATCCACCGGAATTAACCGATAACTTGCGATTGGTTGCTGAGCGTTCAGGAAAGCGGGCCTTTGCCGAACGAAAACTTCAACAGACGGCGGTCAAACTTTCATTGTTTTATCGTGATGCCAGTGGTGAACCGCTGATTCCGGGGCCTGATCAGATCCCCGTTTTTCCAGAATTGATGAAGATTGATGCGGAACGGGTTGAATACGATGCTAGATTAGCACTGGAACGGCGGCCGGAAATTTTCGCACTCGAATTATTACGGCGCCAGTTGGACATTGATCACTCTGAGGCCATGAATGATACTCTGCCAGAGGTGGATTTAGTGATGGCAGCCGCTCAGGATATTGGTTATCGAACCGATCCCAAGAATGATAAAGGCCCTTTTCAACTCGATGCAATGCTGTATGTAGAAGTTCCCCTTGAACGTCGCAAAGCCCGCGGGAAAATTCAGTCGGTGGGCGGCAAGATCTCGCAGCTGACTGCCAAACGCAAATTAACCGAAGAGAAAATTATTGCTGAAGTCGAGTATGCCTACGCCGGGTTGACCGGAGCTTACAAACAGGCTCAACAGGCGGAGCTGGCCGTTGGCTATGCAGAAGACCTGGCACGTCGCGAACGTCGCAACTTCGAAGAAGGGTTGTCGGATCTGTTGAAAGTAACTTTGCGAGAACAATATGCAGTTGAGTCTGCAGAAAAAGCCGTCGATGCGAAACTGCAGTATTTCAAAGAACAGGCAGACTACCGGGCAGCACTGGCAGAAGATCAGCTTCCTACATCTCAAGGTGAGTGACAGTCGCTCGCTGCTGGAAGATCAATTGATGGTGGCAGGCGGGCATTACTCTAGTCGTTTCGTTGACCATGAGATGAAAGATTCAGCAGAGCCTGTTGGGGAAAACTTTGGATCAGACAGCGGATTCACCTATCTGATCAATATGAATCTGCAGCTCGATATCAGTGCCGACGTCGGCTTGAATCTGCTAACACTTGACGCATTCCAGGATGCTGAGTTCGGACTCCGTCGAGATAATGCGTTCCAGTTCGAAACCTGCCTGTTTGAACAGGGACCGGTATTCCTCTACCGTGCGTTCCTTACCGCCGGGAATTAACAGCATTACCAGATCGAGAAACTTGCCGGCGAATTGTTCGTTCCCTTCAGGAATGATACTTTCAACGACCAGCAGTTTGCTGTTTTTCGGCATGGCGGCATGGCATTGGCGAAGAATAGTGAGCGATTTTTCATCGTCCCAGTCATGAATAATGTGACGCATAAAATAGGCGTCCGCTCCCTCGGGAACGGATGCAAAAAAGCTACCCTCAATCAGGTCACAGCGGTCACTTAATCCTGCCTGCTTGATATGAGCTTGAGCCCGTTCGACAACATGCGGCAGGTCGAACAAAATGCCTTTCATCTCCGGGTACTTCTGCAGAATGCTGGATATGTTAGATCCGTTTCCGCCGCCGATATCCAGCAATGTTTTCATTTCCGAAAAATCGTACGACTCCAGGATCTCGCCAGTCTCTCTGCCATGAATGCCGGTCATCGCCTGGTCAAAAACCTGTGCCTTGTCAGGATGCTCTGGCAGGTACTCGAAGAACGGTTTTTCAAATACTTTATCGAATGAAGTTTTGCCGGTTCGGATGCTATAGAGAATTTCGCCCCATGCCTGAAAATGTTCGTCGCCTGTCATCATGGCCAGCGCCCTTTTGGAACCCGGAACATCGCTGCGCAAGAATTCCGCTAAAGGGGTTAAGCCGAATTTCTGTTGCTCATTTTCGATAAATATCCCTACACTCGCCAGAGCACGTAGCAGACGATAGAGTGCCCCCGCATTGGTATCTGTGGCGGCAGCCAGCTGCTCGGCCGTTTGCGGCCCTGAGACCAACAGGTCGGCAATCCCCAGACTGGCGGCAGCGTAAATGGCTTGCGACGACCAGTAGCCGGTAATCATCTGATCGAGTTGCTGGTGGGAAGCGGTCTCAGTCATGGGACTTTGTTTCTCTAAATAAGGAGTTGTTATTTCTTTCCGACCGGCGGTGGCTGCGGACGAGAAAATGTCAATTTATCAGCCGACGATTCATCGGCCTGATATTCGTATCCATTCAAGTTGAACTCGGTCAGTTGTTCTGGAGCATCAATCCGGTTTTGAATCATCCAGGCCGCCATTCGCCCCCGGGCCTGCTTGGCGAACAAGGCAATCGTGCGTGATTTGCCGTCTTTGATTTCCTTAAAGACCGGCGTGATCACGGGACCGACGAGTCCACGGGGTCTGACACTCTTAAAGTATTCATTGGAGGCCAGATTGACGAGTGCTTTCTGTTTGTGTTTTGCCAGGTCATGATTGAGAGACTCGGTGATTTTATCTCCCCAGAAGTCATACAGCGATTTACCGCTGCGTGTGATGAGACTGGTTCCCATTTCCAGACGATAGGCCTGCATCAGATCCAGTGGGCGCAATACGCCGTACAAGCCGGAAAGAATTCGCAGGTGATCTTGCGCGAAGGCGAGATCACGGGCTTTGAATCGTTTGGCATCAAGTCCCTGATAGACGTCACCATTAAATATCAGGAGCGCTTGTTTGGCATTGTCTGTGGAAAAGGGCCGCGACCATTGATTGAAGCGGCCATGATTAAGCTCGGCCAAGTCATTACTGATGCCCATTAACTCGCTCAATGATTTTTTGGACATCCGCTTCAGCTTTTTGGCGAGCGTCTCAGCTTGATCCAGAAATTCGGGCGTCGAGAATTTCGATGTCTGCGTTTGCGGTTCCAGATTCAGAGATTTAGCGGGAGAGAGTACCGTTAACATGGTCGCGATCCGTCCTTCTGCGGGTTGGTTTGTATCCGCCTTGGTTATAGATCGCGCGTGTCGGATTGTCAACAAACTGAAAATGGAGTCGTCTACGGTTTGATCGCGCGATAGTATTCGATCATCGCGTTCACTTTGTCCGTTTGTGGATGCAGTGATCCCCAGCGGAAGACCATTACCCCGGTCGCCGGCAGACGGGTGCCGTGATCAAGGACCGGTTTGACCTGTGCGACAGATACTGGTTCGCCCCAATCCGAGAGTTGAACGATCGGCCAGATTTTGAGTCGTTCTCCCGGTTCGCCTTTGATGCCCAGATGTTTGCCCAGCCAGGCAGTCTGACGGGAGATCCAGGCGGGGTCGTCTGGATGATTGAAACGGGCGTGATAAGGCATGATACTGAAGACATCGACATACTTTGCCTGTGCTTTAAGATCGATGGCGAGTTTGTTTTTGAGCGCGCCGTTGAAATCGGTGCTAGACCACGGGCAGTGAAATGTTCCCAATAGCGCCTTGGGTCGTGTTTCCTTGATGATCGAACGGAATTCGCGGACCCAGTCGGTAAAGACATCGCAGCGCCACTGGACCCAGGCCGCTTTCTGTTTTTCCAGCAGTTGTTGGGATAGTTTAGATGTGGGAGCATCAGGCAGCGAAACTTTGGTATCTCGCTGAAACTGTTTCAGACAGCGATCACAAAAACAGGTATCTGGCATGTCGGGAACCGCGCGTTCCCAGCTGGCGTGACTGTGATGATAATCGAGCCAGATGCCGTCGATTTCATATTTCTTGAGTACTCTACGGAACTCATCCATCCGAAATTTGCGATAGTCAGGATGCGTCGGACAGATCCCCTGCCAACCCTGTGGCGCCGGGCAGACTTTTCCGTCGACACCAATCGGGGCAGCGTCGGGATGTTCTTTGAGATAATTGGCGACGTGCATGGTATTGAATTCGGCAAAGACTTTTGCGCCCTGTTGTTTCAATTGTGCGATGCGTTTGTCGGTCAAGCTGCCCGATCCCATGAAGATCGCATTCACGCCCAGTTCAGGAAGCGTTTTGTTCTGTTCCAGTAGTTGTGTGGGCGCACCGCCATAGATGCCACGAACTTTAGTATGCGGCCGTGGTTGTGGCTCTGCTGACTGGATGGGGGATTTTTGAACCAGGAGCAGGCAAGTTAATATGAATAAAGTCCACTTTGTGTTTCTGGTCATTTGTTTTCTGGGCATTTGATTGTCTCGTAACTGGAAAAAAAGGGCTCAATCAGTTGAATTGGTATTCAGAATTTCCGTGAGCCACTCTCTCGCTCGGGTTCGTTCGGGAATGTCTTTCAATACCCATTCGTCGGAATGATTGGGGTAGGGGAGGGACATGAAGGTGAACTGACCTTTAGATTTTGACGCCTGCAGAAAGTTCTCCGTTGCGCGGGTGCTCCGTTCGTGGCTGATGAATTGCGGGCGGGTGCCCAGACGCTTCAGTCGTTTGTGGGCGGAAGCGATGTCGCTGTCGGGGTAGTTCCATTTGCGCACGCCATCATAATGACTGTGAGGCAGCATCGCTTTCCAGATCGCTGCGATTTCATCGTCGCGCAGGCCGATATAGTTGCAGGCGATGGCGCCGCGTGAGAAACCAGTGAGGATTACATTCTCGGGATCGCCGCCAAATTCCCGACAGATCCGGGCGACCGTCTGTTTGCAGTAGTCGGCAGTGGCATCCGGATTGCCCCACCATTTGAGAGCGTGCTTGCCGATTTTTGAATCGACGAAGGGCAGACTGACCCAGATCATGCCTGCGCCGTCCGATAAGCCATAGCCCAGTTTGCAATCCTGCACACGGCCCCGGCTGCGATCATTGAGGGCATTCTTAAAGCCGCCGTTTCCGGGATATTCCATGATCACGGGATACTTTATTCCCGGTTTCCAGTCGGGAGGGAGATAGAGGGCGTGCGCGATTTCGGTTTGTTCAAAGCCGGGGTTCGTCTGCCAGACCCGTTTGCCGGCCTGCGGTTTTTCATGTGTGACTTCTGGGACCTTGAGGTCGGACGGGAGACTGTTGAGATTGACCGGTTCTGCTGCCGAGCTCTGAATGGTGTTGCAGAACAATAACAGCGCGAGTCCCAGATAGTTCACACAATTCCGTACTGACATGTTACAGGTTGTTCCCGTTTAAAGTTATTTCTGCTTCAGAAACGCATCCGCCTGGGGATTGCCGCCTGCTTTGAGATAGGCCAGCAGATCGAGAATTTCCTCTTTGGTGAGAACATTGATCAGGCTGGCGGGCATCGGTGATGTTTTGGAGAGAATAGACTCTTCGATCTCGTCCCGGGCGACGGGCACAGTCGTCTGTTTGATCGGATCGGTTTCGACGGTGATGGTTGTCTTGTTGACGCCGACGGGGCGTCCTGTTACGACCTTTCCGCTGTCAAGGATATAAACCGTGTAAAGGTATTTTTCGTCCATCACTTTGGATGGCGTGATGATCGATTCCAGAATGGCGCGGCTGTCGAAGCGTTTGCCCACGTTGGTCAGATCAGGGCCGACTTGGGCGCCTGTAGAACCGATGCGATGGCATTTCAGACAACTGGCAGCCAGCAAAGCCTGCCGCCCACTTTTAAAGGAGCGGTTGGTCGTGACGGCTGCCAGATGTGGTTCGAGATCGTCAAGTTTCCAGTCCTGCACCATGGGACGGGTGGGGACGATTTCTTCTTCCACCAGCGGTTTATCGAGGGCAGCAATTTCTTTGCTGAACTGCTGACGTTGCTGTTCGGTGAGCATCTCTAAGAAGTCGACGCGGATATCACGCAAACGTTCGGTCAGCTGTTTGCCGCCGGAAAAGGTGCGGGCGTGTGCCAGCCAGGTGAGGAAATTATGTTGCTGCTCTTTATTCCAACCCTGTCGGGCGAACGTCAGAGTACGGGCTGCCCGAATCTGTTCTTCCTGTGTGGATGTGTCGGTGAGTAGATTGACTGTTTGGGGGACGACGGTCTCGTCTTTTAAATAGACCAGCAAGTCGCAGAGCAGGTGATTGGCACTGCTTGTGGCATGGGGATACAGCGGCTGCAGACGTTGCTTGAGTGCGTTGGCCTGTGCTGCCGTTGGTGCGTCGAGTCGAATGAAACAGAGCTCGTAAGCACGCAACAGGGCGAGCAGCTGTTGCTGTTTTAATTGCTTCAGGTCAATGCGGTTCAGTGCGGTGAGGACCGGGTCTTTGTCCTCAGCAGTTCCCTTGTGGCACAGAGCAATCAGGCCGGCGATGGCGGCGGTGGGATTTATTTCTGTAAGGACCCGTGCACGCCACCTGGAAACGTCCTGGTTTTCAATCGCCCGTCGTGTGGTGAAGCGGAGCCAGCGATCTGGGCTGCTCAGGTGAGGCCAGAGTAAGTTGATATCGGTGACTGGTTTCGTCTGATACTGTTCGAGCTGCTGTCTCAGTTTTCGTGCCGCCAATGCCAGGGCTTCCGTTTTCTTGTCAATCTTGGGGGCCGTCGAATTTGTCTTTTGATTTGCCGTCGGCGTCACACGGTACAGCCCCGATTGCGAACCGCGGCCGCCGGTGATGAAATAGAGGGCACCATCGGGGCCGAACTGCATATCACAGACATTCAGTGGCCCCCCTTCCAAAAAGACCTCGTATTGGCAGGTAAAGCTGGCGCCAGCGGGAATCAGATCGACGAGCAGGATACGACCATTCTGCCAGTCGGCAATATACAGCGAGTTTTTAAAGCGTTCGGGAAACTTGCTGTCTGTGCCAAAGATTATGCCGGTAGGAGAACTCAGGCCGGTATCGAGTGTACTGGGGAGGCTGTCGGCGTAATATTCGGGCCATTTGCCGGTGCCCCAGCGCCAGCCGTATTCTCCTCCCTGGATAATATGGTTCACGCGTGTCGGGCGATACCAGGGTTGTCCTACATCCCATTCCATGTCGGCGTCATAGGTAAACATTTCCCCTTCCGAATTGAAGGCCATATCGACCTGATTACGAAATCCGCCTGCCAGAATCTCCCAGGTTTTCCCATCGGGGTCCGTTTTCAGTATATAACCCACACGATCATCCTGACCGGCGTCGTGGGGATTCGGCAGCAGGTGATCGTTGTGCGGATCACGGTAAGGAGAATTGGGTGAAACGCCTGCGGGGAACGCGACATCGTTGCCGACCACCAGATAGATGTTCTGATCAGGGCCGAGGACAATTTGATTGCTGCCATGCCCGAAGCGGCTGCCATACTCCAGTTTTTTCAAGAGTTGACGTTGATCAAACTGACCATCGCCGTTGGTGTCTTTAAAGCGATGCAGGCCTTTGCCGTTGGTCTCACTGATATACAGACTGTTGTGCGCATACAAGACGCCGCGACAATGTTTGAGCGTGTTGTCGATTTTTTCGAATGGGATCTGTTTCGGATCGTCGTTGAGCGTGAGTCGTCCGAGGCCCACATCGTCGAGCCCCAGAATCAGTCGTCCCTGATCGTCGAACGTCATACTGATCCACGAGCTTTCCCCTTTCTGTGCGGAACGGATTAGCTCGACCCGAAAGCCGGGCTGCACGCGAATGGAACCGACGGGCGTCGCCTGGAACTCTTCAGCGGTGCCCTGACTGAGCGATCCAAAACAGAGTAAAATGCACGCGACAGCAATCCATTTCAAGTTTCTCATCTCAGTTTATCCAGGTTCTTGAATCAAGTATGTCAGGTAGATGAAATAGGCTGATAAGCTTGTGGCCGTCATCACTGCTGTATTAATTTCAGAATCGCAAAGACGGGGCGATGATCGGAGGCCAGCGGTTCGTCGATGACTTTCGATTCCACCATTTCGAATCTTGTAGCCGGTCGATAGAAAATATAATCGATGCGGGATCTTGGTTTGGTGGAAGGAGCCGTCGGTGTGGCGTCGTCATCAATGGCGTTGGTCCATTGTTTGAGTAAAATTTTGATAGGATCGGTATCCGGCTGGGCGTTCATGTCGCCTGCGAGAATTGTGGGAACGCCATCGTTGGATGCGAAATGTTTGTTGATGGCTTTGGCTTCTGCCACGCGATCTTCAGGCAGATTGTGTTGAAAGTGAGTGCTGATAAAACGCAGTGGTTTGTCGCCCGGTCCTTTCACCGTGACGACGATAGCACCGCGTGGATAGGTCACCAGCTGCGGTGTACTTTCGGTATAGGGCAGCGGTTGAATCATCACATCAAGAATCGGTAGCCGTGTGAGCACTGCGTTGCCGAACAGTCCCCCTTCGTAGTGTTGTGTGGGACCAAAGCGGACTTCCATGCCGGTCAGTTCGGCAAGACGCTGTGCTTCATGCACGCGGCCGGAGCGTTTGACGCCGACGTCGACTTCCTGTAGTGCGACGAGATCTGGTTTCGTTCGTTCAATTACTTTGGCCAGACGAGCGACGTCATATTTTCCATCGGTGCCCTGACCGTAGTGGATGTTGTAGCACAAGACGCGAAGCGTATCTGCTTTTTCCGCACTCTCTACGTTGGGAGAAGACAAACAGAGGAAGCAGAGAGCACTCGCCCATGGCAGTGCGCGAGACAGAAAACTCAGATTGAATAGACAACGTTTCTGCATGGTAGTTGGCTCCTGGGCGAAAAAGTCTGGTTGCCGTTATGCTCTCTCCAGGGAAGACAGAGCGGTAAGCTTCTACTTTTACTATGAGAGAACCGTTTACTGGCGTCAATCCAAGAGGTGGGTTTCCTCGCACAAAACCGGCTGCGTAGAGTGCAGCCGATTTACGAGCATTCAGGAGTCGGGATCGTAAATTTCTGAATACGCAGGCATTAAGCGTACCATAAACGGTCTGAATTCATTCACGTCTCAGGGCGATTCAAAGCGGGAGAAGGTGTGCCGATTCTGATCTACCTCTGAGCGGAATGTCTTATTCGTCATCCTCGGAAGGCGTTAAACTTCCCCAGAGGCAAAGCCCACCGAGCAGTGGTCCGGCGATACCGAGTGGCCAACCCCAGGCCCAGATGATGATCATTTTAATCAGGCCTCTTCTGCCCCTGGCTTCAGCATCAACCATGGCATCGGGATACATCAGAGATGCCACCCCAAGGCCGATCAGGATCAAACCAAACAGAACGGATTGCCAGTTTTCAAGTAGATATCTGGGATGCATTTGAGGGAGCCTCGATGAAAACAATATTTGTTGGAGCGTCTGCAGTTGATCAATTAAAAAAACGAATACGTGAACAAAACATTGTATTCGGATGACACCTACTGTCAACTCATCCATGGTTCCATAACAGGTAATTAATATTTTGCCGTGCTGTGAATCAAGATAATTTTTGAAACGAAATCGTGGTTGTGCGTCTGACAGGAAGAGTGTGAAGTCTCGTTCGAAAATGGTTCGACATGGATTCAAGCAAGTATTCATTTTTCGGTCACGTAATCTTCATAATCTGACAGTACGATCTGCCCAGCTTCGGAGAGCGAACGATCCTTCCTTCCGATAACTGGTCATATAAGACCGATCCCGGCATCAAATGCCTTGAAATACGAAAACAATTTAATTTCTATTTTTCTTTTGAGGAGTTTATTGATGCTTCTTCGTTTTTCGCGTGCTGTTGCGCGTGTTGACAAATCCGTACGTCGTTCTCGTGGATTTACTCTGATTGAATTGCTGGTGGTGATTGCCATTATCGCAATTCTGATTGCGCTTCTGTTACCTGCCGTGCAACAGGCACGTGAAGCAGCTCGCCGCAGCAGCTGTAAAAATAATCTCAAGCAGTTGGGACTGGCACTGCAAAACTATCAGGAGACACACAGTGTCTTTCCTCCCGGAGGAGTGATTGGCCCTTGTGCCGGAAATCCTCCAGTCAATCTTTCAGGCATTCAAGATTGCGCAGGCGGACAGAGTCTGGGGGGAAACTGGTTACTCTACGTTTTGCCACAGATGGAACAAACCGGTCTTTGGGACATCGCAGCTCCCATTCTGAGTGCAAGAGATCCACTGGATTATATGAATAATAAATTTGGGCATTTCACTCCGGTCGCCTTTCGATGTCCGAGTCATCCGGTGGATCGCCGAAAGGATGTTGGTTTTCGTGCGTTAGAAAATATGTCTCGTGGAAACTATGCCGCAAATTATGGGTCTGGTGATTTGCTGGATTCCTATACCAGCCAGAACGGGGGCATATTTACGATTAATTCTTCAATCCGAATGACGGATATTAAAGACGGAAGCAGCAATACCGTATTGGTTAGTGAGGTCCAATATCGCGATAGCGTAAGAACTGATTCGCGTGGTGCCTGGGTCTATTCTGGAATGGGCGGGTCCGCTTTCAGTACTGGCCGCAATCCAAACAGTGTGATTCCAGATATCCTCGATAGTTGCAGCAATTCTACAGAGCTGCCTTGTTCAACCGCAATTGATGGTACTCAAATCGCTGCTGCGAGAAGTTTTCATGTGGGTGGCGTGCAGGTTTGTTTCGCTGATGGTTCGGGACGCTTTATTTCTGAAAATATCAGTGCAGAAATCTGGAAAGCGTTAGGGACACGGATCGGTGGGGAAGTGATTGGCGAATTCTAAAGCGTCAGGTCTTTTACGAAGTATCTGATTGTCTGTATTACATTAAGCCAGGGGAATGAATTTGATCGTTCCCCTGGTTTTGTATGCAATTGCACAGTGTTTATATCAACTTCGTTTATGTCAACTTCATATAAAATCTGGTCTATGGGTTTTGCGACGACGGTGTGCAGCGTAACATAAACAGAGACAATTAATCTGGTTTATTAACAGAGGGAAAATAAATGAGTCGATCATCACTTATGAAATTTGGTCTAACGTTACTTCTGATCATTTCTTATCAAGAAATCGGGCAGGCAGAATCGAAAGCACAGCAGACGGCCACCGGTTATGTGTTTCACGATGCAAACAACAATCGCAAACGGGACGCCGGGGAAAAAGTTCTGTCGGGGGTTCGTGTGTCGAATGGCGTTGATATTGTCAGCACCGATGAATGCGGCCAGTATCAGCTGCCGGTCACTGAGGATACGATTCTGTTTGTGATCAAACCACAAGGCTGGCGGACGCCACTGAGTAAGAATCTGACACCGGAATTTTATTATATTCACAAGCCGAACGGCTCACCCAAAACAAAGTACGCGGGCGTTAAGCCAACTGGACCTCTGCCCGCTTCGGTCGATTTTCCGCTGTATCCTCAGAAAGAGCCCAGCCAGTTCCGGGCGATTTTCTTTGGTGACCCGCAGCCACGCGATCAGAAGGAAATTGATTATATCGCGCATGATGTGATTGAAGAACTGGTCGGAACCGATGCTTCATTTGGCGTGACTCTGGGGGATATTCTGTTTGATGATTTATCCCTGTTCGAATCGCAGGCACGTGGTATCGCGCTGTTGGGGGTTCCCTGGTACAACATCATCGGCAATCATGACATTAACTATGACGCTCCCAACGATAAACTGAGTGATGAGACATTTGAGCGTGCCTTCGGCCCGGCTTATTATTCATTCGATTACGGGACGGTGCATTTCATCGCAGTAGATGATGTTGAGTGGGTCGTTTCTGAAGGGAAAAAGAAGGGCAAATATCAAGGTGGGCTTGGTAAAGAGCAGATGGCGTTTATCAAGAACGATCTCAAGCAGATTCCCGAAGATCAACTGGTCGTGCTGATGATGCACATTCCTCTGGTGGATGTGGAAGATCGACAGGAGTTGTATCGGTTGATTGAAAAACGTCCTTTCTGCATGTCGATTTCCGGTCATACACATCACCATGAACATCGTTTCATTACCAAAGCTGATGGCTGGCGTGGGCCGAAGCCGCACCATCACATCATCAACGTCACAGTGAGTGGCAGCTGGTGGTCAGGGGCTCCTGATGAACGAGGCATTCCCCACACGGTAATGGCCGATGGCGCCCCCAACGGTTATTCGATCATCACCTTTGACGGGAAAGAATACAATCTGGACTTTCGGGCCGCAGGACGGTCAGCAAAGTATCAGATGAATATTATGGCTCCCGAACAAGTCACCGCCGATCAGTTGGCCGAGACTGAAGTTCTGGTCAATATTTTCAACGGATCGGAACGATCGAAGGTTGAAATGATGATTGGCAAAACAGGAACCTGGGTTCCCATGCAGCATCAATTGGGCATTGATCCCAGCTTCAAAAAACTGTCTGAGTCAGAAAATGGTGTGAAAGACAAGAAGTATCGTAATTTGCCAAAAGCGAAAAATTCGACGCATCTCTGGCATGCGAAGTTGCCCGCAGGGTTGAAACCGGGAACGCATCTGTTACGGATTCGTACGGTGGAACTGGATGGCGACAAGCTGCAAAGCGGCCGCGTGATTCGTGTGCTGCCTGCTAAAGAAACGGCTGCCACGGAAGTGACAGAAAAGTAAGCGCATCAGCTAGCTGATAATGAGAACAGGGGAATGCGAATCGATTTCGCATTCCCCTGTTTTATTGATGGATCGCAGCAAGTGTAGATTTATCGCTGGGAGATCAGTACTTTGTTGACTTTTTTGTGACAAGCAATGCAGGTCATGGTTAAGTGCAGGTAACTAAGCGAGGCACCATCGAGATTCTTTTCTTTGGCGAACTTGATTACCTGTTTGGCGGCGGAGCGGAACTCCTCGCTTTGGCGTGCGAAAACGGGGCCTTCGATCACCTGCCATTCAGTGGCATTACTCATTTCGATCATTTTTTGGGCTCCTTTTTGCATCATGTCATAGTCTTCGACCATGAGCCCTTCCAGAACGAGTTGTGAACTGGTGAGCTTCTCGCGCATGAATTTGCTGAGTTTTTTCTCGCCGTTACTGTCATCGTCTTTTTCTTTTGACTCACATTCACATTTGTCGGGATCCACGGCGTGGGCAAACTGTGATTTTTCAGTCCCGCCCCAGAATCCTAAAAGTAGAGCACCGCAAATCAAGAAGCAGATCGTTTTACGCATGAGTGTGTCCTTAATCTCTATTAGCAGATGGTGGAAGAATCAGTTCTTAAGATCGACAATAGGATGTCAATATCCTCTATTGTAAAGGATTTTCGCTGAGTATAGCAATCCAGGTTTTCGTGTTGCATTGAGAAATACGGAATGCTGTTTTTGAGAGTTCAAGAATCACGTCTGAGATGGATCTCTTAGTCAGGCAACTGAGTTTCACCCGGCAACATGGAAAGCGTTTTCTGTTTGGGAATAAAATAGGGAATGGATTCCGCCATCAGTCGATTTTGTAATTCCTCGAACATCTTTTTACGGGCTGCTTCTGCAGTCGCCGCCCCTCGTAAAATCAGAAAGCGGGGGTTAACGAGCGCTTGATTGGACCAGAGTATTTTATTTGAAGGTTTGTCGACCCAGGAAAGTTTAAAAGTCGCGGCCGTTGATTGCAGTGTTTTTCCAGTCGCTTTTCGTCTCAGAGGGTTTCCGGGGACTGACTTGTCGCGTTTGGTCAATTGCAGTTTGTGACCATCCTGTTCCTGATATTCAATTCTGAAGACAATGGGCTGGTCTGGCACGACCTGAAAGCCCTCGGATTCCAATCTCTGTTGAATGACGTCATTGAGAATGGTTTTGACTTCATCGGCATTGCTAAATTTGACATCACCAATATTCACATCAACGCTGACTTTTTGTCCGGTTCCTAAAATGGCCTCGCTCTGACTGGCATAAGCGGCGAGACTCTCCGCGATTTTCGATTCTGAAAGTGGCAGTGATACCAGTTTGGGCTTTCGATTCAGTAGAATACGACCGTTCGCATCTGATAACGCCGTTGCCGTTTCCGCCAGCAAGTAGTTCGGCGTTAAGAAAACTTCGTCACGCATGATGACATTGGGAACAGGCTTTAAGGTCCAGACGACCCGTTGACTCTGGCGATCCACAAGCCAGGCACCATACAGTAGCCAGCTGTTGCCGGTGGGATTCCAAGTCAAATGGTTACCTTCATATCGCGGCGTACTGAGTATGTCTCCCAGGTTACCGGAAACTTGATAGCCCAGCTTAAATTCATTGTCGGATAGATCAAGGACCCAGACCGAAGTGGTACGAGATCCTGCAATGAGTAAGCCAAGCTCTTTACCATTCGCAGAGAATTCTATTGCATTGACGGTGACAAAATGAAAATCCGCTGGCAGGACTTTACTGAATTTGATGACATAAATCTGCTCCAGTGAGTTCAGATCATAGATATTCAAGTTGCTGTAATTATTAGCGATCAGGAATTTCCCACCCGGGCTGATCTTGTAATTCGATGCTGTAATCTGACCACCGTCGAGTTCTTTTTCATTCAATAATTTCCCGGTAGTCAGATCCCATAGTTTCAGAATCGATTTAAACCGGTTTCCGTCTTTGCGGAGGATTTTGGCAAAAGCCCGATCTGTTCCACAGATCTCAAAAACCGTGTTGATCGAATTGGCCAGGTCAGCTTCCCATTCTGCGACTTTCTTTCCTGTTGCCACATCCCAGCAGGCAAGCAACGGGATTTTCGTGTCGCTGGTTAGATAAGACATCATGAGATATTTCCCATCCACACTTAAACAGGGATTCGGTTTTATCACCATCTGGTTGTCTGGGACCGGAATCGTGACCAGCCCTACTTTTTCTTCCGTTGCCAAATTCCAGACATCAATTTTGTAAGGACTTCCTCCACTGTGTCGCAGTGCGATAAATGGGCTGTAGGAATGAGGCAGGATGGGATTCTCTTCTCGATTCTGCATGTCAATTGAGATCTTAGAAGAGTCCGGCCATTTCGTGACGACGAGAGGAGGGTCCACTAAAGAAGACCATTTTTGAGCAACGAGGCTCTTTTTCGATGCGGATGATTTGGAATTCAGAGCGAGTTTAGCATCGTTTTCAGATTTCCGTTGTTTCTGTAGAGTCTTTAAGCGTGCCTGGGCGATTTTCGTTTTTTCATAAATCGTTTTTCGCTCTTGATGGTTGGTCGCTTTTTTGAATGCATCCGCATAGCCTTTCGTTTCTTTTAAAAGACGATCGATCTCCTTCTTGCGCGCAGCTGGATCAGTGGGAAGCGGTTCAGAAGGTTTCGTTTCCGTGACAGTTTGCTGCGGACTTGCAGCGGCAGGGGAATTTACAGCCGGTGCGGTTGAGGGATTTTCAGCTTCATTTTGGACAATGGCCGGGGGGACTGCTGCTTCCTCGTTTTTCTTTTTCCCGAATAGTCCGCCGACAAATGTGTAAGACACATAAAACGCGACTGCAAAGCAGACTACCCCCACAATGGTACCGATCGGACCGTTCGTTTTCTTCTCGGATTTCTTGTTCTTTTTAGAAGCATTGTTTGATGTGCCCGATGATTTCCTGTTTCTGGCAGGGCGTGCGGGATCTTCGAAGTCGTGATACACGTCGTCTAGCAGGTCCTCATCGCCTGAGGGCACACGCATTTTATGACCGCACGACTTGCATTTCAGAGTCTGACCGGCCCGTTCATCGCGTACTTTATATTCCTGAAAACATGAATCACACTCAACTTTGATCATCGGGAAGCCCTTTAATTTGCATGAGAATTGGGTATGAATTTGACAGGAAGAGTTCTAATTTAAAATCATGTTGTTTTTTGTAGAGAATCGCAAGTAGAAAATCGTTGTTTATAGGTTTTCGTCTGTTGTCCCGCTCTCGTTGATGCGCTTTACGATTTAGTTCCGTGTATTTGAATACTTCTCTGATATAATGTTTTGCTACCTTTTGATGTAGTCGACAATCATTCTGGCAAGAACAAAAGGACTCCGTCGTGCAATGCCGAAGAAATTATCATCCGGCAATTCAGACACTTCTTACGGCTGTGTGTCTATTCTGTTTTCAATTCACCGCGCACGCAGCGGACCGTGTGCCGGGAGAGCGGCCGAACCTGATTGTGATCATGGTTGATGACATGGGCTACGCGGGGGTGAGCTGCTTTGGCAATCCCTATTTCAAAACCCCCGAGATTGATCGGCTGGCCAAAGAAGGTTTGAAGCTGACCGACTTTCATTCTTCCGGCACGGTCTGTTCTCCCACACGTGCCGGTCTGTTGACGGGTCGCTACCAGCAGCGTGCGGGCATTGAAGCCGTGATTCATCCGGTCAGCGATCATCCCGAACATCGTACAGGCTTAAGAAAAACGGAGAATACGTTCGCCGAACTATTACGACAGGCCGGCTATCGCACTGGGTTGATCGGGAAATGGCATCAGGGGTATCCGCATAACTCAGCCGAGTTTCATCCGGACAATCATGGCTTCGATACGTTTGTCGGTTACCACAGCGGCAATATCGATTTCATCAGTCACGTGGGAGATCACGTCAAACACGACTGGTGGCACGGCCGGAAGGAAACACGGGAAGATGGCTATTCCACCCATCTCATCAATCAATACGCGATGCAGTTTATCAAAGACAATCAGGATCAGCCCTTCTGTCTGTATGTGGCGCATGAATCCATCCACAACCCCGTACAGGTGCCCGGCGATCCGGTTCGTCGCAGCGAAGCAGAGGGTTGGAAACGCTGGAAGCCTGCGAACAAAGAAGAACGGATTGAAAAGTATCGGGGAATGACGCTGCCCGTTGATAAAGGAGTCGGACAGATTCGCGAATTTCTGGAGAAGTCCGGGCTCGATAAAAACACGTTTGTTTTATTCTTCTCAGACAATGGACCCTCGCGTGACTTTCCGAGTGGTAGCCCGAAATGGCGCGGCGGCAAAGGTTCCGTCTATGAAGGCGGCCACCGTGTGCCAGCGATTGCCTGGTGGCCGGGAAAAATTGAAGCGGGTACGGTTTCAGATGTGCCGGCGATCAGCATTGATGTCATGCCGACCTTACTCGGAATCGCAGGTGTGAAGCAGCCCAAGGATCGCCCCTTGGATGGCGTGGATTTAGCACCGGTATTATTTGAGCAGCAAACCGTGACAGAGCGTCCCTTATTTTGGGCTTCTCTTTCGAATCGAGGAACGCGATCAGAAGCGATGCGGCAGGGGCCTTGGAAATTGGTTGTCCTGCATCCTCGCGCCAAGCCGGGCACGTTTGAAAACGAAAAACTCGAACTCTATCGGCTCGATCAGGATCCGAGTGAAAAGAACAATCTGCTCAAGCAGGAACCAGAGCAGGCCGCGAAAATGCTCAAACAGCTCAAGGACTGGTACCGCGACACGCAATCGACCGCCACGCTGCAACCCGGTGGCTGGTTATCGAAAGGGAGTTAATCGGCGTCCATTTTCTCAAAAACTGGGGTTGTGGAGTTTATTGTAAAACGATAAAAATTCGCCGTCTTGCAATAAACCCTTTTGGAAAGGAATCCATTAAGATGGCTCAAAAAGATCGTACACGTCTCGTGTGTCAGTTTCTGTATTATCTGAGTGTGCTTGCGCTGGTAGCGATCCCCGCTTTGTTGGTGGTGGTCTGGTTTTATGCAGATCAGATTGCGGCGACAAATGGTTTTGTACCAGTGAAGGCAATAATATTTCCGCTGCCTGTATCTACGAAATGTTTCATGGTTTTGTTGACGGCAATTGTAGTGTCGCCCACGTATTGGGGCTTGTTCGCATTGCGTCGCTTTTTGAAAGCCTGTTGTGCCGAGGATTATCTGAGCACGCAGAACAGCCGGTTCCTGAAACGCTTTGCATTCGGCCTCATCGGAACGGCGTTACTCTCGCCGATTTCAGGTGCTGTGTTGAGCGTACTGCTGACAATGCATAATCCGCCTGGTAAGAAAATGCTGGCGATTGGCATCAGCTCGAATCAGATTACTTTGGCGGCAGTCGGTGGCTTACTGTTTGTGCTGGCGAATTTACTCAAGCGGGCGAGTTTGATCGCGGACGAAAATGCGCAGATCATTTAAGCCGCTGGTCGAACTTGTTTATTTTCGTTATAGTACAAGGCCAGAACGGAAAACCTCTTGCTGATTTGATAAGGACATCATGCGAATTTGTATTACCCTCGATGTGATGCTGGCCCGACGCAAAGTCACGTCGCGCGATCTGGCCCGGCATGTGGGAATTACCGAGCAGAATCTTTCACTGCTGAAGTCGGGAAAAGTGAAGGGGATTCGGTTTGCGACTCTGGAAAAAATCTGTGAGTTTCTGGAATGTCAGCCCGGTGATATTCTGTGTTATGAAGTCGAATCGCAAAGTCAGGCAGCCTGAGAGGGAGTAGAAACAGTGAAAGTGCACGGCGTTCTGGAAACAGCCATTTATGTGGATGACCTACAACTGGCGGTCGACTTCTATCGGCGGCTGTTTGAATTTGAGATCATGGCAGAAGACCAGCGGTTTTGCGCCATGAATGCCGGCGACCGGAGCGTGTTTTTGATCTTCAAACGAGGCGCGACGCACACGGCGGCCCATCTGGAAGGGGGCGTGATTCCGCCACACGATGGATCGGGGCCCGTACATTTCGCCTTTGCGATTGAACGCGATGATCTCCAAGAGTGGGAAGAACGGCTCGTTTCAGACGGCGTGGAAATCGAAAGCCGCGTCAGCTGGCCTCGTGGCGGCGAAAGCCTCTACTTCCGCGATCCCGACAACCACGTCCTCGAACTCGCCACCCCCGGCATCTGGCCCATTTATTAGGGACTGGCGAAATATTGTATAGGGGACAAATGCTCTCGACAGCATCTGGTGTTTCTGTTATTTCACGGTTCTTAAACGCGTTCTTTTATTCGAGCCCGATGTGTTCAGGAGGCCTGAGATGAAAACACTGTTTGTGGGATTGGTCTGTCTTTGTTGTGCGTTATCATCTGTGATCGCAGATGACAAGCAGCACTCTGTTTACCAAATCGATGCTTTGAATCATGCTGATCAAGGACTTCGCTATGAATCTGTGGTTCAAGCCTGGGATCCTGAACCGGCTATTAGAAAACAAATACTGACACTTCCCACGGTCACGAGCCAGAAGATACAGTATCATTCCCCCACGCAGGTCTTTCTCAATCAAACGATTCCCTTTCCGCAAATGGTGCGCGAAGCAGCGACTGATTCCAAACATCGCCGACTCGAATTGAGGTGGCAGGTCTCCTTACCGGGTTTATACCGACAACTTGATCAGGGTAAGAGCCACCCATTGTTATACGGCGGAGCGATGATCTACGATTGAATTAGTACGGGAATTTGTGGTTTTCAATTTGAATATGCTGCGTTTTTCGTTTCACTGTTGGCAAGCCAACAGTGCCACACAACAGCTTTTATTTCTACCACGAAAAGCACGAAATTACACGAAAACTATCTGTGGTGTTTGGCGGAGACAACAGGAAACTGTCAGGGGATGCGGCAGATTTCAGAGCAACATAACGACCAAATCATCGTAGGAGTCGGCACATGTGCCTGCCCGTAGCAGCGACTGAGTACGGTTGACTCCGTAGGTATCTCCGACTTCCGTGTGCCACCGATCGGCTTGTCCGACGGTGCTGGTTCGATACCAGGGGAACGCTTCAAAGTCGTCTTGATGTAGTAGGGCGCGACCCTATGTGGCCGCCCGCAGGGGCAGGGGGGGACCGAAATCAACGTATGCATGTTTTTACTGGTTCCATTGGTAATGCTATAAAACATTGAGCCTCGCCAGGCGGGCGGACACACAGGTACCGCCCCTACGACTAAGTGACCGGACTAACCTGAGATCAGCGTGTGGTGTTCGGAACGTTTTTCTGGAACCTCCTGCTCGCTGCGCTCGGACCGAATTGTATTCGGGTCCATCCATTTTTAATCCGGGTACGCCAAGAGCGCGTAGAATGTCATCTCTTCCTGATAGATTCCGCTACGATCATATTCGAGTAGTGTCTTCCGCAGGTCGGTTTCGAACGCGGGTTGTTTGTCCCCGAGGACAGTTGGAGAGGTGAAGGAGGTCGAATACAGATTGCCGATCAGTTCGTCGAGCGTCCAGGTGTGCGGGTGCCGGTGTTCGATCTCATCCAGTTCATAGCCGACGTTGATCAGCACCAGTTCGTGTGGATCGAGGGCGTCAGGATATTCTCCCGAACCGGCACGGCGTTTTTCTCCCAGCCATTTCTGAATCACGTTGCGCACAAGGGGTAACCAGTCGGCGGTACCACTCCAAATGCTGGTATAACCTAGTACGACTAGAGGTTTTCCTGGCAGCAGCCAATCACGCACACGCTCTGCGATGGTGGAGCGATCCATCCAATGGAAAGCAGCGCCGATTGTCACCAGCTCAAATGAATCAGCGTCTGCGGAAAACTGTTCGGCACTCTGGTTGCGCCATTGAACCGTTTCAATACTCAGGTCATCTGCCTTTTGTTTTGCAGCGGCTAACATTTCCTGGTTCGGGTCAACTGCGATGATCTCACGAAACGAAGGAGCCAGCCTCAGTGCGAGTTCTCCGGTTCCGCAGCCCAGGTCCAGCAGACGTCCCTGACCGGAAACGTCGGTCCGTTTAAGGATCTGCGTTAACAGTGGTTCCGGGTAAGGAACACGGTAGCGTGAGTAATAAGGGACGGACCCTCGAAAAAGGTCATTGGACACAACGGGGCTCCGCGTAAGGCATCTCGGCGAGTAAAATCACAGACGACAATCTTTGTGTTAAAGACAGTGTAGTGACTGCGAACCAGAGATCAATCGAATCACTGTCGCTGACGCGTTTCATTGCCGTAGCGCTCGAGATAGCCGGACACGCTGAATTTACGGGCCGTATTTTTGCTGCACATATAGCGGATCTTTCCGAAGATGGGGCGTTCCGGTCCCCAAGCTCGATCATAGCGGCCGAGGCACCAGAAGATGCCGCTATAAGAATTCGGATTGCGACCATCGACCGCGTATTTGTTGTTGAGCTGAATCATCGTCTGCAGTGCTGCTTGTGGAGAGGCGGACCAGTGCAGAATTTTTTTGCCCCAGACCATCCGCATGTAGTTATGCAGGCGGCCTTCCGTCACCAGTTGAGTCTGGGCGGCGTTCCATAACTCATCGTGCGTCTGAGCCTGTTCGAACTCTTCTAGAGAGTAACAGGGATCACGCGGATCGTGGGCGTGTGCTTCGAGTGTGATTTGCGCCCAGTCGGGCAGTGATTTATACTGGTCATAGTCATCGCGCTGCCAGCACATGTTATAACCCAGCTCGCGCCAGGTAATCAGTTGATCGAGAAAGGCTTCGGCGGTTTCGCTCATGTTCCACCAGCCGGCCCGTTTCCCAGTTGCCTTCTGGTCGAGTACTTTTTCTACCGACCAGTGTTCGCGGTTGATCAGCCGGTCGAAAATCTCATGCGCTGAAAGGTGGCCGAAGTGGAGATAAGGTGAGAAGCCGCTGGTGACGTCCTCTTCAGGCAGATTTCGTTCATCAAGATAGCGGTCGAAACGTTTGTCGAGAAACTGCTTTAACCTGGATTTGGCAGCGTCCATGCCTCCTTTGAAGACTGAGGGGCCGACCCGATGATCAATGGGTAAGTCAGCAAGGATGTCCGGCGTCGCCTGCAGAGTTTTCTCAGACGCCTGCGGCCAGCGTTCGAGGATGTCGGGCGAAATCTGTTTGAGTTGGGGCAGCTTGATGCGGGCGAGGGGATTGGCCTGTGGTCTCTCAAGTAAATGGGCGGGCAAATTCTTGTGCAGGAATCGGCGAAACGCGTAAGCGGTCGGGTAAATTTGCGAGGCCGCCCGCATTGGTAACAGGCCGTTAGAATCAACGGCTTCCAGACTCACCGGGATTCGCTGCGCAACCTGCTGCAGCATACGGGGGATGAAGAAGCAGGGAAAATCATCTGTGACGATGGCACACGCATCCGCCGCCAGTGCATCCAACAGACCAGCGCCATGGCCGGGTTCGGGTTCTACATAAGAGTAATACGTGACGGACGAATCTTGGAGGCTCTTTTGATTCGCGGCCATACCCTGCAGAACAAACTGATGCAGGCGGTCACTAGCCCATTCGTAGTCGCAGCGCAAGGCCTCAAAGACCAGCAGTGGTTTATTTAATGCCTGACTGAGTTCGACGGCCCGCTGTAAACTGTAGTTAAAACGGGTGCGACGATTGGCAATCATCCAATATAAAACGTAGTCGCCGTCTCCTTTCAGAGACGCCAGATTGAGTTGTCGTATGCGAATTTCCGGGACGTTCATGGTGTTGGACCGTTATTTGATGCAGCGTCATTCCAGCGATAAGCTGTCAGATGGTTTAAGTCGCGAATGAATATTTCATTCCCACTCACTGCGATATGAGCCCAGGAATCGTCGGCGACTTTGCGGCGGTCGATAAGATCGAACTTTTCAGGATTGGCGCGAATTAACAGCAGGTCTCCTTTTTGATCAAGGGCCAGAATCTTTTGACCATCGGTAACAGTGCTCCAGTATTTGCCGAAGGGAGTTGTCGTCCAGCGTACTACGCCGGTCTCCAGGTCGAGGCAGGTAAACCGTTGATTTCGCAGGTGCAGATAAAGATGCCCGTCGATGATATTCGGTGAAGACATATAAGCTTGTGTCTTACTGGTCCATTTCTGATTGAGGTTCCACCCGGATTCGTTTTTCGCTGTCGTGAATAGAAAGGAGCCACCACCATAGCTGCTGGTGAAGATGAAATCATCAATCACAGCGGGGGTCAAGATATTCATGCCGCGGAATGCAGGGATTTCTTTTTTCCAGTATACGGTTCCCTGTTCGGGATCGACGCCGGCCAGGGTGGTGCGGGTCTGCACGATAATTTGAGGCACGCCGTTTAGAGTGGTGTAAAACGGGGAAGAAAAAGCACTGCCCGACATGCCGCCTCCGTCATCGAGAATGCGCCAGACAATTTTTCCGGTTTGTTGATCGACCTTACAGAATCCTCCACCCGCTTGAACAAACACGGCATCGCCGACGACCAGCGGAGAGGAAGCAAATCCGAACGCGGGGGGATTCGCTTTTGTTTGTTTGACGAAGTCGATGCGCCAGAGTTCTTTGCCGGAGTTGGCATCGAGACACACCAGGACATCGCGAATGCCGGCTACAAACAGTCGGTCGCCGTCCAGCGTAGGGGTGGCACGAATCCAGTCGCCGTTGGCTTTGGCAAAGAAGGGGACGCTCAAAGAGCCCGACCAGCTCTGTTTCCATAACTCCTTACCAGTCTTGCGATCCAGAGCACGCACGACTTCTGTTTTTTGATCTACCGTTTCGGTGACAAAAACGCGATCCTTGCTGACGATCGGGCCTGAGTAACTGGGGCTTAACGCGACACGCCAGATTTGTTTCAGGCGATCTTCTTCAAGGCTGTCGGGCAGCTTGAGCGAGGTGACAGATCCGTCGCGATTTGGGCCACGCCATTGTGACCATGTTTGCGACGCCGGTTCGTCTCCTGCCAATGCAGTGGAGGGAAGGGCGGTAAACAAGCCGAAATAGAAGGCAAGAGCAATGATTGGCTGGTACATAAGACTTCCTTCGAGAGCTTCGAAACGGTAATGCAGCTCTGTTTTTCATTGGGAGAACAATGCCGCCTTATGTTGTTATAGCCAGCGAATCGTTTTTTAAAGTGGAAAATGCTGGCAGGAATATGAAAATTTCAGAATGAGGTAAAAGCCATTTGTAAAAAGAGGTTACTGCGTATAATAGGGGAGCGAACCTGCAGAGAGGGGCATTTGCTACGCTTATAATTCAGGCTGGATTTGCTTTTATGAGCAGGAGTTGATGCGATATCAATTCGGTAGGGATGGACTGATCCTGTATTTTTCGCTAAAAACGGTCGATACGTTTTTACACTATCAATAATCAATTACGTTTCTATTCAGAAATTTAACTCTACATTCTGACTCTGATCTAAAACCCGCCAACTAAGTTATTTGTCTGAGTGAATCAATATGGATGATGCCCGTCTCTCAAACTACCCGCTTTCTTATCTGCCGCGTGATTTGACATCGGGGCTGGTCGTATTTCTGGTGGCGCTCCCGCTGTGTCTGGGGATCGCATTGGCTTCCGGCGCGCCGCTATTTTCCGGATTGCTGGCCGGCATTATTGGCGGAATTGTGGTGGGTTCGATCAGTGGCTCGAGCACCAGTGTCAGTGGGCCGGCTGCCGGTCTGACGGCAATCGTCATCGCCCAAATTGCATCACTGGGCTCCTTCGAAGCATTTCTGCTGGCGGTGATGATTGGTGGTGTCATTCAGATTGGTCTGGGAATTGTCCGCGCGGGGTCACTGTCTTCGTTTTTCCCGTCCAGCGTCATTAAAGGATTGCTGGCGGCTATTGGAGTGATTCTGATTCTCAAACAGATTCCGCATCTCTTGGGGCACGATACTGACCCGGAAGGGGAAATGTCATTTACGCAGCCCGATAAGCAGAATACGTTTTCCGAGATCATGACCCTGTTTGAGGGAGATATTCACTTTGGAGCCGCGGCGGTGGGAGTGATGTCGATTGTGTTGCTCTTGGCTTGGGGCCGCGTCAAACTGCTTAAAAATTCGGTTATTCCTGGACCGTTGGTGGTAGTGCTGCTGGGGGTAAGTCTGCATCTTCTGTTTCAGCGGCTCGGTGGTCCCTTGGCGATTGAAGCCAGCCACATGGTGCAGATTCCGGTCGCGGAATCTGCCAATGATTTATTGACGTTTCTGAAATTCCCCGATTTTTCCCAGTGGGCGAATCCTGCGATTTATCTGGCAGGGGTGACAATTGCCATCGTCGCTTCGCTGGAAACGTTATTGAATCTGGAAGCGGTTGACAAACTCGATCCCGAGAATCGAAATTCGCCTCCTAGTCGTGAACTGGTGGCACAGGGAGTGGGCAATATGGTTTCCGGCCTGGTTGGCGGCCTGCCCGTGACTTCGGTGATTGTCCGTGGTTCAGTGAATGTCAACGCAGGAGCGAAAACGAAAGTCTCCTGCATCTTTCATGGCGTGTTACTGCTGATTTGTGTGGGGTTATTTCCCGTCTATTTGAACTTGATTCCCCTTTCTGCTTTGGCGGCGATTCTGTTCGTCACCGGATTTAAGCTGGCCAGTCCGGCTCTGTTTCGCCAGATGTGGAAGGAAGGCCGGTATCAGTTTGCACCCTTTCTAATCACGCTGTTGTCGATCGTGTTTACCGACTTACTGACGGGGATTCTGATTGGACTGGGCGTGAGTGTGCTGTTTATTCTAAACAGTAGCTTGAGACAGCCGATTCGGCGGATTGTCGAAACGCATCTGGGGGGAGACATCCTGCATATTGAATTGGCGAATCAGGTCAGCTTTCTGAATCGGGCGGCATTGGACCAACTGTTTAACGAAGCAGAATCAGGCACAAACATGCTGATTGATGCCAGCGATACGGATTATATCGATCCCGATATTCTGAGTCTGATCCAGGAATTCAAGAATCAAATCGGTCCTGCGCGTGGTGTCAAAGTCAGTCTGCGCGGGTTCCGCAAGAAATACCAACTGAATGATGAGATTCAATTTGCCGATTTTTCGACGCGTGAATTACAGGATCGTGTGACGGCAGAGCAGGTACTGGAAATATTGCGAGAAGGGAATCGGCGTTTCTACACGGGCAATCGACTCTCGCGCGATCTGGGTCATCAGGTGAATGCGACGGCAGGAGAACAGAACCCCTTAGCGGTGGTGCTGAGCTGTATCGATTCGCGTGTGCCGGCGGAACTGGTCCTGGACCTGGGGATCGGAGATGTTTTGAGTGTCCGCGTTGCCGGGAATGTGATCGGGAATAAATCGCTAGGCAGCATTGAATACGGCGTCGCGGTAGCGGGAGTCAAACTGGTGTTAGTGCTGGGGCACACGCGCTGTGGTGCGATCCAGTCGACCGTTCAGCTTCTGGGACGCAGTAATCAGATTGAACAAATAGCCGCTTGTCCTCACCTGGATTCGATTATTTCTGAAGTCGAACATTGCGTCGATCAGGAAGTCTGTAAAACTTTGCACGAGATGAGCCTCGAAGAGCAGGAAGCCTTCATGGACGAAGTCGCCCGGAAAAACGTGCTCCGCAGTGTACATGAAATTGTCGAACGCAGTGAAGTGATTCAGAAGTTAATCGAAGCCGACCAGGTGATGGTAGTCGGGGCGCTGTACGACGTGAAAAGCGGCAAAATGGATTTTTTCACGGAGCAGTCAGCGGAGCAGGAAGCTGAGGACTCGCCGCAGGTTTGATCGAGCTTGACCTTATTCTCTCGCCTGAATCTGAGCTTCAATTTTATGGGCCAGGTCTCCCAGGGTTTCGACATGATTGATTGTGACTGATTTAAGTTCCGTTCGAATCGATAAAGCAATGCACATCGATAGGAATAAACTGAACCCAGTCAACGAGTAACCTTTCCAGCCTGGCAGAAAAAAAGGCGGACTAAATCCGAATAAAACTAAGCAGGGATAGATATAAAGCAGGACTTTCCCCGTTCTGGTATAACTGTATCTAGCTTCAATTCCAAAATTACCTTGGATTTGCAGTGAGCGATGGATGATGCTTAATACTTTGTGTAGCACATTGCAATTCAATTGATCGAGTCTGCACTCTGGCGTGATCGGCATTTTAGTGGAATCGGTTTGATTCTCCAGTAGAAGTTGCTTTAGAGTCAGGAAAATCGCTTGACCGTTTTCAAATTAAGGTGTTGGGATGATTAACATCTTTGCCGTTTGTGCAATAAAGTTACATAGTTCATTGACGGTTTTGATGTCCTCTTCTTGCTCAAGAGTGGGGCGTGGGACAGACCAGTAGTCAAAGATGGGAACATGGTCGAAATCTGCGATTAGCAGTTTGTCAAACATCACCTCGATGTCTGTAGTTAGACGGACGTCCTGTTCCAGAATCAGTTGTGAGCAATCTGCTCCGAGGAGACAGAACGCAAACTGGTGCCAGATCTCTTCTGAGCTTGCTGGCCTCCACGTCAGGGCAAAAGATGTCATCGTTTTAATCCACCAGCTATTACAGATTGGCCTGTTTGTTAGTTATCTGCCACACAAACTTTGCTGGAATCTTGCTTCTCTGATCGAATCAATCAATTTGACAATTTCGGGATCGAAGTATCGGGAATATCATGCTGTCGTCTCCCTTTGGCAAAACGAAGAATACAACCAGGGTAATCGTCATAATCAGGGGAGTTGGGCAAAATGTGGCTTACCTCGATTTGAAAATCGTGTCCCGCTCTATCTAGCAAGGTACTTTTTCTGAGACCCTCGTTGGTTTATATGATAACAAATGTATGGTATGACAAGAAGTAAAAAATCATGACACAATTAATCACCACTATTTCGCTGGGGGCTGCTATCGCCATTGCCGCCTTTTTCTGGATCGCGGAAGAACCTGGTTCTCAAACGGCTTTCACACCTCAGCCGAAATCATACATTCAAGTAATTGATGATGCGAACTACGAGGGCGTTCCCCCGCTGGTCAAACAAAATCAGTTGATGCCGGTGGTGAAAAAATATTGCTCCCATTGTTCTACAGCCAACTCTGCTGTGAGTCACCCCTATCCATGTCAGCAACATAACATTAAGCAGCATGACAAATACAAGGGTGTCGAGGTCGGAAGCAATCGCTGGATTCACATGGCCTGTGATGAAGCGCATCAATCTGTCAAAGAGGGAGGCGGGCCGTTTGGAGCTGTCATCGTTCAAATTGATGATGAATCAAATCGCGTGATCCGCTATTGGCGGTGTCGCAATCAGGTGACGAGGAAAGTCGATCCCACCGCGCATGCCGAAGTGACTGCGGTTCGCACCGTTGCCAGAGATTTGGGAGTATTTAACTTAGGCCATATTCACAGTGATGATTCTCGACTCAAGTTATCTCAGCCGGGCGAAACATCGCATTGTGAGATTTACAGTAGCTGTGAGCCATGCCCGATGTGTTATGCCGCCATTCGTTGGTCACGCATTGATACGATTGTCTTTTCAGCCACACGTTTTGATGCGGCTGAGCCGGGCGTCGATTTTTCTGATCTTGATCTCTATCAGGAACTGGAAACGCCTTATGGGGAACGGAAGCGTGACGGGTTCCGCGTTTTTCAGGCGACAACAGACAATTCGCTGGATGCGTTTAATCTCTGGAAAAACACGGAAAAAGTCGCTTATTGACATCTGTTGTTTTCAGGTAAGCGATTCGGAGCTTTAGTGAGACGCAAAGCTCCGTTATTGAATCGCGAACAGGCATGAGATGACCGCGCGAAGCAATGTGATCCGCGAACAAGATGACGCCGGCAAGATGAGGTGGTCGGTGCGCTCTACAATGTGAAAAGTAGCGAGATGGAGTTCTTCACCGAGCAGTCGGTAGAGTAGGAATCTAAGGAATCACCGCAGGTTTGATTGAATCTTGTGAGATACCTTGGATAGATATTTTCATTTTGTTTTTTGACTGGCGATCAACATGCGTGGTTTTTCAATATCGAGAAACTTTTGATAGGTCGGACCAGTATGGTCTTTCCAGTCGAACGAGGTCCAGATTAAGGAATCATGATCGCGATAGATTTTCAGAAACTCTGGCCCAGACAGCCCGGTGCCTTTGAGATTCAGGCCAACCAGGTTGGCCGGCCACTGCTTTGATGCCGTAAAAGCGGTTTTGGAAATCGGGCATCGTTCGAGATTAATTCCTTTCACGCTGGGACATCCCTCAAGAAGTGCCTGAACGCCGCTGTCCGTAATGGGGGTCTGACTTAGATCTAAGATCTGCAAACTGTTGATTTTCGAAAGCTGACGGCAGACTTCGTCTCCGACGTTCGTTCTGCTGAGATTCAATCGTTGTATCGTTTTCATATTCTTCAGGTAGGGTGCCGACCGGTCGTCTAGCTGTGTCCGTTCAAGTATGAGCTCTTTTAAGTTGATTTTCGAAATCTGGTTACAGACTTCGTCTCCGACGTTCGTTTTACTGAGATCCAGTCGTTGTAGTGCTTTCATCTTTTTCAGGTGAGGAGCCGCCCGGTCATCTACCCGTGTTCCTTGAAGATTGAGCTCACTTAATTTGGGAAGATGCGCCAGAACTTGCAGGTCAGAGGATTTCATGTTTGAATTGAGCAGATTCAGCTTCTCGAGTTGTTTCAGCGCTGCGAACTGCTGGTACGTTTCAGGACTGAGTTCAGATTTGGCGAGATTCAGTGTCCACAATTCTGGGTAGTTCTGCAACCAGACGATCTTGCTGTCTGCTAATCGAAGCTCATAAATGGTAAGCGATCCAAGTTGTTTGAGATTCGATAAAGCCGCGATTCCCGATTCTGTCAATTCAGCACCGTTCAGACTCAGGTAGCGCAACTTTGGCATTTGACTCAGGACGATTGCATCCTGATCAGTGAAGACGGCACCATCGATTTCTACACCTCTGATAGACGGCGCCAGTATTTTTAAATCCTGAATAAAATCAGATGCCCTGTGAAAAGTAAAAGGATTGACATGTGAAATCCTGAGCTCTTCTGTGTCAAATACGTATTCCAGTTTGAAGGTTGACTCGCGGATGGGATTAAAGCGATAGACTTCTGTGACAACAACTCCTTGGGAACGAAGTCGTTGTTTGGCGAATTCGATCTTTTGGTGTTCAGAGTACATTACGACCCAGAGCACAAAGGCGGCTAATACTGGAATCAGCAACCATTTGCATATTCGCGAGAATTTCATAGTAATCTCCCCCGTCTACCTGAATTGAGTACATTTAGATAGTATAACAGGAAGGGGCGACGAGTGTGCATGTGATTTCAATAACTTGAGCTGCTGGTCGATGTTTTCAAACTCGTAAGAGGCTCCGTTGTTGAATCGCGAACAGGCATGAGATCACTGTCACATCCTCCCGGTCGGAGCCGAAGACGCTGGCGGGGACTCCCAGGACATTCTGTTCCCGCAGAAGTTGCGCGAAGGGGATGTTGACGGTGGAATAATAGCCGGCTTGTGGTGGCTGCCAGTGGGGGGCGAAGTAATGAATCGCGGGTGTTAGTCGGCTCCATTCGTCTAAAAAAGCTGATCGAAGCTGGGCTGGCAGAGCGGCGTGTTGCCGGATGACCTCGACCCAGTTGCAGGTGATGTCATCTTGCGATTGCAGATGGCTTTCCAGCAGTTCTTTGGGGCCGACTGCAATGCCCCACTGTTCGGGCATCAGCCAGGGTTTCGACAAAGAGAACAGGCAGATGCACTGACTCGTGCGGAGAAGTTGCGCGTAGATGCTGTGATCGGGTTCGTAGGCATAAGCGGCATCGATGATCAGCAGGCGACTTGGGTCGGCGGCTAACCAGTGGACGAGGGACGTGGTTTCCTGCAGATTCAGATAACGTCCGACGGGGACCGCCGGTTGTGTTAGCAGCAGGACTTGCCGCTGGTCAGGCGTTTCGATTAAAAAGTCAAACTCCCAATCGGGCAGTGTGCGATATGTTCGGCAGGGATAACCATCCAATATCTGATGATAAACCGGATAGACATCCCGGGGGAAGATGAACGAAGCTTGTTGCTGTTTGAGCTGCTTCACAAGTTGGGTGAGCAGATCACGGACGCCGATTCCGGGGATGGCGTGCAGTTGATTGAGATTAAATCCGGTCACTTTCTGCCAGACGGAGAGCGCTTCCTGCAGTGATGATTCCTGCCCCGTTGCGCTTACTGGGGGGGCAAGGTGACTCAATGCTTTCTGCGTATTCATACAATCGAGCCGGAGCGGGTCTGATTTTAGATACGTTTCTTTAGCGGCCCGGTATTCCTGAAAATTCATGATAAATGTATTTCACTCCTGCGATCTTCCAGTGAAGTTAAACAGCGACCGTCGGCCATGATGTTCCAGCTGCGACACAATCCCTGACTCAGTTCCCAGAGCAGGCTGGGTTCCGTGTAGGCGGCGACTTTCATCGGGACGCCGTTGATGTTGTTTTCATAAATTGGCGCACCCCAGGGAAGTTCTCCCATCTGGTTCCAGTCTTCCGCTTGAAGGAAATCCAGCAGGAGTCTCAGCGGCACCTGATGTGCTTCGCTCCACTCGTTGGCGGGCCGGGAGTAATACTCGGACTCCACGCTTGTGGAAACATACAATTCCTTGAAGCAGACTTCCTGGACGTTCAATGACGCGGCCCAGTTGAGAAAATTTTGGATAGCGCCTGCATCTTCCACGCCCCCTTTCTGCAGCACACAGATCAGACGCATGGAAAGTGTGGGAAATCGATCCAGGTTTTGCGCAAGGCTTTTTGCAATGCGGGTTACGTCAATATTCAGACTCATAATCCGCCGATTCACATCAGGATCGTGATGATGATGGGAGATGGCGAGTGTGGTCAGGCCGGCGGTTTGAAGTTCCTCCAAAAAAGCGAATCGTTCTGCAGCGGACATTTCCGTTAGAATAAAACCATTTGTGATCAAAACCACTTTTTGCGAGAAATAGTTGGCAGCAAGGCGAATCAGTTCCAGTAATTTGGGACGGGGATAAAGCGTTGGTTCGCCTCCGCCTGTGATCACGGCCCGCTGTGCACCACGTAATTTCGCCGCCTGCATCAATGTTGCGATGTGTTCCAGTGATAACGTTCCTTTGTCCTGTTCCACTGACGCAGAGGATTTGGAAAAACAGAACGAACATTTAGCCTGACAGCCGATGGCGACGGGCAGTAGAGAAATGGAGCGGGGTGTTAACTCGCTATACTGTGGCAGATTTTGTTGTAGAACAGAGAGCGAACGGGCCATCGCTTCCTCGATAGAGATTTCACGCAGCGTCGCATCCGGATTCAGCAGGTAGACGCGTTGAATACGAATCGATGTGCCTTCGATAAAATGGCCCAGGCCCGTGTGTTCCGTTACAAACAGCCGATCTTCGTCGACCTCTGTTTCCAGGACGAGTAATTCATTTTCGGGCAGATTCAGTTTGGCTAACAGCCGGTTGTTTTTATTGATGCCGATGTTTAACTGATCGATTTCCAGCAGATGAAATTTGTCAGAAAACTTGCTTTCCGGAATGCGCGCCTTGGAATATTCGTGGCTGTATTTATCATAACCACGCGCAAAATTGGAGAGGACTGTGACATGAAATCGTGATGGCAGACGTTTTGCATGCGGCGTAATCTGAGCTGTCTGATTGATTTGTATCAAGGTTGTCATCATGGTCCCTCCTCTGATTCCAGATCAGTGTCAACTTGAGTCAGGATTATAATAGTGTCGACAAGACACTAAGTCAACGGGGTGTTATTTATTTTATGAAACAGCGTAAGGGGATGACGCTCAGGGCGTCTGAAGCAGATGTCTCATAAAGCCGGGGTTGAATTCCTCTCTTATAAGCCAGCGAACAGATCCATCGTCAAATAAGACGTAAGCACCGTGGGGCGCAAAACGATCGGTTTGGGTTAAGCCGATCAGCTCATCCAGGGTCAGGTCTGTGGGCTCGTTCCATAATCCGCTTAATTCTGGAACTTCCAGCAGAAGAATTCTGTCTATCCCAAGTTGACGAGACTGATTCTCGGACCAGTAGGTACTGTCATCGATGACGGCTACTAGTTTTGAGTTTCTTGTTTGATCTGATTGGGAAAGCTTCCAGTCTCCGCGAAATAGCGTATGGTTTTTCTCTGCGATCTGCTGGTTGTGCGGGCTGTTCCAGGGTTCGTCAAATCGGTAATCGAGTTGACAGTCTTCGAAAACGGGAGTTGCCTTTAAGTAAGGGAGCAGGGTTGCCCGCCAGCTGTGCATAGGGTTGCCTTGTTCGTCTTTGATCACAGCGGGAGGCAGACAGCCATGTTCATTCTGATATTCATGCAGTGCCAGGGCAATGTATTTCATCTGGTTTTTAAAATGTTGGCGGCGTGAATTGGAAGTTCCCTGCTGGACTTCCGGGACCAGTAGTGCGGCGAGGATGGCGAAAATCGTTAGAACGACCAGGATTTCGATGGAACTGAGCGAGGTGTTCTTCGTGATTTTCATGACGCCGTTCTGACTTTGATTCCAGGCTCGAACGCAGATAGGTACGAGAAAATGAGATGCGCCTACTTTTCTATCCTAGTGGCCATTTCAAAAAAGGGAAAGAAAATAAACTGAATCTGAACAGGAATAGGAAATAAAAAACGCCCCTTCTCAATTAAGAAAAGGGGCGTGTTCGATTTTGTTTTACGAATTCAAAATTGCTTATCTGCGTCCGCCGCGACCTCCGCTTGAACGGCCCGAAGATCCGCGGCTGCTGCCGCTACGGGACGAACTGCCTCGGGAATATGACGAACTGTTTCCTGAAAATGTGGGAACGCCGTTCGAGTAGTGTGAGCGATTTTGTGAACCGCGTGAATAACCGGACGTGGATCGCTGTTGTGAGTTCGACTGTCTTCCGTTTCGTGACGCAGTACCTTGAGACGAACGATTCATCTGCTGGTTGAGTTGTCCCCAGTTTTTCTGCATGCTCTTTAAGCCGGACGAAATCTGCTGACTCGATGATTTGCTGTAACGCGAGTTCGCAGAAGAGGATTTACGGCTGGAACGAGATGATGCACTTTGGTTGTTGCGAGGATTCGAAGAACGTGCCGCCTGTTGGCTGCGATTCGATTTACGGCTGCTGGCTGTGGAAGAACTCTGGCCAACCTGTCCGTCGCCCAGTGTGCCGGTTTTAGTACCATTCTCCGTGGTTAGAGTGGAACTGACTTGTCCGTCGGCTGCTGTGGTGTTGACGGCAGCCGAACCTTTGCTGGAATCGATGCTGGTTGACCCGTTATAGGTGCCGTTTCCGTTGCCGGTCGCAGTGCCCGAACTGTTATGTTGCACGTCCGCATAACCTTTATTGCCTTGCACGGAAGTGGATGACGAGCGAACGCCACTCACTGAACCGTCGGCATTCTGGTTCACGCTGCCGTTGGTGCTGCGGTTACCATAGGCATTCACGCCGGTGTTGGTGGCGACAGAGCCGCTGGCCTGGGTGTTGTAGTTGGCTCCTGTTTGTGTTTGTGTTACCGAACCGGTGGCCTGTCCTGCTCCGGTCGCGGACAGTCCGTTGGATGTGTTCACGGTTCCCCCGCCGGCGGCACCGAAATAGGTCGTGCCGTTGATTGTGGTCTTGCCTGCCACACCCGCTCCGGTGGCTGTCGCGGAATTTCCCTGAGGACCAGTGACTGTTGTATTAACCGCTCCAGCTCCGACAGTGGTGGGACCGTTCTGATAACCGACACTTCCCCCTTGTGTGGCTCCGGTAACAGTGTTGCCTTTGGGCCCTGTGTAGGTTGTGGAACTGCTGCCTGTAGATCCAGTGGCATGACCATAGGGGCCTGTCGTTGAAGTTTGTGTTGCGGAACCGTTGACGTTTTCGCCGTGATACGTTGCGGTGGTTGTGGTCTGATTAGGATGGGCGTAAGCCGTATACAGTTCGGAAACGGTAGCGGGTACGAAATAGCGACCGGCGATATAGCCAGCGGCTGCGACGTAGGCAGCTTGACCTGTTAACGGTGCACCGCTGGCATCGACGAATTGTTGGGGTTCTTCTTTCAGAGCCGTATCGACTTCTGCCCGCAGTTTGTCGATTGCCCGCCAGACATCATCGGGTTGTGTTTTAAAGGCGCGTCCCAGCAGAGTTGTTGTGGCGATGTTGTCGCCTAGTTGAGCCAGGATCTCCGGATATTGTTTGAGTTTCTCTACGTTGGGGTCGGCTACTTTTTTGAATTGTTGCACGCGTTGTGCAAAGCGACCGCCGCCGATTTGAACTCCGTTTGTTCTGGTTGCTTGTCGAATGGCGAGCGGATGTTGTGACGCTTGCAGAATGGTTTCGACCAGGTCATCCGGATAGAAGGCGATGCCCGTGACCAGACTTTCAATCGCCCGTGGTGATAATGTTTTCTGTTGCATGATGGCCCCGGGTTGTTGTGCGCTGACGACTTCGGGTTGAATCATTAAACAGACTCCGGCTGTGATGGCAAGCAATCCTTTGAAGTAACTCTGTGATGCTGATGTCATTGGTTTTCCCATCTCTTTTCTGGTGTTGTGAATAATTGTGTCTTGATTCACATCTTGCCTTCTCTGATGTTTTACAACCGTTTGTTGCGCCTGGTCAGTATTGATATAGCTTAGTTTTCTGGAGCGGTTGGAAACGGATTTTACAAAAACGAAGATTTCCATGAACTACCCTGCAGTCAGCATTCCAATACCTTTAAAACGATGATCAAAGACAACATGTTGCCAAAAATAAACATCACATGGCTTCTCTCAAAACCATGTTGTTTGTCCCGCGTGATGAATACTCGAGGCTGTCGAAGCGGGTTTCAGGAAACAGAGAAATATTTTAAGAAACGATGATTCACTTCAGAATAATTCCGAAAATATTTCGAAACGAAACCGGGGACAGAGTGTTCGATTTGTATCATCAAAGAGGAACGCGTTTCAGACTCACGATTGAGTCAGACATCTTCTGCGTCCTTCATTTCTGTTTGTTGATTTATATGTCTCTCAACACAACAGATTTCAGAATCATTTCGACGGTTTCTATTCATTACGCCAACTGCTTGTATTGTGTAGATAGATCACACGTACTGACGCTGTGGTGGTATTGATATGAGACTTCTTGTCAATTGAAGGCTACTGCATCAGGTGAAGGCTACTGCATCAGGCGGCTGCCGAAATTTGACTCAAATCAAAAAACGTTGATGAATCTAGTCGAGTTGTCGCCTGTTCCCTGATATAGTAGGAATAGAAATCTCAGCAACCATCAGGGAGCCTCTGGTATGACGTTGAAACAATCGCTCGCGGATCGATCTACCTCGTTCGATATGCCCGGATTATTAAATCGGCGGGAGTTGTTGAGAACCGCTGGTGGCGGGATCGGGTTAATGGCTTTGGAGTCTCTGTTCAAAGCGGACGGTGTTGCTCATGCTGCGTCAGAATCCAGTTCTCTCAAGCCGAAAGCCTCCGATTTTCAGCCACGTGCGAAACGCATGATCTGGCTATTTATGCATGGCGGGCCAAGTCACGTTGATCTGTGGGACCCGAAGTCGGACCTTGTCAAATATTCCGGACAGCCACTGCCTGACAGTTTTGGCGAAGTCATGACGCGACGCAAGGTCGCGAAGAATCCGTTACTGGCGCCGATTAAGCCGTTTCGTAAACGTGGGGAATCAGGTCTGGAAGTCAGTGATTTCCTGCCGCATACGGGAGAGCTGGTCGATGATTTGTGTGTCGTGCGTTCGTTGCATGGCGACAGTGTGAATCATCCGCAATCGGTCTATCAGATGAATACCGGCAGTGTTCTGATGGGGCATCCCAGTGTGGGAAGCTGGGTCGCGTATGGACTCGGTTCGGAAAATGCCGACATGCCCGCGTTTGTTGTCATGCCGGATCCTGGTGGTGGAATCAAAGGGGGCCCACCTGCCTGGGGAAGTGGATATCTGCCGGCTACGTTTCAGGGAACCACTATGCGGGCGGGACAAACGCCGATTTTAAACCTGAAACCTCCCGCGTCAATTTCATCGCGTCAGCAACGCGCGACGCTTGATTTAATTCAATCCATGAACCGGCGGCATTATGAAAATCGAGATCGGGATGATGAACTGTCTGCGCGAATCTCGGCTTATGAGCTGGCGTTTCGGATGCAGACGGCGGCTCCCGAACTGGTTGATTTGACTCAGGAGACGAAAGAAACACATTCGATGTATGGTCTGAATGATCCACAGACTCGGGATTTTGGTGAGCGGTGTCTGCTGGCGCGACGCATGATCGAACGAGGAGTGCGGTTTGTGCAACTCTATTCCGGTGATACCGTCGGCTGGGATGCACATAGCGATGTCACAAAAAATCATACAGAATATTGTCGCAAAACGGATCAGCCAGTAGCGGCGCTGCTCAAAGATCTCAAGCGCCGCGGTTTACTGGAAGATACACTGGTGGTCTGGTGTGGTGAGTTTGGTCGGATGCCGATGAGTGAGCAGGGCAAAGGCCGCGATCATAATCCCTGGGGATATTCCGGCTGGTTGGCTGGTGCTGGAGTGACGGGGGGCCGTGCCTATGGTGCGACCGATGCGATCGGCTTGCGTGCTGTAGAGAAGAAAGTGCATGTGAATCAGTTTCATGCGACGCTGTTGAATCTGATGGGCCTGGATCATGAAACCCTGACTTACTTTCATAACGGCCTGGATGAACGTCTGACGGGACCTGCAGAGGTCGAAGTGGTGAAGGGACTTCTCACATGATGCGTGTATTTCGATTTCACTGGCTGTTCGCGGTGGCTTGCTGTTTGTTGTCTTGTGTGCATACCGTCTCGGCGCATGAGCGGTTTAAACTGAAAGAGGAGCCGATTACTGAGGCAGACCGGGATCACTGGTCATTTCAGCCGATCAAAAGGCCAGGTCTTCCAGCCGTTAAAAATTCAGAGTGGTCACGGACTCCCGTCGATCGGTTTATTCTGGCGAAGCTGGAATCCGAAAATTTGCAGCCCGCGCATGCCGCTGATCGGACGACTCTCATTCGCCGCTTGTATTTTGATGTGATCGGTCTGCCTCCAACGCCTGAGGAAGTCGACCGGTTTCTGGCGGATCAGTCTGCAGATGCTTACGAGCGACTGGTAGATCGTTTGCTGGCTTCACAGTATTACGGCGAGCGCTGGGCACAGCATTGGCTGGACTTGGCGCGCTTCGCCGAGACGGACGGTTATGAACATGATAAAATCCGTCCCCATGCCTGGAAGTATCGGGACTGGGTCATCAAAGCGCTGAATGCTGATATGCCTTATGATCAATTTGTCCGCTGGCAACTGGCGGGGGATGTGATTGCACCCAAGAATCCGGATGCGAAAATCGCGACGGCCTTTTGTCTTTCCGGGCCCGATATGCCTGACATCAATTCACAGGAAGAACGCAAACACACATTATTGAATGAGATGACATCGACTGTCGGCTCGGTGTTTATGGCGTTACAGATGGGTTGCGCGCAGTGCCATGATCACAAATATGATCCGATCAGCACGATTGACTTTTATCGCATGCGTGCTTTTTTTGAACCTGCGGTCAAGCCGGTGCGGAATCAATCGGTATTGATGCTGGCTTCGACGGGAACTCCGGGTCAGTCGAGCCATGTGATGATTCGGGGCGACTGGCGACAGCCGGGACCAAAAGTCCAGCCGGCGTTTTTACGCGTGGCCAATTTAAAAGATTTGAATGTCAAGTCAAACGATGACAAACAGCAGCGGTTGGCGTTTGCCCGCTGGCTCACTCAGGACGAGCATCCTCTGACGTCGCGCGTGATTGTCAACCGGATCTGGCAGCATCATTTTGGTCGCGGGCTTTCAACGTCGCCCAGTGATTTTGGAACGATGGGCGAACTGCCTTCGCATCCCGAGTTGCTGGACTGGCTGTCAGCAGAAGTGATTGCTTCCGGCTGGAAAATGAAATCACTACATCGTTTAATTCTGACTTCCAGCGTCTACCGTCAAGCTGGCAAGCCAGCACTGAATTCATCGGCCAATGACAAAGAGTGGAAGCAGTCCCTGAAAGCCGATCCGGAGGCCACTTTACTTTCACGGTACCCACGTCAACGTCTGGAAGCAGAAGTGATTCGGGATGCGATGTTGTCGATCAGCGGTAAGCTTTCCCGCAAAACCGGAGGCCGAGGCGTGATGCCTCCCTTGCCGCGTGAGTTGCGAGCAACGCTGCTCAAAAATCAATGGAAGACGAGCCCTAATGTAGACGATCATTATCGGCGCAGCATTTATGTGTTCGCGCGACGCAATTTGCGATACCCGCTGTTTGATGTTTTTGATCGTCCCGATGCGAACACCAGTTGTTCCCGCCGCGGCATTTCCACCACGGCGCCGCAGTCGCTATTGATGTTGAATTCAGAAAGTTCGATCAAGTCTGCTCGAGAACTGGCCGGTTTTATCTGGGATCAGGTTGGTTCCGATTCTGAACAGCAAGTGACTTTACTCATCCGGCGTGCGCTGGGACGTGTTCCCTCTCAAGCGGAACAGACAGAACTGGTTGCTTTCCTGAACTCACAACGTAATATGCTTTCCACCGAACAACGGCCCACCCAAAAACTATTGTTCCCTATTGCCCAGGCAGAAATTCGCGATCTTTACGCAGGCGCTGCTTTGACAGATCTCTGTCTGGCGATCCTGAATACGAGCGAATTTATTTACGTCGATTAAAGTCGGCTCAATTTCTCATTGTAATTAATGAGTGATTTTTGGGTCCGTTTAATTTGTAAGGAAACCTAATGAATGTTAAGGTCAATTACGGCGCTTGATCTTCATTTAGAGAAAGAAAAATCCAATGCGAAACTTGATATACCTGCTGTTGTTGACTGTCTGGAGTGTGACAGGCTTTGATGCGTCTGTTGTCAGAGCGGAAGACGAGGCATTGATTGGCGACTGGCGATTAAAGGGTGATGTCCGGGATCGGAGCCGTTTTCAAAATCGTGGTGTGAATCGGGGGGTGATACTTACGCCGGGGCAGCCCGCGAAGTTTGACGGGGGGACGGCGTGGATTGAAGTTCCCGATTCAGAGTCTTTGCATTTGGGGACCGGCGATTTCTCGATTGCGATGACGGTGAACACGAGCGCCGATCTGGATGATGTGATTGGCAGTTTGCTTAGCAAGTATGATGCGAAAACGCGCCGGGGTTTTCAGCTCAGCATTAAAAATCATGCTGGCGTGACCAGCAGTCAATCGAATGATCGTCATTTGCAGTTTGGAATTGATAATGGAAAAATTGATGCACAGTGGACGGACCATGGTCAACTGGGGAATGCCGTTCTGGTTTACAGTATGGCTGTTTATGACGGGCAACTGTTTGCCGGCACCTGTGTTCCGGGAGAAAAGGCCGCTGGCCGGGTCTTTCGATTTGGTGGCGGGAAGAAGTGGATTGATTGTGGCGCGCCAGATGTATGTAACGCGGTGAATTCCCTGGCGGTATTTAATGGTAAACTGTATGCGGGGACGGGCAAGTATCGTTTGAAAGGCTCTTCACTGTCGGAATCAGACAACCCGCATTTCGGCGGCAACGTATACCGGTATGAAGGAGACGGGAAGTGGACTCATTGTGGTACGCTGCCGGGAGTGGAAGCGATCAACGGAATGGTGGTTTATAAGGGAAAACTGTATGCCTCTTCAATGTATGCGCCGGCTGCGTTTTTTCGCTATGACGGGGGAACACGTTGGACTTCATGTGGTGTTCCAGAGGGAAAGCGTGTTGAATCGATGGCCGTCTATAATGGTGATCTTTATGCAACCAGCTATGATGCCGGCGCTGTTTTTCGCTATGACGGGAAGCAGTGGTCATCTGCGGGTAAGGTGGGCGAGTCGACTCAGACTTATGGTTTCACGGTTTATGAAGGCAATCTCTATGTGAGTGAGTGGCCACACGCGGAGGTCTATCGCTATGCGGGTAAGAATGAGTGGAAGCTGGCGGGGCGGCTGGGTGATGAGAAAGAGAGTATGCCGCTGGCTGTGTATAATGGCAAGATGTATGCTGGCTCGCTTCCGCTGGCGGAAGTCTATCGCTATGACGGCGGCATTGATTGGAAGAATACTGGTCGTCTCGACATGACGCCTGATGTGCGTTACCGTCGCGTCTGGTCGATGGCCGTTTATCAGGGGCGGTTGTTTGCAGGAACATTACCGGCAGGCCGCGTGCATTCCATCGAAGCCGGCAAGAGTGCGACTTACGATACCGCACTCAAACCGGGGTGGCGGCAGATCGTGGCGGTTAAAGAGAACGATCGTCTAAAGCTTTATGTCGATGGAAAACTGGTGGCGACGTCCTCACGATTCGATCCGACCGAGTACAATCTGACGAATGCTAAGCCGCTGCAGATCGGATTTGGGGCACACGATTATTTCAACGGAAAAATGAAAGACGTGAAACTCTATCGGCGTGCCTTGACTGCGGAAGAGATTCAGAAACGCTACCAGGGAAGTGCCGATTGAACGGCGGTGTTGCATTCGGACTAACCTCGTGTTTTTGGGAGACGGTTTTCTTACCTTGATCAAGCCACAAAAAAAGAGCCATCCGAAATGTCGGATGGCTCTTGAGGTTTCTTATGCAGTCAGAGTGAGTTACTGAACTCCCAGATCTCGCCGCAGATCGTTTTGTAGCTCAGGCACACGACCTTGTTCTTTGAGCCAGAGTGGTTTTAACGGGAAACTTTCTGGCAGCGGCAATCCTTTAAGCTCATGGATATATCGCCAGAGGATGACTGCTTTCAGTCCTTCTTCGATGGCCAGATCTTCGGACATCAGACTGGGATATTTATTTAAGACTTTCGCATACAACGCCATCCCTTTTTCGAGCTGCGCTTTGGCTTCATCAAACTTGGCTTCGCGGAAGTCTTGCTCACCATCGTAGATTGCCTTGTGGGCATCAATGGTGTCTGTTTCCGATTCGGAAAGGGCACGTGTTCGCCAGAAGCGATAGTTGGACGTATCCTGATAGCGGTTGATCCAATGTCTTACATCAGCTTCTGTGATGTTATCGTCACGAGCGGCGAGGTTTTTGATATCGTCCTCGGTCCATTCCAGAACGATCGGACCTTTGGGAGTGATGAACTCTTCCCGGCCGAAAATGGTGGTCCAGTCTTTAAAGCCTTGTGCCCAGGCGTCCGTACGTTGCTTTCCGAATTTCCCTTCGCGTTGCATGGCGTTGGCATAATCGAATTGAGCGTGCCAGGGAGAACCACGAAACAGCATTCTCATTTGCAAATGTTGTTTATGCTTCAGTTCTTTTTCGTTCGCAATCAGGAATTGTTCCTTGGCGACCTGATAGTTATCCAGCCGTTCGGGATTGATTTCCGGATCAGGGCCGTCTTTAAAGCGTTCGGTATCGGGGTCGACCTTATAAAATTTACGGAAGAGTTTCCATTCATCAGAACGACCGACTTTTTGGCCGTGCAGGTTTCCGACCTTCCAGTCGAGTTCAGGAAATCGCTCGTTGCGTGTGACACCTTCATTCAGGAATTTGATGCCTTCTTTGACCCAGAAGTAGCGGTCTTCGACGGCGTCCCATTCTGCGGACACATTATAAGCGAGGTTCCAGCCCTGGAAGTCCCAGACTTTCATATAGTGTGGCTGCAGGAGAATGATCGAATCAACGGTGGACCGCAGTTTGGCCCATTCTTTCTTTTCCTGATAGTCTTTGGCATCTAACCAGAGCATGTTTGTAGCAATGCCGCGGAGTCCCAGCAGAACGAAGTTCATTGACGCGCTGGACGGGTCCACATCACCCAGGGTACTTTCCCCGAGCTCATGTTTGACACGTAGTTTGGCAAGTTCGCCGCCAGAGCCTTCTTCCCCAGTGGAAGGCATACCGAGCCAGATCACAGGGATCAGCAGTACGATAATGGCAATGACATAAGCGAGCTTACGATGTTTGGAAGTGAGTTTGTTCATTTCGCCTCCAATTCGCGAAGTTTCAAGCTATAGAATGAAATAAGTAAGCAAGGAAGAATATAGGCCGCAGTAGTGACGATTCCAGGCAGCAGAGCGGCACTCCAGGAAACATCAAACCCTTTGATCACATATTCTCGCATGTTAGAGAATATTGCAAAGTTGGGGATCACCTGCTGGCAGAGCCAGAGGAAGTTTTTGATGAGATCATCAACCCCTTGGATGATTATACTTACGGGACCAGCAGGTAATTCTGTTTGAGAATTCATATGAGTTATTAAGCGATACCAGGCTTCGATGGCGCCTGAGGCTTGCATTTGACCGCTCAAAATTTCATTCATATATTCTTTGGACATGAATCCGACTATGACGATGGTCAATGTCGTGAGAATGGCAACAGGGCCTTTGACAAAGCAACTGATAGTCACGCCGAGCATAATCACCAGCACCATCGGCAGCCAGATTCCGAGGACGGCTTTGGAATATCCCACCAGGAAGGCACGGTCTGGCGTACGAACGAAGAGGTCAGGACGAGCCATGCCGAGTAACTGACCTGCTTCCAGACACCTGACTTCAACGGTCAAGTTGCCATCTTTATCAACCAGATCGTCAAAAATATCGACCTCAACCGCTTCTTTGCCATCGTTACTTTTCTGCACGATTTTACGATTGATTTTCAGTCTGTTATCGGAATATTCCTTATTGATCATCGGTGCGGTATTGACACGCAGATTTTTATCTGGGTTTACAAAAGTGAACTGATAGAGGATTCCCCCTTTTTCCATATTGCCTTTATGGGTTCGAAATGCTTCGAACGAAGACTGCAGGTTCAATTCGTCATCGATGGCATCACTTTCGTCGATGTTTTCGAATTTGTAGATGGCGCTGGCTTTGGTTGCGCCTTCGATATAGCTGCGGTACATCCAGATGTCTCCGACATTGATGCCGGATTCAGTAGGAGCCCCTTCACGGTTTGTGAACGTGATATCACCATAAACGGGGACTTTGGAAACCAGATTGTCCCGGGCAGATTCGGGAACCTGCCGCGTGATCCAGATGTATCCGATGCCCCCCATTACAACCAGAATCGCGGTTCCCAGCAACGTGAATCCCAGCATTCTACCCATGACGATTTCAATTCGGTAGGCGGGCTTTGTGACAACGGTGTGAATTGTCCTGAGACGAATATCTTCAGGCAGGGACCAGCAGGCCAGCAGCAGCATAATGGGAATGACAAGCCAGCTGATGGCTTTCAAAACGAAATCGATATAGGACTGGACCTGCAGATCAGGTCGATCGGCCGAACCGGAAAGGAACCAGCCGGCGAACATGAACAGGACGGCAAAAATAATGAAGACAAACAGGATTTTCTGCCGTAACGACTCACGGATCGTCAACAGGGTAAGCGACCAGATGCGGCGGCAGGAGACGTGGACGATCTGAACGAAAAAGTCCAGGACGCCCCAAAAAACATCGGCAAACCCCTTGGTCCCGCGAGTGATCACACCCACAAATAAACAGACAAAAAGGGCAATGAACATTGAGCTCCCGAACACGATCAGAAAGTGGATCAGGGCATCAAGCGGGTCATAGGCTATCGGATCAAAGGACATAATGATTTACTTCTGTGAATAACATCTCATCGGAAATGATGCTCTGACTTCAGTCAGCCAGTGCCAGAGTCAATGATCTTGAATATAAAAAAATGGAGTTTACTCTGAAGCTTTTTTCTCTTCCGATTCGGGAACGAATCGTTGCCCTGGGCGCTCTTTACTTTCCTGTACTGTTTTCAGGAACAGTGATTCGAGTGTCGCTGTGGGATGGTCGACAGAATCGACTTTGCCATTGTGTTTGGCAACGACCTGCTCAATTTCTTTGATTGCTTCCGGACTCAAACGTGATGTGAGGATTTGTGTTTCTTCTTTTTCTTTCAACAGGTCCTCAACGCGTCCCATGACTTTCAATTCACCGCCATACAGAATGGCGATCCGGTCGCAGACATCCTGAACGTCTGCCAGCAGGTGGCTACACATCAAAACTGTTTTGCCTTGCGCCTTCAGTTCCAGAATCATGCGTTTCATGTCATCGGTACCGAGCGGGTCGAGACCACTGGTGGGCTCGTCGAGCAGGACCAGGTCAGGATTATTGATGAGCGCCTGTGCCAGACCAATCCGGCGGGTCATCCCTTTTGAGTATTCTTTGAGCTGACGTCGTTTGGCGTGACCCAGGCCGACTTTTTCAATCAGCTCAGCAGATCGTTCGCGACGTTCTTTGGCCGACATTTTGAAGAGTCGTCCATAAAAATCGAGTGTTTCTTCTGCATTCAAAAAGCGATACAGATATGATTCTTCAGGCAGGTAGCCGATGCGTTCGTTCTTTTCCACATTGGTTGCCGGTTGTCCGAGGACTTTGATTTCTCCTTCGGAAGGAAACAGCAAACCCAACAGTAGTTTCAGAGTCGTGGTTTTTCCAGAACCGTTGGGGCCCAGAAGACCAAAGATCTCCCCTTTTTTCACTTCAAGGCTCAATGAGTTGAGAGCACGCACTTTTTTGCGGCCCCAGAAATCACGATAGATCTTAGTCAGGTTGCTCACCTGGATGACTGACTCGTTGTCCATTGGGGGTTCTTCACTCCACTGTTAGTTAGATTATGACCAGTAATAAGAACAGTTTCTTAGTCCTAAAAAAGAACCAACTAAACTAACGCTAGAATATCTGCGGGTTTACTACGATGTGTGACAAAACTCTGTTGGTAAAAATTTCAATTTCCGGCTCAGGAAATCAAAAAAACAGAGCATGCAGCAGATCATCGACTGGCCAGCATCCATTTCAGGGGCCCGAAACTTAGGAATCCATTCTTAAAGTACAATGATCCAAAGTGATTAACACTCTAAAATTGATAGACGGCTCTTGCAAGCTAATAGAGTGGCTTACTGCATTAAGATTTCAAGAACGCTGTCCCTAGAACCTGAATACAGTGTCGAATCCTTATAACTTAACCTGAGTTCCAGAAGAGTAGAAACAAATGACAACGATTTGTGTTCATTCGAATAGTTAGAAGCGGGCTTTTCTCTGAGATAAATATTCGATCAACGCTTTGTCGAAGGGCATACTGGTATCGAGGGGGACATAATCGACGCCCATCGCCTGTAATTTTTCCTGATAGGTGTCTCTTAATTCCTTAACGGCTTCGAGGTAGTCAGCTTTCATGCCCTCGGCGTCCAGAACCATTGAGTCACCAAGTTCGGGCTCTTTCAAATCGACCATGCCTTCGAAGGGGAAATAGACTTCAGCTTCGTCCAGAATATGAAACAAGATGACATCGTGGCCTGCATAGCGCAATCGCTGCAGACTGTCCAGAACACTTTTTTGATCGGTTAATAAGTCGGAGAAGATCATCAACAGGCTACGATGTTTGATCATCGAAGCAATCTGATGAATATTTTGTGAGATTTCTGTTGTCCCACTGGGCTGTGAATTTGCCAGCATTGCCAAGATATTTCCCAGTTGGCCGCGTTTGCTGCGCGCTGGGAGAAAGTTTTTGATGCGGTCGCCGAACGTAATCAAGCCAACGGGGTCCTGTTGATGAATCATCATATAGGCTAGTGAGGCAGCCAGACAAATTCCGTAATCAAATTTGGAAAGCTTCTGACGGTAGGTGTAAGCCATGCTCTCGGATAAGTCCACAACGAGATAGCCTGTCAGATTGGTTTCTGCCTGATACTTTTTGATATAGAAGCGGTCAGTCTTCGCGTAGACCTGCCAGTCGATATCTCGCGGGTCATCTCCCTGGGAATAACGTCGGTGTTCGCTGAATTCGACGCTAAACCCCTGATAGGGACTGGTATGCAGGCCACTCAGGAAGCCTTCGACGATGAATTTGGCCCTTAAGTCAAGGCGTGCAACTGTCTGTATCACTTCAGGTTTGAGATATTGTTCTACATTGGTCATCAGTCATGATCTCCTCTCCTCATGAAACGCCCACTATAACAGGATCGCGTTGGGGAATCATTCCTGTTTTTCAATTCTGATTTTCAGATTCCTCAGGTTCGATTATAACGTTTTTTGTGTCTTGGTAGCGATCATAGTCTATACTCTTGAACATTTCGCTTGTCTTAGATAATCTAGGAAGTTCAGTAGTAGAGAATAATCAAAATCTTAAACTTGCTTTAAAAATAGCAGAGAGTAGGTTTATCATATAATAAAACAGGTTCGATTGCCTTTTTGTTTATCAAGAGGTAGTGGAAAATCCTGATAATCAAAAATTGATAAAAGCGAAAAACGCTGCTGCTTTTGCCCAGTTGCTGTGTTAGTCTGGCTAAGCGCGGTTGCGTATATTGAAGATTCTAATATTCGATTCCCATACAAAAATGCTTCTGTTTCCATCTAAGTGCAAATACTGAGTTTAATTCATTTTGCAGAAGCATTTATGATTTTTATATCTGACTATCATCAACGTCATTATTTATCCAATTACAGGGATTTATTATGTCAAATGACATAACTCCGGATGAGAACAATACAAGTCCAACCGAGGTGCCGTGCCCGCTGTGTAATGAAATGGTGCGTATCGGCTTAGTTCGTTGCTGGAACTGTGGTTCATTCATGCGTGAAGATATTGCCGAAGCGTATCGCAAGATGCAGGAAAATCCGGCACCCATGATCTTCAGCCAGCTACCAGATGAAACCGAAGATTCAGCCGAAGGTGATTCACAACTGTTGACGGCGACGATGACTTCGACGTCGAATCGTGATGATGATGATTTCGAATTGGATCAAAGTATCGCGGTGACTGAGTATGAAGCATCGGATGACGATTTTCAGCTGACCGGCGAGATGGAGTCGGGAGATGAGGATCAATCAACGATTCCTCTGGCAAGAGAAGAATCTGCCGAGGAAGCAAAGCAGAGTTCAGCAGCCAGTGATGAAAAAGCTGCCTCTGCAACTGAAGAATCAGCAGAAAAAAAAGTTCCCGAAGCTCCTGCACCCGAAGTTCCTGCAGAAGACCATTCCGTCGCGACAGGCGGAGATGTGTTGTTGAATGTGGCGCTGGAGGAAGAACGAGAAGAGAAAAAGCGACGCAAAGGGGGCGGTCGTCGCAGACGCCGCCGCGCTGGCAAAACCGAAGGGGGTATCGTTGTTTATTGCCCCAATGGCCATCGGATTCGCGTGCGTGAAGAGTATCGGGGTTCTGCCGGGAAATGTCCTGCTTGCAATGTAATGTATCTTGTCCCGTTAGCAGCGAAAAAAGAAGAAGATCAAGAGCAGGGAACACCTGATGAGGCTGCTGCTGAAGCCGAAGGTTCAGAAGGTTTGAATGCCGGCGCTTATCTCAGCTGGTTCAAGGACATCAAGTTGCATGCCGTCGATCCGACTAAGCTGAAGCTGAAGCCCAACAGTCTGGAAAAGGCGTTTACGATCGTTGATCTGGTCATTTCTCCGGAAAAAATGCTGGTACTGGGACTGCTCAAATCCGGTCGACTGGGAAAAGGGGCCAAGATTAAGCAGGAACAGGCACGGACCGAGATCGCACAACATTTGCGTGAAGAGAAAGACGACGCGGAAATTCCCGCATTCAGTGTGCAAACCGTTAACAGCGATCAGATGCCGATCTTGCGCGTGACCTTTCCTACGATGTATGACCATGAGTCGGTCTTTGCGGGTGTACCCGTGTTTGGTAAAGGGCGGATTGCGGTGGCCTTGCCGAAACAGGAAAACTCAAAAGAAAATCAATATCTGACCTTCTCGCTGACCGAGTATCGAAAGTTTGCTGAGGCACTTTCTGAGCTCTATAGCATCGATAATCTGGGGCAGGATTCGGGAATTCCGATGGCCGATCAGATTAATACGGTAGCCTGTCACTACAGCGAAGAAGCATTTGAGACGCTTGATAATGAGAGTCTTGAATTTTATGAAGCGGACCCCGAGATCGAATTAACGCTTGTCGGAAGACAGTGCCAGGGGTGCCAGCTAATCGTGAGTGAAGATTCACGAAAGAAAGAGCAGATTGGTGGCAAAGCCGGTAAAGGGATTGCCAAAGCGAAATGCCCCAAATGCAATGAAAAATTCGGCACCATCTCTTTGTGGCAGATAGTGAAAGCCATAGAAGCTCCTGCGGAAGAGCCGTCTGCAGAATAATCATCGAATGTCCCCGCGGGAAAGCGGCCTTCAGCGATGATAATCAGTGAAGCAGCCTCGATTCATTTACAGATTGCTGGCAGCCATTGTATCTGCCGTTAGAAAGCCTATAATTCACATAAACCAACTGTCTAGTTTGTTGAGATGGCATGCTCCGGATTGCGCTGACATTTCTGATTAAGCAAGCAGCACAAGTAGGGTTTTGTATTTGGTTTTACTTGTACTTGAAGGCTTAGGTATTTTTGTAACATTATACAAAATTTGAGCTTAAGCAACGTACTGGTTTGGGAATCTTGTAATGGATTTTCTTGACCAACCCAAAGTATGGTGTAAAATTGAAGTACACAACACTGAGCAGGGAAGCACTCTTGGTTGAGTAACATGTGTCCACTTTTCAATGTTTGACGAAAAGGCGGACGGGGGGCTGCTTGTTAAACTGTTCAGGAGAAACTGGTGTCGCCAGGGTTTGATCAAAATTTCAAAGAACTGGTCCGCCAGAGAACGAGCATCGTAGAACTGGTTTCTGAGTCGGTGCAGCTGATTCAGAGCGGTCACGATTTCAAAGGCATCTGCCCCTTTCATAATGACCATAATCCCTCGATGGTGGTCTACCCTGACCGTGGTACCTGGCGTTGCTGGGTCTGTGATACAGGGGGAGACTGTTTCTCCTGGGTGGAAAAATACGATGATGTCAGTTTCTTTGAAGCACTCAAGATTCTGGCAGAGAAAGCCCATCTGGAAGTTCCCCAACTGACACCGGGGGCGAATCAGGCAGCGCGGTCAAATCAAGTTGAAAAAACATCCTTATTTGATGTAATGAAGTGGGCAGAGACGCAGTTTCACCATTGTCTGATGGAGACACCCGAAGGGGAATTTGCCCGTCGCTATCTGATCGAAGAACGAGGGTACACAGAAGAAACGATCAAACAGTTTAATCTGGGCTTTCATCCTGACAACTGGCAATGGCTGGTGAATCGGGCGCAAGGCAAAATTGCGACTCCTTTATTGGTAGAAGCCAGATTAATCTTCAAAAAAGAGAATCATACTCGCTATTCCGATTATTTCGTTAATCGGGTGATGTTTCCGGTTCGCGACGAACGGAAACGCGTTGTTGCTTTTGGGGGACGTATTCTGCCGGGAAGCAGCTCCGAAGGACTGGCGAAGTATTTCAACAGTCCAGAGAGTATTATTTTTACTAAGAGTAAGCTGCTATTCGGTTTGGACGAAGCAAGACAGAGAATTCGCGAGACAGAAACCGTTGTTGTGGTGGAAGGGTACACAGATTGCATCACAGCACATCAGTTTGGCGTGAAGAATGTGGTGGCAACTCTGGGGACAGCACTGACCGAAACGCACGTTTCCTATCTAAAGCGACTGGCTCGTAAAGTGGTTCTGGTGTTTGACGGTGACAACGCAGGTCAACAGGCGGCGGAACGATCTTTAACGAAATTCATTTCTCAAGAAGTCGATTTAAAAATATTAACGTTGCCAGTGGGGAAAGATCCTGCTGATTTTCTGGAAGAGCAGGGGGCTGAGAGTTTGAAGCTGTTGATAGAGCAAGCTCCTGAAGCCTGGAATTTTAAATTGAATGTTTGTGTTAAGAAATTTGGACTGGAGTCAATTGATGGCCAGCACCGAATTTTAGAAGAAATGTTAGAGCTTTTGGCGGCAAGTCCCAACCTAACCGGTAAAATTCGTGAAGACATCATATTAAGAAAGTTGGCAGATCGACTGGGTTTACACGAAGCAGTTGTCCGAAAACGACTGAGTGAAGTCAAACAAAATAAAGGTCCAGGTTTTAATTCGAGTCTCTCCTCTAACAATTCCCACTCTATTCCGAATACATTCTCTTCTGGTGATATCCAGAAAACAGACAATCCAACGAAAGACAATCAACTTGAGAGCGAACTTCTTGAAATTATCTTTGTATATCCGGAATGCGTCACCCAAATTCATCAACATATTTCCCCTGCCAACTTGAAGAATCCCCAGTTACGGTTTCTCTATCAGTTAAGTATTGATTTAACTGAGGAGGGAGTTGTACCGGAACTGAATCGAATTCTGGATCGGATTGAAGATCCAGAGTTAAAGCAGCTGGTCGTCAAAATTGACGCCAATGCTCACGAAAAAGCGATTCATTCTAAACTTCATATCAGCCCGGCCTCGCTTGAGGGAATTCCTCATTTTTTGAAGCATTCCATCAAGAATCTGAAATGGCGGGAAGAACGAGAACACCACGAACGATCCAAGGGACTTCTGTTTCAGAAGGCCCAGGCACAAACTCTGAATTCCGATGCGAAAGCGATGTTGAAAAAAGCATCAGAGTTCCACCAGAAACGAAATCAAAAACTCACTTGAGCCCATTAACTTGCTAGATTGGGAGAAGCAACGTGCACCGACTCGACGCCCGATTGAATGAACTGATTGAAAATGGTAAGAAGCAGGGATATCTGACTTATAATCAGGTTAGCGCTTATCTTCCCGATGAAGCCGTTAACCCTGAAAAGCTGGACAACCTCCTGCTGACCATTGAGGAGATCGAATTAGATATCATCCCCGATCAGGTCATCACCATATTACAGCCAGAGAAGCCAAAAGGTGGCCGGTCGCGCTCGATTGATGATACCGCACGCCGGATTGATGACCCCGTTCGTATGTATCTGACGCAGATGGGCGAAATTCCGCTTCTGACCCGCGAAGAAGAAATTCGTCTTGCCAAAAAGATCGAAATCACCCGTCGCCGTTTCCGCCGCGAATTGCTGTGCAGTGATTACGCCATGCGACAGGCGATTGAGATTCTGGACAAAGTTCATAAATCCGAACTGCCCTTTGACAGAACAATTAAAGTTTCCGTCACCGAAGGACTGGAAAAGAACCAGATTCTCGGCCGGATGCCCCATAATCTAAAGACACTGGAGTTTCTCAGTAACAAAAATGCCGCCGACTTTGAGCGATTTGTCAATCCTGAATTGACCAAGTCGGAACGCCGTGCATCCCACGCTTCGCTGCAGAAGCGTCGTCGGAAAATGGCGACTTTGATTGAAGAATTGAGCCTGCGAACGCAGCGTCTTCAAATTGGCATGAAGCGTCTGGAGCAGATTTCTCAGCGGATGACGGAGCTGGAAGACCAGATTCGTGACATGAATGAACTGAGAGCAAAGGATTCCAAAGATAACCGTGCCAACCTGGATCGGGAATTACAGGATCTGGTTTCGATGACGATGGAGACTCCTGAAACGCTTCGCGAGCGAGTCAAAGCCGTCAAGCAACGGTATCTCGACTATGAAACTGCCATGCGGGAGCTTTCAGGCGGTAACCTGCGTTTGGTGGTTTCGATTGCCAAGAAATATCGGAATCGCGGATTGAGCTTCCTGGACCTGATTCAGGAAGGAAACACCGGCTTGATGCGTGCTGTCGATAAGTATGAATACCGTCGCGGCTATAAATTCTCGACCTATGCGACCTGGTGGATCAGGCAGGCCATCACCCGCGCGATTGCCGATCAGGCACGTACGATTCGAATTCCGGTTCACATGATCGAGACCATGTCCAAATTGCGGAAGGTCAGTAAACAACTGTTGCAGGAAAACGGTCGCGAACCGACTATGGAAGAAACAGCCGATGTCGCCGGTATCAGTCTGGAAGAAACGCGACGCGTACTGAAGATTTCCCGACATCCCATCAGCCTGGATCGGCCCGTGGGTGAAAGTGAAGACAGTTACTTCGGTGATTTCATTGAGGACTCTGATTCAGATAGTCCTGTCAACACAGCCAGCCAGGAAATGTTGAAGGATAAAATTGATCATGTATTGAAAACATTGACCTACCGTGAGCGTGAGATTATCAAGCTGCGATTCGGTTTAGGTGATGGATATACTTATACACTGGAAGAAGTCGGTCGGATTTTCAAAGTCACGCGTGAGCGTGTGCGGCAGATTGAAGCCAAGGCGGTCAGGAAGTTACAGCATCCTGTACGCAGTAAGCAACTACAGGGCTTTATTGAAGGCTTAGCCCCGGATTGGGGACAGGCGGAGTCCACCGAAGAAGAAGTGGTGGATGCCACGGCTTCTGCCAGTATTTAAGATTCAAACGCCGGTCATTATTGATCGGCGTTTTTTTTATTAATAATAGAGAGATGTTCATTGTCGCTAATTCCAGCGCTGCCGGGAAGATCTGCCAGATTTCCTGCGTGAGTCTGGCTATTTGTCGGAAAAAACTTTATAACAAAGCAAGTGCACTGAGGCCCGCCGCATAGCGCCTCATAAAAAATAAGCGTTTCTGGAGTTCTTTAACATGTCGACGACTGCATCAAGTTTAAAAGCTTTACATCATTTATATCTGAGATTATATGATGTGGACCAGAAATTAGAGCAGGGTCCCAAGCGAATTAAGCTGAAAGAGCAGTTCGCTTTACTGCAGGATGAAAAGCTGAATGCGGTTAAGGATCAGGTACTGCAGTTAAAAAAACAGGTGCAGCAGAAGAATCTGGATTTACATTCCAACGAAGCTAAAATCCTTGATTTAAAGGGAAAGCTGAATGCCGCTTCGTCGAATAAAGAATTTGACATCATCAAAGGTCAAATTGCAGCCGACGAAATGGCCAATAGTGTTCTGGAAGATGAAATTCTGGAATTGATGGAAAAAATTGACAAGACGGAAGAAGAAGTTCAGTCCTGGGTCCGGCAAAAAGACGCCGCGCACGCGGAAGCGAAAAAAACAGCACTGGATTTTGAGTCAGCCCGCAGTCGCTTAAATGAAGAAATCAAAGAGTGTAAAGCAACGATTTCTGATGCGGAGCAGATTATTCCTGAGAATCTAAAAGTCATGTTTGCACGGCTCGTGCGATCACACGGTGCAGGCGCACTGGCGGTTGTCGAGGGGAGATTTTGTTCTGCCTGTAACGTGATGATTGAACCGCAATTGCGTGTGGAGCTGAATTCCGGGCGGCTGGTTTTCTGTAAGTCGTGTGGACGCTTGCTGTATATGGAAGATCTTCCATTATAACGCAGGATTAACTGTCAGGCCAAGTTGCGAGTAAAGCCAGGACTCCCAGTCCATAAAAGGTGTATTCCACATCGGCCTGTTCGTCCCAACTGGCTCCCCGAAAGCCTCCAGTGGGAAACTCCAGCCATTCCGTCATGAATTTCAGAATCTGCTCGGGATCAATCAGTGAAGACAACCCCAGGTCTCTCGCCGTCAATAGCCCGGTAAACGTGGATAACCCATCGGCAAAGGGAATCCGCGTGTTTGCCTGAAAGCCACCTTCCGTGCTTTTGACCTGCTTGAGAAAGTCGTATACATCGCCTTTCAGCTCTTCATCCATAGAATTCAGTATATTCAGTGTTGCAACAGCGGCTGCCGTCGGATTCGTGCCACTGCGTTTCATTGGGGAAATTTCGACGAAACCGCCATCATCCCGTTGCCTGTCATAGAGAAACTGAATCAAATCATTCGGTGCAGGGACGTCCAAGCCAATTAACTGGTAGATTAATACCACCAGGAAACTATGGTAAGTACTTCCCAGAGCACCTTGTTCCGACTTGGCATAGCCGCCGTCGGTGGTTCTCAGGCGTTCTAGATTTTGCAAAATTCGGGCATTCCAGTTTTCAGGGGCCGTGGCTAACAGATCTTCGCCGCCTGATGCTTGAACGATGAGTGCACAATATAGCCAGCTGAGCAGGTCGATGGTCGACAGTGTTTCCAGCTGGAATTGTCTGAGGAACTGGCTGATGGCAGCCGCTTCTTGCTTTTCAACGCCACCTAAGATACCCAGGCTGCGAACAGCAAACCCGGTGTAATAGAGGTCCGAGTCTCCTTCTCTGCCGGTAAAACCACCATCTGGCTGCTGTTGTGCCAGAATAAATGAGCGATGTTTTTCCAGCGATTCCGGAGACCGTTTTTCGAGACCGTCCGCTAATTTCAGGGCCAGATTCACTAAATAAGGTTCATTACTCATAGGGATTGTATGCCATTTCCCCTTTTCTTAAAGGGGTCAGAAAGGAGGTGAAACAGTTGTTTTCGCCGACTATTTTGAAAATTGTCAAGAAATTCTCAATCGAAAGGTCAAATTCGTCTTTCGTCGGATTTGAAATTAGAATATGTTCCCGCCCATCATCTCTTAAACTCAAAGAATCAATCTCTCTCAGAACTGTCAAGAACGTAAACCATTCGGAATTCCTTTCCTGTTCAGTTCAAAACCGAGTCAGCCTTACCTCAAGGCAGTCTCATGATTCTTCCGAGTCACAATTCACATTAAAAACAACCAGTTAACTAATCAAATACCAGTAGCACGTTTCCGTCAAAAATCTCATTTTTCCCGGTCCGTGTCACAACATATCTTATAGGTCCGACCAGTTTCTATCTTTCGATAGAAGTGTAATGATCAAGTACAACCTCTCTCCTGATGATTACCAGCCGGTCGCGCTGAAACAATTCCAGTAAACAATTGATTTTTTCAAGACATTCAAAACAGACATGTCCCTGTTAAAGGGACTGCTTTCTGCCATTGGTGGAATTGTCTGTGATTGAGTGCTTGCGTGTTGCGTAAAAACAACTTGATAGTTCAAGTCTATGGAGCTTTTTCCGTGGCTTGTTCCTGAATTCAGAAGATTACTTGTTGAGATTATCTCATGAATTTTCCTGAAAATATTGTCATAGATAAAAACAATTTCATGGCAGAACAAAATACAACAGAGCGGGACGATAACACCAAATTGCACTCAGCGTGCATTTCCGAGGTGAAACAGATGCCTGTGTTGACATCAAGCTATTCTGGACGGTTTATGAAAATTGCATTTCGCCTGATCGCCGGCGTAATCGTTCTGGCGATATCCGCCATGTCAGGAACGTTATTAGCCCAAGAAGAAGAATTTTCAACAATCATTGCAGATGGGACCGAGCCAGGCGATACCCTTGGGGGTATTTCATCAGTCATTCCAGGAAATGGAATGGGGACTTTGTTTCGCGCTGGACACCAAGCAGGAAAAACCGTTGGCTTAGATGAATCGATTTCCTATCTGGAGGCGATGCCTTACCTGTTTACATGGACGAAAAATCAAGACGACGCTGGTATGTTGTTTGGAAACTTTCAGTTGTTCCGAACGAATCGTGGTCACCTTGGTGGCAGTGCCGGTTTGGGTTACCGCTTCTTCAATTACGACACAGACCGGATCTTCGGAACGAGTGTTTATTATGGTCGTGATGACTCTTCAACAAAAATTTTCCAGCAATTGGTTCTGAATGTAGAAACAATGGGGCGTTATTGGGACGCGAACGGGAACTTCTATCTGCCATTCGGCACACGTCAGAAAGAGTTAAATCTGGAATTCAACGAAGGCAGTCAGCGATTCTCGGGAAATAATGTTCTGTATGATCAAACACGAACACTGGGAACGGCGATGCGTGGTTTTGATGCAGAATTCGGAGTTCCGATTTGGGGTCAGCTGGCACAAAAGCATGAAGCACGAATTTATGCAGGAGCCTATCATTTTGCAGCAACGGGCAGCGAAGATGTCTGGGGCTGGAGTGGTCGTATTCAGGCCAATGCATTACCCAATGTGTTGACAGAGTTGAGCGTCACTAATGATGCCACCTTTAACACGAATGTCTTCTTCAATGTCACCTGGACCTTCTCCGGACGTCCAGAGTGGAACAAGATGGAAAAATCGACTCAGATGCATCGTATGTCTGAACGGGTCAGAAAAAAATACAATGTTGTAGTCGAACAACGCAAAGTGGTTGATTCTGGGCTGACAGCCATCAACCCGGCAACCGGGCTACCCTGGTACATCTCACACGTTGATTCACTGGCTGCACCGGGCGGTGATGGTATGGTACTGGATCCCTTCCAAACCATCGCCGATGCGCAGGCAGGACCTGATGCTGACATCATCTTTACTCACGCGGGAAGCGAATTTAATAACGGACCTCCAATCACACTTGCTGCCGGCGATGTTGTGCTTGGTGAAGGTCAAGGAGTCCCACACTATATCGATATACAGGGATTCGGTTCCCGATTACTGCCGAACTCGCCGTCATACGGAGATCCGCTCCGACCAAACAGCCTCGTGCGTCCTACCTTTAATAACACCGTGGGCGATGGGGTGATTCTTGCATCTGGCAGTGAGTTTTCTGGCTTTATTCTCAATACCCCCTCAGGTCGTGGTGTCGTTGGTGTTGGTGTTTCCGGTACCGAAGTCAACTATGTTGATGTGAACAACGCCGTCGGTGAAGGCATATTCCTGAGCAGTACGACAGGCAGTCTGTCCTTTGATACAACCAATGTCACCAACACGGCCGGTGATGCATTTGTTGTTGATGGTGGTGATCCACTCGTCAGATTTGATGGAGGTACTATCACCAACACTGGTGCAGGTCGTGCTGTGTTGATCCAGAATACAACCGGAAGCTCTGTTAATATGACAGGTTCGAGGATTGTTGATACAAACAGCCAAGGGGTTTTAATCAGCAATGCTGGTGGTGGTGCCGTTCTGGATAATGTGACTATTACAGGCAGCACAAATGAAGGGGTTCATGTCACCGGTGGTACTGCTAATGCGATTGTGACATTTAGAAATACCGCACAGGCTGCCACGGTGGTCGATGGTGCGACAGACGCGAGTATTTTCGTAGAAGATTTCCAGGGTGTATTCCAGATGCAGGATATCAGTATTCTAAATCGTAATGGTGCTGGTCTTCTGGTCGAAAACCTGTCAGGAAATATGGCCGTTGTTGGTAATGCTTCGATCGCGAATGGTGTTTCCCTGATAACAGATCATGGTGTCGACGTTAATAATACGAGCGGGAACATCGCCTTTTCAGGCACCCTTGATGTCATCGGGAGTACGGGCGAAGGTATCTCGTTTAATGCTGGCGGAAATACCGGTTCGTTTAATGTAGCAGGCACTACGACGGTTTCCGGGACTGCACTTGAAGCATTCATTGTGATGGATGACAGTCCGGTCATCCGCATGGGAAATATGGTTTTGTCTAATAACAGTACGACAAGTTCGGTATTGTTGATCGATAATGCAGGACAAGGTGGTACTGCCGGTTCGGTGACGTTTGGCAATACAACAGTGACGGGCACGACAGGGGCGACAGTACCAACTGTTCACATTTTGAATACGACTCCCATTGTCGATTTTTCTTCACTTGGTGTTACGGCTAACAGTATCTCATTTATAACGCAGGTTCCCCCACAAGTCGGAGCTGCCGTCTTTGTCGAAAATAACCCCGGCAACGTGAACTTCGGCGATTTGAATATCACCGCCACAGATAACCTGGGCTTCATTGCAAATGCAAATACGGGAACACTCAGTTCAACCAGCGGTGTCATCGATGTGACGGGGGCTGCAGCCATCGATATTCAAGACTCGAATATTTCGATGGTTCTCACAACTGTGAATGCCGGCCCGTCCACTGGTATTGACTTAAATACAACGAACGATTTCTATTCAAATAGTGCTGGTATTCGATTGGTAAGAACTCCAGGATTGTTTTCGATTACCGGAGATGGTACCACGATCGATTCCGGGGGAACCATTCAAGCGACCACTCATGGGGTGTGGCTGGAAGACATCGATCGGGTTACTCTCGACGGACTGGAAATTCTAGTTCCCACAGTTTCCGGTATCGAATGGCATGAAACCACTGTTGACGAAGAAACAAATGTGACACTGGCACGAGTACGAGTAGAAGATTCCGCCGGGGATGGTATCAGAATTGTCAACGGTCGTACGTTCTCGATGACCGATTCGGAATTACTGGGTAACGGTACTGATGGAACAGAACATTCTCTGGAATTTACGGCAAATATCGAGCTGGATAATACAGACGACGATGCCTTTAACATTACATTGCAAAACAACATAATCACGGATGATAGTGCTGATGCCATTCATATTCAATCGGGCGGTTTGCTGGATGATTCACTGCTAGACGTCTTGTTAACAGGAAACACGATTACAACTAGTTCTTCTAACTCTGCAGGCCTGGACGTGATGTGGGAAGGCCCCATGAATATTACGGTTGCCAATGCAAACAACTTTATTGGGACCGGGGTTACCAATAATCAGGGAATCAACATCAATGCCACCAGCAATGAGCTGACGGACCTGATGACATTACAAGTCTTCAATAATAACAACTTCACAATTACAGGTACGAATAGTGAAGGAATTCAAATTGAAACGGAAGGCCCCTCGAATATCTTGATTTCGAATAATATCGATCAGGGCTTTGTGATGGCTGGAGAAGGTTCAACGGGACTTCGGTTTGTGGATTTAGCAGCAAACTCGAACGTGATCATTGATACCAATATTATCAATATGTCAGGGCTTGCCGGTGACGCAATCTTCTTTGACTTGATTGACGCGACAGACTCTTCAGTAACCATCGATAACAACCTGATCTCATTGTTCGATGCTGGTGTTGATGATGTCGAAACTGCAGTTGGTTTCAATGCGATGATCAATGGTCCGCTGACATTGGGGACTGGTGTCAATAATATTGTGTTCGTGACCAGCGTTGGCAATAACAACACTTTCCTCCTGTTTAATCCTGGCGGAGGCTCCTTTGATGGTCAGATCAGTCTGAATGGCTTCCTGCTACCGTAACGATAAAAGAGAATGTCTCGTTTTAAATAACACTCTAGTGTGTTTTGATCCAAATATTTCAAGGTTTTAATCGATGAGTCGCACATCCTGGAAAGTAATGTTGATTACTCCATTCAGACTAAGTGCACTACTGGTGTTGCTGAGTTTCACCGTATTGCCGGTGGGGCAGAAAAAATCAGCAGCAGCCGATGATGGCACGACGGAATATATCATGCATGGTGATGCAGATATGATGGGCGAAGAAGTTGTGGATGACGCGGGGTTTCTCTCTGGAGTCAACACATATTCTAGATCGCTCGTTCGTCAATTGCCTGCGGATCGCGGGTGGACTTACGATTCACCGATTGACAAATCGATCAAGAATATTTTTCAAACATCCAGATTACGCATTGATTATCTTCACTGGTCCATGAACGGCCCCGATGATGTTTTATTGAGTGCACCGATTCTGGGAGTTTCAGATCCCACTGAACCTGAACCCGTTTTTGATCGCTCAACTGGTATTGGAAGAGGTAATGGTGTCGCCTTGGATTATAATGATCGTTCCATGGATACAAATGGTATGCGAGGTGTACTCGAATTTCCATTACCGGATGGTAGCCTGGAATGGAATGTGTGGGGACTGTTCAAGAATGAGTCGCATCGTCCCACGGACAGAATCTTTGCCACACAAGACAATGGAGTAATTGCAGACGACCTGGTCGTCGTGACAAATTTTAATGTAAATGGGGCACTGGCCTCAAATACAAACGTGTATGACACCAGTTACACCGTAGATTTAAATACGGAAATGGTGGGCACGGGAGTGAACTATGTTTTAGACCCATTCCTGCCGGGTGAAGGGTTTCATATGCAACCTTTATTCGGTTTCCGTGTCATCAGTTTGCGAGAAACAATGAACCAGATCGGAGTTGATTCCGGTGGTGGAATTGGAACACCTCGTACGACAACGATCTATTCTAAATCTGAGAATCGCGTATTTGGTCCCAGTATCGGTGCTCGTGCAGAATTCAAACACAGTCGATTCTCACTCGGAGCAGAGCCTAAATTTACATTTGGTTTCAACCGAAATACCAATCAGGTCGCGACAGAGCAATTGTTTGAGGCCACAGATCCACGGTTCGTTTCTGTTCAGAAAAACAATGAATTTTCACCAACATTCCAGCTTACTCTGTATGCGAAAGTGAATGTGACTGAGCACCTGCGTTGCTTTGTCGGTTACGATTACCTGTTTATCGGGCAGATCTCACGTGCCTTCAATATCATTGATTACAATGAAGACCGTACGGCAGCAAACCCTGCGGTAGGAACGAAAGTCCGTCAGGAAAATTCAAAATTCTCAGCCGATGGTGTGACGGCCGGTATTGAACTGGTCTGGTAAACTAAGCCAAGTTTTATGCGCCTCTCGTCACCGTGGCACTGGTGTGTCGCTGGAGCGGCTTCTTGATTTGAAATCGCTGACTCTGAGAAAAATCTTTGAAGACCTTCTCAGCCTGATCGTGATTGATTTCTCCCGCGTGTGCCTGCAACAGGAAGCGAAACGTGAGTGGGGCTTTGCGGGTTGTCTCAAGCGGTCCATGCATACAAGGTGAGGCTCCCATCCAACCATCTTCTCGCACATGCCACGAGACGACATCTCCAGATCCTGCAACAGGATTGGATGGATGAAAAAAGTAGGTGATGCCTTCTTTCACATCGGGGGCGACGGGCCCTGAATAGTCCATCCACTCTGCCGGCTTCCCGAAGATGTTTTTCTCGCCGACCTGTTGATGGCTGTTGGTGATGGTTCCCGCTCCGAAATAACTCGAAATCGATTTAGCGACTCTGACTGCCAGAAATCCAAAATTGGTTTTCTGAAATTCGAGTGATTCTGAAGTCGGATAAAATGTTGATTGCAATTCTAGAAACAGTTCGTCTTTGTCGTTGGTTCTGATGGCGGAAATCGATTCCTGTCGTAGTAACGGTTGGGGATCATGGCCGTCAAACCATTCCAGTTCCACAGCCAGAATGGCTTCGTCTTCGCGTTCATCTATCGCAAGCCACTGTTTCTGAATGATTTTAGCGTCAGTGTTTTCCGCCCAGAAATTGATGCCCAGCACCTGATGATGGGCAAACCAGACGGAACGGTGATGATCGTGATTGGGAGCGCCCGGGTGTCCGATGCGTGTTAAAGGAATCCCGGAGGGGCCAGTCAAAGGGTAAAAGAAGGGCCGCGAGTATTGGGGATCATGGTGCCAGCGGAGCCGTTCTTTACCTTGCACGCGAAACGAAAATTGAGAGTCAGGCAGGGGAATGATTTCATAGGCAGGAAAGAGTTGACTCATATCAGGTTTCCCTGTGTTCGGAACTGTGAGGCACGGATGACGAAACACTCACTCCAGACTACGTACTACTGCAGGCAGTGTAAAGTTTTAGTCTGGAGAAGAAGAATTACGTCATCGGCCAGACGATGGAGAGCAGTACGGTGGTTCCCAGACTGGTAAAACCGAGCACAATCAAGAGAGGCGTCCATGATTTGAGCGCTTCTTCTTCGGTGAGACCACTCATCTTACAGAATATCCAGAAGCCACTGTCATTCATCCAGGAACCGACTAAGGAGCCAGCGCCAATTGCCGTAGCTAGATACACCGGATCAAATCCGAGCATCTCGGTACTCACGTTCATTGACGCCAGCATGGCGGATGTGGTGATCATGGCGACCGTACTGGAACCCTGCGCGATTTTCAGCAGGGAGGCGATTCCAAATCCCAGAAACAGAAAACTGAGTCCGGTTGCGTCCCCTTCCGCACTGCCAAACTTAGCCTGAATGGCAGGGCCGATTTGAGCCACCGTCAGCATTTTTCCGAACGCACCACCGCCGGCGGTGATCAAAATAATCACACCACCACTCATCAGCGCATTTTCAACAGTGGCCCCTAATTTGAGCAGAGTTAAATTTCGCTGACGGAAGAGAATCACGAGCGCGATTGCCGTCGCTACTAACAGTGCAAAGTTGGCGTCACCGATGACGGATGTGAACGGGCTGATCTTTTCCAGCAGACTTTGCGGGCCGACACCACTGGCGAGCATGGAATTCACCAGTGTGTTGGCGGTGATCATCAACACTGGTAAGACGATGGGACTAAGCGAAACGGCAAGCGAAGGCAGTTCATGTTCTTCGAGGGGATCGGGATCTTTATGTTCGGCGATCTCTCGCATGGGAATATTCATCATACGATTGGCAAACATCGCATACAAGATGCCAGCAAATGCAGCCGGTAACGCCACCAGTACGCCGACGAAAATCATTTTTCCCAAATCGACTCCGAGATTGTCGGCCATCGACAGAGGGCCCGGCGTGGGAGGAACCAGGGTATGCGTGATCGCCCCCCCCGCAGCAATCGCCATGATATACATCAGGTAGTTGCGTTTGGTGCTGCGATACAGCGAACGTGCCAGTGGGATTAACAGGTAGAAGACGGTATCAAAGAAGACAGGAACGGCGAGAACAAACCCACTTCCCATCAACGCCAGAGATGCATTTTTTTCACCGAGCGCATTCAGGAACGTTCTGACAATCCGGTCGGCGGCTCCACTATCCATCATACATTTTCCGATAATGGCAGCCAGCGCGATTACTATTCCAATACCAGAAACGGAATCCCCGAAAGCAATGGCAACGCGTTTGATGCGATTAATGCCATCCGCTGATTCGGGACCCAGCAGGCTGACGGCCATCGCTGCTGTGATCAACGCCAAAAACGCATTGATCTTCAGAAAGATAATCATGCCGATGACAACGGCGATGCCGATGCCCAAAATCAAAAAAGGATAGTCTTCCAACATAAGCGCTGCTCCGGAATAATCTTAGAGGAATATCTCAGGTGGATATGAGCATTACATAGATTTGCTCTCGACGCAAGCGAATGCCTGATAGAAAAAGTGCCTTCTCCTATTATGAACGAGATTAAGTAATAGTTGCTTTCGCTGAATGCCTCCTTTTTGTAGGATAGAGTGGTTTTGCTTCCTCTACTTTTCCTGTTGATAAGGAATTTTCGGCAATGACTGCTTCTTTTGCTCGTCTAAGAATGCGTTTCCTGATTATTCTGTGTTTAACTTGCTTTTGGGGAACCTCTGAACAATGCCAGTCAGCAGAGATCACACCCACTGATGCCAAGCAGGCGATGAAAAAAGCCACTCACTTTTTCACCAGTGAAGTTTCTACCAATGGTGGTTATCTCTGGCGATATAGTGAAGATTTATCACAGCGCGAAGGTGAAGAGCGTGCGTCCGATTCGAGAATCTGGGTTCAACCTCCGGGGACGCCGACGGTGGGCGAAGCCTTTTTGACCGCGTATCAGAAAACCCGAGAGCCGTACTTGCTGGAAGCAGCCAAAGCCGCAGCGAGTGCATTGGTTAAGGGACAATTGAAATCGGGAGGCTGGACCTACTATATTGATTTTCAGGATCGGATGAATACCCAGTATCGCATTGATGGCGGGGGGCCGCGGGCGCGGAATACAACGACCTTTGATGATAATACGTCTCAAGCCGCACTGCGGTATTTGATATTGCTGGATCAGGAGCTCAAATTCCAGGATCAAACGATTCATGGCGCCGTGACGTACGCGTTGGATGCTTTTCTGAAGGCACAATTCCCAAATGGAGGTTGGCCTCAACGTTATTCCCGCTTTCCTGATCCAAAAGAATTTCCCGTGTTGAAAGCCAACTATCCGGAGAGTTGGTCGCGCACGTTTCCTAAAAAGAAGTATCAGAATTATTACACCTTCAACGACAACGCGATTGCGGACTTGGTCGATCTGATGTTTCTGGCACATCATGTGTACGGTGATTCCCGTTATCGTGACGCCGCGTTGAAGGCAGGAGACTTTATTATTCTGGCGCAAATGCCGGAACCACAGCCTGCCTGGTCTCAACAGTACAATCAAAAGATGCAACCAGACTGGGCACGCAAATTTGAACCACCGGCGGTGACGGGCGGTGAGTCACAGGGAATCATTAAGACGTTGATGCAGATTTATATTTATTCGGGAGAGAAAAAGTATCTGGAACCGATTCCATCTGCACTCGCCTATTTAAAGAAATCTGAATTGCCTGATGGAAGACTGGCGCGGTTTTATGAGTTGAAAACGAATCGCCCGTTGTACTTCACGAAACATTATCAGTTGACTTTTAAGTCGGATGACATGCCGACGCACTACAGCTTCATTGTCAAATCGAGTATCGATTCTCTGGATAGTCGCTATCGGAGTCTGTTGAAAGCGTCTCCCGAACGACTGGCATCAATGCGGTTTCCCACACGCCGCGTGCGGTTGACACCGTCGTTAACGGCAAAAGCGACATCTGCAATTGATTCGTTGAATGCACGCGGAGCCTGGATCAAACAGGGAGACATTCGCACCGCAAAGCGGGAGAATGTTCCCGTGATTGACACGCGTGTTTTTATACATAACTTGACGAATCTGGCTGATTTCGTCGCCGCCCATCAACGCGACTGAATCTAGCACTCACGCATTTTCTGCGATGGTCTGCATACGTTCGAGTCCCCGTTTGGCGACTTCCAGTGGATCCTGCTGCCAGAGATCTTCGCGGAATAATTCGATCGAGAGCCAGCTGTGATAGCCGATCTGTTTTAAGAGTTGGCAATAGTGCGCCAGATCGATGTGACCATCGCCGGGCATTACGCGGTCGGGGTCCTTTTGTGTTTCACGGGGGATCGTATTCACGGCGTCATTGAAGTGTGAAATGGCAATCTGTTCGGGCTTAAGTTGCGCGATGCTTTCCATCGAACCGCCGCCACGAAACACATGAAACGGATCAAGTACTAGAGTCGCTTCAGGGTGACCCGATTTCTCGACAATCTGCAGTGCATCTTCAATTTTAGTGACCGCTTCGACGAATCCCAAAAATTCTACCGCTGGTTTCGCACCCGCTTCGATGCCGGCCTCCAGTAGTTCTCGATAACGCAAAGCGCCGAGATCATAATCCGGCTTTTTAAAATGCGGGCAGCAGATCACAAATTCGGCTCCCAGTTTTGCAGCCAGTTTGATTCGATCCAGGCAAGTATTGAAGACTGCCGGATATTCTTCAGGCGAGGCAGACCACCAGTCGCGGAGCATAATCATGGTCGGAATCGCCAGGCCTGATTCCTGAATGGCTGCGGAAACGGTTTCTAATTCGCCCCCCTCAGCCAAAAATGCTTCGATTTCATCAAACCAAAGTTCGATTCCCTCATAGCCGGCTTCGGCTGCGATTCGGATTTTGTCAAGCAGAGGAGTTGTACGAATTGTACTGGCATTCAAGCTGTAACGAAACGAACTCATGGAGATGATCCCTCAGAGGAAAAAGGAGCAGAATCAGTCATAGATTCAGGTTGATTATGGCGTAAGAGTAGAAGCAGGATGTTTTTCTGGTCAGACATTCATCAGCGATCGTCTTCAGGATGCTGCTTTAAACATTTTGCGATAAATGGCGGCAATGATCAACTCAGTCGCGAATCGCATCAGGTTACTCGACTCTGTATGGCAAATCGGTCACAATAAGGATACATGATATTGCCTGAATTCAACATCATGCGAGTTCCGAAAACGCAGACTTCAATACAAGAATATGTTCCCTATGATTGACTGTTGTCAGCATCGAATAATTTGCTGGTTGGCTGGAATCAGTTTCCTGGTGACGGGCTGTGGTTCTGATTCCTCTGCGCCACAGGCTCCTGTGGAATCAGAGGTAGTCATCAGCAGTGAGTCCGCGCCTGTGAAGACCGGTTCAACAAAGGCATCTCAAAAACCTGCCGTGAAGCAGGCGACTTCAAAAGCAGAGCCAGTGGCGGGTACCGCTTCGCATCCCAAAGCAAAAACGGCGAAGCCGACTGCTGTGAAAGCTCCGGAAACGATCTATCGTCCCAGTGATGCCAGGCCGATTCACAATAATCAACGGCTAGCGCTATTGGGGATTCACTGTTATGAGTCTCCACGGCTGAAACTGTATACGGACATTGATCCCGAAATCGCGAAACAACTGCCGGCGATTGTCGATCAGGCGTATCTGTCGCTGGTCAAATATTTTGGTCCCTTGCCTCCGGATCGTGAAGGGACTGAGTTTCAGGTGACCGGTTACATCATGCAGAATCGGGAGCTGTTTAAAAAAGCGGGCGTGATTTTAGACGCGTTACCCGAGATCGTAAACGGCCGCCATCTGAGAGCGCAGTTCTGGATGGATGCGCAGAGTGAAAATTATTATTTGCGGCATTTAATGCTACACGAATACACGCACTGCTATAGCATGATTATGGAAAATATCGGTGCGCCGGTCTGGTATCTGGAAGGAATCGCGGAATCGGTGGCCACGCATTCGATTGGCAAGGATGGCAAGATCCAGTTCAATGTAATGCCTGATGACAAAAATGACTTTGGCGGTTTAGGGCGGATTTCACTGCTTGAAGAAGCGGTGCTTGCTGCACCACCGAAATCAATGCGGGAGGTGATGCAGTTCACGTCCAATGATTTTGTCGGCAATAATACCGCGTATGCGTGGTCTTGGGCGTTCTGCCAGTTCTTTGACAAGCATCCGGAGTATGCAAAGTCATTTCGTGAACTAGCCCGGCATCTACAGGGGCCCGCTTTTTCCAGCAGGGTTACCCGCATGATCAAAGGTAACTATTCCGATCTGAACGCGGCCTGGTTACTGTTCGCCAAAAATCTGCAGCATGGTTACGATTTTGAACGCGCGACGCTGACCATTGCACCCGGCTTACCGCTGGTCCCGGATTTGTCTCTGGACGCGACGATTCAGAGTAATCGTGGCTGGCAGTCGAGTGGAATAGAAGTCGAGCAGGGGAACACGTATGAAGTGACGGCAGACGGCCAGTTTACTTTGGCACAGCAGCCAAAGCCTTGGGAGAGTACCGCGGACGGAATCAGCTTTCGTTATTTTAAGGGGCAACCTCTGGGGCGGCTATTGATGTTGATTAAGCCGGCTGAGGATGCGGCCGATATGCGTCCATTTTTGCAGGAATATCCGCTGGGGGCCAACGCGACCTGGATGGCACCGGTAACGGGCACCCTTTATTTCCGGTTGAATGATGCGTGGGACGAACTGGCAGACAATACCGGACAAGTGACAGTCAAAATAACTCAAAAACAGAATCCAGCAGCGCCAACGGGTTCAGAAAAATAGAACGAATTGCATTGGCGTCGGAATCAGAGTGTTCTAAATTGCGAAACAAACATTGATCAAAGGCCCGTACGAATCAAATTTAGGAGCAGCGACATGCTGGATCAAGGTCGGAGATTCATTGATTTACAGGATCAGAGTTCACGCAGAACATTTTTGAAACAGGCGTCTGCGTCTCTGGTGGCAGGCAGTCTACTCTCCCCGCTGACTGTGAAGGCATCAGAAACATCTAACGCCAAGCCGCTTGCCGGAATTAAAAAAGCGGTCAAGTACCAGATGATTACGGAAAAGGTATCGGTGCTTGATAAATTTAAAATGCTGAAAGACGCAGGCTTCGCCGGTACGGAAATTCATTATCGCACGAAGGTCAATCCAAAAGAAGTGCGTAAGGCCATTGATGCGACGGGCGTGCAAGTACATGGCTTTTTAAACAGCAGCCGCGATGAATTGAAAGATTCGATTGATCAGGCGAAATATTATGGCGGCACCAGTGTGCTGGTGGTCGCGGGCCGCGTAGATCAGGACAATCCGTATGATGTCGTCTATCAGCAGCAGCAGGCCAAGCTGCGGAAAAATCTCCCTTATGCAGAGCAGCAGGGGATCAAGCTTTTGGTCGAAAATGTGTGGAACAATTTTCTGTTGAGCCCGCTTGAGATGGCGCGGTTTATTGATGAACTGGAGAGCCCGGCGGCGGGCGTTTATTTTGATGTCGGAAATGTGGTTCGTTTTGGCTGGCCTGATCAATGGGTTCGCATTCTGGGGCCGCGGATTGTGAAGCTGGATATCAAAGAATACAGCCGCAAAAAACAGAAGGAAGAAGGCCTGTGGAAAGGCTTTCAGGTCGAGATCAATGAAGGCGATTGCAACTGGCCCGCAGTGCGAAAGGCGTTACAGGACATTGGTTATACGCAAGGCTGGGCGACGGCCGAAGTCAAAGGAGGCGATCGTCAAAGATTACAGGATATCTCGGAACGCATGGATCGTGCGCTTGATCTTGCCTGAAGCAGCGTTGATAATAAATTAAGATCGTTAAGAAGCGAGTGCTTTTGATGATTGTCCTCAAACATCCTACCTGTAGTGAGTTTTATTGAACAAGCTCTCCTGATCCAGAAACATAAACTTTGAATAATTCTGAATGAAAGGTTTCCCATGCCCGAAAACGCCTCTGAACAACAGCCGTCTCAAGGACGCCGTAAATTTATGAAACAATCTCTGGCGACGCTCGCGACTTCCGGGCTCGTTGTGAATCCTGCTTTAACATCAGGCGCGTTCGCCGCTAGTAACGAATTGATTAAGGTTGGGTTGGTGGGTTGTGGCGGACGAGGCACGGGAGCCGCCGCTCAAACATTGCGGGCCGATCCCAACGTTGAGCTGGTCGCGCTGGCAGATGCGTTTGGTGATCAACTCGAACGGAGCTATCAGAATCTGAAGAAGACCGAAGTTCAGGATCGGGTGAAGGTCGATGCCGAACATAAGTTTGTTGGTTTTGATGCCTATCAAAAACTGATCGATTCCGGCGTGGATCTGGTCATTCTGGCGACGCCTCCTCATTTCCGTCCACAACAGTTGAAAGCCTGTATTGATGCCGGCAAGCATGTCTTTTGTGAAAAACCGGTCGCCGTGGATGGTCCCGGAATTCGTTCCGTTCTGAAAACGACGAAAGAAGCCAAACAGAAGAATCTGACGATCGTTTCTGGTTTATGCTGGCGGTATGAACCTGGTATGCAGCAGATGGTCGAAAAAATTCATACAGGCGGCATCGGCGATATTATTTCAATGCAGAGCATTCGCTACCTGGGTGGCGTTGCTAAAATGGTCAAACGTAAACCGGAATGGTCGGACATGGAATATCAGATGCGTAACTGGTATTACCACACTTGGCTCTCCGGCGATTTCAACACAGAACAGTTCGTGCATGAACTGGATAAACAATCGTGGGTCATGGGCGAATATCCCGTTCGCTGTTACAGTACTGGCGGTCGTCAAACACGAATTGATCCCGATTATGGTCAGATTTATGATCATTTCAGCACCGTCTATGAATATGCGAACGGTACCAAGTTCCTGGCGTCCACGCGGCATCAGCTGGGCTGTAGTTCCATGTTTGTTGATACGGTTTCCGGAACTGAAGGCACAGCGACTTTGATGAAATACCAAATCGAAGGGAAGAATCCCTGGAAGGGTGCCCGCCGTCGTGCCAATATGCATCAGCTGGAACACAACGAAATGTATAAAGCTCTGCGAAATGGAGACGTCATTAACAACGGCGAATACATGGCAAACAGTTCAATGATGGGAATTATCGCCCGCATGTCGGCTTATACGGGTAAGACACTAACCTGGGAACAGGCGATGAATTCGAAAGAAGATCTCTCTCCCGAGAAATACGATATGGCGATGTCTCTGCCGGAACCCAAAGTAGCGATGCCCGGCATCACCCCGTTTGTGTAAGCGGTCTTTGAAATCAAAACGATTGAATCAATCAAACAACCGGTGTGTGTCATGCATGCCGGTTGTTTTTCTTTGGATTATAGAACATCATTGATTTCAGTCGCTGCAAATCAACCTTTATTTGAATCGGAGGAAGTGATGAAGTCGCTCGCTTATTCGCTTTTGCTGCTGGGAGTCGTGATCGGTGTTTGTTTGAAACAATCGGATTCTCGTCTGTGGGCAGATGAAAAATCAGTAGAGAACCAGACGGCGAAGCCGAAACTGACGCTCTCGCGTGAAAAGAACATGCTCAATATTCACGGCGATCACATTCCCGGCGGAAAAATTCCGATCTATTATCTGGAAGCTTACTGCCGTGCGAATTCGACCGATGCCGACTGGGGCAAACATACGGTCGTCAAACACGAAACGCAGACGCTTTCCATGAACGACGATCAGACGGTGTTAAAGCTGAAGTGTACTGTCGCGGATGGGATCACCGTACATCATACGATTACGGCGAAAGGGGATGAGGTTGATTTTCAACTCGTGACTCACAATCCCACCAAGCGACGTTCCGAGGTCCATTGGGCGCAGCCTTGTATTCGTGTGGGCGATTTCGCCGGATTGGGGCAGGCGACGACGGATGACAAATACGCTTATATTAAAAAGTCATTCATCTTTCTGGATGGGAAACCGGCGATGATGCCGACCCGGAACTGGGCGACCAAAGCACGCTACATACCGGGGCAGGTCTGGTGCCCGATTGGTGTTCCCCGAACGGATGTGAACCCGAGACCGCTGAGCAGGGAAGTTCCCAGTAATGGTTTGATTGGCTGTTATAACGCGGATGACAGCTTGATCTTCGCGACTGCTTTTGAGCCGTACCAGGAACTGTTTCAAGGTGTAATTCGTTGTCTGCATGCCGATTTTCGACTCGGTGGTTTGCAGCCGGGGGAAACGAAAACGATTCGGGGCAAGATTTATATTGTGCCCGCGGATATGGACGCGCTGGTGAAACGGTATGAGCGTGATTTTCCGGAGCATGTGAATAAGTAGTGCGGGATCGTTTTTTTATACGATTCATGCTCCTCATGCTGGTGAGGTAAGTTCAACGTAGGTTGTACCGTTTTCCTGAAATTTCCTGCTCGCTGCGCTCGGCCCGAATTTCATTCGGGCTTACCCTGATTCTTTTAGACACGTGTCAGCGGTTGACGGTGGTGATTTCGGTGACGCGTGTATCCAGTTTCTCTGCGTCGGCACCACTGATGGTGACTTCAAATTCTCCATCACCTGAGCCGATGGCTTTGACCAGAATGGTGTAACGCAGGAAAGCGTCTGCTGGCAGCTCTTGGATGGAGGAGACGGTTAAGATATTCTGAGTCACTTGCGGTCGCAAATTGAGCTTCTGGTTTCCCTGATGGGCTTCGACAGAGACGACACGGAACATGCGGGGAATCTTGGCCGTGAATGAGATGTCTTTCGCGGGTTGCAGTCCCCGGTTTTCGATGCTGACTTCGTAGGTGGTCTCTTCGCCGCGGGCGATGGGGTCTTTCGTATCGCGGACCTGCACATCCAGGACGCCTGTGGCGGGAGTGACTTTTAAACAGGCGGAAACCAGTTCGTTGGGAAGTTCGGGGCTGGTGACATTCACCCTTAAGCAGGCATGTTCGGCGGCGACTTCGCATTCGAATTCGACCTGTAGCTGAACTCCTTCCCCTTTGCGGACGGTATCCAGGTTCCATTTCAAATGGCCCGTTTCGCGTTCCGAGCCGATAGAGGCTTCACGCGGAATCAGAACAGGATCGTAGGAAATGTCGACCTGGATGTCATTCAAGTCGATATCGGAGACGTTGGATAATTTGACGATAAATTCGGCGCGGCTGCCGATCGTTCTTGCAGAGGGGCCAATGACAGACAGGTCCAGTTGTTTCTTTTCATATTCGACACAGACCGATTTCCAGACCAGCTCTTCCCCGTCTGCGATGGCGCGGAACCGGCAACAATGACTGCCGAGTGCATCACTGTAGAGCGTGAGGGAAATTTCCTTGGACTCGCCTGGCTGCAACGTTCCCAGTCGCTGACCAATTTTCTTTTCGCGTCTGCCGGGAAAGAGCAGGGCGGCATCGAATTCACATTCCATGAGCACGTTTCTGACAGAACGGTCACTGACGTTTTTAATGATCAGATAAAACGTGGCGCCGCTGCCCAGTTGTCGTTTGGGAATGACTTCGACGGACATTTCCAGCGGGCCGGACGCAGAGGGCGCTGTCATCATGGGGCCGGATGACTGTTTCGGGACCGACTTCGGCTCAATGCGACTTTGTAGATCGGGCACCTTCAATCGCGGTTGTGGTTTGATCTCATCGGGCAGATCTTGCGGTTGCAGTGGTTGCCTGCGATCAGCCGATTCCGGGACGGCAAACAGATCTTCTTGAGGCCGCGACGTCGCGGGTTGTCTTTTCTGAATGGTCTGTGGAGTGACTCGTTGCGTTTCACGCGATTTTGATAGAGGAGACTGTGTGCCCGTAGGGCTCTGTGACGATTGATTCTGAGGATCAAGCGGTGGTGGATTGGTCAGTTTCCAGGACGAGCGTGAATTGGGCGCAAGAGCAGAGCAGGCCGTGACTGCCAGTGTGAGCAGCAACAACATTCCTGAAACAGATCTCGAATATGGCCGAATCCCAGAGCCCGGCATGAATCATCCTCTATCGTAAAAAAGAAATAAACTCTCTTTAAAGCTTATCACGCAAACATGAGTGTTACAGGGAAAGAAACAGATGAAATTTTAAATAGTAAGAGCGGCAAACTGGATTCAAAGCGCACGTTCATTCGTGTTAGATATTGTGTAAGGGACGAACGATATGGTTCGATCGAAGTGACTGAATCTCTGGAATAATCGATTCTGTTTTGTTCAAACGGAACAAGCAGAGAAAACGTGCCGAATTCAGTGAGTTGTGGTGTTGTAGCAATTAACAAACGGCAGGGGAGTCTCTAGACTGAGGAGTCTGAAATCATTGTCTGGGGTACGATGGTCCTTCCGAATGTAACACTCGTCTTTGCGTCTGCTGAGACCGATTCGGTTCTGAAAATGCGATGAACAAGGTACGAAGTTGAACATATTTGTAACGGAATATCTTTGTAGTGGTGCCTGTGAAGTCTCTCCAGCGGATGCGTCCCTGTTAACTGAAGGGACCGCAATGCTGGAAGCCGTCGTGACCGATTTGCTGGCGATTCCAGACTGTACGGTGACGACGAGTGTGCAGGTACAACTGCCATTTGTAAATAAAGTATTACAACAGGCAGAGCGTTCGCCGCGTCTACAGATCCAGCGCGTGAAAACGCCGGACGAGGAACAAGCACTTTTTGAACGTGCCTGTCAGCAGGCCGATGTGGTTTGGGTGATTGCACCGGAATTCGATGGGCTTCTCGTTTCGCGAACCGAGTGGGCACTGCAATCTGGCGCACATGTCGTTGGTCCCGATTTGCATACAATTCAACTGACCGCCGACAAGTGGCGACTGTTTGAGTTTCTGAATGAACGGTCGCTACCTACGATTCCGACATTGTTACTGAAGGATGAACAGACAGTGTCTGAAGCTTCTTTTCCCTGTCTGATCAAACATCGGTTTGGTGCAGGGGGTTTGGGTTTGCAGTCTCTGGCGGGAGCTGAGGACTGGCGACAGAGACGCGCTGATTATGAGGAACAGCGTTCTGATTTCATCATGCAGCCTTTTCTGACTGGCAGAGCACTTTCCACGGTCGTTCTGGCAGACTCTCATCGGAGTGAAATATTTCCCATTGGCGAACAGCAGATCAGTTGGAAATCGGATTTTGAATACCAGGGGGGCGTGATGCCGGCAAAAGTGGAACCCGAAGTAATACATTCGATTCACGAACTGATTTCTCGCGTCTGTGATCTGCTGCCGGGACTTGTGGGTTATGTGGGCTTTGATATTCTGTTACCTGACACTGATCCGATGAAACCGTTGATTGTGGAAATTAATCCACGTATGACGACCAGCTATGTGGGCTACCGTCACTTGACGCCGGATAATCTGGCGGAGCGGATTGTGAAAGGGAATACCGGATTTCCTTCACTTAAGTGGAATCTGGAACAGGAAGTTCGGTTTCAACCGGATGGCAGCCTATTTCTGAACCAGTCGCGAAGTCTGGAAGAAAAGAAAAATTAAACATGTATGTGATTGGTCTGGATATTGGTGGTGCAAATCTCAAGTCAGCGGACTGCGATGGGCGTGCGAACGCCGTTGCATTTGAACTCTGGAAGACGCCGGAACTGTTAGCGCAGGCAGTACAGGAGTTGCTGACTGTGTATCAGAGTCCAGATCTGGTGGCGGTAACGATGACGGGTGAACTGGCAGACTGTTTTCCCACCAAGGCGGTTGGTGTGGAACAGATACTGGCGGCCGTGCAACAGGCGGTTGCTCCGGCACCGGTTGTGGTCTGGCAGACAGGCGCCGAATTCTTGACGACAGATCTTGCGTGTGAGTTTCCATTACTGGTGGCCGCTGCGAACTGGCATGCACTGGCGACGTGGCTGGGGCGGATGATTCCGGAGCAAAATGGGATTCTGATCGATATCGGGTCGACGACAACAGATATCATTCCGCTGGAAAATGGATTTCCAGTTCCGGAAGGGCTGACCGATGCCGAACGGTTACTCTCGGGCGAACTGGTTTATACGGGGGGACGGCGGACGCCGTTAGCGATGATTGAACAACGCGTTCCTCTCCGCGGGCAAGCGTGTCCGTTGGCAGCGGAGAGTTTTGCGACGTCCCTGGATTTGTATCTCCTGCTGAAAGAACGGGACGAGAACCCCACTGATGTGGATACCGCCAATGGGAAGCCTGCGATGCGGGTCGATGCTTATGACCGGATTGCCCGCTCCGTCTGTTGTGATACAACAGAAATGACAGAAGAGGAAGCCGTTGCCATCGCTGAGTTTCTGGCGAACAAGCAGCAGAATCAGATTTCGCAGGCCATTGATCAGGTTCTGGATCGTATGGCCGCTTTGCCGACGGGGGTTTTGATCAGTGGAAGTGCTGTTTTTCTGGCGGAGAAAGTAGTTCAGTCACACCCGAAATTGAGTCAGACCGCTCTGACGAATGTCGCAGAAATCTTTGATGGGGCGATTTCCGAATCTGCGTGTGCGTACGCCGTAGCACGACTTGCGGCAGAACGGATTCGATTTTGACGCTCCAGAGGAGTTTCTCCGGTATGAATTCACTACATCTGTGACATTGTATTAGGTTAGTAAGTGATATAAACATATTGACTTACGCGATTTTGTTCGGTGTGTTTATCAGCACTGTGTTCACATGAATTTCCGCTAAGAGTGGTTGACTCATTTTTCATACTTGTGGTATGTTCCCCAACCTGTGAGCAATGATGGGCGTACGATTTGAGCCCACCCCCTTTCCCCCCCTCAGCAATTTCAATGTCTGCCCCTGACTTCAAGGAGGAAGGGCGTCCCAATTTCTTTTGGGGCTTAGACTACAAAATACAATTATAATTACTTCCCTCATTCAGCGACGGAGCGCGAAAATATGTGTGGAATTGTCGGATATATCGGACATCGTGAAGCCGGGCCGTTGTTGATCAAAGGTCTGCAGAAACTGGAATACCGTGGTTACGACAGTGCCGGGGTCGCCATTCATGATGGATCGTCGATTCAAATTCGTAAGAAAAGAGGCCGCGTCGCTGAAATGGCGGCGCTGTATAAGTCAAACCCCATTGCGGGAACAATCGGAATCGGCCATACGCGGTGGGCGACGCACGGGGAAACCAACGATCAGAATTCCCATCCCCATGTGGGCGGCAATGGCGATGTGGTACTCGTGCACAATGGAGTAATTGAAAACTATAGCTCGCTTCGCGCACAACTGCAGGGGCTGGGTTATGTGTTTCGCACGACGACGGATACCGAAACCATTGCGCACCTGTTGTCGCATCATTTGGAAGAACAGATCAAACTGGGGTCTGAACCCGGAGAACTTCCAACGTATCTGAAAGCGATCGAAAATACGCTCTCCAAATTAAAGGGGACCTATGGGCTGGTGATTCTGTTTCAGGATCTGCCTGATGTGTTGATCGCGGCCCGTTTGGGAAGTCCACTGGTGATTGGCGTTGGAAAAGGCGAACAGTTTATCGCCAGCGATGCAACTCCCCTGGTGGGATATACGGATGAGGTGATCTATCTTTCAGATCATGAACTGGCAGTTCTCACGCGCGAAGAAGTCGAGATATTTCATCGGGATGAAGGTCAGCAGAAGCTCTCGATTCAAACTCTGGATCAGGTCAGTGTTGATTCCGATCTGGGTGAATACGAACATTACATGCTGAAAGAAATCTTCGAGCAGCCTCAGGCGCTGGAAAATGCGATGCGCGGCCGGATCGATGAAGACGAAGCGACGGCAAAATTTGGCGGATTGAATCTATCGGCACAGCAGCTTCGGAAAATTGACCGTGTCGTTCTCACGGCCTGCGGTACCAGTTGGCATTCGGGTCTGGTGGGTGAGTATCTGCTGGAAGAATTCGCGCGGATTCCCACGGAAGTGGAGTATGCCAGCGAACTGCGTTATCGGAACCCGCCGATTTCCAACAGTACGATGATCTTTGCGATTACCCAGAGTGGTGAGACGGCAGATACGCTGGCGGCGATGCGGGAATGCAAACGAAAAGGGCATCCCACGCTGGCGATTTGTAATGTGGTGGGTTCCACGATTGCCCGTGAAGCGGATGGTGGAATTTATCTGCACGCCGGGCCGGAAGTCGGAGTTGCTTCGACAAAAGCATTCACATCGCAGGTGATGGTGTTGATTCAACTCGCGCTGTTTCTGGGACGTATGCGTCATCTGTCTTATCCGGCAGGGCGACGGATTATTGATTCACTGCAAAAAATTCCGGACCAGATCCGTAAGTGTCTTGAGTGCAATGATCTGGTCAAAGATATTGCGATGAAGTATTGCAATTTCAATAACTTTCTTTATCTGGGGCGGCTCTATAATTTTCCGGCTGCTCTGGAAGGTGCGTTGAAGCTGAAAGAGATCAGCTATATTCATGCGGAAGGTTATCCGGCAGCCGAGATGAAACATGGTCCGATCGCGCTGGTCGATGAACAGACGCCGAGTGTGTTTGTAGTTCCCCGTGGCCAGATCTATCCCAAAGTGATGAGTAATCTGGAAGAGGTCAAAGCACGCAAAGGGCCGGTGATCGCGATTGCCTGTGAAGGGGACGGAAAAATTGCGGATATCGCCGATGATGTGATTTATGTACCTGATGTGCCTGATTTTCTGCAGCCTCTGGTAACAGCCATTCCGCTGCAGCTGCTTTCGTATCACATCGCCGTTCAACGGGGCTGTAACGTGGATCGTCCTCGCAATCTGGCGAAGAGTGTGACGGTCGAATAGTTGCGGCAAGAGAATTTCTCGCTGGCGTATTGTGGTGCCTCACCGATTTTACTGGACGGGCCTGATTCATTGATTTCTCATAAATCGTAGCGGAATACGAAAAAAGTCTCGAAATCTGGGCGTTCCTTGACGGAAAGTCGGAAAATTGAACTTTCCGACTTTGGTTTACTTCCGCGTTCGGCATAGAATACTTTCTGAGGCAATACTTGTGGCGATTTGCGCGCAAGTCGGGCGTCTCTGATTCGATATCTTAAAACATCAGGTTCTCCTGATGCATCACCACGGCAGAAACAGATGATTTTGTTTCTGTTGAACTGGAAATGATCAAATGAAAGTAATTCTGGCAAATCCCCGCGGTTTTTGTGCGGGTGTGAATATGGCAATTGAATGTCTTGAGGAAGTCATTCAAATTTTTGGCAGTTCCATTTATGTGTACCACGAAATTGTGCATAACAAATATGTGGTCAATCGCTTTACGGAGATGGGAGTCACGTTTGTTGATGAGGTAAGTGAAGTTCCGGAAAGCTCGATTCTGGTCTTCAGTGCGCATGGTGTTTCACCACAAATTCGTCAGCAGGCTCGCGATCGAAATATTCGCACGATCGATGCGACGTGCCCGCTGGTGACCAAAGTGCATACCGAAGCCATCAAATATGCAGAGGCGGGATACAATATCATTTTGATCGGCCATGAAGGGCACGATGAAGTGATTGGCACGATGGGGGAAGCGCCGGAAAGTATCACATTGATTGAGACTCCCGAGGAAGTCGCGGCGCTGGAGTTTCCGGAGGATGCGAAGCTGGCCTATCTGACGCAAACGACATTGAGTGTGGAAGAAGCAGGGCAGGTGATTCGAAGTCTCAAAGAAAAGTATCCTCATATTGAAAGCCCTCCCAAGGAAGATATCTGTTATGCAACGACGAATCGCCAGGAAGCGGTTTCCGAACTTGTGCTACAGGCAGATTTGGTTCTGGTACTGGGCAGTCAGAACAGTTCCAACAGTAAGCGTCTGATGGAGATTGGGAAGTCGGCTGAGAAGCCCTCTTATCTGATTGACGGCGTCGATGAGGTGTTGCCGGAATGGCTTGAAAAAAGTGAGACGATCCTGATTACCGCAGGTGCGAGCGCGCCCGAAGTCGTCGTACAGGAACTGATTCAATTTCTGAAAGATCAGTATCAGGCAGAAGTCGAGAACGCGGTGATTCGTAAAGAGTCGGTTCGCTTTCCGCTTCCCAAAGAATTGCGGATACTGCAGTCAAAATAATAGTTGGCTTCTCTTTAGTAGGAATGTTTTGCTAAGGTTTACGTAGAGCCCTGATGATGTACATAATGCAGATGATGTGAATCATGGTCGAAATCGGCTGTGAATGTGAAGTGACTTGAGAATCCTGATAGAAATGAAACAGCCGACATGAGCGATGATTTGACACCAGCAGAGAATAATGATGGCAGTTCCGATGAAAATAATCATGAGCGGCATACACAGGAAATCAGACACTCTCAAGTCAGTGCGCGTGTTCCGGAGGGAGTCTCGCGTGGGGTCTTTAGTACTGGGGCTGTTGTGTTACAGGGAGGTCACGAGTTCATTCTGGATTTCCTGTTAAGAATTTCGACACCTCAGCAGGTCGTGGCACGTGTGGTTCTGCCGATTGGCGTTGTGCCCCAGATGATTCGTGCTCTGAGAGACAATTTGAATAATTATGAAAAACGGTTCGGGACGCCGACGATTCCGACACCGCTGCCTCCGCAGGTCACCGGTTCTGCAGAATCGATTAACGTGGGGCCCGGGATGGAAACACCCGCTTCAGAGGAGCCAACGCCGTCGGTTTCTGATGTGATCTCAGGGGCTTCCTCAGCAGGGAGCGCTGGAGCGATTGGAGAAACGATGACGCCGGAATCGGATGCTGATGATCAAAAAGCAATCCCGGAAACCGTCAATAAATCTGTGGAAGCGGGGCAGAAGCCGCCTTCCGCGGAAGAACTGTATGACGAATTGAAACTGCCCGACGAAATGCTATGTGGGAATTATGCGAATGCGGTTCGGATCGGGCATTCAGCGACCGAATTTTCGTTTGATTTCATCACCACGTTTTTTCCGCGATCCTGCGTTTCCGCACGCGTGCACATGGCTGCCCCGAATATTCCCCGTCTGCTGGATTCGTTGTCTCATTCGTTTGAGCAGTTTCAGCGTAAAGTGGCACAGCAGCAAAAACGTCAGCCACCACAACAGGGTGATCAGCCGGGCAATTTATAAGCCCCTGTTCTAATCGGCCTGGCTCAAAAATTATACCTGTTGCTCGTCGCCGGAAGGTCCATAAAGTCCTGGAACGGGGATGTCGTTGAGCCGCAGGTAGACACAGAGATGTGCCCGGTGGTGGATCGTGTGGTTGAGGACCCAGGTGCGAATCACTCCCAGTTTGGGCATCGTGATGATGGGGTTCCCTGCAGAGAGGAGTGACCAGGATTTGCCGAATTCCTCATCGGGAGTCTGCTGAAGTATTTGCTTGGCAGCAGCAACATGTTTATCGAAGAGATCCACGATTTCTTGTTTCGTATTGAGTTGCGGTGTCTGATAAGGTTCACCACCTACCGGGTTGATGTCCCATACATCCTGTGTGAGAGTGCCTTCGACCCAGCCCGGAATTTCTGCGAGATGCGCACCAACCCAGCCGATCGTATTCGACTTGGGGTGTGCTTTCCAATTCAGTTTGTCATCCGGAATGCGTTCGAGGACTTTGCGGGTACCTGCCATTTCAATTTCAAATTCGGGGATGATTGATTCGGCAATCGTCATATGAGAATCCTGTCATGGAATGAAGGTGAGAGAGCTACTACCAGCGAACAGGCTTGAGTCTGATTCAGAGTGTGACACAAGACCGATCTATTTTAGCGGTGTGTTTGTTTCGAAGTCCAGAGGCGGGATGACTTCGCGTTGAACTTCATTCAGAATTGAAGTGGATTACCCTTCATCGCGAACCGTGTTTTGTTTTGCGAAAACAAGATAGCGGCAGAGAATAAAGTTAAAGGCCATACCTGTCAGGATTCCGATAAACGCGGCCAGCAACGTATTTTGTTCAAAATAAGCGAAGGAACGGCAGAGCGTTTCTGCGGTCAGCCAGTTGAAGACTGCGCCTGTCAGGCAGCTTCCGCAATAAGTAAGATATTGCTTCAAAATGGGGGCGTGACGTGCGTATGAAAACGTGATATTTCGATTGAGCAGGAAGTTGGTGCTCATGGAGATCCAAATTGCGACGGCAATCGCCACTGGCCGAATCAACCAGTGTAACAATATCGAAAGTGCTGCCAGATTAACAAAGACTCCCGTGAGGCCGATGATGGCGAATTGAACGAAATACGCGTAGTTTTGGTATTTAAATTCCGCTAGCCGCTTCAGGTGTCTCAAATAACTCAATTGTTCTTTGAACGAGAGCTTGCTGGTTCCCAGAGTCCGGTCGGCAAAATGAATGGGGACTTCCACGACATTACGACAGCGGCACTTCACCAGCAGTTCCAGGCCGATTTTGTATCCGACGGGATTGAGGATTTCGCGTACTTTCAAAAAATGGTGACGCGAGATCGCAAAGAATCCAGCCATGGGATCTTTGGCGTTGGTGAAAGGACGTGCCAGCCAGGTGGCGATGCGAGAATTCAGCTTTCGAAACCAGCCCCAGTTTTCTTCGGTCGATCCACCGTTGACGTAGCGACTGCCGATGACGAAATCGACTCCTTGATTTTGTAAGGCAGCGTACAGATCGGGAATGGCTTCCGGGGGATGCGACAGATCGGCGTCCATCACCAAGAGAAATTCACCAGCCGCTGCATCGATGCCGGCGATGACTGCGGTGGAGAGCCCCCGTTCCTGTTTGCGGGTGATTAACTGAATCGGAAATGATTCGGCCAGTGTCTGGCAGACAGCAATCGTTTCATCCGGGCTGTTGTCATCGACAACGATGATTTCAGCCACGATGTCAGAGTCCTTTAGAACCTGACTGATGCGGGGGATCAGGTTCTTTAGATTTTCGGCTTCACAATAAGTGGGAACAATAATCGATAATTGCGGCAATGTTCTGACTTTTCAGGCTTGTAACGGTTATTCGATCTGGAGCCTCTGCTACTGCTTTTCAGAGGAGGCGTGGTTCAGGTGAGGTGAGATCGATTTTCCACTCTCGGCTTACTCAAAATCCACTGTACTGTGTTAAGAAACAATCGTTTTTGTCATTCCAGGACAGGCTGGGGATGGTGACACGTTCAATCATTGATTTCGGCAGAATGGTAAGGATCCGCAGATTCGTCATGACCGGTGCGATGTTTCGGGTTCCTCTGGATTCTCAATGCTGTTTTTTCGCATCATTTTCACTCTTCGGGCGACTTGCGGCTGATTTGTGAACTAGATTTATAGTGAGAAAACCTGGTTCGGATTTCTGGAAGAAAAGCGATCCGTCTGGAGTGAATTTCAAGACGGGCACGACAGGTTTTCATTTTCATACAACAAGTTGAAGGAGTTATGAGCACATGGCTGGTCCTGGCCTTTCCAATACCGATCCCAATATGGCATTTGATGACCTGAAGCGACTCATTCATGGCAAGCTGGTTGAAAAACTGGATTTGTCCCGGGTGGGTGACTTGGAAGGCGATTCACTCCGGCGTGAAATCCGTTTGGTGATTGAGCATTTGTGTGATACGGAAAACCCTCTGCTGAACCGCTCGGAACGTGAGCGCTTGATCGAGGAGATTCTGGATGAGACCTTCGGCTTCGGACCTTTAGAGCTGTTGCTGAAGGATCAGGATGTCGCCGATATTATGATCAACGGACCCAAGCATGTGTTTGTCGAAAAAAACGGGCGGATTGAACGTTCGAATGTAGTCTTTCGAGACAATGCGCATTTGCTGCAGATTCTTGACCGGATTGTTTCCAAGGTGGGGCGTCGTGTCGATGAAACTTCTCCGCTGGTTGACGCCCGCTTGCCCGATGGTTCACGTTTGAATGCGGTCATTCCGCCTCTGGCTCTGGACGGGCCTTCGTTAACCATTCGTAAATTTGGTTCGAATCCACTAGGACTGGAAGATCTGCTGCGGTTTGGTGCGTTTACACCAGAAATTGCGATGTTGCTGGAAGGCACGATCAAGGCACGCATTAACACAATTATCAGTGGTGGTACCGGTTCTGGTAAAACAACCCTTTTAAATACACTTTCCGGCTTCATTCAAAGTGATCATCGCGTGATCACGATTGAAGACGCTGCAGAATTGCAGTTGCAGCAAGATCACGTACTGCGCTTGGAAACGCGACCGCCGAACATTGAAGGGAAGGGGGCGGTTAACGCTACCGACCTGGTGAAGAACGCGTTGCGTATGCGGCCTGACCGAATCATCATCGGGGAATGTCGTGGTGGCGAGTCATTAGACATGTTACAGGCGATGAATACTGGTCACGAAGGTTCGTTGACCACAATTCACGCCAACTCACCGCGCGACGCTGTTTCCCGTCTGGAAACGATGATCACAATGGGTGGGGTTGAATTGCCTCTGAAAGCGTTGAGACAGCAGTTCGCTTCCGCCGTCGATTTGATTATTCAGGTGAACCGTTTACAGGGTGGGCCTCGTAAAGTGACACATATCACAGAGGTGCTGAATATGGAGCAGGATACCGTAATTATGCAGGATATTTTCCTGTTTGTTCAGGATGGAATTGATGCAGACGGCCGAGCCTACGGTCACTTTGAAGCGACCGGTGTGCGTCCTGCTTTCATGGATCGTCTGGAAGCCTCGGGCGTGCGACTGCCATCGAACCTGTTTGCCAATCGGGTCTTGCAGGGATAAGAAATTCCATTGAATTAAAACCAATGAATCAAAAAAGAAATTGATTTTTAAACGATAAAGGTAATCAGAGATGGATCAAACACTCATCATCTCAATCGCTGCATTTTTCGGTGTGATGGCGCTCGTGGGGACCATTATATTTGTCTTCAAGGACTTTTCGTCGAGTAAAGCCGAAGATCGTCTGGCGGTAATTACGGGGAAAAAAAAGGCAAACGAGGAATCGGCATCGCTCTTGAAAGAGGAATTTGTCAAGGGGGGCTTGAACAGCCTTTCGGACCAGGTTGCTCACTTTTTTGAGAAGTTTGGAAATATCAAGCTGCTACTGGAACAGGCCGAGGCGCCGTTTAAAGCAGACACGTTTTTATTAATGACCGCAGTTTCTGCTGCGGCAGGTTTTGCGCTGGCGTGGTTTACGAATGCGCCTGTACCTTTCTGTCCGGTTGCCGCTTTAGGCACAGGATCACTTCCGTTTATGTGGTTGTTGTTTTGCCGGAATCGACGGTTTAAGAAGTTTGCGCACCAACTTCCGGATGCATTGGAACTGGTGGGGCGTGCTTTGCGTTCCGGGCACAGTCTGGCGTCGGGATTGAGTGTTGTGGTGCAGGAGATGCCGGCACCAATTTCCACAGAATTTGCCTTGGCGTATGAGGAACAGAATCTGGGTGTTCCCATCGAAGAGTCCTTGAAGAGCATGCTGAAGCGGATGCCAAACCTGGACTTGAAGTTTTTCGTGACAGCGGTGGTCATTCAGAGACAAGCAGGGGGGGACCTTGCCGAGATTCTGGACAAAATTGGTCACATTATCCGTGAGCGGTTCAAGATTATGGGACAGGTTCAGGCTTTGACGGGGGAAGGTCGTATCAGTGGGGTCGTGTTGATGGCTCTGCCGATTGCGCTGTTTTTTGCGGTCTACTATCTGAACCCCGATTATGTGATGTTGCTGTTTACGGATGAACTGGGACGAAAAATGATCGCTGGTGGGCTCGTGCTGCAGGTTCTCGGTGCTCTATGGATCAAGAAAATCGTCAATATCAAAATCTGAGTATCTAACCATTTCAAACATTTGATCGCGTATTCGTATTTGAAAGTTTTATAGCCGGTTCGATTGGCTGAATGTGGGAGAGTAAATTATGGATTTCGTTCAATTATTACCGTGGGCTATCTTTGGGATGGTGATTGTGGGTGTGATTGCTTTGATCAGCAAGCTCAGTTCCGATCAATCCCGGACATCGGCGCGTCTGGATGAGCTGCGTAATCCCCATTTGCGAAACAATCCTGAGGAAGCTCAGACCGCCAGCACACTTCTGGAGAAGGCAGCACCGACGCTTTCCAAAGCGCTGGCACCGACGTCTGAACTGGAAGAAAACAAGCTCAAAGTGCGGCTGGCCAACGCCGGGTATAATAGTGAAAATGCGCCGTCCATCTTTCTTTCGTTGAAAGTTGCGATCGGAGTGTTGGGTGTGGTCCTCGGTTCTGGTGTCGGATTTTATAAATATGGGCTGACACAAAATGGCTGGACTTCGATGATCATTGCCGGCGGCATTGGTTTTTATCTGCCTTCCATTGTGTTGGCTTTTTTGTGCAAAGGACGCATTTCTCGAATTTTCCTTTCCTTGCCGGATGCATTAGACTTATTGGTTGTGTGTGTGGAAGCAGGTCTGGGGCTCGATGCAGCGATGCGGCGTGTCTCGGAAGAATTGGAAGAAACCGCACCTGATGTCTGTAGTGAATTTGCCTTGTGTAACCTGCAACTACAGATGGGACGTCAACGGCGTGAGGTGTTGCATGATCTGGGAATACGGAGTGGCGTCGATGACATGCGCGCGCTGGCTGCAATTCTGATTCAAGCAGATAAATTCGGTTCTTCAATTGCGCAGGCGCTCCGTGTGCAGTCTGACAGTATGCGCGTCAAACGGAGCCAGATGGCAGAAGAGCAGGCCGCGATGACGGCAGTGAAAATGATCTTTCCACTGGTACTGTTCATCTTTCCCGGAATTTTCGTCGTGCTGGTAGGACCAGCTGCGATCATGATGATTAACGGTTTGCTATCAAGCTAATCAAAGAATCAAGATTTCGATTTCCTTTCCGTTACCAAAATGTAAACACCTTTGATCAGTTTTGTGATCAAAGGTGTTTTATTTTCTTTACAGTCTCTCGGTTCATTCTGAATACGACCTATGGTTCTAATCAAGATCCTTTGCAGGAATCATAAATATTGGCTGCGAATGTCGGGTATTTGTTCGTTTTACTGATTTATTCCTGCTTGATTCGTTAATCCTGTCGTAGAAATGATTTTGGCATTTATTTTGCGACAATCTTTCTGGAATCGGATGATTAAGTGGGAGAGAGTACACCTCAGAAAAGTGGTACGCTTCTGAAATCATCCTTGGGATTGTTGTCTTGCAAAGCGACATTCGGGAAGCTTGAGAATCAAGCAACCTTCTGGCAAGGCGCTATAATCTTTTGTGTCAATTTCATCAAATTGTAAAACACGTTTAGACGATCAGTCTGACTGGTGCATCAATCTGGTTTGCTGGAAATTGATAGACTGTATGTCAGGTAACCAACGAAACTTCGTATCCAGTATTTTAGATTGAATAATCCCGATGCCTGCCCCTCCCTCATGGCTGAATACGATGGCAAACCACGTGGCATCTCTGATGTATGATGTCGATGTCCTGTCGCCCATTGGTTGTCACTTCTTTTTCAATAACAGTCGCAACGAGTGGGAAGTGACTCTGTTTGCTTCGAATACCGAGATCGTTGGCGGCGAATGGGATGGTGTTCTGGCACCTTCCAAATTCTGTTTTGATATCCTCAAAGTGGGAGAAATCTTTGAGGAAGTCCAGGCGATGCACTGGCAGGCATTACCTGTCGATTATGATGACCAATTGGGACCTCATGTTTCCATTGAAGCCACCTATAAAGGACATCAAGTCTGGGTGCGCGTGCTGGCGGAATCTCCGGAAGAATTTGAACCGGGCCGCCGCGTTAAAGCATATGAATCCGATTTAAAAGAAATCTGGTAATCGCGTCTGTTCAGTTTCACTTCTCTTGCTGCTCCAGTCAATTTGGAGAAACGGGCCTCGTCATCTTTGTGTTCTCTCAGATGGCATTTTCTCTGTTTCCCGTTGATGTGCTGCTCTAACGTAGATCTATTCTAGCATCTCGATTATCATGCGATTTGAGACGGATAGTGTGCTTGAAAACCGCTTTGACTGATTCAGAAACGGAGAGCGATGCGATGCAACTGGGGTTTGTGACGGCAATATTACCTGACTACGAGCTGCGACAGGTATTTCAGACGGCTGCGGAAATTGGTTATGACTGTGTGGAAGTCATGTGCTGGCCTCAAGGGAAAGATGCTCGCCGCTATGCCGGAATAACTCATATCTCTGTTGAGGACTTTTCCGATTCCGACGTCACCACAATTCAGCAAATGGCTGACGAGTTCGGTATTTCGATCAGTGCGCTGGGGTATTATCCGAATCCGCTCACTCCCGATTTGGAAGAATCACAGAAGTATGTGGAACATATCCAGAAGATAATTGCTGCAGCGAATAAGCTGGGCATCAACCGCATGAATACGTTTATTGGTCGCGACTGGAAGAAATCGGTCGATGAGAACTGGCCTCGTTTTCTGCAAACCTGGCCAGAGATTATCCAATTTGCAGAACAGCAACAGGTGCGAGTGGGGATAGAGAATTGTCCGATGTCTTTTTCCAGTGATGAATGGCCGGGGGGAAAGAATCTGGCCATTAGCCCGGCGATCTGGAAGCGGATGTATGCCGACATTCCCAGTGCGTATTTCGGGTTGAATTATGATCCGTCGCATCTGGTGTGGATGCAGATGGATTATCTGGCGCCGATCCGTGATTTTGCCGATCGAATATTTCATGTGCATGCCAAGGATGTGCGGGTTGATCAGCATCGGCTGGATCAGGTGGGAATTCTGGCACATCCACTGGAATATCACACTCCCAAACTACCCGGACTGGGGCAGGTGGAATGGGGCAGCTTTTTCTCTCAATTGAATGAGATCGGCTATCAGGGGCCTGTCTGCGTGGAAGTGGAAGACCGGGCCTACGAAGATTCGACCGAATCTTGTCTGTCCGCTTTGCGGCAGTGTCATACTTACTTGAGGAATTTTATTCCAGAAAGAAAATAACAGCCATGGAATTCAACTATCACGATATCGCGAAGATGATAGATCACTCGTTATTGAAGCCGACGCTGACAACAGAAGAATTAGAAGCAGGCTGCCAACTGGCGCTGACCTATGATGTAGCCAGCGTGTGTATCATGCCCTTTTATCTCAAACGGTGTGCAGAGCTTTTGCGTGTATCTTCCGTCAAAGCCAGTACCACGATCGGCTTTCCGCATGGCGGCCATACGAAGTATGTCAAACAGATTGAAGCCGAGCTGGCGGTTGCCGATGGCTGCGAAGAGCTGGATATGGTTGTCAATCTTTCGCGTGTCTTAAGTGGCGAATGGAAGTATGTGGCTGACGAGATCGAAGGAGTCACGAAGATCGCGCATCAGGCGGGACAGAAGATCAAAGTCATCTTTGAAAACTGTTATCTGGCTGATGAACACAAAATCGAACTCTGCCGGATCTGCGGGGAGTTGGGTGTCGACTGGGTCAAAACATCAACGGGCTATGGCACCGGCGGCGCGACGATGGAAGACTTGAAGCTGATGCGGGCAGAAAGTCCCCCCGAAGTGCAGGTGAAAGCAGCGGGCGGAGTTCGAACGCTCGACAAACTCCTGGAAGTCCGCGCGATAGGCGTCAGCCGCGTGGGCGCGAGTGCCACACAGAGCATTCTGGAAGACTGCCGTGCGCGACTGGGGCTTGCTCCGTTGAGTGAGTAAGACGACGTTTGAAGTGTAACTTAGACTCACTCTTTGAAGTTTTTCATGTCTTCAGCCTCTTGTTCTGGATCAATCTGAGAATCCACTTCCTCTTCTTGGTGAAGTGGTGGTGCTTCTCCCCCACAACCAAATTGGAACGGAGCCAGGCAGAGCATAAACAAGATTGAAAATAAGTATCGGTGCATAGCGAGCTTCTAATCCTCTGATGAGTTTCGCTGCGAAGTTTCTTATAAGTCTGATCTATCGCAGTCGTGGCCTAAGAAATAGATAAGGCGAACAGAGAGAAGCTCGCCACTTGAAACAAGTGACGAGGATCTCTTCATGTGACAAGTGATACAAGCCTACCATTCACCCAGAACATTGCCGTCCTGCGGGTGGCCCAGATTTCTCCAGATCTGATTGTCAATGCTATCGGATGCAAATCGGATTGCACCATCGGCAACGAGAACATGAACCCCACCTGTGTGTTTACTTCGTGCTGCCAGCAGGGCTCCCGTAGTGCTTGAGCCGGCACCGCAGTCGGGCATGCCTTTATTATTCGGATTATAAATCGTTCCGTAATAATGAGACTCGTATTTTTGCCCATAGAACCACGAATAACCTTGCTGATAGCTCGCTAAATATGGTGCTTTCGTCAGACAACTGGCAGGGCACATGCCAATGTCTTCAGAAGGGCTAGTAGAAGGATCTTGAAGCGGTTGATCGTCACAGAAGGGAGCCTTGGCAAATGTTTCAGAGACCATCATTGTGTTTGAAGTGCCATCTTCTACATCACGAATTTTCATTCGGCTATTGACGCTGAACATGGATTCTGTTTCGTCTCTTCCTGAATGCCAATCAGTACCACGGCAGGCCAGGTAGTTAGTCGGACCATACCCACCAATAGGCTGACGAGAAGAATCACTGGGGCAGCGGTATGCCGGGATTTTCTCTTGTCTGACGCTGGTATTCGAGCCACCAGTACCGGGAGCCCTTTCAAAGTTAATCTGATTGTAAAGCGGCGCCTGATCAATTAAGGGGAGGATTCGGGCCATCCAGGTAATTTGACTGGTGGACCATGAATCAAGACCACTATAAAAATCTCGGATATCACCAGGTGGGAACGTCTGAAAATTATCGTGGTAATTGTGCAAAGCCAAGCCAATTTGCTTGAGATTATTTTTGCACTGCGTACGGCGGGCGGCTTCGCGTGCCTGCTGAACTGCCGGCAATAGTAAGGCAATTAAGATAGCGATGATCGCAATCACTACCAGCAGTTCGATTAGAGTGAAGCCACGTTTCCTTTTGAGCAGCATTTTTCCCATTACTTGAACTCCTGAAAATAAGAAAATGAAACAACCGGACAATTAATATAGAAATACATAGCCGGAGAAAATTTCTCGGACTGTATAGATTGGATTATTTGTTAAATTGGATTTTCAGAGTTGTATTGGTTCTGGTTTCAGTTTGTGTGTGACCACAAAAAGATCGAATCTGTTGCGAAGACAAAACCAGATAAATTTCAAATATAGGATATATAAAACTACCGTTAGGTTAGATGAATATCAAATGTGGAGTACATGGAATCACCAGTGGCTCAAGTGAGTTTACTATAGTCGAGTATTCAATTATTTCCAGTACGATTTTTAAAAATGAGATGCGAAAAATTAACTATATGAGTGTAGGTGCCTTGTTGAGGTAAAGCACTCATTGGTAGTGAATTGTGCATGGATTGCGAAAATACCAAATAGTATTAGTGAAGCAATGCGAGACTAGTGCTTTGTCAAGCTAGGAATTGAGGGTTGTGGGTGTTGTTTACGTGCTCCGTTGTCGCACTCTCGTGATATCCTTCAACCCAATATTTAAAAATGACACTCCACTAGATAGCCAGGAAGTATCAATGAAACAGGGAATCACGATCAGAGATTGGCTGAAAAGAGAGGGTTCTGTTTTTTTGCGAATGAAATCAGGTGTAAAGAACAGAGGGGGATGGATTATAGAACGTGAGAGTGGGGCAGGGGAAAATAAAACAGCCAGGATTCCTTAAGCGTTTCGACGAAAGGATCCTGGCTGAAATTATATTTACGGATTATTGGTTTTTAAGTGCTTTTTTTTGTGCCTCAGCTTCTGTGGCGGGATCAAGCTCTTCGACTGGGTTAGACTCAGTTTCCGGTGTCAAGGGGGCTGAATCTCCACAGCCGAATTGAAAGGGGGTCATACAGGTGACAAGCAGAATAGAACAAAAGAATCTGGTCATAGCGTGTTCTTCCTATTATTCAGAGGGGGAGTTGAGGGGGAGTTGTAGTTAAGGTGATCGTGTTTGAATGCAACCACAACATAGAATCACAGTTTAATTACCCAGTAGTGCTAAAAAACCTCGCCACTTGAGTCGAATCACAAGTAGCGAGGAAATTCATTAGCATTTTAAAATCATGAATGAATCTTACCATTCACCCAGGACATTACCATCATTGTAATTACCCAGATTCCGCCAGATGGTGAGGTCAACATTCTCCGAAGCGAACCGGACTGACCCGTCACCCAACAGAGTATGAACTCCCCCCACATGCTTACTGCGGGCAGACAGGAGTGCATTCGTGGAGCTTGAGCCGGCACCACAGTCAGGAATTTTTGAGTTGGGTGTATAAATCGTACAATAATAATGTGATTGATATTGTTGTGCCCACATCCAGGAATAACCCTGCTGTGCGCCGGTTGTGTTACCGCCGTAAACAGTACCGCAAACAGCGGAACAGCTGTTACTGGATGGGACTTCGCTACACATAGGGGCACTGGCAAAAGATTCCGAGACCATCATGGTATTGGTCGTACCATCTTCAAGATCACGGATTCTGACAATACCATTCATCATGAATACCGAATTGATATCGGTTGTCGAACCAGTGGCAGTTGTTGTACGCGCATCTGCTGTGACACCAAGACCTCGACAGGCCATATAGTTGGTGGGGCCATAGTTACCATCTGGTTGGCGTGATGAATCACTGGGGCAGCGTACGACGGTCAGCTTTTCTCTACGAAGATTACTGTTCGGGGCGGCACTGACGCCATGTTCCATTTCAAAGTTGATTTGATTGTAGAGTGGGGCCTGATCCAGGAAAGGCAAAATACGAGGGATCCAACCCAGCTGGCTAGTAACCCAAGATTGGACTCCGGATCCATAGGTTCTTCTGACGTCTCCAGGGGGAAATGCTCTGAAGTTATCATGGTAGTTGTGCAAAGCCAGACCAATCTGCTTGAGATTGTTTTTACACTGAGATCGGCGAGCGGCTTCGCGTGCCTGTTGAACGGCTGGCAATAATAAAGCAATTAAAATGGCAATGATAGCAATCACAACGAGTAGTTCGATCAGCGTGAATCCACGCTTTCTCTTGAGCAGCATTTTTTCCATAACTTGAACTCCTGAAAAAAGAAATCAAACAGAAAATGTAATGTGAAGAACATTTGATAGAAGTGGATCTGGGGATTACGAATTGCTCGCAGGCCCGGTCAGAAAAAATCAGTTTTGACAATGAAATGAATTTGCGTTGTCTGCTTAAGACATGTCTTTATTGAAAAAGGAATCTCGTTCATAGAAACATGTGTTTTGATCGGTAAAAACACCTGCATAGACAATGTTAGTATTGTGTTATTATTTTAAAAATTAATTCTATGTGAAGCAATAAGATCGTTGACTATTATTAAGATGTAAAAAATATTTATGTACTTATGTAGTAATTGTTTATGACGATTGTTGTGAACAGAAGTGTCTAAGTGTTTTGGTGTGGTTGTGTAGTTAGTGTTACTTTGCTGTTAAGTGCATAACGTAGTGAGGAAATGGTGGTATTGTGTGTGGTACGTCATTTGATAATGGAAGAGTCCAAGTTGAATTCCGGCTGAAACCATTCGTCCCGTTTATTGATTCGCATGGAATCTTCATCGAAGGGGTGCAAGGGTTTAGGTTTACTAAGCAAAACCTGTGATGCTGGATTTCAGAGGCGTTCTACGGGCTTACTTTTCATTTTTAGGGTTAATGGGTTACCTTAATCGGGTGCTCTCGAAACGACGCAAGGAATGAGTTGAAACTGAGTCTCAATTTCCCTATAATGTGTTGTTTAGCTGAGAGAGTGAAATACACGCCGCTAGATTTCTTTTGTGTTGAGATCGTTTAAGTCATGACGTTGAACCAGATTGTAAAAGGCCAGGTAGCGCGGATTACACAAATCAATGGTGAAGATGCCATTTCCATCCGGTTGATGGAAATGGGGCTGATTGACGGAGAACAGATTCAATTGCTGGGAAAAGCTCCTTTAGGTGACCCACTGGAATTTGCAATCCGAGGTTACCGCTTATCGTTGCGACTGAATGAAGCGAAGTGTGTTGAAGTTGAAGTTGTCTAACGCCTGTTTCCTCTGAACGAGAGAAGCAACCTGGTTTACCTTCCGAATGAAAGCGCTGCTTTCAGATTTCTAATTCCATGATCAACACTCCCGCCGTGTCACAAAATCCCGTGCAACAAAAAAAAATGACGATTGCCATTATTGGCAACCCGAATACCGGGAAGAGTACCCTGTTTAATCAGCTTTCCGGCGGGCATGCGCACATCGGGAACTTTCCCGGAGTGACCGTGGAAAAGAAAGTGGGCAGTGTGACATGGGAAGGCCGTCAGATTGATCTGGTCGATTTGCCGGGAACATATAGTCTGGCGCCGCGATCCATCGATGAAATGCTGGCGGTCGATGTGTTACTGGGCCGGCAAAAAGAGGTCCCGCAGCCTGATGCGATTATCTGCATCGCGGATGCATCGAATCTGGAACGCAATCTGTATCTGTTTAGTCAGGTTCTGGATCTGTCGATTCCGGTCGTGCTGGTTCTTAACATGTGTGATATGGCGCGGTCACGCGGCATTGAGATCGATTCGCAGGCCTTATCCCAAAAATTGAATGTGCCTGTTGTTTGCACAGAAGCTCATCATGCGGTAGGTCTGAAAGAGCTGAAAGCCGCCATTTTGGAAATTGGGATAGGCTCTTCACATCAACCGTTGGCACTGTTTCCGGACGCCTTTTATGCCGAGCGGAAATTGATTCGCGCGAAGATACAGGCCAATCAGGAAAACAGTCCGCCCGATTTTCTGGTGGATCGGTTATTGCTTGATGTGGGCGGATATGTGGAATCGTATTTCGAGCACAAGACTCACAATGGTTTGATGGATGATCTCCATCAGTCACGCTCGCGATTGAAAGAGGCGGGTTATGCCGTTCCGGCGATGGAAGCCCGCATGCGGTATGGCTGGGCCCGGGAGTTATTGCAGGATGTGGTACAGCATCCGACCGATCAGCGGGAGACGTCTTCTGATAAAATTGATCGCTGGTTAACACACCGCATATTTGGATTTCTGTTCTTCTTTATGCTGATGTTTTTTGTCTTTCAGTCGGTCTTTACGTGGGCGGGGCCTGCGATGGATCTGATTGAAACGGGACAGGGATTGATTGACGGGGCTGTCGAGTCTGTTATTGCGCCCGGCCCTTTGCGGAGCCTGATCGTTGATGGAGTGATCGCCGGCGTGGGTGGCGTGCTGATCTTTCTGCCTCAGATTGTGATTCTGTATTTCTTTATCGCCGTTCTGGAAGATAGCGGCTATATGGCACGGGCGGCGTTTATTATGGATCGCCTGATGCGGAGTCTGGGGCTGAGCGGAAAATCATTCATTCCTTTGATGTCCTCTTTTGCCTGTGCGGTGCCTGGGATTATGGCGACGCGTGTGATTGAGAACCGCCACGAACGATTGACGACGATTCTGGTTGCCCCCTTAATGAGTTGCTCGGCCCGCTGGCCGGTTTATACGCTGTTTATCGCCGCCTTCATTCCGAACATTGCGTATTTCACGATCGCGGGCAGTCCCCTGGTGACATTGCAGGGGATGGTCTTGTTTGCGATGTCATCGATTGGCGCGTTGGTTGCGATTCCTATCGCCTGGTTCCTGAAGCGGGTTTGCTTTAAGGGAGATGTGGCACCCTTTGTGATGGAGCTGCCGGGTTATAAATGGCCTTCGCCACGAAATGTGATCTATCGCGTTTATCATCGCGCCAAGTCGTTCGTGGTGAAAGCGGGGACATTGATTTTCGCGACATCAATTCTTATCTGGGCCGCCGGTTATTTCCCCGGCGATCACAGTGAGCAGTTTCAGATTCAGAACAAGGTCGAGGCGATCGATGCTTCTCTGGCCGAGATCGACGAGCAGATTGCTGCAGCGGACAAAGAGACGCCGGCGGCGATTAAAGGGTTAGAGGGGCAGCAGGAAGTCTTGGCTGCAGAGCAGGCTGTGTTGGTGGAACAGGAAAACCTCGTCAGCGGCCAGTTGGTCGAATCCAGTTTTCTGGGACGGGCGGGGCACTGGATTGAACCGGCTGTGAAGCCGTTAGGCTGGGACTGGAAAATTGGCGTGGGCGTGATAGCCTCGTTTCCGGCTCGGGAAGTGATCATTTCGACGTTGGGTACGATTTATAGTCTGGGCGGTGATGTCGGGGAAGAAGATGAAGGCCTGATCGGTTCGATTCGCGCGTCAACCTGGCCTGATGGCAGGAAAGTATTCAATATTCCGGTGGCGATCTCGATCATGGTGTTCTTTGCGTTGTGTGCCCAATGTGCGGCGACGTTAATGGTGATGCGACGTGAAACGAACAGCTGGTTCTGGCCGGTGGTTTCGTTTACTTATATGACGACGCTGGCTTACGTGGGGGCTTTGATTTCCTATCAGGTGGGCATGTTATTTATTTAGTGAAACGAACTCTGATTTCGTAAGAATTCTGACACAGAGATTTAAGTGTTTCCTTTTCATAATGAGGCCGTGTGATGAATCAGGTTGATTGGCAATTTATTGCAACCCTGCTTTGTGTTGCTGCGGCGGTCTATTTTCTGGCTCGTCGCGTTCTCGGTTTTTTTAAGCAGCGTTCAGGTTGTGGATCTTGCTCGGGTTGTGATACCGGAGCAGCGAAGACTCCCAATTTTGTTTCGCTGGATCAGCTGAATAGCCCGAAGTAGTTCCAGGCAAGCGGCTTGCTTTTTTCTCTCGCAATGACCGTTGCACTGAATTGGCGCTTTGGTAGCCGTTGCTATCGGGTAGAATCTACCAGATCGAGGTTCCGTCGCTGTGCTTCTGCAGATTGGGAAGCAGTGCAAAGCATGCTGTGGCGGCGGGCTCTCCTGACAAGTTCTTCTCGCTGTGGTGTGCATGGCTGAGGAACATCATCTGGAATGGCGTGAAAGAGTCAACAAAAAAACGACATGCGAACGGCATGTGAAAGTAGAATGATGCCCAGTGATACCTTAGCCATCGCTTGTGAAGTGTCTATGAAACGCTGCGATACAAGTGAACTATTTGGGGCCATGGCAGGAGAAGAAAATTGGACGCGGCTGTTTTATTCGTCAATAATAGGGGTTTGCGATGGTGCAGAAATCCGCAGGGGAGGATCAATTCATCTGAACGAGGAGCCTGACTCGCGCGCGACACAGACCCTAGATCTTAAAAATGTGCGGCTGCAGGTCAAGCCTGAGAAAAACGCTGTTTTTTAGGGGATTTGAAGAGACATGACTTTGTCAATCACGTTTTTGTTCTGAGGTTTTATAACAAGCCTTAGTTTGGGGAGCAGTGTTTATTATGACAGCCATTATTAGAATTTCTGAAATTATTTGATCTAAGCTAATCAGGGTTTCGTTTTATTCAGTGTCGATATGAAGTCAATGTAGGAATCACGGAGAGAAATACGGAGAAAAATAATAATGACAGACGAGAAGATGTATCATCCGATGCCGGGTTGGTTTCCCCTGGCTGCCTGTCTGGGGGGAATATTGTTCGGGGGTCTGCTATTTATGATCGGGGCGTTTACTGAAAGTGCTGTCGCGATCCTGTTGGGACTGCCGCTGATCCCCGCCAGTTTTATCGGCCTGTTTGGCTGCATGGCGATTGCCCCGAATCAGGCGCGGGTGCTGCTGTTATTTGGTGAGTATAAGGGCTCGGTGAAGCAATCCGGGTTTTTCTGGGTCAATCCCTTCTTCTCTAAAAAGAAAATTTCGTTACGGATTCGTAATTTTGAAACAGGATCAGTTACTACTCCGGAGCAGAAGGATGCTGCTGGAAATGTGACTCACGCAAAAAGTCGTTCTACAGGAAAACCATCTAAAGTGAATGACCGGGATGGAAATCCGATTGATATTTCTACGGTGGTGGTCTGGCGTGTGGTGAATACAGCAGAATCCATGTTTGAAGTGGATGACTATGAAGATTTCGTCGCGGTTCAAAGTGAAGCCGCACTAAGGAACCTTGCCAGCCGTCACCCTTATGACAGCGAAGACCATGAGGTTTCTTTACGCGGCAATACCACGGCAGTCTGCGACCAGTTAAAGATTGATATTCAGGAACGCCTGGATAAAGCGGGCGTGGAAGTGATTGAAGCCCGAATCAGCCATCTGGCATACTCACCGGAAATCGCCGCCGCCATGTTGCAGCGACAGCAGGCACAGGCCGTGGTCGCCGCTCGTACGAAAATTGTGGAGGGAGCTGTGGGGATGGTCGAAATGGCGTTGGATCATCTGGCGGAACGGAAAGTGGTGGAACTGGATAGTAGCCATCGGGCATCGCTGGTTTCAAATTTGCTGGTCGTGTTGTGTAGCGATCGACATACGCAACCTGTGGTGAATACCGGAAGTGCGCATGGTTAAGCTGTTGATTGAATGATGAGGTTACGATTTGGGACTGGGAGTTAGTCGAGCAAAACCGGAATGGCGAACGGGAGTTTTGAGGCGTGAGGCAAGATCGCCTTTGTTCAGGGATTCCGCCAGTTCTGCAAAGACGGCATCGGCGGCGTCGAAGTAGGCGTTGATGTGTTTCTGTTCGTGAGCGAGTGTGGGGTAAAAGCCGCTTCCCGTCAGAAAGCCTTGTTCCAACATACGAATCGTAAACAGTGTACCTAGCTCTGCCGCCTGCAGGTGATCGAACTGATGATGTAGCAGAACGGAATGACCGACTGCTTTCACAGGAAGATGATGACGTTGACCCAGATCGAGCCAGCCAGCGCGGAATGCTTCGCCGATCCGTTGAATGTGTTCGCGGACATTGACGGTTTGCATTTTTTTAATCGTTGCCAGCGCGGCTGTCGAGCCGACGCCTTCGGTCCAGTAGGTACTGGATATGAATGACGTTTCTGCTGCATCCATGACCGATCGTTTGCCGATAATGGCGGCGACGGGATGTCCATTTCCCAGAGCTTTGGCGAAGACCGCGATATCGGGCTCGATGCCGTAGTGCAAATGGGCGCCACCCAGAGCAAGCCGCCAGCCGGTGGTGATTTCATCAATCACAAATACGGCTCCGCATTCGTCACAGAGTTCGCGGACCGCTTCGAGAAATCCGGGTTCAGGATCGATGTAGCGAGTCGGTTCCATGACGATTGCCGCCAGATGAGGGCCGCGTTGTTTGATGATTTGACGCAGTCCGTCGATGTCATTGAATGTGAAAGGGTGTGTGGTTTCGGAAAGGCCGAGCGGAACTCCCGCGGGGCTTAACCCCGGCAGAAGATGTTTGTCGAGAGTGGTTCCTGTTTCGACCGATTTGCGGGGCAGGTTGGTCGCCAGATACCAGTCGCTCCAACCATGATAGCCGCACAAGGCGATTTCATCGCGGCCCGTGCGTGCGCGGGCGATGCGGACGGCGATCGACATTGATTCCCCGCCGGTGCGACAAAAACGTGCCTGATCGGACCAGGGGTGCAGCGATGTTAACAGTTCGGCGAGTTCGACTTCTTCAGGGGAATTCAGGGAACTCATGGAGCCGAGTTGTACGCGGCGGATGACAGCGTCGGTGACATCGGGGTCACGGTAACCCAGCAGGCAGGAGCCAATGCCTGAGGTGGCGAGATCGTGATAGACTTTTCCATCAAGGTCGATGACTTCACAGCCGTTGGCTTCACGGTAATAAGCGGGCCATTGATCTGGAGCAAACATCTCGGGGCGTTTGCTTAAGAGTTGTGTTCCGCCGGGGATTAATTGTTTCGCACGCTGGTATGTTTCCTGGGTGAGATTCGTTTTGGTCGGCGAGTCAATTTCCAATAACGTGCGGGCATTGCTGCAGAAAATTCGCTCGACGTCAGTATCGATCAAACGCATGGTATGACAGGCTTGTTTGAGTGCGAGCAGGGATTCCAGACCAACACGGACAGGGGAGGCGAAGGTGGATGTGTCCCAGTTGACGTTTTGTTCTCCGAGCCAGAGAAAACCATCGCCGATACTCACGCAGCGGCCTTTGATTTCGCTGACGGAAAAGTCGGTACCAAACATCAGGCGGCTGGTCCCAAATTCGCGAAAAATGGCTTCAAAGGCCTGTGGTTCGCAGACGGCAGACGTGTCGAAGAATACATTATCCAGGCTTCTGAGCGAGGCGATGCCTTCGACGGTGTGGTTTCCACAAAACCCTCTGGCTGCATGCGCGAGGATCAATTTGGCATGGGGATATTGGAGACAGTGCTGCTGGATATAAGTCTGGTTTACGGGATCAGCGATCGCCCGTGGTCTGACGATATGCAGCATGATGGACAGGCTACGCTGGTTTGAGATTTCCCAGATCCATTCAGGAATATATTCGTGAGGTTCCGCCTGAAATGTTTCTTCCCTGTCTGCATAGACGTGGTAGACTTTGAAGCCGACATAGCCGCCGGATTCGATCTGTGCTTCGATTTCGGCAGGGTCATCCTGGGGTGTGACGAGCAGCAGTGCTCTTGATCCGGGCTGGTCTTTGAGTTGATTGAGGATAAATTGATTGGCGACCGGCCGATTGAGGGTTGGTTTGGGGACAGCGAAGAAGAGACCGGCAGAAGGTCTTCGCTGGCCCATCCAGAGTTCCAGATTCTGACAATATTCGTGCCAGCCGGAATCGCCTTGCTCATTTTCTGCCGATTCAGGAAAGCCCGTGATGGCATCATCGTGCTGGTAAAGATGCGCGTGTGCATCGAAGCTGTTGGGGGGCACAAAGTGTTTTAACTGGCGTTCAAACAGTTCCAATTCACTGGGAAATTTCTGTTGCATGTTCCGTTCCCTGATGCGGTTTCGCACTCTCTGCTGGAGCATAAGCTGATGAATGATTTATGTCATTCAATCAAGTTCGCGAAGGTCAATCAAGGCTCAAGCCAGATTCATTTGAAATGTGGAGTCGCAGTATCACAGATTCGAAGACAGCGGAAACGGGAGAGTGTTACATATTGTAGAGCAAGGAATACCAACCAGGATGAAATAATCACGATGATCAAAGACGTGGTTGTGGTTCTGTTTGATTGTTGATATCAAAAATGAAGAAGGGGGCCATGAAAAAAGATTCATGACCCCCCTACCGTTCAGGGACTAGCGAGGTAGTAAGAAAAAAATACTACAATGACATATGAATAATTGCCTGCTATCAAGAAATTGTCTTGCGAGATGGTATTCTTACTCGAAAAAAAGAATGAATCATGGAAATATCACAAATGTTTTTAGGGGCTAGGCTGAATCGCTTCATATGTGATGGATTTTGCGGATATTCCGGCGCAAAAAATAGTTGCCAAGTGGGGCTTCTCTGGCGTTCAGAATCAGAGAGAGTCAAAGGGACTTATGAGCCGACGTTTCAGATCAAAGATAGGGGATATGACTTGGCACGCTTTTATTCTTCGCCCATATCATCGGGATCATGGAAGTCGACAACAGATTCCCAGGAAGTGCCGATACGAAGTTCGTCAAAACGGTATTGACTACTTTTGCCGGCATGGATTCGAATGAGGTCATAAGTGGTGGATTCATCGAAAGGAGTTGAACGACAAGTCCAAACTAATGGTTCCTGATTCGGAATCGTTTCCTCTTTAGAAAAGGCACGCAAGAAGACCTGATCAGAAGAATTTTCGCTGGCCACAATTTTACCAACAAAGAAATAGGGTTGGTCATGCAGCAGTGCAGGTGCGATTTCTTCGTTTTGACCTTTGAGCTGTAATGTGGGATAGCTATTTGAATTGATGCCAAACAGAATTCGATTTTCGTTTTCAGGTTGCCCCTCTGACATCAGTGAAAGATTGCCGTATTGATGGGATGAGGACTGTTGCTTGACGGATTTCTGAATGAAAAAACTGATATAGTAGATGGCGTCTGTATCAAGCCGAAGTGGCTTTTCCAATGTGCGCCAGGCGATTTTTCCACGTTCGAGTTCAACACAACCCATCTGGTTGGGAGAAAGCAGGTCGGGTAGCAGCGTTTCCTCAGGGATACTATTTCCGCTCGCTGGTTTTAAACTATCGACTCGATTGCGCCAGTGTGTTGTCCAGCCAAATCCTGACCGGCGCCATTCAGAAAATTCTTTCGGATCGCTGATTGTGAGAGGGTGAAAGCTATCGTAGGCGATTACTTCATCGCGAACGACTCTCAGTTCTTTGGGTTTTCCGGGAACTTCATGTTTGAAGTCATCCGATTTCAGCTCAATTTCTTCATTCACTTTCTGATTGATGTGACGGGCTTTTCCTTCACCCACGATTAACGGTGCTGAAATCTCGACAAGTTTCATTTCCGGCTCGACTCGAACGGCGCCCTGGAAAACATGTAATTCTGTGCTGCCGTCTTCTTCAACTTTCGTACCGTATTCTGTGCCGATATCAAAGAAACTGGCTTGAGGTGTGATCAGTTCAAATTCCGGCGATGATTCATAACCATGCAGGACGACTGACCCTGAGGCAATCGTGGCACAGTTGGCAGATTCAATATTGATTTTCGTCGGACCTTCCAGCACAAGACGAACACCGTTGTCAAAGCGGAATTCGGCGACTCCCCGTTCAAGAAAGAGCTCTTTGGAAAGTAGTCGCTGCCCGGAGAATTGGGGGGGATTCTCCCCGCCCCATTTACAATCTGTTGCTCGTGAGAGAGTCGCGACATACGGTATATTCTTAGCAGACACTTCAACCGGTACTTCAACGATAATCTGTTCTGGTTGTGGTTGCGGAGGTTCAATTCCGATCATGTGCCCCGTCAAAAACCAGTGTGCCGATATCAGCAGAGCGACGGAAGCGGCAGCTGCGGAGAAGTATCCGAACAGCGGAGACTGGTTTCCTCTGCGTTTCCCCTCTGCCTGTTGAGAAACTGAAATGTTTTGCGTGGAGTTAGCAGTGACGATCTGATCGAGTTGTTTTAACCTGTCGACATTGTTTTCCTGGATTCCCGAGTTGATATCGAGATAATCAAAATAAATCTGTCTTGCCTCTGGATTTTCAGAGAGGCATTGTTCGAGTTCTTCAAATTCCACATCAGACAACTGGTTGTCGATGAGCTGATTTAACAATTGATTGAATTGGGGAGGAAGGTCCTGGACTGTCATGATTGTCCCTCGCTTTTCAGTTTGCGCATAATACATTGCGCTAACTCACGCCTTAGAGCACTCAGGCGGTTATAAAGTGTCTGGACGGTTTTCCCTGCCTTTTCCGCAAAATCTTTGATTGATTGTTTTTCGAATGTTGCCTGTAAAAGTAATTCCTGGTCGTCAGAGCCCAGGCGATCAAAGCAGTCACGCAGGAGTTCAAGTCGAATGTTGTGGTTGCTGAGATGTTGCATCCGCTCCATAGACATGGTTTCAATTAACTCCTGATTGAAAAAGTGACGGTCACGCTGAACGCTTCTGCGAAAATTACAAACAGTAAAAAAAGCAATTCCACAAGCCCAGGAAAAAAAATCCCGTTCTTGATCGAACTCACTAAATTTATTCCACAGTGTTAAGCTCACATGTTGATATACGTCTTCCGCATCGGAATTGTTGGGGACGAGTGCACGGACATATCCGAAAATGCGTAATCGTTCCTGGTTCAATAACGACGTAAACATCCCTCTGGAATTATGATCAGAAGAAGAGGTGGATGTCGACATAGTGTCGGGGCGCTCCGTTCGGTGAATCAGCAAAGCCTGCCAGCTATCTAATATAGTGACCAAAAACGGTCATTAAAATTAAATAGTGACAACTTTCACAAAGAACGGAAATCCTGACCTAATCTCTTGTCATAAACAATACATAAGGGATAGTTTTGGCCAATAAAAATACATCAGAGGCCTACTTATGAATTGTTCCGAACTCTCTGAGACCTAATGTCGTATTTTTCAAATTCATGGATTCTTAATAAGATTTATATTTAAAGCCGTTTATTTATTGTGTGTATGCTCAGTAAAACGTGGTACATTCAGGGATTCGCCATTTAATGGATGAAACGGATTCATGGATTTGGTAATCTATTCGGACTGACTTGTGTGGACTTGTTTTATCATTTCTAAGAGAGTGTCGCCGATGAAGTTATCAGTGGACAAAAATACTAGTGGTTTGAAGCTGGTTCTCATTTGTTGTATGACAATATTGGGAGTCTCGGGTTGCCAGGACCCGAGTGAAATCGCCAAAGAGCAGGACGCGATTCACGGAAATCAGCCACAGGATCAGGCCGCACCCGCTCAGCAGGCGGTACCGGAAATACCGCAGGAAGCAGCCGCGATTGAGAAAAAGAATGCTGGTAAAAAAAGCATTCTGCAGAGAACAACGGCTGTTGTGCTGGATGCGAAAAAAGCATTGAAGAACCCGGATTTTGTTGTTGTCGATGGCAAGATTAAGGGCGTCGATCCCTATTCCCAGGCAGGCAGTGCTTATGTTTCGATGGCATCGCGGGTGAGTACTCTGGGGATGCAGCAGGCGATTAAAGTGCATAAGGCATTGAATGATCAATTTCCAACCTACGACGAATATATGAAGATGATGAAGGAGAACCGGATTGAGTTTGCTCAACTCCCTCCTTACAAAATGTATGGCTATGATGCTGAGACCGGAAATATTCTGGTTTTGCAGGATAACAAGAAAAAAGCGCAGCTGTATAAAGAAGCGGGCATTCCGCTGGACTGATTCGAGCTTATCTATTTGGCATATGATCTGCGTATTACCTCTTCATCCACTTAATTGAAGAGAAAATGTTGCATTACCGCAACATTTGTTTCAAAGCCGGTTCAAGGTGTTGATTTTTCGCAACATTTTGATCCACTTCTGAAGAGGTAAGCCTTATGAAAGTCAATCGTTTAACAAAAGTCAGAAGACTTGTCACACGATCAATCTTCCTCTCGCTCTTGACAGGGACTGTAGGTTTAGGCTTTGGTGGCTACCGTGCTGAAGCAGAGAGCTGGATGTTTAACCGCTCTTATTACAGCCACGAGTTACCGCCTGAAGTTGCAGCCCGCTATCCCCGGCCAGAGAGCCGTTCTGCTTATCGGCTTCCTCAACTGGCAACCACGCCTGGATTCGCATTAAAAGGTGCGCGACGCTGGAACTACGTTCGCATGTATAATGGCAGCGGCTATGATACAACCATTTTGCGAAGCGATACGTTTGATGTTGTTTCCCCCTGACACAGCGTATCTGTCAAAAAGATTCCGGCAGATTCCGTTTTAGCTTTGGTCAGGGAGTGCGTTTTTTCTTCTCGGCCAGCGCTTCGTAATAGCGGCGCACCTGATCGTCATACTGCGGCAGAAATTTCTCGGTATAGATGTTTAACAGTTTTTGTCGCATTGCAGGGGGCAAGTGTCCCCAGGCATCTTTGATGTAGGCCTGCCTGCCTGCGAGATCGCCAGAAGTGACCTGCCCTGGTTCTTTCCGTTCGCTGGATTTGCGAGCGGGCCCCTGAGAGGCCTGCTGCTGGTTCTGTTTTCCCGTGCCACCTTTTTGTTGTCCTGATTTTTGTTTGCTGTCCGGTTTCTGGTCGTTTTTTTGGCTGGAGCGTTGCGTTGACTTTTTGGGGGTGGACTCAACCAGACGAATTAATGATTCCAGGTTTTGAATGACCTGCTGCTGGACCTGCTGAGTCTCTTTTCCCGTCTGTTGGTTTTCGATCAGTTTTCCGGCACGTTTCATCTCTTCAATAATCGGCTCTACAGGAAGCTTTTCATTGAGGGCTTTCTTTTTGAGATCGATTGTTTTCCGTTTCTCAGTCTCCAGATCCGGGGCATTCTCTTTAGGTGATTTTTCCTTTTCGGCAGCGAATTTTTTTTGTAGCTGATCGTCTGCACGGACCGGTAGCGATTGCAGAGACTGCGTGAGGCCGAGGCCGACCAGTAAAAGAAAAAAGATCCCATTATGCCTGATTCGTTTCATATTCATTGTTGAACCTCAGGTTCGGAGTCCGGGTCATTGGAAAATGCCTGGTCCAGTTTTAGCAGTAGTTCCATCGAAAGGTCTGCCAGATCCGTCTGTTCTGTCGAGAGCTTTTTGCGTTTCTCGATTTGTTCTGGTGTCAGTGTTTTTTCCTGACTGATCGAGTTGTTGAATGATCTGGTTCGATTCAAAATATCTTCTTGCATGAGTTTGAGCAGTTTGAGTTGCGACAGTAAGGCGATCTGATTTGTGGGGGGGGCCTGCGAGCCAGGCGAATTCTGATTTTGGTTCTGATCGGGTTCCGCTTTGTCGAGTGCCGCTTTCTCTTCGAGAATTTGCAGTAACGCAGTCAGTTGTGATTTGGCGGTTTGCTCTGCGGTCAGGGTTTTCTGATCAGTCAAACGCTGATCCAGTCGCTCGACGGTGATCGTGAGCTGGTCAATGACTTTCTCCATCGCGAGTACAAATACAGGGGCCGCGGCTAATTTCTGTGCGACTGCTTCTGTTTCCTGTTGCAGGTCCTGTTCTGTTTCGAACAGTTGTTTCAAGGACTTTAATTGACCACGCGACCAGCGTCCGCGGGAAATGCGTTCTTTTTCAAGACGAATGGTTTCCTGGATGACGGCATCCTGTCGTTCAATCAGGTTTTTGATTTCAGATTCTAATTTCGCGAATTCTTCGAACGCCAGCGATGCTTCGATTTCCTGTCGGCGGGCCGCAATTTCACGTTGTGCCTGTTCCAGGTCATCAAGTGATTCTCGGATTTCTTGTTCTGCCTGCTGCGTCTGTCCCTGTTGGAGTGCCTCATCGGATTTTGAGAGCCGGTTACCGGCTCGCTGCACCGATTGCGAAGCTTGCTGCAGGCTCAGGCGTTGTAGCTGTTGTTCAAATTGTTTCAGTTTCTTCTGAAGTTCCTGTTCCTGCTTTGCCAGTTTCTGAAGTTGCTTTTTCAGCTCTGCCTGATTTGTGGACGCATTGGCCGATTGCAGCTTTTTTAAGATTTCCTGTTGCCGTTGTTTGAGTAGACTTAATTCCTGCTCAGACTGTTTCAGCTTTTTTAACATCTGATCGGTCGAATCGGCAGACTGGTTTTCGAAAATGTTTTTCAGCATTTCCATCGACTGCTGAATCTGCTGTTGTTCCTGCAGCGCCTGCCCGACCTGGTTCTGTTTTAATTTCTCTGCCGTCTGCCGCATCTCTTCAGGAATGGATTTTTTCCGTAGAAAGTCTTTGGCTTCCTGGTTTTTCAATTGCTCAGACTGTGAGGTCGCCTGAGACTGAGAATTGAGTGTGTCAAGTAGATTACGAAATGCTTTAAAGTTTTCTGCCTGTTGTTCCTGCCGCGTCGCGAGCTTTTCCAAATCTGCCTGTTCTTGAACCTTTAAGTTATTGAAGGATTTGGTAATGGTCCTTTTGGCCAGCTTTTCAGTCTGGTTTTGAATTTCCGCCTGTTGCTGAATCTGCTCGTCCAATTCAGAAACAAGATCACGTGTTTTTTGCCATTGCGAGAGCGATTTCAAAACGCTGTCTAATCGATCGATCACGCGTTGTTGACCGTTTTCAACAATGTTGAGTGCGGTCAGCGGGCTTGAATCGGAAGCGGGCTGTTTTGTTGCCGCTTTCTTATCGGGTGTCTGTTTCTCAGGTGAGGATTTCTCAGATGGTTTCGTCGATTTCTTTTTGGATGAGGATGAATCGACATTTGACTGCAGCTTTTTTCTGGCTTGGGTAATCTGTTCCTGGATTTGCGGAAAGACCTTTTGGTTCAGTTGTGATAGTTCTGTGTTGAGTTCTGCGAGCCTTTGCTTCATTGCAGGGTCGTCAATACGATTCCATTCCAGTTCCTGCATCAATTCCTTTGAGCGTTGTTCTAAGCCGGTACGCGGGCTGAATAACTGGGAAGCAACTCGTTTCTGATCCATTTCCACCTGTTTAATGGTGTCGACTTCTTCGGATCGTGCGCGGCCGACGCGTTGGAGCTGGTGTTGGACATCTTTGACTTCGGAATTCAAAAGGCGTTGATCTTTTAAAACTCGCGCGAGCTCTTCCAGTAGATGCGCCTGGCGGTTGGCCAGTTCGTTGGTTTTATATTGCGGGGTGACGATTGTTAACACACGTGAAATGCTGGTGCCCACGCGCGTTTCTTCAGGTGAATTCTCTCCGATCTTAGGCGTGGCTGGTTGATAATCGTCGGTTGCTTCTGCCCGGAAGATGATGCGATCGCCTTCCGCCAGCGACAGGTCGGCCAAATTCCAGATATGATTGAGAATTAACTGCTCACTGGAAGACTGAGAATTGAACGGCAGGGGGAAGGTTTGCGTCTCGCGGTCTGTGCGGAGGGCACGCGAGAGTGTTTCTCCCCGCGATGATTTTTGATAGCGAATCAGAGCGCTGGCGACTTTTAAATCATCTTGAATGGAGACCGTTAACGGAATTTGTGCCGCTGGTGTGACCTGCAGGTCTGTTTGCGGATCTTCCAGGAAGACTTCTGGAACGGAATCGGCGATGGCGGTGATTTCAAACCGTTGAGGAGTGGGGGGCCTGAAGCCCTGATCGTTTTCGAGATCGAACCAATAGGAATAAGTGCCCGGCTCTTGCACGATGAACTGTACGGAAAAATGTTTTCGATCCGGATCGAGCTTAATCGATATCGGTTCCTGGTCTTTGATTCGTAAATCCACCACTTTTAAGAGTTTGTTGGAACTGGCTTTAATATTTACTCGGGTTCCCACTAACGCTTTAAAGTTTCCGATACCCGTCGGTAATGTTTTCTTTGGCCGTTGTGAGTACGCAGGTGGGGTGAGCGTGACTTCCTGGAGTTCTAGTGTGGTCGGTGGGACTGAGACGATGGTCAACCAGTTCATGGAACGGTCGTCTCCGCCGGTGCCCCTCAACTTAATCGATTTATTGGAGATGACTAAGGAGCCGGTTCCCAGATCGCGGCTGATGCCTGCGGGATCGGGGACTGAGACAATGCGCAGCGGTTCCGAATATAATTTGCCGCGTGCTTGCGGATCTTGAATGGTCTGATATTCAATTTGCAGATCTTCTGGGGGAGCCCCTTTTCGGTTTTCTACAAAGAACTGAAAATTCTGCCCTTCCACAACCTGATAAGGATTTTTGGGGCCGGTTTCAATGGGGATGAGATTCTCATCCAGAATTTGTAATTCGACGGTTTGCGGCCACGCGGGGGCGGAGAAGGGGCGCATCAATCGCTGAATTCCCAGACCTGCCTGCTGTGGATAGATGAGAGAAATCGAAGCGACCATCAGACTGAGGAACGCCGCAGAGAACATGATTTTGCGGATCGGGTGGGTATCGATCAATTCCTGGAAATTAATGCGAGATGCTTTGCGGTAGGCATCTTCAATCACGGCCTGACGCAGTTGTGACGAGCCTGTGAAGTGAGTCGCGGGTTGATTTTCAAATTGAATACTGCTGGAAAAACTGTCTTTGAGATCGGGATATTGACGTTCAATTTTCAACGCCAGATCTAAATCAGTCAGAGGCGTTTTCAGGGGGATCACGAGATTCCGCCAGAGCGTCCAGACCACAAGACCACCGGCGCTCAGTCCGAGGATTAATCGAATGACAGGATCGGAAATATTCAGGGTCCAGTCGAAGCTAATGACCAGCAGTGCCAGCATCAACAACATAGACAACCCCCAGCAAAGCCCATTCAGCCAGATCAGCTGATGAATCTTGCGGTGCAGTTGCTCAAGTTGTGCTCGAATTGAATGTGGCATAGATCAGATATCAGTAAAACAACAGGAACATCACTGGTTTAATTATACTAAGCGAAACCGTTTTCTTAACAGCCATTCTATAGAGATCAGCAAAGTGAACAGAATTAGAAATTCCCAGCGATTCCAGAGCGGGATGGGTTCTTCATTTTCGAGTGGAACCGGATGTCCTGCCGGGATGGCCTGGGGAAGCTGGTCAGCAGCAAAGATTTGAAAATATTGTCCACGTGTTTCTTTGGCCGTTTTCTGCATGTCTGACTGATTCATATCCCGGTTCAATAACTCACGTTGCGAGACTTCGACCCGAAAATCTTCCGCGGGCGGCGTTCCCTGCAGAATGGGTTGAGATACCCAGGTATGGTAGGCTCCTTCTACAATATTGGAGAAGGTACCTTCAAAGATACTGGGCGATTTTCCGAGCGGAGTTAATTTAACAGGCCGAGAGACTTCTCCCTGACGTTCCAGCATCACGGTCACGTTTTCTGTGTCTGTGGGAATCAATCGCTCATCGAGGAATTTGACACGAAACTGAACTGTGTCGCCTTGTTGATAGGTTTTCCGATCCAAAGTAAGTTCGACAGCCTGTTCCTGGTTCAGTAACTTTGAGCGGCTCAAGTAGCGGATTGCCTGAACCCAGTAACGGGAGTAATACAGATCTCCCACGAGATCCCGCCAGCGCCAGAGATCATCGGTGGCATTGAAGATGACTTTTCCTGCGCCGACACGCTGCGTGGCGATGATTGGGATTTGCTGTCCGTCTTTTCCCTTTTGCGTGGGATGGATAGCAAATACGGACGCCCCCGGTTTGACATTGTCTGCCTCATAATACCAATAGAGTTCCGGCAGATTGTTCCAGATGGCCCGGCTCTCTTCTGCATTGTCGGCGAAGCGAAAGATTGAAGTGCTATATTGCCCTTCCGTTGTTAATTCCGGCTGGAAGCCATTTACGATGGGTGCTTGCTCAGCGGACTGCTTCTCTTTGGAAATTTCAATCGGCAGCAATGCTTCCAGCACGGTATTGGTATAGGCGTGCGGTGCAAAACGGGGGCCGGCGACGACGATCAGTCCGCCTCCTTTTTCCCGGACGAACTGATCCAGGTTCTCCAGAACGGCCTGGCTAAAGTAAGCGGGGTCCGCATCGCCTAGAATCACAACGTCGTATTGATACAGGTCTTCTTTTTTGACAGGGAAATAATCGAGGGCCGTGGTATCTTCGGAAGAATATTCCAGATCCGATTCCTGTAAGATGCTTCGTAGTTCGATGGTTTTATCTCGCTCCAGCAGGTGTTTCAGGTAGCGATATTCATAGCGAGGGACAGAATCCACCAGTAAGACGCGAATTTTCTGATCGAGCACAGAGACCTGACCGCTCTGCTGATTATTCTTTTGATTCACCTCACCTTTGACTGGCTCGATTTCAAACAGATACTCAAACAGTCCCGGTTTGTTGGGAGTGAAAGTAAGTTCGATCTTCTGGAATTCTTTTTTCGGGTTTACAGGAATCTGCCGGGTGACGAGGGACGCTCCTGTTTTCGCGTCCTTGAGGGCCACGGAAATCGAACCAGAATTGATGCCAAAGCTTTTTACTTTCGCTGTCAGATTGATGGGATCATTGACGAAGGCAACGTCATCGACGAGCAGATCATAAAGTTGCAGATCGCGGACCGGTTGTTCGCTGCCGACGCCGACAGGAAAGATGGGGACCAGCTTTGACTTGGCCAGAGAAGCGGCACGCGATAAGAGATCGATCTCACCGGTGCTGGAGATTCCGTCACTGAGCACAATGATGGCTGTTGGCGGCGTTCCACGAAAATCATTGAGTACTTTTTGCACGGCGTGAAACAGCCGTGTTTCTGTTCCCAGTGGTTCAATTTGCTTGAGCAGTTCCTGTGTTTGTTCGGCGTCCGTTTTGTCGAGCAGGCCTGGTTGTCCCAGTGGGATGCATTCTTCTGAAAAATGATAGAGTCGCAGCTTATGTTTTTTTTGCAGTTCGGACAAAAACCGGGCGTTATCCTGGAGTAACAGGTCTTTCACCAGGTCGAGCCGATTTTTTCCATCGGCCTGCTGTTTGGCTGCCTGACTGATTGCTGACGACGCAGATTGAGAATAGTCATCTTCCAGGCCCATACTGGCGGAATCATCGATGAGCAATGCGACGAACGGCAAACCGGTTCTGTGAATCGTCAGCGTAAATTTGGTAAGAAACAATAAGACGATCATAAAGAGCACTAATCGAAGACTGAGTAAGACGGCACGTTTAGGGGGATCTAAATGAGCCGTGTCTTTAAGGTAGGCATAGATCAGCAGAAACAGAATTCCGACACCCAACAGGAGCACGCACCAATCCGGAAGCCAGGCCGGCCAGGGAGTGTGCCACTGGAAATTCCACGCAGATCCCTGTCCCGGACCCGCCGGTGGGATATCGAAGTAGGATTCCAGAAGTTGTTTCAGATAATCCATAAAAATGCGCTAATGTATGGCTTTTTGAATCACAGAGCCCCTGAAGCAGAACAGACAGGGCAATAGATGCTTATATTGTAGCCAGATCGGTCAGCAATTGCTGTTTTTCATCTCCTTCCAGATCGGTTTCTGTGATTTTTTTTGCCTGTTCCAGGAACGATGCGACCTCTTCCGATTTGTTCGCGACTGAGGCAGCCCGCGCCAGCGCTTCGTAGGCATAAGCCAGATAAAAAGGGCTCAATTGATGTTCCCGGGTCATATTCAGGCAGAGCGTGCCAAAGCTGAGTGCGTTACTGGGTTGATTTGTGATCGCATAAACCCGTGAGAGCTGCCAATAGGCGACGGAAATGTTTTCCGGCGTGTGTTTCTCGAATTGTGTCCAGTGCCAGAGTGACGCGTGGCAGGTGGAAATCATCACGAGATTTTCCGCTGGTGTCCGGTCTTTTTTCTCCAGATAGTTCCAGGTTTGATTGAAACAGGCAGCGGCGAAATGGCGATGGGCTGCTTGAACATCAAATGTGGGGGACTGCATACGACTACTCCTTCAGGGACGATTCTGTTGAACAGTATCTCTTGATAAGGGAGCTCGAAAAAATTGCTCTTCAGACAGATTCCATTTCGAGTCATAATGCATTGTATCGAAGCCGGTGAAGAATTATAAGAACTTTGAAAAAACCAAAGGAAGTCTAAGGAGTCAAACGACTTCGAGGAAAACTCAATTGTATTTGTCTATCTTATTAGCTTTCACCAGACTACCGGCTTGATGCAATAGGATCTTTTTATTCGATAATGTTTATCCAGTCGAAACAAATGTCATAACCAATGGATTCAGAACGCGTAGATTCCCGATAGTTAGAGACGAGGGATTTCGAAACGATCCAGTCGAAATCAATACTTGTCGGGGGAACACTTCCCTTAGCAAGACCAATCATCGGGAACTTCAGATAGACATTAAGGCGACTATGATCCTGTCAAAAGCGAACATTAATCAGCAAAGTCTGTCATCCAAAGAATTCCATCTGGATGCGGCCATGTTGCCTGCCTCTGCCCATCTGGTTGGTATTTGTGGATCCGGGATGAAAGCGCTGGCAGAATACCTGGCAAGTGCCGGCTGCCGTGTGACGGGGTCTGATATGAGTCCGCCGCTTCCAACAGAGGGAGCATTGCGGGCAGGCGGCTATCGAGTTCATCAGGGGCATGATCAGCGATTTGTTCCCGAGGGAACGAATGTTTTGATTTATAGTCCAGCCATTGGCATGGCAAATCCAGAACGTCGTTTTGCACAGCGGATGGGAATTCCTCAGTTTTCGTATGCCCAGATGCTGGGCAGTCTGATGCGTCAGAAAAAAGGGGTTTGTATCGCAGGCACCCATGGGAAAAGCACGACGACTGCTTTGACCGCGTATGTGCTTGAGAACGCCGGTGTTTCGCCGTCCGCGGTAATTGGTGCGGAATTATGCAACCAAAATATGAATGGCTGGGCGGGTGAAGGACCGTTGTTTGTGGCGGAAAGCTGCGAATATCAACGTAGTTTCCTGAATCTATTCCCCTACCATGCAGCAATTACGAATATCGAGCCGGATCACTTCGATTATTTCAAAAACCAGGACGATATGACAACCGCTTATGCCGAGTTTGTCTCTCGCATTCCGGTCAGTGGTTCCTTATTGCTGCCGGCAACCTGTCTGGGGCTGCATAAAATACGCGAAGCGTGCAAAGCGAAAGTGACGACATTTTCTCTGGAACGCGGTGCAGACTGGTGGGCCACCGATATCAAACCTACCTCATATGGCTTGCGGTTCCGGCTGTTTCATCAAGGCGAGTATTATTCCGAAATCTCCCTGCAGAAAACGGGGAAGCATAACGTCTCCAATGCGATGGTCGCTGCCATCCTGTGTCATACTGCCGGCATCGATGCGGATGAAATTCGCGAAGGCATCTACCAGTTTCCCGGAATTCATCGCCGTTATGAGCGAATGGGCTCTTATAAAGGGATCGCTTTATTCGACGATTACGCCCATCACCCGACGGCCATTCAGTCAACGCTCAAAATGCTGAGACAGGAATATCCGGATCGACGGGTGTGGTGTTTATATGAACCGCATCAGGTTTCGCGGACGCAGGCATTGATGGATTATTATGCCCGCAGTTTCACTTTGGCAGACAAGATTCTGATAGCACCCGTCTATGCAGCCCGGGAAAAACTGGGAGAAGAGCCCGTTGATACGTCAAAAGAGCTTGTAAATCGAATTCTTCGTCATAATGATTCGGCTAGATTCAGCAGTTCCCTTGACCAGATGCTCTCAACTTTAGAGACTGAGGCTCAATCTGGTGATATCATCATTACTATGGGAGCGGGCGAGATAAATCGGATCCATCATGAGCTCAATCGAAGACTTCAAAGAGATACTCAAGCAGTCTGAACCATTGGCCAAGTATTCCTATTTCAAAATAGGGGGACCGGCTCAGTTCTTTCTGGAACCACGCAATGCGGACGAACTGCAGGCAGTCGTTCAGTGTTGTATTGAAAATGAAATCCCCGTGCGCGTGTTCGGCGGGGCTTCAAATATTCTGATTAAAGATTCCGGCGTTCAGGGTGCTGTGATCCGGATTCACGACGAAGAATTTGGAACGATTCAAATCGACGGTACCACGGTAACCGCGGGAGCGGGGGCGTTGCTGTCGAATCTCGTTTCCCAGTCAGTGAAAGCGGGTCTGGCCGGGCTGGAAGGTCTGGTTGGGATCCCCGGAACTGTTGGCGGTGCACTGCATGGAAACACGGGGGGCCATAATGGCGATATCGGCCAATACGCGACTTCGGTCACTGTATTGACGTCCCGTGGAGAAAGATTCGTACGGACGGCGGACGAACTGAGCTTCAGTTACCGGGAAAGCAGTATCAACGAGCTGGCAATTCTGGAAGCGACTTTTGAGTTAAAGCAGGATGATTCAGAAGAGGTAACCAACCGGATGAAAAAGAACTGGATCATGAAGAAGGCCAATCAGCCTTTGACTCACCAGTCAGCCGGTTGCATCTTTAAAAATCCACGTGGCATGCACGCGGGGGCTTTAATCGAACAGGCCGGACTCAAAGGGACACGCATTGGTGGTGCTGAAATCAGCGACCGGCACGCGAACTTCATTGTCAACGATGAAAATGCAACGACGGAAAATGTGCTGGATCTGATCAATCTGGCGCAGAATTCGGTTTCGGAAAAATTCGGCGTCGACCTTGAGTTGGAAATTGAGCTCTGGTAAGCAGAGTACCCTGTCAGTCTCCGATACAGTAAACGTGCTGGAAGGTGCGCAGAAAAATCTGCTCGTCGGAAAAAGCGGGCGTCGAGTTGCTCCGTTCTTTCAGTTCATTCTGCGCGACCTTCTCGAAGCGTGTTGCGTTCGGTTTAAACACGTGGGTCGTGCCGTTCTGATCGGTGACGTAAAGGTGGTCATTTGCCAGAATCAATGAGCCCCAGCAGGCGGCGCCTCCTGAGCGTTCCTGCCAGACGATTTTTCCTGTACTGGGATTTAAACACTGAAAAATGTTGGGACCGGCGTTCGCCATGAAAAGATGGTCCTTCGTGAAAACCCCGGTCGAAATACGTTGGGGGTTCGGTTCCTCGCGCCATAATCGTTCTGTGGCTGTGATGTCTCCCGTTCCCTGCATCCGTAAGCCAATCGCGGGTCCGTTGTAGCCGCCCAACGCCACGCAGATGTCATTCGCCAGGACCGGGGACGTATAGACGAGGTCTCCTTTTTTACCTCGCAGACCGTCGCAGCTCCAGACGATCTGCCCCGTTTCGGGATCATAGGCATTCACACGGAGTGGCATACTGCAGACGATCAGTTCCCGTCCGCTCATCTTTGCGAGAACGGGCGTGCTCCAGGAGCCCATGTACTTTCGGTCGTTGTTGTATTGGCCGTCTGTTTCAACCGGTTCATCAGTTTCCCAGATCGTTTTCCCGTTCGCGAGGTCAATCGCCGTCATGAAGACCCGTTTTCCCGGGCCACTGTGCAAAATGATTTTGCCGTCGTGCAGGATGGGTGAGACACCATAACCCCAGATGTGTTCAAACTCTCCCAGATTTCGGTTCCAGAGTTCTTTACCGGCGAAGTCATAGCAGAATAAACCAGCCGATGAATGCCAGACAACGATGCGCTCTCCGTCAGCAACGGGAGTGGAACCGCAGTAGTTGTTGGTTTTATGTGTGGGCATGACTCTGTCGAAGTTTACGGTACGGACCCAGAGTTTCTGACCGTTCTTTCTGTCAAAACAGTAAAGGCTGCGCTGGCGTCCTTCGTTTTCGGCACAGGTCACAAACACGCGTCCGTTGGAAACAATCGGACTGCTGTTTCCGGAGGTAGGCAGCCGGACTTTCCAGACGATGTTCTCTGTTTGACTCCATTTGAGGGGGACCTCGGTCTCCAGAGAGATCCCATTTCCGCGGGGGCCACGAAAGGCGGGCCAGTCTTCGGCGGAGAGTGATGTGGAGCCGAGCAGGATTGAATACGAAAACGCGAAGCAGAGAACTCTGAAGAGAGATGTCATTTTATTGCCTTATGCAAGCGTGATCGAAACAAAAACGAACGATACTTTTAAGCAATCACATCATGGACCACGTGTCCGTGTACGTCGGTCAGACGCATGTCACGGCCGCCGAAGCGGTAGGTGGATTTCGTATGCTCCAGTCCCAGTAGATGCAGCATGGTGGCGTGAATATCGTGAATTTCCACGCGATTTTCGACGACCTTGTAACCCCAGTCATCTGTGGCGCCATAGACGGTGCCGCCTTTGATGCCGCCGCCTGCCATCCACATGGAAAAACCATACGGGTTGTGGTCTCGACCGTTGGTGCCTTGTGCAAATGGGGTTCTTCCGAATTCACCACCCCAGATTACGAGCGTTGAATCCAACAGGCCACGTTGTTTGAGATCTTTCAACAGACCGGCGATGGGTTGATCGACGGAGCGGGCATTATTTTCGTGATCGCGTTTTAAGTTCGCGTGCTGATCCCAGCGATCACCATTGACGTTGGTGCAAGTCAGTTCAACAAAGCGGACTCCACGCTCGACGAGTCTTCGCGCGAGCAGGCACTCTGCGGCGTAGGTACGGGTGGGCTCGTATTCCGCATTGAACCCATACAGGTCCAGGGTGGATTTGCTTTCGCTGGTGAACGACATCAGGTCGGGAATCGCCATTTGCATTTTGGAGGCAAGTTCATAATTCGAGATGGCCGATTCGATTTCGTCGTGAACTCCGGTTTGCTGTTGTTTGAATCGGTCCAGTTGCTGCATGAGTTTTAGTTTTTGTTGCTGGATCTGGATCGTTTTTTCCTGCGGCTTCACATTGGCAATTCCGCTGCCTCCCGGCTTGAAGACCGAACCCTGGTAACTGGCGGGCAGGAAGCCACTGTTGAAGCAGTCGAGGCCACCAGGGGGAATCAAACCACCGTTAATGACCACAAAACCGGGTAGATTCTGGCATTCACTGCCTAAGCCGTAATTGACCCACGCGCCCATGCTGGGACGTCCCTGCAGGCCGCTACCTGTATGCAGAAAGTAATTGGCGAAGGTGTGTTCCGGGAATTGCGACACGACCGAACGAATGACGGTCATGTCATCGACACAGGTTCCGATATTGGGGAAGAGATCGCTAACCGGGATGCCGCTCTCGCCGTATTGTTTAAACTTCCACGGGCTTTCAAGTACTTTGCCGATATTGTCAAACTGTGTGGCCTCGACTTTGAAAAAATCGCCGGGACTTTTACCGTTAAATTTCGTTAAGAGTGGTTTAGGGTCGAAAGTATCGACTTGTGAGGGACCGCCGTCCATATACAGGAAAATGACATTTTTGGCTTTGGGCGGGAAATCGGTTTTGCCGGTGGTGACTCCGGAAAATGCCTGATCTTGCATCAGCGCTGTCAGCGCGGCGGCACCGAAACCGTTGGCGCATTGCTTGAGCATATCACGTCGCGTGAATTGTTGTCTGAATTGACCGCAGTGCATGTTGCAAACTTTCTGAGGCTTCTCTGGAAATCAAAAAACGTAAATAAACTCTTTGAGGTTGAAGATCACGTGTCCCAACTCTGCCCAGATAGTGGCAGGGTCAGCGGTATTCAGGTTTTGTTTGGTTCGTTCCAGCACAAACTGTTTGGCTACTGCCAGTTCTTCGGGTGTGGGCTGCCGACCTAACGCCGATTCATACATCCAGCGAATTTTGTCATCAGTTGTTTTCAGATTCGAATCGGTAGTTACCCGTTTTCCCCAGAGCTGTGCCTGTTGAATAACAAACGGATCGTTCATCATGATCAGAGCCTGTGCAGGAACGTTGGAGACATTGCGGCGGCCCATTGTGCTGAACGGGCTGGGCGTATCGTAGGCCAGCATCATCGGCGAAAGAAAATTACGGCGGACCTGAATGTAAATCGAGCGTCTGCCGTCTCCATCCAGTGGACCGTTGACCGGCGGTTTGCCGCGACCATCCATAAAATTGGTGAGGTGAATTGGTATCGACGGGCCATACATCGTGGCATTCATTCTTCCGGAAAGACTTAACAGGGAATCGCGGATCGCTTCGCCTTCCAGTCGTTTTAACGGCATTTTGTGGAGATAAATGTTTTTGGGATCGATCTCTGCGACATGCAATGTAGTCTGGCTGGCCTGCTGATAGGTTTGTGTCAGCACGAGATACTTAATCATCTGTTTGAGTGAGCGACCTTCGTTCAGAAACTTTACCGCGAGGAAGTCCAGCAGTTCTGGATGAGAGGGCCGTTCTCCGAGGACGCCGAAATTATCAACGCTGGGAACAATTCCCCGTCCGAACAGGTGTGCCCAGATGCGATTGACGATCACGCGATGAGTCAGCGGGTTCGACGGATTATTGATCTCGCGTGCCAGTTCAAGCCGCCCGCTTCCGGGGATATTCGCAGGTGAGATGCCGTTGAGCGCTTCCAGGAAACGTCGTTCGACTAGCGGACCTTCATTTTGATGGCTGCCACGGATCAGGACGTGATCATTTTCCGCACTGCCATCCATGATCGCCATCGCGGTTTGCGATTTGGTTTGAATCGCCTGTTTCAGCTTGGCACGTTGTGCCTGATAGTCTTCGATTCCCTGCTTGAGCGCCAGACGTTCCGGGCTATTTGGTTCTGAGAACAAGTCCGGGTGGGTGAGAATCCAGTTGATCAGGGCGACTGTCTGGGAAGTCAGTTTGTCTGGAGTGTCGAAGAATTCGTGAAATGCGTCTGTGAACGCCTTTTGGACCTGGGGGCTCTTCAGACTGACGGAGGTCAGTCCGGGTTCGGTAAACTGAGCCGCGTGTTTGATTTGATAGATCTCCAGCGGTGCTTTATCGATGGGGGTAAATTCGAGGTGGATGCGATGTCCTTTGTATCGGGACAGATCATGAAGCACCAACAGAGGCTTACCTGATTTATCAGCAGTGACTTTCTTTAACGTCGAGCCGTGCAGGGGGCCGAACAGCAGGCGATGTGAATCGACGCAGGCATAGACCCAGCAGGAGCCCTTCACCCGATAGGCAATCGATCCCTGGACTTCGAAGGTCGGTGTTCTTAACGTGCGCCCGGAGCGGGGAAAAGTTCTCAGTCGATTACTCTGGATCAATTGTGGCGTTTTCACGTCTTCCAGATCGTTCCAGAGGGGATCGCGGACCGCGGCTCCTTCCAGTTGAACGGTCAGCGGGAGCTGTTTGTCGGACGGATTGAGCAGAAGCGTACCCCGGGGGCGCGGGGCCAGACCAAAGGTGAAGCCATCGGTAATGAAGTCTTCCGGAAGACAATTATCATAATTGACGATGGTTCGGTTAGAAGACTTGGGACTGGTCGGTGCGGAGGGACTGGGCGGGGCCAGTGAAGCTTGCACATTCGCCTCCAGCATGATGTCGGCTTTGAGTTCTTTTTCAGCAGCCTGATTGTTCTGCAGTAATGCGACCCAGCGTTTGAGGATCTTTGGATTGAGTTGCTGCTGCGCTGCCTGTGCCTGAAGCTGTTGTTCAACGTCGGTCTTCTGTCCGGACTGAACCAGCTGCGAGGCACTCTGGTAGTAGCGGGAGAAATTTTTGACTTCGTGTTGGAACGCGGCTTTCAGTTTTACTTTGAGGATGTTTTGCTGACGCTGTTGCAGCTGTTCGGCTTGCTCTGCAATATTCTGATTGTGTGGCAGCGACTCGAACCGCACTTGATGGTAGTTGCTGCTTTGCAGGTATCCATACAGGGCGTAATAGTCTTTGGTTGAGATCGCATCGAACTTATGGTCGTGACAGCGGGCACAGGAAACGGTCATGCCCAGAAATGATTTGGACATGACGTCGATCGCGTTATCAAAGCGGTCGGTTTCATCTTTGCGGATATCAACGGGAGAGTGAACCCATTCGCCGAGATACCAGAAGGCAGTCGCCAGAACGGATTCATTGAACTGCTTCTCTGGATTGAGGCGGGGCTGTTCCAGCAAATCGCCGGCGAGGTGTTCGGCAACGAACTGGTCGTAAGGCAGGTCGGTATTTAAGGCCCGGATAACGTAGTCACGATACTGGTAGGCGTTGGGAGTGTCGTTATCAAATTCGTGGCCCCGCGATTCGGCATACCGCATCAGGTCCAGCCAGTGCCGCGCCCAGCGTTCACCAAATTGAGTCGCCGCCAGAAGTTGATCGACGACCTTCTCGGTGGCGGTGGGTGATTGATCTTGTAGATAGGATTGAATCTGTGAGGGCGTCGGGGGGACACCGATCAGGTCAAAGTACAGCCGCCGGATGATGGTTCGTTTGTCGGCGGGTTGCGCTGGCTGTAGTTTGTTGGCTTCAAGTTGCGCCAGTATGAACTGATCCACGGGATGGGCCGACCAGTTCTTGTTCTTGACCGTCGGTGTTGCCACCTCTTTAAGCGGTTGCCAGACCCAGTGATCTTGGCGTCGTTGTTTGAGATCAAATGTTTCAGCGGCCCCGCGCTCGGCGGGCGGTTTTTCATCGGGCCAGGGGAGTCCCATTTCAACCCAGCGTGTTAAAAGGTCGATCTGTTCTTTTTTGAGTCGCGAGTTGGGCGGCATCTCAAACGATTCATAACGGACGGCTTCCAGGAGCAGGCTCGCGTGTGGTTTCTTCGTATCCGCGGAAGGGCCAGAGTCGCCTCCTTTGAAAATCAGGGAGCGTGCATCGAGTCGCAGTCCCCCTTCGAGTCGTTTGGACTGACCGCTATGGCACTTGTAACAATGTTCGGCCAGCAGCGGGCGAATGGACTTTTCGAAGAACTCCAGTTGCTCCGGTGCGAACTGGGGAACGGAGTCTGTTTTGGTTTTTGCTTCTTCAGCGGAAATCGAAAAACTGACAAAGCCAGCCATCAGCAGGATAACAGAGATGATTCGGAGAAATTGCTTCATGCGCGGAGGTTTCTTTTTCAGAATACAGGTCGTGATTCAGCCGAAGCTTGTGATGGCAGCGCACTTAGTACTACGTGCCATTTCAAAATGGGGGGAACAATATCTGTAATATTGCCATAAACTATTTTAACGCTTTTAGTTGAAGCGATTCAAGTTTTAATCGGCAAAGCTGAAAAAGAGAGGCAAATTTGATTGTGGGGGTGTTAAATCAATTCTGGCAGTGGTTTGGCGTGGCCTTCGACCAGATATTGGGGACGGCCACTGAAGTCTTCGACTGTGGTATGGTCTGTATCAATGCCCAGGTTATGATACAGCGTGGCAAAGAGTTCGGGGAATGTCACGGGACGATCAACGGCTTCGCCTCCCAGGCGATCAGTGGCACCAATCACCTGGCCGGTTTTCATGCCGCCGCCGAAGAGGATTGCCGAGTTGACACGCGGCCAGTGATCTCGGCCGACCTGGGCACTGATTTTGGGAGTCCGCCCGAATTCGCCCCAGATAGCGACTGTACAATCTTCGTCCAGACCACGTTGATGCAAGTCTTCCAGAAGGGCACTGACACACTGGTCAAACACGGGGAAGTCTTCTGCTTCGCGTTTGAAGATGGTGTTATTCTTTCCGCCGTGCCAATCCCATTTACTGTAGTTTAAAGTGACGACTCGCGCGCCGGCTTCGACCAATCGTCGGGCGGCCAGCATGCTCTGTGGTACGCGAGGGGCGCCGTTACTGTCGATGAATTTCGTGGGATCGCCGGTGCCATAACGTTTGACGGTTTCGGGGTCTTCTTTGGAAAGGTCCAGGGCTTCTGCCAGTTGAGACGAAGTCAGCACGCCCATGGCCTGTTCGGTAAAGGTATCCAGGCCGGTCATCATGCCGGACGCGTCGGCTTCGCGTTTGAAATTATCAATACTTTGCAGCAGTTGTTTTCGATCGGAGAGTCGTTCCAGCGAGATCCCATTCAGAACCATATCGTGGCGGGTCGGCCCCATCGGTCGGAAGGGGGAATGCGAGAGTCCCAGGTAACCTGGGCCCGGTTCATTGTAAGGGCCGTGAGTACAAGGGTAACAAAGGCTGATGAAAGGGGGCGCTGATTCTACATGCGCGCCCTGAACTTTTGAAACGGTCGAACCGAATTGCGGCCAGCCTCCCTGGGGTTTGGGTTTGCGGGGATCATGACCGTTGAAGCATTGGATGGCATCATGGCCGCTCTGAGAACCGACGATGGAACGCACCAGAACCATTTTATCCATGAGTTGTGCCATCCGCGGGAAGGCTTCACAGATTTCAATTCCGGGGACGTTGGTGGAGATGGGCTGCCAGGGACCTGCGATTTCTTTGGGGGCATCTGGCTTAAGGTCGATCATATCCTGGTGAGGAGGCCCCCCGACCAGATAAATCATGATCACCGACTTCTGACGTTTTTTGTTTGCCGGGTTTGCTGCTTCCGCCTGTAACAGTCGGGGGAGAGTCAGCCCAGAGAGTCCCAGGCTACCGATCTGGAGAAAGTTCCGTCGTGATAAATGATCACAAAATGAACCTTGTGCGTGGTTTTGTCCAAACAGTGTCAGCATCTTGATCGTTCTCCCGCTGTAGTCTGAATTCGATTGAGCGGCACTATTGTATCAAGTCTTGTTTATGTGTTCCAGAGGAGCCTGGCAGGATCTGGAAATTATTTTCTGGCTCGTTCGCGTAATTCCGGCAGGACCTCGCGGATTCCATTGGCTCCCAGAGAGGCAATGGAGCCGATATTCACGAAACGGTAGCCTTCATCGATAGCCCAGCGACAGCGGTCCAGATCCCCGAAAGTGATACCGGCGGGTTTATTGGCGCGGGCGACTCGTTTGGGGAAATCTGCCAATAATTTCAGGACCTCAGGGTGCTCGGTTTGGCCGATGACTCCCAGCGAAGCAGAGAGGTCCATCGGGCCGGCAAACACGACGTCGATGCCTTCGACGGCGGCGATTTCCTCAATGTTTTCAATTCCTTCCGGCGATTCAATCTGTGCGACGATGGCGGTTTCCTGATTCGCGTGTGGCAGATAATCATCGAAGGAAAAGTCCATGAACATCGTCCAGTCGGGAGAGACGCCTCGGGTTCCTTCGGGCGGATATTTGGCGTATTCGACGGCGAGTTTCGCTTCTTCGGCATTATTGATTTGCGGAACCATGACCGTATTGGCTCCGATGTCGAGTGCTTTCTTGAAGTAAATCGGGTCCAGCCCGGGTACCCGAATCATCGGCATGCAGCCTTTGCGGCGGGCGATTTCAGGAAGATGTTTGACTTCATTGACGCCGTAAGGACGATGTTCCAGATCGATCCAGAGAAAATCGATACCGGTGTCGACGGAGAGTTTAGCCAGGATTTCAGAAGCATCTGGCATGCCAACGCCGAGAGCGACCTCGCCCTGAGACAGTAGCGTTTTGATTTTATTTACGAACATCGTGAGGTCCTGAATAGAGAACAACGATCGTGAAGCGAAAATCCATAATAAGCAGAAACGAAGAAACGGCATACCCTGAGGGAGTATGCCGTTTCTGATTTATCATTTTTTATCAGAATCCGGTTCCACTATAACCTATCGACTGATGTAGTACATCGCCGGGTCATCAATGATCCATTCTGTGGACCACGTACGACCGTTATCCTGATTGCAGACATTGAAGAATGCAGTATGGAACGATTGAATTCGATTTCCATAAGGCACGTGCGATGCAAACCGGTCAGCCGGAGTCAGAGGATCGACGCCGGGACTGGCATAATAGTGGGCACGGCCATCGGGAGTGAACGACATGCCGAGGGTCCACCAGCCGGTCTGTTTAATTTCCGGTCCGATGAAATCCTGACCTGAGGTATCTGCTCTCACAACAAATACGGCTGAATCTTCTCCGTTCGGACTGTCTGTTTTGCTGTTGAACTGAATGAACATCCCCAGGTAGATGGTTTCGATTTTAGTGGAAGTGCTACTGCTGCGAAAAAATCTTCTGCGCGAGCTCGTCTTCTTCGTCGGAGATTTTACGGCAGCACGGAACCCAAACGAAGTGCCGGTTTTATCTTCCCATTCTTCGAAGGGGGGGAGATAAACGCGTGTGACGACACTGGGGGAATAATTGACCGAGACAATCGTGCCTTGCATGATCAGGTCGTCCTGATTGGTTCCCCGGCTGCCTTGCCCCGGGATGCCTGTATGCAGGGACTTCATCAGTAAGGCGCCTTTACTGCCGGGCAGACCGCCTGGAGGGGTGGGCACGCGCTGAAGAATATCCGGTTGTCCCCGCTTGGCACTTTCTGTCCAGACACTATTGGAGGACTGGCCTAGTGGATAACGGGGTTCTTTATCAATGTTAAAGCTACTTTTGGGGAGATTGGTAATGAATTCCCAGGATTCATCTTCGAAATCATCCCAGGCCCCTTCTACCTTTGTGCCTGTGCCTGGCACCACCTGTGCGTCGACATCGGCCCCCGCGATAAAAATTGAGGTTCCTGCAATCAAAGTCAGACAATGTCTGGAGAAAAAATGATTCCATTGGAGAAGCATGATTTTCTGTTCCTGGCAATATTTTGTTGAATAAGAGAGGGCAGAGGGCATGTGCTCCCAGCCATTTGGAATAGGGAAATCGGAATGAGTAACTCACAGATTCCTGCTGAGCATGATTTTCCGCAATTGTCGTATTACTGGAATTATCGGATGGATCGGCAGGGATGGTTCAAATTCTCCTGATGCGTCTGATTCGCTGTAAGTTCTATCACCGTAAATGTTTTCAGCAGAATAATGTCTTTCTAAGTCTAAACAGAGATGCCGAATATTGGTGCTCATAGACTTATATTCAGCGTAGCTTTTGTATTTTGACTAACGGGAGCAGATTCCTGCTGGTTTCCTTGGTGAATTGGGCGGGCGGAATTGGATTTCGAAAATGGACTCGCTAAGATAGCGGTTTGCTTTTTCAAGCAGAATTCTATCGTTCCAGCGGGCTCCGGTCCCTGGCGAGTCTATTCATCGGCGGCCTTGGCGCGAGTGTCTCTGGTGATTCTTTCGATTGCATTAATATTTCGAGAACGTAATGACCGATCCTCAAGTCTCTGAGCAGGATGCTCTTTCTCAGAGTTTAATCGATATGAAACAGGAAGAACTAATTCTGGTCCTGGATTTTGGGTCTCAAACTTCCCAGTTAATCACGAGACGTGTCCGCGAGCAGAACGTCTTTAGTCAACTGGCACGTCCCAACCTTTCCGCAGAACGCATCAAGGAACTCAATCCCAAAGGGATTATCCTTTCTGGTGGTCCGGCCAGTGTCTATAGCGAAAACGCGCCGCAGGCGGATCCGGAAATCTTCAATCTGGGGATTCCGATTCTGGGGATCTGTTACGGCATGCAGCTTGTTTGTGATTCACAGGGCTGTGAAGTCAAAGGGGGGGAATCCCGGGAATTTGGCCGTACTCCGTGTACGGTGAGTGATCATTCGAATTTGTTCTCCGGTGTGCCTACGAATTTCGTCGCCTGGATGAGTCACGGCGATCAAGTCCAGAATCTGAGCGAACACTTTAGTTCTCTGGCGTCGACTGAAACCTGCCAGTTTGCAGCGGTCAAGCATCATAGTAAGCCTTTCTTTGGGTTGCAGTTCCACCCGGAAGTAACACATACCGAATTTGGTGGCATGCTGCTGTCGAACTTTGTGCAAAAGGTTTGCGGGTGCGAGGGAACCTGGAAAATTACCAATTTGATCGAACAGGAAATTGAGTCGATCCGGGAGCGGGTCGGCGATCAGCGTGTGATTTGCGGACTATCAGGGGGCGTTGATTCTTCGGTGGTCGCTGCATTGTTGTATCGTGCGATTGGATCACAACTCTCGTGTATCTTCGTGGATAACGGCTTGTTGAGAAAAGGGGAAGCCGACGAAGTTTCACACCGGTTTGGAGAACACTTTAAAACCGATCTGCATGTTGTCGATGCGCGAGAGATGTTTTTATCAGAACTCGCTGGCGTTACTGACCCGCAGGAAAAACGGAAAATTATCGGCCGGCTGTTTATCGAAGTGTTTCAGAAAGAAGCGGAATCGATTGAGAACGCTCACTTTCTGGCACAGGGAACTTTGTATCCTGACGTGATTGAATCGGGCGCCAACCCCGATGGTCCGGCTGCGACGATTAAGTCGCATCATAATGTGGGGGGATTGCCGGAAAAACTCGGGTTTGAGTTGATAGAACCTCTGCGCGAGTTGTTTAAAGATGAAGTCCGCGAAATGGGACATGAACTCGGGCTGCCTGACGATTTGATTTACCGACATCCATTCCCTGGCCCCGGTTTGGCAGTGCGTTGTCTGGGTGAAATAACGGAAGAACGTCTGAAAGTTCTCCGGGAAGCAGACCTGATTGTGATTGATGAATTGCACAAGGCAAACCTGTATCGCAAAACCAAGCAGGCATTTGCCGTCTTGCTTCCGATTCGTTCTGTGGGTGTGATGGGCGATGGTCGAACTTATGAGGATGTCGCCGCGATTCGCGCAGTCGAAACAGACGACTTTATGACTGCGACCTGGTCTCTACTGCCTTACGAAGTTCTGGAGCGCATGTCGACCCGCATCACGAACAATGTGCGGGGAATCAATCGCGTGGTGTATGACATCAGCTCGAAACCGCCCAGCACGATTGAGTGGGAATAATTTTTTCCGCAGCACCATTTCATGCTCTTGAATATGAATGGGATGTCGTAGTCACTGCAGTCGCCCGCAGAGAGATTCTGGATATTGGGGTGAAATGGACTTGATTTCCGTTGTGATCCGGGTATTTTAGAACGTATTCGTTAATGTTCTTTATAATTAGCTCGCCCTGGAAGTCGGAACGGGATATTCGAATTCGATCGTGAATTCGATGTCAGGCCGTTCATGTCCATCCCCCACCTTTTGAATTCCTCCTACATGTTGATTGCGTTTCTTGGCATAGAAAGTCGGAATACATGATTTCGGTTACTCAGCGAAAAGTGTTTTGTCTGGTTCTTGTTTGTTTCACAAGCGTCCTTTTAGTCGGCGGTGGTTATTTTTCATTAGCGACTGCGCAAAAGCCTCTCGCGGATGAGGGAGATTTATCCAAGAGGTTAAAGCGGGTCCCTGCGACTTCTCCTGAAAAGAGCCTCAAGGGGTTTGAACTGGAGCGTGAATTTCAGTTGGAACTGGTGGCTGCCGAGCCTGATGTGATGGACCCCGTGGATGCCTGTTTTGATGAAAACGGGCAATTGTATGTCGCCGAGATGCGGGGCTATCCTTATCTGCCAGAACAGCGCCCCGATTATATTCCTGGTCCCGACCGCAAGAATGCCGGTGTCATTCGGTTACTAAAAGATACCAACGGCGACGGCAAAATGGACAAGAGTTTTGTCTTTGCTGATACGATCACCTGGCCGACTTCGGTTTGCTGTTATGACGGCGGCGTGTATGTGATCGCTCCCCCCTATATTTATTATTTCAAAGATACCGACGGCGATGACAAAGCCGATATTCGCGAGACGGTATTCACCGGGCTGCGAACCAATAACGTACAAGGGTTAGCGAATAATCTGAAATGGAGCCTGGATAACCATATCTATTTTGCCGGCGGAACTAACGGCGGTTCGATTTTGAAAGATGGTAAAGAAGTGATCCCTGCGGGACGGCGGGATTTGAAGCTCAATCCCAGGACCCGCGAACTGGAAGCGGTTTCGGGTGGTTCTCAGTTTGGGCACTCAATGGATGACTGGGGGAATCGTTTTGTCTGCAGTAACAGTAACCATATTCAGCATGTGGTATATCCCAGTAATTATCTGAAACGCAATGCCTATCTGGCGGTTCCCGGTGTATTACGGACTGCTGCGAAGCGCGGGGCTGCAGCTCCCGTATTTCGGCGAAGTCCGCCGGAACCTTATCGTGTCGTGCGTACCGCACGGCGTGCCGCTGATCCAAATTTTCGCAAGCGTCTTTCGCCGACGGAATTGGTGGCGACCGGTTTCTTTACTTCCGCGACCGGCGTCACGATATATCGTGGTGGCGCCTATCCGGCTGAGTTTCAGGGAAATGCCATCATTGGTGATGTGGGCGGGAATTTGATTCACCGTAAAACGATGGATGGCAAGGGGGCAACCTACGTTGCGACCCGTGCTGATGAAGATACCGAATTTATTACTTCGAATGATAACTGGTTTCGTCCGGTCAACTTTGTGAATGCCCCGGACGGTACGCTGTGGGTTCTTGATATGTATCGGGAAACGATCGAACATCCGTTCTCGATTCCAGAAGATATCAAGCGTCATCTTGACCTGGAAAGTGGTCATGATCGCGGGCGAATTTACCGTCTGAAGCATCCCAAGGGGAAGACTTTCAAGGTTCAGAAATTAGGCAAGATGCCCGTCGATCAACTGGTATTGCAGTTGGAATCACCGAATAGTTGGAACCGGGAAACCGCCCAGCGTTTGATTTGGGAACGCCAGGATAAGGCAGCGATTCCGCATCTGGTGAACCTATTTCAAACATCAAAACAGCCACTGGCACGTTTGCATGCTTTGTGGACGTTGGATGGTTTGAATGCGTTAAATTCTAATATTCTGGTAAAAGCGTTACAGGATTCCGAAGCAGGAATCAGAGAACATGCGATTCGGTTGTCTGAAAAGTACGCTCAGGGAAGCCCGGAATTATCTCAGGCGGTACTGAAGCTGTCGTCAGATCCAGAGTACCGTGTGCAACTGCAATTGGCATTTTCCTTAGGTGAATTTGACAGGGAAGCCGCGATTGCCGGTTTGACGAAGCTGGTGGATTCAAAGAATTATGATGGTGATATGCAGGTCGCGGTTTTGACCTCTTCTGCCGATATCGCTGGGCCGTTGGCGGTGAATTTTCTTCGGGAGTCGGAAGGAAAGCTTGCCGGTACGAAACGTCCTCTGGTGATTGAGCTGTTACGAATTGCTGGTGCGAAAAAGGAAACAGATGATGCATTGGCTGTGTTGGACTATGTCTCCCGTGATTCGATCTCATTAGTTCAGAAGCAACTGGTGCTTGGTGCTTTGGGAGAAGGCCTGGGACGTCGCGGGGCGTCTCTGGCGACCTTGCTGAGCGACCCTCAGATCAGTTCTGATGTCAAACAACGATTTGACAAAACAATCGCGGAAGCTGTTCAAACAGTTGAAGATGAAGACAAATCAGTGGCGGAGCGGGTGGCAGCGGTTCGCCTGCTGGGCTTTATGGATTACCGTGTTGCCGGCGATGTGCTGTCAGAGGTTTTGAATCCTCGATCCTCACCGAAAATTCAACTGGCGGCGGTCGAAGCGTTATCCCGGATGGAGCACAAAGATGTGAGTTCCGCTCTGCTGACAAACTGGTCCGGATTCAGTCCGGCTGTGCGGATCGATGTGATTGATGCGCTCTTGGGATCATCAGGACGGATTGACAGTTTGTTGAGCGCGATCAAGGAAAAACAGGTCAAACTCAATGAGATTTCCCGCGACAAAAAAGACCTGTTGATGAATCATCCCAATAAAGCGATTCGCAAACGTGCTCGCATGGTGCTGGGAAGTGAAGTGAATAGTGACCGTGCGAAAATCGTGTCTGCTTATGAGGCAGCTTTGGAATTAAAGGGGGACGTCGTCAGCGGCAAGAAGATTTATCTGAAGAACTGTGCGGGCTGTCATAAGGTTGGTGATCAGGGGCATAATGTGGGGCCTAATCTGGCGACCACGAAGAATAAATCGAACAATGATTTATTGATTGCCATTCTGGATCCGAGTCGGGAAGCACAGTCCAACTATAATACTTATACGATTGTCACCGAGCAGGGGAAGCTGTTTACCGGCATTATTGCTGCAGAAACAGCAACAAGTTATACGGTCCGCAGAGCGGAAGGGAAGCAAGATATCATTCTTCGAAACAATATTGATACCCTGCTTTCCAATGGCGTCTCTTTAATGCCCAATGGTTTGGAGAAAGAGGTCAATCATCAACAGATGGCGGATTTACTGGAGTTTATCAAGACTCTGGAGGCGCCTCCCCAGAAGTAATCGTTTCTTTGTGTATCAGTGAAAAGAGCGTGTACCAGTGAAAACAGCCTTGTCAGAGTAGTCTGACAAGGCTGTTTGATTTGATAGCGTGTGTTTGAGAGAGGTTTACCAATCCATCCCCAAAGAGATCGAACCACCGAGGAGACTCAGGTCTCCTGATTCACTGGCAGCCGATCCGGCGCCATTCCACCACATTCCGTCCCAGGCCGCACGGACCCAGACTAGAGCACCGGTTTGCAGCACAAAATCTGCCTGCATACCGATTTGAATCTCAGCGATACTTAATGATTTTTTAGAGGTTGTCTGTGCGATTGCAACAGTCGGTCCAGGGGTTCTGTCTTCTGCCGAATATTTCGAGTTACCCCAGAGTGCTGAATATTTCAAGCTAGAGATTAAGGATAAGCTGGATGACCCTTTTGAGCGTCTGTCAAGCAGACCCAGAGGACGTCGGGCTTCACCAAAGATGACCAGACCATTTCCATCGAAGCGATGTCCTGCGTCTGATGAAACGGCAGCACCACTTGCAGTACCTCTGGCCTGGTATGTCTGACTCACCGAAGCATGGCGGTAACCACCACCGAAGGTCGTTTGCCAGCGTTCAAAGTTCAACTCCTGGCTGATATCAAGATCAATGGTATAGAGTTTAATGTTGCTCGAGGTCGTAATGAAGTCCCCCGCCTGACCACCGGCTCGTAATCCGCCGGTTGTTGTTTTCGTCGGCAGTCCATTGAAGAAGACAAAGTTATTGGGAGAAGTCGCTCCATTGTTGGAATTATCTTCAAACTGGAACCAGCGAATCTGAGCACTGAGCCCTTCATTATCAATTAAACCGAGGTTGATTCGGGGAGCAGACTGATAATTATAAGGGAAATCATTGGAAGTCGTGATCGTTGACATTCCCGATTGATCTTCCGTCAAAAACGCGGTGTCGGTATCGAAACCAGGTTTCACGAAAACAGCGGCCACACCGGCTACGATTCCCAGACGCTCGTATGGCATATCTTCCAGGTAGGGCTCTTCAATCCAATCCCCCTGAGTGTATTCTTCGATTGGTCCGTAATACTCACCACTGCTGTAATTTTCGGACATGGCAATGGGAGATAAATCGGAAGTCCGCGGAGACGACGGTGCAAACGAGACGGCGTCAATCGCGGGTTCATAATACTCTGATGCGGGTTCATAATTCTCTGAGGCATTTGAAATTCTGAAGACCCCTTCAGATTCATTTGATGGTTCGACAGGGAAATCTGTTTGCGCATAAAGTGCCTGCGTTGAAAAACAGCAGATTCCCGCAATTATCAAGCCAACGAATCCGTTCGTTCTCATAGCTTAATCTCTCCATTTCAGTCCAATTAGAACCGTTTGAATTCCATTGACTGAAAGATGCGAATTAAAAACTAACCTCTCCGACATAACACGCTTTGTGAATCCAGAGCATTCTTGTTCGTAGGTACAGCAGCAGGTGAGGCTATGTAGCCAACCCACTGTCATAATTGATCGGCTCGTTATTGCTAAGAAGACCATTAAAAACGGTACATCTTGCAAAAACAGTATGAATTTTCGCCTTAAAAGATTCGAATGTATACATAGGAATTCCGGAAATCCCAGCCTATATCGCCTATTGTTTTGTAAGTCTGATTTCTTAAGCGTAGATAAAGCAAAGGGTTATGGATCTAGAAAAATTTGAGAAATGCTGAGACGAAGAAATGATTCATCGTTAGTTTTGGTTCGCCCGTTCGTCTGTCTTGTGAGTAATTTGAGTTGTCTCAAGTTGTCTCTAAGAAGGAAAAGTGTAAATCACCATTTCAAGTACCAGGCGAGTTTCCGCTTTTCGAGGGGCTGGCATGATTGTTACAAGTGGAATCTAGTGGTTAAATTTTACCTAATTTGTGCAAATTTCTTTGACTTCGGTTCAGAGTAGTTTTTAGCATCAAAGACTGGATTTCTGTTAATAGGCAGAAAGTGTGAAAATGGAGTTGTGTTCAAATGTACTGTTTGGGCTCCGCTTCATTTCAGAACGAGCTGGATTGAATCAGAATTTAACAACTAACAATAAAACAGATTGGCATTTAAGTTTGTTGTAAAAAAGGGAAGCGGGATATGAAATCTCATTCATTTTACAGTAAAATGCCAAGGCAAAATTAGAGTTTATGGGAGACAGCAGATGTTACTGACATCTTGGGTTGAGTCGATGCGAGTTGCTTTCGAAAAAAGCCGGAAGGCTACTTTAAATCCTCGTCGCCGACTTCAGCTTAGAAGTGTTCCTTCTTCAGCACGTCAGAAAGTGCAACGCCGGATAGCGATTGAGCAGTTGGAAGATCGAACTCTTCTGACCTCGTTGATTATCAATCAGCTGACGGCAGGTCTGGGCCTGACACTTAATAATTCTGTCTTGGACCCTGATGCAGATGGTGTCTCTAATTTTGACTCGATCATCTTCGAGAATCTGACGATTGATGCGTCGTCTGGATCTGCTGTTTCGATTGATCTTGATAATTTAACATTCAGCGATCCGTTTTCGATTCTGTTTGATAATGTCGCAATCACTGGCACATCAGGCACAGGGATCGATATTGAACTTTCAAACCTGCTGATCGATACGATTGCGATTGACAGTTCGACAATCACCGGAGGTGTGGGAAATGCCTTTAATGTCGATCTGACCAATGTGATCCTTAACGAATTTAATGTGATCGATTCCACGTTGTCAGGGCAAGCTGGCGCTGGCGTGGCTGTGACGATGGATGATTCGATAATCGACGAATCTTCAATTCGACGTTCTACCATTGACGGTGTTTCGTTTGATGTCACCAATGGCTCTATTTTGCGTCATACAACGCTGGCAGACAATACCATCGCGGGAACATCAGGAAATGATGGTGTTAATGTCAGCATTATTGACTCTCTGGCAGAAGAAATTCGGCTGACCAATAACAACAGCATTCAAGGTGTCAGTATCAATGTCGACGACACTGCTGACGGTACTGCTGCGTTGTTGACTGAGCTATTCATTCACAGCAACATCATTACCGGCAATACTGCAGGCGCTGGTGTGCAGATTGATTTGAACAATGTTGATCAGTTCATTTCTATCACTGAAAACACGATCACAGCCAACACTGGTCATGGAATTGTCTTTGATCAGACTGATGGAGACCTAAGCGGGGATATTTCTGATAACGTGATCGCAAATAATACCGGTCACGGTATCTTCTTTACTCCCACTACCACAAACCCCGTTCCCACCGGTGACGGGGCTCCTGGTGTGCCTGCCTTTGAGGGGACACCTGGTTCGACAGACAAAATTGATTTTGCCGCTTCGCGGGATGAAGTTCAACTGATTACATTCTCCGGCCAGCCATCAGGGGGGACCTATACCATTTCCTACACGGGAGGAAATGGTATTACTGAAACAACCGCCGGACTTTTTTCCACAGCGACTGCGGCTCAGGTGAAATCTGCCATGGTCGCCGCGTTTAGCGACCTTGAATTTGGCGATGTACTCGTAAATGGCAACTTCCTGGACGGCTACGAAGTGGAATTTGTTAACGCCACGGGTGCTCAGAATATCAATCCACTCACACTCGATACCAGTGGTTTCATCAGTAACGCTCCTATCGTCACCTTGACTCAGAGTACGGCTGGAAATATTAATGAAATTCAGCACTTCGAAGTGACAGGGACTCCCGCTTTTGGTTTTTACCAAATCAACTTTTTGGGGCAACCGGTATTCTTATCCTTCAGTGATGCTGATCCCACCAATGGTGCCGCTGCCGGTAACATTGCGGCAGCTTTAAACACGGTTGCGAATACGGCTGGCTTTGCTGGAACACCGGTGGACGTGGTCGTCAACGGTAACGGTTTTGATATCCTGTTCCTGGATACCGGCTCACTGCATGATCTGAACATACCTCCCATCACGATTGATGCCTCCGGTTTACGACTCTTCGTCAGTGTTGAGATCGGACCAACGGAACTCAATCCGAACAAGCCCAGCACGCAGACGATTAATTTTACAGATGTCTTCGGTAATCTTGTGGTTCCTACTCCCGGTAGTTCGTTCCAGCTGACTTTCCAGGGAGAAACGACCGGAGATATTTTGGTTGACGCAGATCCCGTGGTTATGGCAGCGAATATTGATGCTGCTCTGGAAGCACTTCCTTCAGCGACCACCAGCACCGGTGCCGAGGGTAACTTTATCGTAATGGGAGATTATGCCAATGGGTTTGAGATCGCCTTCAATGAAATTCAGCATTTGGAACTGATTTTTCCAACCGCGCCGACATTCGGTTCATTTGAATTGACGTTCTTGGGACAGACAGCGAATCTTCCCTTTACGTCAGCGTTGCCCACTGCCGCTGCCGCGACGAGCATTCAAAACGCGTTAAACCAGATTGCTAACAATCAGGGCTTCGGTGGGATTCCGATTCAAGTCGTCGTGAACGGCAGTGGCTTTGATATCATCTTCCTCGATTCAGGTACCCTTGCCAATCAGGACATCGGACAGATCATTTCCGATGCAACGGGTTTGAGATACGAAGTATTGATCAGCCAGATCGCTCAAGGGGGAGTTGGTAATAATGAACAGCAAGGCTTGCGAGTGGTCGACTTGCAAGGAGCATTCCCCTTTACATTCGAAACTGTCGGTCCCAACGCTGGTGTCTTTCTTACCAATCCACCACTGGGAGCTGCTTTTACACTGACATTCCAGAGTGAAACCACGGGGGCAATCGCCTTTGATCCCGACCCTGCTGTGACGGCAGCGAGTATCGATGCCGCCCTCGAAGGCCTGCCTTCAGCGACTACCGGTAATGACTTTACGGTTACTGGAAACTATAGCAGTGGTTTTACAATTACATTCACAGGAGATTTTGGCAATCTTAATGTTCCGATCCTGGTTGCAAATATCTTTACTCAAGATATCGAAGCCTCCACACGAGTGGGTGATTTTGATATCACGACCGTATTTTTCATTACGGGAGATGTTCTTTCTGGTCCCCTTGAGCCGTTCGTTAATGTCACTCCTTCCACTGTCATAGATGGCTTCGGGATCAATGAAATTCAAAACATTGCCTTCCCAAGCGTTCCTGGCGGAGGAACGTTCACGCTTGATTTTGCTGGTAGCACAAATGGGCCTGTAACGCTCGACTTTGACGCTACGGCAGCCGAAGTGCAAGAGGCATTAGAGAGCTTGGATTCGATTGGCGCAGGGAATGTACTAGTTACCGGCTCTGTCTCCGCCACTGGATTTTCTATCGAATTTATTGGTGACTTCAGAGCGGATCCCGCTGGTTCTCTGATTGTGCTTGACGAATCCGGTTTGCTAGCTGCTTCAGCTCTAGTAACAACCACCACAGAAGGCACATCAATCAACGAAGTGCAGGAAGTGTCGATCAGCGGCGCACCGACGGGCGGATCATTTACGCTCACTTTTGACGGTGAAACGACGGGAGCGATTGCTCATAATGCCAGTGCTGCTTTGATAATCGCAGCATTGGAAGCGCTGGGAAATATCAATCCTGGTGATGTGTTTGTGCGTGGCGACGCACTCAGTGGTTTTGAAATTGAATTTGTCGGTATCCTGGCTAAGATCAACGTGCCTCTGGTGATGGCCGATGCCAGCGGGTTGACAGGTGGTACTTCTCCTGCCATCACAACAAAGACTACTTCTGTGGGTGGTTATTTACGCGGAATTCGCGGTAACACGATCACTGGTAACTCGGGAGCCGGGGTCGAAATTGATCTGGCAATGTATACATCCTTCTATGGAGATATTGCCGGCAATACGATCAGTTCAAATGAAACTCTGGGGATCAATCTGGTTGCCGCAGATTTCACCAGCTTGAAGAGCGTTGATTTCAGCTTGTCTGTCGATGGCAACACGATGGATGATAACCGTGGTGCAGCGATTGCTGTGAATATGGAAGATACTGCAACCGGCGATGTCAGTATCACGAATAATACGATTACTGGTACCCGCAATGACAATACTGTCACTACGCCGTATCTCGGTGATGCCATTTATATTGACTTGTATGGCACTAATGTCGATTTCGAGGCATTTAACCAGTTGCGTGACTTAACTATTGATGGCAACTTCATTGGTACCGATGCCGCCAATACAGCAGGTCAGGGAAATGCCGGTCATGGTGTGGGAATTCACATTGAAGAATTTACCATTATCGACCGGACCCAGATTTCCAACAACGTGATTGTTAATAACAGTATCGATGGTATTAATTTCCATCGTGAGGATGATGCCCGTGTGGGACGCGCTGTGATTGATCCCATCGTGGGTGAAGAACGTGCTGTGATGATTTATAGTAATACGATCACCGGGAATAGTGATGGTATTGATATCCTGGCTCAGAATTCGAATTTGCGGACAACTGATTTTGAGATTCGGGATAACGTGATCTCGACGAATATTCGTGATGGTGTCAGTCTGCATGCAGAAGCAGATGCCACAATTTTTGCTGATATTATCAATAACGAGATTACCTTAAACGGTATCAATGGTATTGAATCGACAACACGTACGACTGCGACGAGTTACTTTGGGACTGACCGACGTGATATTTCCGGATCATGGACCCAAAATACAATCAGCAACAACTCATCACATGGAGTTCGTATTTCCGGTCGCATTGGAAACCGGAATATGTTGTTTATTGGTCTCGACGGAGTTGACCCCGTTACCGGTGAAGATCGTGGTAACATGATCGCGAATAACGGCAACGACGGGATCCAGATCGCCGCTCATCTGGATCGTGTCGAAGGTAATGTCAAAATTGCCAACAACACGATTCTCGCAAACGCAACTGGCGGACTGGAAATTTCTGGTGAAGGGCTCTCGTCATCCATCGATGAAAACTTGATTGAGGGCAACAACGGTAAGGGAATTGATATCAATTCCAATGGCCAGACGGTGTTCCTGCGTAATAACAGAATCACTAATAACACTTTGGATGGATTAGAAATTCTCAGTGCGAATTTCATCGCTTTCACTGAACTGAATATTCCCACAAGTGTCCTGTTTAGCCAAACCACGAGTGTGACGGCGATTGGCAACTACATTGATAATAACGGTGGTCGTGGTGTTGACTTGCAAACGGAAGAATCCGCGAATTCCGACTTTATCTTCGGTGATGGTACAGAAACAGGTGCTAACGAGATCAGATCGAATGCCCTGGAAGGATTTTATGTAATTACCACTGCATCGCGTGGTCAGGATCAGGATGCAGACAGTACGGCTGCCTTGGATGCAACAGGGAGTGTGACGACATCAAGTGCTGATATGGTATTGCAAATGGACCGAAACTATATCCAGTTTAATGGAGTGGATAGTGATTTCTCGACAACCGGTTTAGTCTTGCGGATTGGTACTTCGGCTTCCAGCACCAGCTTTACCAGCCAGACTCCGGGATCCAATGCCAGTGTGGGGAATGAGAGCAGTAGTGATTTTGGAAATGGTCGTTCGAATGTCGCAGTCACAAATAACGACTTTGAAGGTAACTTTGGCGAAGATTTTTATGTTGAGTCTTTCGCTTCAACCGTAGATCCACCAACCACAGCCTCTAACTGGGATATTAATTCCAATCCGGCCTTCCGGGTGACGGGTTCTTACCGCCGCGACCCATTGGCTCGTTTGAATCTGGTATTTCAAGATAATACCGGTAACGGTTTGGATGTCGTCAACGTGGGGGCATTCTACGATAATTCAGAAGGGGTATTTAAGTCTCGAATTCGAAATGGTACACCCACCCCGAATCCGGATGGTCCCTTCACATCGGCTACTCGCCGGCGTAATGCACAACGCGTCGCATCCCGAACTGATTTAGCTCCCTTTAGCGCCCCCAACGAAGCGCCGACTGCAGTGGGAACTGTTGCGGATGCGTTTCTGTCTGTTCCGGGGGGCCCTATTCAAATTACCACGACAACCGCACATGGGTTGTTTACCGGATCCACTGTTGAAATTACAGGTGTCATTGCCGAAGATTTGTTATTAGGTTTCTTCACTGATCTGAATCCCGTTAACGGCGTATTCGTGATTGATGTGATTGACGCCTTAAACTTTACCTTGAGGAGTACGGAAGGGGCCACTCTTGGTGATGCATTCACAGACTTTGGCACTTGGTCTTTCAATAATAATGGAGCCTTCCTGTATGATGGTATGGGAGTCAGCACATTCCGGATTGCTCAAGGTTATGACGGTGTGGACGGTTCTGGTTTAGGCGATGGTTTCCAAGAGGGAGATTCATTTTTAACAGAGACAAATCGACCAGGAACCATCTTTGGGGAACTCAACTTTGGCTGGGATATCTGGACTCCGAATGCGGAAACCTTCCTGACTCCGGAAACCAATACATTCCTGACGGCTGACATTTCAGTTGCTGTCCCTGATCCCACTACTGGTGCGCTTACCGATCCATTGACCATTTCTTTCACGGAAGACGTGAATGGGGTGGATTTCAGTGATTTTGTATTACTGAGAGACAATGTGGCGGTTACGTTGAACGCCGGTATGCTGACGCAGATCAATTCCCGTACTTTTGAGTTGGATTTAAGTTCTGTAACTGGGATCGAAGGCGAGTATCAGCTACGTCTGTTGAATGATGGTTCGATTTCTGATGCCAAGTACATTGATCCTTTCTCACCGTTGTTTGGTGATTTTCCTTCGAACTTCCTGATGTTTGGTGATGTTGAGCGGTTCACCGTTGATACGACTGCTCCGACAGCAGATATTGTGGACGTTTCTCCCGATCCGCGCAGCGAAGCAGCTGGTGAAGTTGTTGTCAACTTTTCGGAAGCTGTGAATGGCGTTGATTTGAGTGACTTTACACTTGAGTTTACTCCTGCGGGAGGTGGCGCGATGACCACGGTCAATCTCGCTTCCACACCAGCTACTTTGACACAGGTTACTGGAAGTCAGTTTGTACTCGATCTGAGTAAAGTTTCCAGTTTGTCCGGTGATTATGAATTAACACTCAACACTGCGGGATCGTCGATTACGGACCTGGCAGGAAGCACACTAGCTGCCGATGCCGTTGATATGTGGGTCAACGATACTCTGGCTCCCATTGCCCAGTTTGTAAATGTGACCGATCCGGTTCCATCGGGAACGGACCCTGGTTTTTCCGTGGTGATGAATTTCTCTGAAAATGTGACGGGGCTGGCACTGTCCGATTTCACGCTGACGGATCCTAGTGGGAATGTTGTGAATCTTTCCACAACCGGCGCCAGCATTAATGCGATCACACCTTCACAGTATGAAATTGTTCTGGGTGCGCTGGCCGATGCGAATGGTATCTATACGCTGACTTATAATGCCGAAGGCTCTGCCGTTCAGGATGCTTCGGCAAACGAAGTGGCAGGCTCTACATCTGAAACCTGGCAGAAGGGTGTGGAAGTTATCGCACCGACGGCTGGTATTCAGGATATTACACCAGATCCCCGTCCCTCAGGATCTGTAGTAGGTGTCGTGACAGTTAACTTCTCCGAAGATGTGACTGGCGTCGACATTACAGATTTTGAGTTACTGTATGATGATGGAAGCGGTCAGATCAGTATTCCCATCGGGGGGCTACTGGTGACTTCACTGAATGCATCGACATACCAGATCGATTTGAGTTCTGTTACAGCACTCGATGGTGATTATACGCTGAATCTGCTGGCGGATGGTTCCATTGAGGATCTGGCCGGGAACACGTTTGCGACAGGTGCTTCAGACAGTTGGCGTACAGGGGGAACAGGGCCAGTTGCGACGATTGAAGATCTGCCAGCGACTCTGGTTACCAATACCGGAATTGTCACTGTAACCTTCAGTCAGTCTGTGACGGGTGTTGATATTTCTGATTTCCGGTTGACACTGAATGGTCAAAATGTCTCCCTGGCGTTGTTAACTGTCAATCCTGTGAGTGGAACTGAGTACGAAATTGATTTAAGCAGTGTCACAGAAGTGTTTGGAAACTATGAATTCACACTCGTCGCTGCGGGATCGAATATCCGAAATATTTCGAGTGATCCGGTATTAAATAATGCTTCTGAAAGCTGGGTGGCCAGCTCTACGATTGATCTGGCGACTGCTCCTGTATTCACAGACGGAGTTGATTCTGTGTTCGGAGACGGTATTGTCGGTAATGGTTCCGCGGGGTCCCAGACACTGCGTGCTGCCATTCAGGAAGCGAATACTCTCTCAGGTTCCAATATCATTGATCTGGCGGCTGGTACTTATTTATTGAGTATTGGTGGTATCGATGAAGATCTGTCTGCAACGGGTGACCTGGATATTAGTGATAACCTGACAATACGCGGTCAAGGCGTTGGCGTGACGATTATTGACGGTGGGGCCTTAGACCGAATTTTCCAAATCTTTGCCGGAATTACTTTGAATCTGGAAAACCTGACAATCACCAATGGTGCTTTGGCAGGGAGTGCTGACGGAGCAGGTATCCGTAACAGTGGTACAACCACGTTGAATCACGTGGAAGTCACCGGAAATATTGCAGAAGACAGCGCTGGTGGTCTTAATAACAGCGGCACGATGATCATTGTAGATAGTACGGTTTCCAATAATACTGCCGGTGGTAGCGGTGGTGGTATTCGAAATACGGGAACCCTGGAAGTGATCCGTAGTACCATCTTTGGAAACACCACTGAGCGTGATGGTGGTGCTTTATTCAATGCGGGAACAGGCACGGCCTCATTATCCAATTCCACGTTCTCAGGAAACCAGGCAGATCGAAATGGTGGTGCGATCCGAAATACAGCGACCCTGGATGCGATTAACAACACATTTACACTCAACCTGGCGGGATCGCAGGGGGGGGGGATTTCCAATAGCGGTAGTTCTACTCTCCAGAATAACCTGATCATTGGAAATATCGCCTCAAGCAATACTGAACTGTCGGGAGACTTTATTAGTCTGGGCGGGAACTTGACCGGGCTGATTGGTTCCGCAACCGGATTTGGTGTCGGTGATTTCCTGAACGAACTAGATTCATCATTGATTTTGGACGCTACATTAGCAGATAACGGCGGTCCTACCCTCACTCATGCTTTGATCCCGGGAAGCATCGCCATTGATAATGGCGCTCTTGATACCTCTAATGTTGATGAATTCGAACAGCGGGGAAGTTCTCGAATTCTGGGGCAGAACGTTGATATCGGGGCTGTGGAATTTGGAGCGTTCTTTGTGAACAGTTTCCTGGATACCGTTGATGACAATCCGGGAGATGGCATTGCCGCAGATGAAGATGGAAATGTCACGTTACGTGCCGCAATTATGGAAGCCAATGCTTTTTCAGAGAACGTACTGTTCCCCTTCAGTGATTTCCTGATTATTCTCGATCAGGGGACTTATGATCTGACGATCTTGAATGAAATTGATTCTCTTTTGAATGATGCGTCAACCGGCGACTTAGATATTACGTCCGCAGCAGGCAGCATCACAATTCAAGGTTCGAGTGTGGGGCAGACAATCATCAATGCCTCACTCGTGGATGATAGAGTGTTTGATGTCCTGTTCGGTGCAGAACTGAACCTGGATGGTGTGACTGTCACAGGCGGTCATGCTGTCGACGGTAACGGCGGCGGTATCCGCAATGTTGGAACCGTGTCTCTGGTGAATTCGAGCGTCACAGGAAATATGGCTGATGTGAATGGTGGTGGGATTCTCAATGGTCAGCTTGATCGTCAAGGGACTTTGACTATGACGAATAGTACCGTTTCCAACAACAGTGCTGTTGACGGTGGTGGTATCTTCAATAATGACCAGTCTCAGGTAACGATTGTTGATTCTAAGGTTACAGGGAATACTGCCTCCAATGATGGTGGCGGTATCTTCAACGATCTGCAGGCTACGATTGACACGACCAGAAGCACGATTTCGGGTAATACTGCCACTCTTGATGGTGGGGGGATTTACAATAACGATTTAGCGAACCTGACACTCAATGACAGCAAGGTCAACGGTAATACCGCAGATCAAGGGGCCGGTATCTTTAATGAAGAAGCCGCTACTTTAACTGTGAACCGTACCACTGTTTCTGGGAATAATGCATTGCTGCATGGTGGTGGAATTTACAACGATGAAGGTGTCGTCGTTCTCACCGATGTTTCCATCTTGACGAATACGGCTGATAGTGATGGTGGTGGTCTCTACAATGCCTCAGCAGGATCGGTGACGATTACGAATGGTTTCTTTGATGATAACTCCGCAGATCGTGACGGCGGTGCCATCGCGAACTTTGGGGTGAGCCTGACAATTACAGGGACGATCATCAGAGATAGTGATGCTGTGCGAAATGGTGGTGGCCTCTTTAATAACCAGGAAGAAGGAATTGTTTCGCTGGTCTCGACTTCTTTGATTAACAATGAAGCAGTGAACGGCGGGGGAGTCTATAACCAGGAACTGGGGAACATCAACTTCAGCTTTACGAATGTGGTCGATAATATCGCCAGTGCAAATGGTGGTGGTATCTATAACACAGGTGACGCCATCGTTACCGTTCAGCAAACGACCGTTGATGGAAATACTGCTGCGAATGATGGAGCAGGTATTTATAACCAGGACAATGCTCAATTGAATCTAGTCGATAGCACTGTCTCAAATAATATTGCCACTCACTTTGGGGGTGGAGTTTACAATAGCTCAATTGCACCGGCAGACATTGTTAACGCGACAATTTCCAGTAACGAAGCGTTGAGCGGTGGTGGAATTTATAACGGCGAAGAAGGTAGCATGGAACTTACCAATGCAACCGTCTTTAATAACTCCGCGACTATTGGCGGGGGAGTCCTGAATGCCGTTGATGGTTTTGTCAGTGTGGCAAATACGATTATTGCAGGCAACTCAAGTATTTCGCCTGGCCCTGATGTGACGGGAGATTTTGATTCCCTGGGTACTAACCTGATTGGGGTCGGCGGCATTTCTACAGGCTTTACCGATGGAGTCAATGGAGATCTGGTTGGTACATTCGCGACCCCTATCAGCCCGGGACTGGGCGCGTTGCAGGATAACGGCGGTGCGACATTCACTCACGAACTGTTAGGCGGCAGTCTGGCACGAGACGCTGGTAACAATTTCTATGCTCCGACAGATGACCAACGTGGTTTTGCCCGCTTGTTCGATGGGGATGGAAATGGTTCTCTGATCGTTGATATTGGTGCTTTTGAATCTGGTTATATCGTGACTGGATTCGGAGATTCCATTGATGTGGCTCCGGGAGATGGAGTCAGTGTCGACGCGAACGGTCAAAGTACCTTACGTGCAGCAATTATTGAATCAAATGCCCGTCTGGGAGCGGATACCATTTTACTGGGTACCGGAGTTTACACACTCTCTCTGTTTGGCACGGGTGAAGACAATGCCTTCTGGGGTGACCTGGACATCACAGATGACTTGACGATTATCGGTGCGGGATCAGGCAGAACAATTATTGATGCCGATTTTCTGGATCGTATTTTCCACATCTTTACCGATGTCAATGTATCGATCCGAGGAGTAACCCTCGTTAATGGCAATGTAACCCGCGTTGAAGATGGGGGAGCAATTCTCAACTACGGTAATTTGACTTTGGAAGATGTTGAGATCAGAAACAGTCTTGCGAATCGTGGTGGTGCGCTGTTTAACAATGGTGTTGTTACCATTACTGATAGTGAATTCATACAGAATACTGCGATTGCCGGTGGTGGTGGGATCTTTAACACGAATGGTGCAACAGTCACTCTGGTCATGAGCACCATTTCGAATAATGATGCTGAAAATGGTGGTGGTATCTATAATGCCGTCACCGGAACATTGGAGATCATCGATACCACTCTCGATAGCAACACAGCAACGATTGCCGGTGGTGCCATTTATAATTCCTCTGAAGCTGCAGTTGGAAATGGTGAGGGCAGCAATGACAGCGGAGACCCCACGCCACCAGTTCCACCAGTTCCACCAGTAGAGCCTGAATTTACAATTGATGTTGTCTTTACCGACTCCAGTTTAACAGCCAGCCAACAGGCCATTTTCCAACAGGCGGCTGACCGTTGGAGTGAAATTATTATCGCCGATGTTCCCGATGTTGTGATTGCTGGAATTGGTCTGGTAGACGATTTACGGATTGAAGCAACAGCTCCCTTCATTGATGGTGTCAACGGAGTTCTCGGTCAGGCCGGTCCGACTACCTTTCGTAGCGGTTCTTTCATTCCCGCTACAGGGATAATGCAGTTTGATTCTGCCGATGTAGCCGCTTTAGAAGCAAGTGGCCAATTACTGACCGTGATCCTGCATGAAATGGGACACGTTCTAGGGATTGGAACGATTTGGGAAGCTTTAGGTTTAGTGATTGATCTTGATACAGCAGATCCTCGCTATATCGGTACCGAAGCAATTGCCCAATATAATGCACTGTTGGGACTAAGTGTTGTTGATATCCCAGTAGCAAATGTAGGGACGAGAAATGATGGATCATTCGGTTCTCATTGGCGGGAAGCAGACCTGATCAATGAGTTAATGACTCCGATTTTAAATGCTGGTTCCAACCCGCTGAGTACAATCACGATTGGAAGTCTGGCTGATTTAGGATACGTTGTTGATCTCAGTGTGGCCGATACGTATCCATTGCTGGCTCCTAATTCAGTAGGTGCATCTAGTTTTGTTTCCTTAGGTGAAATGCTGGAAGTTGAATCATCCATTGTCTTGAGTGAGAGTGCATTTGTTTCTGTTGCAGCGGGTGCCGGTACAGTTACGATTTCCAACAGTACGGTTTCGAATAACTTTGCAGGAACGCGTGGCGGCGGTTTGCTGAATGAAGACCCGATGACTCTTTCGAATGTTACTTTCTCTGGCAATGAAGCTGGGAAAGAAGGGGGAGCCATTCATAACACGGGTGAGCTGACAATCAATAATACCACGATTTATGATAACTTTACTGAAGGAACAGGCGGTGGTATTTATTCCGTTGCTGATTCTGCCAGTGTGAATATTAAAAATACGATTCTGGCGGGCAATAATGCTCTCGTCAGTGGATCTGATGTAGAGGGTGTCTTCGACTCTCAGGGGAATAACCTGATTGGGGCTCGGGGCGGGGCCATCGGCTTTGTTGATGGATTCAATAACGATTTTGTTGGTTCTGACGTGCAAAGACTGGACCCTGTGTTGAGCGCTTTGCAGGACAATGGCGGCCCGACCTTTACTCATGCATTACTGGCAGGTAGTCTGGCAATTGACGCTGGTGACAATACCGATGGTGATGTCACCGACCAGCGTGGGGCTTCAAGACCTACTGATACCACAAGTGATATCGGTGCCTACGAAATTGTGACACCAACGATTAGTATCGCAGATATCAGTCAGGTCGAAACGAATTCGGGAACCACAGTCTTTGAGATCGTCGTGTCGCTGTCGAATGCGAATGTCGATGAAGTGACTGTTGACTATGAAACCTCAAATGGTACCGCCGTCGCCGGGATTGATTATGCCTTTACAACAGGCTCCGTCACGTTCTCGCCTGGTGAAACCACTCAGATCATTGAAGTGATCGTGAACGGTGATACCGATGTTGAAAATCATGAAACATTCTTTGTGAATTTGTTTAATGCAGTCGGTGCCCAAATTGGCGATGATCAATCGCAGGGTACGATCCTGAATGATGAAGCGGATGTTTCCATTAGTGATGTGACTTTAATGGAAGGTCCAGTTGGCACGACAACTAACTTCAACTTTACTGTCTCACTGGCATCTGCTGTTGCCGATGTTGTTACCGTTGATCTTCAGTCATTCGATGGTTCGGCAACGTTAGCCGATGTTGACTATGAAGCGATTGGGTTACAGACAATCACTTTTAATCCCGGCGAAACCAGTAAGACAATTACTGTAGTGGTGAATGGTGATTCCGCGATCGAGAGCGATGAGACATTTACGGTGGAATTGTCAAACCAAAGTGCCAACGCAACCATTTCTAATTCAATCGGGTTGGGAACCATTGAGAATGATGACTTAGCATTGATCTCGATCAGTGATGTCACCTTGACCGAAAACTTCGGTGGGGCAACGACAAACTTCACATTTACGGTTTCGTTATCACAGGCAGCCGGGGTACCAGTTAGCGTTAACGCAACGACTGTCGACGGTACTGCTACTTCGGGTTCAGGTGACTACCTTTCCTTTACCAATGTGCCGATCAACTTTACTGCTGTCGAAACAGTACAAACCATTACTGTGACCGTTAACTCAGACCTGTTAACAATGGAAGGCAATGAAACATTCTTTGTAAATCTTTCGAATGCGATGAATGCGAATATTGCCGATGGTCAGGGTGTGGGAACGATTGTGGAAAGCGGGATCGTTGTCACGACTTTAGACGATGTTGTGGATTCTGGAGACATGTTGACATCCTTGCGTGAAGCAATCACACAAGCCAATAATACCGCGGGAGTCGATAATATTATTCTGCTGCCGGGTATCTACGACATGGCAATTGCCGGAGTCAATGAGAATGGAAACGCGACAGGCGACTTTGACATTCTTGATGATGTGAATATATTCGGTCAGGGGTCTGGTTCGACGATTATCGATGCGAATGGAATTGATCGAATCTTCCATAGCGGTAGCGGTGTGTCGCTCACTCTTTCTAATATGCAGTTAATCAATGGTGATGCTGATAATGGTGGGGCATTGCTTTCTCAAGGGACAACAACTCTAAATCAGCTGATTTTCAAAGATAATAGTGCCGACTTCCTGGGGGGAGCGATTGCCAGTGGAGGTCAGCTGGATATTTCGGATTCTCAGTTCCTGAATAACAGTACTGCTGGTCCTGCGGGAGGCGGAGGGGCCATCTATCAGTTTGAGGATACGGCTACGGTAACCCGTTCGACGTTTACAGATAATACATCCGTTGATGGCCGTGCTGGTGCCGTTTATGTTGCCACCGACGCGACCTTTATTGTTACGCAGTCTCTCTTCAACAATAATACTTCAGGCAGCCGCGGTGGTGCTATCTACAATGAAGGTAGTACAACCTCAACGAATACCACTTATTCCGGAAACCATGCTGGTACTCGCGGCGGTGCGATCTTTAATGCCGGTACATTAATCGTGCGGAATAATACGATCACACTGAACACGGCCGATACCGCCGGTGGGGGGATTTCGAACGATTCGGGACCGATTTCATCACCTCCGATGGTGACCCTGGTGAATACCATTGTTGCTGGAAACAGTGGTTCTGGTAGTAATGATGATCTGGGCGGGGCTTATAACACTGATGGCCAGAGCTTTAATAACCTGATTGGTAATATTGGCGCGGCAACCGGTTTTGTCGATGGTGGCATTGGAAACATCGTTGGTTCACTGATTTCACCCGTCGATCCGAAACTTGGTATTCTGCTTGATAATGGTGGTCCGACAAAAACCCATTTACTGTTGTATGGAAGTCAGGCCATCGATGCTGGTCGAAATGATTCCGTAACGTCGCTTGTTGACCAACGTGGTTTAACAAGAATCGCCGATGGAAACATGGATGCAATGGCTACCGTGGATATCGGAGCTGTTGAGCTGCCAGTTCAACCACCTGCTCCTTTGTTTGGTACGGGAGGGGATGCTTCTGTCGCTGAGGATGAGACGAACATTCAAATTACTGTGGTAAAAGATCGTACTGTCGTTTCAGGCGATGGGCATACCTTTGCCTTGCCAGCAAATGCAGATTGGCTTCACGAGTGGGATTCGTTCTGGGTTGAAGTCTGGGTCGATACGGCCAGCGGCTTCGGTATTTCGGACGTCTTAACGAATATTGCTTACAATACGGCTTACTTTTCTGCTACTTCAGTAGAGTTTGGTTCTAACTTCACATTTAACAGAACCGTCATCCTGGATGATGAAGCTGGCATGGTTCGTAATCTGGGTGGAAGTACGATTCAATCGAATGTGGGGGGGACAGGGCATGCTCTGTTAGCACGCATCAAGTTCGAATCGCTGGAAGGGGATCAAGTTGAAGTCGACTTAGATGATCTTGTCATCGACCCTCTCCAACTTGGCCTGGACGTACAGGATACAGAAATTGATATTGTGGGTGTAGGAGATGTGATTGCCAATGTAGGAGCACTTCCCCAAACTGATCTTTATCCTGTCATCTATGATGTGGATAATAATGATTCAATCGATTTCGGTGATCTGGTCCAAATTACATCAGTTTATAATCAAGAAGTTTATAACTCTTCTTCTGCGTTCACGTCTGCGATGGACTTTAACAAGAATGGAAGAGTCGACTTCAATGACTTAGTTTCTCTGATCAACAATTATGGGAAGAGAAAGAGCGGAAATACTCAAGTCAGCTTCCCAGAGAGTTTTGGTCAAAAATGGATTGGAACATCTCTGGATACTGTCAGCGGTGATGACAGTATCGGTGAAGTGATTGAAGCGGCCGTTGATACCTGGGAAACCGCACTTGGCCTGGAAGAACCACTGGAGATTGAAGTAATCGTTCGCGATTTCGGGACTGCTCAGCTGGGGTCAGGTCAAACAACAGAGTATAACGCCGATGGTATCCCCGTTGGTGGTCGCGTGGTGATTGACGATGATGCTAACGGATTAGGCTGGCACGTTGATGTGACAGATTTGCCTACAGGTGGCGGTTATGACCTGTATACGGTGCTGTTACACGAAATCGGACACGTGCTCGGCTTCACTCGATACTTTAGTGGGTTCGGTAGCCTTGTTGAAACAGATGGTGACGGTGATCTGATCTTTACCGGGTCCGACTTTACTGTCGCCCTTGATTCAACAGGTCTGCATATCGAGGATACTGCGTTACCCAACGATCTGATGAATGATACCCTTGATCCGGGAGTACGAAAGACTCCGTCTGATATCAGCGTGCAAATGTTGCTTGAGTCTTATGCCAGTGCTCAAACAGGTGCTGGTGGCAGTGGTGGGGCCAGCCCGATTTATGGAACGAGTTCGTCAGACTCCGTGGCAGAGCCTGTTCTGGTTCAAAGTCCTGAAGCGGCACAGACATTCGTTGAAGCGTCAACCGTTGGTTTTGTGGCTCCAGCAGCAATCAAAACATCGGAAGAAGAGAGTGTTCTGGCTCAGAGGTCGATATTCGATGCGATTCAACCAAGTGTGTTTGAACATTCAACCGTCGCTGACGAACTGGAACTGGATGAAACGATCTTTGAAGATCTGTATTCATCGACTACGTTTGAGGACGACTTGAATGGATCCGATGTAGATGATCGACAGTTAGTGTTTGCTCATTCAGACAATGAACTGGAACTTACAGCTGACTTTGAAACCGACCAGGAACTGATGGATGATGCCTTTACCAACTGGGAAGGACCTCTGCTTTAAGAGTTGATTCGAAATTGTTCGCTGGTGAACGATCTCTGGTGAATGATTTCAAAAAATATTCAAATGACCCCCTGTAAATGAATCTGATTTACAGGGGGTTTTTTATTGGTGCAGCAAAAACGGGCTCTCTTCTTTCATCAGGCGCCGTTGAGCGGTAAGATACACATAAGGCTGTTTTGCGGGCGGGTTTCATGTTGCAGGCAGTCTGAGTATTTCCGATTAAAACAACTGGGAGACTGAACCCTTGGGAAGACATCATATTGGCATCAAGCAGTGTCTATTATTGTTGAGTCTGGTTCTGTTGCTGGGAGCTCCTCTGCAGGCTGCTGAATGGGGGACGCTGACAGGTCAGTTTATCTATACCGAAAAGCCTGCTCAGCCCGTCAAACTTGACATCAGTCGGGATCAGGAGATCTGTGGGAAATTCAGTGACCAGATTGTAGAGGAGTCGTTCGTCGTTGGGAAAAACGGGGGGCTCAAGAATATCTTTATTTATCTGCGTGAATCGAAGCTGGATGAATCCCTAATCCATGAGAGCTATCAGAATCTGCCTGCAGCGGTGACGATTCAAAATAAGGGGTGTATCTTCCAGCCACATGTTGCCGGGCTTTGGGTTAAAAAACAGAAATTACAAGCGGTGAATGCAGATCTGTGTGCACATGGGTTTCAGGTCAAAGCCTACCGAAACAACAGCCTGAATCAGTTACTGCCGCCGGGAGAAAAGCTGCAGCACCAGTTTGAATTTGGAGAAAAACTTCCGTTACGATTGAGTTGCAGCATCCATCCCTGGCAAGAAGGCTGGCTGGTTGCACTGAACCATCCCTATTTTTCTACTTCGGACGAGACAGGTCAGTTTACGATTAAGAATCTGCCTGTGGGCGATTGGGAATTTCAGCTATGGCATGAAAAGGCCGGTTATCTTGTGGCGAAAGATGACTGGAAACGAGGACGGATGAAGCTTAAAATCGCGGCTGGCAATACTGATCTGGGATTAATCAAAGTCACGCCTGCTATGTTCGCAGGGAAGTAAAAGCGAATCGATCATGCGACTACTAAGCTACAATATTCATAAAGGGATCGGCGGACGGGATCGGCGTTATCGGTTGGAACGCATCCTTGGTGTGATTGAGTCAGAGAATCCTGACATTGTCTGCCTGCATGAAGTGGATCGAAATGTCAGGCGGTCCCGATTTAATAATCAGCCCAAAATCTTTGCTGAATATTTCAATATGCAGGAATCCCTGTTCCAGTTGAATGTGAAGTTGAAGACCGGCGGCTATGGGAATCTGATCCTGTCACGCTGGCCGTTCTTGTCACAGCACCAGATTTCTCTGCGGAACAAATGGCGCAAAGCACGTGGTGCCCAGATTGTTGTCGTTGATTCTCCGGAAGGGGCCTTTCAATTAGTCAACTTCCATCTGGGACTGGCTGAACGAGAACGGCATTGGCAAATTGACCATTTACTGACGCATCGCCTGTTTCAGGAAGGAAATGGGCATCCGACGTTGATTGTCGGGGATACGAATGATTGGCGAAATACCCTGGCGAAGGGGAAATTCTCCGAGCATGATTTCGAGGAAGTCACTCATCCCCCCTCAAAATTTCGCTCGTTTCCCGCATACATGCCCGTTGGCACTTTGGATAAAGCGTTTGTTCGGGGTGAAATAGGAGTTCGGGGTGCGAAGTTATCGCGCTCGAAGATGTCACGGGAAGCCTCCGACCATTTGCCGCTGGTGATCGATTTCCACTTAAATGCGCATGCACGTGACTTCATGAAAAAAGCAGAGCACTGAAAAATCAATGCTCTGCTTGAATATTGCATTTTCACAACCCGTTAAGGGATGCGATAGCGGTCGGTTCTATTCCGCTTTTTTCGAAGGTGGCTGCTGATCTGCTTTGATGAAATCACCAAATGTTTTGCCTTCTACTGGGCTGGGCATTGTTTCTGCATTTTTCAATGCTTTGATGATAATTTCCTTGTCAGTCTGCTTCCGTTTTCCAAGACCTTTACCAACTGCTTTGGCGTAGTCATTTTTCTCTTTTTTCGTTTTTCCAGGATGGCAGACACCACATTTCTTGGCGACCAGCATTTTGGAACCGGGATAAGTTTCTGCCCAGATCTTTTTAAAGTTAGGGCGTGCCTCAACTTTATTTGCAGAGCTGATCAGGGAAAAACCGGCGATGGCCAATCCTAGCATTAAAGCTGTTTTCACGTTCATAAGTTTCCGCATAAAATTCCTCATATTCTTCTAAAAAGTAAGTGACATTTATTCTTCTGAAATTCAGGTTAGAGCCAACCTGAAAACTCAGTAAGTGGTTGCCCCGTATCACAAAGACTCAATTTGTTAATCAATATGCTTTTGCTGTTATCTCTATATTAGAATTATCAGTTTCCGTGCTGTCAACGCCTCCAAGCTGCTCGAATCAAGAATGCTACATTTGAAAAAATCAGGTTCCTCTAATCATGTTTGGATCAGAGTTTGATTGGTGATGTTGTGTGCAGTGTTCCTTGGGGGGGGAAGACTAATTAGGCTGTAAGTCGTTTTGGAAGTTGATCTTAGTGAAGTAGTTGGTAGGATAGATAGAACTTGTTTTTGTGTGTGTATATTTTCTCTGCAAATCAGTACGTTATTATAAGGTTGGTCGTTGGGTGTTTAAAAGAAATATTTCGAAATAATTCGATGTGAATTTTCCACTTTAGATTTTGATCATCACCACAAACGCCGCTTCCTTTTTCCAGTATCGTTAAGGTTTTCCCAGATTCCCTATGTGATCGCGCTTTCGATTAGAGGAGTTAAATGTGAGTGCATTAAGAAAGTTGTTCCCCATTCTGATCTTTGTGCTGTGTTTCTTTACTTCGCGTCATCTTGTGAAGGCAGATTCGAAGACCAGTCGTCCGAATATCGTCATGCTTATTTCAGATGATCAGTCCTGGAATGACTATGGTTTCATGGGCCATGAGCATATTAAAACACCACAACTGGATAAACTGGCGTCGGAAAGTGCTGTGTTTAAACGCGGGTATGTTCCGACGAGTTTGTGCCGACCCAGTTTGATGACGATGATCACCGGCCTCTATCCCTGCCAGCATAAAATTACCGGCAATGATCCGCCTAAGGGAATGGATCGACAGAAATTATTGAAGCATGTTCGTAGCGTAGATTGCCTGCCGACGATGCTGGGCAAGCTGGGTTATCAAAGCTTCCAGTCCGGGAAATGGTGGGAAGGTAATCCCGCTAACGCAGGATTTACATCGGGGATGACTCACGGTGATCCCAAGCGAGGAGGCCGCCATGGAGACCTGGGATTGAAAGTCGGGCGTGAAGGCATGGCGCCCGTCTATCAGTTTCTGGATGACTGTGGTCAGGATCCCTTTTTCGTATGGTATGCTCCTTTCCTGCCTCATACTCCACATAATCCGCCGAAGCGACTGTTGGATAAGTATCGCAGTGCTGAGCTGCCGATCGAATTGTCGTACTATTATGCGATGTGTGAATGGTTTGATGAGACCTGCGGTCAATTATTGGATTACCTGGATAAAAAAGACCTTTCTAAAAACACAATTGTGGTTTATGTCACTGATAATGGCTGGATTCAATATGTCCCAGCGACTGATCAGGAACGGAAAAAAATGAAACGCCGCTTTCGTTATGCTCCGAAATCCAAGCGAAGTCCTTATGACGGGGGAACCCGAACGCCGATCATGATTCGCTGGCCAGACAAAATCAAACCGGCAGAATATGATACCCTGGTGAGTAGTATTGATCTGGCGCCGACATTGCTGAATGCCGTTGGTCTGAAGCCCACCAAAGCGATGGAAGGCATTAACCTGCTGGAAGTGATCAAGCACGGGGGGAAAACGGAGCGGAAGGCGATCTTCGGTGATATCTATGAACACGATATGATCGATATCGACGATCCGGCATCCAGTTTGAAATACCGCTGGTGCATTGAAGGCAAGTGGAAAGCCATTTTTCCTGATCCGCGACTGACCGGTGAGAAAGCCGAACTCTTTGATCTTTCCCAAGATCCATTCGAGCGAACGAACAAGGCCGCTGAGAATCCTGCTCAGTTGCAGCAGTTGTTGAATCTCACTGAAGCCTGGTGGGATTCGACTGCCAAATAAGCTGAAGTGCCTTCCATTGATCGCCAGAGCAGGACCGAAATTCAGTCCTGCTCTGGTTGATCGAGCCACTTTTAAAGAACAGGCGTGTTCCGCTTAATGGCGATGGCCACGATGGCCACGATGACCACGATGACCACCATCCCAGTGTCCTGTCTGGTGGAAATCGTAGTGCCCTGGTTGATAGTGGAAATGATTTCCATGGCGATTAAATTGGCCGGGGTGATAGTCATAGTGGCTGGTATCATGCCAGTAGGAATGACGTCTTCCGTAGTATTGTGGTGTTTGGTTGTAATTTCGGTAGCTGCGAGCGCCCCCATAGTACCCGTAGCCATTTCCCAGGTTGACGTTGACTCTGAGTCCCCCTGCCTCGGCGGTGGAAGTGTTTCCGACGAATGCCAACCCTGCTACAGCAACGCAAACGATCAATAATCTTTTCATCTTTCTGTTCCTTAAAAGAAATTACCCAATGGTCTTCATTTCTCGACCGCTTCTAAGGAATGGTAAAGAGCATCGATTATGCCAATTGCAGGAGATATGGCGTAAGTTTAGTAACAGGTAGGGTTTACTGATTGTATCGTTTAAAAGGTGGCACTGGAAAATGAGATCAAACTGATAAAAATGTCATCAAAATGAGTATAGAAATGGGAGCATCACCGGCAGAATGCTACAGGAGGGCGAGATACGGGGCCCCAAAGTGGTTCGGGTGCGAGAAGAGAACTCAGCCGTTTGTGCGAATGGTCAGTGCTTTGATGGGATCAAGTAGACGGCTGAAGTCGCGCACACAGTCCATCGTGGACGTAATCTCATTCTGTAATTTTTCCGTGTGCGAACCGTAACCGAGTCGACGGGCGAGAAAATCGAACTCTTCCTGGTCCTGAGGGGGGACGGTCAGGTCTTTCGCATTGCCACGAACCATTCGCAGGGCGTCGATTAAACGCCGAAGGAAGATATAGGCATTCCGTAAATTTTCAAAATCAACGGGGCTAATCAATCCGAGTTCTTTGAGAGCGCAGATTCCTTCCAGCGTATTGGTCGTTCGCAGCATGGGATTGCGGTGTCCATAGGTGATTTGCAGCCCCTGAATGATATATTCACTGTCAACGAGTCCCCCATCGCCAAGCTTGGCATTGATGGTGCCTCCTTTTACCAGCTGCTGGATTTGTTTTTCCCGCATCGCCAACATGGCGGCTACGTCGAATGGCTTGCCGGAATAAATAATGTCATCACGCGTTCTGACGATGTCATTTCCAAATTCGTCATTGGCAGCGATGGGCCGCAGTTTGACTAAGGCTTGTCGTTCATAAGGCCAGGCGGCTCCCTCATGCGAAAAGTAACTCTGGAACGCTTCTGCCGAAACAGCCAGACTTCCTGCCTGCCCATAAGGGCGAAGCCGCAGATCGATTTGAAAAATCCCCTCACTTCGGGTTTTAATCATTTTGGAAAATTTTTCCACCAGTTTCAGATAATATTCGTTGTTGGTAATAACTTCTGGACCTGTTGTCTGGCCTGTGCCTTCATAAATAAACATAAGCTCGATGTCCGAAGCAAAGCCCAGCTCGCGGCCTCCACATTTCCCTAAGGCACAAATTGATATACGACAAGGTCCATCTGATTCGAGCTGGGGAACGCCGTAACGTTCTTCGAGCTGCTGATTACAGATTTCATAAGCGCCCTGGACAACGACTTCTGCGACGTCTGTCAGTTCTTCCGAGAATTGTCCAAATTCGGAAATGTGTCCTAAGATGTGCCGCATGTCTGTGCGCAACATTTCCCGGTCTTTAAAGGCGTTCAGCTGTTCCTGTTGTTCTTCGAGAGAGGATGCCTGTGCCAGATCACGGGAGAGTTCTGCTTTGAGTTCTTCGAATGAGATTCGATTTTTCAGTTCTTCGACATTGGTGACAACGGGAAATAGATTGGAATGCTGCAGGCGTATAAAGTCTTCCCATAGAAAATCGCTCACGCCGAGCAGCCTGGCTAGTGCGCTGAGTACGCTTGTGCGTTCGAGGGAAGAAATTTCTTCCACCCAGTTAGGCTGTTTAAACAGATGTTCGAGAAATTCGCGAAAATGCAGTAACGCCGATTCTGGATTGGGTGAGCGGGGCAGCAGGTGGGTAAAATGCTTGATGAGCACAACGGCCGCCCTCAAACCCTGCTGTTGCTCTTCAGAGCTGATTTTTTCGCCTTTATCGTCAGAGACATAGAGTACGTCTCTTGCTTTATTGCCTTCTGAATTGATGACCATCCGCGCGATATCAATGCCGCTCATAGAGAGGGCATTCGTCAATTCATACAGGAAGCCGATCGTATCTTCGGATTCAATGCGCAGAATGGTGTGCCTGCTGTCTGTTTCGTTATCGAGCTCAATTTCGACCGGATAAAGCACCTGGCTGGCTTGAGACAAATCACGCAGGGCTGCGGCAACGCGTTTAGCCAGTTCGCCGACGGCCTCCTGGATTTTTCCAGAAGCGACTTTATTCAGCTGTTCAGTCAAATCCGCTTTGTAATCTGCCCAGACGGTTGAGGGGACCTCTTCGTCGGGCAATTTGACATCAAGCACAATGACAAACTTCCGCGTGCTTTTTGACTTCTCAATTGTTTTGGAAGAATGACTTTGAGACGATCTGGCAGAACTGACTTTCTGATTGGTAAACAGGTGCCCGTTTTGAATATCAAAGCCATAGACAAACAGCAGGCCGCAGATTAAAGATAAGTCTCCGGTCTGATCGAAGCCGACCATCGTTAGACGCAGCTGATTGTCGGGAATCTTTTCAGTTTCGAGTTCGACAATATTCGAGTCACCCAGCTTTTTGGCCATCAGGCTGTGTTTTTCGATTTCCGTTTCGTTAAACACTTTGGAGTAGGAAGCAGCCATCATACCGAGTAGATGGCTATCCTGTTCCGCGTCGGCGGTGGGGTGTTCGGTGTTTTGTTCGGATGGGGCGTGGATGTACTTTTTAAAGATTCTTCTGACAGCCTTGCGATGTTGTTCATAGTATTGAACCAGCTGGTTGCCATCCGGGAAATCAAGTCGACGTGCCAGGTATGCCAGTTCCCGCTCATCAGTCGGCATACGATGCTCCTGGTTATAGTGCATCAATTGCAGGGCGTGTTCGATTTTACGGAAAAAGACATAGCCACTGGTCAAGTGCTGGTATTCATCAGCCTGAATCAGGCCGTGGTCAACCAGTCTGACAAGGCCATCAAGGGTATTGATACTGCGAATGGCAGAATACTTTGCGCCGTTGGCCACTTGCAGATATTGCGTCGTGAACTCGACATCGCGAATCGAGCCTTTGCCGGATTTGACTTCGCCCCAGTCTTTCCCCTTCTTTTTGAGTTCTGCTTCGATACGCTGCTTCATCTCCAGTACATTTTTTCGGACGTCTTCGGGATCGCAGTTAAAAATCTGTGGTTCAATTCGGCGGAAGAAATCGATACCCAGTTTCTGGTTTCCGGCAATCACGCGGGCTTTCAACATGGCCTGTTTTTCCCAGAGGCGTCCATGTTTGGCAAAGTAATCCACGTACGCATCGACAGTGGTGACGAGTGCTCCGGATCGTCCCCAGGGACGCAATCGCATATCCACTCGATACAGGAAACCTTCTGACGTAGACTCCATTAATGATTTAATGAGCCGCTGCCCCAATTGCCAATATTGTGTCGAATCTTCTCCGGCGATAAAGACGAGGTCGATGTCAGAGCTGTAGTTCAACTCTTCACCTCCCAGTTTGCCAAACGCGAGAACGGCAAAATCGTCAAGCGGTAATTCCATCTCTTCCGCAAGAATGGCCAGGCAGGTTTGCACGAGCCCGTCAGCAAGAAGCGAAAGTTGGACGGTAATATTTTTGAGGTCCATCAAACCGAAGGTGTCACAAGCGCCAATACGGAGTAGCTCCCAGCGTTGGAAACGACGTAAGATATTGAACTTCTCGGCAGTTGTTGTCGATTCCAGACGCGTGGCCGCCATTGCTTCAGAGAAAAACTGCTGTTGGCTTTTGAATTCTGCAATGCGATTGTAACGGGTCAGTCGTTCCAGGTAGTCCGGGTTCTTTAACAAAATCTCTGTCAAGAACTGGCTGCCGACAAAAAGTCTGACCAGGATTTCCACCGCGCGAGGATTATGTGTGAGAAAGCTCAACATCTCTTCCGGTTGTGAAACACTGTGCATGAAGCGTTCAAAATTGATTAATGAGCCATCGGGAGTCGCTGCATCGGTCAATGCCTGTAACAGGGTGGGCAGGATCAGAGTGAGCTCTTCACGAATGCGAGGCGTAGTGCACAATTCCCGAAAGCGGATCAGGGCGCGTTCCTGATCGGAGAAACCAATACCGGAAAGGATCTGCTGAACATCTTCATCTGTTACGGGAACACTCGGGTCGAGTAATTTTGTATTGTCGTGAATGACGGGTTTGTTCATAAGACTGGCAGAACCTGACTGTGGTGATACCTGGGAATTCAGGACTCAATTTGAAATCGGGACATGCGGATGAGAGAGAACTCAACTACCTGTAATACCAGAAAGCGGCATCTTTTCCCCTCAATGCCGCTTACGAAAGTGTAGCGACATGTAATGATGTATTATAGACCGAATAGGATTCAAAATAAGTTACTGTAAATCTGAATTTAGAGTGAATTGAGCGAGTCTGTCCCTTTTTGATATTCGTGTGATGAAAAATCAAGTGGCAACATGTGGGGGCTCACAAAATCAGAACCGTTTCGTCTCTGATATCTGGTTGTGAGTCCTACGGAAAATGGTCTGTTTGCAGCGTCTGTTTGGTTTCCGGTTGATTTTCGTATCTCACTATTCTACGCTTGAAATGTCTACGCTTTAAATGAGTAGCAGAGACATCGTGAGTTGCTTCACAAGATCCAGATATGAGTTCAATATTGAGAAATGAAAACCATGGAACATCATCAATTTAGTCGTCGTGAATTTTTAGCACAAACGCTGTATGGTGTGGGGGCTGCTGCTGTGGCAGGAACCGCGTTCGCAGCCGGAGCAAAATTTCCTCCCACGCGAGTCATCACCAAAGGGCCGCGGCACCACTGGTTTGGTTATTACGACAAATTGCAATTTGATCCGACCAGCCGCTATGTGCTCGGTATGGAAGTGGCGTTTGAGCATCGCTCACCCCGCGCGGATGATGTCATTAGAGTGGGCATGGTCGACCTTCAGGATAATGATCGTTGGATTGAGCTGGGAGAATCTTCTGCCTGGAACTGGCAGCAAGGGTGCATGCTGCAATGGATGCCCGGGTCGGATTCAACTGTCATCTGGAATGATCGGGAAGACGGGCAGTATGTCAGCCGGATTTTGGATGTGAAAACCGGGAAGGGCCGCACGGTTCCTTCGCCCATTTATTCTGTGAGCCCTGATGGTAAGACGGCGGTGACTCCCGATTTTCGGCGGATTCAGGATGTGCGTCCCGGTTATGGCTATCCTGGTTTTCCAGATCCGAAGGTGAAGGATCTGGCGCCGAAGGATTCTGGGATTTTCCGAGTCGATCTCGAAACCGGAAAATCAACATTGATTCTTTCATTGGACGAAATTTCCAAAACCGGCACCATCCCCAGGAATCAAGATGATGTCAAACATTATTTTAACCATCTGCTATACAGTCCGGATGGATCACGATTCATTACATTACATCGCTGGCAGTATCCGAATGGAAAATGGCTGTCCCGGATGATCACCGCCAATCTGGATGGAAGTGATGTGCGTGTTGTCGTCAATAATGGTTATGTCTCTCATTTCATCTGGCGAGATCCAAAGCATATTTTAACACAATCCAAATCTGCCGCCGATGGTCGATCTTGGGGTGATTTTCTGGTTCGCGATGAGACGGACGCAGAACTGAATCATGTTGGGAAAGGGGTGCTCGATAATGGGGGGCATCTTACCTATCTGCCGGGCAATGAGTGGATCTTGAATGATACCTACCCCAAAGGAAAAGAGCGTATTCAGACACCTCATTTGTATCATGTTGCCTCTGGCAAACGCATCGATCTGGGGCACTTCCATTCGCCGAAGGTTTATTCTGGCGAATGGCGCGTTGATACGCATCCCCGTTTCAGCCCTGATGCACGTTATGTCTGTATCGACAGTTCCCACAAAAATGAAGGGCGACAGTTACATCTGATCGATATCTCGGAAATCGTGAAGTCTTCCTGATCCAAAAGCAGCATCTTGAAAGCGAAGGTCGGTTTACTTAGTACCGGCTTTCGCTTCGGTTTTTTCAGATGCTGAATCTGATTTATCTAGGGCTGACTTTTCTTCCGGGAGCGCTTCTTGCGTGATATTGAGTTGATAGAATTTATTCCGGGTGAGTGCTCGTTCCAGGGCACCATTATCAACGGCGCTTCGATTGTTGAATGAGATCATTTTGGCATCAGGATTGATCTTAATCGAAGACTGATCGACCCAGACGAAGCCTTTTAAACTACGTTTGACTGAATCTTTGATTTTGAGAGAGTTGCCACCGTAGACTCCATAGTGAATGACAAATTTCTGTTTTGTATTCGATGCAGCAGACTCCCTTCCTGGTTTGGTGCTGGACGTTTCAGTTGTGCCATTTTTTGCCAGATCCGTTTCAGTGAGATTTATCTTTTCTGGAGTCACAAACAGGCCTGCAGCAGTGAATGCCCGTATTGCAGCCCGTTTGACTTCTGATTTGTCGCCGACCCCTTTCAGTTTGAAGTAAGCCCATTTTTCATCATAGTTGATAATCAGGGAATCGGGGACGTAGCGATTAATTTGTTTGAGATTGACTTCGACGATTTTGGTCGAGGCATTTCTGTTTAATTGGAGCCGATTCAAATTGCGGATACGAAATGTCAGGAAATTACCCTGCATAAGCGTTGCGTTAGGATCATGACTGACTTTTTCAATAGAGAGTGGTTGGCTGTCTAGTTTAACAGATTGAGTGATAATATTGTCGGCAAATTTCTGAGGGATGTCTTCGGGAAGTTCTCCTAAATACTCAAAGCTGAGAGTCATTTCTACCAAATTAAGACGGACAGATCCTTTCGTATATTCGGGAACAATATCTTCCAGGCCTCTTTCTACAGTCCTTTCAATACCAGACTTCCAGACAATCGGTTGAGCTTTCAAAACTCTAGTATAAAAATCATCAAATCCATTGATTTTATATTTCACTAAATGACGAGTCAGATCAATCTGCAATTGAGGAGATGTTGGAGTCGTTGCGGCTGTTACCGAAACAACAGGTTTGCCTGCTGAAGCAGCCATTTGAGAGTCAGGCGTTGTTGCTGGGCCGGACATTGCAACAATTTTTTTAATCCATTCAATTCCCAGTGGGATTCCTTCGGAAATCATAGTCTGGTAATGATCCCCACCATTACCGGCAACAAATTCTACATCGGTACCCTGTTGTTTGAGCTGATTGGCAAATATTTGTGTATTCGCAAAAGAAGTAACCTGATCTTCCCGCGAATGAAATAAAAACACAGGGCAAGTCAAATTACTGAGGTGTGAATTTGGCGAACTTTTTTTGATGAAGTGTTCCACACCTGGAAGAACCGGCTTGAGTTGTGCGAGATGTGGCTTGAAATTATGTTCCAGGTCGACCGAAGGAGCATACGCCAGACAGCCTTTGATTTGCGGATAATGTTCGGCAAACAGCAGGGACAAAGTGCCGGCAGAGCTATGGCCTGCGATGAAAACATTGTTCTTGTCGACTCCCGGAATGACGGCCTGCGTTTCCAGAAAGGCGTGCAGGCAGTTAACCAGTCCTGCCTGGCTCTTTTTGAACGCATTATAGGCTGATAGAAATTGAAGATTGCTTGCACTCTCTCTCCATTTACAAGATGTCCATCAATGGAAAAGGAAACGACAGCAAATCCGGCTTTAATGTAAGGCTCATGCTCTGGATTTGGAATCAAGTCGCGAGAATCGATATCCATGCCACTCAATAGATTTGAACCAGCGGGAGGTACCAGTACGCAGGGGACAGGTGATGCAAGATCAATACGTGGTGGGAGGTAAACTCGGAATTTCATATTACCGCCAGCAGGACTCTGGCTACTAAAGCCTTCAAAATTTGAGGCCTCAAACACATTCGCACTCGAGAAGGTATCTCTTTCACTGTAAACATTGTGACCAGACATGCCTTCTGCAGGCCAAGACATGAGCATCGGTTTAACACCCGATAAATCAAATTTGGAAATCGGAGAAAGACTGGAGCCCACTGCCCGAGGAACCGTGGTATTGGATGGTCTGTGTGACTGTATTAAATCAGTCGGGCTATTGTCTGACTGATTCCTGGGTTTCCCAAACGGAATTGAACTTATGGAAGGACTATCATTGATGGTTCGAGCCATATTGGGTGGGGGCGAGTTATGTGCAATATCCTGGTTCTTATCGGGAAAGGCATCACCACTAAGTGCAAACAGAAATAAGACCGCCATCATCAGCATCACGCTAACGACGTACGCGGCAATGGCGTTCTTTGTGGATTCAAAACGTGAAATGCCAAAGTAGAGATTGTAAAACGGGACTAACAGACAGAGAATCAGTTCCGTTCCGCTTTCCTTTGCTGCTTCAATTAAAAGTCCCACCCCGCCTGCAAGCAGGAAACTTACTCCTACCAATATGGAAAGACTGAAAGAATAGATCAATAATTTCGGTGATACAAAAAAGAGTACTAGATTCAACAGGATCAAAAAGAGAAATATTCCTGTAATGAAAGGCGAGAAACCATAATCCGAGAGTGAGAAACCGGGTTTTTCTGTATACTCACTTTGGGTGGGCTCCACATGCTTTTTCTTCGGCTTGGGTTGGACTGTGGCCCCACTTTCCAGATCGTCTTCCCAGTCATCAAAATCATCTTCAAATAGTTCGGACGACGAATCTGGTTCCTCATCGACAAAATGATCTGCGAGAGTAGATGGTTGAGGTTTCTTCCTGGTGGAAGCAGACTTAATGCTGATCGGCTTAGGAATGACAAAAGATGTCTCACATTTCGGGCATTTCACTTTTTCCCCGAAAGCGGATTTGCTTTTGATCTTAATCCCAGCGGAACAGTGAGGGCATTTGATCGAAAGTGGATCAACCATGAGCAAGTTCAATCTTGACAAATAGACCGTGAGGTAAAAAATAAGACTGAGGGGCGAAGCATCTCAGTCTTATTTTACTGTGTGACGGTACACGTTGCAAATGTCGATTCCTAACACGTTTGCTTCGGGCTAACGTAGAATTTGCTCTTCTTCGATCTCAGGTTTGCGGTGCTGGTCCGCGACAATTTTCCGAAGTTCGTTCACTTCCTGTTTCAATTCGCGTACTTCATTTCTCAGTTGATGCAAAAATTCGTGAATTTCCTGATGCGACTGCTGTCTATGAGCATCGTGTTGCATTGCTCTTTCTGCTTCTTCGCGCAGTCTGTGTTCCTGCTCTGTGGCCTCGCGGTGGACCTGATGGGACAGATCATGCATGCCGGCTTCCTTCAGATGCCGAGCTGCAAGATGCATATTTTCGATACGATGTTTCTGCTGTTGAAGATGGTGTTCTTGCTCTCGTCGTGCTTCCTGGTGACGTCGTTCTTCGTGTAGATACCGTTCTTGCTGATGGCGTACAGAGAGGTGTGGTCCTTCTGCTAGGAGTTTGACAGTTTCAGGGTCAGGGTTTCTTTCGCGTTGTTCTGCTTTTGGAGAATGTCTTTTTCTGTTGTTCCGTTGCTCCATAAAATGTTCAATCGCTACAAAGAGCGGGTCTGATTTGCGTTCTATTTCTAGGGGCATCTGGGCGCTCACCTGAGCCTGTGAAGAAACGGGAGAATCAAACTTGAGAATACAGACAACGATTAAAACGATGAGTCCAGTAGCGAGCGTCGATTTCATGAGTTCCATTTCCTTGTTTGAACCAGAGGTTATAGGAAGAACGGCTACATGTCTCAGGCGATACCTGAGACAAGAAGATCATAGCAACATCAGATTTAGACGTCGAGATTTTGTTATGAAATCGGATGTATAACGTATGCTAAGCAGAACGTTGTCGGATCTGTGCACTGAGTAGGTTCTGATAGATAGGACAGGTTTCAACCAGTGTACTATGGGGACCTGTAGCAACGACTTTACCGGCGTCCATGACAACGATCCGAGTTGCAAATTCGAGCAAGCTTTGGCCGACCGCATGAGTGATAATGAACACGGTTCGTCCGGGGGCAAAATTTTGCAGAGCTTTATGAATCAGAATTTCGCTTTGCGAGTCGATGGCTGACGTTGCTTCATCGAGAATCAGGATTTCCGGGTCACGCAAAATTGCCCGTGCCAGTGCAATGCGTTGTCTCTGGCCACCAGAAAGTTCGTGCCCCTTTTCACCAACGTTATAGAGTAAACCGTCGGGCAGTTGCTCGGCAAACTGTAATACATGCGATTTTTTGGCAACGGATTCGATTTCAAGACGACTGGCAGAAGGCCGGCCGTAGCGGATATTTTCCAGGATGGAATCATCGAACAACTTGGTTTCCTGAGAGACAACGCCGATATGATTGCGCAACTCTTTCAGGCGAACGTCGCGGATATCAATTTCGTTGACAAAAATATTGCCTTTATCAGGATCATAGAAACGGGGCAGCAGATTCACCAGCGTCGATTTTCCGGAACCATTTTCGCCGACGACTAGAACGACTTCTCCTGCAGCAATTTCCAGATTGACGCCATCCAGAATCGGATCATTATTTCTGGTTGATTCTTTGCGTTGTGCGTAAGTAAAGTCGATTTTGTTGAAGTGGATGGTTTCCAGTTTCGCAGGAAAACGCTCCGGGTTTTCGGCTTCTTTGACCAGTGATTCGCGGTCGATGATCGTGAAGATGCGTTCCAAGGCGGCGCCGGTCTTTTTCAGTTTTGAATAGACCGATGACATCTTTCTGGCGGGGTCAGAAATTCCTGCCAGCAAGGCATACATCATGGAGAGGGTTGCGATGTCCATCGGTGCAGAGGCCAGTTGAATGCCCCAGATTTCTGTTTTACCACGTAAGACAAGATAGGAACCAGGAATGAGCGCGATGAAAATCGCCATCAAGCCTAACATTTCCGTGGTCGGACTCGTTAAGGAATCGATACGCAGGATTCGCAAGGCTTTCTTAAAAAACTCTTTATTCTCGTGATGGAATCGATTGCGGTGTTTGCGGGCGCCGTTAAAGGCGATGATGACTTTTGAACTATCAAACGATTCTTCCAGCGTTTTATAGATTCGCGACATGCTTTCCATCATTTTCTGGCTGGCATGTTTCAGTGTTTTACCGATTTTGTAAAATACAATTGCGATCAGCGGGGCAAAAATAAATGAAAGTAACGTCAACCGCCAGTTGACCATGAACGCGAAAATCACACAGGCCAGTGCTTTGAGTGGTTCGCGAATAATCTTTCCGCCCATCAGGGTCAAACCTTGAGAAAGCTGCTGCATGTCAAACGTGAAACGCGACATGAGTGAAGCAGTCCCCTCATCGGAAATGCTTTGATAATCGAGATCAAGCACCTTGCGGAAGCATTCTTTGCGGATCGCCATTGTGACCAGCTCGACAACACCACCAACCATGACGTCTTGTGTAAAGATACAGATGCCTTTTATGAGCGTTGTGATTAACAACAGACCGAGGATCAGCACAAACGTGTCAAACTGGTCGTCAGGAACGTATCTGAGAATCTTGGATTGAATCCATTTCAGCGCGAGCAGTTTGCGTGAGGCATTGCTGAGTTTTCTTTGTTGTCGGGAATGCTCGCTCAATAAATTGACGGGGGCGGTTGCCAGATCTGTTTGTGTTAACTGGTCACCTTCGGAACTTTTTGTCTGCGCATCTTCCGAGTGTTGTAAATGAATGGAATTAGCAAGCTCTTGCAGGACATCCTGTTTTTTCTGAATCTCGTCTTCTGATGCAATGACTTCATTTTGGACATAACCACTCAGGCTTTCCCCCTGCAACAAGACTTTCACAACCAGAAAAGTGGCAGAGAGGTTTGCTCCCCAAAGCACGGCTACCAGAATTGCGAAAAAGAAGGAGGCAACCAGACGGCGTCGATAAGGCCAGACATAGTGCAAGATTCTCGTAAAGCTATTCACTGGATTTACTCTGAGTTTTGAGGTGGAGCGTATGTTGTTAAGTCTTATTCAGGAAACGACTTGGATTCCTGAATCTGTAGCAAGTTTCCTTGTGCTCCCCCTTGGATTTGAGAGAGGCACGCTGGTGGTAAACGCGAATTAAACTAAGAAATCGAATTCAGGTCCAGATGAGATTTTAAAATGTGGTAATATGAACACTTCGGGGAGCAGGAGCCACAGAGGCCGAGGGGCGCAGGAGCCACAGAGGCCGAGGGGCGCAGGAGCCACAGCGGCCAAATTTCAGAATTGCGAACATATTGTTGTTGTGTTGTGTCGTGGGAAGAGGCATTTTATGAACTTTGTGATATGCTGCCGCGTAGGTTTTTTCGTTTCTCGTTCGCTGCACTACAATCCCATCGAATGTATCCCTGCTTCTTTACCCCTTGATTGGATCGTGCAACATGGAAGAGAGTTCTTCCAATATTTCGGATTCACATGTGCGACCGGGGAGTTTGCGTGAACTGGCGAATGTGGCTGTTCCGTTGGTTTTGAGCTGCGGTTCGCTTTCGATCATGCACGTCGTCGACCGGATCTTCTTAACGTGGTGGTCAACCGATGCCGTGGCTGCCTCTTTGCCAGCGGGCATGATCCAATGGGCGGCGATGTCGATTGCGATGGGGATGGCGACTTATGTCAACACGTTCGTCGCGCAATATGAAGGCGCCGGTCAGAAGGGGCGAGTTTCGGAATCGGTCTGGCAGGGATTCTACCTGGCGTTGATCTGGGGAGGAATTCTTTTGCTGGGAATTCCACTTGCTGGAACGATCTTTCGCTGGATCGGTCACGCGGCTGAAGTTCAGGTATTGGAAGTCGATTATTTTTCGATTCTGTGTTTGGGTTCAGGGCCTGCTTTGATTTCCACCGTGCTTTCCTGTTTTTATACAGGACGCGGCAAAACGATGGTTGTGATGTGGGTGAACTTAGCCAGCGTGTTGCTCAACATGGTTCTGGATTACTGTCTGATCTTTGGGGCTGGTCCTTTTCCTGCCATGGGAATTAAAGGGGCGGCGATCGCCACAGTTGCGGCTAATGTTTCCATGCTCGCTTTCTATGCGTTCATTATTTTTGCCAAGCACGAAGCCCGGGAATACGGTTTATTCAATCACTATCGCTGGAATCGGGATTTGTTTCTGCGATTGATCCGATATGGATTTCCTAACGGACTGCTGTTTTTTGTAGACATCATCGGCTTTACATTGTTCATCGTACTGGTGGGACGCATCGGAAAAGTCGAATTGGCGGCGACCACGATTGCCTTCAATTTGAACTCGCTGGCGTTTGTGCCGATGATGGGAGTCGGGACCGCCGTGATGACGCTGGTCGGAAAGCGAATTGGTGAAGGTCGCCCTGAACTGGCGGTGAGAACCACCTGGAAAGCGTTCGCTGCGACAGCCGTGTATATGCTGATATTTGTGGTTATTTACGTAGGGCTTCCCGATTTATTACTCAGACCTTATACACCGGAAGTGATCACTGACGAATTTTTGGAAGTCAGGCACACTGCTGTCATTCTGCTTCGGTTTGCTGCGTTATTCTCATTTTTTGATGGGGCCGTTGTGGTGTTCGGGTCAGCCATTCGAGGAGCCGGCGATACCCGGTTCTGCATGATTTATTCCCTGGTCACAGGCTGGGCCATCATGGTGATTCCCACGTTTCTGATCTGGATGTATGCCGATGCGAAATTGTTTGGCAGTTGGACTGCCTGTACCTCTTACATCGCTGTGTTGGGCATTGGGTATCTGATCCGGTTCCAGGCGGGCCACTGGAAGCAGATGCGCGTGATTGAAGATCATTTTTCGGAACCGAGTTCTGAAGATCCAGAGCCATCGATTGAAGAAGCTTTGACTTAATCACGTCCGTTTCACGAAATCAGCGGCGGAGATTCCATTTCTCCGTCGTATATTTTTCGGTCACCAACTCCTTGACTCGTTCGAGTGGCAGGTCTGGTTCGGGTTGGCTGGCGTTCCAGGTATCGGTAAACAGCTGTGCGAGTTCCGGCTGCTTCATGGGATAGTTGGTGACGAACTCCAGATGGTCGCGATGAGACCGGTACTCTGGTTCCCGCTCCGGGCTGGTTAAGTAACGGGGAATCCGATCGAGGTCGAAGTCGTACAAAATGGTGCCATGATGCAGGAGCGTGGTGGTTAACCAGCGCTGCGAATTACCAGAGAACTTGCGTCCTTCGATCGTTAAGTCGCTGATCCCTTGCAGCTCGATTCTGGCATTCGGCTTGTCCTGTCTCAGTGAAGCGATGATTCGATTTAAAATCTCGCGGGTGGTGGCTTCAATTCCCGCCAGATGTTGGTCGGCAGTGATCCGCAGAAACAGTGAAAAGATGAAACAGCCGGGCCCGAGCAAGACTGTGCCGCCACCGGTACAGCGTCTGAGGACAGGGATCTGATCCTGTTTGCAATGTGCCAGGTTCACGTTGGCGGCGACTTGATTGGAGCTGCCTAAGACAACCGCGTGTTGATCGACCTCCCAGAGACGCAGGCAGCCGACGGAATTCTGTTCGTTGATCTGATACAAGAGACCTTCATCCAACGCCAGATTTTCAGCCGGCGTTGGCAGAGTTGTTTCAGAAAAGTGGCAGCTTGAATCAAGCATTTCAGAAATTAAGTGCTCGTTTATCAACGGCGAGTGCGGCTTCTTTGACTGCTTCAGCCAGTGTCGGATGAGCGTGGCAGCAGCGAGCGATGTCTTCACTGCTCGCACCAAATTCCATGGCGACGGCACATTCAGCGATTAAGTCACCGGCTCGTGGTCCGAGAATATGCACGCCTAGAATGCGGTCGGTCTGTTTGTCGGCAAGCATTTTGACGCGGCCTTCGGTTTGTCCCATGGCACGGGCACGACCGTTGGCAAGGAACGGGAACGAACCTTTATTGTATTCAATGCCCGCTTCCTTCAGTTGTTCTTCCGTTTTACCGACGGCGGCGATTTCTGGATTGGTGTAGGCCACACTAGGAATGGCGTCGTAATTTACATGCCCGTAACCAGTAACCAGCAGTTCTGAAAACGCGACCCCTTCGTCTTCTGCTTTGTGAGCCAGCATGGCACCGCCGATGACATCACCGATCGCATAGATGCCTTTGACAGACGTTTCATAGTGGTCATTAACGGGAATGAAACCGCGTTTGTCGAGTTCAATGCCGATATTTTCCAAGCCGAGTTGATCGGTATTGGGACGACGGCCCACTGCCACCAGCACGCGGTCACAGCGAATTGGTTTCCCGTCGGCGATTTCGACATCGCAGGTTTTTTTATTCGCTTTGACGCCGGTCACACGGCAGCCCAGTTGGAATTCCAGCCCCTGTTTTTCGAAGATCTTTTTGGCTTCGTTGGCGATTTCCGTGTCGGTGGTCGGCAGGATTCGATCGAGGTATTCCAGAACTGTTACTTTGGCTCCCAGGCGATTCCAGACGGCGCCTAATTCCAGGCCAATCACGCCGCCACCAATGACAACCAGATGTTTAGGGACCTGCTCGTAAGCCAGCGCTTCGGTGCTGGTGCCGACGCGGTCGCCGTCTAGTTCGATCCCGGGCAACGTGGAAGGCTCGCTGCCTGTCGCGATCAGAATGTGTTTTGCGTCGAGCTCAACAGGTTCTTTACCAGCAACGGTCACTTTTCCTGGTGCCGTAATGGTGGCGTGTCCCGAATAGCGGGTGATTTTGTTTTTCTTGAATAGAGAATCAATGCCGCCGCCCATTGTTTTAACGGTCCGGTCTTTCTGGCTCAGCATTTTCTCCAGATCGAGTGATAACGAACCGACGTTAATGCCGCGATCTTTGAAGCTGTGTCCGGCTTCTTTATAGAGTTCACTCGATTCCAGCAGTGCTTTACTGGGAATACAGCCGACTCGCAGACAGGTGCCGCCCAGCATGCGTTCTTTTTCGATACAGGCAACATTTAAACCAAGTTGTGCAGCACGAATGGCAGCAATATAACCTCCGGGACCAGCACCGATAATAACCAGATCATGGTTCATTTTCTCTTTTTCCTGCGGGGACAGGAAACCTTTCAAAGCCTCTATTTATACGCGTTAGATTCTCAGATTTCCATCAGCATGCGTGATGGTTCTTCCAAGACCTCTTTGACTCGTTTGAGGAAGACGACTGCTTCCCGTCCATCGACGACGCGGTGATCGTAAGTCAGTGCGAGATACATCATGGGACGAATCACAACCTCTCCATTGATGGCGACCGGACGTTCTTGAATCCCATGCATCCCCAGTACGCCGCTTTGTGGCGGGTTGACGATCGGAGTCGAGAGTAGAGAGCCGTAAACGCCACCGTTGGTGATCGTGAAGGTGCCGCCCTGAAGTTCATCGAGGCTGATTTTATTGGCGCGAGCACGTTGACCGAAGTCATTAATTTTGAGCTCGATGTCGGCGAAGCTGAGCCGCTCTGCATTACGCAGAATGGGAACGACGAGCCCTTTGCCACCGCCGACAGCAATGCCGATGTCATAGTAATTCCGAAAGACGAGGTCCGTTCCCCGAATTTCCGCATTGATCTGCGGATACAGGTTCAACCCATCCACGACCGCTTTGATAAAGAAGGACATGAAGCCCAGCTTGACGTCATATTTTTTCAGGAACATGTCTTTGTATTTAGACCGCAATTCCATCACGGCCGACATATCGACTTCATTGAATGTTGTGAGCAGAGCCGCGTTGGATTGTGCTTCGACAAGGCGTTCCGCAATCTTTTTGCGGATCGGGCTCATGGGCACAATTTCTTCTTCGCGGAAGATACCGTTGCCTGAGGCACTCGGGTTTTCGTAGGCGAGGGCATCTTCTTTCAGGATGCGACCACCGGGGCCGGTTCCTTTGACATCAGCGGGGCTGAGTCCTTTTTCTGCCATGACGCGGGCCGCGGCCGGCATGACGCGATCACCAGAACCAGTGGGCGCTGCTGCAGGAGCAGCGGCGGCCGCCTTCGCCGGGCCTTTGGCGGGGGCCGGTTCTTCGACACCAGCCGGGCGTTCTGCTTCTTCCAGGTAGCCGATGACTTCGCCGACGGCTGCCATTTCTCCGGTTTTCTTCAGGATTTCGACAATGATCCCGTCGAGGGGCGCCGGTACATCGAAGGTGGCTTTGTCGGTTTCGAGCTCAACGATTTCACTATCTTGAGCGACCCATTTTCCTTCTTCCGCATGCCAGGCGCCGATCTGGACTTCGGAGATGGATTCCCCTACTGAGGGGACTTTGATTTCAACAGACATCGGACACTATTCTCCAACCGAGCCGTGGGCAAAAACGTATAATTTCAGACTATATCCCTATGTTTTTATACTTGGCGAGCACCAAAATGAATTATGACTTCTAGAGAAAGCCAGCACAATTCCCGTGTGCAGTGAAGATGATAAACAGGAAAAGTATTTTAAAAGTATTTTGATTATGAAGCCAATCGCTTCTCTCAATTCACTTAAGTTGCTCTTTTAAATAGAAAAACGCTGGTCTTTTTATCGGCGTTTCAGCCAGACCAGCGTTTGCTTTATTCTGATTCACGTATTATCGAACCAGCCGTAACAAGTCTTATCAGTTGTATTGCCGGTATCAGGACGACTTGCCGGGGAATCGGTGTCCCTTGGCTTTGGTGTCGATTCGATACAGCGAATTGCGTGCGGTAATGAACAGGCTTGAATTGTCTTTGCCGCCGAAGGTCACGTTCGCTGGCTTTTCAGGGACTTCAATAATTCCCAGTAATTTGCCTTCCGGAGAAATGACCTGGAGGCCTAGACCTGACGTAATATAGAGATTTCCGTTGGTATCAACCGTCAGGCCGTCTCCGCCACGTCCCGGCTCTTTATAGCCTGGTTCCTGTTTCAGTGTGCATAATACGCGACCTTTGCCAACTTTGCCGGGGGCTGTGATGGGATAGGCCCACATTTCCTTCTGCATGCTGGGAATCACGTACAGTGTTTTTTCGTCGGGAGAAAGAATCACGCCGTTGGGGGCTTTCAGGTCGTCCGCCAGGCGAGTCACTTCACCATCGGCAGCACGATAGTAAACGGCGACTTTTTCCTGTGGCAGTGGTTCGGGAGCCCGGAAATGCGGGTCGGTAAAATATATACCACCTGTACGATCAATCACGAGATCGTTCGGGGCGTTATAGCGTTTTCCCTGGTATTCTGAGGTCAGTGGGGTGACTTTTTTGTTTTTCAGGTTAATGCTCACCAAACGCCCGTCCATTTCACAGGCCAGCAGGTTGTTCCCACCATCCAGCATCAGACCATTGCAATGGTTCGACGGCTCCAGAAAAACCGAGAGTTTTCCCTTGGTGTCGACCTGATAGATTTTGTTGTCGGGAATATCAGTAAAATACAGGTTCCCCTTTAAATCGAAGGCGGGGCCTTCTGTGAATTTAAAATCGGTAAACAGTTTGACCGGTTTTCCTATAGGTCCAATACCGGGGATTTCGGAATCTTTCTCGGCTTGAGTCAAAGCAGACATGGTTAACAACATGACTACAGCGGCAGTCCAGCTTACTATTTTTCGCATGAGAGGCTCCTTGGAGTTCGAGGCCAGCATAAGGGGGGAATGTAATCGATCTTCTATTAGAGCCTTTCTGCCTCATAAAATTCAACCTTCTGAAGAATCGGAATGCTGTATCAGTAGAAATCAGGCTTCTCATGAGGGACACTGATTAAAAGAAAATAAAGCGAGCTCAATGCTAAAAAGCGTCTAGAATAAGCTTGATTAGAGGATTTAATCTCAATGGATGCCGTCCGGCTGTTAAAACAACTGATCTCCATTCCCAGCGTCAATCCCATGGGGCGTGATGTTTCGGGTGAGATCTATTTCGAGGGAAAGCTGACCCAGTTCTTATGTGACTATTTTGCAGAACTGGGAGTCGAATACGAGTCGATCGAAGTCGTTCCCGGCCGGAATAATGTCATCGCCCGCACGAAGTTGAAGCCGGGAGTGCCGACCATTCTGATGGACGTGCATCAGGATACGGTTCCCGTCGAAGGCATGATTGTTCCCGCGTTCGAAGGCACGGAAAAGGACGGGAAAATTTACGGCCGCGGTGCCTGCGATGTCAAAGGAGGCATGGCGTCCATGCTGATGGCGTTTACGCGACTGGTGCAAGAGAACCCGCCGGATGCCGCCAATGTGATTCTTTCCTGCACCTGTGACGAAGAAGCGACTGTCAAAGGAATTGAGCATCTGGTCCGCTTGTGGGAGAAGCCATCTGGCTTGAGTCAGATCCTCACAGATCCGCCTGATTTAGGACTCGTTGCTGAACCAACCATGCTGGATATCGTGGTCGCACATCGCGGGGCGACACGCTGGAAAATCAAAACCACGGGCAAAGCCTGTCATAGCTCACAGCCGAAGGACGGGATCAATGCCATTTATCGCATGGCCGATGTGCTGAATGCGCTTCAGGAACACGCGGAAGAACTGTCGCAACGCGAAGCGCATCCTCTATGCGGCCCCCCGACAATGAGTGTTGGCGTGATTGAAGGGGGAGAGAGTGTTAACATTGTTCCCGACTGCTGCACGATTGAAATCGATCGCCGTGTGATTCCGGGTGAAGATGGCATTGAAGTGATGCATGAGGTGGAAGCATTCTTGAAACAGAAGCTGCCGTTCGAATTCGAAATGCTGCCCTCCTGGATTACCGGCGTTTCGCTCTCCGATCATAATAATGGTGCCTGGAGTGACCGCCTGCTTTCGGTGATTGATACCGTGGAACCCGATCACAAAAAAGTCGGCGTCCCGTATGGCACGCATGCAGCCCGCGTGAATCAGGGAGGAGTACCCGCGATGGTCTTCGGCCCCGGTTCTATCGCCCAGGCACACACGGTCGATGAGTGGGTAGAGATCGACCAGCTGTTAAAGGCCGAAGAAGTCTACTTTCAATTCTGTGCCAAAGCCGGACGGGCTGAGTAACAATGCATCGTGGATGCTGAATGCAATTCGGGTCTTCTGGTTTTTGTGAATCCCACTGTTGTGAGAATGGTTTTTCGCGCACTGTCGGACCAGCCGATAGTGGCACACGGACGCGGGTAATGGCTTTATTTACCTATCAGAACAGAGAACTGCAGACAGTCAATAGTAAGATACAAGGGGTAGCCCTATGTGGCTACCCGCTGTGTCGACGTTATTTGTGTATTGATGTGCGGGGTTTGTTGCAGGTTCCGTTCCATGAGTAATTTGGATTTGAACATCGCCAGGCGGGCAGGCACATAGGCACTGCCCCTACAATAAAATCGCTTCGTTCCGTTGTTGTGAAATCGACATTGCTAATCCGCGGGGACGCAGCGGTTATTCGCCCAGTGACGTAATTCTGTGATGCGTTCTTTCATCAGGACGGCCAGTGGTTTGGTTTTCTGAATTTCGGAAGCGATATGGCGGTCTTCGAGTTCGGCGTTTTCAGAAAAGGCGGCGAACAGGCCGGACATGACAGCCTGTTCGAGTTCAGAACCGGTGAAGGCGTCTGCCATCGCTGCCAAAGAGCGGAGGTCGAACTGGTCTGAGTCCCGCTTACGACGTTGGAGATGAATCTTCAAGATCTGCTCCCGGGCGGCAGCACTGGGGAGATCGACGAAAAAGACTTCGTCAAAGCGTCCTTTGCGCATCAGTTCCGGCGGGAGAGCTGAGATGTCGTTGGCGGTGGCGATGATAAAAATTGGATGGCGATGATCCTGCATCCAGGCCAGCAGCGTACCAAACATACGTTTGGATAAGCCGCCATCGGATGAAGAAGCGGAAGCCGAAGCGAATGCTTTTTCAATTTCATCGATCCATAAAATGACCGGTGCCATCGATTCCGCCTGTGAGAGTGCTTGGCGCAGCTGGCTTTCACTTTCGCCGATAAATTTCTGGTAGAGCATACCAGGGTCTAATCTGAGCAGCGGCATGTTCCAGTCGGAAGCGACCATTTTGGCGCAGAGACTTTTACCTGAGCCGGGCACTCCCAGCATCAGCACGCCGCGTGGCGGTTCGAGACCGAATTCCTGTGCTTTGCGTGAGAATCCACCCCGTCGGAGTTTCAGCCAGTCTTTTAATTTATGCAGGCCGCCGACTTCATCCGGTTTGACGTCCACGGCGATCGATTCGAGGCAACCCGTGGAACCGAGCAGCGTGCGTTTGGCTTCGATGATGAGCGGGAGATCGCTGGCGTCCAGATCGTTATCCTGCAGAATGGCGGAACTGATGACGCGTTCGGCTTCGTGGCAACTGAGTCCCCGCAGGGTCAGCACCAGTTGCTCCATATCCCGGCGGGTGAGACGGGCGGTGATTTTGACGTTACTTTCTTTTTTGACTTTATTGAAAGTCTGCTTGATGACGGCAGCGAGTTCCTCGGTCGTGGGCCAGCCCAATTCATAGCGGATCGTGAAGCGTTTGATTTCGTCAGGTAGCGGAAAGGCGTCGATCAGGATGAACGTCGATTTTTTGGTGCGGCAGGTTTCCATCAAATCGCGCATCATCCGATTGACGACACTGTCCCGGCAGTACGCGCCGAGATCTTTGAATACGAAAATATCTGCATCGGTATTCTGGTGGATAAAGCTGAGTGCCTGTTCGGGTTTGCCGCCGGGAACGGTGGCTGATTTTAAGCGTTTACCTTCGACTTTGCATAAACCGCTGGTGGTGGACCATTCATAGAGCGGTCTGTTTATTTTCAGCGCAATTTCCTGAATGACTTTCAAAGCACGCGGCTCGTCCATCGTCTCGATGGCGATGAATGGATTTCCCGAGCGAATCAGTAATTCCAGAGTACTGGTCATAAAAGTGCATTCCTCAGCAGGCAGTTCTGTTGCAAGCAGTAACGCAGGGTTCGCGGAAGCAGATCAAAAAAACAGCTTATTTTTTTAGTAGTTTCTGAAACTGCTTCCAGGTTTTGGTATTCGCGACATCTTGTTTGGTCAAGCCCGCGCGACGTGCCTGATAGACGCCGTACTGCATGACGTCCAGACCTTTGACGCTGTGGGCGTCGGTATTAATCACGATCGGAATCCCCAGCTCTTTGGCTTTGGCGGCGTGAATATCATCGATGTCCAGCCGCATGGGATGAGCGTTGATTTCCAGCATGGTGCCATGATCGGCGGCCGCTTGCAGGATCAAACCGTAATTGAGATCGGCGCCGGGACGTTTCCCAATCAGGCGACCGGATAAATGACCGAGAATGGAGACGTGTGGATTTTGGATGGCGTTCAGCAGACGCCGATTGATCTGTTCCTGGGGTTGTTTGAGGCCGTAATGCAGGACGGCGATGACCCAGTCGGCTTCGCTTAAAACATCATCGGGCAGATCCATGCTGCCGTCTTCCAGGATATCGCATTCGATGCCTTTAAGGATTTGGATGTCGGGAACTTTATCCTGAATTTTCTCAATGGCTTTCCAGTGTGCCCGCAGTCGTTTGGCGTCGAGACCGTTGGCCATGGTGACGCGTTTGGAGTGATCCGTGATGGCGATGTATTGGTAGCCTTTGGCCAGCGCGCCTTCTGCCATTTCCTGAATGGATGCGGTGCCATCGGTGGCGGTCGTGTGCATGTGCAGGTCGCCGCGAATCTGTTTGAGTTCGATCAACTCTGGTAATTCGTTTTTGTCGGCGGCGGCGAATTCCATGCGGTCTTCGCGGATTTCAGGGGGAATCCAGGGCAGGCCGAGTGTTTTATAAACTTCTTCCTCAGTCTTGCCGGAAACGAGTTTGTCTTGTTTAAACAAGCCGTATTCGTTGAGCTTCAGACCCTTGTCCTGTGAACGGCGGCGGAGCACGATGTTGTGTTCTTTGGAACCGGTAAAGTAGAGCAGGGCGGCTCCGTACGATTCTTCCGGCACCACGCGCAGGTCGAGTTCCAGCCTGGAATTCAAACGCACGCGCTGTTTTGTTTCGCCGCGGGCGAGGACTTCTTTGACGAGTTCATGGTTCTCTAAAGCATCCATGACGTCGTTGGGTTGGCTGGAGGTGACGAGAATATCCAGGTCGCCGACGGTTTCTTTGCGTCTGCGACAACTGCCAGCTTCCGAGATTTGCTGCACGGAGTCCAGCTGACCGAGATCATGGATGATTTCGTCGGACTGTGCTTTGGCTTGAGCGAGCCGCACTCGATTGCCGACCTGGCTTAAATGTTCGAGGCCTTCAAGGATGATCTGCTCGGTTTTTTTGCCGAACCCTTTTTGCTCGGCGATGACTCCGTTCTCGGCGGCCGCTTTGAGATCATCGAGTGAATGAATCGAGAGTTCCTTAAATAGAAAGGCGACTTTTTTGGGCCCGATGCCTGGAATATCAAGCATGCGGACGACGTCAGCCGGGATTTCTTCTTTCAGTTCTTCGAGTTGCGGTAAGCTGGCTGTCGCGACGATCGTTTCAATTTTTTCTGCGAGATCTTTGCCAATTCCCGGCAGTTCCTGCAACTCTTTGGGAGTGTTTTTTGCGATGTCTGCGATCGACTCCGAGAGTCCCGAAATCGTGCGTACTGCGTTGCGATAGGCGCGCAAGCGAAATGGGTTGGCTCCCTGAATTTCGAGCAAATCTGCCAGCTCTTCAAACTGGCGGGCGATTTCGGCGTTTTGCATTTTCCGTATCCGGATTCTCAGTTTTGATGGTTCAAACGAGTTGTTGTGAAACTCCTTTTACAATAACGCAATCGGCGCATAAAAAAAGTGCAAGGCGAGGACGCACTTGCACTTTGTTCGTTCTTTCGAAGTCAGCTATTATTTGCTGGCAACTTTTGCCGTATCGTTAATAGCAAACCAACCTGAATTCGCGGGGACATTCTGCTTCGCAATTTGCGGTGCAGAAAAGTGTGCGCGAATGGTAAGCCGTTCTGCTCGGGGAGCTGACTTCCAGGTGATTTTCTGATCCAGATTCAAAGGCTGTACCCGCAGTTGTGGCAGACTGGTTTCCTTTTCAGCTTTGGGTGTTGCTCCCTCGGGAGTTGTTGTGGGAGCTGCTTTTTTCTGGGGAATAGTCGACTTGGGAAATTTTCCATCAGGAGTCGGCTTAAAGGTATCAGTTGTGGTACCAGGCGTACCGAAGAAATCATCGTCCTGTTTTTTCTCCGTACCAAAATTATCAGGCTTTTCTGTTCCGAAGGCTGGTAATGCGGGTTTGGCTTCCGGCATGGGAGATTCTGTTGCTCCTCCTGGCACGGTGGGTTGAAACAGATCGCCTGCTTCATTTTTCGGCATTGGTGTATCCATCGGAGCCCGTTCATAACGGCGAGCGCCAAAGCCAGAATCTTCGACATCCGATGCTTTATTCTCGGGAGTCATAGGCTTTTCGGAATAGGTTTTCGGCGGTGTGCTTTCTACTTCGCGGGGTGTAGGAACTTTTCCGCCGGCGTTAGGATCAGGCGTTGGTGAGCTGGCGGTGGCAGCGTTGTAATTGACGCCACATTGTCCGGTATTACAACCACTGGCTCCACAGGCGCCTGTCGAACAACCGCCGATGCCGCAGCCTCCCATTCCGCAGGAACCACAGTTTCCGGTAGGACCATAGGCGACTCCCGCATATTGAGAGGAGTTTCCTCCGCCAAAGCTGTTGTAACTGACTGCCACAGCTTGCGGATTATTGATCAGGTACCAGCGATAGGCAGCGCGAGAACCGCGTCGTGACTGTGCCATTCCTCTGTTGCCTCTATTGCCGGCATAGTTGGCCGTGTATCCGGGAGTGCCGCAGCAACTACCCGAGTTCATCATGCCATATCCGCCATAGTTGGCTGAATAAGACCGTGGTGCATAACCAGCGCCAGAGTACATGGGACCATTTCGGCTTGGTCCAAAAACGGCGTTGTACGTCCAGGGAATAATCCCGGCGTTGGACTCCGCGAGCGAAACCATGCCAATTGTCAGAAAACATCCGACAGTCAGACAAACTTTTTTCAGATTCATGTTTTTGATAAGACTCATCATCCTTTTCGACCTTTTTTAAAATCGAGCTACACAATTGCACGACCAGGGGCAGTAAGCCATGCCGAAAGAAGACGTAGTCCATCACGCCAAATTCTCTATCTTTCCAACATTTGGAAAGCATTAAGCAACTAATCCATTAGTCACTCTTTTGTACCCTTAGGATCGCACCGATGTCAATGATTGGGATTGTTGGTTGGGTCGGATAAGCTAAGTTTTTGCGCGACTATTTATAAGTATTCTCGATTGTTACTAATTTATCTAAGTTGCCAGGTTGTCTGGTTGCACCTGATTTTGAGGTTATCCGAGGCCTTGATAGGACTTAGGTGAAAGATTCTGATCAAAGAATGACGATAAGTTGATGTGTCGCCATTACTTAAATTCTCCAGGGCTGTTCAGAATTCGATCTGAATCGCTCTCTTCAGGGGGAGAATGTTGCCGATCTCCATTTCGGGGGAATAGGGGTGAGTTCCTCTACCCTGAAAATCAATAAAATGCTAAGTTTCGCGGTCTGAAGCTGATCTTGTTGTCCCTGAATTCCAACTTCCCTGCTTCAATGGTTCATCTTGTTTTGTGTCTTCTTTCATGGTGATCATCACATTTCATGAGAGGCCGTCCTGAAAACTTGTTCTCAAAGTGCCGATTTCGATCAATGGGTCTGAAACAGGGATGCTGCGCGCTGTTGTCAGGTACGATGCTGCTCCGGCGGTGTCTGACTCTGGCATTGCTGTTGGGAATCTGCACCGGGTGTGTCAGTTGGAAGCAGAAAATGGCGGTGCGGGATTCGGAATCCCAGGATCTGGTCGAGCAGGTGCGTGTGGCTACGGAAAGCGGGCGTCAGGAACATGCTGCGGAGTTACTGAAGCAGGCCGTCGCCTCGAATCCGAATAACGCAGCAGTCCGTCATCAACTGTCGGAATTTTTAATTGCCAACGGCTATTCGGAAGAAGCGATCCAGCAGTTGGAAAAGACGACGGTACTGGCCCCCGATGACCCGAGGCCTTACATCGACTTATCGTATCTGTTGTATGAGAAAAAACAGTATACCGACGCATTGAAAAATCTGGATCTGAGTTTAAACCTTGATCCGACGAATATTCGTGCCTTATTGCTCAAAGGTGAGTTGGAAGAATTAGCGGGGCTGAACTCGTCTGCCGTGGAAACCTATCATCGTGTATTACAGGTGGAGCCTTACAATATTGTCTCGCGACTCAAGCTGGCGGCACTGCAGATCAAGCAGGGAGAATCGAATCGGGCAACGCCGATTTTGCGTCCGATCTGTCACAATACAGCAGCGACCATCGATCAGCGGGCGGAAGCACAATGGTTGTTGGGAGTCGCCTATGGTTCCGAACAGCGGTGGAGTGATTCGATCGCTTCTCTGGAAAAGGCGATGAAAAATCGGGCAGATGTCTCGGCGGATGACTGGTATCGGCTCGCGTATGCCTGTCTGCAGGCGAACGAGATGGAAAAAGTGTATCCGGCGGTCACTCAGGCGTTGACGTTAAATCCGATGCATACCGAAACGAATCGGCTGTCGAGTTACCTGACTCAACAGACCAATCAAGTCAATATTCAGCAGGCTTCGATGTATACACCTCTGCAACGTCCCGGAATCATAGGGCAGGCAGCGCCCCCGATCCCAGTGCAAGCATTGCAGCCTCCCCAAGGCTGGGAAAAGCGAGGACCGCTCAGCATCTCTTCTGCGAAAGTCAGGCTACAGTAGCTTGCTGGCGCGGTTTTGAATCCCTTAGAGAGGGATTTCCTTTGATAAATGGACTTCAGAATATCCGCTACTCATTCAGAAACAGGAACCTGGGATTTGATTTCTCTGTTCGAATTCAGAAAATGTTCAAATTCAGCAAATGTCGGGGGAATCTTTGCCTGAAATGGTCAAAACAGACCAATGGGCCCTTTTAGAGCATCTGATCTGTAATTTCAGGCCTCAGTTGGGGTTATTACAACGAAAAGACGTCGATAATCAAATTTTGATACTTGAAAAAAGATTGGTCGCGACTAAATGTTATAGGGGCCTTTTTTTGTTATAGTATCGGTCACGGTTTGAATTCAGTAAAAATTAGAAGAATCTTTTGTGAACATTGAGTTTCACCTGAGGCATAGCGACGAAAGAATGATGAGATGTTTGAATTTGTTTCCGATGCACTGAATCTCAAGCAAATGGGATCTGACGCACCGACTGAAAATTCGCGTTCCCCATTGACGACGGGTTTGCCTGATGTCGCCAATGAGACTGTGCCTCAAATCGGCGGTACTTTGGATCGCGTTGGTATGTCGGGTGTGGAGCTGGTACTTCGCTTGCGTGATGCATCGGGAGAAATCTTTCGTACGCCGGCCCGCGCGGATGCCGCCGTCAGTCTGGATGATGAACAGGTCAAGGGAATTCACATGTCCCGTCTGTTTCTCAGTTTGAATAACCGTCTGGCTGATGCAGAGCTCTCTTTGCCACTGGTGAATGAGATCCTCAAAGATTTTGTGCAGACTCATCAGGAGATGAGTTCGAACAGTTATTTGACGTTATCTTATGAACATTCTCTGAAACGACCTGCTTTACTGTCGGACCATGCTGGCTGGCGTGCTTATCCGATTCGGATTCACAGTGCTTTGCAACAAGGGGAATATAAGCATCAACTGTCGGTACGTCTGACGTATTCCAGTGCCTGTCCCTGCTCGGCCGCGTTATCGCGTCAGCTGATTCAACAGGCGTTTGAGAAAGCCTTTCGCGAGCGGAGTGAGCTTACCCACGATGAAATTTTCCAATGGCTGGGAACACAGGAAGCGATTCTGGCGGTGCCTCACAGTCAACGCAGCCACGCCGATGTGACGGTCGAATTGGACAGTACGCTGGAAGATTTTCCGATCGAATCTCTGATTGATTATCTCGAACGTGTGATTGTGACGCCCGTGCAGACGGCCGTCAAACGCGAAGATGAGCAGGAGTTTGCCCGCTTGAATGGCGCGAACCTCATGTTCTGTGAAGATGCAGCCCGCAAGCTGAAAGCCGCGTTGGAAGAATACGAGGGGATCAAGGATTTCCGTGTGGAAATCAATCATCTGGAAAGCCTGCATCCCCACGATGCAGCGGCCGTCGCGACGCGCAATTCTCAATAAATCGATTTAGAACACTTTTCTGGTGGCTCGTGGGGAAATGGCTATCTCGCGAGGAGTTCTTCGGCATTGGCTGCCTCTTCCCGGAGCCGGTTCATGTAGGATGTGTCTGCTGCAATCTCTGCCTGGATGGTCCTGGTTTTTTTCTGGCTTACCTCGCAATCCTCCAGGCGTTGATAGTTCTTCAGGATCTGCGTTTGTGTGGCCTGGAGAAAGTCAGGAGCGACTGCCAGGTAGACCAGCGAGAAGAGTAACGCAGCGATCACACACGATTGAGACAGCATGCGACCTGTGTGGTGTAGTGCGATCCGTTTTCTCGTCTGCAGGAGTTGGGGAAATCCTCCCATGATCATTCGGGACTGGCGTTTCAGGTACCAGAGCAACAGCAGCGAGACGGAAATGAATGCTGCGAAGAGGTCCCCTGTCAGCCTGTACCAGGTCAGCCAGACCCGGGTGGTAGTCGAGTTGATGAGGCCAAAAACGTCACTCAGCTCCCCGTCGACCATCTGGGATTTCAAAAAATTGAACCAGGTGAGAGGGTAAACCTGGCCGACTCTGAGTCGAACAGGGATCTGTTCCACACTGGTTGGTTTTAAAACATAAGGAACCATAATCGCAGCGATTCCCAGGATCAGGCCACAGATGAGAAGGGAGACTTTCTGAGAATGTAACTTTTCCCTGAAGAATTTAACGGTCTGGTGCAGAGAGAGTGTGGTGAAGAGAAGGGAGAGGGTTATCAGGGGGGTAATGTATGCCTGGGAAGTTTTTGCACAGAGCTGGATGAAACTGGTGCTAGAGAAGAGTATTAGGCTAGAGTAGAGGATTAGAACGAGCAGAGCCATCAAGAAACTGATTCCCAGGAGTTGAAGCCAGGGAACCGAAAATCCGGCGTGAATCAGATACAGTAAACCCAGGACAAACAGGATATAACCGGTCCAGTGGATGAACAGCAATGACTGGTAGTCTATCTTTAAAGGGTTCTTTTGAACGGTACAGAGTCCCCACAATACGAGACTGATACCGGTTCCCAGCAGCCAGCAGACAAGGGGGCGCCAGAACCCCATGCCAACACATTCTGAATTTGGATCGTGCGTGCCGAACCAGCTTAAAACGCCGGTTAGCATCGCGCAGGTGAGTGAGATGATGATCAGATTTAATGAGGTCGCCGAGAGCAGTGCTAACCGAAAAAAATGGGGCGTGTCATTGGGACTGTACTTCTCTCCCTTTTCGATTTGTTTGATCGCTTTGTTATAAGTCTTTTGGTTCTGGAGTACCTGCCTGAATTCTGTTAAAACCGCTTCGTATTCTGTGGGTTCAAACAGGCCGGGGAATTTTTGATTCAGAGTGATCAGCTTCACCTTTTCATGAGAATAAAAATCTTGTCCCAGCTTTGCGAAATTATCATACGCAGGTCCATCGGAAAGTTGCTGCGAAACTTTCAGGTAATCTCGGAAATACATCCCCAGGGAATTGTATTGTTTTAAGAGAAAATCAGAGTTATATTCTTGATCCAGAATCTGGAAAAGTCGGCACAAAATATACTTCTCTCTGAAATTGTTTTTCCTGCTCTCTGCCATTTGTAGCTGTTGGTTCATTGTGAAAGTGGTATGAGACAGAAAGGCGAATGTTGCTGCCTGTCCTGTGAATCCGGTTTTCAGAAAGGGTTTTTTGAGCCCTGCCCTGAGTCGATGCTGTGCTAGTTTATATTTCGGATGATCCAGGATTTCGGTTTGCCACAGTGAGTTCTTCTGAGTCGAAACAGACGATAAATAGATAGCTGCCAGGTAATCATAAAGTGCGTTCTCTGGATCGTGTTGGGCACATTCATCGAGAATTGCCTGCCAGTTCTCCGTACGGGGGATGAACTTATAAAGTTCCAGCCAGTTCTTCTTCGCTATGGAGTGGGGGGAGTAGAACACCGAAGGGTTCCAAGCGTTGTTTTGGAACTGAAACAGGAGCAGTGCTCGGTTGCGCCAGAGATATTTATTCTCAGGATCCAGTTGTGTTGCCAGTTCACTCTGTTTCAGACAGGCTTTACGGGTGCGCAGTTCAAAATCATTCTCCCTTGCTTCGACAGTTTCGTGCTCGGACCCAAGTTGCAAACGAGAGCGGTAAGATGAACGGATCTGATCAAATTCGGTATGGTATTGATAGAACCTGCAAGGGGTATCCAGCATCCAGGCTGCTCCCAGCGCCACCTGGGGATCGTTTTGCGCCGCTTCGATTTCCTGTGACTGTTGAACCCAGTAAGCGGCCTGATCTGCCGGAGTCTGATAAGAAACTGGGATTTCCCAGTTCACAAGCGAGCGTGTCTGTGCGATCCATTCATCGCCGAGCAGTCTCCAGTTGTCGGCGGAGACTCCCAGCGTCCAGATTAGACGAGAACCCAGAAGCAAAAAGCCCAGCAGTAATAGTGCGAGTGGCCAGCGGGGACGCAACTTCATGATTTATTCATCAGGGATTCGCAGTCGATCTCGATCTACATACTCGAAGGCATGCCCGACTTTCACTTTGCCATCATTCCGAACATCAGAAACAACCCCTTTTTTCCACATATTGAAAGGATCAATGAACTCAATCCTCATTCCTTTCGTCAGTTCTGTACTGGAAGTAACAGGTGAATAACCATCGTCATTCACACCTGCTTTCGCTTTAGTGAATCGTAATTCATTGGTTACTCGCGAGCGTGCGGCACCCGACTCAGACATGATCACTCTGACTGCGGACGCCAGTTGAGGATTCTTAGCAATTCGTTGTATCTCTTCAGTCATGCGAGCCGTGATTGGTTTCGTCTTTTCGCGAAACTCCTTCTTTAATGCCATCCTGTCTGAGAGTGGGATATTCTCGGCTTCTTGCAACTCAGAGATTTCGAATGAGGTTCTCGCCAAGTCTTCATTGAGTTGAATGAGTTTTGGACCTGCCGCCCGAGCATCTGCTTCTGTTTTAATGGAGGCAAGAATCGAAGCCTGCTCTTCCTGATCAGACAGTAAACGTTTTGTCAATGACTCAGATGTATTGGAAACGCCGATGGCTTGGCCAATACTTTTCCAGTCAACAACCATGATTAAGATTAAAACAACTGCCGCTCCGGCAACGCCTGCAATTAACCCGATGGGAATGTTAGGTTTAGAAGCTTTTTTCTTTTTAGTATTACCAGAACTTTTCTTCTTCCTCCTCCGAGGAGACTCATACGTTTCTTCCGCTGATTCTTGCTGTGGTCTACGACGACGACGTTTGCGAGGCGGTGTATTCACGATTAATATCTCACTAAGACAGAGAGTAACTGTATTTAAGTATCGTTTAGGAATAAGAATTGTAGCATATTGATACTGATACCAGGTTGTCAATTGTCAGATATATTTATGTACCATCCACACTGCGTTCTTTCCGTCAGTCCCTGATTTCATGAGCCTGGAAATGCTCCCGAATTGGCAAGAAGTCCATTTTCACAAGCCGCCACTACGAACCCAAGACGGCATGAAACTCCTTTATTTTCTGCTAATCCATGCCATGCTGACTGGGGAACGCAATGAGGAATCGCTGGTTCTATTTTTGGCCGAGTCACGACTTTTTTGCGCTTCGTTCTTGCGAAGAGTCTTACAATCAAATAACTTAATATTATTAAAGAAGTTATTTTCGGTTCATTCCGAAGACGGTTTTATTGCAGCATTTCCCAAGCCTTCAGGACTTGCGGAAAGTGCTCTAGTTCAGGAAAGCTCTAATGGTTTTGAAACGACTCCTCTCGATCACCTGTGTCTGTCTGGCTGCTGTCTGTACTGTGGGAGCAGAAGCCGGGGACAAGGTTGTTACACCCAAAGATGGTGTGACTCATCTGTTTAACGGCAAGAATCTGGATGGCTTGTATGTCTGGAATCGGGGAACGGCTTACGAAGATCCCCGTAAGATTTTTACCGTGAAAGATGGCATGCTCCATATTTCCGGCGATGGTTACGGCGGACTGATCACCAAGAAAGATTACCGCGATTACCACATGGTGATCGAATTCAAATGGGGTGAGAAGACCTGGGGCAAGCGGGAAGACCGTGCCCGGGATTCAGGCGTGCTGATTCACTGTCACGGCCCGGATGGCGGCTATGGCAATACCTGGATGGCGTCGATTGAAGCACAGATCATTGAAGGGGGCGTGGGTGATATTCTGGTCTTAACGGGGAAAGATCCCAAGACCGGCGAACCGATTCCGACTTCGCTGACGACCACCATCACCAAAGACCGCGATGGCGAGAAGGTCTGGAAAAAAGGTGGTGAAGAAATCACGTTGAGTTCAGGACGCATCAACTGGTTCGGCCGTGACCCGGACTGGGCCGACAAGGTTGGCTTCCGCGGCAAGGACGACGTCGAAAGTAAATTCGGCGAGTGGACCCGGATGGACGTGATCAGCAAAGGGGGCGACATTGAGTATCTGGTGAATGGCGTTGTGGTGAATGCCGGTTCCAATGCCAAGCCCGATCATGGCAAGTTACTGGTTCAGACCGAAATGGCGGAAATGTGGGTTCGTAAATGGGACCTGTATCCGCTGGGCAAAGCGCCCCAGTACAAGAAATAAAAACGAATTCCGCTTTTGAATTCAGCCCTGTTGTGGTGATGACCACGGCAGGGTTTTTTATGTAGGGAGTCTCGGAAAACTTTTGTGGGGGTGGGGCGATTTCGCTTTGGCTATGAATCATAAAAAGTAAACCAGACGACATTCCAAACATCTAATTTTCCAGTTCGAATCGACAGAGCTGCACGTTGCTTTTTTGCAACATGAATGTACAACATATTTAACTTTCTCAAAATTTCCTGCCAATTCCCATTTCTTGCAGCAACCAGTTGAAAATGGCTGTGAAATGCGGGACAATTAGTCATTGTCGTATGCGCACACTCCTTATTTCAATCTGAGGATATTTATGATCTCTCCCACCACTTACCGCAGAGTTATCTATTCCGTCCTGGCCCTGTCTCTGGCTGTCTATGCCTGCACCGTTGAAGCAGCAGACAAAGATGTGAAAACCAACGAAGTCAAAATCAAAGACATCACACTCAAAGTGCCCGCCAACTGGAAAAGTGCCCCCCCCTCCAATAATCTGCGTTTGGCTCAATTTGAAATTCCCGCAGTCAAAGGCGACAAGGAACCAGCCGAACTAGTCATCTCTTCGTTTGGCGGAACCGGTGGTGGAACCGCTGCAAACATCACACGCTGGATTGGTCAGTTTGCCGGCGGCAAAGATCGTCAAGTGAAAGTGACCCAGGGTGAAACAAAAGATGGCAAATACGTCTTCGCCGATATTAGCGGCACCTACAACAAATCGATCGGCCCCCCATTCCTGCGAAAAACCAAACCCACTCCAGATTCACAGATGCTCGGCGTCATTCTCGCAATGGAAGGCAAACCTTATTACTTCCTCAAACTGACCGGCCCCAAGAAAACCGTTTCGTCTGCCGTAGACGAATTTCGCGATTCGTTCGGGGCCAACGCCAAAGATGAAAAGCCATTCGAACAATAACGAATGGCTGATTTTTTATTTCCCCAGCGAGTTATTTGGGTTTCTTAACAAACGTCCTCTCAGCACCGAATCTGTCGAGCATCATGATCAGCCAGCGCATTCATTCATTCGGACTCAGGGGCATTCTGTCCCTGAGTGTTTTTTTACTTGCATGTCTCTTTCTCACAATTGCCGGGAGCAATCTGTCGGCCGAAGAGATTGATCCGGAGGAAGATGATTATCCGCCGGGACTGCTGGCAACCTATCAGGCCGGCACTCAGCGCGTGCAACGCATCGACCCGGATATCGCCTTCAACTGGGGCAAACAGGCACCGCTGCCACAGATCCCCGCAGGCAATTTCTCCGTCGATTGGACCAGCCTGATTCTGGTGAAGCAACCCGGCAAGTATCAGATTTCCGCTTATCTCGAAGGGGAAATCAAAGTCGAAATCGATGGCAAAACCGTTCTCGAAGGAAAACGCGAAACGCCCGGCTGGGTCGTCGGCCCCAAATACGATCAAAACTTCGGCGAATTCGAGCTGCAGGTTTCCTATAATAAAACGACGCCCCAGGCACGCGTGCAATTGTTCTGGGCTTCTAATCTGTTTGGTCTGGAACCGATTCAGTCGAACGTTCTCTATCGCGAAGAGGGGAATCCGGAAGTCGCACAAATCTGGCGCGGGCGCACGCACTTCGACGCCCATCGCTGCAACCGCTGTCACCAGCGAGACCACCAGCTCATTAGCCCCGCAGCGCCCGATCTGACGCATGTCACCACCGCGCTGAACCCGGAATGGCTGCTCCGTAAAGTCCAAAATGACGATGCCGTCGCCGCACATGCCAAAATGCCCTTCTTCGGTTTTGATCAGCAGGATGCCGAAGCCATCGCCGCGTATCTTTATGCAAATACGAAAACCGCATCACTCAACAAGATCCCGGCTGCCAAGAAAGATAAAAAGACCAAAAAAGCTCTGACACACGACGAAGAACAGCGCGAAGGTCAAATCCTGATGCGGTCGGTCGGCTGTCTCGCCTGCCATACGATTGACGGCAAAGGCAACCAGCAACCCTTCAGTGGCGGCGACTTGAGCAGTATCGGCGACAAACGCAACGCGCAATGGTTCTATACCTGGCTCTCTGATCCGGCGAAGTTAAACAAGGATCATCGCATGCCGGTGATCAAACTCAGTACCACCGAACGACGCCAACTCTCGTATGCACTCTCCGAATTGAAACAGGCAAAACTTGCGACTGGGAAAAAGCCGAGCACCGATAAAAAGACCATCGCCGCCGGTAAAAAACTGATCACGCAGGCTCGCTGTGCCGCCTGCCATACGATTCCCGGCATCGACAAACCAACACAGAAAATCGCCGACCTCTCCAAAGCAGTCACCAACTGGGAGAACTCCTGCCTGGCTGAAAAAACCGATCTCAAACAGGGACGCCCCGCGTACCGCACCATCGATCGCGACGCCGTCAAAGCGTATCTCAAATCCAGCTTCGGCGCGCCTTCCCCGGAAAATGAATTCGACAGAGGCCGCTACGTTCTTGAACAACGTAACTGCATTTACTGTCACGAACGGAACATGCACGAAGGCATCACTCAGATCGCCGGTCAAATGGCGAAGTTCGATCCCGCCCTCGCGGGACAGAGCGAAGGCATGATTCCCCCTGCTCTCAACGCCGTCGGCGACAAACTCAAACATACAGCCCTCTCCGAAGCAGTCAGCGGCGAACAGAAAACCATCCGCATGCCCTGGCTTCGCGTTCGCATGCCCCGCTTCCAGCATACGAAAGCCGACAAAGAGGTGCTGCTCAAGTATCTTGTCGCACATGATCTGGTTCCCAATGACGGTCCGCGTCAACCCGATTTCATGATCGACTCTTCCGATGAAAACCAGGCCCAATTGCTCATCGCCGGGCAGACGATTACTGGTGCCAAAGGTTTCAGCTGTATTTCCTGTCATGTACTCGGTGAATACAAACCCCGTAACGTCGCACTGGGCACGCGTGGTTCCGACTTGCTGATGCTGGGCAAACGGATGCGCAAAGAATACTTCCTCCGCTGGGTGCATAACCCACTACGAATTGTACCCGGCATGGAGATGCCCGCACTCAAGAAAAGCGTTCCCAAAGTTCTGGGCGGCGACATTAATCGCCAGCTGGACGCGATCTGGCTCGGCCTGAATGATCCCCAGTTCAAAGTTCCCACGAATCCCTCGGTCGTCGAACAGTTCTTCACCGTCGCAACTGGCGAACCCGCGCGGATTGTGCGCGATGTCTTCACCAACTCCAAAGAGACCGGCGGCGGAGTTGTGCCTCACGCATTTGCCGTCGGCTTTGACAATGGACACAACCTGCTATTTGACCTCGATCAGTTCTCGATTGTGCAATGGACATTGGGTGATTTAGCCCGTCAGCGCACCGAAGGCAAAAGCTGGTACTGGGACATGGCCGGCTCGCCGATCATCTCCGGATATGAACGCGGTCAGGAATTTGCACTCGCTAAAACAGGCACAGCGCCATCGGCAGTGATCTATCCACACATCCATAATGGCAGAGCAGGCACGCTCCGCAGTTATGAATCAACGGGCAATCAGATTACGTTGAACTACGAACTCACCTTCAAAATCGGTGACAAGATCAGAACCGTCGCTGTCACAGACACGTTCCAGACGCTTCCAGATAAAGAGCATCAAACAGGCTGGCAAAGAACCATCAAAGCGACCAACTTGCCAGAAGGTTATGATCTTTACGTCGGCAAACCTCGTTTTTCCAAAAGCATCGGCGACCCGAAAATCACTGACCCCGCTCATCCGAACGCGAAGTGGATGCCTATCGCCGACAATAATTCCCACGAATACATCAAAACCAACGGCAATGCATCAGGCAAGACCTCACTGACACTCGATTATCTCTGCAATCTCAAAGCAGACTCGTTACAGATCAAAACGAAACCCAAGCCGAAACCGGCCATCGAAACCGTCACCAGCGCTCCCGGCTTTGATGGCGTGCGTCTCCCCATTGATGGCGGCATCATGCCGACCGCACTCGCCTGGCGCGATGATGGTACGCTGATCTTCACCTCACTCAAAGGGGACGTCTATCTGGCGAAAGACACCGACGGTGACGGCGTCGAAGACGAACTGACACTCTTCGAAGAAGGTCTCTCTGCCCCGTTCGGCATCATCGCCGATGGGAATGACATCATTGTCTCGCATAAACCGGAAGTGCTTCGTCTCTCCGACACCAACGGCGACGGCAGAGCCGACAAACGCACGATCATCGCGACCGGCTGGGGCTTCAACGACAACTACCACGACTGGGCCACCGGCTGTGTTCGCGATAGTCAGGGGAACCTCTACGTCGGTTTAGGCAGCGATTACGCCCAAATGAAACGCCCCGATGATCAAATTCACTGGCGCGGCAAAATTCTCAAGATCACCTATAACGGCAATATCGAAGTCCTGGGACACGCGTTCCGTTACCCCACGGGCCTCGCCATTAACTCCAAAGACGAGATCTACATTTCCGATCAACAGGGCGTACAAAACACGTTCAACGAGATCAATCTGTTGATCCCCGGCAAAGCGTACGGCGTGCCCAGCCAGTCTGATCTGCGAAATAAGGAAAATCTGGAAGAGACTCGCGCCGCCATTCAGGTGCCTCACCCCTGGACCCGTAGCGTCAACGGCTTAACCTGCATTCCCAAACAATTCTCGTATGCCGGCCTGTTCGATCAGGGGCTTGGCTGCGAATACAATAACCGTTTACTGATTCGCTTCAGCACCCAGAACGTCGGCGACTCGGTACAGGGCGCCACCTATTACTTCACCCGCGCCGACGTGCCCGCCGATGAGCATAATTTCGCGGGCCCCATGTCGGTTGCCGTCAGTCCCAAGGGAGATATCTACGTTGGCAGCATTCACGACAGCGGCTGGCTCGGCGGTCAGAACACCGGTTCCATCACTAAACTGACCCCCAACGGCAAACTACCTAACGGCATCAAAGAACTCCGCGCGACACACGATGGTTTCGAACTCGAATTCTTCAAACCGGTCGACGCGAAAAAAGCGGCTGACAAAGACGCCTACACCATCGCCGGCTATACCCGCGTCTGGAGCGGCAGCTACGCCAGCCCCGACAGCGGCCGTTACAAAGTGGAAGTGGAAGACGTGACTGTTTCAGACGACAAGAAAACAGTCCGCCTGATAGTCAACGAACTCAAAGAAAAGTTCGTCTACGAAGTCAACTGCCAGCAGATTGGTAAAAAAGGAACCAAGCTCTTCCCAGTTACAGGGCACTACTCAATGAACCGGATTCCTGAGTAATCGGATCTAAGGCGGGAACGATGATCTTCCAGACGTTGAGTTGATCTTTTCTCGCTTTGGGATGAACCATCAGCTGATAGGGCTCAAATGCATTCAGCATCTCGGCTGCTTGACTATCTTTCTTTTCCAGTGTTTTCAGAAGCTGTGGTTCCACTTTGAATTTTTCGAACGGAGAAATATACATTCCCATGCTTGGATATGCGTATTTCATCAAATCCATTCCACTCCTATCAGTTCTAATCAAACCGATAGTACTGATAGAATTTAATTCCGCTAATTTCGACAGTTCGCTCTTCCGAATCAAGTAGATGGTTGGTGACAGATATTCTCCTTGCAGGGCTTCGACAGAGGACTTCCAGATCAGATCCTGAAACTCAAGATCTTCGAAATTACCATCTTCCTTAACCGGACAGGAGATCGCCTGATTATTCTTCACATCGATCAAATATACGCTTCTTTCTGCTGCAATAGTCAGATTATGCCGATAGCTCCAAGTATGATTTTGAATTGTTCTCCGAGTACTTAAATTGTATTGTCTGTGCTTGCTGCCATAGTAGTCATTGATGTGACGAAAATCAGATATGAGAAACATCTCTTCCTCGGCTGGCTTGCCTTGCCACTCTATTTGAAATTCAACAGGAACCTTCTCAGGAACTCCCGCCGGGCAGATAATCGTCTCTTCGAATTTACGCCCTGGTATGGTTGTGATGTTAAGCGTATTGAGTTTCTCATTATTCCACGGAGCATGCAGGTTCATTTCGTAGTTTCCCCAGGGAAGCTTTCCAAAAACTAATAATCCATTCTTGTCACTGACGGCGTCCACCGTGTAGATTACATTTTTGCCTTCATATTTTGTCAGAGTCCCTTTAAAACCAGTCGCTGGCGATCCCTCTTTATTTTCCTCTACCAGTTGAAACAAAATCGGATTCATCTCTTCTGAACTGTCATTTGCCTGAGTCGCTTGTTTCTCCAACAGCATTTCCATTTGCTTAAGAAATTGTGGATCCATCGTCGTCATCGCGGCCACTTGAGCGAGCATCTTTTGATTCATGGACTGGCTTTCCTGAAACAGCATCCAGGATATTCCCACCACAGCCAGACAGCAGACCGCCATCACGGCGGAAACTCCGGTCATAATTCGTTGAGACATGATTTTCTCCTTCATCGCATCCAGCCAGAGTTGGCAGGCGATTTTGATAGGGTCGCCGAATTGATTGATTACACGTTGTTTCGCGATCTGCGCGTCCAGATTCTTCAATAACTCTCGATTCAAAGCACACGCAAAGTGATCGCTGAGTTCATCTATGATATCCTGCCGCAACGATGACGGTTCATCGTCGCGCTGGGGCGGAAAATCTTCAATGCTGATCTCAGGCCAGGCCACTGGATGCTCCTCATTGATACAGTTTTTGATTCTGCTATAAAGATTGACTTACAGAAATGGTTTTTTCAGAAACGCGATCTAAATCGGGAATACTGATTTTCCATACATTCGGCTCTGACTTGGAAACATCGAATTCCAACACCTTTGGTAACTGCACTCCACTAATTTTTTTCGACACAACACCATATTTAGTTTCAAGCAACTTTTGCAATCGCGGTTCCATTTTGATCGACTCAAAGGGACGAACCAACATTCGCGGACCGGCGTTGCGGGTTGCCAGTATTCTCATATTTTGAGGAGCATCGAGCTGTACGACACCAAAGTACTCCAGCTGATCTAACTCAGACAATCGGGACAGGTCTGCTTTCTTTAAAAGGTACAGGGCAGGGTCTTCGTAGCTTCCCTCAGTCATTGATACCGATTCCTTGAGTTTTAATTGCTCGGGATCTAAATCGATAAACATTCCGTGCTTATCCAGGGGACAACGTATCACGCGATTCGTTTTGATATCGATCAAGTAGACCCCCTGCTCTGCATGGTCAGTCAGGTCGTGAGAATGATACCAATTCAAACTGCCAATTTTTCTCGGAGTGACCATTTTGAAAGTATTTCGCGGTTTGGAATTACTCCGAGAGCGAAAGTCACATAACAGATAGTCGTCGTCCTGATCGGCCTTTTTTGTCTGATCGACTTCAAACGTAACAGCGACTTTGGAAGGTGATTGACTGGGACAAATAATGGTTTCCTCATACGGTCGTCCCGGGATTGTGGAGATGCTTCGTGTCTTCAAAGACTCGCCCCAAGGGGCGGTGACAGTCAATTGATATTGGCCCCAGGGAAGCCGTTTGAAATTGAGGCGTCCTGTTTCATCACTGACCGCTTTGACGGTAAACGTATCGGTCTGACTGCCGCGTTTTACCAGGGTCACGGTGAATCCGCTTACCGGCTTTGCTCCTTCGCCCGCTTGAATCAACTCAAATGAAATCGGGCTTAATAAATCCGCGATCGAGCCGGCCTGTCCGACCTGCCGCTCATTTAACTGCTCCAGTTGTTTTAAAATCTGTTGATCCACGTTTGACGTAGGAGTCGATTGAGGACGTTCCGCCATTGCCGCCATCTGTTCCAGCATTTTCAAATTCAGACTTTCACTCCGTTGCATCATTGACCAGGCGATGCCGACGACAGCAATACAGCAGACCGCCATTACGGCGGAAATACTAGTCATAATACGTTGAGACATGATTTTCTCCTTCATGGCGTCGAGCCAGAGTTGGCGGGCGATTTTGATGGGATCGCCGAATTGATTTAATACGCGTTGTTTTGCGGTCGACTCATCCGGATTCTTCAATAACTCTCGATTCAAAGCACACGCAAAGTGATCGCTGAGTTCATCGAGAATATCCTGCCGCAACGACGATGGTTCGTCGTCGCGTTCGGGAGGTAAATCTTCAATGCTGATCTCAGGCCAGGCCACTTTGTGCTCCCAGGATTCGATCTATGGCTGAGGAGAACTGCTTCCATTCCTGCCGTTTTTCGTTGAGGGCTTTCTGCCCCTGAATGGTCAGCTCGTAATACTTACGTCTGCGGCCATCGACTTCTTTCCAAAATGACTTCAAGAGCTTTTTACGCTGCATTTTGTGCAACGCCGGGTAGAGGCTGCCCTCTTTCAACTCGAATTCATTCGACGATCGATTGGTCACCTGCTGCGTAATTTCATAACCATACGTGGGCCCTTCGGAAACCAGTTCCAGAATGAGCATCTCCAACGTGCCTGCAAATAATTGTGGATTCATCGTATTTACTCCAATACATAGGATGACTACATATTCCATGTATAGCCGCTCTATGTATTGTCTGTCAAGAGATTATTTTGAGATTACAAAAAGGGGATCGAATGAGAACTCGACGAACCACTGTTTTGAGCGACATGGCGCTCGATGCCGGTGCTGTGGAATCCGGCGGTTTTTCATACCAGCGGCACTCAACGTTGGGAACGATGCGAAACAGAAACGATCTCCCCGATATCATGATGACTGACCACAGAATGATTGACTACAGAGAAGCATCAAGATAGTGCGCATCCCCAATCAGTCGGATGTTCCCAGGGGAGAGATATTTGTGAATGATAGTGCCCGTTGTTCATCTTCGTTCCTAAGAAGTACATCGAGTAGAATGCTGTTACGTTTTTTACCTGTCGGTATCGAGACGTTTTGTGGCTGTCCTTCTTATTCTATCCGAGGTGTCTGGTGACTTCCTGCGATTTACTTCGATTGGTTTGCTGTGTGCTGTTTTCGTATCCAGAATTGTTTTCCAATTGGGGTAATCTTCGTGAAGGGCGGGAAGGAGTCAAGTCGAGCCCGGCGGAACTTGGTCAAAAGAGGGTTGAGGTTCGTTCAGAGTTGGTCAGCGCTGGTTCAAACAAGGCGGAAGATGGTACCGCATGTCGCAAAATAAAATGGAATGTGATAGTGATCATTGCAAACAGAGTTCGAAAAAACGCGATGAAACCAGACGTTTTTCGAAGGTGCTGGAATGGTCAGGGGAAGATCTCTTCAGCAATTTGGGGCAGTCACTCGCGCGTGACGCAGGGGATGGATCATCGCTGACGGCGCAGGCGTGTCAAGCTGTGTCTTGCTCTCTGGAAACGTGCCTGGAACGAGGGGGAAAGTCGATTTTATGACAGTCTTCAAATTGTCAAGCGGATTTCATATGGACGGACTTTGGTTGTCGCAGGTGAAGCGAGGAGGGCTGAAGAATCGTCAGTAGAGTCAGGTTATTTTTTCAGCGCGACCTGAGGGTCTTCCGGGTTCGCGAGTTCGGGAATTTCTTCCTGCATGACGGTAAACATTTCTGCGACTTCGGGTTTGAAGACGTCGCCGATCAGGATGTCGACCAGATTCGTTTTGAACTGAGGGTATTGTCTGAGGAAGGAGCCGAAACTGAAGCCGGGGGTGTAGAAGGCGTAGACCAGCTTGCGGAAGTTTTCGACGCCGCTGTGGTAATCGGGATACCATTGGCTGAGTTGATCGACCGAGAAGTTTTGTGCTTCGAAGGCGTCGTTGATGGCATCGGCAATGAGCTCACCCGATTTCATTGCCAGGAACACGCCACTGGAATAGACGGGGTCGATGAAGCCGAGTGCATCGCCAGCCAGCATCCAGCCTGGTCCGACCGGTTGGCTGGTGTGGTAGGAGAAATCTTTGGTGGTCATGAATTCGGTGACGGGTTGTGCTTCGGTGAGGCGTCGCTTGATGCCGATACAACGCTCGACTTCCTGGTAGAAGATCTCTTCGCTGTTGCCTCGATCTTTGGCGAACATGTAGGCCATGTCTCCGGTGCAGCCGATGCTGACGACATTGTCGGGGAGCGGGATATACCAGAACCACGAATGTTTGCCTTCGGTCTGCAGAATGATTGTGGCGCCTTCATCGATGCCTGGATCACGGTGGGCGTTTTTGAAGTGGGCCCAGACGGTTCCTTTTTTCAAAATCGGATCGGTTTGTTTCAGTTTGAAGCGATTGGCGATAAAGCCGGTCTGCCCGCTGGAGTCGACGACGATCTTCGCTTTGATTTCATGAGTTTCCTGCGTATTCAATTTGATTTTGACGCCTGTGACCTGGTCTCCTTCACAGAGCAGGTCGAGTACCTGGGTTCCTGTGTGGATAGCAGCCCCCTTCGATCGGGCGTTGTTGACCAACATCTGGTCGAATTCGGCGCGGCGCACCTGCCAGGTTTGCGAGCTTTCATGCTCTTTGTAATCATTAAAGTAGAAAGGCATCGTTTCGACGCCTTCGTCGGTGACAAACTGCACGCTCATTTTTTTAGGGAACGCGGTCTGTTTGAGTTGATCGATGAGTCCCAGGCGTTTGAGGGGCCAATAGGTTTCGGGGATCAGGGATTCGCCGACATGAAAGCGGGGGAACTGGGCGCGGTCGACGACAAGGGTTTTTCGTCCCTGTTCGGCGAGGAGTGCTCCCACTGTGGAGCCGGCTGGGCCGGCGCCGATGACGATGACGTCGTATTCTGAGTCGAGGGCAGGCTGTGCTTGCAGGTTTGAATCGTTCATGGGAAACCTTCAATCGTACGAGTCAAAGTCAGGTTCAGAGCGGCAGTGATGCATTTATAGCAACCGAGAGGAAACTTCCAAGAGGTCAATTGCCGGTTGTTGGTTACAAAAAATGGTTGCCAGTCGCCCGTAGGTAATTTCGCCGGGCTGGATATCCATCACACGGGCCAGTCCCGGGCCGGCGGTGATCCGTAATACCGCACCTAAATCGACGTGTCGCAAGACATTGTGATTGATAAGCACCCGTCCGAGTGGGATTTCGCCAGCCAGGATTTCGTCCTTGACGGCTTGAGTCACATAGTCAAAATTAAATCGTACGATCCCGAACTGGACAACTTCATCGGTGCCGGTTTTGGATAACAGGATTTTTCTGCTGTAAATATTTTCATCGAGACGCTGGTCCAGCACGGTCACATCAACGGGAGATTGATGGTATTTTTCCATGGTGACGGTCATGTGGTGGTTGTGAGCCAACAGCGATTTATACGGATCGGGAAGAGAAGCAGAAGAAACGTGTTCGGCCCGTTCGAACAGTTGCGGTTCGTTGGGAAACAATTTGACAAGTGCATCGAGTTCGTCTTGAGGGTTCACTTGAAAATGACTTCTTTTTATCAGGGGAGGATCGGGGTGAGTTTCAATGGATAACAGCGGTTCAAATTTTAGGTGTATCTTACCATGCGGTGTTCTGGTTCGAAATATTCGGTCAGCAGGCTGTCGGCCTGGAGCATGCCTTTGCGGGTGAGTTGGACCTGAGAGTCATCAAAGGTGAGGTAACCCGCTTTTTTCTGATTTTCGAGTGCTTCGGAAAATTCTTCGATGATATTGACATCAAACTTTTCCTGAAATGGCTGTGTCAAGACGTGGCCTTCTTTGAGTTGCAGAATAAATTCGCGGATCAGCCGCTGGTGTTCGGAAGGTTCGAGTGCCCGGTTGATGGGGAGTTCGCCTTTTTCAACGGTTTCGAGATAGTCTTCCAGGCGATCCAGGTTTTGATAATGGACGCCTTGCATGTGACCAAAGGAGGAAACGCCGGTGGCGACAATATCGTTGCCGCGGAAGAGATTGTCGCGATAAACGAAGCGGTCTGTTTCCGGGTTTTTGACGAGTTCATTTCCACTGGCGAGGTGGTAGCCTTTGGCTTGCAGTGTCTCGATGGCTTCATTCATCCAGCGGCGTTTGGTGGTCCAGTCGGCGATGGGCGAGGTGACGCCCATTTCTTTCATTTCTTTGGAAATGATCGTGTTGTGAGGGAGTTCCATCTGGTAGATGGTGATGTTATCTGGTGCGAATTCGGCTGCTTTTTCGACAGACTCGGTCCAGTTATCGTCGGTTTCACCCATCATGCCGGCGATGAGGTCGATGTTGACCTGGGGGAAGCCGACGTTTTGAATCCAGTCGTACGCTTTGTAGACTTCAGGGGTCAGATGGGCACGGCCGTTGACTTCGAGTAATTTATCGTTAAAGCTTTCAATGCCGAGTGAGATGCGGGTGATGCCAATCTCTTTGAGTGTTTTTACTTTCTCTTCGTTGAGTGTGCCGGGCTCGCATTCGAAGGTGACTTCTTTTGCCGTTTCCCAGGAAAGCAGGCTGGAGAGCCGATCACGGACGGAGAGCAGTTGTTTGGAGCTGAGATAGGAAGGTGTTCCGCCGCCGAAGTAGGCGAAGTCGAGCGTGCGTCCTTTGATGGCTTCGACCTGGCTGAGCATTTCGAATTCTTTTTGCAAAGCCTGTACGTATCGTTCGATTGTTTTGGCGTTCTGTTTTTCATAGACGCGGAAATAACAGAATTTGCAACGTTTGCGGCAGAAGGGAATATGGATGTAGAGGCCCATCGGAATGCTGGCATCGGGGCTCTCATGCAGGACATCATGAATTCTGGTGACGTGTTCCTGCTTCCATTGCGAGAAAGGAGGGTAGTTCGAAACAAAATAACTTCCAATTTCGGTCGTGCCTGTTGTTTCCAGATCCATAGTTCTCTCAACGTCTTATGGTTTTTTTAATCAACTTTTAAGCGGCTGACTTTTCCGCAGAGAATTTTCTCTACCTCTTATTGTCACTTCTTTCCGAAACAATACAAGGCACCATTTCGGGATTCTGTGCCAATGATCAAATGTCCTGATCCGATTGCCGGTGACGCGGTAATATCTTTTCCTAAATTCTTTTTCCAGAGCGTTTTACCATTCTGCAGATCGAGCTCGTAGAGATTGCCGTCTGATGAGCCAACAAACACACGATTTCCAATTATCACAGGCGAGCTGTCGACTCGTCCACGTGTCCCGAATTTCCAGACCAGTTTGCCCGTTTTTCGTTCAACACAATGGATCTGCTTATCCCGACCGCCGGCGACGACATATTCGTCTGTGATGGCTGCGGAGGAATGATAAGGAAATTCCTTCTTCGGGTCTTTATATCGCCATTCTACTTTTTGTTTCTTCCAGTTCACGGAGATGATTTCGCTGGCGTAAGTGCCGACGTACAAGTTATCGCCCATGACCGCGGGTGAGGCAATCAGGTAGGTTGCTAAAGGCATCTGGCTGTGTTGTTTGCCTGTGTTGATATCGATTACGCGGAGCTGTTCGTCACAGCCGGTGACGAACGTGAAATTGTCTACGATGGCGGGAGAGCAATTCACATAACCGTCGGTCTCGAATTTCCAGGCCAGCGAACCATCGCCTTCATTGAGACAGTAAAGGTTGTTATCGTAGCCACCAAACAGAATTTTATCGTTGACGACATTGGCGCTGCTGATGATTTCCGCATCCGTTTTAAAGGTCCAGAGTTTTCTCCCCGTCCGGCGATCGATGGCATGGAAGATGCCATCCTCATCACCCAGATAAACGCCATGCTCGGTGACCAGGGGAGAGGATTTAAAGCCGGGGGCAAATTCCTTGGGGTCCGGGTTGTTGATCGAACGGTGTTGCCAGAATGGGACTCCTGTTTTTATATCGAGGCATGTGACGTAACCGTTCAAACCAGCCATATAAACGCGGTCGCCGACAATCGCAGCGGTGGACGCGATTCCGTCTGATGAGGGAAATTCCCAGAGTAGTTCGAGTTTTTCGGGGAGTGTGGTTTTCGCGACGCCCTGTTGCAGGTTACCGTTTCGGAACGAAGGCCAGTTCTGTTTATTGCTTTCCGGTTTGGTCAGCGTGGTTTTGTCTTTGCTACTGGCTGGTTTCTCGGCAGCGTGAGTCGGGTTCGAGAAACAGACGCAGACGATCAGCGCGATGAGGATCGATTGGGAAACTCGAGCGACGCTGGATTTGATTAAAATGCGCATTCGTACAATTCCCTTAAAGAGGATTGATCGACGGGACGGGGATTAAAGTTGCCCGTCCATTGCTTGGAGGCTTCTTCTGCCAGTTGCTCCACCAGACTGAGATCGACTTCGCATTCGGAAAGTGAAGTGGGGGCACCCGCCATTACGATTAACGATTGAATGTGATCGGCGAGTAAGCCTGCGCCAGCAGGGTCTTGAGCATCACACAAGCCGATATCGGACGCGAGGATTGAGTAATGATTGCCGACCAGTTCCGCGTTAAAGCGAATGACATGCGGTAACATGATGCCGATCGCCACGCCGTGCGTGAGATCAAAATGAGCTGAGAGCGGGTTTGCCAGGGCGTGGGTCGCACCGAGCATCGAGTTTTCAATGGCGGCACCGGCGAAGTGTGCTCCGAGCTGCATGTTTCCGCGTGCGGTCAGATCGTCGGGAGTATTGAGAACTTTGGGAAAGCTGTTTGCCAGCAGAGTCCAGGCACGACGGCTGAAGAGCTGAGAAATTTCATTGCGCGGCTTCGTCACAAAGGTTTCTAACGCGTGGCTCAAGGCATCGATGCCTGTGACGCGTGTGACAGAGCGGGGCATGGTTAGCGTGAGTTCGGGATCCAGAATGGCGATGCGGCAGGCGGCTTTTTTGTCGCCACACGCCATCTTCATATGGGTTTCCGGATGGGCGATGACGGCGAACGACTGGGCTTCGCTGCCGGTGCCTGCGGTGGTCGGGACAGCGATCAGCGGGAGCATGGGTTTGGTCGCTTTGCCGACGCCCCAGTAGTCTTCCATTTTTCCGCCATTGGTGAGCAGGAAATTGATTCCTTTGGCGCAGTCCATACTGCTGCCCCCACCGAGGCCGACGATGAGATCAATCTGATGATTGCGTGCGACCTGCAGACCGCGGTCGACATCTTCGGTGGTCGGGTTGGCGTGGACGTCATCAAAAATTGTGATTTGAATGCCTGCGTTCTTCAGAGCAGCGACAGCCCGGGCTTCATGGCCGGCAGCGGCGAGCCCTTTGTCGGTGACTAAGAAGACATGCTTTGCTCCCTGTTCGGCGGCGAGTTCTCCCAGACGGTCTAGGGTGCCTCCGCCGAAGACGATTCGTGTGCGGGGCGCATAATCAAAGGCAGAAAGTGAATTGGACTCTTCCTGTTCGGTATTCGCTTTGGTTGAAGATTTCGAATCCATGACAACGATATATTCCTTGCGATGTCTATTATGTTCATCAGGCTGAGCGATGATCAACGCTGATAGGTTTTATTCTTAACCCGTGTTCTTAGCCGGTGTTCCTGCTTATAAAAGCGGATCGAAGTCGTTTATTTTATCTGGCGAGATTTTAAGGTAGGTTTTCGCTGGTGCGCGCAACATTATACGCTGGTTTTCCATTCCCATTCCGTCTCCATTTAACACCAAAGAAGTACAGTCGGCGTCGTTCGAATTAAACGAAGCGTGTGTCTACAGTCTAATTCTGATCGAAATGGATGGAAATTTCCAGTAGTCTGCACTGATTTTATGAGATGTTGGGTGGTCTTAAGAGACGTTGAAAGCTTAATTTAGAGAAATCTTACTCTAAATACAGCCTGTTATTGTGGATATAAACTTCCACAGCACGCGGTGTCATATACCGGACACTTTTTTTTTCGCGAATCCGTTTTCGAATATCAGTCGAGGAAATGTCGATTCCGGGCATCGTGACCCATAGTATTTTTGCGATGACTTCTTCGCCGAACTTTTGAGCGAGCTCGGTAAGATCTGGTAGACTAATGTTGGGGCGATTGACGCCAGTCAAGGTCGCCAGTTCCAGAATGGCTGCGGGTTCGCGCCAGGTATGCAGGTCGCGAACGGAGTCTGCACCGACGATGAGAAAGAATTCATCGTCCGGGTGCGTTTCTTTGAGTTGGCGCAGTGTTTCCACAGTATAGCTGGGGCCTTCGCGGTGGAGTTCGAGATCTTTGATCACAAACGCCGGATGCCCTGCGATCCCAAAATCGAGCATCTCGCGTCTTGGTTTCCCGGAAGTAATTCCGGTGCTCTCCTTGTGTGGCGGGCTTCCCGCCGGGATAAACCAGACTTCATCCAGGTTCGATTGCTCGCGGCATTGTTCGGCGAGCAGGAGATGCGCATTATGCACAGGGTCAAATGTACCGCCAAAAATTCCAATACGCATCAGTAAATCATTTCTATCAAGGCCCTGTGTTTCTTCGTCAAACAGAAAAACAGTCAGGGCTGCATGAATCTTTTTTATCGAATTCTCGATAGTCGAGTTTGATTGTTGAGTTCGTCACTCCAAAGAGTTACAAAGCGAGATATCCATTTCCCCTAGTATATCCTGCAGATGATATGAGTAAACCGAAGCAACAGAGCCTATTTGAAGAAGAGGAACTTCCGGAAAATCCCATGCCTTGGGAACGGGAGTCCGCGCAGGATCTCTATCTGGCGCAAATTGTGTTGAATCGGCCCGTGGATCGAGTGTTTCACTACCTGGTTCCCGAAAGTATGCGCGCTCTGCTCCGCGCGGGGCATCGGGTTCAGGTTCCCTTTGGTCGCGGGAATCAGTTGATACCGGGATTTTGCGTGGGTGTAGGGCCTGCCGATGAAAATCAGCCCAGCATTCGTTTAAAGACGATCGAAGCCATTCTGGACAGTCGCCCCTTATTCGATGCCAAAATGCTGAAGCTAACACGCTGGATTGCAGATCGTTATTTATGCAGTTGGGGGCAGGTACTGGAAACGGTGGTTCCTGCCGGGGTGAAGAATCAGGCAGGCACCCGGATGGTGACGTTGTTTGAGTTGGCTGAGTCCCAACAACAAAACGAAGATCTGTCGGCCGAGTTGATTGAAAAGCTGCCCGCCAAACAGCGGGCTGTGTATGACGTGCTGAAGTCCGCTGAGAAGCCGCTGACTTTAGAGGAATTGACACAGGCCGCGAATTGCGGATCGGGGCCGGTTCACTCACTCAAAAAGAAAACGCTGATCCGCAGTCATCAAAAACGGATGCAACATTTCGAAAATGATGACGATGTCGTACACGCTCACATCAAAAAAGAGGATGATTTAGAGCTCAATACAGATCAGTCTCGGGCGCTAGATCAAATTCTGGCTGCGATCCGGGGGCAGCGGAGCGAAACGTTCGTACTGCATGGCGTGACGGGGAGTGGCAAAACAGAAGTCTATATTCAGGCGATTCGTGAAGTCGTCAGTTATGGTCAACAGGCGATTGTACTTGTGCCGGAAATCAGCTTGACGCCTCAGGCAATTCAGCGATTTCGTTCCCGCTTTGATTCCGTGGCGGTGTTACACAGCCATTTGAGTGACAGCGATCGGCATTATCACTGGCAGAATATCGCCGCCGGCAAAGTACAGGTGATTGTCGGTGCGCGGAGCGCGGTGTTTGCACCGGCGCCGCATCTGGGATTAATCGTCATTGATGAAGAACACGAAACTTCATTCAAGCAGGAGACAGCACCCCGCTACCATGCCCGGGAGGTCGCTCGCAAACGATCGGAGCTGGAGAGCGTACCTTTGATTCTGGGGTCTGCTACGCCGACGTTAAATTCCTGGCTGCGAGTCATCGAGAAAAAAGATACTCTGATTTCGATGGCGAAACGCGTCAATAATTTGCCGATGCCGAATGTGAATATTATTGATGTTCGCAATGATGTGCAGATCCGGCGAAACGAATCGATCGGACGCGTGTTGTATACAGGAATGCAGCATGCGCTGGAAGCCGGCGGGCAGGTGATCCTGTTTTTGAATCTCCGGGGTTACTCTCCTGCACTCTGGTGTAAGGGATGTGGCAACTCGGTCAAGTGCCCGCATTGTGAAATTTCTTTGACCTGGCATCGGGATAAAAATCTCGCGGTTTGTCATAGTTGTGATTTTTCGGCCCAACCTCCCAAGCAATGCCCGGGTTGTGGTGCACCGGGACTGCGGTTTGTGGGAGCCGGGACGCAACGGCTGGAAGAAGAGGTGAAAGCCAAGTTTTCCGATTACTCCTGTCAGCGAATGGACAGCGATACCATGCGGGGTGTCGGCAGCCATGCGCGCGTCTTGAATGCATTTGCAGCCGGTGAAGTGGATATCCTGCTGGGAACGCAGATGATTGCGAAAGGGTTGGACTTTCCGAATGTCACATTAGTGGGCGTGGTTGACGCTGATACGATGTTGCATCAGCCCGATTTATTCGCTTCGGAAAGAACGTTCCAGTTAATTGCGCAGGTTGCTGGACGCACAGGTCGTGGCATGCAGGGAGGACGCGTATTTGTGCAAACGGCTTCGCCCTCTGAGCCGGCGATTCTCAAGGCTTCAGAGCATGATTTTCTGGGATTTGCCAAACTCGAAATGGGACATCGTAAAGAGATGCTGGCCCCTCCTTATTCGCATTATGCCCGGGTGATTTTACGCGGCCCACAGGAAGAGCATGTGCAGGAGTTTGCTCGACAGATCGCAAAAATATTGAGTGATGCGGCGGCTGAGAAAAATTTGAAGATACAAATTCTGGGACCGGCGCCAGCTCCGATTATTCGGCTCAAGAAATATTTCCGCTATCATTTCCAATTGGCAGCTGTCAATGTGGAGGAGATCCTGCAACTCTGGCGCGAGGTCGACGGCAAGCTGCCGCGCGAAAAAGGGATCGAATACATAATCGACGTTGATCCGGTTAACATGCGATAACCAGCATCCTGCTGTAAGTTCCCGTTTCGCTGCCTGGTATCCTCGTTTCGAGATTGCAATCAATCCATAGACAGGTTTGAATAGTAGGATTGCCTGTCCTGATTGATTTGAGTTATGAGCAGAGCACTTCGGAATGAGCTTGTTTTATCCCCTGAGAGGAAAATTCCACATGATCACCGCCGATCAATCACAGCGTTTTCGATCATGGTTTGTGTTTCCTCTCATGTGTGCTTTACTGATGCTGCATGTGGCTCGTTTGCCGGCACAGGAACCAGCCGACACTTCTTTTGGTATTGAAAAACGGGTTCCGTGGACGACTTCGAAGATTAAAGGGACGCCTGATCCTTCTTTACCCTATGAAACCGAGCGGGCGTTTCCGAATCTAAAATTCAATCAGCCGCTGGCGATTGCTACTGCTCCCGGACAGAAACGTTTTTTTGTCGCCGAGCGAAAAGGAAAGATCTTTTCTTTTCCCTTCGAAGATCAAGGAGTCTCGCAGGCAGATCTGTTCTTCGATCTCAAAGAGCGGGTCAAGGATCTGAATGAAATATACGGCATCACATTTCATCCTCAGTTTGAGAAGCAGCGTTTTGTTTATATCTGTTATGTGTTAAAGCCCGGCTTGCCTCTAGGCACGCGTGTTTCCCGATTTAAAGTTCTGGATACGAATCCGCCCCGCTGTGATCCTGATTCAGAAGAGATTCTAATTGAATGGTTGTCCGGCGGTCATAATGGGGGTTGCCTGCGATTTGGTCCCGATGGTTATCTCTATATTTCGACCGGCGACGGTGGGCCAGCTTCGCCTCCTGATATTCATAATGCCGGTCAGGATGTGAGTAATCTCTTATCCTGTGTTTTGCGGATTGACGTGGATCGTCCTGGTAAAGAGCAACCTTATTCGATTCCCTCGGATAACCCCTTTCTGAATCTACGGGGGGCGCGTCCTGAGATCTGGGCGTTTGGTTTTCGCAATCCCTGGAAAATGTGCTTTCATCCCGAGAACGGCGATTTGTGGGTGGGCGATGTGGGTTGGGAATTGTGGGAACTCGTATTCCGCGTGGAGAAGGGGGGGAATTATGGGTGGAGTATTCGTGAAGGGCGGCAACCGGTGAAACCAGAATTGAAGCCGGGGCCGACGCCAATTCTACCACCAACGGTTGAGCATTCTCATCGTGAAGCGCGTTCGATTACGGGGGGCTATTTTTATCAGAGTCCCCGTTTGAAAGAGCTGAAAGACACCTACATTTATGGTGATTATTCAACGGGGAAACTCTGGGGATTGCGCTATGCAGACAAACGGGTCAACTGGCATCAGGAGCTGGCAAACTCGACACTCAAAGTGACCGCGTTTGCTTTGGATGATGCGGGAGAAGTTTATATTGTAGATATCGAAGGCGGGGCCTTTCATCGCCTCATTCCGATTAAAGAATCGGATCACAATCCGGAATTTCCGACTTTGTTAAGTCAGACGGGCCTGTTCGAGTCAACCGCCACACATCAGATTGCGCCGGGAGTGATTCCATATTCCATCAATGCGTCCGCCTGGGCGGATAATGCGACCGCGGAACGGTTTGTTGCTTTGCCTGATGGTACGAGTATTAACGTCGCGGGAAAACAGTTATGGAACTATCCCAAAGAGAGTGTCCTGATGAAAACAATTTCACTGGAGACCGAACGTGGGAATCCTGAATCATCGCGGCGACTCGAAACACAACTGCTACATTTCAACGGTGCCCGCTGGCTGGGCTACTCTTATCGCTGGAACGAAGAGCAGACTGATGCGGAGCTGGTTTCCCGAGAAGGCGATAATCTCAAACTCGAAGTCAGCTCTCAAGTCAATCCAAAGGAGAAAGTCAGTTATGACTGGCATATTCCCAGTCGGGCGGAATGTGCTGTGTGTCATACGCCTTTTCAGAACCACCTTTCTATTCTGTCATTTGAACAGGCACAGTTGAATCGGAATCAGAAGTATGGAAATCTGATTGATAATCAACTTCGGACTCTGGCGCATATCAAAGTACTGCCTGAGTCTGTCTGGAACGAAGCCAAAGAATCGAAAACCCAGACGCTAGTTGATCCGCACAATGCAGCGGCTTCCCTGAATCTGCGGGCTCGGTCCTATTTACATGCGAACTGCCGACACTGTCATCGGAGTAATGGTGGTGGGGGAGCGACGATCGAGCTTGGTGCCTCGTTTGATCTGGCCGGAATGAAAGCGGTTGGTGTGAAGCCAACGCAGGGAACGTTTGGGATGGCAGAAGCCGAAGTCATTTCCCCCCGCGATCCGTTTCGTTCGGTGCTGCTCTATCGGATGAGCAAACTTGGTAAAGGGCGGATGCCGTACTCCGGTTCGTCTCTGGTTGATGTGCAGGGGACACAACTGATTCGGGAATGGATAGAAAGTCTACCGACGAGTTCGGATAACAGCAATTTTACGGTGCTTCGATTACGGAACCACCAGCGAAATCTATTGGGCGATTCCGTTCAGATTGAAGATCAGGACTTTGTCAGCCAAAAGCTGCAGGAAATTCTGGGGACCACCAGCGGTGCGATGCTGTTACTGGATGCCCTTGATCGCAAGCCGCTGTCTGAGCAGATGAAAAATCAGATCATTCAATTGGCGACACAAGACCAGAGCCCGCTCATCAGCGATTTATTTGAACGGTTTTTACCGGAGGATCAGCGAGTCAAACGACTGGGGGTCAAGATCGATCAAGAGACGCTGTTATCGGTTCAGGGGGATGCGCGTGAAGGAAAAAAACTATTTTTTGAAATGGCAGGACTGCAGTGTCGAAATTGTCATCGCGTGCATCAGTATGGAAAAGAGCTGGGGCCCGATCTGACTCAGATCGGGAAAAAACTTGCGCGTTCAGAGCTGCTGGAAAATATTGTTCAGCCCTCAAAAAAGATTGATGAAAAATATTACACCCACGTTGTGGAGTTGCGATCCGGCAAGGTGCATACCGGCTTGTTAGTCAAGAAAGATGATACCGGCATCACCTTAAGAGACAGTAAAAATGAATTGCTGCAAATTCCACAGAACGAGATTGAGAGTGTGGTGGTGCAGAAAAAATCGATTATGCCGGAACAGTTATTCCGCGATCTGACTGCCGAGCAAGCGGCCCATTTGCTGGCATATCTTGAGTCTTTGAAATAACTTGAGTGCGGGCTGCCGCTTCATTGCTGCTGAGAGTTCTGAAACAGATAAAACAGTCTGGTTTTTGATTCTCAAATCCCTATAATTCAAGAAAGTTGTACTTAAGTTCCCTCCTGAAGCTGCCTCGCTCGATTTCTGGAACATGAACTCTCCTCCCGGTTCAATCCATAAATATAAAAATCTATTAATTTGAGTTGAAACATGACAATCCAATTTAATTGTCCCTATTGCACATCGACATTGAAAGTCCCGGATTCCACAGCTGGTAAACAAGGAGACTGTCCGCGGTGTGGGACGAAGCTACTGATTCCGAATCCGATTAAAGCGGAAATTCAGCAGACACCTTCCACTGAGAATGTTGCACCGATACCTCAATCAGAACCGGTGGCATCATCTGATGTAGACGGGCAAACAGAGGATCACGGTCCCGATGCGCCTCAGGTGTCTGCGGAGTCAAGACCGATGAGCAGTATGACTTCGCAATATCTACGCAAACGTCGAAAGTCGAATGCTGGTGGGGTGATATTGTTTCTATTGTTCTTCGGTCTAATGTTGGGAGTTGCTGGATATTTCTACTGGGCTTATGGCCCGAATCTTGAAGGGAATCTGGTCGCCGCCCGATTCAACCCCGAGAGTGCCAAGCTGGAACAGCAATTGAAGGCAGCCTCATTAGGGGTGTCCGAGGATGTGGTCCAGGCTGTCAATCAAAGTTTAAAAGAAACTTCGCGGCGAGTGCAAAGCGATTTGATGGATATGGTCTTCTACGGATCGGAACAGGGTGGTTTGTTTATTCGGTTGAAAGCGGGAAAAGATACCGAACTGGTTCGCGTTGATCTGACAGGAGATCCTGCGTTAATGGATTACATCAGTCAGAACGGTGTGCAGTTGGATCAACCCCGCATCAGTGAGTTCGAAACATATCTCAAGCAGTTTTACACAGAATGGTACCAGTTCCTTGAATCCGGGGAAGTGATGCCCGATCTCCTTACCTACCGGAACAAGGTGGGGCTGAATTCCCTGATGGGAGGCTTAGGGTATCACATGGAAGCCCGGGTGAATCATAAGATTTATCCCTGTGTGCATGATGACTTTGAGGGGGGGCTCTATTTTCTCGTTCCCAGAGGAACCTTACAGTTTGAAATTCTGGGGCGTAAATTGGATAACGGCTGGACTTCGTTTCCGGGAAAATATCAGGTGCAGGTGACGCAGGAATATCCACGCACACCTTAAGTGTTCGATTTAAAGAAAATCAATCACAACGGAGTCAGCCAGCAGGCAGCCAGCTTGTGTCAGACGAAGATGCGTCGCGGTTTCTTCGAGAAAACCGGCTTTGACATGCTTTTGTATGGCAGCGTGCGAGAGATCATAAAGATCAAAATGATAACGTGCCGCGAACTCAGAGACATCGATTCCCACACGGCGTCGTAACCCGAAAATGATGGCCTCTCGCGCACTGTCTTCAGGTGATAACTGTTCCTGATCTGCAATCGGAGATTCTCCAGCAGTAATCCGTTTTAACCAGGTAACAACGCTACGGTGATTCTGTCTGCGAATTCCATTCAGATAACTGGCTGCACCAGGACCAAAGCCGAAATACGGATATCCGGTCCAGTAGACTTCATTGTGCCGACATTCATATCCAGGACGGGCGAAGTTGGAAATTTCATAATGCTTCAAGCCCTCGGCATCCAGAAAGTCCAGCGCGAATTCATACATATCTCCCGCCAGCTCTTCTTCAGGGAGATCAAAGAGGCCTGCTTTCTGTCGGCTCCAGAACGTGGTTCCTTTTTCGATGGTCAATCCATAGGTTGAGATATGAGGGATCTTCAGCTGGATCGCGTCGGCAAGCGAAGTTTTCCAGTTTTGCAGACTCTGACCGGGAACAGCAAAGATGAGGTCGAGACTCGTATTTTCAATCCGGGACTGCAGTGCTTGGACAATTTCGAATATTTGGTCTGGCTGATGATCGCGTTCCAGAAACGTAAGAATGTCGGAATCGAATGATTGCACGCCGAGACTGACGCGGTTCACTCCGATCTGTTTCAGAAAATCAATCTTTTCCTCAGTCAGATTCAGCGGATTGGCTTCGATGCTGAATTCATAATCTGCCGCAAGTTGGAAGTGGGAAAAGATGGCATTAAATAGTCGTTGTAGCTGATCAATGCTGAGGTGTGTCGGAGTGCCGCCACCCAGAAACAGCGTTTTTAATTCGATACCTTCGCCGACATCAGATAGTTGCTGTTCCATCGCCGCCAGATACTCTTCGATGAGGTGATCTTTTTGTGCAACGAGCGTGAAGTCACAGTACCCGCAGCGATGCTGGCAGAACGGGACATGAAAGTAGGCAGAGCTGGGCAATTCCTGATTTAACACAAGCGTGGGTCCGCTGGCTGTGTCGATGTCTCTCTAGTTTAAGAGAGAACTTCACTGAAGGGCGCATCACTGAAACTCAATGCAGCCAGAACATGAGCCAGAGTCAAAATCGCATCACAGGTGGGAACCGTCTCCCGAAACCAATGATATCCTGATTGCCCTCCAGCGTAAACGGCCTGTTTTGTCTGCATTTGAAAATAGCCACCTGCCAGCGTGCCTGTGTGCGGGTGGACATTCCAGCCAGGCGGGAGGTCTGGCAATTGTGCAAGACACTCTTCTTCGAGGAGAAATTCTTTACTGGCATATTCAACGGCGAGGGCATTCATCAGAAACTGTGAAATCAGATGTTGCGGCAAGAGAGTGCCTGCTTCGTCAAAAAACGCACAGCGGCGGCTGTCGTCGTCGATGAGCATTCCCAAATCGTACTCGCGTGACTGGAGTGACTCCTGCATTTTGAGGACATCGGAGTCCTGTGAGTTGAGCAGATCCCGTTTTTGATGGGGAATCTGGACCCAGGTGAGCTGGCAGGGGAGTTTTTCAAAGAGGGCGTTGAGTGTGTCTCTGACCAGCCTCAATGAACAGGCAACGGCAATTTTTAGCGGTCTCAGTGCATGGAAGTGTTTATGGAATTGTGCCCGATAGGATTCCATGGGGTGAAATGTTCTTTGTGAGCCAGGCTGCCGAGAGGCTCTTCCGAATCCTGTGGTAGAGATCTCCTGAATCTTTTCCAAACTATGACCGACGGAAACCGGTTGTGAATTTTCGAGCAGAAATTCGAGCCCGGTATACGAGGGGCCACACTGGGAGCCGGTGACCATGATGGCCCCTTGTGCCTGTAAGTGAGTGGTCGCGTATGACAAGATTGCTGGTACTGTCAGTCCCAGGTCAATCACCCGACAGCCATTTCTGCGTAGTGCATTGGCGACTCCCGTGATGATATCGGGGGAGGAAGGGCGTTCGTCAAAACCGATGACGACAGAAGGGCCTCGGCTTTTTTCCGGCCCAGGGTGCACAAGCGAACGAGATACAGTTTTCAGTGAGGAGGCTGCTGGCAGTTGAGGGGCCAATCCTTTGAGAGGCAGTTCTTCCCAGAGCACGTTGGAAAAAGCACCCGCGATGTGGGCAGCCTGAGTCCGATTGATCTCGTTCAGATAAACGCCACGAACTCCTTCCGCGGTAAACAGGTTCTGTGGTGCGACTCGTTGCTTCTGTGTCTGTTGCAGTCGTTTCACTGTTTCCGGTGACAGATTTCCCGTTTCTGTATTGTGAGGGCACGTACGGCACTTCGGATAGAATGCCGCCAGCCGGGAGAGATGAATGGCTTTTGAAATCGGATAATCTTCCCCCGGGCATTGGAAAAAGACTTCTGCTGTCTGCAGCAACACGGGCAGTCGCGGTTTGGGAGGGATCGCTGCCTGAGGTAGAATCTGCGTCTCGGATTCCGGTCTATTTCCGGTATGAGATTCGGATTTCAGTGAAATGGTATTCAGCTCCCAATGGATTTGTTTGTTCTATTTGCAGGATCAGCGTGCAGCATCACTCGAAATTACTGCAATATTGAGTGTAATATCTGATAAGCGTCACTCGAGGTGACTTCGGTTTAGAGCACTGTTTCGCAGCTCAATTTACGTTATCCTGATGTTTTTGGTCAATAAGAGTTCTCTATGAGTCTGCATGTCACCGAATTTCTGCTGAATCCTGCCAAGAACGAGTTTGGGCCGATTGTGGTGCTGCAGGGTGATGATCGCTATATGAAACAGGAGGCGATCAAGGTCATCGAACCCTTGGTGCTGGGGGACGATGAAGATACCAGTATCACGCGATTTGATGGAAAACGGCTCGAAAGGGAGCTTCCCCCGTCAGCTTTGTTTGATGAACTGAAAACTGTTTCCATGTGGGGAGATAAGCGTCTGGTCATTGTTGACGAGGCGGAAAAATTTGTGTCCGCATTTCGTGGCAAACTGGAAAAATATCTGGAAGCACCGTCGAAAAGTTCGGTCTTAATCCTGGATGTCAAATCATGGAGCAAGGCGACTCGTCTGGCAAAACTGGTTACAAAAATTGGTCTGGATCTCGAATGTAAAGAGCTCAAGGGAGGGCAGTTAGCGAAATGGATTTCCGATACTGCTGGACAATTGCATCAGAAGCAGATTTCGCGCGAGGCTGCTTTGTTGCTGGTCGAGATGGTGGGAACCCATTGTGGACAAATACATCAAGAATTAGAAAAGTTGTCGACGTTTGTCGGAGAGCAGCCACGCATTTCTCCTGATGATATCCGCGCTGTGGTCGGTGGATGGAAGGCAGAAACAACCTGGGCGATGACCGGCGCAGTTCGCGATGGTCATATTGGCGATGCACTCAAGTACCTCGATAATTTACTGGTGGCGGGGGAAGCGCCTCAGAAAATATTGGGCGGATTGACTTTTGTCTGGCGAAAATATTTCAAAGCGACGCAGTTGGCAGTGCAGGGAATCCCTTTAAAGCAAGCCTTAAAAGACGCAGGGGTCTTTCCGCGGGATGTCGATTCCTCAGACCGTTATCTGCGGCGGTTGAGTCGTCAGCGGGCGGAAAAGATCAGTCACTGGTTGCTGGAAACCGATCTAAATCTGAAAGGCAACAGTCGTCTGGCACCGCGGTTAGAATTAGAGCGGCTCCTGTTTTTACTTAGCGGGAAATCGTAAGTTCACTGTAAAGGTTCTGATACAAAAACTTATAGCGTGGACGGATCTTCATAAACATCCTTTCAAAATTCTTTATTTCTCCATGAAATGAATCTTGCCTTGAATATCGAGCGAGAGTATAACTCAGCGTTAATAAGGTTTTTACGAAACTGATTGGCACTGTTTGAACCTTGCAGTGATTGACTAAGTTTCGTGCTTCTAATGGGATCTCAGACGCACATTGAGGTGAAGCATGTCGTCGGAACTCTTAGATCCAAGTAATGTCGCCAGCATCTATGAGGAAGCACCTCTGGAAGCTGACCGTCATAAGTGGATCGAAAGTCAGAAGAATGGCTCTGATCTGGGCAATCATGCTATCTCTGACTGGTATGCAAATCATTGGTACTACTTCTGCATCGGCAAAAAGATTGAGCACCTGTTGGGTGATCGATGCTGGCAGGAGTTCAGCGAGACCCGTTTTGGGTTTTTGAAGTCGCTTAATCTTGAGAATGATCTATTAGCAGACCGGATTCTCGATCGAATCTTTTGGTTGCGAATGGAGAATCTGGATATCATTATCTGGGCCAGAGAGTGGAGTCTACCACTTGAGCGTGTGATTGATATTCTTGAATTGATCGATATCAACTCGGCGCGTCTTGAACCAGTTTTGACCTGATTCAATTTGTGAATAATGGATGATTCCGCACCACCTTCGCTTTCACAGGAAGAACAAAATCAGGTGGCTGCCGATGGCGATACGCGCGGACTCTTTTCGGGGCTTCGGGTAGTCAGCCTGTTGACGCTGTTGAGTCGTGTGTTGGGGATGGTCCGGGATATCGGCATGGCGACGTTGTTCGGCAACGGACCGATCATGGATTCCTTTTCTGTTGCATTCAAGCTGCCGAATCTGATGCGGCGTCTATTGGGAGAAGGGGCACTCTCGACTGCGTTCCTCCCGACTTATATCCGGGAGCTGGAACAAAACGGACGCGAGGCTTCTTGGAGACTGGTGACAGCAGTCTTGTTCTGGTTGATGGTCTTTTCCGTTCTGGTAGTCACTGCCGGCGAGACACTGCTGATCATGCTGGGAAGTCTGGCAGAACCTGGTTCGGAAGCACAGCTTTTGTATTGGTTATCGGGACTCCTGCTCCCTTATCTGATCCTGATTTGTATGGCTGCGCAGATCAATGCCACTTTGCATGCACTCAATCATTTTTCGATTCCCGCGCTGCTGCCCACCATTTTGAATCTGTTCTGGATGATGGGGATCTGGCTGATCGCTCCATTCTTTCCAGATCCACAGACAAAAATCACTGTGATTTGTCTTTCGCTCCTGGCAGGCGGCGTTGTGCAATTCCTGCTCCCCTTGTTGAAATTATTTCGCCTGGGGTTTCGTCCTCATATGGAATGGTGGAATGGATTCAGCCAGGTCAAAATCATTGCGGTCAGTATGGCTCCCATTGTGGTTGGCTTGTCGATCACTCAACTCAATACATTGATCGACAGTCTACTGGCCTGGGGGTTGGCGAAGCCGGAAGGGGTTTACGCTACCGGTGCGGAAGCAGGTCTTCCTTTCTGGCAGATCTTTGAATCGGGAACGGCTTCGGCGCTGTATTTCGGTCAAAGAATGTATCAGTTTCCGCTGGGGGTGTTTGGTGTAGCGTTGGGGACGGTGCTTTATCCTCGGCTTTCGCGCCATGCAGAAAGAAAAGACGACGATTTATTACGCCAGGATTTACTCTTGGGGCTACGACTGGTGTTGGGGGTCGGTTTGCCTGCCAGTATGGGGCTGTTTTTAATGGCAGAACCGTTGTCGTCACTCTTGTTTCAGTATGGTGATTTTGATGTGTTTGACGCCTTGCAGACTGCAGAGATGATCCGCTTTTATGGCATTGGGGTATTTGCCTTTATGGCGGTGTTGATTTTAAATCGTGGGTTTTATGCCGTTGGTGATACACGAACCCCTGTCAGGATTGGGGCTCTGATTGTCGTTTGTAATCTGCTGTTAAACCTGGTTTTCATCTGGTGGTTGAAAGGGAAAGGGCTCGCGCTGGCGACTTCGCTGGCGGCAATGGTTCAAGCAATTCTGAGCCTCTGGCTGATCAGAGAAAAAGTGGGATCACTTGATCTTTCAAAGATTGTGCGCACATTTCTGCGGGCAAGTCTGGCGACGATTGTCATGTCAGTGATTATTATCGTGGAGTTGCAGGTGATTTCGTCCGCCGATCAATTTTTCTATCGCCTGATACGTGTCCTTATTCCCGTGATTTCTGCAGTGGTGATCTATCTGCTGTTGGCTCGTTTGTTGGGGATGAGTGAAATTATGACACTGTTGCGGTCGGGAAAAAAAACAGTTGAGGATCAGCAGAAATCGTAAAAAAAGCCCTCCGGGAAAATCCAGAGGGCTTGATTCAGATAGAGACAACCGCTTTATGGTTGCTCTGGTTTAGAATTCACCGATGACTTCGCCGCCACTACGGGTGCTCAGAGCACGGTAAGTTCCCAAGTCAATATTTTCACTGAGGGAGCGTACTGCACCGTCCATGAGGAGGGCATGTACGATACCGATGTGATAGCTGCGAGCAGTAACGGCAGCATAAGTGGGGCCAGTGCATCCAGTCTTGGCTTCCCGGCAGGAAGTAAGGTCGCCCGCATCGATTGCGCCGCTGGCGCCTGTGACGGCCACTTTGGTATTGGGGGGAAGGGTTGTTGTGAACCCAGTCTGGTGTACGCGGCCATCGACCCATTCGGTATGTCCGCTGTTACCTTTGTCTGAACCACTCATTAGTGCCTCAACACCACTGGCTACGCTGGGGATTGAGGAAGTCCCTCCATCTCCATCCCGGTTATACGCGGTAAAGGCTTTGACTTCTGCGAAGCCAAGTGTATTACTCATGCCGTCGGTAAAATCACGTGGCTTGGTTTTGCTGTTGGAGTAAAATGCCCCATCACCGCCGCTCAGGCTGGAGTTGGTAAAGACGCGCCAGGTCCCTCCATTGTAACCATAGTTGATTGGATAGTGTTCCGGAGCACCGGCAGATGTGGTGCGAATTCGGTCATTCACTTCACTGGGGCACATAAAGAAGGGAGTACGTGTGTAAGCAATCGAGGGGTCGGTCTGATTTTCGTAGGTTTTAGTGAAATCAATATTGTTGTAGAGGTTGGCCCCATCGGCGAAGGGGAGGATGCGGGCATGGATCGACCACTGACCGCCCGGGGTGAAATCACCAGCTCCATCAGGGCCGACGCAAAAAGCGGGAGGGAATGCCGAGTGGGCACTCAAGTAGTTGTGTAATGCTAAACCGATCTGCTTCAGATTGTTTTTACATTGACTGCGACGCGCTGCTTCCCGTGCCTGTTGTACGGCAGGCAGCAGCAGAGCGATCAGAATCGCGATAATCGCGATGACCACCAGCAGCTCGATCAGAGTAAAACCATGTTTCCGTTTGCCGGGACTCCGGCTGTGTTGAAAATGTTGCCCCATTTCTTTTCTTTCTTCTAAAAAAAGATCGTGGCAACGTGCTCTTCAACTTCTGCAACGTGCAAACAAACACCGTTGGTGTCTGGGTGGATAAGCCGTCTTGCCGATAAATCATGAAATAGTGTGAGACTTGATAATCAGTCTTTGTTGACACTGAGTCTCAGGATCATTATATTAGCGGCAGGTTTTAGCACATGCAAGCAAGTGGGGCCTGTTTTTCACAATTTTTGATGTGAGAAATAAGCTTTGGAATGACACTCTCGCATTGTTTCTGTTTGTGGTGCGAGCTTTTGTACAGCGCATTTCAATTGGTGGTCTTGAAGTCTGCCTGGGGCGTATTGAATTGCATTTTCGAACTCTCTGTCTATCTGGTATCCAAGAAATTATGAGCGAACATATTGATGCAGAACGCCTGGCTCCGGCGTCCGCCCCCAAAGAAGAAGCACCGGCAGAAGTGATCTGCTCAGATACAATTCTAAAAGGCAATCATGAGGTGTTGATCCAGCATGGAGAGACGATTTATCGCTTGAGAATCACCCAAAACGGCAAATTGATTCTCTGTAAGTAGAAATCGCGTCCTGATAAGCAAAAAGTGGCTTCTGTGAGAGGCGGCAGAGTCTCTCGCAGGAGGTCTCACTTAATTTGCAAAGGCAACCTGCAGGCTGTCCAGGATGTCCTGTTCCAGTGCTGGGTCTCGTCCGAGAGGAATCCAGCCAGGAGTGTCACTGCGCTGTTTGACCAGATTCAAATCGCGTCTTAAGCTCAGGTCCTGTAGAAAAGTCGCTCCCCCGGGGGCACTTGAGGTTTGGGTAGGCACGTCCTCGATTTCCTTAAACGCTTCAACTCCCAGCAGGTAACCTCCTTCGACTGGAGTGACGCTCACAAAAACGCGGCGACGAATTGACTGCAGGCTGCTTTCCAGTCGATTGTCAAAACCAACAGAATCGCCGTGCCAGGGTTCCAGGAGATTTGCCCCGACTTTGTAGTCAGTCTCAATCCGACCATCCAGCTTATTTTCACGTGCAATGGCGAATTTATAGTTGTGAATCGTATCAACAACCCGCTCCCAGACCATATCTTGATTTGTGCCTGATATTTGAACCGGATTTGAGAGAGCAGAAGGCGCAGCTTGAAACCCACCTGATGCACAGCCAGTGCATAGCATACATAACATGATGAAATTGATAAGGTTACGATTCATTACCGGTTGCCGTCACTCAGACTGCTTTGCAGTAAATCAATGCCAGGACAGGCGAGTTCAGAGTGTTTACTCCGTTGTTTTATTCGACGGGGCAGATGAAAGGGGTTGGCTGGGTTTTCTCAAACAGCCGCAAAGTTTCCCAGATTGAGAATTTTGAGGCAAGATCACTTTGAAAATCCATTTGTAATGTTTGTTCAATAACTTCCCGAGCCTACACTCGGCAAACAATTCTGATTAGAATCTTTGTTTGAAGTGATTGTCTTAAAACGTTTTAACCACTTTACAGGTAAGCACCATGGAATACTTTGCAGACGTCCCCAAAATTGAATACGAAGGCCCTCAGAGCAAAAATCCACTTGCATTCAAACAGTACAATCCGGATGAACAACTCGAAGGGAAATCAATGCGAGATCTCTTTCGGTTCAGTATCTGCTACTGGCATACGTTTCGTGGTACGGGTAGTGACCCGTTTGGCGGAGCGACACTCCAGCGTCCCTGGGATGATGGCTCTAATTCTGTTGAAAATGCTCTGAAACGCGTTGATGTCGCGTTTGAGTTTTTCGAAAAGCTCCAGGCTCCTTACTATTGTTTTCATGATAAAGATGTGTCACCAGACGGCGAGACCTTAAAAGAATCGAACGATATTTTCGACCGCATTGCCGACAAGTTGCTCGAAGCACAGGAACGAACGGGAATTAAGCTTCTGTGGGGAACAGCGAATTTGTTTTCGCATCCCCGGTTCATGCATGGTGCTGCCACCAGTCCGAATGCTGATGTCTTTGCCTACGCAGCGGCTCAGGTCAAAAAAGCGATGGAAGTCACGCATCGTCTGGGGGGCGAAAACTATGTGTTCTGGGGTGGCCGTGAAGGTTACATGAATCTGTTCAATACCGATATGAAACGCGAACTGGACCATTTAGCAGGGTTCATGCATATGGCGGTAGAACATGCTCAGAAGATCGGTTTCAAGGGGCAGTTCTTATTCGAACCCAAACCGAAAGAACCTACAAAGCATCAGTATGATTTCGATGCCGCGGCCTGTCTGAATTTCCTGCGGACTTACGATTTGCAGGATCATGTGAAATTAAATATTGAAACCAACCACGCTACTCTGGCCGGCCATACCATGATGCATGAACTGGTATATTCATCCATTCAGGGCGCGCTCGGAAGTATCGATGCCAATACGGGAGATCTCTTACTCGGTTGGGATACGGATCAGTTTCCGACGGACATTTATCTGACGACGCAATGCATGCTGGCCATTCTTGATCAGGGAGGCCTGGCTCCCGGCGGTGTCAATTTTGATGCCAAAGTCAGACGCGAAAGCTTCGAACCGATCGATCTGTTTTATGCTCACATTGGTGGGATGGATGCATTTGCCCGGGGTGCGAAAATCGCTTCACAGATTCGCAAAGATGGCGTTCTGTCCGACTTCGTTGCCAAGCGATATGCCAGCTACAATGAAGGGATCGGCAAACAGATTGAGGCTGGCGGTGTTTCCTTCGCTGATCTCGAAACCTACATGCTGGAGAAGGGAGACTCGGCTCCGAATCTCAGTGGTCGTCAGGAATGGATTGAAAACGTGATTAACGAATATCTCTGATCGACTGCTTTCCAGAAAATTGAATGAAAATAACCCTCTGTAATCACAGTGAATACAGAGGGTTGTTTGTTATCGATTTTGAGGAAAAAATAACTTTTCGCCACGCGCTTACCATTTACGAACTATGATTTATAAAGGCTTCCAGAGCAAGCTTTATAAAATTATGGGTCTATCAATTATGCCGTTTATGGAAACTTTACGGATTCGGCATGAAAATAAAATTCTGATCTCGTTATCAGAAGATTGCCTGTTGATACCACGCAGTGAAGGGGAGAGTGATGGTCAATTCGATTCTGGATACCTGTCGGGAATATTCCACTTTTTATATCAATTACCTGAATAAAAGATGGGATAATATTTCTCCAATGGAATACGGACTGGTTCTGGTTACGATCGCAGTCATTGGCTGGCTACTGATGAGAAATGGTGCCCGCAAAGTCTGAATTCCGTCTTGAACAGTTTGTGTGAATCCCAGGTAGGAAAAAACTCCACTTCCACCGGCTGATCCCGTTCTGTTTCTTCTCCTCGAATTCCCCTTGTCAGCATTCCGGAAATGGTTAAGATTCCTGCTCTTCCTGAGGCACGTTTGTATGACCGCATCTTACAGGATTGACTTGTTTTTTTACTTTTTTGAAAAACGATGCAATCAGTCAGACCGCTGAATGCCGATGAATTTTACAACCTTTGGAAAACAGAGACCACGTTATTTACAATCTATCGGAGTTGAGGTGATTTTTTCATTTTTGATTGAAATCACCCGTCGACGACAGGATTGACGATGCATACAATGGAAACAGTATTCTGTCATTTCAAATTCCGTCGGAGGATCCTAAAACTTAGCATGGACCGGAATCATTAGTGGTGAGTGCCAGGCACTACCCGATTCGCGTCCTTCTTGCAGCGACCCCACCGTCGCAATGTTGTGACAGCAATACTAAAAAAGTCGTGACCTCCTGGAGGCACGGCTTTTTTTAATAGAGTGACAAATTTGCATTAGCTCCGATGTTGAGATGGGCCGGTTCCCAAAGAAAGTCCATTCGGTTCTTGAAGCCTGTCATGGAACATGGCACAATCAAAAGTGGGTACCTCGTTTCAAAAAAACGTCGCGGGCGTTTTTCCACAATCTTTACTCCCCAAGGTTCCGAATTCAGGCAAGTGTCACTCATCAGAATTCTCTGAGATCGATCTTTTTTATGAATGCGTCAAAGTCTTCTCTGGGCAGATCTTTTTCCCAGTCGTTTTTGAATTCCTTTTCCCGATCCAAACTTTTTTTGAAGGGAACTATGTGGATTTGGCCGATTGCCGGAACCATTCTGCTGCTGGTGCTTGCATTTATTGTACGCTCTGTTGTGGAACAGTCGAGTAAGCAAACCGTTGCTGATAATCTGGAGACGATTCTCAATGCGGATGTGGCAGCTTTGAATATCTGGTTGGAGCGAGAAGAGTCACTGGCAGAAGTTCTGGCTGAAGAACCACGCATTCAGAAATTGACGGTCGAACTCATCGAAATCGCCCAGCAGAATCCTGACGACCGTGAAGCCTTACTCCATTCAAAATCGCTGACAGAGCTCCGCGTTGAATTTGAGTCCGAGCTGGAACATCTGGGATATCTTGATGTCGGGATTTTCAGCCTGAGTGGGAGAGTAATCGCCTCATCACGAGACGAACCGATCGGAAGAGCCGATCTGCCGATTCAGGAATCGGCTTTGAAAAAGGTTGCTCTGGGAGAAGCGACTGTCACGCGGCCTTTCGAGAGCCTGTTTGCACGCCAGACCGATTCGGGTGAATTAAAGGCAGGACTGCCGACAATGTTGGCGATGGCACCCGTCAATGATGCCGCGGAAAAGCCGATCGCAGCGTTGGCTCTGTTGATTCGACCGGATATTCATTTCACACGCATTCTGTCTGTGGCTCGCGCAGGAAAAACCGGAGAAACATACGCCTTCGACAAAAAGGGAATTATGTTATCTCAGAGCCGCTTTGATGAAGATTTAAAAATGATCGGGTTGATTCCGGACCGCGAAGATTCTCACTCGATTTTGAATATTCAAATCCGAGATCCCCAGGTAAATATGGTCAGCGGCAATCGTCCCACGTTGAGGTTGGCTGATCGTCCTTTAACTCAAATGGCTGCCGCAGCTGTGCAGAATCAGAGTGGTGTGAATGTCAACGGTTACAGAGATTATCGAGGCGTTTCCGTTGTGGGCGCCTGGACGTGGCTGCCCGAATATGAAATGGGTGTTGTTACTGAGATGGATATGGCAGAAGCGTATCGCCCTCTATACTTATTGCGCTACAGTTTTTGGGGTCTATTTGGTCTTCTGATGATCGGGTCTGTCGCGATCTTTATCTTTACTGTGATCGTTGCCAGAAAAGAGCAGGAAACCCGTCGTGCTGTCATTAAGGCGAAACAGTTAGGACAGTATGCGCTGGGAGAAAAACTGGGTGAAGGGGGGATGGGTGTTGTCTATCGAGGCCATCATGCCATGCTCAGACGACCGACGGCCATTAAACTTCTAGATATCGAAAAGACGACGGATGAAGCCGTTGCCCGATTTGAACGGGAGGTGCAGTTAACCAGCCAGTTAAATCATCCAAATACGATTGCCATCTATGATTATGGCCGCACGCCGGAAGGAGTGTTTTATTACGCGATGGAATTACTGGAAGGAATCAACCTGGATGATCTGGTCAAACAGTTTGGTCCCCTGCCGGAAAGTCGTGTGATTCATTTGTTGAAACAAATTGCCGGTTCTCTCTCTGAAGCACATCAATTGGGGGTGATTCATCGGGATGTGAAACCCGCCAATATCTTTTTGACGCATCGCGGAGGTGTCTATGATTTCATCAAGCTGCTCGATTTTGGTCTGGTCAAAGCGGTCGATGGACGGGAGCAAGCCTCGTTAACTTCTACGAATTCGATGGCAGGCACCCCCATGTATCTCTCTCCGGAAGGCATCAAACAGCCTGATAAAGTCGATGCGCGTAGTGATCTCTATGCCTTCGGGGCCGTCGCCTATTATCTAGTGACTGGAAAGACCGTCTTCGATGGGGATTCGATCATCGAGATCTGCATGAAGCATACCCAGGAGCAGCCGGAGTCTCCCTCTCAACGATTGGGAAAAACGATCTCAGAGGATCTGGAGCAGATGATAATGAGATGCCTCGAAAAAGATCCTGCTAAGCGACCGCAGACCGCAGCAGAACTCGTTCAGGCACTTTCGGAATGCCAGTTTGACGGGAAGTGGACGATTCAAAATGCCAGCGACTGGTGGAAGCAGAATATGGAACTGAAACTGAATGCCACGTTGATTCAATCGACGCCTGTGATCGAAGCAACATCTCGTCCCACAGCCGATGCGACTCTGATCGTCAATCTTTCGAACGAAGAGTAAACCGGCAACTGGTTGTGTGATCCGCTTTCATAAAATCAGCCCGTCTCATTTTTTCATCGCTTCCAGTGGAATGAAATGTGGTGGATCATCATTTGAGGTGGCTGGGGAACTGGTACGATTCGCCAGAATACCCGGTGCGGCCGTCTGGCTGTGATCGGTTCCTTGATAGACGCCGAAATCGTTAAAGAAAAATTTCTTCGCGATACGATAGACCCAGCTCTTTTCGGGAACTTCGTTTCCGGGTGAATATTGTGACGTGCGTGTTTCCAGGTTTTGTAGTTCCTGCAGCGCTTGTTTCCGGGCGGTGGAATCTTTGGCGCCATGTTTGTTGACGAGGTCTATCAATAGATCAGGCCGTTCCAGAATGATACAACCACGGGTGTTTTGTTGCACAACCTGTCTGAAATCTTTCAGGAACTCAGATTGCACGAACTTTTCTTTTAGCGTTTTGGTTTCATCATGAATCGAATCGGTGGCAAACTGAATTACAGGACACGGTTCGATGTCACCCCAGGGATTGATGTGGTGGCTAAGCCCGGTCGCAGCCGGGCAGAGGGCAGTACCCTCGTGATCAAAATACGCATCGATCACAGCAATCGGTTTTTTGGTACGCATCTCCACGACAAATTTACGGGCGCGTAACTGTTCTTCCGGGGAGAGTGCCAGTTCAGGATTTGGTTCCGGTCCGGCTACGCGATAGATGTGATACCAGGTATACATCACACCCATTTCGATCAGCTTATCAATCCATTCTTCGGTGAGCAGGTCATCAATGTTGGATTTACACAAGCTGGTACAGACACCCGTCAGCAATTTATTATTCAGGCAGTTCTGTATACCCTGCATGGTTTTTTCATAGACATCATTGCGACCTCTGCGCTGGTTGCTGATGATTTCGTTGCCTTCCACACTAATCAGGGGAGTAGCGTTCCCCAGCTTGCGGAGCTTTTTCGCGATTTCATCGGTAATGAATTGGCCGTTGGTAAAAATCTGAAAGTAACAGTCGGGGTGGCGTTCCAGAATTTCCAGTAACTGTGGGTGCATGAAAGGCTCGCCCCCCAGGATTCCGAAAAAGGAATTCCCCATCTCTTTCGCTTCATTGATCAGACGCGACATTGCCTCGACATCAATTTTTTCCTGCTTCGCGGCGACATCAACCCAGCAACCCTGGCAGCGCAAGTTGCAGCTGTTGATGACAGAGATGTAAAGGAACGGGGGAAAAAACTCACCGCGTTTCAGTCGTTTTTTGTGCTTGTGAACCGAGAGTGCGCCTTTGAATCCGAAATTATAAGCCAGCTTCCAGACAAGTCGTTTGTCTGTCTCAAGTAAGACACGTTTGGCCATTTTTAAATACATGAAGAATCTCAGTTCCGTAGGAGAAGCTGGGTTTAGTGAACAAAAATAGTTCGACACTCAATTTTACTCACTCGGGAGTCAGGAAACACCTGTTTGTCTAAAAAATACTTAGAATTTATGCATAGTACACAAACATTATATCCCTCACTGTAAATTGCATGAATTTCATGGTATAAGACATTGTTCTGGAAATTCTTTTTTTGACATCGGAGTATAATTCTTATACTTTCTAAGTCTAAATAAAACAGTTCCGCCGCTCAAAAAAGTTAAAGACCTTTTTCATTTCGATTCAAATTGTTTAAGAGCTCGAGGCAATTGATGGAGTTAGTTGGACGACGATACGATACATTGGAAGCTGTCAGCATTAAGATCGAGGGAGATAAAATCGCTTCTATTGACCTGCTACCCGATTCTGAAGCAGCAGGCTTGCCTTTTATCGCTCCTTCGATGTTTGACCTGCAGATCAATGGATACGGCGGTATCTGGTTTAATAAACCTGGTTTGACGGCTGATGAAGTTTGTCATGTCCTGGAAAAGCACTATCAGTATGGCATTACCCGGCTATGTCCGACATTAATCACCAGTTCGTTCGATGACTATGTGAGCGGCTTTACTGCAATTCGTGAAGCATGCGATCAATATGACTGGGTCGATCGAATGGTCCCCGGTTGTCACCTTGAAGGTCCCTACATCTCACCAATCCAAGGGCCCCGTGGTGCTCATCCATTAGATCAGGTACGAGCTGCTGACTGGGATGAATTCTGTAAAATACAGGAGCTTTCTGGGAATCGAATTCGACTGCTTACCATAGCCCCCGAGGTTGATAATGCCATTCCTTTTATCAAAAAAGCGGTCGCTTCAGGAGTCGTCGTCTCGATTGGACATACCGCAGCCGAGCCCGAGCAGATCACCGAAGCCGTCGATGCAGGCGCACGATTAAGCACACATCTGGGAAATGGCGCGCACGGCACGCTCCGCAGGCATCCGAATTATATCTGGGAGCAACTGGGCGAGCCCCGTTTGATGGCCAGTATTATTACTGATGGGCATCATCTCCCCGCCAGCGTGGTTAGAACCATCATTAAAACTAAAGGGGTCGAGAATACAATCATCACCTGTGACGCCTCCGGTTTGGCGGGTTCGCCTCCCGGAATCTATGACGCGGGTTCCGTCAAAATGGAAGTCCTCGAAGACGGCCCGATCGTCATTGCTGGTCAGCGCCAGCTACTTGCCGGCTCCGGTGTCGAAACCGATACCTGTGTCACAACAGCGATCGATATGGCGGGGATCACTCTGCAGGAATCACTCGATATGGCTGGGTTGAATCCCGCACGATTATTAGGGTTTGAGGAAATCCGGCTCGAAGTCGGGGCAAGAGCAGACCTGATTTTGTTCCATTACGAAGGTGTAGGTTCCCGGATAAATCTGCAAACCACCTTATCATGTGGCACAGTGAAATATGGGACTCTGCTGGTCAGCTCCTGAATCTGTTCTGTATGAAACGAATACGCTCATCTCCGCACAGAAAAAGTGAAAAAATTTTTCTGCTCGCGTGTTCACTGATTCCCTTCCCCTATTTTTGATGTTATAATTAGGTATTCTTATTCCGGACATTGAAACTTAAATTTTGTATCTATTTCAGGGCCGTCATTTTATTATTTTCATTGGCTCTTTCTACATATTGAGATGACATCAGGCTATTGGATTTCAGGTAAACGAGACCGTTTTTTATTATTCGCGAAACAGCACAGGCGATTTTGATCAAATATTCCTGTTCTGTTTCCGTCCGGTTTACAGCAAATCTCATAAATTGCCCGGTGTGCATCTGCAGATCATGGATCGTGAATGATTTTTTTTAATAAGAAGTCACCGAAGAAAAAACTCAGTGAACAGATCGTCGATCTTTGCCTTGTGACACAACAAGAGATGGACGCTTGCCTGCAGGAACTGCAGGAGAATTCTACTGATGATGAGAAGTTGATCCGTTTGTTAGAGCGGAAAAATCTGATCACATCCTTTCAGGCTGGTCGTTTAAAAACCAATGAGTTTGAAGGTTTGGTGCTTGGCGATAATAAGCTAATGTACCAGAACGCCTCGGGCAGTTTTGCACGCGTCTATCGGGCTGCTTCTTTGACTGATGGTCGCATGGTCGGCGTCAAAGTCCTCAGGCAACGCTGGGCTCAGGATCCCGACACGGTCAAGATGTTTCGTCGGGAGGCCGAGGTCTGCAAGCAGTTTCAGCATAAAAATATTGTTCCCATCTTTGATGTCGGCGTTCAGGACAACATTCACTTTTTCACAATGGAATTTGTGGAAGGTGGAAATCTGCGAGATTTTATTACCATCCGCAAGAAATTGTCCCCCTCTGAAGCGATCAATTATACCGTCGATATTTGCGAAGGTCTGGAATATGCCAACCGACTGGGTTACACGCACCGTGATATGAAGCCCACGAATGTCTTGATGTCAATTCAAGGCGTGGCGAAGTTAATCGATTTTGGACTGGCTGGCGAAGACGATGCCAGCGGTGCAGGCGAGGCCCATCAGCGTGCGGTTGAATATGGTACGTTAGAAAAGTCGACCGGTGCGCCACGTAATGATCTGCGGAGTGATCTCTATTTTGTCGGCACCATATTTTACGAACTGCTCAGCGGCAAACCTCCATTTCCGCGTACCAAAGACATCGAAGAACGAAAACGACCATCACGTTATTCGCAGGTTCCCTCCATCACAAGCCTGGAGCCGAATCTTCCAGTTTCTGTCGTGAATGTTCTTGAAAAATTGATGGCCTATCAGCCGCAGGAACGCTATCAATCAGCAACCGAGGCGATTCAGGACTTGCTTGAAGTACGTGCTCAGCTTGATGATTCAGACTCCGTCAGCAAACCGGCAGGGGCAGCAGAAATCAAAACAGCCGCCGAGCAGGAATTGCAGATGGCGATTGCTCCTCCTACAGTCTTGTGTGTCGAAAACCGACCTAAGCATCAGGACGTATTACGGGACTACCTTACCAAACATGGTTATCGGGTTTTGATTCTGAGCGATCTCGACCGGGCCATGAATCGCATTAAAGAGAATGCCCCCGACTGTGTCGTTATTATGGAAGATTCCATTGGAGCAGGTGCCGTTGAAGCATTCAACAAAGCCCTGGCGATGGATCCCGATCTGGCCGCGGTGCTTGTTCTGTCTGAGAAGAATGCCAGTGTCAAGAAAACGCTGAAGAAAACAGACCGCTCCCGGATTCTGGTTCAGCCCATCAAAATCCGGAATCTACGAGCGAAAATTCAGAAAGTCCTGCAGCACCAGCTGAATGATTCTGCAGAGCTCAGCGCCTATTAAACTCCCAAATACGTTTGATAGAGATCACTCGTATTTCGGAATATTTGGCTCAGGAATTTCTTCAACCAGGCGTGCCACGATGTCTTCCGTCACCATTCCTTCCGCCTGCGCCTGGAAATTCGTGGAAATCCGGTGCCGGAGTACGGGGACAGCAACGCGGCGAATATCGTTCAATGAAACGCTCGCTCGTCCTGACATCGCGGCAATCGCTTTTCCACCGGCAATGAGATATTGCCCGGCACGAGGGCCGGCGCCCCAGTCAACCATCTGTTTGATAAAAGCAGGTGCGGAGCCATCTGATGGACGCGTTGCCCGTACGAGTCGGGTGACGTAGTTGATCGTCATCGGCCCGACTTCAATCATATTAATTTGCCGTTGCAGATAAACGATCGATTTCGCTGATAGAACTTTACGAATCTCCGGTTTTTCGCTGATACTTGTCGACGCCAGAATTCTTTCTTCCTCTTCCAGATTCGGATATTCCACTTTGATGTTGAACATGAAACGGTCTAACTGCGCTTCGGGAAGGGGATAAGTTCCTTCCTGCTCAATCGGATTCTGGGTGGCAATCACAAAAAACGGATCGGGTAAATCATAGGTCGTCTGCCCCACGGTCACCTCATGCTCTTGCATCGACTGCAATAACGCCGCCTGAGTCTTAGGAGGGGTTCGGTTGATTTCATCGGCCAGCAGAATATTCGTAAAAACGGGGCCTTGTACAAAGCGGAAGGAACGCCGACCGGAATCTTCTTCTTCCAGCACGTTTGTTCCAGTGATGTCGGATGGCATCAGGTCCGGAGTAAACTGAATCCGTTTGAACTCGCAGTCGAGAATCCGGGCAATGGTACTTACCAGTAAGGTCTTTGCCAGTCCGGGCACCCCGACCAGCAGGCAATGTCCGCCGGTGAAGATGGCGGCCATAATTTGTTCGATGACATCATCTTGCCCGATAATGACTTTATGCAGTTCTTCAACCATAACATCATGATGGCGTTTTAACTTTTCCAGGAAATCGTCGAAGTCGCGTTTTTCGGTAGCCAATGTTTACCCATTCTCTCTATTAAATGATGAAGCTGGTCTGACTTGATTCTATCGCTTTGTCACTTGTTTCGACGTCGGCAGTCGCTTCTGGCTGATGTGAAAATATGCTGTCAGGGAACCCAATTATAGTCATCTTAAATGCCAAGAGAAACAGAGACCCTGTCTTACAGAAGCAAATCTGATACAATTAGAAAAACCGTCCCCAAAGGGCTGAGATCACAAAAAATAGCATAAAATTGGTAAGCCAGGATATTTGTTGAACTATAATAGGCTTCATGTCAGTTCTAGATCATGGCAGTGTCTGCTTTTGTCTAAAAGTCTTGTCATGGAATAGCTTATCACGGAATAGAAAGAGAAATGCGATGGACGGTTCACATCATCAGATCGCGCATCGGGCGTTGCGCTGGATCTTAACAGGTGCCATTTGCATTTCCTGTGGATTGCAGCCGTCGGTGACGGCATCCGCCCAGGAACTCTCTGCGAAATCGGTCGCTGATTCCATCGAACGGGGACGGACTTTTCTGGTGAATCAGCAAAACGACAATGGCTCGTGGCCTGTTCCCGGGGGCACGTATAAAGTGGGAATGAGCTGTCTGGCCTTGATGGCGCTGGTCAATTGCGGCATGACGGCCGAAGATGAACCCGTCCAGCGTGGTTTAAAGTATTTGAGGTCACTGCGGGCGCCCAGCCCTAAAGGAACCTATCAGGCCAGCTTGGTGATCATGGCTCTGGCCGCTGCCAAAGATGGGAAGCGGGATTTAACCCTGATCTCGTCACTTGTACAACGTCTGGAAAAAAGTCAGGTGAGAACAGGGCCCGATGCCGGAGGCTGGAGCTACGGTCCTGGAATGGCCATTGGAGGAGGGGGAGTCGCAGACCGGAGTAACAGTCAATATGCAGTGCTGGCACTGAGAGATGCCGTTCATGCAGGCGTTCCCGTCAGTCTGAAGACATGGAGATTAATCAAACAGTATTGGGGCACACAGCAAAGCGGAGACGGTGGCTGGGGCTATCAGTCACGAGCCGGCAGTAGCAGAGGCAGCATGACGGTTGCCGGTATTGCGACAATGGTGATTGTCAATTCCATGCTGGGAGATGAGTTGGAAATCAACCCGGATGGGACTCCCGTTTGCTGTGATCAAAAAGATGCGGATGAGTCGATCGAGCGTGCCGTTCACTGGATGGCCAATCATTTTTCTGTAGGCAGTAATCCCGGCGTCAATTCGTGGCTACTTTATTACCTGTATGGTCTTGAACGCGCCGGCCGACTCAGTGGGACCAGATTCTTCGGCAAGCATGACTGGTATCGGGAAGGTGCTGCGTTTCTGGTCAAAAGACAAACTCTACGCGATGGCGCCTGGAGGAATAGAGGGTTGGAAGCTGACCCCATATTAGGGACCAGTTTTGCCTTGCTGTTTCTGTCCAAAGGCCTGGCACCAGTCTTGATCAATAAATTGGAATACAAGACCAAACAGCAGGTGAATCTGAAGCCGGGAACCATTCCGAACTGGAATCACCATCAGAATGATATCTTGAATTTGACCGATGCCTTATCAGGCCGTCCCGACTGGCCGAAGTTGCTTACCTGGCAGACCGTGAACCTGGAACTTGCCATTCAGGGGGGCGGCGTGCAGGTACTCCGTCAGGCTCCTGTGCTGTTTATTAGTGGACTGGATGATCCGCAATTTGATGAAAAACAAGTTGCGATGTTGAAGCAGTATGTCGAGCAGGGGGGCTTCATCTTCGCAGTGGATAACTGCAACGGAGCTGGCTTTGATCGTGGCTTTCGCGAGTTGATCAAAAAGATGTATCCACAGGGAGAAGCGCAACTCAAAAGACTGACCGCAGAGCACCCTGTCTTTCGCTGTGAATATCTGCTCGATGCGGAAAGCGTTGAACTGTATGGAGTCGATGTTGGCTGCCGTACATCGATTATTTACTGTCCCGATGATCTGGCCTGTTTGTGGGACAAGTGGATGCGGTTTCCTTCTAAAAAACGTTCTCCGCAGGCAGTATCCATGATCACACGGGCCATTCGGATTGGTACGAATATCGTTGCATATGCCACCGGACGTGAACCACCCAACAAACTGGATCAGGAAGAAATGGCCAATCAGGGAGGCGCACAGGATCAGATCGAACGTGGTTTTCTGCAAATCGCCAAGCTCCGCCACACAGGGACCTGGGATGCCGCTCCTCGTGCGCTGCGCAACCTGTTAAGAGCCCTTAATCAAAAAGCGGGCATGATCGCTTCAACTAAAACACCAATACTGCCCGCCAGTGATCCGAACCTGATGAAATACCCGCTGCTTTACATGCATGGGCGGAGTCAGTTCAGTTTCTCTAAAACGGAAATCGCGACTGTGAAGCAGGCATTGGAAAATGGTGCCGTCCTGTTTGCTGATTCGTGTTGTGGCTCTCAGCCGTTTGATCGGAGTTTCCGACAATTGATGACCGAGATGTTTCCCACAAAACAATTGAAACGCATTCCCATCACTCATCCACTCTTTTCAGAACAGACCGGCTATGATGTTCGAAAGGTTAGACGTCGCCAGATGGAAGTGGATGATATCAATCAACCGCTCAAAGCAAAAACGCTGGTAGTGGAGCCGTTACTGGAAGGAATTGAAATTGATGGGCATCTGGCTGTAATCTATAGTAAGTACGATATCAGTTGTGCTTTGGAGCAGCAGGCTTCGGTTGCCTGTGCAGGTTATATTCCTCAGGATGCAGTCAATCTGGCGCTGAATATCGTTCGTTATGCATTACTGCAGGATATTGCCTTCAAAGAAAAAGTGGAGGGAATGAAGGTCGATTAAGTTCGAAACGGAAATGACAAAGATTTGAATCTGGAAAAGAAAAAGAGAGATGAACGATCAGGAAGAGTTACAGAAAAATATCACAACAGGCGCCAGGTTTGTTGGAGCGATCATCGGGTGTGTCTTTGCCGGGATTGGAATTTCCCTGTTAGGATTTTTGTGGTTATCATCTTACGGCAGTATTCACTCTCCCCCCTTGTTTTTTCGGGTATTCGGGTCGTTTGTCGCGATTCCCTTTATCGCCATTGGGAGTTTTACTGCCTATAGCGCGATCATGGTGAAGGGCATTGTACCGAAAGCAAATCTTGAACGATCCGAATCAGTGAGCGAAAAATCGGGATCTTATACTTGCCCTAAATGTAATGCACCTCTGTCAGACAATATCGATGTTTCGCCTCATGGCGATGTGAAATGCAATTACTGTAACAGCTGGTTCAATATCCATCATGAATAGCATCGCGAAGCAATCGGTAAGACGACCCTCATTGAAAGTGGTCATCCCCGTCATTTTGTTTTGTACTTACTATCCTTATTCCTGGTTAATTTTATCCAAAGGGAGTTGGACCGCTTATCGCTGGACCTGGATTAAGATGTGGCCCGTTTTACCAGGGATTTCATTTCGAGCGATGTTTTTTCATCACCTGCTGGATAGCCTGACGTTAGCTGGTATGCTCGTGATTTCTGTCATGCTGGTGACATTGGTCATCTATGTCGCTTCACGTCGCAGGTGGCTTTTCGCTGTGATAGCTCCTCTGACCTTTATTCTGTCAGCTCTGAATTCCATGGTCGCGTATGCGCTTTATCGAGCGTAGTTTTTTTGTGGGATGTCAGGCAGGGAATACGCTTCTCTGTCTTTTAGATACGTTTGATAATAGTCCCAGTTAAAGTGCTTACGCAGCTTTGCGTGTTTCTTCTCTCACTAACGCAGCCGATAGTTCTGCGAAAGGAACTTTGATCGACGGCCTGAGATAGGTCCAGTAAATTGAACACAGCTCAAAAAATGCTTTGAAGAAATCGTGCGGTTTGACTTTAGAACCGGCGACATCCATCCAGCGGGTCAGCGGGAGTTCGTAAACCGTCTCTTCCAGTGCAGGGCATTGATAGAACGTTTCCAGTTGGCGTGCCCGTGCCAGAAGTTCCACATCAAAAATCCAGTTTGTGATAAACCGAGTGCTAAACAGCGTCTCGCATTGGGGAGTAACACGGAACAGTTTAGCCCCGCATTGGGAATCATAAATCGGAAGTTTCAAAACCAGCGAGGCTGCGGTAGCGAACGTACGACCCAGGTAATGCCGGAGTTGTTGTCTCTCAATTTGTCTGCCCAGAAGTTTGACCCGCGCTCCGATAACCATTGAGAGCTGAGGGGTCTGATCCAGTTGTGCAGCAAACTCTGGAATCATATCCAGTGGTGTCGCCAGATCCGCATCCCAGAACCCGGCATAGTCAACGCCGGCGTGCATCGCCTGTAGCATTCCCTGTCGAACGGCTTCTGCTTTACCTTGATTCTGCGACAGGTGCAGTACATCAAATGTATCAGGCGCCGCTGCTTTCAAGTCGTCCAGAATCAAAGCGGTCCGGTCATTGCTGCCATCATTTACGAATAAAAAACGGTGGTTCGGATGGCTGATCGCATACTTGCGAAACTGCAGAACCTCTAATCGTTTTTCTTCGTTGTAACAGGGGATAACAATAATCGCGGCTGACATAATTTCGCTGATATCCGATTCGTTTCAATCGCGGGACAAACTCGCATTGATTGAACTGGTAAGACTGGTCATTCCAAATCAGAACGCGTCTTAGATACAAAGACGCACTTTGGTAATTGGGTGTGAGACCGAGGTGTATCAAAAAAACGAATTTATGTCAAAATCGATCTGATGAATCAGATCCCAGATGCGCATAAAAAAACAGAAGCCCGATTTGCTCAGGCTTCTGTTTCCGGTTTTGTTAGGTATGTAACTCGTTACTCTTCAGTAACTTGGATCGAGTAGAGTTGGGATCGGTCAGACACAAACATCTTGCCGTTGGCAAAGGTAGGTGTGCTGTAGATCGAAGAATTGAATGTCTTCTCGTCCAGCAGTTTCTTTTCCTTGCCGGCCTGAAGGATAATCAACATTCCATCTTCGTTACCAATAAACACTCTCCCATCCACAACCATGGGGGAACCCCAGCAGGCTGCAAACATGTCGTATTCCCAGTAACGCTTCCCAGTAGCGAAATCGAGGCAGTGCACGAATCCACTCAGGTCAGGAGCATAAACCAGTCCGTCATCAATGGCGACGGTAGACATCGTTCGGCGGAATAACAGCTCACCTTTTTTACCGGTCAGCTTGCCATCAACGTCTTCACCACCGTAGTGCCAGATCTGGCCTGAGTTCGGGTTAGCTTTCCAGCCATCTTTACCATCAGAAATCTGGGGGCTGATGTCGCCGGTTTTGGTGGCATCAATTCGGTACATATGACCGACGCCTTCGCCATGCTCCGGGTCCTGTCCGACGCCCAGCACAACACTGTTGTCTTTAAAGACAGGAGTACTGATGATCGCATTTCGGGTACCACGACCACCCAGTTCCCATTTCGAGTCTTTAGGGTTCAGATCGAATTTCCAGATCAGCTTGGCATTGCCATCGCCATCCCCTTCTGGAGAGAAAGCATATAGCCAGCCATCACCACCGGGGAAATAGACCTGAGTCTTGCCATTCACTTCGCCGATTGCGGGTGAAGACCATTGACCGTGCAGGATTTGATCGAAGGGAGTGTTATCTTCCCAGATAACCTCTCCTGTCTTTTTGTTGACAGCCAGGAAGCAGGGAGCACGAGGTGCTGGGACTTCCAGGTGTGCTTCGTCAACCCCGTTGGATGTCAGCAGGAAGACATAGTCGCCGTGAATGACAGGCGAACTGGTTGCCAGGTTATGCGGGAAGACGCCCAGATCTTCAATCATATCCAGCGACCAGATGATATCCGCGTCTTTTTTATCAGTATCTTTTTCATCTTTATAGGGACCATCGTTTTCGTTGTCGTAAAATCCGTCTGCATCCAGACACATCAATTCACAACGATTTGTGACAACCCACAGGCGATCTCCTTCAATACAAGGAGCAGCACAGATACCCTGTTCCGGCCAGTCGTTGACACGACCTTGGGGAAGTTTTTCACGAGACAACTGCCACTTGAAAGCACCTGTCTTTTCGTCAAAGCAGAGTACAACACCCAGGTCGTCTTCATGCTGGGGACGATACTTTCCGCCATTGTTCGTTCCGACGTAAACCTGGCCATTAGCGACAACCGGGTTACCATAGGTTTGTGATCCCAGTTTGGAGACCCAGTTGATGTTCTCTCCTTTTTCATCCCCTTCGCCGGGTTTGAAGTCGATAGAAACGCCCGTGGTCTTATTAACCATGTTGCGAGAAGGGGAACCGCCCCACATCGCCCAGTCGCCTGTGATTGTACCTTTTTTACCAGCAGCAGCTGTTTTGCTTTTCGCTTTTGCAGGAGCAGGTTTGGTTTCCGTCGTTTTCGCCGGTTTGGGCTCAGCCTTCGGTTTTTCTTCTGCTTTGGGCTTTGTTTCAGTTTTAGGTTTCGCTTCTACTTTAGGTTTTGCTGGTTCCGGCTTGGATTCCACCGGATTTCCATCAGAATCTAAAGCTGGTCCTGATTTTTTCATCTCAGGTTCGGCATCGGGAACGTCCACTCCCGCTTCCCCTGTTGTAGAGCCTGCTTCTTCTCCCAGAGGAGCGGCACCACCTAATTCGGTTTCCGTTCCAGGAGCAGGTTTCGTCGCTGAGTCACGTGACTCGCAACCTGTTGTCATCATGAATGCACAACAGGCAAATGAGTTGAGCAGAGCAAATCGAATGAGTAACTTTTTCATTATTTATCCTCAGAGACAATGATGTTATCGACGTAAGCATCGGCAAGACGGTAAAGATAAAGCCCGGGGCTCCCCTTCAGGTTGGCATGCGGGTCTGAAGCTTCAATGGTCCACTCTTTAGGTTCAGGTTTATCGCGAGGCCATACCTTACCTTTCACAGTTGCCATACCATCCTTGATGTCAACGGTGAGCTTCAGAGTATACCAGACGTCTGGATTAGAACGGAACTTAACTTCCTTCGCCATTCTCTTGTGTGGTGCCCAGCTTTGAATCGCCAGTTTGCTGGAGTTCCCTTTCAGGATCAGGTCGTAACGATTCACGGTCACACCCATACTGGACAGTTTCCGTTTTTGCTCTTTCAGAAAGACATCAGCCTGAACAGTATAGCCTTTTGGTGCCAGCTGACTCATGTCGGAAGGACCAAGCCAGATGTTGGCACTGGGACGTCCCTTACCAGGGCTGGCTTTGAGGGCCGTCGTTCCATCCACTTCGTTTGGCTGGAGCTTCAAGAAAGCATTGATCCATGCTGGAGGAACCGCCTTGCCTTTCAGTCCTTCTAAATCAAACTTCCAAGGCAGGGGAGGGAAGACACGGATTCGTGCTTCTGCTGTCGCATCACCGACTTTGACAGAAATGGTTCCGGCAGCCGGAGATTTCAAATCAGTAGGAGTCGTTAAGCTCATGCCAGCCACTTTAGCAGCTTCAAGTCCTTTACCGGGAGTAATCGTGGCATCGACCTTTTTGATAAACTGGCCGTTTGCATCGAAAGCCAGAATTTCATAATCAATCTTTTCCCCTTCAGACACAGCGACCTCAAATGGAACTAACTGAATTGAGGCGATCTTATCCTGCTTCGGTTTTTCTGCTTTCAGAGCAGGAACAGTACCGCTCTCCGATTTTTTAGCGGTATCACCAATGCAGATCGTTCTATCGCGTGTGACGAAATAGATGCGACCATCGGCAATGGCAGGAGAAGCGTATATCTCGTCGAGTCCTTTATCCACACGGGCGTGGAGTTGGATATGAGACAGTTCTTCGCATTTTTCGCGACTTGGTTTAAGAATATGAATGTTTCCATTCACTTCCATAATATACAGTTTGCCGTCTGCCCAGACAGGAGAACCTTTTCCAACCGTTCCCAGGTTATAAGTCCAGAGTTCTTTCCCTGTTTTGCTGTCGTAAGCATACATCCGACCGGTGTCAGCGACGACATACAGAATCCCATCTTTGACGAGCACACTGGAATAGCCAGCTTTGACGCCATTCACACGCCAGACGCTTCCTGTTTTCGTGATATCACCACGACCACTTCCATCAATACATTGAACTCGACCAAAGTCGACTGTATCGATATTGTCTTCCCCGTGAGTAATATAAACAAAATTACCATCAGCAACGGGTGAGCAATTCAGACCGCGTTTGGACATATGAAAGCCCCAGAGCTTTTCTCCGGTGCGGGCATTCATGGAATAGCAACCACCATCAGCATTTCCGGCGATCAGCATTCGAGTGCCATCAATGACAGTCACGATTGGCACAGAAAAGTTTGTATCGAAGGGCGCGCCGCCGGGAGCTGCGGTCCAGATCAATTTTCCGGTCTTTTTATCGAATGCGTAGTAAGTCTGTTTTGGAGGAGGAACAGCCGTCTTACCCCAGTTGAGCTGCAGGAAGCTGACAATCACTCGGTTTTCATCAACAATTGGCGTTTGGGTTCGACCACCATAACCGGAGATCTTTCCATAATCTTCAGCCAGTGACGTTTCCCAGAGCACTTTCCCTTCAGGAGAGTAGCAACGGAACAGACCGCTGACTGAGTGCACATAAACATTACCGGTTTCTGGATCGCCAGCCATACTGGCCCAGCCAACGCGAGGCGAGGGGATATCGGTTTGGAAAACGTTGAACACATCTTTCCAGAGAACTTTGCCTGTCTTGGCATCCCAGCAGACAACCTGTTCCTGGGCATTGATTTTATCTTTAGGATCTGTCACATCATGGTGCGTGCGACAATTCAGATAGACTCGACCGTCTAACACAATCGGAGCCGAACGTCCGCCGATGTCTGATTTCCAGATTACATTTTTACCATCGAGAGACCAGTCATCGACAAGATTGGTTTCACGGGAAATACCATTATGCTCTGGGCCACGCCAATGGGCCCAATCGCCTGCAGTTGCAAAAGAGGCGGTGAAAAACAGCATAACGGAGCAGACAAGCACCATGTTCATTCTTCGCATCGAAGATCCTCACTGTTCATTTATAGAATGTGGTAGCACTGATGAAGGAGTACAAACCCTCTAAAGGCCTGTTATCTCAACTCTTTTAAGGTGGGAGGGTTCAGCCCCTACATATAATACAGTATTGAAGTTGTCCGGCTATTGCAATGGTCTAATCTGAACTCTCAACTAGATTTAATAAGAGCATATTCCTTTATAATTAGGACTGTTTCAGACATAATCAAGGTTTTGGCGCTATTATTTCTAAGCATTCTGATCCTTTTTGATTGACATGGGTTTAATATATTATGTTTCCTCAAGTACGAATGCGGCGAAATCGCCGTACAGACTGGTCTAGACGGTTGGTTTCTGAAAATCAGCTTTCGGTAAACGACTTAATCTGGCCTCTCTTTATACAGGATGGCGCGAACCAGAAAACAGACATTCCCTCCATGCCGGGAGTGCAGCGTCTCACCATTGAACACCTCATCGAAGCGGCCCGGTCTGCTGCAGAACTAAAAATTCCCGTAATTGCTTTATTTCCGGCGACAGACCCGTCCAAGAAAACCGAAGGGGGCGAAGAAGCATTCAACCCGGACAATCTGGTCTGTCGCGCCGTCCGCGCATTGAAAGCAGAAAACCTGAACCTGGGGATTCTGTGTGATGTCGCCCTCGACCCCTATACCAGCCACGGACAGGACGGTCTGGTAAAAGACGGATATGTTGTCAACGATGACTCAATCGAAGTCCTCTGTCGCCAGGCAGTAGTTCAGGCGGAAGCAGGCTGTGATATTATCGCCCCGTCCGACATGATGGATGGCCGGATTGGTGAAATTCGGGAAGCTCTGGATGCAGCTGGTTTTCAGCAAGTCCAGATCATGGCGTATGCTGCCAAATATGCGTCTGCGTTTTATGGCCCCTTCCGCGATGCCGTGGGGTCGGGAACGAATCTGGGGACCGGCGATAAACGCACCTACCAGATGGATCCCGCTAATAGCGATGAAGCAATGCGTGAAGTCGGCCTCGATATCAACGAAGGGGCCGACATGGTGATGGTCAAACCCGGGATGCCGTATCTTGATATTGTCCGCCGCGTCAAAGCCGAATTTGAAATTCCCACGTATGCTTATCAGGTCAGTGGCGAATACGCCATGATTTCAGCGGCCGCCCAGAACGGCTGGCTGGATCGTGAACGCTGCATCCTGGAAAGCCTGCTCTGCTTCAAAAGGGCCGGCGCAGATGGTATTTTGACCTATTTCGCTAAGGAAGTTGCGGAAATACTGCAGGCAGAATAGATGAATATTTGGTGAGGAATCGGATTCTTTGCTTGGGATTGATGCCTCAGTGGGAGTTTTTTGCTACAATCTCCGGCTTCTTTTTGGTGAAATTCAATTCCTTTCGATATGCCTGAACGAGTGTGGTCTTCACGAGTTTGGAAAAGTTTGCTGTTTTTTCGAACTTCGGTTTGGGAAATAGTGTCACAATTCTTTTCCGAGAGTCCGATAATCTATGTTTACGGAATTTTTAAACTAAACGAGGTGTATCAGTGCAACTAACGGGACATGCCAGCAGTCAAGAAACGATTGCGCTATTCGAGAAATACGTCATTCCCAATTACGGTCGCTATCCGATCAGTCTGGTACGCGGCGAAGGTAGTTATGTCTGGGACGCCGAAGGCAAACGTTATCTCGATCTGTTTCCCGGGTGGGGCTGTAATATCCTCGGCTATAGTCCCGAGCCGGTGGTCGCCGCCATTCAGGATCAGGTCTCCCGACTGATTCACGTTCCCAATACCTGGTATACCGAAGCGCAGGGACGGTTTGCAGAATTCCTCTGCACGCGAAGTTTTGGAAAAGCCTTTTTCTGTAACAGTGGTGCAGAAGCCAACGAAGGCGCACTGAAACTGGCGCGTCTGCACTATGATGGAAAACGTCCCAAAATCATCACCTGCGAAAATGGGTTTCACGGCCGAACATTCGCCGCAGTCACCGCCACCGCGCAGCCCAAATATCATGAGGGACTCGGCCCGCTGGTCGCCGGATTTCGGTATGCTCCCTTTAATGATCTGGACGGCATCGCCAGTCTGGTCGACGATGAAACCTGTGCGATTATGGTTGAGCCAGTTCAGGGTGAAGGGGGCGTGAATATTCCCGATGAAGGATATCTTGCTGGCTTGCGAAAGATCGCCGATGAGGCCAACTGTCTGCTGATTTTTGATGAAGTGCAAACCAGCATGGGACGTACCGGCACCTGGTTCGGTTACCAGCAGTGGGGCGTGCAGCCCGACATTATGACGATGGCCAAAGGCATCGCAGGCGGAGTCGCCGCCGGTGCTCTCATCGCCACCGAAGAGGTTGCACCCAGCTTAAGGCCCGGCATGCATGCCAGCACCTTTGGCGGAAATCCTCTGGCGATGGCAGCCGGATTGGCTACCGGACAGATGATCGAAGAACAGAACCTGCTGGAAAACTGTCAGACGATGTCGAATCAGTTTAAACAGTTTTTTGAACAGCTCCAGACTGAGCTACCCATCATTCGAGAAGTGCGTGTGCGTGGTATGATGATCGGCGTCGATTTGAATATCCCTGCGGGCCCTGCGGTCGGAAAATGTATGGACCGTGGGCTGCTCATTAATGCCACACACGATACGGTCGTTCGTTTACTGCCGCCGTTGAATGTGACTGCCGAGCAAGTCGAAGAAGGCTGCGATTTAATTGCAATCGTGCTACGGGAAATGGCTGAGGAAGCATAACGCCGTTAAGTCATATTATAAAATAATTTGATCTATTCACACATTCCTGTTCGAATCTTAATTTAAGAAGCGAACAGGAATTCCTGTTTTTAACAAGTCATTGATTGAGATATCTAATGAGACATTTAGTCACGTTACACGATTTGGAATCGTCAGAGATCCTCGAAATATTTGCCCTCGTCCAGGAACTGAAAGACAAGCGAAACGTGGGCGAACGCCCCCAGCTGCTTCAGGGACGAACAATGACACAGGTGTTTGAAAAACCCTCCCTCCGCACGCGACTCAGTTTTGAATCAGCCATGTGGGAGCTGGGAGGCGGCGCCAGTTTCTTTACCTGTAAAGAAGCGGGGTTGGATGGCCGCGAGTCCATTGAGGACGTCGCACGCGTCGTCGGCCGATACTCCGATATCGTTACACTTCGAACTTTCTCACACGAGTTGATTGAAACGTTCTCGCAAAATTCCGAGGCGAGTGTCATCAACGCTCTCTCCGATTTAAGTCACCCTTGTCAGGCGTTAACCGACCTGTTTACGATGCAGGAAATCCTCGGCGATCTATCGCAACAGAAACTGGTGTATGTCGGCGATGGTAATAACGTCGCTTATTCGCTCGCCAACTGTTGTGCGAAATTAGGTATCCCGTTTGTGGTCTCCTCTCCGGAAGGTTTCGAATTGTCATCCAAATTGGTGAGCAATCTCAAACAGCAATTTCCATCCGCACAACTGGAGCTGGAAGCCGATCCTCAAAAAGCGGTCGCTGGGGCCACTGTGATCTACACCGATGTCTGGGCCAGCATGGGGCAGGAAGCGGAAACCGAAAAACGCAAGAAGATCTTTGCCGATTATCAGATCAATTCCAACCTGATGGCGGCTGCTGCGAAAAACTGCCGACTCATGCACTGCCTGCCCGCCAAACGCGGTCTCGAAGTCACCGATGAGGTACTCGACAGCAAGCAAAGTATCGTTTTCGAACAGGCTGAAAACCGGAAACATCTGGCAAAAGGTTTACTCGTCTGGTTAATGCAGCAGGCATAACTCTCCTGATTTAAAATTCAGCACGCAACCCCGGCGATATTCGTCGGGGTTCTTTTTTTTGATGCTCCTTCCTGTTTTCTTTCGGGAACGACAGCTGAACGAACTGGCCTTGACCAGGACTCGCCAGTAGCGAAACTCCTTGGCCTGAGTCGCGCGCGAGAAACAACTATTATCAGTACTTCGATATTTTCTCCCTGTTGATACCAGCACTATAAAACCCGCTGGTTTGACGTGTGTTTTAAGAAAGTCACTCGAAACCCGTTCTGTTTGAGCACGGTCTTGTGCGACAAACATCGACCATGTTTGGGCATCTTTTGACCAACGCTGACCAAAATACATGGCTTTTATGATTTTCAAGTGACGTTCATTTGACTTGACGACATGGTGCAGATCGCGAAGATCTTCCTCAGTCGCAAGCAAGGTAACAGAGCGCGTCAGGCAGCGAATAAGAGTTTCAGTCAAGAGTGAGCAACACCACCACCACCAGCGGCAATGCCACCAGCAGTTATCAAAGATTAGAAACAACATGTCTGCGATGCCTCAAACGGGAAAAACAACGACAGCCAACAGTTGGCTAGTCCGCACTGGTTGTCTACTTGTAATAAGTAGGCAACGGCAGTGGTCGCATTTTACCCGATATGACTCAGGCCGCGTGACATGAAAATTCGGCACTCATTAGTGTCTGTGTATCAGTAGCGTCAACTACTTTGTAAACACTTCGGTGACCACATCTTTATAGAAGACCGAGAACATCAGCCAGGCCATCAGTAGCGTCAGCAGCAGGTTCAGCGATTGACCGCAGACATACAGGATCAGCGGTTTGCCCCCTTTGAGGAATTTCGTCAGCTCGCGGAAGTTGGTTTCCAGGCCGATGCTGATAAAGGCCAGGCAGAAGAACCAGCCCCGGAAAACTTTGGACGATTCCTTTACCACGGTTGGAACAACAACGTCTCCACCCTGCAGATAAACATACAGCAGCGAGAATACCGCAGACACAGTGATGAAGCCCAGAACGAATTTGGGGAACCGATACCAGATCTCCCAGGCATCGGGTTTGATGTTGGATTCTTTGGTCTCGATAAAGCTCACCCAAAAGACGGCCACGCCAAACGCAGTCACGCCGATCAGAATGTTTTGAATCATCTTGATTGTAATGGCGACCTGTTCTGCTTCTGGCCCCAGGATCGCACCCGAGGCAGCGACGGCACCTGTCGCATCAATTGTGCCTCCCATCCAGGCACCGCCCAGAATCGGGCCGATGCCCAGTGCTTTGATCAGAATCGGCATCAAAATCATCATGATCACGGTGAAACTGAGCGACAGGCCAATCGCAAACGAGAGTTCCTCTTTTTTCGCTTTGCAGGATGCGGCTGTCGCAATCGCCGCGGAGACACCACACACCGACATGTCAGCTGAGATGACCATGTTCAGCGAGCGCGATTCAATTTTCAGAACCTTCTGCCCGAACGCATACGTACTGATCAGCACGATCGGCGTTACCACCCACGCGACATAGATTCCCGGCAGTCCCAACACCAGCAAGCGACTGAAGAGCACACTCGCGCCCATAATGACCAGCCCCGTTTTGATATACAGCTCCGTCTTTAAAGCCGGCTTCATCCAGTTCGGCGTGCCAATCGTATTGCTGATCACCAGACCGATCATCAGCGCCCACAACGCATATTCCAGGTTATAACGTTTGACAACCACCTGACCGGTCAGGATATAAGCCAGCGTTGCCAGTAGAAATACGCCGATAAACCCAATCGCGAATTTGGCCACCGATTGCTGCATCGCTTTAATGCCAATCGAGAAGGCGCACAGGCTGATCAGGAATACCGCGCCTAACGGGAGCAGCAGATTCTTTTTCTCCGGCGGAAAAATCGAATGCAGGGGATTATCAGACCAGGACCCCGGTTTCGCCAACCAGGATTTCAGTGGGCTGTGTACGCTTACTTTTTCGCCAGTCTCTTTTGCGGTAGCGACCTGTTCTGAGAAATCGGCTGGCAATGTGAAATACATCGCCAGGAAACAAATCAGCAACAGGCATCCGCCAATCCAGACTGCCCACCAGTCTTCAGCCGTTTTCATTTCGGACCACGTCGAACGACGGGGCGCTGCAACTACAATGTCACTCTCTTCAGGTTCCGGTGTCGGCGTGGTATCTGGCATTGATCGCAATACTTTCTGGTCGCAACACATTCTGAGCGGAACGGCGCTAGCCGCCGTTTTGACCAGTTCGTTTACCGGTGACTAGCGCCATGCCGCTCAAAAAATTCGTATTCAGAAACAAATAACTTCGAATCCATACCATACAAAAAAAACAAGGAATCGAAAAGCGTTGATGCGTTAGTTGTTCGCAGAATCTGCGTATCATTGAGCCGAAAAACACAAGGCTACTATCTCTTGTTGCGGTCGGCAGGCTCAGTTAGAAGCAGGCGCGACGGTTGATACCATTTCCTTCTTAGTGGTTTTAGCCGGTTTTGCCGGTACTTCGACCGCCTCCTTCAGTTTCTCCAGCAACTCCGACTGGGAATACAGGTCAGGAATGAGAATCGGCTCGTTCGGTCGGTTCGCCGGGAAAATAACGGTCAGCGGAATGCTGATGCTCTGGAATGTGTCCAGCCACTCTTTGATGGTGGGCGAGTAGTCCGTGTAGTCGGCATACATTGGCACGATGTTGTGCTTCTTGATCATTTCCAGCGTTTCAGGCGTATTGAGTGCTCTTTCTTCATTCAATTTACAGGTCAGGCACCACTCAGCAGAAAAATCGATCAACACGGTCCGGTTATCGTTGCGCAACTGTTTTAATTCCTGAGCGTTGAAAGGGACCCAGGGTAGATCATCAGTCGACTTCTGGCTCATCTCATATCCGAAGAAACAGATCCCCGCCGTCAGCAGCAGCGCGGACGTACGGACAATCATTTTCAGTCGGCGAGGAGAATTGTGCGAATACAGGCTGCCAATCATCCACAGTCCCGTGGTAATCCCCAGCAGCATGATCAAAACAGGAATCGTCAGCGATTCATCCAGGAAGGAAATGATAAAGATTACCGCGCCCATCAGCACGATACCGGAAAACTCTTTGAAACGCACCATCCACATGCCCGGCTTGGGAAGCCACGCAATCGCTTTGGGGAACACACTGAAAACCAGATAAGGGGACGCCATCCCCAGCCCCATTGTCAGCCAGACCAGATACGTAATATTCGGCGTCTGTTGGACCGACCAGGCGAGTACCGGCCCCAGGAACGGCCCGCTGCAGGGGGTCGCCAGCAGAGTTGCCAGGATGCCTGTCAGAAACGCACCGGTTAAGCCTTCTTTCTGTTGACCGCCGGCTGCAGAACCAACCATGCCCGGCACCGGGATTTCGAACACGCCCAACATACTTAGACCCATCGCATACACGATACAGGCCATCACAACATTGAACTTGGTACTTTGAAACAGACCGCCCCAGCCCAGACCCGCGAAGACCGCCAGAGATGCCAGACCCAAAAAGACTGTTAATACACCTAGGGAATAAAATATATTCAGCAGGAAAATTCGCATCCGGCTTTCGCCCGCTTGCTGCACAAAGCTCATGACTTTGATCGCGACCACTGGTAGAACACACGGCATCACGTTCAGAATCAAACCACCCAGAAATGCAAAAAGCAGATAGGAAGACAGTGTTCTGTTTTTCTCATCGGAGTTGATAATAATCGCATCGTCATCATCATCCGTTGCTTTTAACTCTTCGATCGAAGACAGCGCCACTGGAGTCGCGTTTGTCAGATTTCCCAGTTGAAATTCGATCGGCAGCGGGCGACGACAGCTGCCAGCATTGCAAATCTGGTAAGTCAGTTTGCCTTCCACGCCGATCCCGCTGGCGCCCGGAATTCGCTCAAATTCTCGGGACCAGACGACTTTGTCGTAATGTGTGTGTTGTGTGTATTCGTCGTGCGTTTCAACCTTCGGGGCCGGACTGACTCCAAACTGTTTGGAAACCGGTTTCAATCCCTCCAGCTTGAACAGTTCAATATGGGTTGGCAAACCAGCTTGCGTTTTGTCCTGGTCCAGCGCGAACGTATGAAACTCCTTGTCCAGAGTCATCGTGATGGTCAGCGTCACTAGTTTTTCCGGATCTGTTTTCGCCGGTGCCAGATCAAACGTCAGTTCTACCGGATCGGGAACCGAACGGCGTTCGGGATTTGTCTTGAACGAAAGCGGCGCGTTGATCTGTTTCCCCGATAACGTCGCGGTGAATGCATACTGTGAAGGCACACAGTTTTTCGCATCGCAGACCTGATACAGCATTTGCCCTTTGAGCAGGACATCGGCTGAACTTTTTACGTCCGCATTCACTTTGAAACGGCGATTCCAGATCACATGTTTCGTATACTTATCGATCTCTTTTCCGAACAGCGGTTCAAAGACCGTCTTCGGAGGATGATCGGCGTTGAAATGTTGATCGACGGCAGTCAGACCTTTCGATTCCTCAATCACAAACTTGGTCGCACCACCGAAGGTGGGATTGGTGGAGTAAGTATATGATCCTTCCGGGATGATCATCGCCAGTGAAAGTGTTACCGTATCCCCGGCTTTCGCATCCTGAGGCAGCAGGCTGACGCTGATCTCAGCCTTCTTCGCGGGTTTCATAGCCGCGGCATCCTTCTGACGGAATAGATCCGGCAAGGAATTTTTTTGCGCAGCTAAATCCAGCGCTGAAGAAACCAGAGCAGCAACAAGCGTGAGGCTGGAAACAATCGTGGTAAGGCGGGGAGTTTTCAAAATGAAACCCTTCCAGAAAACTCGGAAAGAAGAACCGGCCCGTGAGCCAACTATTCAATTATATCGGTGTCAGGACTGTTTTCTTCTGTGAAGTAAGTCACAAATCGTGACTGATACATAGAGATTTTAGTTTTTTGAGTCAACATTGACAACAATTAACGATCCTGATGCTATAATACTATCTTTTGGTCCAATTTTGTTTTGTAATACAGGGTAGGGGAGATGGTACCATCCAAGCTCGCCATTGGAAATGACGGAACTCGTTGGCACGCGGAGTCTTAGATTATGTTAACCCATCAAAGAGTATTGATCAATTGTAGATGCGGATCAATGTTAAAACAGTTGCTTTTACTCGCAGCCTTTCTGTTAAGTATGTCTGTCGAAGCAATTGCAGATGAACCCCTGGTTGCCCCCAAACCAACAGAGCAACGCAAGGAAATCGAATTCAGGGATTCCATTCCGTTTGGCTTAAAACCAGTAGAATATGGAACAGGAAAACTAACCGACCCTGTATCGGCGATGAGCGAGCGAATCAAACAGAAGACGCAGAAGCTGGACTATGATTCCGAATGGGGGTATCTACGCAATGTCTTGAAATCGCTCAACATTTCCGAATCGTCACAGTTGATGGTCTTTTCCAAAACGGCCCTCAACCCCCGTTTGATCAAACCGACTAATCCGCGGGTCGTCTATTTCAATGATGATGTGTACGTCGGTTGGGTACCCGGTGCGCGGGCTATGGAATTCGCGTCCGTAGATCCAATACGCGGCTCGATCTTTTATGAACTGGATGCCAAAGCAGCGACGCAGCCGCAATTTGAGCGCTCCGAGCAGTGCCTTTCCTGTCACGGAGGTAGTTCCAGCCTGCGGATTCCCGGTTTACTGGTGCGTTCTTTTTTAACCGATCAACACGGCCGCCCGATCTCCGGCTATTCTCAAATCTCGCATGACAAACCATTAGCAAAACGCTGGGGCGGCTGGTATGTCACCGGTAACCATGCCGACATGGTTCACCTCGGGAATTTGTTTGGCAAAGAAGTCATCGAAGAATCGAAGGCGAATCCTGCCTATCGCGCGAATCTGGAATTCGTTGATCCGTTCGTGGATACTTCAAAATATTTAACGCCACATTCCGATCTCGTGGCGCATCTGATTTTAGATCATCAGGTGCACGGTCACAATTTAATCACTCGCGTGAGCATGGAGCAGCAACTGGGGTTAAAATCCGATGTCGAAGATCGCTTATTGCGTTATCTACTGTTTCTGGATGAAGCAGAACTAGCGGGGCCTCTGAAAGGGACGACCGACTATCGGGCTTGGTTTGAAAAGCAGGGCAAACGCGATTCACAAGGCCGCTCGCTGAAAGACTTCGATCTCAAAACCAGATTGTTTCGCCATCGTCTGAGCTACCTGATTTATACAGACAGCTTCCAAAAAATGCCGGCAGCGGCGCGGCTGCAGATTCTGCGAGAGATCTATGCCTTCCTGAACGCGACTGATGTCGAGCTTGCGCAGGCTTGGGATGTCACCCCGGCGGATTTTCCTCTCACTGAACGACAGGCGATACAACAAATCGTCGCGGAAACACTGGCCGACCTGCCAGGATTCTGGAAACAGCCTGAAAAGTAGCAATAAAAGGCCCATCTGACTGCGGCTGAGAATCTTCTCGCGCGGCAGAAGCGGGCATTGCCTTAAACCCTCTTCAGTCACTATGATAGAAATACGGGCTGCCCTGACAGTCGCACGTACAGGTACGGTGACCGGGATCTTTCATCAGAGTTTAACCAGCTTGAGGTACAATGCTTCGTTTCAATCATCAATCCTGTGAGAATCATCTTTGGTGGCCGCTGGCCTGTTTCCTTTTACTGTCAGGTTTCTTTGCCGCTTCCGGAACAGCAGCCGAAGATTTTGAAGGCCTCAAAGTCCCCGATGGATTCCGCGCAACCCTGTATGCCGATGATGATCTGGCACACGATATCTATTCCATGACCATCGATTCCCAGGGGCGGGTTGTAGTTTCCGGCCCCGGTTATGTCCGCATCCTGATTGATGCCGACGGAGATGGTGTCGCCGAATCGTTCAAACAATATGCCGATGGACCTGCGACCGGTGCACAAGGTATGTATTTTCTCGGCCGTGATTTACTTTGCACGGGAGACGCCGGCCTGATTCGCTATCGCGATCAAAACGCCGATGATCGTGCTGACGGCAAACCGGATATCTTTTTACGCACTAAAACGGGCGGCGAGCACAATACGCATTCGATTCAACGTGGCCCCGATGGCTGGTGGTATCTGCTCCTTGGAAACACCGCCGGCATTAATGAGAAATATATCACCCGCAAGACCTCGCCCGTCAAAAAACCGTATGCTGGAACACTGATGCGGCTCAGTCCCGATTTGACGGAAGGCGAAGTCATCGCCGACGGGCTTCGCAACGCCTACGATTTCTCTTTCTCACCCAATGGTGATATCTTCACTTATGACAGTGATGGCGAACGTGATATTTCACTCCCCTGGTATCGACCGACGCGCGTGTTTCATGTGTTGCCCGGTTCGAATGCCGGCTGGCGCAGTCGCAGTTGGAAACGTCCCGATACATTTTTGGATATGCCGCCGGCCATCGCCGCTTTTCATCGCGGTTCCCCCACCGGCGTCACCGCGTATCAGCATCGCACTTTCCCGGCCCCCTATCAGGGCGCTTTGTTCGTCGCCGACTGGACCTTCGGCCGCGTCCATGCGATTCCTCTCGAAAATTTTGAAGGTACTTATGCCAGTGAACCGATCGAATTCATTACCGGAGTCGGCCAGTTCGGTTTTGCCCCCACGGATCTCGCAGTGGGACCGGATGGTTGTCTATATGTGAGTGTCGGTGGTCGCGGCACACGCGGCAGTGTATTTCGCATTGAGTACACAGGCCCCGTGGAAGCACAAAAGCCGACTTTGATTTCAGATGCACCCGCCGCAAACGAAGAGTCAGAAATCGAAGTGGCACAAACGCTCGACACCTGCCTCTCCGCGCCGCAGCCACTCAGCAGCTGGTCTCGCGAAATATGGCTCCCTTTAGTGAAAACAGTACCCGTCGATGCGTTTTACCGGGCCGCCCTCGATGCGAACCGTCCTGATGCACAGCGCATCCGGGCGATCGAAATTGTAACGGAACTGCTGGGAGGTTTCCCGGATCGGATCGCCGAACAACTGATCCTGGACAATTCAAAGGCCGTCCGGGCCCGACTGGCATGGTCATTGGGTTCTCAAAGTCTAGCCGAGCAGAAAGCAGAATGGTTGAATGCGCTGCTCAAAGATGAATCGCCGCTAGTGGCCCGATTTGCTTTGCAGTCATTATTACAGTTGGGCGATCAGATTGATCAGAGCCAATGCCTGTCCGGCTTGCAAAAAACATTGGGTGCGCAAGAGCGTTACGTCAGACAATCCGCGGCCCGTGTTGCGGCACGATTAAGCGACGAAAACTTTAAAACACTTTCTTCCGGTGTCACCAGTTCCGAAGGTGCTGCCTTGATCACGCTTGCCTATGCCAGCATCATCAAGCAGGGGGGCGTAGTGCCTCTCGCGGTGCGGACGGGCGTGACTGTGTTTGAAGGCGACTATCAAACCGACTTGCGATTGGACGCGCTGCGATTGATTCAGTTAGGGCTCGGCGATCTGGGACCGCCGACCAAAATGGCTGCAGTCTTCGATGGCTACGCGAACGGCGTTGATCTGTCAGAATATGAACGCCAGCTCGACCCGATTCGTATTCGACTGATGGAGGCCTTCCCCAGCAGTCACGAAGTGTTGGATTATGAACTGGCCCGCGTGCTGTCCATGCTCGCGCCCTACAATCCGAAACTGTTGGATCAAATTCTGACCCGCATTACCGAAGATTCCGATCCGGTGACCGACATCCATTATCTGATTGTCGCTGCCCGCATTCCCAGTGATCGTAGTACCGCCCAGTCGAAAAAAATTGCGAATGCGCTGGTCCAGATTGATGAAAAAATGCTCCGTCTGAAACTTCCCCAGGATACGAACTGGGATGACCGTTTTAGGGAATTGTATACGCAACTCGTCAAAATCGACGCCGACCTTCCTCGGCAGATTGTAGAACAGCCGGGTTTCGGCCTGCCGGGACATGTTCTGTTTCTCAGTCAATTACCCCCGCAGTTTCTGGGAACCGCCATCAAAGCCTTTGACAAAAAAATCAAAGCCGATCCGGACTTCCTCTGGAACAGCGATGTCGTGTTTGTCTTTGGCGAATCAAAAGAGCCCGCACATCGCGAGATGCTACGTGATCTGTACGAAGAGTATGCATTGCAGGCCGCGGTGCTAGCTGTCTTGGCGGCGTCTCCCGAAGAACAGGATCGGGCCAAATTTATTGCTGGTCTGGAATCGTCGCAGATTGAAGTCCTGGAATCCTGTATCGCGGCACTGGAAAAACTGGCACCCGCGACCAAGCCCGAAGAAACGGTACGACTATTTGCAGCGTTACGACGTCTGGGCAGCGATAAACGGGAACAGAAACTTCAGGCGCGCATCGTCAGCTTATTACAGAACTGGACTGGTCAGCAACTGGGGCTTGCTACAGATGTTGGTGATTCCCAAAAGCGACGCGCCTTGATTCAAATCTGGCAAGACTGGATCGCGAAACAATATCCTGAGGTTTATGCCGCACTCTTAAAACAGAGCGGACCAGAGACCGAAAAATTCTTCGCGCTCCTGGAAACGGTGAACTGGGACGAAGGCAGCAGCGAACGCGGAGAAGCACTGTTCCGTAAACGGGCCTGTGTGCAATGTCATGGGAACCGCAGCGCATTAGGCCCGGCTTTAGCCGGAGTGGCCAAGCGGTTTTCCCGCAATGACCTGTTTACGGCGATCGTGGCCCCCAATCGCGATGTCTCGCCCCGTTATCAGACCACCGTCGTGGGCACAGTGGATGGTAAAGTTTATACGGGGCTCGTTGTCTACCGTTCGGTAGATGGCCTGACACTTCGCAATTCCAACAATCAGACAACACGCATCGAAGCGGAAGAAATCGACTTCGAAAACAAAAAAAGCACCTCACTGATGCCGCAGGGACTATTAAAAGATTTATCACCACAGGACCTGGCCGATTTATATGCTTATATACAAGGTCTCAAGTAAATCGTCGTGATAACCAGAAAAAAGGGTATCCAAACTCAAATTCTTAATTAGAATAGTCACCCTGAAGTGGGCAAGATGGTTTTCACTTTAGAATACAGTCAAAAAGAGAAATCATTTCAGTAGAGCAAATCTTAGTTTTCCAGCAGGAGGCTTCCAGACGCGTGTCGACTTCTGAAGAATCACCAGCAAAGAAAAAACGAACCCGAAAAATGCCCGAGCCCTATAACGTGCTCGATGGCAAACGCTGGATTCAGAATTCCATCAGCGTCTGGAGCGATCTCCGCAAGTCAACCGAAGAAGTCCGGCTCAAGCATCCGGCGATCTTTCCTGAAATGCTCGTTGAGCGGTTGATCGAAACATTTTTACCTCTCAAGGGAGAGACGATTCTCGATCCCTTTTCGGGTTCCGGCAGTACGATTGTGACCGCGGAAAAAATGGGGAAGACCGGTATCGGCGTTGAACTCTCAGAAGAATACGCGGCACTCGCTAACCAACGGATTGTTGAAGTCGCCAGCCAACTGGCAGAGCAGGGTGTGTCGGTCTCTGATCAGGCACAGACCGAAATCAAATCGCGCGTGTTACACGGTTCTGCATTGAGCCTGTCGGAACATGTTGCGCCGGGAAGTATTGATTTATGTATTACCTCTCCCCCCTATTGGAACGTACTTAATCAGCGACGTTCAGCCGACCATAAAGCGGTCCGGCATTATGGAAATCACGAGGAGGATCTCGGCGTCGTCGAAGATTACCAGGAGTTTCTGACCGAGCTGACTCAGGTCTTCCAGCAGGTCTTAGAGACGCTGCGCCCGGGGGGGTACTGCTGTGTAATCGTCATGGATTTGAGAAAGAAGAGCCAATTTTTTCCATTTCACAGCGATTTAGCAGCCAGACTCCAGCAGATAGGCTATATTTATGATGATCTGATTATCTGGAATCGGCAGTCCGAATATAACAATTTGAGACCCCTCGGATTTCCTTCCGTATTTCGAGTCAATAAGGTCCACGAATTTATCTTGTTGATGCAAAAGCCAAAGCAATAGATTGCAAATCAATAATTAGAGTCTGTATAACTCGTTTTTCCATTCCAAATTCTATTAAAGCGACTCCCATTTATTCAGAGTGCCATCCATGTTATTATACTCGATCCCAAAGGCCCTGAAGACGCGATAATAAACCTGGACACAGGCTAGGAACAGAATCTCACATTTGTCATAATAGAAGCCTGAAGCTTGAATCCCGCTGAAATCACTTAGAAGAGAGTAGACCCATGCAAAGCCTCGATTCCATTTTAGTTGGCGTTGATTTGACCCACGCTGATCGGCTGGTAGCCGCCGAGTTAAACGAACAAACAGCGGAAGCAGTCGAACGTGCGATCTGGCTGGCTGGCCTGTTTAATGCCAAATTGGAATTTTTCGCCGCCATTGATCTCTGGGCACATACCAAACATCTGCTCGAAGCGGATCGAGCTGATATGACCAATAACGTAGAAGACGAAGCGCACAAAGTGATGAGTGGCCTGATCAAACTGGCAAAAGAGCGGGGCGTAGAAAGCACGTCCAAAGTTGCGATCGGACCGAGCTGGCGCGAGATTATCATTGAAGTGGTTAAGAATAACCACGATATGGTGTTGGTGGGAACGCGCCCTCACGGCTTTACCGGGCGACTGTTCGGCGGCACGGTGATGAACCTGTTCCGCCAATGTCCGTGCCCCGTCTACGCAGTCAAAATAGATGAAGAACCGGACGTTCCCGAAATTGTCGTTGCCAGTGATATGAGTGAAGTCAGCAGCGATATTCTGAATTTCATCGTTTCTGCTGCCCAGGTCGCCGACATGAAAATTCATCTGGTACACGCCATCGACACCCAACTTGATCAGCGCCTCAAAGGATTGGGAGTGGGAGACGAGACGCTAAAAAAATGTGCCGAGGATATCATGGAAGAAGTCAAGAACGAGCTCAACGAACAGCTGGCACAGACCGACTATCGCACACTCTCCTACGGCGTGCAGGTACACGTACTGGAAGGCTCGCCCGAAGTCGCGATTCCCGCGTTCATCGAAGAACACAAAGTCAATCTGCTGGCGATGGGCACACTGGCCCGGACCGGCATCAGCGGCTTCTTTATCGGCAACACGGCCGAACGCATGCTGGAAAAAGTCAAATGCTCCGTCCTGACCTTCAAACCGTCTGACTTCGTCTCACCCGTTGTGCCGGAGTAAAATCGTTCGCTACGAATGGAATTTATGAAACGCATCGTTGATCACTATCAGCGATGCGTTTTTTTATTTGTGCGGATAATTTCCAAACAGTAGAGGGTAAGTTGATTTCTGATTATTCAAACAGTACCTTGAAATCGTGAAAGCAGGCACTTTCTAAGAGTTTCGTCGAAGGGAAAATCTTGTGATTGAATTTAAGTGTCCGCAATGTAGCCAATTGATCCACGCGAAACCGGCGAGTGCAGGTAAAGTCAGCAAGTGCCCACAATGCCAGGCGGAAATTCAGGTTCCTCTACCTCGAAAAACCAATCCAGAGCCGCCTCCTCTGGATGTGAATCGAGGATCGCAGAATGCACCAAAGCATACGATCCCTCGAAGTGATGATCTTGATGATATTGAGTTTTTGGATCAAGTGTCACCAAAGAAGGAGAATCAGACCGGTGAGGATCGGTATCTCGCATTAAAACTGCTTTCAATGTGTTTTCGTGGGATTGCATGGTTTACCGGAATTGGTGTCGTCGTTGCTATTGTGGTGATGATTATAGATTCTGGCTTAAGTCATGACTCGAATACCCATTCCGATGTATTATGGAGTGGTGTGCAAATATTTCTCGGCGGAGTATTTTCGGTATTAGTTCAATTATCAATTTCAGAGATTATTCTTCTTTTTATCGATATCGAAAAGAACACTCGCAAGAGGTGAGATAGCTAAAATCGCTCAGAGAAAAAACGTATTCAATTCAGGTTTTCCACTTGCTTGGAGAAAGACAAAATAAATGCCGCTCTTTCTACTGACAGCGACCGATGAAAAAGGCAAACGCGAAACGCATCGCGTCGAAGCGGAAAATTCGCAAGACGCCTATCATGATTTGGAATCGCGTGGATTCACTCAGATTGTCTTGCATACCGAAGATGCCGGGGCTACGGCGTCGGCAATGTTTCCACCCGACCCGAATGTGGAAGAGCATGTCTCTGCCGCTGATATGGTCCGTTTTCAATATCAGACCAGCTTCGGGTTTTTTCTCTACATGTTGAAGGACCTGTATTGGAAATTTCGCTGGGGGGCTTTCTTAGCAATCATAGTCTTGGTAATTAAATGGAATAACCAGACTGCTTTCAGCACGCTCGAACTCGCGATGTTTGGCCTGTTCCTGATTCCCTTAATCCTTGCGTTATGGGTTGCTTATTTTTCCTCTTCGCGCAAATACACGCTATTGATGCAGGCTTTCTCCTGGGGGAGATGGCAAGAAGTAATCGACCGTGTGCCTCCACTCAGAGGCAAAATTGCCGATTTTGAATTATCTGGTCGGGAGGCAGTTGCACTGACCGCTCTGGGACGCTTCGACGAAGGGCTTGCCATGATGGAACCTTTTGCCGATTCACCCGATGTTCCGCGTTGGATGTATTTAGGTCGCTTGTCAGAATTGTATGAGATCATCAAAGATGAAGACCAGGTTATTGAATGCCTGCGTCTCTCTTATGAGGATGCACCGGAAAATCCGACAGTACAGATTGACTATGCCTATGGGTTAATGAAATATAATCGCGATAACAGTTTGGCGGAGCAATTGCTTGATGATGCGGAACAGCAGCATCTCGGAGAACTCGTGGAATTGTTATTCTTCTATTTCAAGGGTCTGCTGGAGCTGAATCGGGGGAATTTCAAAGCCGCAGAAGCCTCTTTTAAAACCTGCCAATCAGGGTTACTGCCGATCGCTCCCAGTCAACCGCTCCTGCAACTCTTCGTTGATCTTAATCGTGCTTATCTCGCCATCGCACTGGCGGAGCAAGGTGAACTACAGCAGGCCGAAGAACTCTTCCGGTTGGCGCTCCCCCGGCTCAAAGCATTAGATAGTACCTGCATCATGGATCGCTATGCAGCGGTACTTGCCCGATAAGTCTCTTTTTGCAGTTAGAAAAATGAGATATGGAACTGATCGAATATGGCGTGATTGATGGGTTGCCGCATTATTTCGCCTCGGCGACCGATGAATATGGCAAGCGTGAATTGCATTCAGTGTATGCAGAAGATTCACAACAGGCCTATGAGTTTTTCGAAGTGAATGGCTATGTCGACATTGTTCTGCATAGTAATGACGCGAGTGCCGTTATTGACGGTTTGTCGCCAGACACGGGAAGTATGATTGATCGCATGCTCCCTCTCGATCTGATGCAGAATCACTATCAGACGATCAGGAAATTATCACTGGCTTTACTCAAAAGACTCTATTGGAAGCTTCGCTGGATATTGGCCGTCGTGATCGGTTTTCTCCTGCTCTTTCAGTGGAACCGTGGCGTCCTGGGGAATACGCGGGGAATAACCGTGATCGCAATATTACTGCTACTGCCGGCTCTGGTCGCGTATCTGGCAGCCAGATTCTCAGTTTACCGCAGATATAAACAACTACTCGATGCTGCTTTCTGGGGCCGTTGGCAGGAAGTGCTCGATCAAATACCGCGGCTGGAAGGAATGTTTCCTGAATATGATCTTGATGCGCGTGCGGCAGTTGCCTTGTCTGCGTTGGGGCGGCTTGATGAAGGGTTGGAGTTAATGCAGCCGTATGCTGACTCATCGCGAGTTCCCCGCTGGATCTATTGGAGCCGGCTGGCTGATCTTTATTTTTATGCAAATGATGAGGAGCAAATCCAGAATTGCGTGCGTTTGGCTGCAGAAGATGCCCCGGAACTTCCCATAGTCAAACTGGGCCATGCGCATATACTAATACAATTTACTACCGAATATGATCGGGCAAAACAGTTATTGGAACAGACGGAAAAACAACATTTGGACCAGCAATGCAAACTCAGTTTACAGAGATTCAAGGGAAATCTGGAATTGAAACTGGGAAACTATCAAGGCGCGAAAGAATATTTTCTGGTCTGTCAGCAGGGGATTCAGGAACTCCTCGCCAGTCAACCGGCAGCGTTACACATGATGCAGCCGGGAATGCAGCTTGATTTCGATGTGAATCAGGCGTATTTCGCGATTGCATTAGCAGAACTCGGAGACAGGGCACAGGCCGAAGAAATGTATCAACAGGCTTTACCCCGCTTGCAGGCGTTAGGCTATCAACGGATCATGGATCGTTATGCAAAGGCAATCCGTTCCTGACCATTCTATTCCGAAAGAAAATCAAATGCGAAAAATCATCAAACAGAATAGCCGGTTCAATCAAATCATCATTCTGGGGGGAGTGGGATTAACCCTTTTTGGCTGCACCGGTTTGGGGGGCCTGTTTGCCATTGCTGGGGCATTATTGATCTCAGGTGCCCTGATTGCCGAAGCGATTACCACTTATCTCACGTTCCTGGTTCTCCAGTCGGATCAGGAATGAATCTGATCTCTGCGGCTGATGCACTTTTAAAATCCGTACGAATTTATTCAACCATCGTCTTACTTCTTCCCCTTCGCTTGATTTGATTGCATTTCGCGATGGGCCGATTCAGCTGCAAAGACTTCCTCTTTTTCCTTTTCCATTTCGCTTTTGACATCGGATGTGATTTCACCGGAATTTAATGTTTCGTCATCGGAACCACAGCCGGGAAGCAGAGACAGAGCCAACAACAGCAGGCTATAAAATAACAGTTTCATGGGATTTCCTCTTGGTCGTTTTTAAGTCGTTATGAGTAGATGAAAAGAATTTGGGGAGACGGAGACCGTTCATCGCAGGGCTTCCTTCGTTTCCGGGGGGAAAACGTCAGATGCCCTGCGAGTTCACGATTCGATTACGCCTGTGTTAAGTCAGCGGCGTTTAATACTCACCAACGGATTGGCGGTCATTCGTCAGGCTGATCCGACGCATGATTTCGCCATCGATGTTATAGCTGATGAGACGTACCGAACCATCGGCCAGACAGGCATTCATTCCGCCTTGATGTGCTGAGCCGAAGAAGGGATGCCAGTTCGTCCAGCTGACGCCCCCTTTGTCAACCACTGCAATGGTATTGGTTGGTGCGTCAGTGTCATACAGCGGAGTTAAACCGTATTCCTCACCCGCGCTATTGATACCAGCACCATGGCGGATTACGCATTCATCCCAGCCGGCGTTGTTCCAAGGCTCATTATCACCACCATCAGAACCGTGACGATCAGGGTGCAATGCTTTTTCTGCCACCATGATTGTGTTTGAAGAACCGTCTTTGATATCGTTGATGCGAATTTCACGCAGTGTCGTTTGGACGACAACTCCTCGCATCCCCTTACTAGTGTCATTCGATGTCATACCGCCAGATCGTTGGCCGGCATTTCCCGCGTAGTCACAACGATAATATCCACTGCCATACGAGGTCGGTTTACGACGACTTGGGCAGTAATACGCTTTAATACCACTACGGGCGACAAGTGGATATGTGCCCGCCGGATCAGCGTCCGTACCAAGGTTGTAGACATTCGACTGTTCCATGTAAGGCAGAATCTGATAGCTCCAACTCCAACCAACACGTTCTGTTGCATTACAGCAGGCGTACGACGCGCCGGCACCATCGCGGGCTCCTGTGGGAAGACGATCAAATACATCGTGAAAATTATGAAATGCCAGGCCAATCTGTTTCAGGTTGTTTCTACACTGCGTACGTCGGGCCGCTTCGCGTGCCTGTTGAACGGCCGGCAACAGCAGGGCAATTAGAATCGCGATAATCGCGATTACGACCAGTAATTCAATCAGCGTAAATCCGCGGCGATTATTGGATGAATGTTTCAGCGCACTGGTAGCCGGGGGAGAAAATGGACGTGACGTCATCATTTTCCGATCTCCTTAATGTGAAAAAGAATGAGAATGTAATAGCTGCGTTTTTAAGTTTTCAAGGCGGGGAATGCCGGTGGTGGTCTTGACTGACCTTATTAAGGAACAGGGAACGGAGCCCTTTCCTGATATTGCGGGTATCCTACCTGCGGATTGTTAATAAATTGTGAACAATCAATGAATAGTGAGACTGTTACAGTCGATCACGGTTGGGGGGCACACTAAATTATCTAGGCAGAACGTCAGGTGTACAAGTAGGGAAAGGCATGAGAGAGGGAGAACGCAGCCTATCCGTTGGTGCGTCGTTTATAGAATCAGAACCGTCCAGGAACAGTCAAGTCATCCCGCCAATAGAATTTGATCACTCCGATTATTTTCGCGAATGAAACGATTTTCTGTTAAACTGTTTTAGATCAAGAGATCAGTTTCTGAACCATGCGTGAGCAATTAATGATAAGCACAGAACAAGCAATACCAGATGAGACACAGCCGTCTGGCTTTCACTGGCGACGGACGATCCTGCTTGTCGTGGGGCTGTTATTCATCGCGGTTGGTGTTGCCTGGCAGTTCAAGCTGCTGCCTATTGGTAATCGCTTGCCGCGTGACAATGCGATCATGGTCATCGCCCCGTATCAGCATCAGGGAACCTGGGTGTTTGACGACAGCTCTGCCGGCCTGGTGCAGGAACCGTTTGTCGCCGGCGTTCCCGAGATGATCGATATGATCGTAGCCGACATCCCTCACGCCGCCGAAGGGTTTCGGCTGTTGTTCTCTGCCAAGCCGTTTCCAAAGTATCAGAAAAAGCTGATCTGGCTGCGAGGCGATCAGGGGGGCAACTATTACCGCTTTGAAGATTCAGACATGGAAGGCTGGATTTGCCCTGCGATGTTCAAATATTATGAGACCGCCCCCAAAGAGCTCTACGTCAAAGCTGAAGCCATGAAATAAGCTTACAAAGCGAGCCTGGCAGGTCTTTTTTGTGTCACTCCCAAAACACAAGAAGCAGACATTTGACGAAACGATAGAACCCCTACTATAGTAGGACCATTCATAGGCCCCCGTAGCTCAGTTGGATAGAGCAATACTTTCCTAAAGTATAGGTCGCAGGTTCGAACCCTGCCGGGGGTATGTTTTCACAGGGACGGCCATTCAGCTCAGTTTACGTCATTTCCATAAGGAATCCCGTTATGCTTAAGCCGCTCAACGTTTTCATCGTCTGCTGTCTCGTCACACTTGGAACCCTGTTTGCGGGTACTTCGCTCCAGGCGGAAGACAAAGCGAATAGCTATTACCTGATTGGCAACTCTCTGACTTGGGATACTGTTCCTTCGCTGCTCGACGGTGATGTGCAGTGGCACGTTGATTGTGGCAAGAGCCTGCCTTATATTTATGAGCATCCGGAAATGCCTTGCGTGAAGAATTCGACGCTCTGGCCGCAGGCACTCAAAGAGAAACAGTACGATCTGATTTCCGTGCAGCCTCATTATGGTTCTACACTGACGGAAGACGTCGATACGATTTCCAAATGGGTCAAGCAGCAGCCCAAAGCGACGTTTATCATTCACACCGGCTGGGCGCGCAGTGCCACGCGGGCCGATGAATATGCCAATAAAGATGTCTCAGGCAAACTGCAGCACAGTCCCGCGTATATTAACACGTTAATCGCGGCTCTCAAAAAACGCTTCCCCGATCGGCAGTTCAAGCAGACGTACGCCATCAATCTGCTGGCGCAGGTTGACGCCGACATCAAGCAGAACAAAGCCCCTTTCGAACAGGTTTCCGATCTCTACCGCGATGCGATCCACATGAAAACCGACAGCGGTCGTTACCTGATGCATAATGCCATGCGGCACGCGATGGGACAGCCTCGGTCTGATAAGGGCTACGAAAAAGTAGATCCGAAAATCAAGCAATACCTGAATCAGGTGCTCAATACGCTCAACAATCCGTAATTATGACTCCGGCAGTTCGCCGATCAGTTTCTGTTTTTCCTCGTCAGAAAGAAACGACGCGGTGAACGAATTCCGGGCGAGTTTCACTAGATCATCGCGCGAGAGATCAAAGGCCTTTTGGATGGCCTCGTAGTTTTCGTTGACGTAACCGCCAAAGTAGGGGGGATCGTCGGAATTCACGGTTACCAACAGGCCGGCATCTAGCATCCGTTTTAACGTGTGTTCGGACATGGTTTTGAAAACACGCAAACGTACGTTGGAGAGCGGGCAAACGGTGAGCGGAATCTGTTCTTCTGCGAGCCGTGCGACAAGAGCTGCATCTTCCATGCATCGCACACCATGATCGATGCGTTCAGCGTGCAACAGATCCAACGCTTCGGTGATGTATTCCGGCGGTCCTTCTTCACCTGCATGACACACTACCCGGAAACCTTCACGGCGTGCTTCGTCGAATACGTTCACAAATTTGGACGGGGGATGCCCCTGTTCGGAAGAATCCAGGCCGACGCCGATGAATTGCTCGCGAAATGGCAAGGCTTGCTGAAAGGTCTCCAGCGCCGATTCTTCTGAGAGGTGTCTCAAGAAGCTGAGAATCAGTTTCGAGGATACGCCGAGTTCTGTCTGCGCTTCCTGAAGCGCCGCTGTAATGCCATTGATCACGGTTCCAAAGGGAATATCGCGTGCGGTATGCGATTGGGGATCGAAGAAGATTTCGGTATGCCGCACGTTCTGGGCAGCTGCTTTTTTCAAGTAAGCCAGCGTCAGGTCGTGAAAGTCCTCTTCCGTTTGTACGACACTAATCGAGGCGTAATATAAATCGAGAAACGACTGCAGGTCAGAAAAGTTATACGCGGCCCGCATATCGTCCACGGACTTGAATGGGAGCGTGACCTGGTTCTTCTCAGCGAGCTCAAATGCCAGCTCCGGTTCCAGGGTTCCTTCAATGTGTAAATGCAATTCTGCTTTAGGCAGTTGAGCGATGAACTCGTCCATGTTTTTCCCATTGTTTTAGAAGCAGCTTCAGGTTTCTTCAGGCACGATTTGGGTGCATTGTCTGGAATGTGCTACGGAGGGACAAGTCAGATTATTGCAGAAGATGAACAACAACAAATTGTATTCGCATCTAATACCATCAATCAGGCTCTGTTCTCATCTCACCAGTTGATTAAGTGGGCGGCCTTGGCTACTATACTGAGTTACATATGTGGTGTTGGGCGAATAAACAAATGACGCTGTTGTTTAATAGGACTAGTATCGTGAAGTCTCTAAACACTGTTTTTCTCTTTGCTATTTTGTTGGCAGGTCTCACTTCAATTCTCTTTTTAAGTGCAGGAGTAGAAGAGCAAGGATCTCCCCAACGCACTTCTGAGCAGACCGTTCCCACTTCGAATGTGATGCATCCTAAAGTAACGATGTGTATGTACGTGCAAAGTGCCGAGATAACAAACGAAGGGGTTTTACATTTTGTAACTCTCAATAGTGGTGGTACCAGATACTATTACTTCAATGCCAAAAATAGGAATATTGTAATCGTGGAAACAACGGAAATTGAACCGAATCAGATTAGAATGGAAGATCTTGAGCACGGTGTGCTGCTGATCGCTGTTCCAGAAGCACTCAATCTCGATATTGAAAAATTTGGTAAATCCGAGCCAGTTCAAAACCAATAGACTCTGTATGAGACTTCGTTTTTCAGCAGCAATATTATAGGATCAATTCTGCTGGTTTCATCCCTGTTGTTCCTGAATCGGGGCAGATTGAATTCAGTATTGAACAGTTTATTGAAAAATGGAAGCGAAGATCGCCATGTTAAGAACACTTTTGTTTTGTCTGTTGGGACTCATTTTTTCTGATCAGGCAGAGTTAGAAGCAGGTGACTGGAAAGTCGGCATGGCACGCGTCGATATCACGCCGACCAAAAAAATCTGGCTCGGCGGTTACGCTTCTCGCAAAAAGCCGGCTGAGGGAACAACGCATCCCTTATGGGCCAAAACGCTGGTATTCGAAGACCAGCAGGGAAACCGGGCCGCGATTGTCACAACCGACCTGATTGGGTTGACGCGGGAACTTTCCGATGCGGTCGGAAAACGAGTCGCTCAGAAAACAGGGATCACCCGCGAGCAGATTTTGCTAAATTGCTCGCACACGCATAGCAGCCCGGTCGTGCGAGGTTGTGCGGCGTTGGCCTATGATTTGAGCCTCGCGCATCAGAAAGACGTCGACGAGTATGCAAAGCAACTCGAGGACAATCTAGTCAAGGTAATCGTCCAGGCCAGTCAGACATTATCGGAGGCATCGCTAAGCTATGGCGAAGAGCGGGCCACGTTTGCCATCAATCGACGTGGCCGGATCAACCCGGATGGCCCCGTTGATCATACGGTTCCCGTGCTGCGAATTAACGATGCAGCCGGCAACATGCGGGCGGTCCTGTTCGGCTATGCCTGCCATAATACAACGATCGCGTTGTTCGAATATTGTGGCGACTACGCCGGCTTTGCTCAGGTGGCGCTTGAGAAAAAATACCCGGGAACGATGGCGCTGTTCATGCTCGGCTGCGGCGGTGATGCGAATCCTGAGCCGCGTGGCACACTCGCACTGGCAGAGCAGCATGGAAATTCCCTGGCGAAAGCAGTGGAGCGGGCCGTTGAGCAACCACTGGAACCGATTCAGGGGCCGCTGACCGTCAAAATGAAGCGAACCGATCTACCGTTTGTCGATCCTCCTTCGAAAACGGAACTGATAAAACAGCAGGGAAAGGGAGACGTCTATTCACAGCGTCTGACGAAGTATCTGTTGAATCAACTGGAACAGCAGGGCGCAATTGCATCCTCTTATCCTTTCTCCGTGCAGGTGATCGAGTTTGGTGATGACCTGACGTTAATTGGTTTGGGCGGTGAAACTGTGATCGATTATTCCATTCGGCTGCACGAAGAATTATCTGACCGCCGGATCTGGGTAGCCGGTTACTGTAATGAAGTCTTCGCCTATGTACCTTCAGAACGTGTTCTAAAAGAAGGCGGCTATGAAGGGGGCGGTGCGATGAAGTACTTCGGTTTTCACGGCCCCTTTAAACCTGGCATGGAAGATCGCATTATTCAACTCGTGCACTCTCTGGTGACGCCGTAGAATGCTGTGTAAGCATCGCTCAAACGCATGAGAGTATTTTTCATTTCTCGATTGAATGTAAAATTACTCTGAATGCCTCCTGCTACTGAAGATCATACGCACAAAATCTAAAAACGCATTTGCGGTTCTAAGCGTAGTCATGTTTGCAGGTAAGGTAGAATCTCGCTTGATAAAATCGTCACAGTTCCAGTCTGTCTAATCTGAAAAGAAACAATACATTCAGGAGTCCTCTCTTTTTATTGTGCTGATCAGAGTGTTTTATGTGATGTTTCTCTAACTGCCTGTTATTTAGTAACTTACTGAGTCTTTTGTTTGATACGCAATAAAGAACAATTTTGACGAATCAAAGATTGCTATTGTCTCAAGCAGAGGCGTCGGAAATAATAGAACTGCTCGAAACGTTGTAACAGTCACTTACATCCCTGTGTGGCATGCTCTGAGAGCAGTCGAGTCACGTCCACACGATAATCCCTGATTCACAATTAGGTGTTGGCCATGGATGGTCTTAAAACAACCTCGTCACAGATTTGTTTTTGTATGAGGGAACTTTCCCTGCGCGGACTGTGTCTCGTACTTACAAAATTTCGGTCTTTGTGAAAGGCAGTTGAACTTTAGAAAAACTCTTCAATCAAATCACCTCGAACTAACTGGCCGATAATTCGACCTGCTTGAATGCAGGTCGCCACGCCAGGAGGAGAAATCCCATGGAAAATGGTCGATCAATCTTAAATCAAATCTCTGGTCAGCTTAACGCTGACTCGTTTCTTCAGGAACATTGGCAGGGGACTTTTGATGAGTACCTCGATCTTGTTCGAGAAGACCCCAAGGTAACGCGAACGGCGTTCCAACGCGTATATGACATGGTCATGAGCTATGGAACTTATCCCGTGGAAGGCAAAAAAAGCCTGATTCGTTATCGCTTCTTTGATGATCCGGTGAATGACGGACGCGATGGAATCTTCGGCCTTTCGAAACCGTTAATGGATCTCGTGAACGTCTTCAAGTCGGCTGCTCTCAAATATGGTAGCGAACGCCGCGTTCTGTTGCTGCACGGCCCGGTAGGGAGTTCCAAAAGTACCATCGCCCGTTTGTTAAAGCAGGGATTGGAACGCTATTCCCGCATCGAAGAAGGCGCCTTGTATAGCTTCGGCTGGAAAGAAGAAGACGGATCAATTCAATGGGACCCCATGAATAGTGAGCCCCTGCAGTTGATTCCGGTAAAACATCGACCGGAAATCTGCGATTATCTGAATCAGGGACGCGATCCCAACAAAGAAACAGATTACATCGTGGAAATCGCCGGCGAAGTCTGCCCGTTAAGCCGATTCCTATTCAACGAAAAACTGGAACAAGCCAACGGTGACTGGACCAAAGTCATGGATCAGATCGTCGTCAAGCGGATCACGTTTTCCGAACAGGATCGGATCGGCATTGGAACGTTCCAGCCTAAGGATGAGAAAAACCAGGACTCCACCGAATTAACGGGGGATATCAATTATCGTAAAATCGCGGAGTTTGGCAGCGAGAGCGATCCGCGTGCATTCAATTTTGATGGTGAGTTCAATGTCTCCAACCGAGGTCTGATTGAATTTATCGAAGTACTCAAACTCGATGTGGCCTTTCTGTATGATCTCCTTGGTGCCTCGCAGGAACACAAGATTAAGCCGAAGAAGTTTGCTCAGACCGATATTGATACGGTGATTATCGGCCATACGAATGAACCGGAATATCGTCGTCTGCAGTCGAATGAGTTTATGGAAGCACTCCGCGACCGAACGGTGAAAATAGATGTGCCGTATGTCACGAAGCTGAGTGAAGAAATTAAAATCTATGAGAAGGACTACAATAGCAAACGCGTCCGTGGCAAACATATTGCCCCGCATACGCTGGAAATTGCAGCAATGTGGGCCGTACTGACTCGCCTGGAAACACCCAAGCATCACGGCTTGACGCTGGTTCAGAAAATGAATCTGTATAACGGGAAATCGTTAACCGGCTTCACGACGGAGAATGTGGAACAACTTCGCAAGGAAGCCAAGTCGGAAGGTCTGTTCGGGATTTCTCCCCGCTATGTGCAGGATAAAATATCGAATGCACTGGTTGTGAATTCGCATAGTTCGAATTTGAATCCATTCATGCTGTTGAATGAACTGGAAGAAGGTCTGAAGCACCATTCATTGATTGCCAATGAAGACATGCGTGATCATTACCGCCAGTTGATTACCGTCGTGAAGGAAGAGTATACCGACATCGTGAAGAATGAAGTACAGCGTGCGATCGCCGCTGACGAAGAAGCACTCACGCGACTCTGCGGTAACTATCTCGATAGCGTCAAAGCTTACACGCAGAAAGAACGTGTGAAAAATAAATTTACGGGTGAATACGAAGAGCCGGATGAACGGTTGATGCGATCAATCGAAGAACGCATCGATATTCCGGAAACCCGGAAAGACGACTTCCGCCGTGAGATCATGAATTACATTGGTGCCCTGTCGATGGACGGGAAAACCTTCGATTACAAAACCAATGAACGTTTGCAGAAGGCCCTTGAAATGAAACTGTTCGAGGACCAAAAAGATACGATCAAATTAACCAGCCTGGTATCGAATGTGGTCGATGCGGACACGCAGGAAAAAATCGATATCGTCAAAGCCCGGTTAATTCGAAATTACGGTTATGACGAGGAATCAGCGACTGACGTTCTACAGTATGTGGCCAGCATTTTTGCTCGCGGCGATACAAAAAAGAACAGTGACGCCGCCTGATCTGATTGTCTATGTTTATTAACTCACAAGAAAGTCAGCCGGGAGAAGTAAGATTAGATTTAGAGCCGACTAACTCTGATTCCCTGTTTTGAAAGGGGCTCAATCACATGGTACGCAGAATTGATCGTGACCAGCAACGGTTCGAGAAAATTATCAAAGGGAAAGTGCGACAGCAGCTCAGAAAATACATCAATCATGGTGAAATGATTGGTCGTAAAGGACGAGAGACCGTCAGCATTCCCGTACCCAATATCGAGATTCCCCATTTTCAACACGGTGAAAAAGGGAGTGGCGGCGTCGGGCAGGGTGAAGGTGAAGTCGGACAGCCCATCGGGCGAGGAAAGTCTGATGGCGACGGTCAAGGGCAAGCGGGCAATGAGAAAGGCCAGCACATTCGGGAGGTGGAGTTAACCCTCGAAGAACTGGCCGATATGCTCGGCGAAGCTCTCGAACTGCCGCGGATCGAACCCAAGGGAGACAACCAACTCACTTCGAAAAAAGACCGCTATACATCCATCAGTCCGACTGGCCCGGATTCGTTAAGACATTTTAAGCGAACCTATAAGCGGGCGCTCAAACGGATGATTGCGACGAATAATTACAATCCCAAAGATCCGCTGATTGTTCCGACCAAAGATGATGAGCGGTTTCGCAGCTGGAAAACGGTTTCCGAGCCGCACACGAATGCTGCTGTGATTTATATGATGGATGTGTCCGGGTCAATGACCGATGTCCAAAAAGAAATTGTCCGCACGGAATCCTTCTGGATCGATACGTGGCTCAAGCGTCAATATAACGGGATCGAACGCCGTTACATTGTGCATGACGCCGTAGCTCATGAAGTGGATGAGGATACGTTTTACCGCATTCGCGAGAGTGGGGGAACGCGTATCTCATCCGCTTACCGGGCAGCCGACCAGATTATTAAACGAGACTTCCCTCCTTCGTTGTGGAACATTTACTGCTTCCAGTTTTCCGACGGAGACAACTGGGGAGAAGATAACACGGAGTGTATCGAGAATCTGAAACAGAACATTATTCCAATCTGTAATCTCTTCTGTTATGGACAGGTCAGAAGTCCGTATGGCTCGGGAGATTTTATCAAGGAACTGCGTAAGGTCGAAGAAGAGTTTGAAAATCTGATTCTGTCCGAGATCGACGACAAGGAAGCCATTTACGGTTCAATAAAAACGTTTCTGGGAACCGGAAAATAGAATTAACAGTATGTGCTGCCTTCAAAAGCAGCACGCAATCAGCCGGTGGTTCAAACCGCAGTGATTACTGACGGAGGCTCATATGGTAGTAACAACGCATCGCCCCTTACCCAAGGAATTAAGCGACATCCAGCAGGAGATGGAGCAACATGCGCTCGATTATGGACTCGATTTTTTCAAGACAATCTTCGAAGTGCTCGATTACGAAGAACTGAGCATGTTTGCCGCCTATGGTGGGTTCCCGGTTCGCTATCCGCATTGGAAATTTGGTGCGCAGTATGACGAACTGATGAAAGGCTACTCTTATGGCCTGCAAAAAATCTACGAAATGGTGATTAACACGGACCCCTGTTATGCGTACTTGTTGAGTGCGAATGACATCACCGATCAGAAACTGGTGATCGCTCACGTTTATGGGCACTGTGACTTTTTCAAGAACAATGCCTGGTTTTCGCATACGAATCGCAAGATGCTCGATCAGATGGCCAATCATGCCACGCGAATGAATCGCCATATTGATACGCACGGCTATGAAAACGTAGAAATATTTATCGATACCTGCCTCTCGCTGGAGAGCCTGATTGATCCCTATGCGCCACATATAAAACGTGACGCAAAAGTAGAGACCAAGGAAGAATCAAAACGAAAAATGGATGAGCAAGGCGAAGCTCCAGACGGCCGTTTCCCCGCCAAGAACTATATGGATCGCTACATCAACCCGGAAGAAGTGCTCGAAGAAGAAGCGAGTCAGAAACGCCAGAAAGCCCGGGAGATGTCGGATCAGCTGAAATTCCCCAAAGAACGTCTGCGAGATGTATTGTACTTTTTGATTCAGTATGCGCCACTGGAAGACTGGCAGCGGGATGTGTTGACAATCATTCGGGATGAAGCATACTACTTTGCACCGCAAGGCCAGACTAAGATCATGAACGAAGGTTGGGCCAGTTTCTGGCATTCGACCATCATGACTCGGCACGGTCTGACAGACGAAGGACTTATCAACTACGCGGACCATCACAGTGGTACGATGGCGACCAGCCCGAATCGATTGAATCCGTATAAGTTGGGCATTGAACTGCTGAAAGATATTGAAGAACGTTGGAATAAAGGACAATTCGGCCCTGAGTATGAAGACTGCACCGACATGTTCGAAAAAGAACGCTGGGACAAAGATCTCGGCCTGGGAAGAGAGAAAATCTTTGAAGTACGTCGCATTCACAACGACATTACGTTTATCGATACGTTTCTGACTCCCGAATTCTGTTATAAGAATCAGATGTTTTCCTTTGCGTATAACGACTCCAATAAGACGTACGATATTCAGTCTCGCGAATTTGAACAGATCAAACTGCAACTGTTAAATAGTCTCAGCAATCATGGGCGGCCTGTGATTTATGTGCAGGATGCCAACTATAAGAATCGAGGCGAACTTTATCTCGAACATGAATTCCTGGGAGTTGAACTCAAGTTGGACTATGCCCAGGATACGCTGGTCAATCTGCATCGCATCTGGAAACGGCCCGTAAATATTGAAACCGTCGTTGATGATCGGCCTACGATTCTGAGCTATGACGGGAAAACACATCACACCGATTCAAAAGAAAAAACCTAATATCCTCGTAAGGAGGATTTCACGATGTCCGTACTTAATCAACTAAATCACGAATTGAAACAGTTAACCGGATTTCAATCGGCTCAGCCAACGACCGTCACTCTGGCTGCGAAAGGGAAAATTGAAATCAACATCGATTTTACCTCCGTCGATTCCATGAGCTGTTCGTTCCAGGAAATCCGCGTTAACGTTCCGTCATTATCACAGTCGACTTATGACAAGTTGAAAGAATGGGGGCAAAAACTCTGTCAGCGGATCACTTATCTGTTAGAGAATATCGGTCCGCTCGAATACGACGAAGATGCCGGTCAGGTTCTCATTCGTTCGACGCCACCGGACCAGAATCAGGCAGGAACTCAGTTTTATGAAATCATCCTCTCCTCCCACGCCAATGGGAACTTCAGCTTGAAACGCTTTGCCAGTCAGCAGGGGCAGGGAGGTCGTAGCCAGGTCGATTTACAGCTCACACACGAAGTTCTGCGCAAGCTTGTCGAAGATCTGGTCGATACCGTTCTCTGAGCTTGCTGTTCCCGGGGAAATACTCTCTGAAATCCAATTTGATGTTACAACGCCTTAAGTGCTAATTCGCTTAAGGCGTTTTTGTTTATAGACTTAGGTCTAGGTGTGTAAACTTGGATTTCGTGCTTGACGAACGGTGTTTTATATGTAAAATCATATTTTATGAGTAAAACATTAGAGAGAACTGAGCAAAGAATATCGTATCGGGTACCTGCTCTCGAGAAGGGGCTTGAGGTTCTGGAGTTATTGTCCGGGATCTCGCGGCCACTCTCTCTGACAGACATTGCAGACCGTCTGGGGCGAACCAAACAGGAGCTGTTTCGCGTGATGGCGTGTTTGAATGAGCAGGGGTATTTGATCCGGGATGCCAATCAAGGTTACCGGATGAGTACGAAGCTGTTCGAGCTGGGAGCCAAACATGCCAGCACCGAAGCACTGATTGCCCGTGCGACACCGCATATGGAAGCGTTAACGCAGGAACTCAAAGAGTCATGCCATCTGAATATTGTAGTTCGCAATAAGATGCTGGTGATTGCCCGTGTCGATTGCGACGCCGATGTCTCACTGGCTGTGAGAATCGGTGCCAGCTTCAAGTTGCATGAGCGAAACAGCGGCCATGTCGCACTCTCATTTCTGCCGGAAGAACAGCGACAGAAATACTGGGAGCAACACGAGCTTTCGTCCAGTCAGATTGGCGGGTGGGAGTCAGACTATAATGGCATCAGGCGAGCCGGTTTTCGTACGATGGAAAGTACTCTGATTGTCGGCGTTCAGGATACAGCGACGCCGATCCTTGGAGCCGATGGACGACTGCTGGCCGTGTTGTGTATTTCCCATATATTACGAGTCGGTGAGCCCGACGACAGTCAGCGGATTTCTTCCACCATGCTGGACTGTGCGCAGGCAATCTCAAGTGAATTCGGACCAACGACGATTAATAAGTCGGACATTGAAGCTCACACTGTCAACTGAAATAAGCGGGTGAATCGAACGGAGTTTTCATGCTGGATCAACAAAAACGACAACAGGACTTTCCCAGTTTGTCGGAACGCGTCTATTTAAATAGCGCCGCCGAGGGGATTCCCCCGCTGGCAGTGGGAGAAGCATTTCAGCAGTATTTTCAGGATAAACTCCTGGGAATGGACGGCCGCACCCTGCATGAAGCACAGTGGGATGCCGCCAAAGCGTTAGTCGCGCAAATGTACGGCCTGAGTTCAAACGAAGTCAGTATCTGCTCCTGTAGTTCCGAAGCATTCAACCTGGCGTATCTGGCATTGCAGCTCAAAGCGGGTGATGAAGTCATCGTCAGTGATTTAGACTTCCCCGCCAGTTATACCTTCGGCTTACAACAAAGCTGTCCAGCGACGACGAAGGTCTGGAAAGCCCGCGACTGGGAATTGCATCTGGATGATTTACAGGCACTACTGAATGAGAAAACACGCGTGGTGAGTATCTCGCTCGTCAGTTTTTTTAACGGCTTCAAAATACCGTTGAAGGAAGTCATCCAGACGATTCGCCAGCATTCGTCCGCTCTAATTGCACTGGACGTCACGCAGGCCCTGGGGCGCATTCCCCTCGATCTGGAAGGCATCGACCTGGTTATCAGCAGCACGCATAAATGGATTCTGGCTTCACATGGCGGCGGTCTTGTCGGTGTCCCTTCATCGAGGGCAAATGAGTGGACCGTGCCTGCGGGGGGCTGGTTCAATCTGAAAGATGCCTTTGGCGATCAGCGTTTTGAAAAAGCGGAAAGCCTGCCGGGCGCAGCCAGCTTTACGGTGGGCATGCCAAACTATCCGGCCGTGTATGCCATTCGCGCGGCGTTGGACTATATCACTAAGACCGGTGTCGAAAATATCAATCGGGCGGCAACACCCCTCGTTGAAGCGTGCCTGGAAGGCCTTAAGCAGACATCCGTCGAACTGATTTCACCCACACAGTCGGAAAACCTGGCGGGCATCATTGCGTTTCAGCACCCAGAAGCCGAACGAATTTATCAACACTTACACAGTAAACAAATCCATCCCATGTATCACGCGGGACGAATTCGTGTTGCCTTGCATGGTTACAATACGCTGGAGGATGTGGAAACATTCCTGCGCGAGTTACATGTGGCACTATCGAAAAGTTATATCGGAAATGCGGCAAGTTAGCCCCAAAATCGGTCAAAATATTGCCTGGAAACCATTTAAAATATGTATTTTTGCTGATTTCTGAACCAAATGGAATATAATAGTAAGGTAAGCATAAATTCATTCTTCAAACATTCTTACCTTCACGCACAAGCCACCAATTGTTGGGGTGAGAGATAAGCGCTCATCAAATAAAATGTGGTTCCTACCTCAAACTGCTGGGAATAATAATGAAGATGCCTGCTCGTTTACGAGATCGTTTCTTTTCGTTCGTAAAACCGTCTCCCGCCGGGTTATTGATCGCAGTCGTTGTGTTGAGTGTTTCTCAAGTCTCTGCAGCAGAGAAGCAATCGAATCCGCAACAGATTCAGTTTTTTGAAGCAAAGATCCGGCCGCTCTTAATCAAACACTGTTACGACTGCCATGGGGCAGATGAGCAGGAGTCCGGGTTACGCGTCGATACATTCAAAGGCATCGCCCAAGGTGGCAAAGCGGGTTCTCTGCTTGTTCCCGGTAAACCAGAACAAAGCTTGTTGATCACGGCTGTGAAATATCAATCGTCGGATTTACAGATGCCACCCGATGAGAAACTGAGCAAGCAGGAAATCGAAGATCTAACCAACTGGGTCAAAATGGGCGCGCCTTATCCTAATGCGGATCTCAGTCTGCTCCGGCCGTCCAGTAAAAAAGGAAATTATGACCTGGAAAAAGAACGTCAGTTCTGGTCCTTTCAGCCGGTTAAAAAGTCGGCACTGCCTGCTGTTAAACAAAAGGACTGGGTGAAAACTCCGATCGACCAGTTTGTATTACAAAAACTGGAACAGGCCGGACTGACGCCTGCGAAACCTGCTGATAAACGCACGCTGATTCGCCGGACGACATTCGACCTAACCGGACTGCCGCCGACGCCCGAAGAGATTGATGAATTTCTGAACGATACATCACCACAGGCATTTGAGAATGTCGTGGATCGTTTGCTTGCGTCACCCCATTATGGCGAGCACTGGGGACGGCACTGGTTAGACATTGCCCGCTATGCCGATTCCAATGGCCTGGACGAAAATATTGCCTTTGGCAACGCTTGGAAATATCGCGACTACGTTGTCAATGCGTTGAACAAAGACAAACCCTATGATCTGTTTCTCAAAGAACAATTGGCCGGTGATCTACTGGAACCCGCTAAGAATGTCGAAGAACGCAATGAGCGTTTGACTGCGACCGGTTTCCTGTCACTGGGCCCCAAAGTTTTAGCTGAAGTCGATGAAACCAAAATGGAGATGGATATCATTGACGAGCAGATCAACACGATCGGCGTCTCCCTGATGGGGATGACGATAGGTTGTGCCCGCTGCCACGATCACAAATTCGATCCCATTTCGGCCCACGATTATTACGGCATGGCAGGAATCTTGAAAAGCACCAAAACAATGGAGCATTACAAGAAGATCGCCCGCTGGCATGAAAATTCACTCGCCACCGAAGCAGAACTCAAAGAGCAGGCCGACTGGGACCAGAATATCAAAGCGGAAGAAACTAAAATCGCCGCCCTGGTGAAATCGGAAAACGAACGCCTGCTGAAAGAAGGGGGGAAAGATTTTAAACTGCCGAAGAAACCAGAGCCCTCTTATTCCAAAGATGCAAAAGCAGAACTCAAAACAATTCGCGATAAAGTGGCATCGTTGAAAAAAGAACGCCCCGAGGTTCCCACTGCACTCGGCGCAACCGAACGGGAAATTATCGATGTTCCTATTCATATTCGAGGCAGCCATCTGACATTGGGGGATACGGTTCCGCGACATGTTCCTGTCGTTCTGAGCCCACAGTCACAAAAACCATTTTCGAAAGAGCAGAGCGGTCGTTTGAAGTTCGCGGAATGGCTTACGAGCCGCGACCATCCGCTTGCATCGCGCGTCTTTGTGAACCGCGTCTGGCGCTGGCACTTTGGTAAAGGAATCGTCGCGACCCCGGATAACTTCGGAAAACTGGGTGCGAAACCGACGAACCAACCTTTGCTCGACTGGATGGCCGCCAGTTTGATGGACGAGGGCTGGTCGATTAAAAAACTGCATCGCATGATTCTGCTTTCGAATACCTGGCAGATGAGTAGTGAATTCAATGAGAAAGCCGCCAGCATCGATCCTGAGAATAGTCTGATGTGGCGGGTCGATGTCCGTCGTCTGGATGCCGAATCTATTCGGGATTCAATTCTGTCAGTCAGTGACGGGCTGGATCCGACAATGGGGGGCTCACTACTGACGGTTGAGAACCGTGCGTTTGTCTTTAATCATGAATCCAAAGATGCCGTGACGTATGATTTTAACAGACGATCAATTTATCTCCCGGTGATTCGAAACCATCTGTTCGGCATGTTTATGTTGTTTGACTATGCGGATGCCAGTGTATTAAATGGCAATCGCTCCTCAACCACCGTGGCACCACAGGCGCTGTTTCTGTTGAATAGCCACCTCGTCGAAGAGGCTTCACAGCGTATGGCGGATGAGGTGTTGCATCAGACGGCATTATCTCCAGAACAAAAGATTCAACAACTGTTTTTAAAATCGTTTGGACGTGTACCGACGGAATTAGAAGTCAGCAAATCATTGCAGTTCCTCGATGAGCTGGATAATGAGTTGCAGGCGGAGCAAACCGATTCAGAGAAACGCATCCATCGCAGCTGGCAGGTGCTCTGTCAGTCCCTGTTTGCATCGAGTGAATTTATCTATCTCAGATAACCTGGATGCGAGACAAACTTGAATAACAAAGTCATAACTATAGAGATCAATCGAGAGACGCCATGAGCATCCTACCTCAATCACTATTTTCCCGCCGCGATCTGTTGAAAAAATCAGCCGTTGGTTTTGGGAACCTCGCGTTGCTGTCGATGTTAAATGAGGAAACGCAGGCTGCATCCGCCAAAGATCCATTGTCCCCGAAAGAGCCGCATTTCACACCGCGGGCCAAACGTGTGATCTTCCTGTTCATGAAGGGGGGGCCGTCCCACATGGATACGTTTGATTACAAGCCTCAACTGCAGAAGTATGATGGTAAACCGTTCCCGTTTGATAAACCTCGCGTCCAGTTTGCACCGACCGGAAACTTGTTGAAATCGCCGTGGAAGTTCAAGCAGTATGGCGAAAGTGGAATTCACGTCAGTGAACTCTTTCCGAATGTTGCTGAATGCGTGGATGATCTTTGTATCATCAACTCGTTACATGGAACCAACGCCGCACATGGGGGCGCTTCGCTCAAACTGCATACCGGCAGTGATGCATTTGTGCGTCCCAGTATCGGGTCGTGGGTGACGTATGGTCTGGGGACGGAGAACCAGAACCTGCCGGGGTTTATTACCATCTGCCCGACGCTCGCCCACGGTGGCGTAAAGAACTGGAGTTCTGCCTTCCTGCCGGCGCCCTACCAGGGAACGCCGCTCGGAAATGCTGCGGTTGCAGCCAAGCAGGCTCAGATTGAATATATCAAAAACAATTTTCTTTCTCGTAAAGTACAACGCAAGCAGGTTGAATTCCTGAACGATTTAAATCGCCTCCATCAGGACGAGACCGGACCGAATCAAATTTTGGAAGACCGCATTGGTTCGTTTGAACTTGCGTTCCGCATGCAGGAAGAAGTGCCACAGATCCAGGATATCTCGGGAGAAACCGAAGCCACGCGGAAGATGTATGGTCTGGACGAAGAGAAAACCGCTGACTTCGGTCGCCAGTGTCTGATGGCACGCCGTTTTGCCGAACGGGGAGTGCGCTTCATTCAAGTATCGCACAGTGACCAGAAAGTACAGTGGGATCAGCACGGCAATCTTTTGGAAGGTCACGGTAAAAATGCGAAAGAGGTCGATAAGCCAATCGCCGGGTTATTGAAAGACCTCAAGCAACGCGGTTTGTTGAAAGATACGCTGGTTGTCTGGGGGGGCGAATTTGGCCGCACACCCACCGCGCAAGGGAAAAATGGTCGTGATCATAACCCGGAAGGATTCACCATGTGGCTGGCCGGAGGCGGCGTCAAAGGTGGACTCAAGTATGGCGCCACCGATGAATTTGGCTACTACGCAACCAAAGATAAAATGCACATTCATGACTTCCATGCCACGCTGCTGCATCTATTGGGCATGAATCATGAAAAACTGACCTATCGCTACGCGGGACGCGACTTCCGTTTGACCGATGTTGCCGGTCATGTGGCGCATGGAATCCTTGCCTGATTGGTTTGTTCATCTGATCGTCGCAGATGGAATCTGAAAAACCCTCTTTTTGAAAAAATGGAGGGTTTTTTAATGCGCGGTGAACCTGCGACGGTGATCCTGCGTACTCATAATCAGGGAGAATCAGGATCATGGTTCCTTTGGGCGAAATCAATCTGCTATTGGCGAGAGACATTGAAAATCGCAATCTCTGCAGACTATGATTCAGGTTGAGTGACCTTGCATGTCCGGGGGCTCTGATCTATGGTGTTCCTGCGTGGCTTTTGCCGGGTTTTTGTATCAGCATTGATTTATGAAATGTGAAGCAGTTATGAGTTCAAAAGACAAAAAAAGATGGCGTTCCACGACGATTTTAACCGTCCGACATAAGGGGCAGGTTGCCATTGGCGGTGATGGGCAAGTGACTCATGGTAATACGGTGATGAAAAGCGACACGCGCAAGATTCGCAAAATCCTCGATGGGCAAGTCATTTGTGGGTTTGCCGGCTCGACCGCAGACGCCTTCTCGTTACTCGAACGGTTTGAAGTCAAAGCCAAGGATTATCCAGGGAATATGCCACGCGCTGCGACGGAACTCGCCCGCGACTGGCGGACCGACCGGATACTGCGAAAACTGGAAGCATTAATCGTGGTTGTTAATCCTGAGCATAGCCTGCTGATTACAGGGCAGGGCGATGTGGTGATTCCCTCAGACGGGATTATCGGCATTGGCTCAGGTGGTAACTATGCGACAGCTGCCGCCCGGGCACTCGTCGCTCATTCAGATTTGTCGGCTGCCGAAATTGTAAAAACATCTTTAGGTATCGCATCAGAAATCGATATCTATACGAATAATAATATCATCGTGGAGGAGCTTCCGTGCAAGAGTTAACGCCGCGACAGATTGTCGCAGAGCTGGATAAACACATTGTTGGTCAGGATGACGCAAAACGCGCTGTCGCGATTGCCCTGCGGAATCGCTGGCGCTGGCAGCAACTTCCGGAAGAACTTCGTAAGGAAATTACTCCCAAAAATATCATCATGATCGGGCCTACCGGCGTCGGGAAAACAGAAATTACCCGTCGCCTGGCTCGGTTGATCGATGCACCGTTTATCAAAGTTGAAGCAACCAAATATACAGAAGTCGGCTATTACGGTCGCGATGTTGAGAGCATGGTCCGCGATCTGGTCGATTCGGCAAAGAATCTGGTTCGCGAAAAGAAACGTGTTGAACTGGTCGATAAGGCACAAGTCCGCGTTGAAGAACGACTGCTCGATCTGCTGGTACCGCGCCCGGAATGGGATTCTTCTTATAGTGAATCGACAGAAGAGGGAAAAGAAGACGATTCTAAAGAACGCTATGAACGCACGCGCGACAAGTTTCGCAAAATGTTGAAGAATGGAGAGCTGGAAGAGAAAGAGGTCGAGATTTCGATTGACCCAAAAAGCTCTCCCGTGCAGGTATTCTCCAATATGGGTATGGACCAGATGGACGTCGATCTGCAGGGCATGTTCGAGAAAATCATGCCACAACAGAGCAAGAGTCGCAAGCTGACGGTCGCAGAAGCACGCAAAGTACTGCTGGAGCAGGAAGTGGAAGGCTTGATGGATAAGGACGCGATTGCCGAAGAAGCGATCGAACTGGCAGAACGTAGCGGGATTGTCTTTATCGACGAACTCGACAAAATCTGTACGTCCGAAGAAGGCGGGAGCCGTGGCGGTGATGTAAGTCGACAGGGAGTCCAGCGCGATTTACTTCCCATTGTCGAAGGCACGACCGTGCAGACGCGAAGTGGTTCTGTAAAGACTGATTATATGCTGTTTATCGCAGCGGGCGCTTTTCACCGGACAAAGCCTTCCGACTTGATGCCTGAACTTCAGGGACGCTTTCCGATTCGCGTGGAACTGCAGGAGCTGACCCGTGATGACTTCCTGAGAATATTAACAGAGCCATCCAGTTCGATTACGATGCAGTACCAGGCGTTGCTGAAAACGGAAGGGCTGAAGATTAAGTTCGCACAAGACGGCCTGGAAGAGCTGGCAGAAATTGCGTTTCAGGTGAATCAAACGACACAGAATATCGGTGCACGACGGCTGCATACGATTCTGGAGCGTCTGTTAGAAGAGGTCAGTTTTGAAGCACCAGACCTGAAGACGAAAAAACTGACCATTGACGCCGCTTATGTGAAGGAAAAACTGCACGCCATCGTTGAAGATGAAGATCTCAGTAAATTCATCCTGTAATTCAGATCATTGTGAGTTTTCAAAACCAAGGCATCCCGACGACTTGCGTGGGGATGCCTTGAATGAAAACAGAGTCTGTAACGGCAGAGTGATTATTTCTTCGGTTTCTTTTTTGTCTTTGAGTTCACAGGAACTTCCAGTTCGATTTGGGAATCCTCTTTGGGAAGCTCTTTTTTAATTTCAATGTTACTAAATAGAGCTTTTCCTTCGAGTGTCGGTTCACCAACGTCTGATGCTGGAATCGGGACTCCATCAAATCCTGAGATGGTAAAAATATAAGCGCCTCCCACGACTCCCTTGTCCGTTGCTACTGTGAATTTTCCCTGGTCAATCGTGGCATAGCCACCCGGTCCTTTATTACCTGCAGCGGGATCCGGGCGAAATGCGATTTCACCTTTCGGAACCGGATTACCGTCGTAGGTAACAGTTCCCTCTAATTGAAAACGCTGAGGACCATCTGTATTCTCCCCCCCTCCACAGCCTGAAACCAATAGGCATGAGAGCAGGCAACTGGAAACGAATAATGTTCGTTTTACATCGATGATCGGTAGTCTGAGCTGAGAGTACAGCATTGAATGATTCCTGAATCAAAGTGAGATTTTAGGTAAAAGCCAGTGTGAATTAAAACTCACCGATGACTGCACCGTCGTTGCGTTGAGCCAGGAGATGATAGGTGTTGAGATCCATGTTTTCGCTGATAAAACGTACGGAACCGTCGCCTAGAGTGACATGACAACCTCCGATGTGGAAACTGCCAAACAAGCGAGAGAACTCATTGATAGTGTCATGATCTCCTGCATGACCAGCGACAGAATTAATCTGCAATTGTGCCGCGACCAGTGCATAAGTATTTCCGCTGGCATCAAGTTTTGTACCTGCTGCCCAACCGGCGTGAATATTGTCACCACGACTTTGAGGATTCAGGCCGTATTTTGATTCAGCTAAGAGAAATGTATTCGTTGTCCCATCGGTCACATCGCGAATTCTTACGTTAGACTGATGATGTAACAGGCCATTGGTATAAAAGACACGTCTTCCTAACTGAGTACTACAAGCAGGAGTCGTACCACCTCCCTGAACGCCGAAGTAGTTGAGATTATTCACACCTGATCCGGAATTAGGGTCGGACGGGCACTGGTACTTATTCACTCCAAGTTTAAACGCATTATGATTAGCGGTCACTCCCGGAACATTAGAAGATGTTGTGAACTTACCTTCAAAGTTAAAGGTATTATAGCGAGGTGCTTCATCCATGTAGGGCAGAACCATCACGGTCCAGGGAGCGCGTGCATCTGCTGTCGGGGTAGAACACCAGGTGCTGCCATTGAATGAAAAAGAGGAGCTGGCCGAAATTGAACCGGGAGGAAAGCTGCGGTGGGTATCATGATAATTGTGTAATGCCAGTCCGAGTTGTTTCATATTATTTTTGCAGGTACTGCGTCGTGCGGCTTCACGAGCCTGTTGTACAGCCGGCAGTAACAGAGCAATCAGGATCGCAATGATCGCGATCACAACAAGTAATTCGATCAGTGTAAAACCGGACCGGAAGCGCAGTTTTGATGTGCGAGGCTGCATCGTCTCTCCTTGGAATGTCGAATATGAGGACCAAGACTAAAAGGTCATTTAGAGCTGATATCGTTTGGAAGGAATATCAAAAGAAATGGACTTTTGTTGGAATGTGCGTAAATTATAAGTGGAGTGTCAGGCACTCCCAATACAGGTTGTGTCAAAATAAATTTAATTTATGCGAATAGGAAATCGATTCTTCAGAACGACTTAAAATGAGAACCTTAATAAATATAATTAAGTCGTTTCGGTCCTAAATCGTCGAAAAATGACATGTGCAATATGTCACTACTAAAGCTTTCGTTCAGAATTCGCCAATCACATTTCCGTCACTGATGCTTCCCAGGTTTTCGTAGGTGGTGCCGTCAATATTTTCGCTCAAAAAGCGAACTGCCCCATCGCCTAACAGGAAGTGTGCTCCTCCCGTGTGGGTGCTGCTGAAAGCCCATTCCCGGGTTCCGTTGATTAGCGCGGCCGGATGATTTTCGGTGAGCCAGACGACAGAGGCGGTTTTTCCATTATCGTAATATCCAACCCAGATGCCGCCGTTATAGGTGTTACTTCCCACACGGCCTCGGGTGGTTTCTCCAATCATGGTTGTATTGCTGGCACCATCGGTGATGTCACGCAGACGTGTGCTACTGTTTGACGAAAAAGATCCATCGCCGGCGGCGGTGTTGTGCGGATTGGAATTCACTGTTCTATTGATGCCTCTGGTCCCGTAAACTCCTTTGTAATTCGAAGTCGCATGGCCGCCTCGATCGGAGTTCAGCTTACTACCTGAATCGGAAGGGCAGCGAAAGATCGGAATCGTCGTCTTGGAGGCATCTGAAGGGGGGACGACCAGCTGCGTACTCCGCACATCAAGTGCATTGTAGAGAGTCGCCTGCTCAATGAAGGGGAGTAACATTGTTCCCCAGCCCCAGCCGGGACGACAGCCACTGGGGGCCGTTGAATTGGCCTGGCAGGTTGAAGCTGTTGATGGCTGAGCCCAGCCTGAAGGAAAGCAGCGGTGGGTTTCATGGTAATTATGCAGGGCAATCCCGACTTGCTTCAGATTATTTTTGCACGTGCTACGTCGTGCCGCTTCACGGGCCTGTTGTACGGCAGGAAGTAATAAAGCGATTAAGATCGCGATAATGGCGATCACGACGAGTAATTCGATCAAAGTAAATCCACGCCGCTTGGCCGGATTTAACAGGGTAAACTGCATCAAGACTCTCCAGTATGTTGAATGAGAAATAGCGAATGATTTTAATATGTACAAAAAGTGTGTTGGCTGATGAGTGAGACCAGGCTGTGAGACATTTCTGACTGGAGCTTAATATCCAGGAATGCCGATGTGAGAAGCGCATAGATGAAATGGTCTGTGTAATTCAACGTCATTCAATAAAGACGACAACTCGGTGTTGAATACCGAATGATTTCAATATCTCACGCGCAAAAATGAAAATTCACAAATCAGAATCGTGTCGGGGAGGGAGAGATTTGAATCAGCGCAGGTTGCGATGCGGAAAAAATAGCTACTTATTCTTTGGGACAGGAATTTCCAGCTCGATTTCGGAATCTTCTTTTGGTAGCACTTTTTTGATTTCAACATTGGCAAAGAGCATTTTACCCGTTTCACTCGGTTCACCAAAGTCCGGGGTCGCTATTGGAACTCCGTCATAACCGGTGATCGAAAAGATATAATCGCCGCCGACGACTCCTTTGTCAGCTTCTACTTTAAATTTGCCTTGCTCGATCACAGCGTATCCACCCGGACCCCGATTACCGGCTGAAGGATCCGGGCGAAAGGAAATCTCTCCTTTGGGCACCGGGGTACCTTCGAAAATCACAGTTCCCTCGAGCCCATAACGTTGGGGGCCGTCCGTATTTTGTCCTCCGCCGCATCCTGTCAGCAACAGGCAGATATAAACAAGACAGCACGCCGCTAAAGCCTGATTGATACGAGTACGGAAAACAGAAAGACCGATACGAATCATGCGAAAATTCCTGAATCAAAGTCTGCGGGAAATGGAGAACAGGTGGGAGTCAGTTCATTAAAATTCACCAACAACTTCTCCGTCATCACGCTGAGCCAGGAGGTGATAAGTGTTGAGATCCATATTTTCGCTGATAAAACGGACAGAGCCATCACCAAGAGTCACATGGCAACCCCCTACATGAAAACTGCCAAACAAACGCGAAAACTGATTGATGGTATCCTGTTTCCCCGCATGGCCGGGAATAGAATTGATTTGTAATTCTGCTGCGACCATTGTGTAGGGATTTCCGTACGAATCGAGTTTGGTACCAGAGGCCCAACCAGCGTGAATTCCGTCCCCACGACTTTTAGGGTTCAATCCATATTTTGATTCCGCTAACAGAAACGTATTCGTCGTTCCATCGGTGACATCGCGAACTCGGACATTTGAGTTAAGATGTAACATACCATTGATATAGAACACACGCCCTCCGGACTGATTACTACAGACTGGAGTCGGCCCCCCTCCCTGAACACCAAAGTAATTCAGGTTATTGACACCCGATCCGGAATTCGAATCGGAGGGGCACTGGAATTTATTCAGGCCCCGTTTAAACGCGTTAAAATTTGTCGTCGAACCGGGAACATTAGAGGATGTTGGAAATGTGCTTTCAAAATCGAACGTATTGTAACGCGGGGCTTCATCCATGTAAGGCAGCACCATGACGGTCCAGGGAGCACGCGCGTTTGTTAGGGGAGCGGAACACCATGTAGTACCACTAAAGGAAAATGACGGACTGGCGGCAATCGAACCGGGAGGAAAGGTCCGATGAGTATCATGGTAGTTATGAAGTGCTAACCCAAGTTGTTTCATATTATTTTTGCAGGTACTGCGACGCGCTGCTTCACGTGCCTGTTGCACCGCAGGAAGTAGTAAGGCAATCAAAATCGCAATGATCGCAATTACGACGAGAAGTTCAATCAGCGTAAAGCCGGACCGTTTACCTGGGGGTGATGTGCGAAGCGGCATCATTTCTCCTTGGCTGGTAAGCTAGCTATGGAAGTAAAAAAATAAAGAATGGCATCAATCTGGATGGGGGGAATTAAAATACCCGTAATCATGCATACATGTCTATTATAGACAGTTGGGGATATGTTTCTCAACATTATTTACACGAAAAAAACGCCGGAATCGCCTTGGAATAATAAATATTCCTGAAACTGTTGTATGATTGGTTTGCAAATCCTTGAACCATACTAGACTCCCCGTCATAGTCATTTTGTTTTGACTGAACACTTCGAAAAACAGGCAGGCAGAAATTTCTGAAAGCAGACAGGTATGAATCAAAGCTGGGGCGATGACGATGACGATGACGACGAAGCGGAGTGGGACGACGATTCAGAATTTGATGACGATGATGAAACCGAAACGGTGGTCTGTTCCAACTGCGGGGCAGAGATCTATGAAGATGCGGTCTCTTGCCCGATTTGTGGTGAGTATGTCACGAAAAATACCCATCCTTTCAGTGAACGCCCAAGCTGGTGGATTACGCTGGGCGTGATAGGGGTGATCGCCACCATTTTGAGTTTAATATTTCTGTCTTGATCTAAAGAGAGTGGAAAATGACGTTTGAAAAGATCATTCTGGGGTCCCGATCTCCACGTCGAAAAGAGTTGCTCTCGCAAATCATTCCGGAAGCGTCGATTGAAATTATTCCGCCACTCAATTCCGAAGAGGCAGGCTTTGATCGGCTTTGTGATCTGGATGCCATTCAACAGAGACTGATTTCGATTTGCACCACCAAAAACAACGATGTCTTTCAGCAGGTCAATCAGGGAGGAACAGTCACCGGACTGATTTTAACTGCGGATACAATCGTGGTCATTCAGCGACAAGATTCAAGCTATCTCGTATTGGGGCAACCTCCCGCAGGACCGGAATGGAAACAGACGGTTCGAGACTGGTTTTTAGAAGACTTTGCGGGGAAGACTCACCGTGTCATCACGGGACTCTGTGTTCGCGAAGCAGGGCAGCTGAGAACAGAAATATCGCAAACCTTTGTGACCTTTCATGATCGGGATTACGTGCATAGACATCTGGAATGGTATCTTTCTTTAGAGGAATCTGTGGGCAAGGCCGGCGGTTATGCAGTTCAGGGGGCAGGCAGTATTTTTGTGAGCCGTATTGAAGGAAGCCTGTCGAATGTAGTAGGATTACCGCTGGAAAACATATTAAGGTTACTCAATTAAACGCCTGCGTGGTTAGATCGAAGTAAAAACCGTCTCATGTCTCTGATCAAATGGAGTTCCACGGAATCTCCAGAAATCCAAATTGGTAATCGACTGCTTAGCTCTCGTTACTTTCTGTCACCACTGGCCGGATATACGCAGCATGCATTCCGCGTTGCATTACGTGAAATAGGGGGCGTGGGCTTATGTACCACCGATCTGGTGCTGGCTTCGCAAATGCTTTCCCGCAGTCGCAAAGCGAAGGCACTGCTGAAAACCTCTGCAGAAGACAACCCGCTGACAGTACAAATTTTTAGCGGCATCGCTTCAGAGTTGGTAGTCGGTGCACGCTGGTTAGAGCAGCAGGGCTATGAAGCCGTCGACATCAACATGGGCTGCCCGATGGCTAAGGTCAATGGAAATGGAGGCGGCGCGCGGATTATGTGTGCGCCGGATGCGGCCTGTCAGATGGTGGCTGATGTCGTCGATGCGGTTTCCATTCCCGTGACTGTCAAAATGCGTCTCGGCTGGGACCGGGATTCCATTACCGCACCACTGCTGGCCAGAGAATTCGAAAAAGCCGGCGTGGCCGCGATTACCATTCACGGTCGGACGCGCAATCAGGGATTTGGCGGAACCGTTGATCTCGACGGGATCAGGCAGACGGTGGAAGCCGTCCAGCAGATTCCTGTGGTTGGTAACGGCGATGTTTGCACCGTCGAAGATGCATTTCACATGAGAAACGAAACAGGCTGTGAAGCGGTTTCCATCGGGCGCGGGGCCATGATGGATCCGTGGATATTTCGTAAAATTGAACAGACGGTAAAGGGTGAAGCACTGGTCTCAGAACCGACGATGGAAGAGCAGCTTCAATTTCTGGTGCGCCATTTTACTCTGATGGTCGAACAGCATGACGACTATGGTTGCATGCTGGTCCGTAAATTTGCCGCCTGGTACGGAGCCCGGCTGGGGATTCCCGAAGATCTGGAAGACCGGTTGCGACGGATTGAGTCGATTGATGAGTTTCATGATATCGTCGCGCAAATTCGTCTGCGACATGGCGAGCGCGCGTCTTCCGTTCCTACGGCATTAATCAGAACACCGAATGGTCCGGTGGAACGTTGGTAAACAGCTTGCTGAATCGCGTTCGTTAAAAAAAGGCGGCCTCTCTGAAAGCAAAGAGGCCGCCTTAAATTTTAGTCTTGGGTGTCGGTATCAGTTACGAATATCGTGAGCACCGGCATTGTTGATGTCCAGCCCCAGGTCCAGCAGGAACCAGTCATCACCACGGGCAACAGCCCCATAGAGCTGATCGATCTCTCCATCGTTGAAGACAGTGGTGCTGTCAAGTTTGATATTATTTACGCCTGCAACTGTGTTATCGACGCGTGTGCGAATATTTTCGACACGATCACCAAACGGTTCTGCATTAATCCATTCAGCGTAGATTCCGAAGAGTTGAGCTAAACCGTTGTCATAGACAGTCGCACCACCGATCAGAATATCTCCATTGTCTCCGTAGTTGGTGTAAATTGCTTCGTTATGACCACGAACAAAGTCGGCTCCGTAGCCACCAATCAGAATGTCAAAGCCATCAGGGCCGCCTTCGATGATGTCGTTTCCATCTCCGCCGACCAAGACATCATTCCCCCAGCCACCTTGCAGGGTGTCATTTCCGAGACCGCCAAAGAACATGGACTCTCTGTTGTAGAATTGATCATCAGCTTTGATCACGTCATTGCCACCCAGGCCCCAGGCATAGACGCCACCCGTAGGTATGAAATACGGTAGTGAATCAGCTGGATTTACGATAATGACATGATTGATTTTAACCTGGATCTGGCCTGCAAGATTTTGCGTGATCTCAATGAGGTCATGGCCCTGCGTACCTGTTATGAACAAAGCCGATTTACCGGGACGATTGGGGTCTGGCAGTAAGCCGGTGAAGTTTTGCGGTATTACTGTAACGAGATAATCTTCGACTTCACCATCAGCTGCAGCACCGGTTGCAGATAAACCACCGGCTGAACTCAAACGGAATCGAGCGGCAACTTCGCCGACAACAACTCCTAATGGTAGTACGATCGAAGCAGAGTTACTACCGGCAACAACAGCATGGCTGCTGAGTACCTGCTCATTGGCTTCCCAGATTCCATTGCCATTGAAATCGATCCAGGCATCAATGAAACCGCTGCCTGTTGAGAATACCGTCACCGTTGATGCAGCATCTCCGGCGATGATTGGGTTCAATAGAACTCCATCATCATCATCGCCGCTAGCAGTAGGGGATTCCTGTCCGTCAGCATCTGCAGTGACTCCCTGGCCCAGAAACAGACCATTCGCATTGATTGCGTGGCGTGCACCGTCTTCTGCCAGAAGATTCGGGAAAGAGGCAGGAGCATCACCAAAGTCGATGCCACTGTTGGTTACAATGAGTGCGGTATCAGTAATTGTTTGGGGAGTTGTTGTTCCAAACGGACCTGCGAATTTCAGAACTACGCCTAGGTCGCTATCGACGACATACAAATTATTGTCTGGCCCGAACGTCACACTATAAGGGAGCTGAATATTGATTCCGAAGGTATAATTGTTGATAAAGTCGCCTGTGTCAGGATCGAACCGGAGAATACTTTCGGTTGCACCATTGGCAACATAGAGTAATCCATCAGGGCCAATCGTCAGACCACGTGGATTCGCCAGCCCGCCCGTACCAGCGGCAATGAATGGCCCACCAGGAACAACATCACCGTTGGAATCAAACTTCAGGATTTCATTGGTACTAAAGCTGGCGACATACAGGTTGCCAGAGGAGTCAAAGACCATCCCGTAGGGGATACCCATGCCGCCTTCGAGTTGAGATACAAATTCTCCCAGGAAGGTACCATCCAGGCCGTCAAATTGCAGAATGCGAGCGCTCGGGAAACCGGTTTCACCGACATATAGATTTCCATCCGGTCCAAAGGTAATGAATCTTGGTTCGTTTATACCTGAAGCGAAAATACCATTTCCGATAATTGCTCCAGTTTGACCATCATAACGCAGAATTTCGTTGGTTTCGGTGCTGGCGACATACAGGTTTCCATCAGGTCCGAATGCCATTCCACTAGGAACATCAATTCCGCCTGCTCCGGGAATCACAAATGAACCTTCAGGCGCTCCGGTCTGGCCGTCAAAACGTTCTACTGTGTGGTCAGATCCGTTTGAATTTTCAAAGCCGTTGCTCACATAAAGGTCACCCAGTGGGCCAAATACAATATCGCGTGGGCTGTTCAAACCTGTTGAGACAAATTCACCCAGATAGTTTCCAGGCTGACCTTGGCCGGTGTCCGCATCGTCGTAGGCTGCTGTGATGGTTTCACCAAAGACAACTTCCAGAATTCCATCTTCGGTCACAACTGTCCCAGGTGAAGAAAGAATCGTTCCCACAAAGACACCACCTGATCCAGCGACCTCTGTCAAAGTCACCGTCTCGGAATCTCCACCAGATGATGTGACCAGCACGTCGACCGTACCGGCTCCCAGTAAGTCGCCATCAGTGGCGGTAATCGTAATTAAATTACCAGCTTCGTATTCTGTGGCATCAAATGTGATTGTTCCGAAGCGGGAAACTGTCAAATCAACACGGTAGTCTTCGACTTCACCGTCGGGGGCAAGACCAGTCACACCCAGCCCTGCCTGTGAACTGAATCGGAAGCGGGCAAACGTTTCACCCACAACGAATGCGGCTCCTGAAGGAACTGCGAACTGAATCGTATGCACGCCGGAAGTTAGAAATTCATCAGTGGTGATCTGCTCGCCAACGTCATCCCAGTCTCCATCACCATTGAAATCGATCCAGCCTTGCAGATAACCATCACCGGTTACTTCTACTTCAAATGTAGAGAAGACATCACTTTCAGAAATGCCGTTGGAGAGGAAGACAATACCATCATCATCACTGCCATCACCTGAGGCATCGAGGCTGGGGATTCCGTCAGCATCCAGATCAATCAAGGCACCGAGTCTGAGGTTGCCTTCCAGGGTATGCCTGGCGCCATCGTCGGCGAGTAAAGTCGGGTAGATGGCTGGTGCATCTCCAAAATCACGACCATAGTCGGCACCCGTTGACAATCCAAATGCCAAGGTGTTAATGCTGTCTTGAGTTCCGATGAATTCATACAGGAAATCAGTTCCAAAGTCGACATCCTCATTATCATCGGGAGTACCAAAGATGTCGTCGTCACCAATTCCGATGGTGTTTCCAATGTCGCCACCCACGTCAATAATTTGTTCTTCTGAAAAACTGAAGTTATAGGTATGCCATAAACCGAAGAAGTGTCCTGCTTCATGAGAGACAATATTTCCAACGGCAATACCAATCAAATCGGCCTTGGGGGTGTTAAAATTGCTCAAAATATTATTGAGAGAGTTCGGGTCGGCTGCGTTGGTACTGCTGAGTAAGTCCAGCAGCACGACCGAATCTTCTGTTGTATCAAAGTTTCCGACATCAATGGATTCTGCAATACCGATCGTAAAGATTCCCAGTTCCGAGATCGTACCACCCACAACGACCCGACTGACATTTTCCTGGCCAAACGGATCTGCATGATCACGGCTGTTTAAAATCCGGATACCATAGTCGCCGGGATTATTGGTAGAGTCAAAGTCACCATTATTTCCATCTATTCCGATATCAGCAAAATTTTCAGTAATCGTTGCCAGGATCGCGTCAATTACGGCATCTTCGTCTGAGGCATCCAGCGCCCAGTCACTGAGAAATGAACTCAATGGGGAAAGATTTGCAGTGCTGGAACGCAGTGTATCATCAAAGGTCGAAGGGTCGACAGTGGCTCCGTCAAAATCAATAAAGAGCGTCTGAATGGAGTCGGCACCAACCATTTGCGTTTCCAGTTCAGGACGGAATGCCCTTAACTGCAGGTCATACAGGCCGCGATCTCCAGTCACTGAAACATAATACGTTCCGCTGACAGGGGCTACGATCGAAGCAGATGCGTTTCCATCACCGGGAAGGGGACTGTCTTCGGGATAGAGATCAGCCAGGAAACGCGAAGAGCCAAACATCAACAGGCCCGTCGGGCTATATAATGATAAGGTTTGCCCCGCACCATAAACGTTGGCGCCCAGAATGTCGCCGGCTTCCAGTTCAACTGCATAATAATCGATATCGGTTACATTCAAACCAACGGTAAGATCATAGAGACCTTCTGCGCGTGGACCCGTACCTACACCAGTACCACTGGAAGAATCCAAAGGATCAACGGGGATGCCTGTCCCAGCACTGCTGACCATAATGTAATAATCACCGTCCACTGATGCGACATGATTCAGGCTGCTGCTAAATCCAAATATTCCATTGTTATTGAATGCGACACGCGTTCCATCGCTGGCGTAAATACTTACAGTCGGATCCAGATTATTAAACTGCGTTGAATCTTCCACTAAAACGGAGATGCGCTCTCCGGCCTGTACATTGGAAATTTGGTAAAAATCAAAATCACCAGAATCGGTGCCCGCAGCGCCTCCGGTGCCATAGTCACCATTTCCCAGAATTGCATTCAGGAGTTGAACTTGTTCTCCTGCGATTAAACCAAGATTATTAGCCAGCAAGATGGAGCCATCATCTTCGGGAAAATTGAATAACGATAAATTCTGTGTAAAAGCAGCGTTATCGAGAAAACCGGCGAGATCGACTTCTGGGTCGTCATTAGCGCCTGTTCCAAAGCCAGAAACCAGTTGGGCATCAACGATCACATCGTTTGAACCATTTGTCCCGATGGGTTCATTTTCATTGGTCGCAAACGCTTGAAAATTAAGGGGGTTATCTACTTGTCCCTGATCAGTGAGAGCAAGCTGTATTATTTCGTCTGTGACGGGAGCATTTGCCTGTAGTTCGACCAGTTCCTGGTTGGAAAGGGGAATCGATTCGTCGGAACTGGCGCTACCGGATTCAATTGGCGCGACGTTTCCTGTATCACCAAAAATATTAGGATCGAATAAGGAATGGCTTGCTGAAAGGAGAGTTCTGTCTTCCAGGCACTCGACGATGGAAATCGTATTGGATAACGATTTCTTCAAACGTTGATTGCGCAAGCGGTTGTTTCGACCGTTGAGAAGGAAGCTGAGAAGTGAACCAATTCGACTTGGCTGGTGACGACGTTTAATTCTCGTAAACATCATTTGCATCTTTCCATATCATGCCAAAACAGGAAACTCTGCTGATTGCGAGTCGCTCATTTTAGAAAAGTTGATATTATAACTCTTATGTAGTTAGTGACTTATGTGTTGTTGGGTTGACCAGGATGAACTTGGTAAGTCATCTCGTTCACGTTAATTAAAATCCACATGTAAGCTTTATTGTTAAAATAGGTAGATTTAAAACTGATTGTGCAGCAGCAAAACTACGCATGTCAAGTAAAAGATAGAAAAGATCATCCGAAAAATAGTGGTTGCTAATGGTTTTGCGGATCAGTCTGAGTCCGACTCTCTTCTTCTGGACGTCTGACCTTTCAATTTCTCACCTTAATATGCGAATTTTCATTGGAAAAAGCGTCGTATCAGTACTTTATGTTTAATTGATCCCGTCAAATTCGGAATCGAGATAACCGCTGAAAAAATCATCCGATTCGATGTGGGAGGAGAGCTTTCGCTCGCCTGGATTCAAAACAGGCTCCATCAGACCGCTTTCATGTTCATGGTTGTGCCCCAGAAGGTGGTTCAATTCATGCAGCAGGACCGTTAGCAAGTCAATCTGGCTACCTGCGGCACTAAACAGGGATGCATCAAAAATCCCGAACGCGGTTTCATTGTATTCTTCATTTGAAAACGGAGTCGAATCAACAAACCAACCCCATCCCGCGGCATTCGCATCTAAATAAATGGTGTTGGTCTCGGTATTTGCTTTTGCGATTTGATTTCCAGATAACTCGACGATTTCGATCTTCACATCGGCTAGTTCTTCAGAAACCGAATCACCCTGCGTTTCAACCAATTGTTCTTTGGCTGCATCAAGAACCGGGGTGACCGCATCTAATGTCAGAGTTTGAGAATTTGTTTCTTCTGGATTGCTGAGCGAGGTAATCAGATTATCTTGCTGCCAGATTTCATTAAAATTGGAGGGATAGCTCAGGAAAGAATTGTTTCCTTGAACATTATTATAATTTGATACAAAGAGAGTCAGGTCACGGAAATTAACCTGGCCTGAGTGATCAAAATCAGCACCCCAGGCACCAGGTGCCTGGGCATCCCCTGTGTATTTGCCGTAAACGTTGATTAATAGAACCAGGTCACCGAAGCCGATGGAGCCATTGTCATCGAGATCGTATAAGGCAGGAACTAACGTCAGATTGACTGCTGCCCCTTCAGTGACTGTGGCAGCTCCCAGTGATGAGAAAAGAGTGCTATTGAAGATTTGGAAATTCAAATCGGCAACGGGTTGGATATGCTGACCGACGGCATTTAATGGAACAGGTTTGGCAGAGAGACGTACACGCGCCAACAGAACGAGCGTATCGGCTCCATGCTCAAGCTGACTGGTCGCGGCTCCTAACCCGGTAATCATTCCTGTTTCATTATTAATGATTCCCGTTTGACTTTCAGAAAATCCCGAGCCGTACTCAATAGAGTCTGCAATCAAATACTGGGCATCAAAACTGAAATCAACTAACGCAGATGTCACACCATTTTCAGAGGAATTGGTGACACTCACCCAGATTTCGACGATGACCGGGTTCCATTCATCTATGAAATCGACGTTTAAAGGTAATGAGCCAACTTCGCCGGAAGGCCCAGTGCTGGTAGCACGCCATTTTACTGTCAGGTCAGTAGTTCCCAGGACAGATTCCGCTTCATAAGCACCGATGTCAACAAGACTGACTGTATCGTTATTCCCATCAGCAACTCGTGCTGATCCATTCTGATCCAGAGTTAATGCGGGTGTAAAGGTATTCGGGTCGAATGCCGGATCGCCTGCGTCAATTGCGATACTACCTGATGAAAGTGCATGTGTTTGCGTTAGGCCACCATTGTCAGCCAGGGGAAGTAATCCCGGGTCCTGACCTGTGATGTAGTTGGTGCTAGCAGAAAGGTCTAAGCCATTGGTATTTTCGATCAGGCTGTAACTGCCGTTTAAATTACCTACTCCATCGTCAGTACCATTTCCTGCGGTGTTGTCAGCAATAATCGTATTATTGGCGGTGATTATTGTGATTGACTGAGCGTTGAATCCTCCGCCATCCATAGTAGCATGGTTTGCAGCGATCGTACTGTGATCGATCGTTCCGCTACTGAAGTTCACCTCATCGAAGAAGAAAATCCCCCCCCCGTTCTGACTGGCTGTATTCCCCGAAATCGTAGAATTCAACACAGAGACCGTATTGGCACTGGTATAGATTCCCCCGCCACTGCCAAACTGAGCCTGGTTTTCAGAGAATGTACTATTGCGTACCGACAGAACTCCAAGATTTTGAATCAAGCCGCCGCCTGAAGTAACGCTTCGATTGTCATGGAAAGTCGAGTCCGTAATGCTGGTTGTTGTTTCAGTGGCATAAACGCCCCCGCCACTGGCTGATGAAGTTCCTGTCTGATTCCCGAGAAAAGTAGAACCAGTCACCGTAAGCAGACCCTGAATCTGATAAACTCCCCCTCCACTACCTTCAGAAACCATATTCTGGGAAACAACGCTATTGATTAAGGTGATATCAGCATTCATGGCATAAATGCCACCCCCGGTACTATAGGCTTCATTATCATCAATGGTGGACTGAGTGAGTGTGACCGAACCGAAATTACTGGCGATGGCACCACCGTTAGAACCGACGGCAGTATTTGACTGTAAAACAGAGTCTGTGATTTCAAGAGTCCCTGTGTTAAAAATGGCCCCCCCCAGGCCAGATATCGATTGATTGTTCCGTAACTCACTATTGGAGAGTATCAGGTGTTCTGCGTTGTAGATAGAACCGCCGTTATCCTCCTCGTTTCCCTCGATCAGTATCACATTTTGAATACTGACCAGCAGAGATGTGATTTCTCCATCGTCGATATAAAAATGCCGGGATGACGATACCCCAAACTCAGTAGTGGCGTCAATCGTTAACAGCGGATCACCGTTTTCCGATGTGGGAGCGATGATCGTGACAGAATCGGTAATCTCAAACTCAGTCCCTTTTTGATAAATGGTTCGGGCAACCAGGTTGGAAGATCCTTCGTTCATAAATAGTTTGGGATCAAACATGATCGTGTCGGGGCCGTCTCCTGCAGGTGCGGCATCTTGGGGAGCATCATTATTTGCAGCCTGAATTGCCTCACGCAGTGTTGCGTAGATGTCTCCTGATGTGTTGTCATCAAGTGTCGTCACTAGAATCACGCCTTCAGGGGCCATCGAAAAGTTCACTGTGGCAGTTTCAGAATAGGCACCCAGGTCATCTTTAATTCGATAGGTAAACTTATCCAGCCCAACATAAGTAGAACCATTGGAAACAAAGCTCACCTTCCCGTTTGCTGGATCAACGGTAACCGTTCCACCCTGTGTCGGTTGGGCTACGATCTCGACTGAATAACCTTCGATTAATTCATCTTCCATGTCTTTAAGAAGTAATGCGCCAGCATGGGTTCTATCATTCTGGATAATATCCAGTTCAGCCGTGTCGCCCTGTATCGCAAAAAAGTCGTCATTGGCAAGGGCTGGGTTACTAACAATGATCGTGACAACCTGATAGTCAACAAATTCCGTTAGAACATCTTCGATAAAGAGTGGAGAATTATGGCCATAGCCGACCGCAACGGTGATGAAGTAAACCCCTCGTGTCATTCCTGCTGAAGTAGTAACTGTGAGTAATCCCGTATCCTCATTGACGGTATAAGTCATCCCTGAGGGAACTGATGCGGGAAGAGAAGACGCAGGGAGCAATGATTGTGAATAGTATTTGATCTCTGAATTACCGTTTGAGGCATCGAGGTCCGCGTCATACCCTACCAGCTGATATTGAATTGTTTCGCCTGGTCGTGACTGAAGATCCGGGATATCTCCTAGATAAGGTTTGGCATTCTTCACATCAAGGTCGTCTGAGATCTCGTCATTTGTGGCATTCACTTGAAACTGCCGTAGCTGAGTATTGCCATCCTGATCTCTAACGGTGACCGAGATGGTTGAGGAGCCGATGTACCCTTCAGCTGCGGTGATAACCAGTGTGGCATTTTCATGATCAGTAAAGACATCGACGGTTTCCATCGTAACGGTAAATTCAGGGAAGTCTTCCAGGGCTCCCGTCACTGGCACCTTACTGAGCGCGTCACGGACTTCTTCTCCCTCAACGAGATATCCGAAAATGGTATTCTGAAAATCATAATTTCGACTCGCTCCATTCGTGACCACAAACTGGGAAAAATTGATGTCATCGGTGACCATGGCCATGTCAAGCGCTATAGGCGGTTTATACATCGTCAATAGGCCCGATTGTACATGCTGCAGTTCATTGTGAAACTGATCATCAAAATATCCGGCGACGTCTTCTGGCAGATCGCCGAAGGTGTTGTTCAAACCACCTCGCAGGAAGCCATTAAATATTCTGTGAAATTCGCTACTGTCAAAAAAACCGATTTCGGCTAAGGCAATAATCTTATCGGTGGCCCTTGATGCCCGGCCTTCGAATAATTCAAAGACCATGTCTCCATAACCTGCCACAGAGATCCGCAGGCTACGGTTTCCCTCAAGGACTCTCACATTGATGGCAGGGTTACTCGAAACGAGGTCGTCGTTGTCATACGTTAACACGCCATTATCCGGATCATATCCATCCAGAGCCACATGTAGGCTCGTACCAGAGATTAGATCCTGGTCGGCAATCTCTTTTAAGTACGGCCCATCGGACATGGGAATATCAACGCCCGTTGCCGTGGATAATTCTTGCAGGGTTGTGATCGTATTCCCTTCAATCAAGGTCCCATCGTCGAGTCGCCAGATGGGGCGCACGTTACCTTCTGTAATACCGACGGCGACTGCATTCGCATTTAATGTGCGGTCTGCATTGGTCATGTCAACAAACTGCAGAAACGAAGCACCGTCTTCCAGTAAGGATTTTTGTTCTGTGGTATTCGCATCCCAGGCGGCACCATACAGTGTGACATTGGCGGCAGTCAGTGCTTGGGCGAACGCAATCAGATCCTGTCCGCTGAGCAGGGTTCGGTCTTCCAGTTTTTCGGTAGCAGCAATCGGAGTTGGTGCCTGCTTTGATCTACGATGGTGTTTACTTCGTCGGGGACGCCATAAGTTGTCAACGAATTTTGAGATCATTTAACTGGTGTCTTTTATTATGAGAAATTGCTTGGTTGAACATTATCAACATTCAGGCAGACTACATTTGTGTAGAAAAAAGCCTGACTGTTCAGTTAAAGATTTTAAATAGAGCGTCATACCTAAAAGAACAGGTAAATTGGAATGTTTCCAATGTTTAATACAATTGTGTGGTGTGGGTGGTCTGTTTGTGTTTGACATAAGTAAAAAACAAACTGCACCGAAAATGACGATTGGTTGCGAATAATCTAACATTTTAACCAGAAGTTCAGACGTAGATGTTGATTTAAGTCAACAAAATATAACAACTTACATCCTTATAACTCTTTTAGTTCTGATACAGTGAAATTCTGAAAATTCATTTTGTTGTAAGTACGTTCATCGGTTAGAATTGACTTAGATGGCTCAGAAAATTGAGTGAATATATTGCACTAAGTCTATTGATGAAATGACTTACAGCATAAATGGCCCACAGAGGCTCTCATGGAGCTGATGAGAGTTTGGTTTGGCGTGAATTCTATATTCTGCCGTTACTTTTCGGGGGTTGGGCCGTCATAATCTTGAGTCAATTTGGTTAGGTTTTGAGCCATCATGGTTCAATGAATCGCGTCTTTTTTGAAATCGTTCCAATGATCCTGGAGGCAGTTTGAGTATCGCATCCCATAGTTATCATTGGATGAAAACGGGCTTTCGCCCGAAGCAATCTCGATTATCCCGTTGGAGTGCCACGGCCGATCAGATCATTCAGCGTTGTGAGTCACTGAAGAAAGTGACCGATGATCGGCTCGAACGGTACTCTCTGGAATTGCGCTGGCGCGCCAAATCAGGGGAACCGTTGAAGAAAATTCTCCCGGAAGCGTATGCCCTGGTAAGAGAATCTGCCTGGCGTACGAAAAATATGGAGCATTTCCCCGTGCAGTTGATGGGGGGCATTGCGCTCTTTGAAGGCGGCATCGCTGAGATGCAGACGGGGGAAGGGAAAACGCTAACCGCTGTCCTGCCCGCTTACCTCCGCGCGTTGATGGGAAAAGGCTGTTACGTCATCACGGTGAATGATTATCTCGCACAACGTGACTCCGAAATCATGGGCCCGATTTTCAATAAACTGGGGCTGTCTGTCGGCTGTATCACTAGTGATATGGAAGATGAAGATCGGCGGATCGCCTATGGCCTGGATGTCACTTATGGCACAGCGAATGAAATGGGCTTTGACTTTCTCCGCGATCGCATTCGGGTCGGAGCCAGTGCTCCCGGGCAGTTAGAACAGGCCATGACGAATCATAAGTCGTCAGGCAAAGAACCACTCGTACAACGTGGAACTTATTTTGCGTTGATCGATGAAGCCGACAGTGTCCTGATTGATGAAGCACGCACACCATTGATCATTGGACTGATTCAGCCTAATGATGCCGCCTCGGTCAACCTGTTTCGCTGGAGTAACCGGGCAACACATCAATTGGAGCTCGAAGACGATTTCGTCTATGAACCAAAAAAACGGTCTGCGTATCTGACGGATCAGGGCTGTCGAAAAATCTTGCTGATGGCAAAGCCATCTCTGCTGGATTCGATTGATACAGAACGCATTTATAAACAGGTGGAACAATCGCTGGTGGCCCGGTTCGGGTTCCTGAAAGACCGTGATTATGTCGTTGTTGATGATGAAGTCGTCATCGTCGATGAATCTACGGGACGTATGATGGATGGCCGAAAGTGGCAGGATGGTCTGCATCAGTCAATCGAAGCACAAGAGCATGTTCCGATCACCGCTGCCACCGGGCAGGCGGCTCGAATCACCGTTCAAAGTTTCTTCCAGAATTTTTCTCATCTGGCGGGAATGACGGGGACCGCCGCGTTAGCCGAGAAAGAGATCCGCAAGACATACAAAGTCTCAGTGACGACCATTCCCACGCATCGCCCTTGTATTCGTGAAGGGAGCAAACCACGTATCTTCAAAACCATGCAGGACAAACGCATGGCAGTGGTCGATGAAATTGAACGTATCAGAGAAAAACGCTGTCCGATTCTCGTCGGAACGCCCTCCGTCGAAGCCTCGGAATCACTGGGTGATTTACTGGCGATGAAAGCCATTCCACATCAGATCCTCAATGCGAAGTATCATGCACAGGAAGCGGAAATTGTGAAGAAGGCCGGCGAACCTGCGCGTGTTACCATTGCCACGAATATGGCGGGGCGGGGAACCGACATCATTTTGACCGATGAGATCCGTGAAAGCGGAGGACTGCATGTCATCGCAACAGAAATGCATACTTCCGCCCGGATTGACCGTCAATTGCTCGGCCGATCTGCCCGCCAGGGAGATCCAGGGCACTATCAGTTCTTTCTCTCACTGGAAGATGAATTGCTGCGTTGTCTGGAGCTGCATCACATCGAAAAGATTATCAAATCTGCCAAAGCAGATGAAATAGGGGAACTGCCGGGGAGTTGGATTTCCTTCTTCAATAATACGCAGAATTTCCTGGAAAAGCTGCATCACAAACAGCGGCGTGATATGCTCAAGCATGAAAAACACCGCATCGAAATGTTTCACAAAATGGGACTCGATCCCTATCTGGAATGGACCGATTAAAACCAGTTCCTAAACGCTTGGTTTCAGGAACCGCCTTTGGGCATTCTCCCAGGTAATCTGCTTTTCAATTTCCATTCCCAGGTCAGACTCTTTCAGCTTGTTCAGACTCGATTCCAGATAGAAAAACGGCAAATAGGAACCGAAAAGAATTTGCTGGTAAGGCACCTGTTTCATCAACTTCTCAATCCCGCCGACCCCTTCCAGCATCGCAATTTCAATCGTGAGGTTCGGGTTTTCGGTCAGTCTGGTTAAGTTCGCCCCTCTCAGTGATTTCATTCCATTGAGAATCGTCACCTGCAGTTGCTCGTGTTGCTGCATCAGGTCTGGTAAAGCTGCAAAGTTGACATCGGGAATGCGCATTAAAGAATGATGTGTTCGATCGTCTTCCATCCGCATCGCGATCTGCACAAACAACTTTCGCTCTGCCGCCATCGCAAATAGTTTTTTGACCTGGGGATCACTCAGTTGATATTCGTGATAATTGGGATGCAGCCGCACGCCCGGCATCTTCCATTCTTCATGGCAGGCGATCACGTCATCTTCCCAGCCAGGCAGGCTAGGGTTGATCGTTCCCACAGGAATCAGCAAGTCAGAACCACCGGCTTTGCATTCCGCCACCAGTCGCTGGTTCACCGTGCGAATGTCTTTATGCAGCAAACCATCAAAGCTGCCGGCGAAGGCCTGTTTGATCTGATTCTGTTTCAGTTTCTGAACCAGTTTCGGCGTCTCATCAAGAGGCAAGCGTCTGAACGGCCAGCGGGAGAGATAAACATTCACATCGAATATCATACTTTGATCCCCTTTTCTTTCAAAATGGGGGTCAACAGTCGTTTTAGATTGCCGCCCAGAATGAGTCGTTTGGAAACTTCAGGAATGTCGGCGCCCTGAACTTTGGCGAGTTGCGATGAGAAACTGCGGCCGCCGATATCGCTGCCATATAGCACCCGGTCGGCTCCCAGCGTTCGTACCGCCATTTCCGTGATCCCGGCGGTCGGATCAAATCCGCCGATGCCAGCGTACAGATTAGGACTGTCTTGAATCGCCCGTAGTCCCAGTTCCCAGTCGCCACCAATATGTCCGGCGATCAGCGGCGTATCCGGATGTCGTTTCGCCATCAATGCCAGATCACTGGGAGTGGACTCACCCACCAGATTGCCCCCGGTTTTGAACCAGGTGTGCTGGTAAATCAACGCGTTCAGTTTCGACGCGTGTTGAATGATCGGGTCAATCTCCGGATCGTTGCAGCGGCTCGCCACCCATAATTTCACACCGACCATCGGACCGTTTTTGACACAGCGATCCAGTTCTTTGATACTTTCATCCACATACTTCGCATTGAGGTACACAAAGCCAAACGCCCGGTTATGCCAGTGACTGAGCGCCTGCAGCACCTGATCGTTCTGTTTGCGAAACTGCTCAGGCGTCGGATCGGTAAGAAAAGGCCAGCCCATAAAAAATACCAGTCGTTCGACCCCCATCCGGTCCGCATAACTCATCAACTGAGCGATGCGTTCGTCGGCCGTTTTGCCGTCCACACCGGACAGGTGGCAATGTAAGTCCCATATCATGAGCGATTCTTTCCGCAATCAGTTCTGTTCGGCAACCAGCTTGAGCGAAGCCGTGGGTGGGGTAGCATAATTTTGCCAGACCGGTTCGGTACTGGGATGAGTCAGGCCATCGTGAACCAGAAAACGATAGCGGCTGACGTTTGGTTTGCCCGGTTCAATTTTCCAGTCACCCAGCACACTGGGGGTAAACACCATATAAGGCATCGAAGGGTGAATTCGTACCGGTTCGGGAAAACGAAAATTGGTGGGATGACTCAGAATCGTAAAACCGCTCCAGCCATCTTTCTTTTCGCGTGTTCCCGAAATATCACACCACCGCGAACGATCATGATTTCCATTTGCACGCGTCTTACCGTTTGATGTCAAAAATCGGCAGTTTTCTTTCGACCAGCCACGCCCACCACGAATCGCCATGCCACCATAATGATATTGAGGCAGATGGAGTGGGTTGTCCGTTCCACAACGGGCTTCCGAAGTGATGTCATACATCCAGAATTCCGGTTGTTTCTCAGGCTGATTCCACACCCGAATCGTCCACGTTTCCATCAATGCCGGCTTTTCTTCTGAACCTGTCAGGTCAACGTGTTCCTGTTCCACTTTCAGTTCGGCAAAGACAGGTCCTTCCTGCTTTGAAATCAATTTGTGAAAACGAACGCGTCCCTTTTTACTTTTGATTTCCCAGAAGTTCGTCGCCCGTCCTTCGAATTTTGCTTTCGTATAAGCCAGAAACTGACCACTCTGATGGGCATGGTCAGGGGGAAATTCATCGGAGACAATCTTTCCGGCTGGCGTCCAGATCGGATGAATGTGAGCACTGCGTCCGTAAAGCGGATCGAGTGAATCGGGCGCTGAAATGTGTTTGTAGTTATAATTTAAAACCGGGTGATCTCCGACCCGCATCTGATACGCCTTGCCGGTATCCTTAATTGTGACCTTGTTCTTAACCTCGACTTGACCCGCTTTCAGATCAAACACCCGCGTGGCACCAGCGGCCGTCTTGCCCGGCAGAATAAACCAGAGCCGGTCTGCCGTCGATTTTCGCTGTTCAATCTGCGCGGGAATCTTTTGCGGATTTGTGGCTGACGTTTCTACAAGATAAACCGTATCGTGAGAGAATCCGGTTTCAGGCAGTGTCACAAAAACCGGTCCATTCTCAATTGCATGCGAATCCGCCTGGATGGTGATCTGCCCCAGCGTGGAATCCGCTGCTTCAAGCGCAGTTAGTCTGCTGATAAAACAGAACACCAGCATCGGCAATAGGAATCGAATGCTGTGGGCGAATGAATTCATTTGAGTCTCTCTGGCAGGGGGAGAAGTATCTCGGCATGACCCGAAAAACGGAGTCTCTCTATGCTAACCCCTTACTAAAGGTACTTGCAATATTACACACGCCGATTGTGTAAGATCATCCGGAATGCATCCGCAAATTCAAGTACACTGTTTGAGTTGTTTTGATCGTTAACCAAAACAAACGCGCCCGTATCGTCACTCAGGGATACAGATAGAGCACAGGCAGATAGATCGGCTGTGGCTGGCAAGGGCAAGACTGCACGGGGCCGGGTTGAATGGGGCCAGGTTGTACAGCGCCGGGCTTTACGGGGGCAGAAGGAGTCGTCGGAACGGACTTCTGTGGTTGAGGCTTCGGCTGGCGTTCGATTGGTTTCTCAACAATCGTCAGCTCCCATGCCGCCTCTCCCAGCGAAAGGTCGTGAGAAACAAGTTTCGCCTGCGATTTCACGTTCCCCGGTTTGACCGCTTTCACGCGTGCCCGCAGCGTCCGCGATTCACCGGCTGCCAGTTGATCAATGCTCAGCGTCAATTGATTGCCTGCTTGATGTTCCAGACCTTCAGGTAGATCCAAATTCAAAAGGATCTGTTCCTGGTTCTGACGTCCCTGATTACGGACGATCAAATCGAGCGGGAAGACATCGCCTTCGCTGATTACTTCAGGCCCTTTAATTTGCAGATCAAGCTGTGGTGTTAAGATTTCCGTCGAGCTTGCCACATTCGAAACCAGTGTGATCTCCGAATTGGTTTTCACGCTCCCTGTTTGATCTAGAAAGACCTTTACCTGCAGCTCACGTTCTTCATTAGGATCCAGTCGCGCAATTTTCCAGTGCAGATGATTCTGTTTGACTTCTGCCGGCGGGGAGAGATCGACCAGACTGGCTCCAGGAGAAACCGTCTCGTCCACATGGATATCATACGCGGGAGAACTCCCCCGGTTGGTGACCAGAATGGAATAGGTCAGCAGGTTCTGCACTGTGCCTTTTAGTGGCACCTGTTTTTGAATCTCGATATCGAGCTGTTCCTCCGCTTGAGGAGCCATCACCTGGGTCAGCCGATCAAGGTGGTTCCGATCGAGTGGCTGCTCTTGCCCCACCTGCAGATGTTCTCCGCCGGGAAATCGTTCGTGGTATAGTGTTGGGCGGATGATTTGCTGTATCTGTGTCTCGGCGCGGGCCAGATTAATTAGCCGCCAGCTTTGATCAAACAGCAATCGTTCTGACGGTTCTAGCTGACTGAAGATTTCCGTCTGTAACGGCTTCGCTTCCACAAAAAACGCATCATCAATTGCCGGGTCCAGCATCTCCCGTTCAATAATTCGAATTTTCTTTACGTCCATTACAAGTTCAGGAGCAGACGCCGTCGGTTCCGGTATTAAATTGAACTCGGGTAAAGTGGGAGAGAACTCACGACGCATTGGTTGTTCTTCACGCGCCGCAATTCCTGAGAAGGAATCGGTCAGATCCCCAAACGAAACATACAGCGGCTCTGATCCCAGTTCAACGACAGGCAAAGCGACTTCCAGGTCAACGGCAATGCGTGTGTCGATCGGGGTAAACTCAGGGACGCTGGAAACAAGTTCCGAATCGGGGGGAATAATCGCATCAGCGACTTTTTTGACATTATCTTCCGGCATCGCTAGTAATAGTAGCACCGTAAGAATGATGGCAACCGCACCGAAAGTCGAAGCGAATGACCATTCGGGATCGGCTCCATACAGCGATTTGAGTTTTTGCATCCAGACCGGGGCATAATCTTCAAATTTGAATGACAGATCAAAATTATCGATCTCATCGTCCAGATTATTATTATCCCAGTCAGATTCCAGGGACGATCCGACCTCGGTTTCTTCTATTTCGCTGTGAATGATTTCCTCTGTCTCCGATTTGGAAGACAGTAGTTCACGACGATTCAAACTCGAGTTGAGGTCATCTGACTCGGGCATCACAATATCAAATCCGTTGAATTTGTTTGTTGCCGATCCTGGCAACACTTGTCCCATAACGAGCAAAGTAAAGATACGCAGTGCGTGAAAATTAGCAAAAACAACCGGTAAAGGGAAGTGCGATTCAATTTCCGTCCCCAATCAGGTAGTTTATTGTAAAAATAGATAGCTATCGCAGACTGTGAAGCATTTGGTATCCTGTAGTAGTCAACATTGTCACAGTACAGGCCAACAGTGAAGGCTGTCAGCACAGAGGAACAGCATTATGCATCAAATTGATCGTCGTACCTTTCTGAAAACCGCATCAGCAGGCCTGGTTGCCGCTCAGACCGGCGTCAGTTCGAGTGCCGAGAAATTGAGTGCCGAGAAACAGCCTCAGGTTAAGCTGCCCGCGAAAGTCGTCGATACCCATACGCACTTCTACGATCCCAGTCGTCCCGAAGGCGTTCCCTGGCCGAGCAAAGGCTCTTCTCTCTATCGCACCGTGCTCCCCAAAGATTTTGTCGAATTGAAAAAGTACCAGCCCGTCAATGCGACGGTCATCGTCGAAGCCAGCAAACTGGTTGAAGACAACCAGTGGATTCTCGATCTTGCCAAAGAGAACCCAGTCATCATCGGCTTTGTCGGACGTCTGACGCCCGGCGATCCTATGTTCCGCACGCATCTCAAACGCTTTGCCAAAAATCCGATCTATAAAGGCATCCGTGTTAATCATAATCTGCTTGAACCCGGCTTATCACAAAAACAGTTCGTCGATGATTTAAAATTCATGGCCGACATGGGACTGCAAGTCGACTTGAATGGCGGCCCCGTCACACTGGACGGGGCCCGTCGCCTCTCTGAACTTGTTCCCGATTTACGCATCGTCGTCGACCACATCGGCAATGTCGTCATTAAGGGAGAGGAGATCGACCCTCTATGGAAACGAAACATGGAAGCCCTCTCCGATCAGGAACAGGTTTTTATCAAAATTTCCGCACTGGTCGAAGGCGCCTCCCGCCATCGCCCGAACGACGTTCCCGCCGATGTCGAATACTACCGTCCCACGCTGGACGTGATCTGGAAACAGATTGGCGTCGACCGCATGATCTTCGGCAGTAACTGGCCCGTCTCCGAACGTGCCGCTGATTATGTCACGCTGCAGAAAATCCTCGTCGATTATCTGCAAGATAAAGGCCAACCGGCTCTCGACAAAGTCTTCTGGAAAAATTCAAAACTCGCTTACCGCTGGGACAAATATCCCGGCGAGTAAAAACAAAATGAGCGGCACGGCGCCAGCCGCCGTTTTTGAACCGGCAAGCGATTCGCGATCAACGGTTCTACGCTCACTCAACATCCGCCACCAGTGCATCAACGTCCCCGCACTGAATAAACTCACTCTTGACGCGATCGCACACATACCGAAACTGCTCCGTTGTGTGTCGCGCGCGAGTGAGCACCATCGTTTCAGGTGAAGAGCGTGATCGCTTACAACATGAGCACCATAAAACCGACTGGTTTCAGCCAGATTTGAAAATATCGAGCGTTTCATACTGTGTATATCAACCCACTTCGACACACCATCGCACAACATCAGACAGGTCTCGTCTTCACTTCGCAACACATCATCACCGGTTCGTCTGTCGCAAAATTCCATTTTCCCTTGACTCCCTCACACCTCTAAAGAAAATCCAGCGAGTAGAACAACAATCCTAAACGATGACTTCATCAGCCAGCGTTGGTTCCAGGTAGAGTAGGGGCGGTACCCATGTGTCCGCCCGCCATTCGAAAATCCTACCAGATATCCCCCGGAGGGCCCCAGATAAACATCCAGCACCGAAACATTGGGAATTGGATTTTGATTTGCTACCACGAAAAGCACTAACGGCACGAAAAAAACTTAATGAGGAAGAATTAAATCAGAAGCGAGTGAACGATTATTTATTTCGCTATTGCCAGATTGATGTAGGGGTAGCCCTATGTGGCTACCCGCGGTGTCGACGTGCTTTATGATTTGATGTGCGGTGTTTTCTCTGCTTCCTTTGTAATCGTGATACAAAGTTGAATCCCGCCAGGCGGGTCGGCACATGGGCCGACCCCTACGAATGTTTCTTCAGTCTGTTGTTATGAAATCGTTGGCGTTCTCTGAGATCTCCTGTTGCCACCCACCGGGCACGCCCTCAGAGTTTCTACCACGAATAGAAACGTTCGTGCTTTTCATTTACTTTCTTGGTAGAAAATGAATAATGAAAAGTGTGTGACGAATGCCTTTTTTAAAACAGACCTTTTAAAATGTTTTAACGGATACAAAAAATGAAGAATGAAGAAGAGAAATATTTCAACTCAAAAAACTTTATTTTCTCAGCGTATACTCCGGCAGTCAGCTGCGCCATGTTAGCTCTGATTTTTATGATGGGGACTTTCCTCACCATGGGAAATGAGAACGCAATGCTGTCGGTTTGGTCGATGTTGTTTTGTCTCTCTTTACCGGGGTGCTTCATGTTCTATGCATATACGATGCATACCATGATAAGGAAAGTACGTGAGCAACAACTCCAAATTGACGCACTGCAACAACAGCAGGGTTCCATTCAAGCTTGATGTTTTCTCAGAAACATCGCCCGTCCTTTTTGCTCCGCTATTGCCAGAATGATGTAGGGGTCGACCCATGTGTCGACCCGCAGTGTCGACCCGCAGTGTTGACGTGGATTGTGAATTGGCGTACGGCGTGTTCTCCGACTCCTTTGCAGGATTGATTCAGGATTGAGCCCCGCCAGGCGGGCAGGCACAGAGGCACTGCCCCTACAAAAAGAGAGCTGCATCTCGTTTCTTGAATTTGCTCGCGTTCTCTGACCATTTCCTGTTGGCTCGCCAACCCCGAATTATATTGGGGGCTATCCAGTCTGATAAACTTTCGTGTGTTTTCGTGACTTTCGTGGTAGAAAAACCGGCAGATATAAGACAGGAACAGTCTCTTATCCGCCGGTTGAGTCTACTTCGATTGCAAGCCCGCTGTGTTCATCGCCTTCACACGATACTGGTACTGCTTCCCGTTTTCTGCCGTCTTATCGATGAACTGAAATTTCAATAGCGGTAGCACGGGGGTATCGCCGTAGCTCATGCCTTGAAACAGGGGTCGGCCGAAACGGTTGGTTGGCTTCTCGGGAAGTTGGCCGATCTTTTTGCCGTCCCGTTCGATGATAAAATTCAGAACGCCGCTCTCGAAATCGGTCGGCGCGGTCCAGGTGATCGTGCCGGTGGATGAATCGACTTTGACGTTGGTCGGTGCAGGGGGTGGCGTGCTGTCGTTGACGGCTCCCGTTTTGACGAAGTCGAGCCAGGCCATCGCGACGGTTTTGTTCGGCAGCCAGACCGCGGTTGCTTTGTCTCCTTTGAAATCTGCAAAGGGAACCGGCGTCTCTTCGCTGTTCAGCGGCGCCAGCCAGCCTTTGTTGACATCAACCGTTTTCAAAGGATCGCCAATTTTCTCAGGTAGACGCATCTGCAGACAGGCATTAAAAAAGGGAATCGCCAGATAACGCGAGTCGCCGGTTTCGTGTCCCGTTTTGGGATCGGGGGCAAAGCCGATCGGAGCGCCTTTGGCGCGGTAGTCTTCAAACATCGCCAGGCTGCCCGTCCAGGCGCGGCTGAAACGTTTGGTGACTTTTTCTTTCATACCTGGGTTAGCCATCATCGGAATCTGCATCGCTGCTTCCGGAATGGTGGGCGCGGTAATATCTCCACTGGTCCAGTAACCATAGGCGGTTCCCGACTGAAACCAGATCGCCACAATCCGCTCGGGATATTCCATCTGCATCAGGCTCGACCAGAACCCGCCGCCCGAATGTCCCCAGAGACACCAGGGCGCTGTTGCGACTTCGGGATGTCCGGAGAGTTTCGCCAGCTTCTTCAATGATTCGATAAAGACTTTGTTCGAACCATTCCGTGGATCACACCACAGGCGGCAGTTCTGTTCTTTTGCCTGATGAAAGCTGGGGCCGAGCAGGGCACAGTTGTTTTTTCGCGCCAGTTCCTGCCAGTGCAGATCGTGGGCCGCCGTCACACTTCCCGTGCACGAACCCGAACCGCAGCCATGCTGATGCACGATGATCCCGCGAACCTCTTTGAGCCCTTCTGGAATCCAGAGCGTATAAGTTACACCAATTTGCAGTTGCCCCTCTTTCGGATCGGTGGGCTGTTCGTAGGTCGTGCTATAATAGGGCGGCTGAAACGAAGCCTCGACTTTCGGCAGCTCCAGCGGTGCAATCGTTTTGGTTTCTTCAGCAGAGACGGAGAAGACCACCGTCTGCATCAGGAACAGGGCGGCGAGGGTAATCAAAGCGGCGCGTGATTTCATGGTGTTGATCCAGTAAAAAATGAGAAGTTCTCAGACCGGGGTGGGATTCGAATGAGTGTAGGACATCCATGTTACGAAAATCGACGATGCCATGCCAGCGTGTCAATCGATCAGTCATTAAGGAGTCGATTTTGAATCGGAGTGAGGCTGGTCTTTTCTACGGCTCAGCCAGTAGAGTGGTACGCCGATCAGAATGGGGATCAGTCCCAGCAGTGTTAGTCCCCAGGCATACATCAGGCTGGAATAGAGCATGTAAATCGAGGTGCCACAAAACAGCAGCGGCGTGGCTGGGTAGAGCGGCACGCGAAAGGGGCGCTCCAGATCGGGGAGTTTGAACCGCAACAGGATCAGACTCAGACCTGTCAGCAGGAAAAATATCCAGAACAGAGGTGCGGTCGCTGCCAGCAGGGTTTCAAAGCCGCCGCCGTATTGATCCCAATTGATGATGTCCCAGTTCAATAGTTGAAATGGGAGTTCGAGCAGGTTCTGACCGGCTCCCGTGCCGACCAAAACAATCATGCAGACCGAAATCAAACCCTGTGCGAGCAGGGAGTAAATCGGTGCGTTCACGCGATGATTCCAGCGCGCCAGCATTGCGAAGAATCGATGATCCATTCCCAGACGCACATTCACCCGCGAACCGGTCAGGATCAATCCGTTGATCGCTCCCAAAGATGAAATCATGATGATCACGCTGATGAGTTTCTGGCCCGGAATTCCCCAGGCATTTCCCAGCAGAGTCGCCGCCGGCGTGGGGGAGTTCAGCAGTTCCTGATAGCCCAGGCCGTAAAGATACGCGGCGTTGACGATCAGGTAAATCACCAGGATGCCAATCGTGCCGATCATCAGTGCTCGTGGAATATTCCGGCCCGGCTCTTTGACTTCCGCAGCGACAAACGCGGCATCGTTCCAGCCGCCGAACGCGTACAGCACGAAAACCATCGCCAGCCCCAAATTAGCAACGGAGCTCGATTCGCCGACGATTGCTTCGGGTGCCAGTGCCGGTGTGGTGTTTGTCATGCCGAGATAAATTCCCGTTATCGCGATCGCAGCCAGTCCAATGACTTTCGCGAGGGTTAAAATATTTTGGGCCCATTTACCAACGACGAGTCCCAGCAGATTTAAGCAGATCAGGATGCAGACCGACAGCGAAGCCAGCGCAACCGTCCAACTGTTGGAAACCTCGGTATTCGACCCGTGTAAAAAAGAAACCGCGTAGTCCGCGAAGACATAGGACATGATGCCGATATTGGCCGGGTTGATGACAATGAATTGAGCCCAGCCGAACAGAAAACCGGTTCCGCCTCCGTAAGTGCGCGAGAGAAAGACGTAGTCTCCCCCCGTTTCAGGGAGTGCCGCCGCCAGCTCGGAATAACAGAGCGCGCCGGCCAGCATCAGGATGCCTCCCAGCCCCCAGACCACAAAGCCGGCTTCGATGGAACCGGCAAAGTTGAACACCAGGCTGGGCACTTTGAAGATCGAGACGCCAATCACGATCCCGATGATGATGTTAACCGTGTCCCACAGACTCAGCTTTTGCAGGTAGCGTTCTGTCGATTCGGAAACCTGCGCTGGTTGACGTTGGTCTGAAGGCATAGCTGGTCAGGTTCCCGAGAAGGCCGAATTGGAAAAGAAGAATTGCTCCGGATCAGGATGGTGATTTCCCGACCAAAGCCGCCACAGGCATGGTCCAGATATCCAGCGTCTGTTCTGACTTGATTTCAAAGCCGGCCTCTTTCAGCAAGCCGACGGCATTGATGGGCTGGCAGTCCACAATATGCGGGAAATGCTGGTGCATCCACTTGTAGGTTTTTTCCAGAACGCTGTCTTTGTCCCCATCCTTGGGCAGAGCCATGGAAACCACACCCAGCCGTCCATCCGGTTTCAATACGCGTCTGATTTCCTTGAGCATTTCCGGAATTATCTCCAGTGGGAACAGTTCCAGGGTGAAGCTCATGCTGACCACGTCAAACGTGTTATCCTCGAACGGGAGGGGCGGCGTATTGGCGACGGAGAGTTCCACACGATCAGCCAGACTCGCTTCAGCGACCCGTTTTTCAGAGACTTTTTTCATCCCGTCTGAGATATCAACCCCATAAACCTTGCCCGATTCTCCGACTGCAATTGCCAGAGTCACCAGAGAGTGCCCGGTTCCGTAGCCAATTTCCAATACGGTTTCCCCTTCGGAAATCGCCAGTGCTGCCAGCCCTTTTTCGCGGGCGACATGTTCGTTGGAGTCGGCGATTAAGTCGTAAGAATGACTGATACGGTCATAAAATGATTTGGTGAGTTTTTCATCAGAGGAATTCATGAATGCGTTCTCCAGACAGAAAAGTAAGAGTGTAACACCTCGAATTATAAATTGATCAATTCTCCGAGAGAAGCCGGAAGCATCAAAACAATGTGAAGTTCATGAATTTGAAAAAATGAAAACCCGCTTTGGGTAAAATTACTCTGGCTTGGATCCTGATTTTTTCATAAGAAAAGGCAAGTTCATCAAATCGGAGATTTTTTTGAATTCCTTTCATAGACGGTGCATGCTACAACATAGAAATAGATGCTGCGTACCTTGTTGACGGATAAAGGAATGAGTCCTTAAAGATCTTGTTCCATAAAAATAAGGAGGGAATACTTATGCGTAATGTTTTGGCTTTGGTTCTGGCTGGCGGTAAAGGATCACGCCTGGAACCTCTCACCAGAGATCGAGCGAAGCCTGCGGTTCCGTTTGGAGGGGGATATCGAATTATCGATTTTACGCTTTCCAATTGTATTAACAGTGGTTTACGTCGGATTCTGATTCTGACGCAATATAAAGCTGCCAGTCTGGACCGGCATATTAATTTAGGCTGGCGGTTTCTCTGCCGGGAACTGAATGAATTTATTGACGTTCTACCGCCGCAGCAGCGAATTGACGAACAGTGGTATCAGGGAACCGCCGACGCCGTCTATCAAAATATTTACACCATCGAACGTGCCCGCTCGGAACATATCCTGATTCTCTCGGGTGATCACATCTATAAAATGGATTATTCGAAGCTGATTCGGGATCATAAGGAATCCGGAGCCGAGGTCACCATCGGCTGTATTCCCGTCGATCGCACCGAAGCAACTCAGTTCGGTGTGATGGGCGTTGACGAGGATATGCGTGTCGTCAAGTTTGAAGAAAAACCGATTTCACCCGCACCGATGCCCAATCATCCCGAGAAAAGTCTGGCGTCGATGGGCATCTATGTCTTTAACACGAATTTCCTGTTTGAGCGCTTGTGTTACGATGCCACTCAGTTAGACAGTTCGCACGATTTTGGAAAGAATATTATTCCCTCCATCATCGATGATCATCTGGTCCGCGCGTATCCTTTTCAAGATAAGAATACGGGTGATGGGTATTACTGGAGAGATGTGGGAACTATCGACTCCTATTATGAGGCGAATATGGACCTTGTTTCGGTCCACCCACAATTGAACCTGTATGATAACACCTGGCCGATTCGATCGTATCAGCCACCCGAACCACCTCCCAAATTTGTCTTTGCCCAGAGTGAAGGTTCCAAGCCTCGTGTGGGGCAGGCGGTGGATAGTATGGTCTGTTCGGGTTCGATTATTTCGGGGGGCCGCGTCAGTCAATCGATTATTTCGTCCAACGTGCGCGTCAACAGTTGGGCAGAAATCGATAATTCGATTTTGTTTTCCGGCGTGAATGTCGGACGTCATGCCAAAATTCGGAATGCCATTATTGATAAGGGAGTTTCCATCCCCAAAAATTGCGAAATTGGTTATGACCTGGAACAAGACAAGCGCCGCGGATTTACCGTTTCGGAATCGGGCATCGTGGTCATCGGCAAGATGGATGGTTTTCCCGGCGAAGAGTAAATCAAAGAAGTATGCCGCGGAAGCATCTCGTTAAACTGAGATGCTTCCGTCAGGCAGTGCGCATAAAAATTCCCGGAAGCAGTAGCCCAGGGGGGGGAAGGACTTGTACTACTTCCGGGAGGCGATTGTTCGCTTTTGTATTTTCTGTTTCTTGATTGATTCGAGACAGATTACTTTTACAGCTTCAAAAAGATCGATGCCGCAGCTTCCATGCTTTGGGCATTCGATCTTTCCATTGAGTGAATAAAATCGCTCAACGGACACCGGTATTTGCTTGAAGGTTGAAAAAGGAGTTGATAACTGTCAATCTGAGGTGTGATGTTATCAGGAATTGTTTTTTCGAAGTTTAAAAATCAGCGTGATTGCTAATGGTGCGGGGAGAATAAAATCTCAATTCGATTTGGTCAACCCCAATCTAAAACGTTTTTAAAAAATGATTTTCGAAAGCATGATCTGCATGTAAATATTTCAAAAAGCGACTCAAACTAAAATTGAGAAAGGTTCTGGCATTATGTTTCTGAGATTCTGTTTTCTTCTGACTCTGTTCTGTTATCTGACTGGAGAATATTCCCCAGTTTCAGAGGCGGCAGAACATAAACCCAATATCATTTTCATCATGGCAGATGATTTAGGCTACGCCGAGTTGGGGTGCTATGGTCAAACAAAAATCAAAACACCCCACATCGATAAACTGGCTGCGGAGGGAATAAAGTTCACACAAGCTTACGCGGGCTCCATGGTCTGCCAGCCTTCACGCAGCGTGTTAATGACCGGGCAACACACCGGGCACACTGCCGTTCGCGCCAATGATCTGAATCAACTGCTGTATGAAGAAGACAAGACGGTTGCCGAAGTTCTCAAAGATGCCGGGTATGCGACGGGCGCTTTTGGTAAATGGGGTTTGGGGTATGAGGGATCTCCCGGCCATCCCAATCGGAAAGGCTTTGATGAGTTTACCGGCCAGTTGCTGCAGGTGCATGGTCACTTTTATTATCCGTTCTGGATCTGGCGGAATGCCGAAAAAGTCATGCTGCCTGAAAACGAAAATAATCAGCGTGGCACCTACATCCATGATTTGATTCACGAAGATGCCAAAAAATTCATTCGCGAAAATCAATCGCGCCCTTTCTTTGCGTATCTGCCCTATATTATTCCGCATGTGGAACTGGTAGTGCCTGAAGAGTCGGAGCGTCCCTATCGCGGAAAATTCCCTAAGACACAAATTCTGGATCCCCGTCCCGGTTATATTGGTTCGGAAGATGGGCTGACGACCTTCGCCGGCATGGTCTCACGCCTTGATGCGCATGTAGGTGAAATTGTGGCGATGCTCGACGAACTGGGAATTCGCGACAACACGCTGATTATTTTTACCTCCGACAATGGCGGTCAAGGGGGGACCTGGAAGGACATGACCGATTTCTTCAATGGGAATGCACCGCTCAAAGGTCACAAAGGATCAATGTATGAAGGGGGGCTGCGTGTGCCTTTTGTCGCCAGCTGGCCTGGTAAAATTGCGCCCGGTACAACGTCCGACCTGCAGATTGGATTCTGGGATATCCTACCCACTTTTGCCCAGGTCGCAGGCACGAAGGTTCCTCAGGGAGTCGACGTCGACGGAATCTCTTTTCTGCCGACTCTACTGGGGAAAGGAAAACAACAGCAGCACAAATACCTGTATTGGGAATACACCAAAGGCGAAATTCGCTCGCGGGCACTGAGGATGGGAAACTGGAAAGCCGTCCAGAATCGCATGAAAAATAAGATCGAACTGTATGATCTCGGAAAGGATATCGGCGAAACGAAAAATCTCGCCAAACAGAATCCGGAAAAGGTAACCGAGATGACCAAAGTCATGCAGCAGGCGCATACTGAGCCGCGTGATTTTCCTCAAAGCTTGAAGCCAATCGGAATTCAAGGCTATGTGAAATAAGGCTGAGTGAAAAAAGGCTGAGTGAAAAAAGGCTGAGTGAAAAAAGGCTGAGTGAAATAAGACGATGTGAAATCGCAGTCACTGGCAGTCAAAAATAAAAACCGCGGCCTGAATAACGGGCCGCGGTTTTTTTATGACGTCTGATTTGAAATCAGGATTAGTTAGCCAGATCCCACCACCAGCGACCCACGGGCAATGCGGGAGCTTTCGATTGAGTGGAGACGGCTCCGACTTCGGAAGAGACTTTCAGGTTGTTCTGATTTTTGACAACAGAACCAGTATCGACGCGAACGCCGCCGGCGACCTGAACGACAACATCTTTGCCGTTGAAGACCCGATGGTTCACAACCGTGTCAACGGTGTGAGCCGCTTCGAACTCTGCGGGGTGATAAACGCCGTTGGCAGCGAAGGCGGTCATTTCCCAGCCGGCACGGTCTGCCAGTTGTTCATTCCGCATCAGAGCAGCCACCAGAGCCAGGTCAAAAATGTTCTGCAGGTCGGCATACACCAGATCCTGTTGTGCCAGTTCCTGATAGTGTTTTGTGAAATTGGCCGCGAAATCCCGGTTCAGCTTTTCGGCTTGACCGGTTTGCAGCCGCTGACCATCGTTGGTGACGATCTGATTTTCAGACTGGCATAGAACCGAAGAACCAACCACCTGATAAGCGGAACGCTCGGCATTGTGCAGTACCGAATCGTACTTCATGGTCAACCACCAGCGAAGTGCTTCCAGGCTTTGTGTACCTTTGTCGTCTTGCTCTGCCAGCAGATCAAAGTAGCTGGGGATATTTTCGCCAGCATCCATTTTTCCGATGCCGATCAGCTTCATCCGGTAATCGGCTTCGATCAGGACGCGAGCAACGCGTGATGTATCGGGAACGCCGTACAGTGTAATGTCCTGCACGCCCAGTTTCTCTTTCAGTTGTCGAGTCCAGCTTTGAACGCCGGCTCCGGCACGAAGTGGGCCGCGTGCATTCGACTGAGCGACGAATTCTTTAACACGAGCCAGTCCTTCCGCACGGGGATCAAAAGAACAACCAAAGATTTTTTCACCCTGATTGGAAAACGTACGCAGTACTGTGACCAGGTCGTCCAGTTGCAGGACAGGGCGGCCGCTTTCAATGCCGACAGCCAGTCCCTGCTCGTTGTAGATCCAGGCTTCTGCAGGACCCGCAATGACAACTTCGTTTTCTTTTGGATAAACAAATACGTATTCGACTTTCGTCAGTCCTGCCAGCATCTTCATGGTTTCGACTGGAGAACGTCCTTCTTCAATCAACTGTTGGACTTCTTTTTCCAGACGTGTCAGCGAGATCAGTCGCAGTTGACTGTTCTGAGCCACGTTTTGATTCAGGTCGGCTTGACGGGCTTTCATTCCTAATGCAGCCAGTCGACCATTGAGTTCCTGCTTGCTGATGTGGTGCAGCAGACCGTTGGGGTCAACGCGAACACCACTGTCGAACTGCCGGATCGATCCTTCACCTTCACCGGTGTCTTCCCAAAGTCCTGAAGTCTGAGTCTGAATCAAATCAATCAACTGAGTAAAGTCAGCCAACTGTGATCCCCCGGCCATTGACATCGCTTGGGTGCGTTCGCCCATGGCTTTGGTGCGTTCGTCTGCCAGTGGAATCCGGTTGATGGTTCCCAATGCGGCGACAAAGTCACCCGACTTCAGTTGAGCCTGCACAACCATTCGCAACAGTTGTGTCCGTTGATGCAGGTTGGCAACCGTTTCAGCGGTTTCAATGGCCTGGCCAAATTCACCAGATTCTAAATGAGCGGCGACCTGTACTTCAGGAGCGACTCGTGGTGTTTCGACGATCGTTTCGGTCGTGATTTCAGGAACCACAGCCACAGTCTCTTGTTCTTCAAGCACGAGTGGCGATTCTTGTGGAGTTTGAATTTGTTCCGGAGTTTGCTCTACAGTCACAGCCGGTCGTTGTTGGACCAGAAAAAAGGTGACTGCCAGAACGATAGATAAACAGGCGACTGTTGCCAGAACTGAAACAACACTGGAGCCTACTCGAGGGTTTTTAGGGCGCATGGACGCTCTCCGATTGGCACTTATGACTAACGGACTATCTTGCGGTTCGTGTGTACACTTTTTGCAAGATGGGGAACTTATAGACTTTACCGTCTAGGATCGTCCAACTTCGCCCCAACGTCAAGCGTAATCTTAAATTTCTTGGCCTTCCTAATTCAGCTCAGCTCTGAGATCCAAAGAACAGTCACAAGTAGTAGAATAGAAACACATTGTTCAAAATCTGTTACGCCCTTTAAAACTATTAATTGATACAGAGAGAATATTCGTGCCAGAGCTACCCGAAGTCGAGACGATGGTTCGCGGCATCCGTGAAGCGGTCGAAGGTCATCAGATCACCGAATTTCGAAAATGCCCCTGCTCCTGCAAGCCTCTGACGATGACCCCCAGCTTTAAAACCATGCGGACAAGGGCTTTAAATCAAACAGTGATCGCGGTCCGGCGTTTCGCCAAACGAGTGATCCTGGATCTGGAGAATGAGAGTTCATTCGTGATCGAGCCGCGGATGACTGGACTGATGCTCTTGTCTGACCCGCCGGATGCAGAACATTTGCGTTTGGAGTGGCAGCTGAAAAAAGGACGTTCCCAGAGCGTACTTTGGTTCTGGGATCGGCGCGGGCTGGGAACGGTGCGGCTCTATCGTAAAGCAGAATTAGAGACCGCATTAGGACCCGATAGACTGGGCCCCGATGCACTTTTGATCTCTCTGAAGGAGCTGAAGCAGCGTTGTGCGGCAACCAAACGTGCGATCAAGGTGGCATTATTGGATCAGAAACTGGTCGCCGGCATTGGAAATCTTTATGCCAGCGAAATCCTCCATGTCAGCCGGATTCATCCAGAACGCGCAGCAAACCAAATAACCGATTCAGAAATACAGACGATGCATAAAGCCATCAAACGCATTTTGAAAACCGCAATTCGCTATGAAGGCTCGACACTCGGAGACGGCACTTATCGGAACGCTTTGAATCAATCCGGCAGCTATCAGAATCAACACCGGGTCTACAGTCGCGAAGGAGAAGTCTGCAGTTCCTGCAAAGGAGCAGAAATTGTGCGGATCGTTCAGACGCAGCGCTCTACTTTTTACTGTCCCTGCTGTCAGGCGAAAAAGTAATCGAATTCTTCCTCGGCACTGTAAGCTGGAGATGGGGGAGGCTCTGGTTAAGTTACCTGTACCAGAGTGGAATCTGACAAATTTCAATGAATTGCAGTGAGATTCTCAGAAACTTGCTTTTCTATTCCAACGCATATGGCTTAAGATCAAAGGGTAAAAGGCGCAAGTCCTGGCCCTCCTTCTGATCCATTGGTTGATGGAATTTCATGTCGTACCGTGCTTTCAAAAAACTGTTGGGTGAAACCAACCTCGAACGGAAATGCCGTTTTCTGTTCGGCGGCGGTTTGATGGTACTGATTACCGCCAGTTTTTCATTGAATACCTGGTTGAATAATCAGGTGCTCGACGACCAGAATATTACGTCGGCCCGATTACTGGTGGCCCCTATTATTCTGGAAAAGCATTGGAAGTGGTCTGAGAACGATAAGAATTACAAAGACCTGATTGAGAAAATCGTCCAGTCTGTAAAGTCAAAAGATCTCGGCGATTACAGTTGGGCGGTCTTTAAGCCTAGTCCTTCTGACGCTGATTCCAAAGAACGTCCGATCGACAGTGCCGGTTACGAAGCGCTGGAACGGATCAAGGAAGGCGAGACAGAAATATTTTATCAGGATGAGACCGAGGGACGATTTCAGTATTACAGTGCAATCTACGCCTCTGAGTCCTGCATCTCCTGTCACCGATTGCACGATGATCCGGATTTAGAACTCGGTGGTCTGATCGGGATCGTCAATATCCGGTTTCCCTCACAGAAGGTAGAGCAGGCGCTGAACTGGAATAAAGCGATCAACCTGGCATCTGCCATCGTGACTGCTTTTCTCGCGATGCTGGCCGCCTATGCGATTGTACGATACGTGATCGTGAAACCGGTCTTGCACTTAAAGGATGTCAGTGACCAGATTGCCCAGGGAAATCTCGACTTAAGAGCCGACATTCGCACGGGAGACGAATTCGAAGAACTGAGCTATGCCTTCAACCGCATGTTGCGTCACCTGGTGACCGTGCAGGAAGAATTACGGACCGTGAATACCGACCTGGATACCAAGGTCGATGAGTTGGCCCAGGTCAACCTGCGGCTGTATGAAATGAACAAAATGAAAGATGAGTTTCTGGCGACGATGAGCCATGAGCTGCGCACGCCGCTCAACAGTATTCTCGGTTTCAGTGATCTGCTGGCGAATTCCAAAAATCTGGACGACAAACAGAAACGCTATGTCGCCAACATTCAGATGTCCGGGAAAAACTTATTGGCTCAGATCAATGACGTACTGGATCTCGCCAAGATCGAAAGTGGCAAGATGGAGTTGCAGCTTTCTGAAATTGTCATTGCCGATCTGATTGAACGGCGGGTCGGCACGATGCTGCCTCTGGCCGATAAGAAAAACATTGAAGTGACTTCAGAGATCGACCCGAAAATTCCGATTCTCTTCCAGGATTCCATAAAGATTCAGCAGATTCTGAACAACCTGATTTCCAACGCGATCAAGTTTACGCCCGAAGGGGGACGCGTTCACGTTGCGGCGACACTCTGTGCTGATAATCCGGAGATGATGGAACTGCTTGTGGAAGATACGGGGATCGGGATTCCCCTTGATGAGCAGGAGCACATCTTCGAAAAATTCCGTCAGGGAAAATCGTCTCCCGAATCAAAAGACGCGTTGACCCGCGCCTACGAAGGCACCGGGTTAGGCCTTTCCATCATTCGTGAACTTTCGAAGTTACTGGATGGCGAAGTCTTTCTGGAAAGTGAATTTGGTCGCGGCAGCAAATTTACCGTCAGGTTACCTGTGAAGATGAGTCTGGACCAGAACCACCTGCTGTCCAATTTGGATGATACTGCTGTAGGTATGAATCGCATTAAGACTTCGGATCTGGCTGAGTATGCACAGGGAAAACTCGCACAGAACAAACATTCTGAGACGCGCACTCCTTGAATCTGTCGTAGAGAGACTCTACCCTTTTCCTTCTACCCGGCAATTGTCGTTCTCATTATTCGTCCCCGTTGTTGACTCAGGAATATGAATCTGTGGCTCTGGAGCTAAAAAATCCTCATAGTGTTCTGGCTGCGTTGCAGTCGCGCCCCATCGATGTCACAGAGATTCGTCTCTCAGCGGGCTCCGCACAGGGGAACTGGGGTGAGGTCGCAGACGAAGCACGCAAACATCGTATTCCGGTCATCATTAAAAAGTCCGCACCGCAGAAGATGAAACGTAAGCAGTCGGAAGAGCAGGGGCGTCGCACCGCAGGTTCTGTCGGCATGGTCAAGCCGCGCACTCCTTCCTCGCTGGGCGAACTCTTTGCGAACGCGGAAGGGGAGACGGAACTGAATGGACTCTGGCTGGCGATGGATTGTATTCAAGACCCGCATAATATTGGCGCCATATTTCGTACGGCTGCTTTTTTTGGTGTGCGAGGCATTGTGCTCACGAAAGATCGTTCTGCGCCACTGAATGCCACCGTCTATGATGTCGCTTCAGGCGGGATGGAAGCCATTCCGTTTGCCGTGGAAACCAATTTAAGCAGAGCTATGACCGATGCGAAAAAATTAGGCGTTTGGATTATGGGGACTTCCGAGCACGCCGAAGATGATGTCTCAGCGTTTCATCAGGATCGCCCCTGGATGGTCGTCATCGGCAACGAAGAAAAGGGACTCAGACGCCTGACGCTGGAGCAGTGTGATGTTGTCTGTCGCCTGACGCCGACCGGAATTGTAGATTCGCTGAATGCGTCCGTTGCCGCCGGAATCATGATTGCCCGATTCTCTCCCTTTGGTCCCGGTGTGAAATAGCGTCGGCCGGTTTCGCGCGAAATTCATCCGATAATGGACACAATCATCAAAATGTCGATGATTGTTACAACGCGCATTTCAAGTACCGATTAAAGCGGATTTTCCCGTTATCTCTCTACACCTGCATCCAAATCCACAGGTGCCCCCTGCCACACAACTGCGCATTGTTTTGGTTGTATGGGAAATGCCTGTCTATAATATGAGGTAAGGCCGCGGGCTGCGGATGTTCGATAATTTCTAAGAGGAATACTCGGAATTCATCACTTATTCCGCGCGAAAGTCATGCTACATTGAAGGTATAGATTCGGGAAACTCCGATTGACAGGCTGGGGTCTCTGCTGATTAATTGTGAGACCCAGTAAAACGTTATCAATGCAGGAATAAAACACGTGACAAATTATTTAGTAACCGGCGGTGCAGGGTTTATTGGTTCTCATATCGCAACACGTCTGGTCAAAGAAGGGCACACCGTGCGTGTGTTCGATAATCTCAGCACCGGGGCACTGAAAAACCTGGCACACCTCCAGGATCAGGTCGAGTTCGTTGAAGGCGATTTGCGAGATTTAAAAGCGGTCGAACAGGCAACCAAAGGAATTGATATCGTTTTTCATCAGGCCGCGCTGGCTTCAGTACCGCGGAGCATTGTTCACCCGCTTGATACACACGAGGCTTGTGTGACCGGAACGATTCATGTGCTGGATGCAGCCCGCAGACTGGGCGTACAGCGTGTAGTCTATGCCGGCTCCAGCAGTGCTTATGGGAATCAGAAAGAAATGCCCAAGCATGAAGGCCAGGCACCAGAAGTGCTCTCGCCGTATGCCGCTGCCAAGCTGGCGGGGGAACTCTACTGTCAGGCGTTTGCCAATTCCTACGACCTGGAAACTGTTCGCATCCGGTACTTCAATGTCTTCGGTCCGCGTCAGGATCCCAACAGTCCGTATTCCGCTGTGATTCCGTTGTTTGCATCGGCGTTGCTCGAAGGGCGTCGACCTGTGATCTATGGCGATGGTACCCAGTCTCGCGATTTTACGTATATCGATAATGTCGTACAGGCAAATCTGCTGGCTTCACAGGCCGATGCCAATATCGTCTCCGGAAATGTGTACAACGTCGCCTGTGGAAGTTCTTTGAATTTGATCGATCTCTTGAAGGCGATCTGTGAGCAGTTAGAAAAACCATACAATCCCGATTTCCAACCGCGGCGGACCGGAGATGTGCTGCATTCCTGGGCTGATATCTCTGCTGCACAGCGGGATCTGGGCTATGAACCGGTGGTAGAGATCAATGAAGGTTTACGCAGGACGATCGAGTGGTATGCCGACTATGTTAAATCGGAATCCAAACCGTGTCTGGGCGGCTGCTAACCCGGCAGCAGAGACAACAGATCTCGTAGAGACCAACTTAGAATACTTGCTGAATCATTTCAGCGTTTAGATAGATCAGGACCTGGTGTCGTGAATACCGAATTTCAACCTCTGGATCAACAATCCGATTTTGCCATCGATGGCGCGGAAGAGAATGCGCCCATTAATTCGTCTGGCCCCGGAGTCGATATCGTACGGCTGTTGTTTCGGCATAAGTTTCTGCTGGTCGCTGGCCTGATAGCGGGTTTGTTATTCGGGCAGGTTGCCTACATGAAGCTGGGCCCCATCTTTTCTGCCAGTACCAAGGTCCAGGTGTCACAGAAAAATCCGGTTCCAATTAGTCAGGGCGAGGTTCAGACTTTCGGTGAGCTGACGGCACACATTGATGTGATTAAAAGCCCGCGTATTGTGGGCGAAGCGGTGAAAGATGCAAAACTGAATGATCTACCCTCACTGGCAGGGGAAAAAGACCCGACACAAGATATTATCGATACCTTAAAGGTGAAACGCATTTCGGGGAATGACCGCGCGTACTTGAATATCCTGAGCATCACCTATGAAAATCCGCGATCGGCGGATGCCAAAGCAGTAACAGAAGCCATCGTCAATGCATATCGCAAATACCTGAGCGACGTCCGCGAGGAAAATACCGAAGACATCCTGAAACAATTGAAAGAGGCCAATCAGCAGATTCTGTCTGATCTGGAACAAAAGAAAAAAGAGTATAAACAATTTCGGGAAAAGGCCCCCCTGTATTGGGAAAATACACCCGGTTCCGACGCGGGCGTTGCCGGCAGCACCAACGTGCATCAGGAACGTGTCAAAGCCATCGATAACGAACGCCGCATCAATTTGCTGAAACTGACGGAACTAAAATCCAAAGTGGATTCCCTCAAAGCGGCGATCGCCAGTGGGGAATCAAAAGAAACACTTGAACTATTAGCACAGCAGTTCCTGATGGGCCAGACCCGCGGACAGGCCGGCAATGCCAACGCAAATCAAGGTCAAATTGCGGTACCTAACACGACGCAGGTAGACCGTGCGCGTGTTGCCCTCGAAACACACTTGATGCCGTTATTGATTCAGAAACATCGTCTGGAACGGGACTTTCAAAAGAATCATCCCGATCTCGATGCCGTCAATCGCAGTATTGAAACTGTGATTAATCTGTACCGTCGACAGGGGCTGGATATTTCGGCTGAGAATCTCGAATCGGGAGACTTCAAAATCGCAAAAGTTAAGGATGTCGATTTTGTCAACATTTACCTCAAATCAATGGAGCAGCAGCTCAAAGAACTGAATAACCGGGAAACGGAACTGACCAAACTGTTTGAGCAGGAAATCGAACTTGCCAAAAATGTGGGAAACTTTCAGGTAATTGATCAGTCATACAATGAAGAAATCGCGCAACTGAAAACACAACGTGAAGAAATTTTCAAACAGCTGTTGGTAGAAAAAGTTTCACAGGGGGATAGTGGTTATACATTGACGCAGCTGTCGCCGGTCAGAGATGAACTGGTAATCAAACGCCAGATGAAATTCCTGATGGCTGGCGGTGCTGTCGGACTGGGGCTCGTGTTGGCCATTTCTTACTTCAGAGAAATGCGTGATACAACAGTCAAGTCGGTCGATGAAATCAGAGATCAATTGCACTTGCCAATTCTGGGTGAAGTTCCCACATTCGCCGAGAGTGAAGCGGCCATGGATGACAGTGAATTCGATCCGGCGTTATGGTATTACTATCGCCCCGCCTCCCGGGAAGCCGAAGCGTTTCGCTCTTTACGTACGTCTCTGCTACTAAAAACAGATCGCAGCGGCGCCAAAGTATTGCAGATGACCAGCGCGGAACCCGGCGATGGAAAAACGACATCCATTTCCAACCTGGCGCTGGCGATAGCGCAGACAGGCCGTAAGGTTCTGATTGTAGATGCTGACTTGCGACGTCCCACCGTACACAAATTATTTGGCCTGTCGAACGCAATTGGTTTAGGCGATGTCATGGCTGAAGAGATCGATGCCCAGACTGCCATTCGCGAAACCAGAATCAGTAATCTGTCAATTATGACCGCGGGAACACTTCCGGAGAATCCATCCGAAATGCTAATGTCCCGCCGTTTCACCGATTTGGTCAAACAGCTGCGTAATGAATATGACTATGTCCTGATCGATACACCACCGCTGGTCGTCGTCAGTGATCCGTCAGTGATTGCCTCAACGGTTGACGGTGTGCTGCTGGTAGTACGCGTTGATAAGAACCGCCGTGGGGTGATTCGAAAAGTGCAACAGATCATTCAGACAAACGGCATTAAAGTGACCGGCATCCTGGCCAACGGCATCTACACCGGCCGCTATGGAAAATATGACTATGGGACCGGCGAAGGCTACCAGGAATATTTTGAGGCGAAGCCACAGAAACCAGAGACGAAGCCCGCGGTTCCGGTGATCACCAGTTAAGATATCGCACTAATACTCCAGCTCAATATCTACTCCAGCTCAATGTCCAACTCTTCAATTTTGCGATACAGGCTGGAAAGACCGAGCTTTAACCGCTTGGCTGCTTCCCGCTTGTCGGTACTATCTTTCAACACGCGCGTAATATGCATCCGTTCGTAATGCCGCAGCGCCAGTCGCAGGTCATCCACATCTGGTAGCGGGGGCTCATCCTGATGTAACTCTGGCGGCAGGTCATTCAGACAGATCAGCGTGTCATCGCACATCATAACGGCTCGTTCGATGGCATTATCCAGCTGCCGCACATTGCCTTTCCATTCTGCCGACATCAGCGTCCGAATTGTTTCGCTGGTCGCGCCGGTCACCCGTTTTCCCATTTTGTGTGAATGCTTCGTGATAAAGTATTCGATCAGTTCCGGAATATCATCGACGCGCTCGCGTAATGCCGGAATGTGAATTTTCATCCCATCCAGACGGTAGAATAAGTCTTCTTCGAACTCCCCTTGTTTGACCATCTCTGCCAGGTCTTGTGTCGTCGAAGCAATGAGGCGGACATCCACTTTCACTGGTTCAGCACTACCCAGCGGCAGGATCTCGCCATATTCAATCGCCCGCAGCAGCTTCCCCTGTGTGCCTAAAGGCAGTTGTGAGATTTCATCCAGATAGACGGTTCCGCCATCGGCATTTTTGAAAACTCCCATCTGTTCTGCCTGCGGGTACTGCAACGAACTGGCAGCAGACCCAAAGAGTTGTGACTCCAGCAATTCAATGGGACGCATTCCGCAATTCACAGCCAGAAAACGCTGTTCCTTGTTCGGCCCATTCGAATGAATCGAACGGGCAAACAGTTCTTTCCCTGTACCCGATTCGCCAAACAGCAGCACGTTCGAATTGGTGGCGGCAATCTTGCGAATCGTGCTCTGCAGTTGCTGTAGAGTTTTACTGCTGCCCACAATTTCTTCGATGCCGGGGCTGCGCGCCAGTTCCCGTCTTAAGATCTGGTTTTCATAGAAGATTTTCTGATATTCAAACAAACGATTCAGTTTGTGTGACAAGTCATCAAAAATCACCGGCTTGACCAGATAATCAAAGGCGCCCGCCTTAAACGCCGAGATCGTGTTTTCCACGGTGGCATACGCGGTGATGATCAATACGAAAATATTCGGCTTGATATTCTGTAACCGCCGGAGCAGTTCAATGCCATCTCCGTCTGGTAATTGCACGTCACAAATCGCGACATTAAAATCCCGGTCTCGTGCCAACTCCAGCGCTTTGGCGACCGTAGAGGCCTGCATGGTCTCGTAGCCTTCACTGGTCAGAAATTCCGACAGTGAAGTTCGGATGACTTCTTCATCTTCAACGATGAGTACAGATCGATTCAGTTGCACGTTGGGTTTAATCCTGTTTTCTGCTTATGTCGTTACAAATTTGATTTCATTTGCCGGGCCAGGGGGAATCTCCGCCAGACCTTGCAGTTCGTCACAGTTCAGGGCGACAATAAATTTTGCACCAGCTTTGACACTCTCATCGATTTCGATTGTTCCGGAATTCGAATGCTCAAGAATGTTTTTGCACACAAATAAACCGAGCCCCGTTCCTTTCGCTTTCGTCGTAAAGTAAGGCTGGAACAGTTTCGGTTTATCTTCTTCCCGAATTCCCTGACCATTGTCATGCACGGAAATCAGAATCTGGCCATCGCGGGCTTCTGTTGAGATTTCGATCGATTCGCCTTCTTCCGTCGCGTCCATCGCGTTCAGAATCAGGTTGAGGAATACCTGCACCAGTTGATCCCGAACCACCTGTACCACCGGCAGGTTCTCAGCAAACCGGGTGATGATCTTCTTCCCCTTTTTGCGTTTGTAATATTTGGAAATATTCAAAGACTCTGTAATCAGCTCGTTAATGTGACAGCGATTGCGCTCTGTGGTGGCAGGTCGACTGAAATCGATCAGCTCCCGCAGGATGCGTTGAATCCGGTGCAGCTGACCATCGACCTCCTGCAGACGTTTGCACGTGTAGTCGTCGTTGTTATGCCGATTCAACAGTTGCACGAGCGAACTGATTCCCGCCAGCGGATTCCCGACTTCATGTGCAATTCCAGCTGCCAGTAAACCAAAGGCGGCATGTTTTTCCTGTTGCACCAGTAACGCCTGCGATTCCTGTAGGTCGTCGGTACGACGGGCGATCCGTTCTTCCAGCAGTTCCTGATTCTGCTGCAGCTTTGCATTCGCATCCGAGAGTTCCATACTCGTCCGTTTGACCAGACTGGAAAAGGCAATACTGGCCCACGCCACCCAGCCCATCCAGACAATCATCAACAGTAATTGCGTCAGCCAGTCCTCGGGGATCGAAGGGCTTGTAAACAGAATCGTTGTAAAACTGATCAGGTGCAGTCCCAACGTCATATACGCGATCGACGGCGAATGGCGGATCGAACAGACAATCAGCGATAGCAGATAATAAAAGCGGAAGGGGCTGTTCAAGCCGGCGTCATAGTGACAGAGCAGGCCGATAAACAACGCTTCCATCACGGATATGATCAGCGGCCATTGGCCCAGAAATACCCGGCCACGAAAACTGAAATAGGTATCCGCCAGCGCATAAATCGCGCCTAGTGTCAGCATCCAGTTTAACTGGGGAACCTGAATCGCCGAATCTTTACCCACAAAGTTGACCAGCACGTATCCCACACAGAGACCAAACCAGCGGATACGCAGCGTGATCTCTTCTGCCGGCAGTTCCCAGGTATAGGCATCGTGATGAATTTTGGGTGGCGCTGCCGAAGCAGGCACCTGCGTAGACTCATTTTGTGATGCGTCTGTCGTATTCGGTTGATTTTCCAGGATCGAAGGATCATTCATATCAGAAATTAAGACTTAGAGTCGTACTCTCGAAGGGCGGCAAAAGAAGGTTCCATTATGCTACTATTATCTGCGTATCGCGTTGAATGACTGGTTGCATGACCGGCGCGTTCCACCCGAACCGAGGCCCGAATCGGGGCCCGATTTTGGGATTGATGCGGAAAACTCAGGCTATACTATCTCCAATCTGAAATTGATCTGCAATTACACAATCGCTATTTTGCGACAGAAGTTCGCTATTTTTACTGAACAAACAGGTAAAATCAGACCACTGTCCTTATGAGAGTGGCAGTCCTTCGTTTGATGCCATTTAAAATAGACTCTTTTGAAGCGGTGATTTCTGAAAAATCTTTATGAATTGACAGATTCAATTCCGGCTTTCGACTCCACTTGTGTTTACAGATCCGTTACTTTCAACCGATAATACTCTATATATTATTGTAGACACTTTCAGAGATCTGAAATCTAAATAGATCGGGAATTTATGAAAATCGTTTTAGCGAGTTCCGAAGCGATTCCTTTTGCAAAAACAGGCGGTCTGGCTGATGTGGCGTCGGCGCTGTCAAAAGCACTGGCAGAAGCAGGGCATGAAGTCAGTCTGTTTATGCCATATTACCCTCAATCAACGACAAAACGGGGATTGAATCCGGATGACTTTGAAGTCTGTCCGGAAAAGGTCAACGTCGCTGTCGGCAGCAAGGATATTGAGGCCGGACTACGCAAAGCCAGCTTTCCCGATTCCAACGTCACCGTTTATTTAGTTGATCAGCCTCGCTATTTTGATCGTCCCGAATTGTATCACGAGAATGGACGCGATTACCAAGACAATTGTGAACGCTTCATTTTCTTCAGCCGTTCTGTTTTGGAGTTCGCAGACAAGCTGGATTTGAACCCCGATATCATTCACGCGAATGACTGGCAGACCGGTTTGATTCCCGCGTTGTTGAAAATTGAATATCAGGACCGTCCCGGCTTTGAAAAAACGGCCTCGGTGTTCACCATTCACAATATGGCCTTTCAGGGACAATACTGGCATTGGGATATGCTGCTGACTGGCATCGACTGGAAATATTTCAATCGACATCAAATGGAATTCTTCGGTCAGCTTAACCTGTTGAAAACCGGCATCGTATTTTCCGACATGATTACCACTGTCAGCCCGACGTATGCGAAAGAAATTCGCACCGAACGCTTCGGCTACGGATTACACGGCGTGCTTGATACTCACGCCGATCGTCTGGTCGGCATTCTGAACGGAGTCGACCCGACAGAATGGAATCCCGAGATCGATTCGAATATCGCCGCCAACTATAACGCACAGACCGTCGCGCAAGGCAAACCGCTCTGCAAAGCCGCTTTGCAGGAACGCATGGGACTGCCCCAGAAACCAGAGGTCCCGCTGCTTGGCACCATTTCACGAATGACCGACCAGAAAGGATTTTCAATGATTCTGGACGCCGCGGAAAATCTGCTAGCGACCGATGTGCAATTGGTATTTCTGGGAACCGGAGATCCCTATCACGAAGCCTCCTTTACTGATCTGGCAAAACGCTTTCCTGACAAGGTCGCCACTTACATCGGCTTTGATGAAAGTCTAGCGCATCAGATCGAAGCCGGCCTGGATATCTTTCTGATGCCTAGCCAGTTTGAACCCTGCGGTTTAAACCAGATGTATAGCCTGATTTATGGAACCGTGCCTCTCGTGCATGAAGTGGGCGGGCTCGCCGATTCGGTGGTCGACGCCTCCGAAGAGAACTTGGAAAATGGCACAGCCAACGGGTTTTCCTTCTGGCATTTTGACGCCACCGTGTTGTATCGACAAATGCGCCGCGCGGTCGAGATGTATTCAGATAAACCGACCTGGAACCAGATACAGCACACAGGCATGACCAAAGACTGGTCTTGGAAACAGAGTGCGCAAAATTATCTGTCGGTCTATCAACGCGCCAGCGGCTTCCGTGCAAATAATACCGAATCGGTTTCAGCCTCGCATTGACCAACGATATTGACCAGCGGTGAAGACCTTTTTTCTCTGTCCCCAATAGCTTAACTGTTTTTATGTCTGTGATCCGCACCGATCCTCTCACGGGTTATACCACTATTTTCGCACCGGAACGCGCCCAGCGTCCGATTGCGCTTTCCAGTGATGCGACTCCCTACGAAATCACAAAAGAACAAATTGAGTCTGACCCGTTTGCGGAAGGCAAAGAGTCGGAAACGACTCCTGAGTTGTACGCGGTGCGTCCTCCCGATACCCAACCAAACCAGTCTGGCTGGAGTTTGCGGGTTGTGGATAATAAATACCCCGCACTGACTCCCCATGCCACAGCAGCCTGCGGGCCGAATCAATATGGCGTGCATGAAGTCATCGTGGAATGCCCGCAGTTTGAGACACAGATCACGCGTCTGGAACCATCCCAGTTTCAGGAGATCTTCCGTGCCTATCGACAGCGCGTCGCGACCCATCGCGAGGATCCTCAACTGGACTATGTGATCATCTTCAAAAATCAGGGCATTCTCGGCGGAGCCTCATTGGGACATGCACACTCCCAACTCGTCGCCAGTCAGGTGGTGCCTCAAGCCATGCAGCAGGAACTCCAGGCCACACAGAATCATCTGGCCAATACGGGCGGCTCTCTGTTTGAAACGTTTTTACAGGAACAGCCGAATGGCTTTTCGGGGTTGGTTGCCTCCACCCCGCATTTCAATCTGGTTTGTCCCTATGCCAGCCGCTTCGCCTTTGAAACCTGGATTGTTCCCCAGACGCTGAAAACACACTTCGATCAATCCAGTGATCAGGAGCTGGAAGATCTGGGCGCTCTCAGCCGGCGTCTGTTACTGGCTCTGGAAGCAATTCTCGGCAGCCATGATTTCAATTTTGTCATCCAAACCCCTCCCTTCGCGACCAATGATCAAGCCGGCTATACCTGGAGCATGCGCGTCTATCCCCGTCTGGCGCATCTGGCCGGATTTGAGCTGGCGACGAACATGTATATCAATCCGGTCTTTCCCGAACAGGCGGTCGAACAGCTCAAAAAACAGCTTGATTCCTGATCTCTACTCAGTGTTTGGCTCAGGGATAAAATAGAGAATTCAGACCCGGATTCGGAGTTGTCCCAGTTAATCAAACTGGTGAAATCTTGCCTGCTTTAACATTTGACCTTCCTTCGACTGTATTTCAGGTTCAAGAGTATCGATTTTACGGGGACTTGGATTTTATTCTCATAAAAAGTCCTCTATGATTAATAAAAGATTGGCTTTACTATAAGCCAGAATCGTTACAAGTCCTTCGGGATCAGCGATTAAAGCAAGGGGGAGACAGACTCGCCCCTGTCATATAATCAAACAGTTCTATTTCATAGCGTAATCGATATTTCTGTGTTCTACACGGATGAGAAAGGATGCGGCCCATGGGCTGTCGACTTCGGCTCGTATTAGTCATTCACAACCATCAGCCAGTCGGGAATTTTGAAGGCGTTTTTGAAGAATCCTATCAAAACAGCTATCAACCCTTTCTGGACGTTTTGTCAGAATACCCTGATATCCCTTTTTCGCTCCATACATCAGGCAGCCTGATGGAATGGCTGGTCGAAGCACATCCCGAGTATATTGATCGAGTACGGGGGCTGGCGGAATCCGGACAGGTAGAGATTCTGGGGGGGCCATTTTACGAACCGATTCTCGCTGGGATTCCCCGCTGTGACCGCATCGGCCAGATCACCGCTTATACGGATTACCTCAAGAAACTCTTCGGCACGCCGATTCGCGGGATGTGGGTTCCTGAACGAGTCTGGGAACAATCCTTTGTCTCCGATCTCGTCGACGCCGGCATGGAATACACGCTGCTGGACGATTCCCATTTCAGTGCCGCCGGTATTCGTGCTGAGAAAATGCACGGGTATTATCTCTCAGAAGATGAAGGCCGCCTGCTCAAAATCTTTCCTGATAACGAAACCCTGCGATATCAGATTCCGTTTACCGACCCCGTCGAAACAATTCACTACCTCAAAGAAATTGCCGACCATCATCCGCATTCCGTCGTGGTGTTTGGCGATGACGGCGAAAAGTTTGGCGCCTGGCCTGGCACGTTCGATCATGTGTATCGGGATGGCTGGTTGAAGCGTTTTCTGGATCTGCTCCAGGAAAACAGCGACTGGTTAAAAGTCACTACGCTGTCCGAATCCGTCGATACCGTCTCGCCCATCGGCAGTTGTTATCTACCTGATGCCAGCTATCGTGAGATGACCGAATGGGCGCTCACATCAGATCGCCAGATCGAACTGGCCGAATTGAAAGAAAAATTTAAGGACGTCGAAGGCTTCGATCGGTTAAAGCCCTATTTGCGCGGCGGATTCTGGCGCAACTTCCGCGTGAAATATTCAGAACTCAATGAAATGTATTCCCGGATGTTACTGGTCAGTAATCGCCTGCAAAGTCTGGAAGCAACCGGCGTAGAAGCAGACGACCTGCCGATTCTGCACGAAGCGCGAACCGATCTCTATCGCGCACAGTGTAACTGCCCTTATTGGCATGGTGCCTTTGGCGGGCTTTATCTCCCGCATCTGCGGAATGCCATCTATAAGAATCTGATTTCCGCAGACACGTTACTGGAAAAGATCACGCATCGCGATGCCAACTGGCTGGAAGTCGAAGCCGCTGATTTCAACCTGGATGCCCGTAAAGAAGTGCGACTGGCCAGCAACAGCCTTGTCGGATTTCTGGCCCCCGCCCAGGGAGGTCATCTTTACGAACTGGATGTCCGCGGTGCCAAACACAATATTCTGGCAACGTTGAATCGTCGTCCCGAACCGTATCACGACATCATTCGCGAAGCAGCACAGGAACGGTCAGAGGGATCTCAGAATGGTGAAGACATTGGCAAGATTCACAATGCCATCCGCTTCAAACAACCTGGCCTGGAAAAGAAGCTGCAATACGATCACACTCCCCGAAAATCACTGGTCGATCATTTCTATCAACCCGGCATAGATCTCGATACCGTGGTCAACGGCGGTGGAGAAGTGGGCGACTTTGTGCAGGGCGTGTTTCATAGCTCCCTGCGTCGCACCGATGACTACTGTGAAGTGCGTATGACTCGCAAAGGACAGGTGGGACCTTACGAGGTGGAATTGACCAAAACCGTTTCCTTAGCCAAGAATACGGCGGGGACATTGGAATTTCACTATGAATTGTCACATCTGCCGGCAGACGTGCCCCTGCATTTTGGGGTCGAATTCAATTTTGCAGGCCTCGCCGCCGGTGCCAGTGACCGCTATTACTATAATCATCTTGGCTCGCAGCTGGGACAATTAGAATCGAAACTCGATCTGGAAAAAATTGATCGCATCGGTCTCGTTGATGAATGGATGGGGCTGGACGCCGCTCTGGACTTATCCTCACCCGCCAATATCTGGACCTTTCCGATTGAAACGATCAGCCAGTCCGAAGGCGGCTATGAACTCGTGCATCAAAGTTCGGTGGTCATTCCCCACTGGGAGTTTGTCGCCGACGAACAAGGACGCTGGTCCGTCACAATTACACTCTCATTGGATACGTCAGCCGCGCAAGCCAAAGCACTCAGGGAAGCAGCCACATCTGGGGCGTGATACTTACTGAGTGTTCTGGTTGAGTATTCTGGCGGTTGAATCCGATTCAGGCAAAGAGTTCGTTCACGACTTCGCCGCCATCGACGATTTTCATCGGGCGGCCCAGCGGACTCATGTTTTCCTTCTTCGGGTCAACCTGCAGTGAATGGCAAATCGAGCTGAAGAGATCGGTGACGTTCACCGGGCGATCCTTAACAGCCGAGCCGTCGGCCGTCGAAGATCCAATCACCTGTCCGCCTTTAACGCCGCCACCGGCGACAGCGGCGGAGAAGACACGCGGATAATGATCTCGGCCGGATCGGGCATTGATCTTCGGCGTGCGACCGAATTCACCCATCCAGACCACTAATGTGCGATCGAGCATCCCACGTTGTTTCAAGTCGGTAATCAGTGCCGCCATCCCCGCATCGACTTCCTGTGAACGGGGGGAGATGACTTCGGAAATATTAGCGTGGTTGTCCCAGCCATTCGAACGAACTTCGATAAACGTCGAACCTGCTTCCACCAGACGGCGTGCCAGCAGGCAGCCTTTTCCAAAGTTGCTCTCACCGTATTGTTCGCGCAGAGACGCGGATTCCTGGCTAAGATCAAACACTTTCGTCTGCGGGCTCAAGACCATCGAAGAGGCTTTGTTATAAATCTTGCTATGGTTCTTCACAACGACTTCACCGCCGCGGCTGGCAAATTCGGAATCGAGGCGGCCTAACAGTCCCAGTCGTTTCTGATAGCGCGGATCGGGCACGGTGGCAGCCACGTTGTTCGGGATATTTCCCGGATTGTTGATGTTAAACGGTTCGTAGTCCACACCCAGAAATCCCGCACCATTGGTGGAACCAACGGAAACGATTGAGGGAATATCCAGTTCACGGTTACCGATTTCCCGTGTAATGTTCGAACCCAGACTCGGATGTTTGACACTCCCTGAAGGGGCATAACCCGTATGCATTTGATAGCTGGCGCGTTGATGGTTGCCTTCCTTGTTCGTCATTGATCGAATCAATGCGATATCCGACATCACCTTCGCCGTGTTTTTCCAGTCTTCCGAAACTTCGATCCCGGAGACCGATGTTTGAATCGCGTCTTTGTCGCTGGCACTTGACGTTTTTGGTTTGGGATCAAATGTTTCAAACTGGCTCGGCCCCCCTGCCATCCAGAGCAGAATCATCGCGCGTCCCTGCTTACGGAGTTCTTCCGCCGAGACACTCATCAAGTCGTGAAAACTCAGCCCTCCTGCAGCCAAAGCACCCATCGAAACATTGCGAAGAAAACTGCGACGTGAAAAGCCACCGCGGTGTGTTTGAACATGCTGGTGATGAAAAAGACTCATAAGAAACTCCTCAGCCTGAGGGATGATATTGATTCAAAGGGACGCGACGTGAACTCAGTCTGAACGATGTATCAGTGTGTGTGGCGATCAGCGTTTGGTAATAAATTCGCTGGAATTGAGGAGGCTCCACATCAGATCCTCCAGCGCTTCCGTACGTTTGTTGGTTTCCTGAAAATAATCCAGGCAGACTTTCATCTCATTTTTACTTGGCTCTCGGGAGAGCGTCAGCAGATATAGTTCCTGAACAGCATCTTTGTTGTCCGGATAATCTCGGGCGATCTGCGCCAGTTTCGTATTGCGGTTTGTTCCCAGCATGCTATTGATGGCAGTCGAATTCATCATGAACAATGCCTGCGGAACATCTCCGGTAATTTCTTCCTGTGATGTCGACGGATCAAAAGTAAACAGGCTGCTGAACTGTCCGCGGCCCGTTCGGCTGGCGCGGAAACGTCGATCACCGCGGTCGGGATTGGCCTGCAGGTCATCCACGCCAAACACCTGTGTGATGGCTGTGAAAATTTGATCGCCTCGCAGACGGGTCGGAGACTGGGCGGCAAACGGTGTATTGAGTTGCCCCGCTGTTTTCTTCTGCATTTCTCTCTGATAGGCTCGTGTATTCGTAATCGTGCGGCAGAGCCATTTTAGATCGTACCCGCTGGCGGTGAAACCATCGGCTAACGCGTCGAGCACTTTAGGATAAACGGCACTCCGTTCAGGGCCGATATCATCAATGGGCATGTAGAATCCCTCACCCAGCATTTCGGACCAGAGACGGTTTACAATCGCTCGGGCAAACCAGGGATTGGATTTCGAAGTGAGAAACTTCGACAGGGTTTCCCGACGATCCAGATCGTCCAGACCTTTACCGGGAGATTTTTTATCGACAAACAGAACCGGGTGCACGACGGTGCCGGCGGATGTGGGGTTGTTCAAATCGGGCATGTGATATTCGGTCATGAACCGGCGGGCATTGTCGGGCACAGGAATGCTTTTCAGTTCTTCGGCGGTTAACGCTTTGTCCCCGTTTTTGTCGGCAGTCGAAAGAAGCCGTTCAAAGCCGCGCGCCATCCGTGTTCGTTGGACTTCACGTTCCGTCAGTTTGCCATCCCTGTTGCGGTCATATGCCCGAAACAGCATCGTCGGATCTTGCAGCATCTTCATGCGCTGTGCTATCTGGTTGCCTTGATTCATCGAGACCACTTCAAACGTCCGCGGCATCGCATCTCGCACTGGTCGTACCCGCACACGAGGAAAGAATGCCGCCAGTTCATGAAAACTGTTCCGCTTCCATTTGTCCGTTGGATGATCATGACAGTTGGCACACTGGATCTGAATTCCCAGGAAAATGCGCGAGGTTTCCGCAGCCAGCTCGGCTGGATCACCCTGATGCGCAAAGATCAACGCTGTGTTGCCGTTTTCACGCACATCACCGGAAGCGGTCAGCAGATCGGTTGTGATCTTGTCCCAGCTTGTATTCTTGTTGAGTTGCGACGTCATCCATTCTTCGAATTGACCTTCATTCAAACGAGAACGCGCATCTGTGGCGCGCAGATAGATGACATCCCGCCAGTAACGCGCCCAGTTGACGCCGTACTCTTCTGATTTGAGTAATTCATTAATCACGGCTTGCCGTTTGTTGGGGTTGGAATCCAGACCAAACAGGATCACCTCCGAAGAGGTCGGCATTCTGCCCGCCAGATCGAACGTCACGCGGCGGAGAAAGTCTTCATCGTTGGCCAGCGGTGCCGGCTCGATATTTGATTTCTTCAGCTCTGATTCAATCAGTTGATCCATTTTTTCAGCCAGCGTGGTTTCGTCGACTCTCTGCCGTTTCGACGATTGGGGGGAACTCTTTGTTGCTGCGAAAGTGGAAGACTGGCATAATGGGACCGACACTGTAAATAGAAAAAGACAAACTATTTGTGTCGTTCGTTTCACGGAAAAACTCATCATGACATTTCACCTGATTTGAATAGGATAAATGGGCTACCGGCATAATGCCGGAGTCAGACAGATGCGAAAGCGTGTCTGATGTTGATTTAACCCGTTCTAGATCTGAATGTGTCGCTAAAATGGTGATTTTCACGAAATAAAACAATCAGAACCTGAAAACCAGACTGGTAGAACAATGGATCAGAGCGCTTGGGTCATCGTTGTTATCTTGTCAGGGGTGGCCATCGTGATTGGTGGCGTCCTGTTTTTTCGACTGCATGCCTTCCTGGCTTTGCTGGCAGGGGCCATTTGTGTAGGCATTTTGACGCCCGTGCAACAGATTGAAGAAACGGCACTCCGAAAAAATAAGCTCAAAATCATCGAGGTCAGCAAAGACAATCGCCAGATCGTCGTCGAAGTGAATAAAGCGGGCACGATTCAGCCGGGTATGATGCTGATGATACTGGGCTCGAATCAGCCAAAGTTTCCCTTGATTCCCATCGCCGAGACGGAAGTCCAGCGCGTCACAGCGAAGTTTACCGAAGGCAGTAAAAAAATCATCATCGCCGAGCTGAGTGTCCGCGATGACAGTGCCAGCCGTCAGATCGGCTTAGATGACTTTGCAATTACGCCCTCCAATTATCAGGCCGCCATCATGGAAGGCAAGAAATCGGTCGGCGAACGCGTCGCAGCCGGCTTCGGTTCCACCTGCACTAAAATCGGCATTCTGATTGCACTCGCCGCCATCATCGGCATGTGCCTCCTGGAAAGTGGTGCGGCCGAACGCATTGTCCGCTCGTCTGTCAATTTTGTCGGCGAGAAACTGGCACCGCTGGCGTTTATGGCCAGCGGATTTTTATTAGCCATTCCCGTCTTCTTCGATACGGTGTTTTATCTGTTGATTCCACTGGGCAAAGCCATGCGCTTCCGCACCGGCAAAAACTATCTGTTGTATGTGCTGGCGATTGTGACCGGAGGTACGATGGCCCATTCGCTGGTGCCACCGACACCCGGCCCACTGTTTGTCGCAGAGCAACTGGGCGTCGATATCGCTACCATGATGATCGGCGGTATGATCGTCGGCAGTATCGCGGCAATGTTCGGCTTGGGATATGCCGTCATGATCAACAAACGCTGCGTCCTTCCGTTCCGTGATTCCGCTGATGTGACCAAAGAAGACCTGACCAAGCTGGCCTCCAGCCGTCTGGAAGACTTACCCGGACTCTGTTTATCACTCATGCCGATTCTTCTGCCCGTGTTGTTAATCGCCGGCTCCACGATGCTGAAATTTGAATCGATCAAAAATATCTGTTCGCCCGAAGTGCAATCGTTGATCAAGACACTGGGAAACAAAAACCTGGCGCTCGGAATTGCCACGGTGATTGCACTGGGAACGCTGATCCGCCAGAAGAAAGCCTCCATGGCAGAACTTTCGACATCCATCCAGGCAGCTCTTTCAACAGGGGGCGTGATTATTTTGATCACTGCAGCCGGCGGTGCCTTTGGTGGTGTGTTACAACAGACGGGCGTCAGCTTTCTGATTGAATCACTGCCCGATGTCTCCCCGCTGATGCTGGTCACACTGGCGTTTCTGATTACCACCGCCATCCGCAGTGCACAGGGCTCATCGACCGTCGCCATGATCACCACGGTCGGAATTCTAGGCGGCATCGCCGAATCCACTACGCTCGGCTTTCATCCGGTTTATCTGGCACTCGCCATCGGCTGCGGTTCGAAACCAATTTCCTGGATGAACGACAGCGGCTTCTGGGTCATCGGAAAAATGAGCGGCATGACCGAAGGCGAAACCCTGAAGTACGTCACCCCCATGACGGCTCTCATGGGCATCGCCGGCTTTGTGATTGTTCTATTAGGCGTACAGTTTTTCCCAATGGCTTGAGGCAGCATTATGGAAGTCGATCATCTGGATCATCTGGTATTAACCGTGAAAGACATCCCGCGCTCGCTTGCGTTTTACGAATCGGTGCTGGGCATGCAGCGGGTTTCGTTCGGGGCAGGGCGATTTGCATTGACGTTTGGCAATCAGAAAATCAATCTGCACGAAGTGGGTCACGAATTCGAACCCAAGGCCTCGCACGTGCAGGCCGGCAGTGCGGATCTCTGCTTCATTATCAAAACCCCGGTGGAAGAGGCGATCGAAGATCTGCAAAGTCAGGGCGTGGAGATCATTGCCGGCCCCGTACAACGGACCGGCGCGATGGGGAAACTCATTTCTGCTTACTTTCGCGATCCTGATGGGAATCTGATTGAAGTCTCGAATTATGAGTGATTGTCATTCTTGAGACAGCACGTCTTTTCAGGACTCCTGTCTGTCAGCGGGATCTTCCGGCGGTTCGGCCCAGGCGGAGCCGGCAGCAGAGTGATCTGCATGAACTGGTGCCGTTTCTTTTCGCTGGAACAGTCCGAAGAACAGGCCAATGGCACCGATTAAACACACGACTCCTACCACCAGAATTGAAATCGCATAAATCGGTGAGGGGAATTTTTTGTTAAGATCAAAGACAATCGCGCCGTCCAGAGCGGCGTTGGGATACATGGCCTTAAACTGTTTTTTCTGGTCAGAGCCCAGTCCACCGAGAAAGTTACTCACCACTCCGGTTAGCTCGGGTTTAAGTATCAGGGAGATCAGATCAGCTTCTCTTGAGATCTCATTAGTACGGGCGATGACAGGCCGATCGGTCCACTTTTCACCCTCTAAGACGAGGGGAATCCAGATCTGCTTCCATTCTCCATTTTTCTTTTCTTCAAAGACCACACCTTCTCCGAATTCGAAATCTGTAATCGTAAGATGCACATTATCAGTGCCATCTTTCTGTCCCAGGGCAGCCAGCGTGACCTGTTCGGGTTCAGCCGTACCACGAAATACCAACAGGGTTTCGCGCGCTCCAAAAATGGTGCCAGCCAGTCCAAGGACAAACAGGATGCGTATCACAATAGTCATGATTGGGCTTCTCTCAGGAAAAAAGTCAATGTGGTTCGTTTCAAATGTGGTTCGTTTCAGTTGTCTAAAAACTCATGACGTTCCGGAAAAGAAGCTTACCGAATCCGCGAGAAGAGTTCCCCGTTTGTTATCCAGAACAGAAAATGCTCAAAGGAAAAGTGGTGAACTAAAGTGTATTTTTTGTCGGGTGAAGTCGCAAGGGTTTCATCGAGTCAGATCGCAATTTTCAATCTGATTTTCCTGGCGGTGAATGTGTCTGCTTTTGGAGAGTCTGTTTATTTGAAACGGCGATCACCAGTTTTTTATGTCTCTGCTTGTCGGAAGGGGGGTTTACTTTGAGCTGATTCAGTTTGGTTCTTAGTCGATTGACGGCTTCAGGCGTGACTTCAGTCTGTTCCAGATTGATCGAGAAAAGATAGGGTTTGTTTTCCAGATGACGCAGACCCTGATTGGTAATATGCGTCCCTTTCAAGTTGAGTTTCTTAAGGCTTTCGAGATCCTGCAGCCGATCTAATGTGACATCAGACACGTTACAGTTTTCCAGATTTACAAAACTGAGATACGTCATCAGTTCAAGATCACGTAATGTCTCATCTGAGAGTTTGATATTATTCGCATCGATATCAAAGACTCTGGGTTTTACAGGGAGGTCTATGAAGGGCAGATGTGGTCTAAGAAAATCAGGCATACTGCCTGGTACAAACCAGGTATAGCGAACGGTGGCTCCTGCGTCTCGCAGCCTCTTGACCAAGGCCGTTCGTTTTTCGAAGAGGTACCGGTGATATGCGTGAAACGAGAGAAACCCGATCAGGATGAGGACCAGCCATTTAGAAATTCTCCATCTAGATTTGGGTTTCACGTCCATTTTTACGTGTTCACCTTTCAGGGGTGTTTCATTAGGAAATGTGGCAACCAGCCTTGATTATCCGTTTATTGATCCACAGTCGCTAGAAAAAGTGTTTATTTATTTTAAATCAAATCGGCTAAGAGGGATCTAGCCTACTTTTTTTATTATGTTGAATTAAAATACCGCATAGAGAAGAGTTTTTAAGAATGACTGCAGTATGATGAGCGTAACAGGGCACTCGTACCAGCCGATCTAATTATAACAAACACCAGACAAGCAACCGGGAATCCATGGAACAGAGTATTCGCACGTCGTGGTTGTTTAATTTGATCTCTGCATTTCTGGCGTTTTTGCTGTGGGGGGGCTGGGCCTACCACATTAATTCTGCCAGTTCGCCGCAATCGGGGGGCGTTGCGGCCCTCACACAGGGGATGGCCAGTTTTCTGATTACGCTGTTTATGGTACACGCCGTCACGTTTCTGTTTCATCATTTTCAGAAGCCCATCGCGAAAGTGATCTTGCCTGCCATCCTGGTCAACTGTGTTACCGGATTCTTCCTGGTGAGTGTGCATACGCTGATGGGAACCCCGCGGGTGTTCGCCACGATCGTTCCCGTGCTGATTGTCGCCGTTTCATTCTGCATTTTTATCGCCTGCAAATTATTGAAACTATTCCAGCGGCAGGGAAATCCCTGATATGAATGAACCTAGTGATCGGCGTTCGTTTAAGGGGGGGAAGGCGAGGCAATATCGTATTGCTTGTATGACATTTGACATGATCTTTTCTGGTGTGGATGTCTTCAATCGCCGTACCATCACTGCCTATTGATATTTGGAAGCCTGATTATGTGGGATATCCCGCCGCATTCGTTTTATGCCATGCTGGTTGTACTGGGACTGCTACTGACCGCGACCACCTGCCGATTAATTCTGGCCCGCATCAAACCGGAGAAAGATTACACCGAGCTGCGACAGCGGATTCAATCCTGGTGGTGGATGATTGGTATCCTGTTTGTCTGCCTGATCGTCAGTCATACGACAGCCATCATCCTATTTGCTTTCATCAGCTTTTTAGCGTTGAAAGAATTTTTCTCCATCGTACCCACTCGTCAGGCAGACCGGCGCGTCTTATTCTGGGCCTATGTTTCCATTCCGATTCAATATTATTTGGTCAGCATCGGCTGGTATGGCATGTTTATCGTCTTCATTCCCGTGTATGTCTTTTTATTATTGCCGATGCGAATGGTCCTGATCGGCGAAACCAAAGGCTTTATTCATTCTGCGGGCATCATCCACTGGGCAGTGATGCTCACCGTTTTCTGCATCAGCCATATCGCGTATTTGCTGATGTTGCCGGTAAAAAATCCGGAAGCGGGCAGTATCGGGTTGGTGATCTTTTTGCTGTTCATGACGCAGTTCAATGACGTGTGCCAATACATCTGGGGCAAGCTGCTGGGCAAACACAAAATAATCCCCAAAGTCAGTCCCAATAAAACCTGGGAAGGCTTCTTAGGCGGCGTGTTGACGATTGCCCTCGTCTCCGGTTTTCTGGGCCCTTATTTAACGCCGCTCACGTTTCGCTTCAGCCTGCTGGCGGGTTTGCTGATTAGCGTCTCTGGGTTCATCGGGGATGTGGTGATCTCGTCCCTCAAACGTGATCTGGAAATCAAAGACAGCGGGAGTCTGATTCCCGGTCATGGCGGAATTTTGGATCGTTGTGACAGCTTGATTTTCACCGCGCCTCTGTTTTTTCACTTCCTCTATTATGTGAATTATTAGAACATGGATCGTCTGCTCAAAATCCTGTTTTTTGCATTCATCGTCAGGCCGATCGTCATTATCGTGCTGGGTCTGAACCTGCGAGGGAAACAGAATCTGCCGCAAACAGGCCCCGCCATGCTAGCGGCAAACCATAACAGCCACCTCGATACGCTGGTGCTGATGAGCCTGTATCCTCTGTCTAAAATACACAAAGTGCGGCCCGTTGCCGCCGCGGACTATTTCCTCAAGAACCGGTTTCTCGCCTGGTTTGCCCTCAGCTGCATCGGCATCATTCCCATCAATCGAACCGGTCGACAGCGCAAAGCGGAACTGTTTGCCGGCTGCCATCAGGCGCTGGATCAGGGAGATATCCTGATACTGTTTCCGGAAGGGAGTCGCGGGAACCCGGAAGAACTGAGTGAAATCAAACGCGGCATCTATCATATCGTACACGACCGGACCGATACCCGGGTGACGCCGGTGATGATGCACGGCTTGGGCCGCGCATTGCCCCGTGGCGAGGCGTTGCTGGTTCCCTTTAACTGCGATGTGATTATCGGAAACGAACTGCCCGAAGCAGAGACAGCAGAGCAACTAGTGAATGGAATCAAGGAATCGTTTCTCGAACTCCAGAAGTATTGCATCACCTGTCGGCAGATTTGAACTGGCAGATATGAACTGGCAAGCATACCGGTGATGTACTGCTCGCGATACAAAAACAGCCCCGTTACCTGAGTAATCGGGGGCTGTTTCTATTTTATTGGTTCTTATTTCGATTTCAGTTCAAAAGTGTATTTGTTTTCGCCGTCGGCTTTTACGTCGGCGGTGAGTGTGGTTTGCGAGTTGTATTTGGCGGGGATGTAGGATTCCGTGATCGGCTCGTCGTACTGGTCTTTTTCGCCCGTTTCGCGTGAGGCTGAGATCAGCACTTTTTTCTGGCCGAGCTGGCTGTCAAATGTGAATGTTCCATTTTCAATGCCTCCGGCAGAAGAGCCCCCTTTACCGTCGGCCGGGTCGAAGACGATGCTGCCTTTAGACAGCGGTTCCCCATCGAAGGTAACGGTTCCTTCTACTTTCACTGTGGACGGGGCATCTGAGACACCGCCACAGCCTGTGATAAACAGCAGTGAAGCCGCATAACAGGCCAATTGTAATCGATAAGAATAACCTCTCATTTTCTCTCCTTTGATCAGCGAGGCGAGCGCACCTCAAGCTGCGTTGTTTGATGCAGACTCTAGTTGTGAAACAGAAACTGCCTGTGGTCCCGAGTGCTCTGACCACAGGCAAGTCTCGAATGGGAAGTGAGTTTAGTATTCACCGATCGTTTCTTTACCTTCACGGGTTCCCAGTGCCTGGAAAGTGTTCGTATCGATATTTGAAGAGACGAATCGCACAGAACCATCGGCCAAGAGAGTATGCACGCCCCCTACATGGCGGCTGCGGGCATGAATTTCATTCTCGGTACTGGAACAGGCGCGGCAGGGGGCGTCTTCGGTACCGTTACAGTATTGGGCCAGGTCGCCGGTGGGCGTATTGGGCGGACGAATAGTGGTAAAGGTCAGGCCGCCGTTGTGATAGCTGTTGTGATAACGCCCGCGCAAGTCATGTGTACCACCACAGACTACGTTACCCGGGCCCAGTGCGGCAATCGAATCTTCGGCAATATTGATTTCGCTGCCCATAATGGTGTTTGTCGTTCCGTCAACCACATCACGAATGCGTGTTTTGGAAAGGTTATAGAACATCCCGTTCAACTTCGGATAAGTGCCTGCCGCGCCCTGCGATGCTGAGCCGGAACAGAGCAGGTAGTTGCCGTGAAAACCCTGTTGGGCAATTTTGCCGGCTTTGGGGTCAGAGGGGCAACTGAAGAGGGGAACGACGATCGTTGCTTCAGGCCAGCCACCGGGGAACTGGTTCCCTTGAATACGAGGTGTAATGGTATTGTAGAGGGGGGCCTGATCGACGAACGGCAGCAGCATGTGGAACCAGCCTTGTCGCGTGTTGGAAGTTGCAGAGGGAGCCGTGGAGGCGGCATTCACCCGGCACACTGTCGAAAAAGGGAACACCGTGTGTGTTTCATTGTAGTTATGCAGACCCAGCCCGATCTGTTTCAGGTTATTCTTGCAGGTGGAACGTCGGGCTGCTTCTCGTGCCTGTTGGACGGCCGGTAAGAGCAGGGCAATCAGGATGGCGATGATGGCGATCACCACCAGCAATTCAATTAGTGTAAATCCACGTTTCTGTAAATGCGTCAAGTGCATATCCCTGTTCCTTTGTAATAAGAATGAGAAAAGTCAGTATCAGCAGAAAAAATATGCTAGAAAATGAGGAATCATTTTCCAGAAGTATCAATGTGTATTTATGTGATCGCCGATGAATCAGAATAAGAGAATGGTTGTAACTCTCTGACTCAAAATAGTCTTTGATTATGAATCGATGTGATAGAATGCGATTAATACAATAGTATATTAATGAACTAATGTATTAATTCAGTCTACAGTGAAATGCGCAAAAAAGTCAATTGCTATCTGACGAAAAGCGGATTTGGAGGGATCATGGTCGATTCTGAACCCTTCCAAATTATCTGGATACGATTCTGGACGGTTCTTGAATCCAAGGCTTTTCTGCCCGGCCTGATGCACCCTTCAATCAATTCTTCCCACAGTCCTGCCAAGATTGAGACGTGGAATCTGATCGTTCAGATTTCTTACTCAGATCTCTCATGGAGGGGCTGACGTCAAGACGCGCAGACGTTTATCGTAGAATCCAGTTTACCGATGCGCATCTGAGTGACGTCGGGGACTGTGAGAAATGAGTTCGATTCTGCTGCGTCAAGTTGACTGGCAGAACCGGGCCGACAAAACGGCGTCGCAGGTCAGAAGCATCGGCGTGGCAAGCAGTCGCTCTGAGGCGGGGTGAAGCGAACCTTGATCGTCTCTTGCGATTTGCTTTAGTTAAGAAAACCGAGCCAGTGTTTTTTTTGATCGTCGTTCAACTTGCTTTCGGCGGGCACTTCTTCCGCTTCGCTGCGTTCCAGATTCAGACCCAGCTGCTTCTCTTTTTTGCGAATCTGTTCTTCGCGCCCCTGAAGCATTGATTCCGTACGGGAAAGTCTGGCCCGTTCGATTGAAATTTCGACTTCGGCTAATCCCAGGTTGTGCTCGAGATCATGATGCAGAGACTGTAACTGTTCCAGCAGTTCTTCAGGAGCGTTATTGAGTTGTTCCCAGTTGACGGGGATCAGTGCCGTTTCGGCTTCACGGACCCGCTTGATCAACAGGCTGATATATTGATCTCGCTCTGTAATAGCCTCGATCAGCTGGGATTGCGATGCCTGATCAGAATTGATTTCAGCAGGTGCTTCCGGCAAGGGGGGCTTATAGCTGGCTAGTGTGCGTCCGCTTGAACCAGCTGGCTCTGTACCTTCATTTCCGACAACAGGCTGTAGTGCCTGCGGTGGAGCAGTCGGAGCTGTCTGTTTCTTTGCGAGGTCTGTGTTGACATTCACTCCCTGACCAGAAAGCAGTTTTTCTTTCATGGCTTCCCAGCCGCTACCTGATGAATCATCAGCGGGGGAATTGGTATCTGGCTCCTCAGAGGTTTGCTCCTGTTCCTGCTCAGCACTGACTGGTTCTTCTTCCGGATTTTCCAGAGTGGGTGAGGCCAGATATTCAACCAGACTGGCTGGCTTGGGAGCTACAGGTCCTTTCTCGAAACCGTCTTCCACAAGACGTTTGAGTTCCGAGATCTGTAGTTCAATTCGGGCCAGGGGTGATTCTGTCTCTATCCCTTGCCATTGTTGGAGTACCGTTTGCAGATCCTGCGAAAGCTTTTGCTGCTCTTCAATGACCTCCTGAGGGATGCCACCACCCGAGATGGTCATACCACGGTCAGCGCCCGTGCGATGTCTGCGATCCAGTTGTTCCGCGACCTGCTCCAGACGTTCTGTCAGGATCACCACCAGCTGTTCTTTTTCCTGTAGTTCCGCTTCCAGCTCTTTGACGCGTTGGTTTTCAGCCGCAGTGAGCTCTTCATTCGCGCGCTGACTCTGTTCCAGTTGTTCTGCAACTTCGCTCAGACGTTCCTTGAGGGTAGCAACCAACTGCTCTTTTTCCTGCAGCTCGGTTTCCAGTTCCTTCAACCGCAGATGCTCAGTGGCTGCATCATGAAGGGAATGCTGGTCGTGATCCAGTCTTTCGACAACCTGTTCCAGTTGTTGGGTGAGGGTTGTCACCAGTAGTTCTTTTTCCTGAAGTTCTGATTGCAGTTCTTCAACGTGAAGGTGATCGGCTGAAGAGTTATCCGAAACATTCTCAGCAACGGGTGTTTCAGTTACTGGTTCAGTTTCCAATCGAGCTTCAGTTGCCGGCGGTGTTTCAGCGACAGGTGGTGTTTCAGGTGCTGGAGGTGTGGGCGTACGCTCTTCCCGGCTCATCGAATGCGAGTCGCTGGTTGGCGACGGCGTTTCGAGAGTCTGCTCTTTCATCTCAGGTGGGGGAGAGTGACTATTGGGGTCCATCCATTCTTACCTGAATCTATAACCTTTCAGACTGTATTTAAGCTGAAAATAGTGAATACTTATCTTTAGCCTAGTTCATTTTAACGCAGTCTTAATGGGTTTCGCTGATCCAGTGATGCCATTTTTCTACATCTATTTGCGGATGGTATCAGTTATTCAAATACTGACGGGTTTACCACATTAGTGGTTTCCCTCCCTACCAGTACATCTGCCACCTGTCGGGCCGCCTGTTGTCGAAGTTCGTCCAGTGATTCCTGCGATATGAAGGCCGCATGAGGCGTCGCAATGACCCGTTCGTCTTTGAAAAAAGGGTCCGATAAATCCGGTGGTTCCGGATCAAACACGTCCAAAGCGGCTCCGGCGATGTCCTGGTTTTGAATGGCAGACTTCAATGCGGCAAAATCAATCAGGCCGCCGCGGGAAGTATTGATAATCAAAGCAGTTGACTTCATTTGTTCAAATGCACTTTGATCGAATTGATGTTGCGTCGCTTCTGTGAGGGGGGCGTGAATGGAAATCACGTCGCTTTGCTGAAGTAACTCCGTAAACGGCACCATTTTTATTCCGGTACCATAATCATTGCCGGAAGAATTGGTTGCAATCACGTCCATGCCAAAGGCAAGTGCCCGCTCTGCCACTGCCTGTCCGGTCAAACCAAAGCCGAACACACCCATCGTCAACGCACTGACTCTCCGAGGCAGAGGAGCCGCAGATAGATTGTAGATCCCCTGTTTCGTCTGGTGATGAAAAAAAGCAACGTTTCGCAGACTGGCCAGCATCAACGCCATCGTATGGTCGGCCACTTCCGGGATGCAGTAATCGGGGACGTTGGTTACGGGAATCTTTCGGGACGTTGCATATTTGACGTCAATATTATCGAGGCCAATTCCCAACCGGGCGACGGTCTTACAATCAGGAGCAGCAGCGATCACGGCTTCGGTTACCCGAGCCCAGCATGTGGCAATCGCATCAACGCCCGTTGCACATTCAACGAGCGTCTGTTCATCGGCGCCAGGGGGGGCTTCAATCACTTCGGCATCTACGAGCGCTAATTCTTTGCGTTCCACCTCGCAATCCGGCCAGGCACGATCAGTAATTAAAACACGAAATTTCGCGGACACAAATCACTCCCTTTCCTTGTGAAAATATTGCTACGCTTGATTCTCTCAGGATCGTGGTTTTTGCACGGGTTTACAAGTCTATCCCGCTTGAAAATTTCCAGGAGCCTTGATTACCGAATCCATAGAGTCAGGTTGATGACAGTGCATTCAAAATTGCAACAGCACCTATCTGGCTGTGGTTTTATGCCGTTTGCGAATATTCTCTCTAAAATAAGAGATATGAACAACTTGCGAACGATATTCAATAGATCGTGTTTTGTGGTCCCGGTTTTGCATGAAAAAGAGATATCTTGACAGATTCGCTATTTAGTGACATGATTCCGCTAGAGTTTTCATGTTTTGCAAGGGTTTTTATGTACCAGTCGCTGGTTGCCATTCTGATGCTGCTTTCGATGCTGTCCCACACATTACTGGGCTGTGGCTGGCATCATGCGCACGATTGTCACGCAGGACAGACCAATTCCTGTCAGACAGTGTCTCTGTGTAAACATCAGGCAGAACACGCGCATCACGATCATGAGCATGCCCATCACCAGCATGCGGAACCAGCCACCGAAGAACTGCCAGCCAGTCCCGAACCGGATCCTTGTCAGGAAGGCCGCTGTTCGTATCTCGTATCTGCGTCGGTGAAAGTTCTTGAAGAAACGTCCCAGTTCGTCAGCTTGCTGTCTGCCGGGGATCTACTGCATTCTTCACAGGAAAAACAGTACGTGGAGCACATGTTCCAACGCGCCTCGCTGTCATCGATTGCAGCGCCCGGAGTGCGCGCGCAGGCGCAAACCACTGTCTGGTTGCTATAGGCAACTCCGCTCTCTGATCGTCCTACGATTTCGCTTTGGGATGAGACTGCGCTTGAAAACGCATCAATTCTGATCCAGAAAATCGCTCATTCACGATTCCCATTGCGCACTTTTAATAAGCACATGTGCTGCCTGAATAGAGGCCCATGATGGATAATTTAATGTTGAAACAAAACGGAAAATGGATTTTATCTCTGGTCATCCTGATTTCGGCTGGGTTGCTGGCCTGGAGTCTCCAGGAACAATGGCTGCCTGTGGTCCAGGGCTGGACACAAAACAAGGGGACCGAAGGCAAGCAGGCCGAGAGCAAGGGAACGGCAGACACGCATGCCGACGAGGAACAGCATGACCATGCTGGACATGATGAAGCCAGCTCATTGGAATTGTCTCCCCAGGCACGAAAAAATGTGGGACTGACCTCAGATAAACTGATTCCGGTGAAACTAAAATCATTCACGCGCACGATTACGATTCCGGCGATCGTGGTAGAACGTCCGGGGAAAACCAGAATTACCATCGTCGCACCGATGACCGGAATTGTGACGAATGTGAATGTGACTGCTGGAGAAGCAGTCAATCCGGGCCGTGAGCTATTCAAGATTCGCCTCACACACGAAGACCTCGTACAGGCTCAGGCTGCTTATCTGAAAACACTGGGTCAGCTTGATGTCGAAAGGAAAGAGATTGCCCGGATTCAGGATATTACGAATCGAGGAGTCATTGCCGGCAAGGTATTGCTGGAGCGTGAATACGCGAAAGAAATACTCGAAGCGGTCTTAAAAGCACAGCGGGAGGCACTGTTATTGCATGGATTCAGTAGTGCGCAAGTAGATCAAATCGATAAAACGCGCCGTCTCATCAAAGAACATCAGATTTATGTGCCGCGACTCAATGGACAATCGGGTGAAGTGCAATTGCCGAACATCAAAATACGACGCATCTCTGCCACAGATGATTCCTCTCTGGACCCCAAAACGCTACCGCCGCAGTCGCTGTTTATCGTTCAGTCGATGAAGGTCAGTAAAGGCGATTTCGTACAGGCGGGAGACACACTGTGTGTCTTAGCGGACTACAGTGATCTGTATCTCAAAGGCCAGGCTTTCGAGCAGGAAGCCGATGAACTCACACGCTGCATGGAAAAACAATGGCCCGTTCAGGCAATTCAGGAAGTCAATAATAAAGAGAAGAAGTTACTCAACCATCTCAAAATTGATTATCTGGACAATCAGATTGAAACCGATTCTAGAACGTTTTCTGTTTTTGTGAATCTACCCAATCAGGTTCAGTATGACGCCGTTCGACAAAACGGAAACCGTTTTATTACCTGGAAATTCAAGCCGGGACAAAGAATGCAACTGCGAGTTCCCGTTGAGATCTGGGAGAAACAAATCGTACTTCCTGTGGAAGCCATCGCCAGTGAAGGAGCCGAACATTTTGTGTTTCAGGAAAACGGCGCCCATTTTGATCGACGTCCGGTGCATATTCTGTATCAGGATCAGCTGTGGGCGGTAATTCAAAATGATGGCTCGGTTTTCCCGGGTGACAAGATTGCGCTCGCTGGGGCACATCAGTTACAGATGGCATTGAAAAATAAGGCCGGCGGTGGTGTTGATCCGCACGCAGGACACTCGCATTAGCGTTCTGGAAATGAAAACCGTTTAGAAAACCATCGCGTCCTTATTAAAATCTGTCCCAGGTCTGGATCAGCAAAATGTTGAATGCCATCATTCGTTTTTCTCTTAAACAGCGACACTTAACGCTGGCGTTCTCCCTGTTTCTGATCGGCTTCGGAACCTGGCAGGCGTTTAGTATGGGAATTGATGTGTTCCCGAACTTGAATCGCCCGCGTGTCGTTGTCATGACGGAAGCACCCGGCATGGCTCCCGAAGAAGTGGAATCGTTGATTACCTTTCCGCTGGAGACCACCTTAAACGGCGCGACCGGCGTGCAAGCCGTGCGCAGTTCGTCTGGCGTGGGGATCTCAATCATCTACGTGGAATTCGAGTGGGGAACCGATATTTACAATGATCGGCAGGTGGTCAATGAACGACTGCAGCTGGTCACCGAACGACTGCCAGACGGCGTCAAGCCGCAGTTAGCACCGATCTCTTCCATCATGGGGCAGATCATGATGCTGGGCATGTGGAGCGAAGACGACAAAACCTCGCCTCTCGAAGTCCGCACGCTGGCAGACTGGGTGGTCCGCCAACGACTGTTAACGATTCCCGGCGTCTCTCAGGTCTTTACGATGGGAGGCGGACGAAAACAGTTTCAGGTGCTCGTCAATCCGGAAGCACTCGTGAAATATGGAATCACGCTACACGATGTCAGGCAGGCCTGTGAAGAGAGTAATGAGAATGCGACCGGCGGTTATCTGGATGAACAGGGCCCGAATGAATTTCTGGTTCGTGCGTTGGGGCGTATTCAAACTCTGGAAGATTTGGAAAAAGTGGTGATCACCACGAAAAAAGGACGCCCCATTGTACTCTCGCAGGTAGCCAAAGTTGTCGAAGGAGCGCAGGTCAAGCGGGGCGACAGTTCTGCGTTCGTGAAACAGGAAGATGGAACCTTTGCCGGTGGTTCCGCCGTGGTGCTGACCGTTAATAAGCAACCCGATGCCGATACGCGTCGCGTCGCCCAGGATGTACTGCAGGCATTAAAAGAATTGAAGCCTTCGTTACCTGCGGATATCCGCATTCAACCCGAACTCTACTCTCAGAAATCATTCATTGATCGCTCGATAGAAAATGTGATTGACGCTTTGGTCGATGGCGGGTTTCTGGTCGTGATTATTCTGTTTCTGTTCCTGATGAATTTCCGTACGACCTTCATTACGTTAACGGCGATTCCGCTTTCGATCGCCGTTACCGCGATCATTTTTGCCATCTTTGGACTCTCAATTAATACGATGACGCTGGGCGGCTTGGCAGTGGCGATTGGCGAACTCGTCGATGATGCCATCGTCGATGTGGAAAACATTTTTCGTCGTTTGCAGGAAAATCGATACCAGAAAGATCCCAAACCAATTCTACTGATTGTTTTTCAGGCGAGTTGTGAAATCCGTAATTCGATTGTGTTTGGTACGGTCATCGTGGTCTTGGTCTTTATGCCGTTGTTTGCACTGTCAGGTATGGAAGGTCGGCTGTTTGCACCGCTGGGAGTGGCCTACATTGTTTCGATTCTGTCTTCGCTGCTGGTTTCACTGACGTTAACCCCCGTGCTTTGCTATTGGCTGCTCGGAAAGAAATTTGGTTCGCCTGTCAGTCCTGATGATACTTCAACGCACAAGGCCCATCAGGATGGACCGCTGCTGCGATTCTTGAAATGGATTGCCGGTTATGTCATCAGTTTCAGTATTCGGCTTTCCAAGCCAATGTTAATGGCAGGCGTCGCAGGCGTATTTATTGCGTTTCTGCTTCTAATGCAACTGGAACGCGATTTTCTGCCCCCCTTTAATGAAGGGGTGGCACAGCTGAACGTGGTCCTGCCGCCGGGGACCTCGCTGAAAAAATCAAATGAAATCTCTGAAACCGTAATGGATCGGCTGAAGAAAATTGAAGGGGTCTCGGCATTTTCCAGAAGAACGGGCCGCGCCGAACTCGACGAACATGCTGAGGGCGTGAATATCTCTGAATTCATTATCACCTTTGATCCGGAATCCGGTCGCAGTCGAGAAGCGGTGCTGGATGACATTCGGTCATCGATGGAAGACATTCCGGGAATTGTGATCTCAGTTGAACAACCGCTGGCGCATTTGATCTCGCATATGGTTTCCGGAGTGAAGGCCCAGGTGGGGATCAAAATTTATGGCGAAGATTTAACCGTGCTGCGAAACACGGCTAAAAAAATGGAAGGGGTAATGAAAAGCGTATCTGGAGTCACCGATGTTCTGGTCGAACCGCAGGTTGAAATCCCTCAACTGCAGATCAAACTCAATCGAGACAAACTGCGTCTGTATGGCTTAACACCGGCGTATGTAAATGAATATATCGAAACCGCGATGAACGGTCTGGTTGTCTCGCAGGTACTGCAAGGACAACGCACGTTTGATTTGTTGATTCGCATGGATGAGAAATATCGTGAAGACCTCCAGGCGTTAAAACGACTCTCGATCGAATTGCCCAATGGGGGGACAACGCCTCTCTCCTCGGTCGCAGATATCAGTGCTTCATCCGGACCGAATACGATCAATCGCGAGAAAGTCCAGAAACGGATCATTGTGCAGTGTAATGTCTCGGGGCGTGGGCTCGTAGACGTCGTTAAGGACATTCAGGAAAAACAGAAGCCGATTATTGAAGCGTTACCCGCCGGTTATTTTGTGGAATACAGCGGACAATTCGAAAATCAGCAGTCTGCTTCCCGCATGATCTCTGCTTTGTTTCTGGTCTCGATGCTGGGCGTCTTCCTGGTTCTGTTTACCATGTTTCATTCAGCGAACTTCTCTTTGCAGGTGATGGCGGCACTGCCGATGGCTTTTATTGGCTCGGTGATTGCACTTGTCGTGACCGGGCAAACTTTGACAATCGCGGCGATGGTCGGCTTTATCTCACTGGGCGGAATCGCGTCCCGGAATGGGATCCTGCTGCTAAATCATTATCTGCATCTGGTAAAATATGAAGGAGAGGGCTGGACCCGTGAAATGATTGTCAGAGCAGGGCAGGAACGTCTGGCACCAGTCTTGATGACGGCACTCACGTCAGGCATCGGTCTGGTTCCGCTCGCGATGTCGCAGGGAGAAGCCGGAAAAGAAATTCTTTATCCGGTGGCGACGGTGATTATTGGCGGGTTATTAAGTAGTACGATTTTGGAGTTCTTCGTCCGACCGGCGCTGTTCTGGAGTTTCGGCCGAAAAGCAGGCGCCAGAATTGTGGCGCAATCCGGAGTTGAGATTGAACTGATTGAAGAACGGGACGAAGTTCCTGTAACCGTTGCTTCAGGGCATGAATAAAACCATTTGAGTGTGTACTGTTTTTAGTTAAGCAGAGCAAAACCAAAAATTTCCAAAAAGGAGTTGTATGATGAAACGTAATTTGACAAGTTTTCTCGCATTGTCTTTCTGTATCGTGACTTTTACGTTAGCCGGATGTAAAAACGACGCAGACCAGGGAACGAAAACATTTGATGAAGCGGCACCTGAAGATGTGACAATGGACGATCACGGGCACGATCATCCCAGCGAGGGACCGCACCATGGTTCGTTGATTGAATTGGGTAAAGAGGCCTATCACGGTGAACTGGTACATAATGAGAAAAGCGGCGCAATTACGATCTATATTCTGGATGGTGCCGCGAAAGCAGCAGTCCCCATCAAAGCAAAATCGGTGTTGATCAATATCAAACATGATGGCAAAGGACAGCAGTTCACTCTGGCGGCGTCTCCCGAGAAGAGCGATCCTGAAGGGCAGTCTTCGCGATTCGTAACGGAAGACAAAGCACTGGGCGAATTGCTTCATGAAGGTGATACCTCAGCCCGGCTTGTGCTGGAGATCGATGGCAAATCATTCACGGGTGAAATTGATGCCCACGATCATGACCATGATCACGGACATGACGAAAAGCATACTGACTGATTCTCAGTTAAGTTCAACATGATTTCAGAGAAACGCCGTTCCATTATGAGGGACGGCGTTTTTTGTTCATGTTTGTGCAGATGCTGTCGGCGTTATCCGCTGGGGAAGAATTCTCAACAAAGCAGCGAAAAAACGTTGTTTTCAGATATTTCAAAAAAACTTTCGGTTTATCTGCACGGATCTCCCGAATCGTGACACCAATAGATCAGACGGTAGAAACAATCAGGCCTGTTCCTTTACCGAAGTGAATCTGTCAATTTTATAGGTCAATTCTGATCTTAAACTTTTAGATCAATTCTGATCGTACTAAACATCGATCTGCTTGCCGGTTTTAAGACCGGGGCAGACAAATTGAACCTGAGGGAGAATAATCTGATGAAATATTTATTGGCTTTCTGCGCGACACTGGGTCTACTGATGGTAACAAGCACCGCATCTGCACAGACCTCGCCCGAGGATCTGGCGGCCCGTTGTGTTGGCGCCGTGAACGGGACCGTGGAACGCTGCCAGAATGCAGCCGCTGATGAGACACAGGAGTGTCTCCAGAAAATTCGCCGATTATTGGCCGACGGTCGGGAACGAGCCGCTCATCGTGTCGCCGCGGAATGTGTAGAGTCCGCTACCGAACGTACAGAAAAATGTGCCCAGCGAGTCAATCGGATTTGCGATGCGTGTATTGATCAACTGGTCAATCTGGGAGAACCGCAACTGGCACGCCGCGTGAATATGGTTTGTAAGGACGCGATTTCAAAATTGAGATCGACCTTGCAACGCGAGAAAAACGCGATTCGCAGTGCATTTGGAGGATAATTCACGAAAAACAACTTCTTGTATCGAGTCCGTCAACCACATAAGATATTTTATGCGGTTGACGGCTTTATTCTAAGTTTGAGGCCTGTTCGCAAATTGAGAACGTTTTAAAACATTTGAATAAGTCATCTCAATGACATCCACTGATTTTCCCGCGATCGATGATCCACCCAGCGATGTGCCGACTAGGCGCTCGTCGAAGGAACGTCAACAGCCAGGCAGAGAAAATCAGCAATCAATAGAGGCTCAGCCGGAAACAAAGACTGCTTCGGGAAATCATCCCGGGGCAAAGGATCACGAAGAGCGACCATTTATTTTGTTGTTACTCAAACGCGATTCGCAGAGCTGGAATGAATTTGTTGAACGATACGAACGATTAATCGTCAGCCGTATTCTTTCTACCTGTCGAGAGTGCGGCCTGTCTCCTCGGCCCGATCTGGTAGAAGATTGCGCAGCGGAAGTGATGGCGGCTTTGTTTCAGAACGAGATGCAGGGACTGCGTCAGTTTCAGGGACGCAGTAAACTGTCGACCTGGCTGGCGGTGATTGTACGGCGGACCACCTTAAACGTGCTGCGACGACAACAGCGGGATAATGAGAAAATTCGTCCCAACGATAGCCAGTTCGATATTGCCACCGTTCCCGACCCGTTTTCTCAAGGAACCATCGACTTACCTGCGGAAGAGCGCGTTCAACTTCAGGCTTGTATGACTCAGTTAAAGCAAACGGACCGACAGGCACTGGTGATGTACTTTGATCAGAAATTGAGTTATGCCGAAATTGGACACACCCTAGGCATTACAGAAAATGCCGTCGGCCCGAAATTGCACCGTGCCCAAAAACGATTGAAAAAACTAATGAAAGCCAGTAGCAAACAAACATGAACCCGAATCAATCGCAACTTCTGACATTAATCAAACTGCGGGAAGGTCATCTTTCCGACGCAGAAGGTTTGTCGGTGCGCGAGCAGTTAGCCTCGGATTCGCTTTTGTTACAGCACTGGAAAACGCTTTCCCAGTTATACCAGGAGCCTGTTAAATCCATTCAGGTTTTGCAGCACTCAGGCGTTGACGCAGAATCCGTCGCTGCATTCGTAGAAGACGATATGAGTTCTGATCAACGGGATGCATTCGAATCGGAGTGCTGGGAACAGGCGGAATTACTTCGCGAAGTCATCGCCGCCTATCAGGTAGCACATTTCGATGTGAGTTCAATTCGTATTCCCGATGAATACGCACAGCATGCTTCGCAATCATCGCAGCGGATGCGTGATATTCTCTCTGAGCAGACTAACACTGGGCAGACTGAATTAGCCGATACGGTATGCACTGAAGCAGACTACCTGGCTCCGATTGAAGACCAGCAGCAAACCGTTTTGGAATCGGCAGAAACAGCATCAAGCGAACCAGAACCGTCGTCCGTCAAAACTCGTCCTCAACGCCGCCTCTCGCAGAAGAAGCGAAACGGGGCACTCTGGTTCTCTGTCGCAGTCGCTGTGGTCGTGATTGTCATCCTGCCAACTTATTTTGTGTTCGTTCATCAGCCTGCCAGGACCTCGATCACTAAAACGCCATCTCCTCTGGTTCCAACTCCCGACTTAAAGCCGAACCAGCCTTTCGATGTTGAACTGGCTCCCGAACTGGCAGCAGTCCCTAAGCCGAAACCAGAGGTTCACAGACCACCAGATTCGCCTGAAATGATTCCCCGGACTCCCGACAGAGAGAATGGACTCAACGCAAAACCGCTGGTCGCACAGAAACCACAGGATGCCCCGGCGACACCGATCAAACTATCGGTTAACTGGACGAAACTGGCGGGGATTATCGGTTTGAAAACGGATCGCAGTTCTCCCTGGAAAGGTATCCTGGCGGATGGCACCACACTGAAAACCGACCAGACGATGTATCTGGAACTGCGCACCTTGCCCTTCAGTTGGTTGCAGGGAACACTTGATACAGGACAGGAACTGGTGATGGACGCCAATTCCGAAATCCAACTTTCCATTCAGGTCATCCTGTCGAAAGCGAAACAGCCATCCGACAACACACGGCGGCAGACTATTCTCGATTTGCAATTAGACGCAGGCAAAGTCGCCTTTACGCATCTTCAGGCAGGTGATGTTCTGCGGCTGCAGCAGCAACGGCAGGAGTGGCTGGTTGAAGTGAAACAGGATGATACAGCGATCGGTTTTTTGCAGCAGGGGGATAACAGAAGAGAATTGATGGCCTTTGCAGGGGAAGTTCTTGTCACTGTTCCATTATCAGAGCAGCAGGTTTCATTAAAAGTAGATCAAATGCTTCTGATCAAAGATCAGTCTGTCAGTCTGCCTTTGAAGCTGACGGGCAAACAAAACTGGCGCTCAACACCGTCAGGAGTCTTGAAGTTGAAACCATCATTGATTGAACGCATGAATCAGAGCGAAAATTTACTGGCTTCCCTGATGACGGTGCCTGCAGGTCAATCGGGGCTGGTAGTGCTTGCCAGTACGAATCTCGGTTTCACACTCGATCCCACGGTCGCCGTGCCACGCGCTACCTCGTCACCATCAGAAATACAACGGACCGCCGCCATTGAATGGTTACTGGCGGCGAAAGACAATCCGACAACGCGTGCAGTCTGGAACCGGGTAAAAGTGATCGAGAATACGACGACGCCCACCGTACCTCTCCAAACCTGGTTTCAAATGGCACAACGGAAGGTACCCGGAACCCAGCAGCTTCTCAGAGAACTTTCATTGGGGCTGGGAGCGAAGCAGCCTCTCTTCGTCCGACAATGTTCAATTCATTTCTTGAGACAGCTCACGCGTCAGCGCTTTGCTGAGTATGATCCCAGCAAGCCCACACTGGCCGCCGTCAACAGCGTCAGGCAGAAACTCAGGCGGGCAACCGGTAATACAGGCCGACCCTCGGGCAACACAAACCGCCGTCAACGGTGACCTGGATCTGACTCGGTCTTGTTTTTGATAACGAAGTCTCGTTATTTATCTTCTGAGTACGAAGCATGTTAGACACAAGCCTGTGAGGCGTGTTATAATAATCGGGTTACGCAATGGGTAGGTGTTTTTATGACTCAAATGGGTGGTATTGCGTAAAATTAATGCTCGCAGTGAACCCTCTACAGCGTAAGAGATTCAGGCGATATCAGATCAAATCCGGTAAATTGTGGGTGTTCATGACATCACAAGTAACAGAGTCTCGTAGCAGCGATCAGAAAACCAGGCGGCGCTCCTCCAGAATCATCGTGGGAGGCCTGTGTGTGGTGATTGTTCTTGCTGGTTTGATCTTTGGGAAATCAGTCTGGATCACGTTCTGTCAGTGGCAGGCAGAACGAAATCTGCAGTCGCGCGATGCCGAAGCGGCATTGAGTTGGATTTCCAAAGCTTATCAGGCAGACTCTCAGAATACGGAAACTCTGTTAATCCTGGCGCGTGCCCATCGTCGTGCTCACGACGTGGAACCTGCCGTTAAATATCTGAAGATGTTATTTAAGCGCGCCGGTCCCTCAGAAGAGTTACATCGCGAACAGTGGCTTGTGGAAGCGCAAGTGGGAGATCTCACCAACCTGGAACAGCATCTGGCCGATATGTTGATCGACCCGAGAGGGCATGCGCAGGACATCTGTGAGACATTCGTGAACAGTTGCATTTTGAATTACCGTTTTCATGATGCGATCAGAATGATCGAAGTCTGGCAAGCGGACTTTCCCAATGACCCTCTCCCGCATTACTACCATGGCCGTATTCTCGAGCATCAGGGCGACTGGGAGAATGCAGCGAATGAATTCAACGCGGCGTTGAAAATTTCTCCAGAGCATATTCCCTCTGCCTATAATCTGGCGCGTGTGAAGTTATCACATAATCAGGTTGATGCAGCACTGGAAAACTATCAACAATGCACAAAAAATCAAAAGGAACATGCAGCCGCTTTAGTAGGCATCGCGCGCTGTTTGAGGATGAAGCAGGATGCAGACGCCGCCAGAGAAGTGTTGAAGCAAGCGCAGCAAGTTCCGGAACAGCAGCGGCTGAAGGATTTTCGCACTGTCGGAGATCCCGCTTATGTGGCCAGGAATGCAATCCTGCTGGAATTGGGACAATTGGAACTGTCGTCAGGTAATTACAAACAAGCGGTCTCTGATTTAGAAGAAGCGATTAAGCTGAATCCCAAAGATCGCAAGGCCCGGCTCGCCTTAGCCGATGCGTACCGAGGATCAGGAATGCTTGAGAAAGCAGAACAGCAAATTCAAATCGTTCAGAAAACACAGCAGGCCATCAAGCGTCTGGATGAGTGTTTCGACCTGCTTCAAAAAGACCTGGATAACGCCGACCTGCGTGCTGAGATCGGACAGATTTTCCTGGAACATATTTCGGAAAATCAGGGAGTCGTCTGGCTGAAAAATGCACTCTATTATAACCCCCAGCATCAGCAGGCCAAACAAGCCTTGGATGATTATTATGCAAAACAACGTTCCCGGGCAACGCAGTAAATCATTCAGTATGATTTGACTCAACCGAGATTTCGACGAGAGGTGTTCTCATTCAACGATTTTCTGTGTACAGCATGTTGCTCGTGGTTTTATGGGGCTGTCATTCCCAGCCGCCGGTCAGTCCACCTGTCGAGGGGAAAAGTGCGGAAACCGCCGTGCCAACGACTTCTCACATCAAGTTTCTTGACATCACCGATTCCCTTGGAATTGAGTTTGAATACCACAATGATCAACAGGCTGAGACCTATGCGATTCTGGAGTCAATCGGAGGAGGTGTCGCCGTTTGGGACTATGACCTTAACGGGTACGTCGATCTGTTATTTCCGGGAGGCGGTTCGTTTACCGGTGGGAAGCAACTTGCCGGACTTCCCTCGGCGCTGTTCAGTCAGGTCTCAGCAGGCCAGTATGAGAACCAGAGTCTAAATTCCGGAATATCACCAAGCCCCTATTATTCGCATGGCTGTTCTGTCGCCGATTATGACAACGACGGATTTCCGGATCTTGTCATCACAGGTTACGGGGGGATTCTTTGCTGGCATAATCAGGGAGATGGTACGTTCGAAGAAGTGGCGCAAGTGTCGGGATTGATTGATCCCAGCTGGAGCACCTCCGCGGGATGGGGAGATTTAAATGGCGATGGAGCGCTGGATCTGTATCTGGCACACTATGTGGACTGGTCTTTCGAGAATGATCCAGTATGTGGTGATCCCTCTGGAAAGAGAGATGTTTGCCCTCCCCGACAATTTACGGGTTTGGATGACCGTGTGTTTTTTAGCAACGGAGATGGAACGTTTCGAGATGCCTCACGCGAGGCGGGGCTGGTTGAAAAGGGTAAAGGTCTGGGCGTGATTCTGGGAGATGTTGACGGCGATCTCGATCTTGATATCTATGTGGCCAATGATACGACCAATAATGTGCTCTACCTCAATGATGGGAAAGGGAACCTGCTGGAAGCGGGGCTGGCACGGGGAGTCGCCGTTGATGACCAGGCGGTTGCAAACGGAAGTATGGGAGTGGATCTCAGCGATTTTAATTTGGATGGCCTGCCGGATCTGTGGGTCGCCAACTATGAATCAGAGGCATTTGCGCTTTATAAAAATATCGGGAAAGGGCAGTTTCTTTATGCCAGCCGTGAGACGGGCGTGAGCGCTATCGGGAATCTCTTTGTGGGATTTGGGACGCAGTTTGGCGATTTTGATTCTGACGGAGACGAAGACATTGTTGTGACGAACGGGCATGTGATTCATGCGCCCCGACATACGACCGTTCGGCAATTGCCTCTCTTACTAGAAAATCAGGCAGGTCAATTTCAGCGGTTGAATTTTGACAAAACCAATTATCTGGGACAGTTACATTATGGACGCGGGGTCGTCACTGATGATCTTGATAATGACGGGGATTTAGATCTCGTCTTCGCCAACTGCAATGAACGGGCTGCGATTCTTGAGAATCAAACGCAACCTCAATCACAGTCGTTCAAAATTCGGTTGGTTGGTACAGAATCGAATCGAGACGCAATCGGCGCCAGGGTGACATTTCATACGAGTAAAGGGGATCGCTCCCGATTTGTCACCGGTGGCGGAAGTTATTTATCACAGGGTAGTTACGTAGTGCATTGTGGTCTACCACCGGGCGGAAAGATTCAGGGGATCACGGTCCACTGGCCATCCGGAAAGACGCAGACTGAAACAAAAATACCTCCCAATCAACGGCTGACGTTTATTGAGTGATATCTACTCTCCTAAGGGGAATTTAAGGGAATTCGTTTGAAATAAGAGAAAAATATTGAGCGAAAGATGCTTTTAGTTATGATGTGCTAGGTGTTATTTTTTAAGCTGTAGGTGGGAATACTAGTTTGGGAATACAAATCATCTATGGTCTAGTCATTTTATTATTGAGGGGAGAGTTCAATGAAGCGTCTCATTCGACATCGTGGTTTTACGTTAATCGAATTGCTGGTGGTGATAGCCATCATTGCAATTCTGATTGCGTTGTTACTTCCCGCCGTTCAACAGGCCCGTGAAGCAGCCCGCCGTTCTACCTGTAAAAATAATCTCAAGCAGTTGGGGCTGGCGATGCACAACTACCATGATGCGCATCGTATGTTTCCGATTTCTAACACGCCCTCCGTACATGATTCAGGTACCTTGGGAAGTTGGTCGTGGCGTGGTATGAGTGCCCATGCATTACTTCTGCCTTATATGGATCAGGCCGGTCTCTACAATCAGATCGACTGGAATGTACGCTATGATATGGCACCAAATAATACACTTGATAACACAAAAATCCCCGCATTTTTGTGTCCTTCCGATTTAAAATATCCCGGCGGGGATCCCGGCAATAATTATGTTGTGAGTGCCGGACCCTCAATGTATTGGAAAGTTGGCTTTGGCGATCAAGTCGGGATGTTTAATGACCGCAAGCCCGTTCGCGTGAGCGATGTGCTGGATGGAACATCAAACACGATCGCGGCCAGTGAAAGTACTGTCGGCGATAACAACGGTAGTAAATTCAATGTAAAAACAGACCTCGTTCGCGCCCAGGCTCTTCCATTTTCAGAACGGAGTTTTGTTTCCAGAGCAAATCTGGATGCCTATGGGACGCAATGTCTGTCGGGAACCACTAACACTCACAGTCATGTGAATCGAGAATGGATGAATGGCATTGGTGGCCAAACTATTTTCAACACATTGAACGTGCCGAACTCACCCAATCCGGATTGCCATCCCTGTTCTGGCTGTGGTTGGTATGATTCGGCCGGAGTTTGGACTGCCCGCAGTCGGCATACGGGCGGGGTTCATGTTTTGATGGGCGATGGAGCTGTCCGTTTTGCCAGCGATAATATTGATTTCACTGTGTGGCAGTCTCTCGGTTCAGCCGCTGGTGAGGAGACGGTTGGCGAATGGTGAGCCAGTCTGTTTAAAACATTTCGTTTTTCATAAGAGCGATTCTCAGTCACATGAGTCTCGCTCTTTTTTTATTCTCTGGAACGATTATCAACGACTCAAAATTAAGCGATCGGACAGAACCGTTTTTTATCTGCTTGTTCCATTTCACGTTTCTCCGTGATCTTGCTTTTTAAAGTTAACTGTGCAAGTGGACAGAGATATTGAGATCGGTATTTCAAGTCTTAGATTTTGAATTTGTTAGCTATTTGTAGCATGGGCAGGGTACTGGGGTTTAGGTGATATGTACTGGCGTGGATGTGAATTGCGTCAAAATCAATTGTATGTATTGTTAACTAATTCTGTGTGCATCTCAACGTAAAATTAAAGGGAAACATAAGTTGCTATAAGTACGTCTTTTTATCTAATATGGTACCAGTACTATATTTTATTAAGTAAATGCTGATACTGATCCGAGGATTGGTTAAGGCGTCCATACGGACTAATTTATTATTTTTTTACTAATTTTATGGGAGAGTATGATGAAGCGACTAGTTCGACGAGGGTTTACGCTGATTGAATTGCTGGTGGTGATTGCCATCATCGCGATTCTGATTGCGTTACTGTTGCCCGCAGTACAACAGGCTCGTGAAGCGGCCCGCCGTTCCACCTGTAAGAACAATCTAAAGCAGTTCGGCCTGGCGATGCATAATTACCATGACGCACATGGAATGTTTCCGATCGCCAATGTGCCCACGCAGCACGGTTCCTGCGCAGGTGCTTGTACCTGGCGTGGGATGAGTGCCCATGCCCTGCTTCTGCCTTATATGGATCAAGCCAATATCTACAACCAGATCGACTTCAATGTCCGCTATGATATGGCACCCAATAATACGGTTGATAACACGATTATCCCCGCATTTTTGTGTCCCTCTGATTTAAAGTACTCAGACGGAAATCCCGGTAACAATTATGTTGTCAGCGCGGGCCCATCCTTGTGGTGGCGTGTCGGCCAGGGGGATCAAGTCGGGATGTTTAATTTCAGCAAACCAACACGTCTTAGAGATGTGCTGGATGGTTCATCGAATACCATTGCGGCTTCTGAAAGAACCGTCGGTGACAATAATGGTAGCAAGTTCAACGTGAAAACAGACCTGGTTCGTTCTCAGGCGTTTCCAGGTGGGATGCCTAATTCCTACGCGACCAAGGCCCAGCTTGACGCTTATGGTGTGCAAGCTCTGACCGGGACGACCAATACTCACAGTCATGTAAACCGGGAATGGATGAATGGCATTGGTGGTCAAACCGTGTTCAACACCTTGAATGTACCTAACTCACCTAACCCAGATGCCCATCCTTGTGGTGGTTGTGGCTGGTACGATTCTGCGGGAGTTTGGTCCGCACGTAGTCGGCATACGGGCGGGGCTCATGTCTTGATGGGCGATGGCGCTGTCAGATTTGCCAGCGATAACATCGACACCAATCTCTGGCAGCATCTCGGGTCGACCTCCGGTGAAGAAGTGGTTGGCGAGTGGTAAGACAAACTCTTTGAGTGTTTAAGTTTTTAAAAGAGCGATTCTCGTGATGATGAGTGTCGCTCTTTTTTAATTCCTATTTCTGCGGGTTCCACAGACTGTTCACAGTGAAACGTAGCCTGAGTAAACTTATATCTTATAACTCAACTAATTTTCGATCGACAAAGGACCAGAAACATGAAAGCAATTCCGACAATTTTATTACTGTTTGTACTGACTTGCGTAGGCTGTGGTGGCGCTGGTAGTGGCGACGGTGATCCAGTTGCTGAAACAAACAATATCACTTCAACCGCCGACATGAAATCAGCCTTGGAGTCGATAGCACAAACAGGTGAAATGGGGAGTGCTGCGATGGGATTTCGTGAAACGTTGGATGGGTTGAAGCAATCGGATGCAGCGAAAGCCGAAAAACTGCTTACCGATCTGGAGAAGCTGGAAGCTGCCTCAACACCAGCAGCGACCAAAAAAATTGCAAAACAAATGGCTGATCAGCTTTAAACTCAGCGACGACATTGACCAAAGCCCTTGATCGAATACTTCAATCAAGGGCTTTTTTCATGTGGATACTTCTGTAGAAGTCAATTGAGAAAGCCACGTTATGTTAGACACAATCTGGGATCATATGATATAATTCCGATGTAATGTGCAGGGAATGCTCATCTCCCTGGGATAGAAAACTCGATTGGAATCATGGTTGGCGATATGAAGCATCCTTCAGCAAAGCTGAGATCAAAGTTGCAGTCACATGCAGCAGCACGACGCGATTTTTTGAAGATCGGCCTGGGTGGGTTTGGTAGCCTTTCCCTGCCGGGGCTGTATCAGTTGCAGGCTGCGACGAAGCAGGCCAACGCAACAAAGAAACCGAAAGAGCGAACGGCCGTGATTCTGGTCTGGTGCCGTGGCGGTATGAGCCATTTGGAGACCTATGATCCCAAACCCGAAGCGGCTTCCGATTATAAAGGCCCTTATTCTCCCATCGCGACCAAGACAGAAGGCCTGTATTTAGGCGAACTGCTGCCGCGACATGCCCAGATTTCCGATAAGTTTTCGATTCTACGTTCCATCAGTCATACGGGTGGCGGCCATCCAGCCGGCTCATTACAGGTTCTCGGGGGTGACAAAGATCGGATCGATAAACAAAAGCCAAAACTGCCTGACTTCATGTCAGTGGCCAATTATCTGCGACGCGATACGACCGGAAACGTGCTGCCCAACTACATCGGCGTGAATGCCATTACCAATTATGACAGCTTTCAGATTGCCGGTCCGACTTATCTGGGGCCGGGAGCAGGGCCGTTCCAGATCCAGGGAGATCCCAGCAAACCAAACTTTAATGTGCCTAACATCGGGCTCACTGATCAGGAGGAAACTCAGCGGATCACCAAACGGATTTCCTTACGACAAAGCTTAGATCATTTTCGCCGCGACCTGGACCTGGAAGGCGCGATGGAGGCGATGGATCAATTTGAATCGCAGGCAACGAATCTGCTGACCAGCAAACAGGCAGCCGAAGCCTTCGATTTATCTCGCGAGCCTCAATACGTTCGCGATCGTTATGGAATGCATCAATGGGGACAGCAATGCCTGATGGCGCGGCGGCTGGTGGAAGCGGGAGTGGAGATTATCACCACTGAGCTTTCTGGTCCGCTCTGTGGTCGGGTCGGGAACTGGGACGATCATGCGGTCAATCAGCATGTGTTTGACGCGCTTAAATATCGGGCTCCCTTTTTTGATCAGGCGGTCACAGCTTTGATCGAAGATGTCTATGATCGTGGTCTCAATGAGCGTGTGCTCGTCATTGTCGCCGGAGAATTTGGCCGTACGCCTCGGATTTCTTATGCAAAAAGTACCGGTGCCGGGATTGCCAGTGGCACAGCGGGAACGAAGCAGCCTGGGCGGGATCATTGGCCGAACGCCAACTCCATGCTGTTTGCCGGAGGCGGTATTCGCACCGGCCAGATCATTGGCGCCACCGATGGAAAAGGAGAAGGTCCTGTCGAACGGGCCGTCGGACCACAAGATTTCCTGGCGACGATCTACGCACACCTGGGCATTGATTATGCCAACACGTTCCTGCCGGACTTTACCGGGCGACCGACTCCGATTGTGACACAAGGCCACGCTATTACTGAGCTCGCTGGCCGTGCTTAGTTCCCTAATCAGGATAAAAAAACAGCCCTCTGTTGTTGATAGCAGAGGGCTGTTTTGCGATTTATTTTTCAGCGATTTATTTTTCTGTGATTTATTTTTCTTTGATGGCATACAACCGGTCAAAGGAGCGTAAATAGATCACTCCTTCGCTGATCGCAGGAGTCGAATAGAACGTACCCGGCAGTTGATTTTCAGCGATGACATCTCCGCTGTCGGCATCAATCACCGTGCAAAGACCATCTGTGCTGAGGAAATAAACTTTTCCATCACCGGCGACCAGTGCTGAGAAGTATTCCCCTTTCATGCGTTTCTTCCAGAGTGGTTCTCCGTCTTTCAAATTCAAACAGGTTGCGATGCCATTCTGGCTCACCATATAAAGTTTGTCATCCAGAATCAGCGGAGTCGAAGAATCAGCGGTGGACACGTCATACTTCCATAACAGGCCGGATTTGGTGATATTGCCTGAGGCACCTTGTTTGAAGGCCTTGATGTATCCCAGTCCGCCACCTCCCGGATTTCCCGTTGTCGCAATGACAAGGTTCGAGTTCGCTACGGGAGCCGCGATGATCCGCCCGAATGGGCTGGGGATATCCAGACCACCGGCGATCCAGAGCTGTTTTCCCGTTTGTGGATTGTAGGCGTTCACATGATCGGAACCGGAAACCAGCAGTTCAGTTTTGTCGCCGTTTTGAAAAATGGTGGGAGTCGAATAGGCGTCGGCTCCATCTTTTTGAGCAGGCAGCTTCCGATTGGCTTTCCAGACTTCCTTTCCGGTCTGTTTGTCAAAGGCGACGACATAAGAGGGGCCTTTGGTCATGCAGGTGACGAATAACAGGTTGCCCCATAAACGGGGCGTCGAACCCATGCCGAATGTAATATTGTAAGGGCCGTAGTCTTTGACCAGATCCCGTTTCCAGACGATTTCTCCGGATTCGGCATCCAGACACACCAACAGACCCGAACCGAAAAATGCCCAGATATTCTGTTCATCAGCAATCGGCGAAGGGGTGGCTGGATTATGACGGTGCGCCCACAGATTGCGTGGTCCTGGAGCAGACAACGACCCTGAACCAACTTTGACTTTACGGATTTCCTGGCCGCTCTTGCGATCAAGGGAAATAATCCACAGCCCGTTATCATCGGTTTTCGAAGTGAGATCAATCCGATTAGCGGTCACAGCGGGAGAAGAATTCGCACGTCCCGGCAGCGCAACAGACCAGAGGAGACCCTCTTGTTCCGACCATTTCGCAGGCAGGTTCTTCTCGGTGGAAATACCACTGCCTGTCGCTCCGCGAAATTGAGGCCAGGTCTCTGCTTGAACGAGTGCAGGGATCAATAGGGAAACCATGATGGCGGGAATCAACAGTCCAGAAAATCGCATGGAAAAACTCCTGAATTGGTGTGTTGGTATGTATGATAATTTTGAGCAAGTTCAATGATGTAATCTATCAAACACGTTCCTTTAACGATGTAATGTATCTCACACATTACCGGCAGAATTATTCTTCACGCTGGGGGCGTGTCATCAGTGTTTGTGTCGCGTCGTCCGGCGATTTGCCTTCAAACAGGACCCTGTAGATTTCCGTGGTGATCGGCATATCGAGCCCTTTCTCGTCGGCGAGGTCGTATACGCTCCGCGTTGTATTCACTCCTTCTGCCACTGCGTCCATGCTGGAGAGAATCTGTTTCAGCGATTCTCCCTGTCCCAGACGTTCTCCCAGTTTGCGATTGCGGCCGAACGGGCTCATACAGGTCGTAATCAAATCGCCGACGCCAGCCAGGCCGGAGAAGGTGGAAGGTTCCGCGCCCAGTGCTGAACCGAAGCGGTTCATTTCCACCAGACCACGGGTCATGATTGCCGACTTGGCATTATCGCCGTACTTTCCACCGTCACAGATACCGGCGGCAATCGCAATCACATTCTTCAAGGCTCCTGCTAATTCGACTCCGACAATATCCACATTCGTATAAACGCGGAATCGATCTGTGCTGAACAGCTTCTGGGTTTGTTTGGCAAGTTGAATATCACCGCTGGCAGCCACGACGCTGGCCGGCAGACGGCGGGCGATTTCTTCCGCATGGCTCGGGCCTCCCAGCGCGACCACAGGGCGAGGCCCCAGAACATCGGCGATAATTTCGCTGGGACGATAAAACGTCTCTTGCTCAATCCCTTTAACGACGCTGATGACGGGAGTCCCATTCTGGAGATGGGGAGCCAGCGTGTGCAGCGCTGCTCTGAGAAACTCTGTGGGAATGGCAACAACCAGAAAGTCGGCGTCTGCCACTGCTTCATCAATATCTGATGTGAAATGAATGGCTTCCGAAAGTGTGACACCGGGAAGCAGTCGTTTGTTTTCGCGATGCGTTCTCAGATCTTCCGCAATCGCGGGTTTGCGAACCCACATGGAAACAGCAACGTCCGAAGATTCCGTGAGTAACGCTGCGCAGGCAGTTGCCATCCCACCACCACCCAAAATTGCAACTTTTGTATCCATAAAACATCCATCTTTCATTTCTGAGCCTGAATCGTCTTAATTATTCACCGATGATAGAGATCCCTCCCGTTTACTGCAGCATGACAGGAAGAATACTCATGATCCGAATACTTGTAATATAACGAGAATTGCCGCGTAAGCCAAAGAAGACCGAAATTATCGTCGATGGTATTTCTGACAGGAGTATTCCGGGCCGAGATTGACTCCCCCTAAATCCTGCAAAGGTCATTTGTGCTGATTTTTTCGTACAACTCTCCTAATCAGAACAGTAGAAATGTTTTGCGACAAATGACAGAAATAATCGTTGCAGATATTAAATTTTCACACATTACCAAAAAATGCAACCTAGGTTTTGCTTGGTAAATATTTAATCAAGGAGCAATCTTATGAAACAGGTTACCGAGCAACAATCTGTCACATTTGAGGATCGTCGCCAAAACCGCGATAGTAATCGACCTGATGGAATTGGTGAACGACGACAATTCAGTAACTCGTACAATTCAGAAAACCAGGACGTCAATGAGCTGGCGCTGGCCATCGACCAGTACAAGCTGCGTCACCGCCGACGGTTCATCACGTTTGAAGAATTGCATTCTGTCGTCACCGGTCTGGGTTACCACAAATAGACCGACCACGATTGAATCACAGTTATTTTAATCATAGTCGTCGAGTGTAGAGAGTGCCTGCAGCGGCACTGCGCGAATTTTGTAGATGGGGTGATTCTTAATAGCATCACATCTCGTGTCTCTCGCAGGCTCTGTCGACGCCGAACGCTCGATCAAAATTGCGATGCGTATTGCCGTAAGATTTTTGACGCGTCACGCTGATCCCGCAGTTTCTGGCAGCCCACGCTGAGAGGTATAAAGTCGATTCACTTACTCCTCTCATTTTTTCTTTTTTCTGGTGAGAAACTCTCCAAATCGTTTCTCAGGCAGCCTTTTTTTCTCACAAAATGCCAGAAAATTCTAACTTTTCCTCAAGTTTGCAGCCACCACGCTTCAGATTGATGTTGACCTAATCTCCAACATTTGGAAAATCCCCTCACGATACCACCCCAATAACGAAGAGTTAAGCCGCATTGTGTTGCTGACTCCCCATTCAGACAGAGCATTTCAGCTCATATACTGATTAATCCTATATTTGCAGGTTGTACATTGAAAGCTTCCCTTCTTTGTCTTGCCATCGTGTTTTCAGCCGGACTTCAATTGAACGCCGCTGAAATGCCTACGCTTTATACTCCCGCAGATGACTTTGATGCGGTCATTCGTGGTCAAAGTCCACCACCGACGTATGAAGAGTCGGTTCCGTTTGGAACGACGCCTCAGAATGGCGGCTCGTATGCGGCCCCGAATGGGCAGGCATTTGATCCGAATGCAGGAGGCGGAAATCTGTACGGAGCACCACAGGCGGGCTATGATCCATTTCTCACTCCCGGTGGTCCAGGCATGGACCCGTATGGGGCACAGCAGATGCCCAGTTATACGACTGGTTTGAATGGACCACAGCCATACCGTTTTGGATGGACCTCCAGATTTGAATTTGGCTTTTTGCCCAAAGCACGCACCTATGTTCCTCCAGGAGGAGTCGCTGGCGGTAATTTTGCCGTTACTGAAACCGACATTGATCTGCAGTACACAACTCCGACTCGCAATGGCTGGATTTTCATGTTTACTCCAGAATTTGACTACCGCGGTTGGGATGGTCCCCAATTTATCTCATTGCCGGGCAAGGGATTTCGGTTTGGTACTGACCTCCAGTTATCAACACCGGCTAACGGACTGTGGAGCGTTCAGCTCGGATTTACTCCTGCGATTGCCTCCGATTTGGGTAAAAGTTTAAGCTCGAATGCCTGGCAGTTTGATGCGCGGGTTGTGTTATTCTTCCGACCTTCTGAGACCTGGATGTTCGCCGCAGGGGCCGCCTACTGGGACAGGGTAGGAGATTATGTCATTCCTTACGCCGGTGCGGTCTGGACACCCAATGATCTTTGGGAAGTTCGAGCCATGTTCCCCAAATCCCGTGTCAGCCGATTCATGGGGAATATGGGGGGCAAAAGCGTCTGGGTCTATGGTAGCTTTGAATACGATATCGAAGCGTTTCAGGTCGAACGGCCAGGCGTAGTAGGCCGCGATCAGGTGGAATTCAAGGATTACGTCATGATGCTCGGTATTCGTAGCGACAACGGCTGTCGGTCAATGTTCCTCGAAGCAGGGGGAATTATGAAACGTGAGGCTGACTTCAGAAGCGGTGGTGGATTTGACATCAAAGATGGCTTCATCGCCCGTTTCGGAATGCAATTTTAATCCGCTCTCTAGTTCGATTTCCAGCATAACCCTGATAAAGGTAATTCATTCGTGAATCCTCCTGCAGCTGTCATCCTTGCCGCCGGTAAGAGCACAAGGATGAAGTCAGAGCTTCCCAAAGTTCTGCATCCCATTCTGGGACGTCCGATGATTGAATATGTTCTGGATGCGGCACGCGCCGCGCATTGCCAGAAATTGGTTGTCATCGTCGGTCATAAAGCAGATGAGGTGAAAGCAGCACTCGCCGATCATTCCGATGTGGAATTTGCATTGCAGGCTGACCAGAAAGGAACGGGTCACGCTGTGATGATGAGTGCCGACAAGCTGGCCGATCACGATGGCTCCGTTTTAGTCCTCGCCGGTGATACGCCACTCTTGAAAGGAAGCTCTCTCGCGAAGCTGCTCGAGATTCAACAGCAGAACCAGGCTGCCTGTGTTGTAGGAACAGCGACGACAAAAGCCAATCAAGGTCTGGGACGTATTGTTCGCGATGCGAATGGCAAATTCTTGCGGATCGTAGAGCAAAAAGATGCAACTCCCGAAGAGGCCGCGATTGAAGAGATCAATACTGGCTGCTTTGCCTTTGACGGGCGGCAATTATTCCATGCGTTGGAAAAGGTGAAGCCCGATAACAGTCAGGCGGAATACTATCTGACGGACTGTGCAGAGATCCTGCTTAAAGAAGGCGAGACAGTTCTGGCTGATCCCGTCTTTGATATCCAGGAGGCAATGGGCATTAATACTCAGGAACAACTGGCCGAAGTGGCTCAGATTCTTCAACAGACGCCTGCTGAATAATCGATAAAGATTCGCGCGTTTGGTTAGCCGTTAGTTCCTGCAAAGAGTGTCTCTAAAACGGCATTTGGGGACTTTCGCTCGAAATCGAAAGCTCGTGCTTGACTTCTTTCTCTCGATAAGCGTGAATAGGGAAGTATGCCAAACAGATCCGTTCGGCGCTGACGGCCTTTGTTCCCGCAACTCAAAGTATCGCACTACTGCAGGCTTCGCTTTCAATGTATGATCATTTGACTCTTCTTAGTGGACGAGCTCATCCTCAATTAGCTAGAGAAATCGCGGAATATCTCGGCATTCGACTGGCTTCGGTAGAGTTATCCAATTTTCCCGATGGGGAAATCAGTCTGAAACTTAATCAGAATGTCCGGGGGCGGGACGTATTCATCGTTCAGCCAACATCGCCTCCGGTGAATGACAATCTGATGGAATTGTTGATTCTGATGGACGCCTGTCGTCGTGCGAGCGCAGAACGCATTACCGCCGTCATTCCTTATTTCGGATATGCCAGACAGGACCGTAAAGATTCTGGTCGGGTACCGATTACTTCAAAGCTGGTCGCCAATCTGATCAATGAAGCAGGGGCCGACCGGGTGCTGGCGATGGATTTGCACGCGGCACAGATCCAGGGCTTTTTTGATACGCCCGTTGATCACTTGTACGCGGCTCCGATTTTGGATCGTTACTTCAGATCGCTAAATATTCCAGATAAAGACCTGGTAGTGGTTAGCCCTGATGAAGGTAGTATCAAACGTACGCTACAGCATAACGACAATATCGGGGGCACGCTGGCGATAGTTGATAAACGCCGCAAAAACGCGTTGGAAACACAGCAGGCAAATATTATTGGTGGGCCTATCGAAGGTAAAGTGGCCCTGATCTTCGATGATATGATTTCGACCGCGGGTTCTATTGTTGGGGCAGCCAATGTGGTCAAAGAACACGGTGCCAGTGAAATTTATGTCGGTGCATCACATGCTGTCTTTTGTGGTTCTGCGATTAAGTTGCTGAGCGAAGCACCCATTAAAGAAATCGTGGTCACGAACAGTCTGCCGATTCCTGATCAGGATAAACTCTCCAATTTAAGAACGATTTCGATTGCACCTTTGCTAGGTGAAGCCATTCGACGCATTCACCGTAACGAATCGGTCAGCCATCTGTTTGATTAGCAATGTCGTGGAGTGGAGCCGAATACGGTAATCCCGAGTTGCGATCGGAATGAAGAGACTGCAATGGCGCGAAATGAAGAAGACCGCGAAGACCTGATGCGGGAAGCGACGGCGTTATTTCCCCGTGCTGAACTGCAGGTCGTTCACGAATCGTTTCCCGTCTTCTGGGGACAAAAGAAAAGCGGCCATTTCTCTTTTTACTTTGGCAGCGATCCGGTTTACCAGTTTGATCAGACCGGGTTCTTAAGGCGCGCTTATATCGAGGGCGCTTTGTATCGCACCCAGGGAAACACTCTGGCTCGGTTGACCCGCGTCAGGAATTCTGAAGAAACCATTCTCAATCGCTACGATCTGTCTATAACAGAGGTAGGGTTATTATTGCAGACGATGGCGGACCGGTTTCGGAAATTGGAATCTGCCTTCCGTGAAGAATCGGGGATTCAGAAGATCCAGACTCTGCCTGATGATGCCGAAAGTGAATTACGCGACCAGATTCAAACTCAAATCCAGCAGGTTCTGCAGCACGCAGATCAACTGTCGCCGCGGATTCGTGGTAAACGTTGAGTCAGATCTTTCGTCCCCGCTCTCCTGAAAGTGGTTTTTCGATGCAGAAACTTATCATAGGCTGTGGTTATGTCGGCTTGTCGGTCGCTCAAAAGTGGCTGGAGCAGGGGCATACTGTTTCTGCGCTCACGCGCTCTGAAACGCACGCCACTGAATTCACGAAACTCGGAATCACACCTGTTATGGGGGATATTACCCGGCCCGATTCACTCAAGGGATTGCCAGAATCAGAGACGGTCCTGTATGCCGTAGGCTTTGATCGTTCGGCTGAGAAATCGCGGCGTGAGATCTATGTCGAGGGATTGAACCACGCACTGTCAGAAATCAAACAGCGAACTCAGAAAATCATATACCTCTCCAGTACCAGCGTTTATGGACAATCTGCCGGCGAATGGGTCGATGAAACATCCAATTGTGAACCGGAACGGGAAAACGGCCAGATTTGCCTCGAAGCGGAGCAGTTATTTGAACAGCACGGATTGCTGTCCAAACGGGAACAACGCGGAACTGCGACGGCTGTGATTTTCAGGCTGGCCGGTATTTATGGACCTGGGAGGCTCCTGGCTCGGATGCAGCAAATCAAGGCGGGTGAACCGCTGTCAGGTAGCCCGGACGCCTGGCTGAATCTGATTCATGTCACAGATATCGTGAATACAATCCTGAAATGTGATACAAACATTCATCTGGAATCGCATTATCTGGTTAGTGACAGCCGTCCGATTACTCGGCAGGAATACTATGAAACGCTGGCCGAGCTGATCAAGGCGCCGCTTCCTCAATTTGCGGCAGAGACGCCAGAGCAACCTGCTGTGAAGTCCCAACGCATGCACAGCACCGAACGTGCAGCAGGACTGAATAAACGTTGCTGTAATAAAAGGTTACGTGAAGAGTTGGGGGTAGAGCTGGTTTATCCGACGATTCAGGAAGGTCTTCCACAGGCTGTCGAAAATACTTAAGAGATGGTAACTGATTGACCGCCTCACTTTAGGTTTGGTTATCAAGTGTGTATGCTGTGATGATTCACGCAGTCAATGACATCTCATGTTCGAGACGTTCGCAAAAATTCAACATATCATTAACGTAACTCATGCCTAAAACTTATCAAGTGAAGCCAGTAACAGGTCCCGTTGAGGGAACTGTCAGACCTCCCGGGTCCAAAAGCATTACCAACCGTGCATTAATCGTGGCGGCACTCTCGGAGGGCACAACCCATCTGACCGGTGTGCTTGATAGCCAGGACACGCAGGTGATGATTGAAAGCCTGAATCGTCTGGGCATTAGTGTCAAACACGATGTAAAGTCATGTACCATTGAAGTCAAAGGCTGTGCCGGAAAGATTCCGCAGCAGTCAGCTTCACTCTGGTTGGAAAACAGTGGAACCAGCATCCGGTTTTTGACGGCTCTTTGTGCGAGCGGTAATGGGGAATATGTTTTAGACGGCAATGCACGCATGCAAGAGCGGCCGATTCAAGATCTGGTGGAAGCATTAGCAAGATTGGGAGTCGATGTCGTCTGTGAAAATGGCACCGGCTGTCCACCGGTTTGCGTGAAAGCAAAGGGACTACCGGGCGGAGAAACTTCCATTTCAGGTAGCGTTTCCAGCCAGTATTTAAGCGCATTACTGATGGTGGCTCCCGCCGCACAAGGTCCAATCACGATTACGATTCTGGATGAAATGGTGTCAAAGCCTTATCTGGATATCACACTCGGTGTGATGGCACAATTCGGTGTCACCATCAATCGGCTTGACGCTTCCGTCTGGAGAATACAACCTCAAACTTACCAACGGACTGTGGCGTATGATATTGAGCCCGATGCCTCTGCGGCCAGCTACTTTTTTGCTGCCGCTGCGATTACAGGCGGGGCGGTCACTGTGGAAGGTTTGAATCAGGATGCACTGCAAGGCGACATTAATTTTATCCGAGTCCTGGAAGACATGGGCTGTGAGATCAAACGCGGACGCGATAGTATCACCGTTCACGGAAAAGCTCTCAAAGGCATCGACGTGGATATGAATGATATCAGTGATACCGCGCAAACGTTAGCAGCCGTTGCTTTATTTGCAGAAGGGCCGACCTGTATCAGAAACGTGGGACATATTCGCCACAAAGAAACAGACCGTCTTGCCGCGATTGCCACCGAATTGAAACGCATGGGGATTCAGGTTGAAGAAACCGAAGATTCCGTCACTATTTATCCGGGGGAAATTCAACCAGCCACAATCGAGACATACGATGATCATCGGATGGCGATGAGCTTTGCTCTGGTTGGCTTAAAAGTACCTGGTATCGTGATTTCTGATCCCGATTGTACGATCAAAACGTACCCCCATTTCTTTGCCGATCTGGAACGCTTGTGTGGTCAGTCATCGTGAAAAAGAAAAATGTCTGGAAACAAAAAACATCCTCTGCTGCCCCCGAGATCGATTCCGAAAGTATACCGTTGCCGCAATCTTTTCGATCGGCACGCGAACTCGCTTTTTTTCTGCTTGAAGAATATCGCCTGAACAATCAATTTATCAGCGATTCGATTCAGCGCTGGGAACGTCGTATCGACCTGTCTTCCAAGGATCGGCGATTGGCGATGGAGATCAGTATTGGTGTGATTCGACGCCAATTGACCCTGGATACGTTGATCGAAAGCCAGCTAACGCGTCCTCGCGAAAAAGTGGAAGCCCCCTTGTGGACGCTGCTGCAAACGGGCGTGTATCAACTGGTCATTCTGGATCAGATTCCCGTTCATGCTGCTGTTTCAGAGACCGTTGATCTTGCTGGGAAACTGAATCGGGTTCGCTGGAAAAAAATGGTCAACGCCATTTTACGCTCTATCGATAGGCTGCTGAATGAGGACCTCGCAACAACGCCACAAGCCAGCGCGATTCCCTTAAGCACCGACCGTTATCGCAGCTTCAATACAGATTTGTTTGACGATCCCGAAGCCAATCCAGCAGGATATCTTTCCAGAGCATTCAGTTTTCCACGAACGCTGATCTCGGATTGGCTGACACACTTTGGTTGGGAGCAGACGCTTCAGATTGCCCAATGGTTTAATCAACGCAATAAATTGTATTTGCGGGCCAATGTCTTGAAAACGAGTCGCGATGACTTACTGGAAGAATTTCAAGAGGCGGGCATTCAGGCCAGTCCGGGAAAAGAACCGCAATCGATCAAGCTGGATGAAATTGTTCCATTGGAATCGCTGGTTGGATTGGAGTCCGGCAAATTCACGATTCAAGATGAATCTGCCATCGCCGCCGGTAACCTGCTCAATCCTCAACCAGAGGAAATCGTTTTGGATTTGTGTGCGGCTCCCGGAACCAAGACTACGCTTCTGGCAGAGTTGATGTACGATCGAGGCACGATCATTGCCACGGATGTCAGCGAGGATCGGCTCGACAAAATTGAACAGAACGCATCGCGACTGGGACTGACGAGCATTCAAACTCAACTCATTCATCCACACGAGACAACATTGCCCGAAGGCCCCTTTGATGCGATTTTGGTTGACGCGCCCTGTTCTAATTCCGGAGTGCTGGGAAAGCGACCGGAAGCACGCTGGCGAATTAACGACGAGGCCATCAAGGAATTAACAGAAATCCAGAGGAACCTGCTGCAACTTGCTCTGGATCACCTGAAACCGGAAGGACGGTTGGTTTATTCAACCTGCTCTTTCGACTCCAGAGAGAACGAGGAGCTGCTACAAAGCGTTCTCAGAGATTATCCGGACCGGAAGATCATTCAGGAAAATCGGCATCTCCCCGGAGACCCCAGTGATGGTGGATATCAGGGACTCGTCCAATAATCGCCGATTAAGGTGTACTTAGGTTTATTGTTTTGGCGGTGTGGGAGTGTGAGGTACATAGCCACAGCGAGAAAAAGGGCGAAACGGGCCTTAATGGTTGCCGTTTGCTTAAACAGATAGTAAGATTCGGGTTTATGAAATTTGGCAATAGCTTATGTGAATAAACTCTATTGTCTGCTTCCATCTGCGCGCTAGCTGCAATAAAGGAAAATAGTGTGAGTGTCGACGAATTAATTGACGTAAAAGGTGTATTACAAAGCTCCGAAGGCGTAGGATTCTCAGATGTAGAACAGTTGTCAGAAATTGTCTGCTCTGATCAGGTCTCTGATTTACGCAATGAAGTGCAAGCGCTCGTCAAAGATATTGCTGAAGGTCAGGCTTCTGCCGGGCTGAATGCAAGAGCGGGGATTGCCTTGCATTTGTTGGGACAACACAAAGACGCCGTTTTGCAACTTGAGAAAGTGCAAGACAACGCGGCAGCCAGTTTCTATCAGTCTGTTTCGCTAATCGCGTTGAAACGATACGACGAAGCCGATAAGCAGTTGGAAGCATCAGCAAAGCTTGGCTACGATTCAATTGAGTGCTCTCTCAGAAGAGCAGAAACATTGCGTCTGGTAGGAAAACTGGACGAAGCAGAAGCGATTCTTTCCTCCATCGCCAAAGATGCCGCTGGCCGTGCTGAGTACTCTTTCCAGATGGGATGTATTCGCTCAGACCGCGGTGATCTGTATGGAGCCATCGAGTATTTCGAACGAGCCGTCGATATGGACCCGCGTCACTCGCGAGCCATTTTTCGTCTTGCTGGGGAAAACGCCTCACGCGGAAATGACGAAGACGCGATTCGCCTTTATGAACAGTCACTCTCCAGTCCTCCCTTTTATCTTGGAGCGATCCTGAATCTGGGATTGCTCTATGAGGATATGGAAAACTATCCCGCTGCTGCATTTTGTTTCCGACGGATTCTGGAAACAGATCCGAGCAACGAAATGGCTGCGATGTACCTCAAGGACATCGAAGCGGCTGATAACATGTATTACGACGAAGAGACCGCACGCAACGAAGCCCGCATGAAACAATTGCTGGATCGGCCTGTTACCGACTTCGAACTTTCTGTTCGCAGCCGAAACTGCCTGCATGCGATGGATATTCATACGCTGGGTGACCTGACACGCGTCAGTGAAAATGACCTGTTAGCCGGCAAGAACTTTGGTCAGACCTCGCTCGATGAAATTCGCGAGATGCTGTCCTCGTTCGGCTTGCACATCGGTGCAAACCTGCACGAATCTCTGGGAACAGAAGGCGGCTACGCAGCCTTGCCACCAGAGTTGGCTGATAACCCGGTCACTGAAAAACCCATTTCCGATCTGGGACTTTCTGTACGTTCACGAAAATGTATGTCACGTCTTGGGATTGGCTCCATTGGTGAACTGCTTCGTCGCAGCCCGGATGAGTTGCTGGCCAGCCGTAATTTCGGTGTGACTTCACTCAACGAAATCCGCGAAAAACTGGGTGAGATGGCCCTCAAGCTGCGTAACGATTAGTGAATTGGAAAGATGCAGAATTTCTCTCAGAGAACTCTTGCCAGATCTTTCATGATTCAATAAACTTCGGTCCCGGGTTCAACACTGCTTCAGTGGTGAACCCGAGTTGAGCTACTGTGTCTGAGAAATACAGAAACTGCATTACCCGGTAGTGTAATGGTAGCACAGCAGATTTTGATTCTGCTAGTCAAGGTTCGAGCCCTTGCCGGGTAATATTAAATAAAAAACGCATTCCTGATTGGAATGCGTTTTTTTTACGTCGTGTTTTCACTGGCTCGATTTACAAACTACATTCGCTCGCAGGTTCGAATTCCCAGGAGAGACAAGCCATGCTCGATCACCCGGGCCGTTAAATCACATAGCAGCAGTCGGCTGGTCTTAACCTGTTCCTCTTCGGCTTTCAGCACGTGGCATTGGTTGTAGAATGAACTGAAGAGGTTTGAGAGCTCGAACAGGTAGTTCGTCAGATAATTCGGACGTGCCTCAACTCCCACACTCTCCAGGATTTCCGAATAGCGGTTGATCTGCAGCGCCAGGGCACGTTCCGTCTCGTCCTGCAGTCGAAGGGCTGCCTGATTGTTTCGCAGCGTCTCGCGGTCAATGTTGCCTTTGCGGAAAATACCAGACACACGGGCATAGGCATACTGCATATAGGTCGCGGTATCGCCGCGGTTTGCCAGCATCTTGTACCAGTCAAACATGTAATCGCTGTCTCGGTTGTGTTTCAGGTCGGCGTACTTGATTCCACCCAAACCAATGATTTCGGCAATCTGTTGACGTTCTGCTTCGCTCAGCTCCGGTCCATCCAGTTTGGCTTCATCGTTTTCAGCAATGATTGTGTAGGCCCTTTGGATTGATTCATCCAGCAGGCTTTCCAGGCCGACATTATCACCGGCTCTGGTTTTCAGGGGGCGTCCATCTTTGCCTAGAACTGATCCGAAGCTCACATGCTGCAAATTCAAATCAGTGAAACCCCACTCTTTGACGGTGGCAAACAACAGTTGAAAATGATCGCTTTGCCGGGAGTCAACCACGTAGAGCACGCGGTCGGCTTTCAGTTCTTCGGCCCGATATTTAATGGTCGCCAAGTCGGTTGTGGCATAGGTAAACGCACCATCCTGCTTCTGAACGATAAAGGGGGCTCTGAAGCCTTCAACGAAGACGCAAATCGCGCCCTGGCTTTCTTTGGCAAGTCCCTTTTCTTGGAGATCTTCCACCACATCAGCCAGCATGGGGTGATAAAAACTTTCCCCCAGTGACATATCGAAGTGAATGTTAAGGCGATCGTAAACCGTCTGGATCGCGTCCAGGCATTCCGGCAGAAACTGTTTCCAGAGTGCAAGATTATCAGCATCGCCGGCGTGCAGCTTGGCGGTTTCTTCTCGCGCCATTCGGGCGATATCCGGAAAGGCGATCGCTTTACTGTTAAGGTCTTCATTCTGTTCCAGGGTAGCCAGCTTTTCCTGCATCGAGCTCAGTTCGGATTTTCGTTCCCCGATATCCGATTTCAGTTTTTTGAGCTGCTTCTGGACTTTTTTGTCTGTCTGGTCGGCTGTCGATTCTAGCGTCTGCAGCTTGGCTTCAAGTTGCTCAAGATCGTTCTGGCGTAACGGGACGTTGTTTTTTGTCGTGTGGTAATCCGATAATTGATTAACCAGTCGATACAGGCGCGCCAGTTCATGGACTGACTCTTTTTCAAAAGCGGCTTCGTTCAGAAAGTGCTTATACCCGAAAATGATCATTCCGAACTGGGTTCCCCAGTCGCCGATGTGATTGTCGCCGACAACGTCATGTCCCAGAAACTTCAGTATCCGGTAGTTGGCATCACCAATTACCGTGCTTCTTAAGTGACCCACGTGCATCGGCTTAGCGACGTTAGGGGCTGAAAAGTCGACCACAACTTTCTGAGGAGTTTCCGAAACCGCAACTCCCAGTCGTTCATCTGTTACCAGCTGCTGTGTCTGTTCTTCCAGGCAGTTCAGTTTCAGTTTGATATTAATAAAGCCTGGGCCCGCAACTTCCAGGGGCTCGCAGAGATCAGATAGATCGACTTTTTCTACGATCTGGGCTGCCAGATCCCGTGGCTTCACTCCCTCCAGGCGGTTTGCCAGAGGCATCGCGAAGTTGGCCTGGTAGTCGCCAAATTTGGCATCTTGAGACGCTTTGAGCATTTCGATGACTGATGATGGATCATCGGTCCATTCAGCCAAAACAGGTTCAAATCGTTTTCTGAGTTCAGCGAGAATATTCATGCGATCATTCCAGTAGTGAGATCCTGATCTCTCTCTTTAATGGAAAATGTATGTGACAATCCAATAGACGATGCCCAGAATACACGCTGGGCACGGAGAATGGTAGAAACAGTGGTCTCTTCTATTAGACAGAATCGGCTTTGTCGTCTGCTTTGTCAGCGATATGGGACTGCCAGTCGACTTTGGTGGCATCGGCCCAGAGGCGTTCCAGGTCATATAATTCACGGGTTTCTTCGGTGAAAATATGCAGAACGACGTCCCCATAGTCGCCTAGAATCCAATCGCTGTCCTTGCCTTCGATATTGCGACGATGCGTGCTGTCGCGCTTCATTAATACGCGGATCTCTTCCGCGATCGCATTACTCTGCCTCGTATTTGAGGCAGTCGCGATAATGAAATAATCAAACAAAGGCGTGACTTGAACGACATCCAGTACAACGATGTCTTTACCTTTGAGGTGATCACAGACCTTAGCGCAGAGACAGGCACGTTCTAAGCTGGACGCACTTTCAATAGAATCGGATGGTTGAGAAGGTTCAGTGTTGATTTTCGTAACCTTTAGCCTGGTTCAAATACTTAAAATAACTCTAATGCGTATTGAATAATAAATCCGGCTATGACAACAGAAACCATGCTCATCAATTTGATCAGAATATTCAGGCTTGGTCCACTTGTATCTTTAAATGGATCACCAACAGTATCACCAACTACTGTGGCTTTGTGCGCATCAGTTCCTTTGCCGCCATGAGCACCTGCTTCAATGTACTTCTTAGCATTGTCCCAGGCACCACCGGCATTAGCCATCATAATGGCAACTGCAAACCCACTCGTCAAGGCACCTACTAAGAGCCCGACCACTCCGGGGACTCCTAGAATGACCCCGACAGCGACTGGTGAGAGTAATCCCAGCAGCGCAGGCAGGAGCATTTCACGTTGAGCAGCAGCTGTACTAATTTCGACACAGGCGGCATAATCAGGTTCGGCCTCATTTTCCATAATGCCTTTGATTTCCCGGAACTGGCGGCGCACTTCATCTACCATTGCCCCCGCGGCGCGGCCCACCGCCTTCATCGTCATCGCACAAAAGACGAACGCGACCATCACACCAAAGAAGACACCTACCAGCACCTTAGGGTTTAGTAGAGAGAAATTATAGAACCGGGAAAAATCGGGGACGGTCGCTTTCTTGACGTCCACGCATTCTCCCCGTTCGAGTAGCGCGGTAATATTGAGTCCCCGGATCGTCGCGCCGATATCCGCTTTTTCGATTTTTTCCCGACCAGGAGTGATCTGAGAAACGTTCAACGCGGGAAACAACAAAAATCCCTGGTTGTTGTGTGTCGGTTCGATTCCATCGCGGTTCAATGTGCGCAGGGCAATACAGTTTTTGCTCAGTTTCAACGCAGACGCATTCGACATATCATCGGAGATCGTTTCCACAATCGCGGAATTGACGACCCAGCGTTCAAATCCAACACGGACTTCTTCCACATACGCCGCCAGCAATGCCAGGGCGGTCAACGCAGCAGAGCCAATCGCGAATCCTTTTCCGGTCGCAGCAGTCGTATTTCCCAGGCTGTCCAGTGCATCGGTTCTCTGTCGGACAAAAGGTTCCTGTCCGCTCATCTCGGCATTGCCACCGGCATTATCCGCGATGGGGCCGTATGCGTCTGTCGCCAGGGTGACTCCCAGTGTACTCAACATGCCGACTGCCGCTATCGCGACTCCATACAGGCCCATTGCAAATATTTGGGAATTGGCAAAATCAAATCCCGTACAGAATCCGAAAGCTAAAAGAATGGCGATGCCGATCACGAGGATCGGAACCCAGACACTATAAAAGCCTTCGGCGATTCCCGCGATAATGACTGTCGCAGGGCCCGTTGAAGATTGATCTGCAATAAACCGAGTTGGCTTGAATTCGTCACTGGTCGAATATTCGGTCCATTTACCGATGATCCAACCTGAAACGAGACCACATACAATGGCGCCAAAGACGCCGAATAAAGGTGTGCCAACGACGAGCGGGGAGTCGGCAGGTATGCCGGCAGACTGAGAGGGAATCACCAGCATGATCCAGACCAGCCCAAATGAAGCCACGATCACGCCAATCGCACTGGTATCGATTCCTTTCGCCAGCGCTTTTAATAAATTCTTTTGTGATGCTCCTTCTTCCGCTTTCACCATGAAGATACCGGTGACAGAAAGAAAGATTCCAACCGCTGCCAGACACATGGGCAACAGCAGGCACATCATCTGCATTTTAGGATAACCATGATAGGCGGCAACGCCGAGGGCACCACTGGCAAGAATCGAGCCGCAGTACGATTCATACAAGTCAGCCCCCATTCCGGCGACATCGCCTACATTGTCACCAACATTATCGGCAATTGTTGCCGGGTTTCGCGGATCATCTTCCGGAATGCCTGCTTCGACTTTACCAACAAGGTCAGCACCGACATCTGCGGCTTTAGTGAAAATACCACCGCCGACACGTGCGAATAATGCCTGGCTACTGGCTCCCATGCCAAAACAGAGCATGGTCACAGTGATCTCAGACAGCTCCATTTTTACAACCCAGTGCAGCACACCAAACCACAGGCTGATATCCAGTAAGCCTAAGCCAACAACAACCAGCCCCATTACAGCGCCACTACGGAAAGCGACCTGCAGGCCGCTATTTAATGAATCTTTTGCTGCGTGCGCGGTTCTTGCGCTGGCCAGTGTTGCAGTTCGCATACCGAACCAGCCTGCCAATCCAGAAAAGAAACCACCGGTTAAAAATGCGAATGGGACCCAGTGAGATTGTGTTTTCAGTCCAAACGCCAAGAAGGCCAGTAAGGCACAGACCACGGCAAAGAAGAGTATTACGACTTTGAATTGCCGATCCAGATAAGCGCGGGCACCTTCGCGAACATGTTCGGCGATCGCCTTCATTTTGGGATCACCCTCGCTTTGATTCACCATCCAGCAAAAGAAGCGGAAGGCGGTAAATAAAGCGAAGATCGCAGCGGCAATTGTCACGAGCCAGCTGATCACGACTGTTTCTGACGCAGCTTCAGGTGCTATGTCTGTTGTCGCTTCTGCAGCGATCAGCGAAGCTGAGCAGAAGAAGGCTGAAAACGTAAGTGTGAGGAGAGTTGTAAGAAGACGAACGGGAGAGAGTCGAGCGCGGAAATAAAACCTCATCCTTAGAGTTTACTCCATTTAAATAAGCCGTTGTAAATCTTGTTGTAAAACCTCAAAACCTCAAACGATTCCGGGCAACTATCAGCACGTAATTTCGAATGCTCAAAAAGTTACAAGTTAAAACTCTAGCAAATACTCTGTTCGGGGGAGTGTAACACGTGAAACTCATTTTGCAATAACAGTAATTTAACAAAGTTCGTTAAACGCAAAACTTAAAAACAGTGCAAAGAAACAGTGCCAAGAACAGGGGCTGAACCAGTAAGTCAGCCACTATGGCAGAGAACATGCGGGGCAGAGAACAAACGGGACAGAGAATAGGAGGGGGGAGCAAGCTTAAGCCTGCTCGGCGGCACTTCGGTTAAAGACCTGGCTCGTATCAATCACATAATTGGTATCGAAGGCCTGTTCGAAATCATAGACGTCGACAAAATCTTCCAGCCGATCATTATCGGTTTTGCGCATTCTGCCATGCTCGATCATCTCAAAGACCATCTTCCCGAAATCTTTGGTTGCATGAACTCCCCACTGTTTAAATACAGTCAGCGTCATCAGGCCAAACTGTTTTACGGCAAGCTCTCTTACGCCTTGCAGAAGTTCCTGGCCGGAAACGTGCGATTCTTCCTGCTCATCCTCATTGGTGACCGAACGCGCATAAATTTCCTGGGCCTGCTGTAACGCTTCAAAAACAAACTCGTATGCATTAGGGTGATATTGCAATTTTGGTTGGGAAATATTTGTGGCAGATGTCATTGTTTCACCCATACCCTTTAGAAAGCTTTATAACTACGGTCGCGAAAGTAGTCTCTTATCCTAGTGTTTCGATCTGAGTGACTTTGGTCAAGACTATCTTATAAGATAACACTTCAGATAGTGAAAAATTATCAATGGAAGCTTGACGAAAATCAATCCTGTTCGGCCTTTTTTTACTGTTCAAAATCGTGTGAACAGGAGTGTGAGTCGAATCTGCTCATTGATTCGTAGGAGTTTCTCCTTTTTTCTTTTTGATGACTTCCAGAATCTCTTTTCTGTGGACAATTGTTTTTCGTGAGTCTGGATAGACCACCTGCACACATTCGGAAAGGATTTCCTGATTCGTCACTTTACCTTCACCCTGTTTGGTGATCACGGTAGAGCCAATCGGAGGCAGTTCTTTCTTATAGTCTTTATAGGTATCATATTCGTATCGCAAACAGCATTTGAGCCGCCCACAGCGTCCTGAAAGTTTATTCGGATCCAGCGATGTTTTTTGCAGCTTGGCCATTTTCATGGAAACCGGAGGCATTTCTGTCAGATGGGTTCCACAGCAAACCGGTTTACCGCAATCGCCATAGTCAGCCAGCAGCTTGGCCTCATCGCGAACACCAATTTGGCGCATTTCAATCCGCGAGCGATACTTGCGGGCCAGCGCTTTCACTAGTTCGCGAAAGTCGACACGTTTTTCAGCGAGGTAATAAAAGATGACCCGTTCGCCGCCAAAAAGATGCTCCACATCAACTAACTGCATTTGCAGCTTATGCTCATTGACCAGTTCCTGGCATCCCTGGAATTGGTTTCGCTCTTCGTGACGGTTCTTATCACGTGTGCGATAATCATCATCTGTGACCGAGCGGATGATGCGCCCTGCCGGCTCGGATGTTTTCATGAAAGAGCGGACTCGCTCCGTAGCCGGCGAGAGGATTTCTCCCCACTCTTGGCCGCGATCACTTTTGATAAGCACCGACGCGTTGCGGGGGAGCTCAGGCTGACCTTTGAATGTAAATTCGCCAATCAGACGGGTAGAACCATAGCGGACAATATAAGCTGATACTTCGGTATTCATTTATGACAATTTCATTGAATTGAGATTGAGCAAGGCGGCCAGAATTGAATAGCAAACATCGTGAAAAATATTTAGGGCCTCCTGGAATCTGTTTAGTATACCGAATCTTGAGTAGGCAATCTTCACTTATTCTCGGGAAAATGAATATTTTAAAAACTGCGGCTACCGCTTCCCATCGCCCATGGTCTGCCCTTATTTCATCTGTATACCCCTCAGGTCTTCGCCTAAACTTTCAATACACAGCGCGATCGTAGTGTTTTTCGCGATTTGTTCTTCCGTCAGCAGCATCCGATCCAGCAGGTTTCCAATTTTCTCGATCTGGTCTTCTACTTCTCCGGGAATTCCCGCGACAAATTTTTTGGTTTGCTCTGATTCAAAATCCGAGTGGTATCCCGCGGCAAACTGTAATGCCTGATGATAAAAATCAGCACAAAATTTAATGATCCAGTTCGCTGTCTTTCGTTGTGCCGCCGTATTGCCTCCGACATCATCAATGGCTTGAATGACGGCTTGAGCAAATACTTGTGGTTGGAAAGGATGTTTACTCAGAATGCGAGTGATCTTCACTCGCAGTGCTTCCAGGTTCTCATCCAGAAGCTGGCTGGCTATTTTGAGTGATCCTTCTGCCAGGCGGGCAATCTGATTTGCCTGTTCTACAGAATCGAGTAATTGTTGTTCGATTAATAAATCAGCGACGTCCTCCTGGGACAGACGTCCGAATCGAATTAACTGGCAGCGGGATCGAATCGTCGGCAGGATGGCGTCCAGCTCGCTGGCGATCAAGACCATTAAATAATTGGCCGCGGGTTCTTCCAGGGTTTTGAGTAAGGCGTTGGCGCTTTCCGCATTCATTTTGTCCGCATCATCAATGATGGCAATCCGCCGATTTCCGGTCATCGGTCGTAATGACATTTCATAACACACGCCTTCACGGCCGCGATGGTCATCGCCACCAATAATCAGACTCAAGGGCAATATCGCTTTGTCCGGAGGACACTCGACCGAAATCAGGTCGGGGTGAGTTCCCGCTCCCATCTGTTTACAGGATGCACACTCGCCACAACTTATTAATTGATCTGGTAACGTTTGCTCACAAAACAAACATTGTGCCAGATGCAAGGCGACCCGTTTTTTACCAATCCCGGCCTCTCCGGCAAACAGGAGTGCATGCGGCAAGCGGCCTCGGGAGAGGGCGCGTTGCAACATTTCCAGTATCGATTGATGACCTCGTATTTGATCGGTTGTCATTCTCGGTTCCCATTCTGATCGAACAGATCAGTCTTCCTGTTCAGGCTTATCAGCGACTGCCGGTTCGATCCAGCCTAATACCGTTCCTGCTTCGACTTCGACACCCGGCTGACACTCACACCCGATGATGGTCCCCGTACAGGGAGCCTCGACATCAAAGGTCACTCCCGGCATCAGCAGTTCAACCACACGATCTCCCGAAGCAACTTGTTCTCCGACTCGTGTGAGCCATAAACTCACTGTCAAGCGGCGGTCCGCATTGCCTAACAGGGGGACGACGATTGGGGTGGGCATTCAGGAATCAGTTCCCAGTACAGCCGCCATTTCGCCCGCATTATAACTCGAGCGGACAAACGGACCACTGGCGACCAGTTTAAAGCCCATCGCCCGGACTTGATCTCCGATTTCGTCAAACTCTTCCGGTGGAAGAAAACGCTCGACTGGTAAGTTCTCAGGCGTTGGTTGCAGATATTGTCCAATCGTAATCATATCACAGCCGGCTGCCCGCAGGTCAGCACAGACTTCCAATACTTCTTCTCTTGTTTCACCGAGCCCCAGCATCAATCCACTTTTGGTGACGATGGTCGGATCTGTTTCTTTGACTTGAATCAGTAGATCCAGCGTTCTCTGATACACGGCATTACGACGGACTCGATGGTAGAGCCGGGGAACCGTTTCGGTGTTGTGATTGAACACATCGGGGTGGGCTTCGATGACTCGATGAATGGCACGGCGATCGCCTCGGAAATCGGGAGTCAACACTTCAATGTCTGACCCCGTGCGCTCTCGTACTGCCAGAATACAATTATAAAAATGCTCTGCACCCCCATCGGGTAAATCATCGCGTGTGACCGATGTGATCACGACATGTTTCAGCCCCAAACGGGCGGCTGCTTCAGCAACGCGTTCCGGTTCATCAATCTGAACGGTCTCTGTTTTTCCCTTCGGGATGGAGCAAAAACCACAGGGTCTCGTGCAGACGTTCCCCAGGATCATCAACGTTGCCGTTTTGTGAGACCAACATTCCGTCCGATTCGGGCACTTTGCACTTTCACAAACAGTAACCAGGTTCAAATCGTCGATCACATTGCTGGTGAATGACATGCCTGGTTTCGGGAGTGGCCGTTTAAGCCACTTTGGCAGTCGCTGGCGAGGAGCAGGTTGAGTGTCTGTTAGAATATTAAGTGTGGACATAAACTTTTTTCTTCACTCTATTCAATAAGGGATGTCGTGTGAAAACAGGGGTGTCCCGGTATCCAAACTTCGAAGCAAGATTCCGCACGATACTTTCGCGAACAGAACTCATGCTGGCCTCCCGCGTCAACGTGGCGGACAGCGATGTCAGGCGATGATCATATCGATTGGAGTCAATCAAGCGCTGTAATTTCATATCTGGTGAGACATTTATATAGAACCCATAGTAAGAAATCCAGGATTTGATCGCAGCCCCCAGGCAGGCAAACTGCCCACAACGACCAGAAATTCCTACGGAATCGGGCTGTTGTTGTGCCTGGACGCCTTGTTCGGCCGCCATGGCTATGATCGCCTGTTCCAGTCCGCTCAGGTAGTCATGAATCCCGATCTCAAGCTGTTTCAGCGGTAATATGGGGTACACGGCCAGTTGACCCGGGGCATGAAGGATGGCGCCCCCACCGCGGTTGACCCAACGGACCTCAATCTGACTGGATTTCAAATCCTGGTCAGATTCAAATAACTGGGCGTGGCTGCCTTCACGTCCCACGGTAATCAGCGGAGGGTGTTCACAGACGAAAAGCACGGCTGACTCGTTTTGCGCTCGACGCAGTTCCTGTAGAGCATGTTCCTGTAAAACCAGCAGCGAATCAAAATCAACACAGCCCAGCATGTAGATTTTCATCGTCCGGTCTTGGTGTTGCGCTCGCTCAAAATAGGGGGTCTCAGTTTTCATGGTTCTGTCAGACAGGGGACAAATTTACATTCGAAGCAGGCTTTTCACGGCCTACTATCATTTTCAGCGGTTGCGTTCATGAGTCAATGATTGGGACTCATAAAATGGAATAGCCTGGATTGAATCGTTGGGCAGGGGAATTAGAGACCTGTTTCCCGTTGGGGTAACTGGGTGAAGGCAGGAATTGATTTTACACTGGCTGCTGATAAAACTAACTGCGTAAGGCTATATTTCATATGGGCTTGCGAAAAATTAGCCATATCTGTTTTGAGGAATGACGGAAAATCGTCATAACCGGAAAAATCTATAATTTCGGTTTATTTTAAAAAATCAGCACATCTGGTTCAATTTCGGGAATCCTCACATCCGATAGAGAGAGATGGATAATAATAGTAAACCGTTTTGAAATTTATTTGATCTCACCCTGTCTCACAATTCTCGTCATGTCAATCCAAAAAACAAATCAGTCCCAATCCAGCAGTAAATTCCAATCGGTAAGGAGAAACAAAATGCGACGCGGAAAAAAGATGCTCGCGATATTTTCAACTATGGTAATGAGTGCGAGTATCGCAACCGCCGATGATCGCATGTTTGAATCAAAGTCACCCTTCGATTCAGCTCCCCCATCGAAAACAACGAGCGAATTCTACACGGGGAAAACGAATGTTGGACTCGCGCCTGCAAGTAATACAGGCAGAGTCACCATTTCACAGCCCAGGCAGAAAGCAACTGTCTCCAGACAGAACGCCTCCAGACAGAACGCACCTGTCTCACCTCAGACAGCGCAATTTAAACCAACGGACAAAGCCAAACTCTCACAGGTCCCCAATTACTATCAAGAATTGTTTGGTCAGGAGCGGCCTTTTCGTCGGCTGGACGAAAAAGCACAAACACCAGCGATAAGCCAGTCTCCATTTCAGCAGGTTGGTCATGCTGAATCAGACGACAGCCAGAAAAAAGTTCGCTATGAAGAATTCACTTCAGGGCAGGCAGGTAAAAAAGGGATTGTTCATGCCGAATTTCAGCAGGGCAATCGTCAAACCGCTCAAGGTAAAATTCAGCAGGTTAGTTCTGCTGGAAGAAGCACAGAGCAATTCCGCTTGCCAACGGAGTTCAATCAACCAGCTCCCAAGTCAACAAATGCAGTTGTTCCCCGAATTCCAGATCAAAAGACTGTTGAAAACAAACATCATTTGACTTTCGGGAATACACAACAGGAAAACAAAGCAACCCCGCATACGGGAATCACAATTTCGTCTACACCGCAGAGTCGTCGCAGCAATGAGCCGACATCGAAACCCGTTGGTACTTCTTCCGAAGTCTCCAGCGCAAAGGTTTCTCACAAGTGGATTAAGAAAAGTGAAATTAACGTAGGCCAGGAATGTGAATTTGAACTGGTGATCACGAATGAAGGAAAGCAGTCTGCCAAAGATGTTCTGGTAGAAGCGTTCTTTCCTGTCTCCGTTCGCCTGACAAATTCTGTTCCACGTCCGAGTTCCAGCCGTGATCATCTGGAATGGAAATTTGAGTCGCTGAAAGCCGGCGAAACAAAATCAATTACGATTACCATGATTCCCAGTCAACGTGGTGCGATCTCGGCTTCTGCCAATGTTCGCTATACCAACGTGTTAACCGAATCATTTACTGTAGCAGAACCCCTGCTGCAAGTGGCCATCAAAGGCCCCACCAATGTCATGATCGGCGAACCTGCATCACAGTCTGTGACAATCTCCAATCCGGGAACAGGAACATTACACAACGTTGTTCTTGAAGCAGAAATTCCCAAAGGACTGGAACATGTGACAGCCGAGTATCTGCAGATGCAGGTCGGATCACTCAATCCGGGTGAGACTCGTACGATTCGTCTGGCATTAGCTGCCGTCTTGGGTGGCGAACAGGTTCTGAATGTTATGGCTAAAGCGGAAGGTGGCCTCCAGCAGGCGACTCAAGCTCGCGTGAATGTCATTGCTCCCAAAGTACAGGTTGCCATCGATGGACCGGGACTGCGTTATAAAGGTCGCAGTGCTCAGTATGTCATCACAACGCTGAACGACGGAGCTGCCGCGACAAACAACGTTCGTGTCTTACACAAAATTCCAGCCGGTTTCGAATTTGTCAAAGCCGATCACGGCGGTCAGTTTAATCCGGAAGATTCTACGATCAGCTGGTTCCTCGGACGCATGGAGCCAGGGCAATCTGCGAATGTGAATCTGGATCTGAAGTCCAAAACCATTGGCAACTATGTCCATCATGTTCGGGCCATCTCTGAGCACAATGTGAAATCAGATGCTCAGATTCAAACTCGAATTGAAGGCACTGCTCAACTGGTTCTCGAAATTTCTGATCTGGATGACCCTGTCGAAATCGGTAAAGAAACCGGATACAAAGTCGTTGTTAAGAACGATGGTAGCAAGTCTTCTTCCAATGTTTCCGTATCCTGTGAACTGCCTCCAGGGGTGGAATTGATCTCTGCAACCGGGCCGACTCAGCACATCGCTGAAAATGGTGTTGTCGTCTTCAAGTCGTTAGGAGATCTGGCACCGGGAGATTCGGTTCAATACCAGGTCGTCGTGCGGGGTACGCTCGAAGGAAATCATCGCTTCCGAGCACGTCTCGCCAGCGACTCGATCCGCGATCCACTGCTGTTTGAAGAATTGACTCGATTCTATCGAGACTAAACGAATCACGCAGTAACGAAAAAATCAAGACCAGGTCAGAACATTCTGACCTGGTTTTGTTTCGTTGAAGCAGAGCCTGTTGGGGACAATGAACCTTGTTTTCGATCCGTGAGCAAATCGATCACGTTCATCGAATCAAAGTCGATTGCGAGACTGCTATTCAGCTGATAACACTCGGGAAGCTGTTACACAAAAACACTTATTGCTTTCTCTGCCAGATCACGAGCTGATGATGTGGTTTTCCCTGTTTGCCATTGGAAACCTTGATTACCAGATTATTCCGCGTCTGATTCTCGCTTAATACCTGACGTAGTTCACTCAGGTTGTGCACCGGGGTCCCGGCCACTTCTTCGATGACATCGTACAAACCAACAACGCCGTGGAGTGAACTCTGCTGGTCTACATTCATCACGAGCAATCCTGACTGGGATTTCTCAAATCCCAATTGGTCAGCGAGTTCTGTGTTCATGGCATACAGTTGTAATCCCGAAAGGGCATCCTGATCTTGTGAATGCTTGACTCGCTGGAAGCTCATTGGCTCAGCGGGAGTTCTAAAGCGGCGAGAAGACTGTTGAGATTCTTTTTGCTTTTTTTCCAGTTCATCAAGAATTTCTCTGTTCGCCAGCTCCACCATCACATTCACTTTGCGACCACTACGAAGTAAAACCACGCTGACTCTGTTGTCGATGGGAGTCAGGCTGACCAGATTGATTAAGTGATTCTGGTCCAGAACGTCAATTCCGCCGAAACTCAGGATGACATCATCATATTTCAAATTCGAACGGGAAGCCGGGGTATTGGAAATCACTTTGACAACCCGAGCACCTCGGACACGGTCCAGCTTTAAACGTCCCGCGGTTGCAACACTGAATTCGGGATCGAGTTGGACGCCCAGGTAAGCCCGGTATACCTGCCCGTACTTGACGAGCTGATTGAATACGTGTCGCACCAGTTTGCTGGGAATACTGAAGCCGATCCCATCATTGCCACCACTATTCGAGGCAATGGCCGTATTGATCCCGATGATTTTTCCTTCCAGATCAATCAGCGGTCCACCACTGTTACCAGGATTGATCGCGGCGTCTGTTTGCAAAAAGTTTTGATTGAGAACTTCAGAACCACTTCCTAATTGAAGCGATCGACGCCCTTTGGCACTGATAATTCCCAGGGTAACCGATTCGCTTAAGCCAAAGGGACTTCCCATCGCCAAAACCATGTGGCCAATGTCAAGTTTGTCACTGTCACCCCAATCTGCGGGGGCCAGGTCTGTCACGTTAATTTTTAAAATCGCTAAATCGGTGTCTTTATCTTCCCACTTGCGCTGCGGATGAATCATGCGACCATCATGCAGTTGAATCGAAATCGACTGCCCATTGGAATCGCGAACAACGTGGCGGTTTGTGACAATATACAAGCCAGGAGCACCTTCGCCACGCACAATCACGCCGGAACCGGTTTCTTCTACGGCGCCACGTGGAGTCTGTCTCTCACATTGAATATGCACCACGCTGGGAGTGGCTAGTTTTGCAATTTTGGCCAGATGCTTACTGCCCTCGTGCAATGTGGAGTGCGAAAACATCGCAGAGTGAGGTTGCCGTGAGTTTCCCTGCGAAGGAACTTTTGCTTCCAGTTGCTTTGGAATCAAGGGAGACTCAAAGCAGGTATTCCATAGAAAAGCAGAGGCAACAAGTGCAAGCACCAGCAAAAGTGAGTATCGGTTTTTCATATTGCAAATCTCTCAGCGTGACTCAGGACCCTTTTGCATTCCAGCTATTTCTAGCTACGGCAAAAAAAGGCAATCCTTCGCCAACTGCCGGACGATTTGATTCCATGAAACCAATCAAAGTCTGATTTCATGTAATACGCAGGGACACCAGACTGATTGCAGTGAATCTCTCCCGAGATTAAATCAGGCATGAGGGAAAGTCGTTTGTGGAGAGATGAATAAACGCAATCAAGTCGCAGTGACCCTCTGTTGTTTATTATCGGAGGGAGAGCTTATTTATCGAGGTCTAAATCGTTGATTCTGACTTCTTGGTCGTTAAGACGTCCTTCGTACTCGTAGGCGTTTTCCCAATCGCTAGTAAGATCATGACTGGTTAAGCCCATTGATTCGCGTTTTTGCGCACAATCGACACAAAACATCGTGTAAGGAACCGCCTTAAGCCGCGCAATCGGAATGCTTTTGTTGCAGGTCTCACAATGACCATAGCGGCCCTCCTGAATCAGCGAGATCGCACGACGAATCTGCATGAGTTCTTTCGATTCCATTTCTGCCAGATGCGATTCCAGTCCTTGCCGCGTTTCACGCAGGGCAGCATCACCAATATCTTCCACGGTAGAGCGGCTTGCAGAAGATCCTTCTGAACTGTCGCTCACCATCTTCTTAAGCTCATCTCGCCTGTTTAACAGTTGCTTATGCAACCGGACTATTGCGTCTTTTCGGACCATGTTTCTTCTCCTCATAAAAATCATGTTCGGCAAGCAAATTCAAAAGTGGATTCTCCCAAAACATAGCTTTTAAATGAGCTTAAGATATCAGAAACATTGACAGTTATTAAATCAAATGCCTCCTTAGCTATTATTCAATACGCGAATTAAATGTCGAGAGTTGGAAACTTTTAAAATGTAAAAATTATGCACAAGTATTTATTGATCAATAACTTATGGTAGTTATTGATTTCACGGTTTTCTTCATTTTCCGCGAAACGCCACTCACGGAATTCAACTTTTTCTGCTGCAAGCTGCGGTGTTGTTTGTTCAGTATGGGGCGGCGTTCTTGTCGGTTTCCTGATATTGACCCATCTGTCTGATTCCGATGTAATACGCGTCCCTTGTGTTTCCGCACTTTTTTATGGGTTGATTGATCAGCCACAGACAGCGATTGAGAAACGTGTTTACTACTTTCGACCGTTATTTGTTAAAACGATATTTCCATGTTTTCATCATTGGATTCATCGCAACCTACGGCCTTTACGTCGTTTTCGATGGTTTTACGAATATTGATGGCTTTCAGGCAGAGATCAAAGAAGATTCTTCAACCAGCCTGCTGATGGTTATGCTGGAATACTATACATTTCGGTCCAGTCTCTTTTTTGATATGGTCAGCCCGATTCTGACAGTACTCTCTGGCATCGTCGTATTTTCGTTGCTGGTCCGTCATGGCGAACTCAACCCGGTTCTTTCAGCCGGAATTCCAACGTACCGACTCGCCATTCCACTGGCTTTGGCAACCATTGTTGTCAATTGCTTGATTGTCGCAAATCAGGAACTCTTAATTCCCAAGATTGCGGACAAGTTGCAGGCGGAACGCGGCGATCTTGGAAGTAGTGCGCAATTCGTCGAACCGGTCTATGACTTCAGTACCAGAATTATGATTAATGGTGAGCAACTCTATCTAACAGAAAAGCAAATGATCAAAGCAGAGTTTGTTTTGTCAAAGCCCACAGTGCATGACTTTGTGACCGTCAAATCAGATGAGGCATTTTACCAGACTGAAACTCTGGATAGACCGGGAGGTTGGCTACTTAAAGAAGCCAACCCGAATTACGAAGAACTGGAAATTGCAGAGTTTGCCAAAGAAATGATCCTTCCAGGAACGAATCCGAATGATATTTTTATCGTTACAGATGTTGGCTGCGATCAACTCTGTAATCGAAATACCAGCTCTTTGATTTCCACACCCGACTTGATTGCCCGTATCAATAATCCCTCTTTCAGTGATCTTTCAATTCGCAAACAGACGCTGGATCTGCATTCTCGCTTAACGCGTCCCTTAATGAATTTGATCGCCGTGATGATGTCGATACCATTTGTGCTGCGGAAAGAGAGCCGAAGTCAGATTTTGAATATCGCCGTCTGTGCCTGTGTCATGGGGAGCCTGTTTGCCATTTCTCAGTGCTTTTTTTATCTGGGAACTACCAGAATGATTAGCCCCGATCAGGCCGCCTGGTTTCCGGTCATCACATGTGGCGCATTGGCCGCCTGGTTTTCCAATCGTGTCTGGACCTGACAAGTTCGGCTCGCTACCGACTCACCCACTTTGTCCCAGGTCCATCAACTGGCCGAATCGATCCAGCACGCGATTTTTTAAAGGGGCAAACCGCGGTTGATCGAATACCCCTGTTTCTACCAGACGCAGCGCGACAGCCCGTGTTTCCTGTAGAATCGCTTCGTCACGCCTCAAATCGGCCACGCGCAGCGGGAGGTCTCCGTGCTGCCTCGTTCCGAAGATATCTCCCGGGCCTCGTGCCTGAAAATCTGCTTCGGCAATTTCGAACCCATCGGTCGTCTGCTCCATTACCGAAAGCCGTTTTAAAGCATCTTCATTTTCGGTATAGGAAAAGAGAAAACAATGCCCGCGATGGACACCACGCCCCACGCGACCGCGGAGCTGATGCAGCTGTGATAACCCAAACCGGTCAGCTTGCAGGATGACCATTAAAGTTGCATTTGAAACATCAACGCCGACTTCGACAACGGTTGTGGAAACCAACACCTGAACGGTGCCGCGATGAAACTCGTTCATGATCTGAGCACGTTCCTCACGATCCATCTGCCCGTGTACCAGACCAATCGAAGCAGAAGCCAGTTCGCTTTTCTGCAGCTTGCGATACACTTCTTCTGCGCTGGAACGGCTGTTCTGCTCAATCTCCGAATCGATTCTTGGGCAAACAATGAAAGCCTGCCGACCCGCAGCAATTTGAGCTCGTAAAAACTCCCATGCCTTCTTTCTCTGTGGCGTTGTACTCACTCGGCTGGTCACGACTGGCTGTCGTCCTGGAGGGAGCTCCGAGTTCACAGAAATATCCAGCTCTCCAAACTGAGTCAGGCACAGACTGCGAGGAATCGGCGTGGCCGTCATCACCAGCATATGCGGCGTATTCTCATCGCTCGTAAAATGCGCTCTCTGCATTACGCCAAACTTGTGCTGTTCGTCAATAATCACCAGTCCCAAATCATGATACCGCACGTCCTTCTGAACGACTGCCTGCGTACCGATAATCAGTTGCTGCTGCCCACTCGCAATCTGCTCCCGTGTGGTTTTTCTCTCAGCAGCAGAGAGGCTGCCGGTCAGAAGGCACCGCTCAACCCGGCTATGTTGTAAGATTTTATTAATCGTCTCCCAATGCTGCACCGCCAGCAATTCTGTGGGCGCCATCAACACGGCCTGATAACCGCTGGCAATCGTAGCCAGCATCGCGTAAATCGCGATTGCCGTTTTACCGGCACCGACATCCGCTTGTAGCATGCGATGCATAGCGCGCCCCGAAGCCAGATCGGCATTGATCTCTTTGACGACTTGATTTTGCCCTTCGGTAAATTCATAAGGAAACAGCCGCCGAATGCGGGCATCGACCTTCGCGGTAACTTTAAGCAGCGGCGCATTATCCACACACGTCCACAGTCGCCGTCGCATCGCCAGTCCCAGTTGAAATTCCAGCAGATCGTCAAAAATTACGCGATGCACGCCAGCATGATATTCTTCCATCGTCTGCGGCTTATGCATCTGAATCACCGCTTGGGACAAGGGGATTAAGGAGTGTTCCTCGCGAAACGCTTCCGGCAGGTAATCCGGTATCAGATGCGCATAATCATCAACGGCAGCCCGTACCAGCCGCCGCATCTGATACATTTTGATGCCTTCGGTCAAACTGTACTTCGGCAGAATCAGGCCTTGCGGATCGTCCAGGTCTTCTTCCAATGCCTGATATTGAGGGTGCGACATTTCCCATTTGCCCGAGCGGCGTTTTGCCTTCCCCGAAAACATCAGGAACTGGCCTTGAAAGAAACGCTTGATAACCCAAGGCTGGTTGAACCAGGTTCCTTTGAGAAAACCAGTACCACAATCCAGCATGATTGCGGTAATTGTGCGGCCGCGAGAAATCGTGCGGGCGTCCAGATCAACTACTTTTCCACAGACGGAAGCGGGTTGGTCATCTTCCAGTTCGTTAACCGGGCGGACATCAGTCAGGTCGAGTACGCTGCGCGGCAGATGCCACAAAACATCCTCAACGGTCTGGATCCCAATTTTAGCCAGAACCTCTGCGCGGTCCGATCCTACTCCATTAAGTAATTGAACAGGGGTTTCCAAAGGGGATTCGGTCATCGCGTTCCAGAACCCTGGGTTTATAAATCAGACTGGCTTTGCAGCTTTAAAGCATATTCGACAGCCAGCTCATCACAGCGCTCGTTTTCGGGATGGCCGCTATGACCTTTGATTGTGGTAAACGCTACTTCGTGCTGTTCCAGCAGCGAATCCAGACGCCGCCACAATTCTTCATTTTTGACGGGCTTCCAGCTTTTGCCTTCTCGCCGACGCCAGTCATTTTTCTTCCAGTTCGGCATCCACTCCAGGGAGCCTTTCGCCACGTAAACACTGTCTGTAATGATTTCGACGCGCGAGTATTTCTTTAAAAGTTCCAGGCCGGAAATGACTGCCTGCAGCTCCATTTGATTATTCGTCGTGAGAACTTCGCCGCCTGAAAACTCTTTTTCCGTTCCCGTCGAGGGATGTCGTAGTATGACGCCCCAGCCTCCAGGCCCCGGATTTCCTCGACAGGCGCCATCGGTAAAGATTTGCACAAACGGAAGAGATTCCGGTTTCTCTGATGGATCGGGCATAATTCTTCAGGCGCAAGTCTGATTGGAAAATAGTACGAATCAAATATGAATTCAGATCGAACTGCAAACGCAGGGAACAGCACTCAATGGGTGATTCATCCTGCTGCTGGTTCGGAAAATCTGACGGGGAGAAAAAACGGTCTATCGTTCTCGATAGACGATTCGTCCTCGGTTCAGGTCATAGGGTGATACTTCAACCACGACTTTGTCACCAGGAACAATACGAATGAAGTGCTTTCGCATTTTGCCTGCAACGTGAGCCATGACCTGATGCCCGTTTTCCAGTTCTACTCGAAATTGAGTATTAGCCAGTGCTTCTGTCACTGTACCTTCGACTTCAATGGCCTCTTCTTTGGCCATAACAATGGTATCCTATCCAATAAAGTTCAAAAAATGGGAATAAGCGAAACAACTCGCATAAACCTAACTCCTGACTGTTCCTGACCAAATTGGGGTCTGCAGTGGGAGAGAGTTTGTATCGCTTATTGTGACAGGGGACCGTCGAATATGCCAGTCTGAACAGACTCCCAACCGCCATTCCTTCTAATTCCCTGGGAAAATTCCGGTTTCGTATCTACAAATTTAGAAATTTAGGACAACTTTTCCCGTTTTTACGGATCTCCTTATCAAAACGTGAGGTAAATTTATGCAATCGGAGTCAGAGTGCGTTCTCTCACAGAACTGACGCCCAAGAACCACTTATTTGATGTCGACAGGTAATTTCAGACTGCCATTTGTCCTAAGGGTTGTAGACATGCAATTTCTCAAACGATTGCTAATAGAAGAAGATGGTCCCACCGCGGTGGAATATGCTGTGATGCTGGCAGCCATTGTTATGGTTTGTATCGCCGCCATCGCTGCAGTCGGAACACGCACGAACGCATTATTCGAAAACGCCACGACCGAATTACAAAATCACGGCTAAGCTTCTTTTTTGTACGCGCTCCTATTCTTTCTCGCGCAACGCGCATCACTTCCCGATATTCAATCCACTCTCTGTGGAATTGCACTTCTCTACTGATTGACTAAACTTTGAGAGCGCATCCCATTTAACCATAAAGTCATCCGTGCTATTATACTCGGTCCGAATGACCCTGGATGCGTTTCAATCAACCTGGACACAGGCAGTCAATACAGATCAAAATACACTTTTCTTCAGTCTCACGGAACGGCTATGCCTGACTGCTATATCGCTTTGGGAGGAAACCAGGGGAATGTCCGGGAAACATTTTCCCAGGCACTGGATCGACTGAACCAGCATCCTGAGATTTCGCTGATCAATACCAGCCAATGGGTAGAAACCGCACCGGTAGGCAGCCAAACCGATGCCACGTTCCTTAACGGGGCCGCCCATCTTTCAACCAGTCTCTTGCCTGAAGCACTGCTGGCAGAATTGCAATCCGTCGAAACAGAAATGGGCCGCGTTCGCGAAGTTCGCTGGAGTGCCCGTACACTCGATCTGGATTTGCTGCTGTACGATCAACTCGTTTTTGAATCGGCCGGTTTACTCATTCCGCATCCTGCGTTCTGGTACCGTCGCTTTGTGCTCGATCCATTAACCGAAATCGCCCCCGACGTTTTGCATCCGCTGAAACACATCACCATCAAACAACTTAGGCAGCGACTGCTGAAACAACCCTTTATATTCTCTATCGCTGGATTACCACCGGACGAGACAGCAGCCCTGATTGAAGAGTTAAAGCCTCAGTATCCCGATGTTGTATTTACCTGTTGGGAATTAACCGAAAATATGTCCCAGGCAGAAGAACCCACATTAATTGCCTGGCTGGGCACTCCTCAATCGGCACCAAATTGGGATTCACTCCCTGTTTTGCCGCGTCTGGCTCTTTCGAAAGAGCAAAACATTACTGGACAAATCATTCATGTCTTGCAATCTGCGCTAGATTTCCAGTAAAAAACATCTATACTATAATATTAAGATTCGCCGATGTTTAATATGAGGGCTGATCAGATTCACACAGACGGGTTGATTCTGTCAGTCTTGCCCACCATGCTCCTCCCACCTTTTTGAATTTGGAGACCTGACACGATGTTGAATATCCTGGGTTCTCAAAAAAGTAAATTCTGTGATCAGATTACACGCAGAAACTTTCTTTCAATCGGTGGCCTCGCGTTAGGTGGCATGTCGCTCCCGCAAATCCTGCAGGCAGAAGCAGCAACGCCACAGCGGAAGAACCACAAAGGCGTCATCATGATCTTCCTGCCGGGAGGTCCGTCCCATCAGGATATGTGGGATATCAAAGTCGATGCTCCCAGCGAAATTCGTGGTGAATTCAACGCGATCCAAACCAACGTTTCCGGCATTGAAATCGGCGATCAATTCCCACGCATGGCACAAATGGCCGACAAGTTTGCCTTCATTCGTTCCATGGTCGGTTCAGATGGAAGACACGACGCCTTTCAATGTCTCACTGGTCAGCGATTCAATAACCAGCCACTCGGCGGCTGGCCTTGTTTGGGATCAGTCCTCTCCAAAAAATATGGCGCCGTCGATCCTTCGGTGCCTCCGTTCCTCGGTCTCTCTCCGAAAATGGGCCATATGGAATGGGCTCGCGCCGGTGAGCCTGGCTTTCTCGGTTTAGCACACGCTCCCTTCCGACCTAACGGCGAAGGCATGGCGAACATGACGCTCAACGGCATTACTCTCGATCGACTCGATAACCGAAAGCAGGTTCTCAACTCGCTCGATCAGTTCCGCAGCAAAGTCGATTCGTCTGGCATGATGCAAGGCCTCGATTCGTTCACACAGCAGGCGTTTGGAATTCTCACCTCCAGCAAACTCGCCGATGCCCTTGATCTTTCCAAAGAAGATCAGCAGCTCCGTGACCGTTACGGCCGAGGGACCAAACAGCTTCGCGCCGACGGTGGACCAAAACTACTCGATGATTTCCTCACAGCCCGCCGTCTGATTGAAGCCGGTGCCCGCTGTGTGACGCTCGCCTTCAGTCGCTGGGACTGGCACAGCGGAAACTTCAATCGCGGCCGCGAAGACATGCCGATGCTCGATCAAGGGGTCACCGCCCTCGTAGAAGACCTCGAACATCGTGGCATGCTCGACGACGTTACTGTCGTCGTCTGGGGTGAATTCGGTCGAACTCCCAAAATCAATGCCAATGGAGGCCGCGATCACTGGCCCCGTGTTTCCACAGCCTTGCTCGCAGGGGGCGGCATGAAAACCGGTCAGGTCATCGGCTCCACCAACCGTCTCGGCGAATATGCAGAAACCCGTCCCGTGCATTTCCAGGAAGTCTTTGCAACCCTGTATCACAATCTGGGAATCAACGTCGAAAACAGCACCGTCACGGATCTCCAGGGACGACCCCGCTACTTGGTCGACACCAACCAGTACAAAGTCATGCCTGAACTCGTTTAAGCAATCCGTGCGAAAATGAAATCCACTTGACAATCTCATGACAATTCAAAGACACCTCAACGCCCTGGAAACAGGGCGTTTTTTACACCTTGACCTCACGCCGCCCTCCGCCATCATACAAGGCCTGCGTCGCGCGCGTGAGGGAAATACTGATGAATTCAGCACCTGTCAGATGCAGCACTATAAAAGCCGCTATGCATACGCGAACCAATAGTAAAAACGCCGTCATTACTTCAATATGATCAGTTTCAAGAGTGTCGCAACGAACCATAAAATGACACACTTGGAGACGATTTAAACAAACGCAGAACCATGTTCAACAAGAATGCGCCTTGCACCAACCACGCCCTCCAGCATAATTCCAAATCATAAGTTACCAGCAGTCACAACACCCAAATACAAGAATAAGCCCGTTTCCCTGTCCGCAATCAAACAGTAATTAACAACGTCCGTGTGCCACTGATCGGCTTGCCCGACAGTGCTTGAACCAGGCTCCAAATCTCTGTCATCTGACATCAGATTCAACAACAATCCGAGACGACGCATCGTTTTTCTCAACCTCATCAGCCACAACCGGCTGGCACTGTTGGCTTGCCAACAGTGAATGAGAAAAAGCATCCGTTACATCAAAATGGGTAGCCTCGAATGCAATTCAGAAATAAAAAGAATCCTCAGGTACAGTAACTTAAAAATGATTTCGTGAACTTTCGTGTTTTTCGTGGTAGTAAAAAAACGAAGCAGCACGTTCCATTCTACCCGATCTCAACCAACGCTCACACCTGAATTTCCGACAGTTCCTGCCAGAGCAGGGGACAGGTCAGTGTTCCCTGGCGAAATGAGTCCAGTAAATACCGTTCGTTCGATCTGCTGGGTTATCGATGTTCTGTTCCCAACCGAGTAGCAGCGTTTCGACTACAGAAATATCACGCTGTACTTTTCGATGGATATTCTGTCAAATACACTTCAAATCGCAACACTCAGTTAACACGATATGGAATCACTTACGCCAGCTTTGTCGCGTGAAGAGACTCGAAGGATTAAAGATGCCCGACAGAACATCACCAGAGACCATGGAAACCATAATCCGAAAACGCAAGACGGAAAAAGTACTCTGTGATATTGAGTCACACCGGCCTGTTCCCACTGACGTAGCGGAACGGAATCGAGAAATTGTACTCCAGGCGATTAAGACTGCGGGCTGGGCTCCATTTCACTATCCACGGAAAGTCGATGGTTTAGCGGAACCGTGGCGTGCGCATGTCTTATGGCATGAGGAAGCAAAACAGGCGGCGATTTACCTGCGTGATGAGTTAAACGTCACCACAAAAGGGCCCAGGCTGGCAGCCGCTTGTAGTGCGTTAGTGCTCGTGACATGGCTACCGGAGTTCTATGACCTTGAATCGCAGCATGCTTCCAAACTCGACCGAGAAGCACAAATCGCACGTGACGAAGAACACCTGGCTGCTGCTTCAGCCATGGTCCAGAATCTATTACTGATGCTGACCGCCCACGGCATGGGAAACTACTGGTCGAGTGGCGGAAAACTGCGGGGACCCGAGATGTTCAATTATCTGGGCATTTCCAAGCAGGAACGATTACTGGCAGCCGTCTTTGTTGAGTACCCGGAAATGATGGATGATTCCAAAGAGCGCAAAGCAGGGAGCCAGCGAAATAATCGGAGTGATCAGTGGATTCGCGAAGTGACCCTTTGAGAACAACCAAATCATACATATTCACTTTTTTGTTTGATAATCCTCATCCAATTTCCACTCACAAATATTGGGTGGGCCCGAATAAAATTCGGGCCGAGCGCAGCGAGCAGGAATCTGGCAGAGAACCAGAACAAGGAATAGTGCTCGAGATATTTGAGTGATCGTTAAAGATTGGTGTGATATTAAAATTCGTTCAAATACCCTGTCAGTTTCCTGTTGCTTACAGCAATCCCGAATTGCATTCGGGACCACCCGGTACGCTCACTTTTTAATTCCCACACGTTCGTGAATTTCGTGGTATTAAAATCTCACACCTGAATTTCCGCCAGCTTCTGCCAGAGCAGGGCACTGGCCAGGGTTCCCTGTCGAAATGATTCGAGAGAAAAGCGTTCGTTCGGGCTATGTAGATTGTCAGTGTTCTGGCCCCAGCCAAGTAAAAGTGTTTCCACCCCCACGAGTTTCTGGAACGTTTCCACAACGGGAATCGAGCCCCCTTCGCGAATCATCACCGGAGCCGCACCGAAGGCCTGCTCAATCGCCGATCGAGCGGCGCTCATATACGGACTGTTAAAATCAAACACCAGTCCCCGGCAGCCATGGAAATCGATGAACTCCATCGTCAGGCCGGTCGGCAGCTGATCGCGTAAAAACTGTTCCAGTGCTTTCGTCAACGCAGCCGGATCCTGATCAGGCACCAGACGGCAAGTGATCTTCACACGGGCTTCCGCAGGCACAATTGTCTTGGGACCTTCCCCGGTATAACCGGAAATCATGCCGTTCACATCACAGGTGGGCCGTGCCCAGCGTCGTTCCAGTGTGCTGAAGCCTTCTTCACCATCGACGGCATTCACGCCCAGGCTTTCCATAAAAGCGAACTCATCGAAGGGCAGGGCGGCGAACTGGTCGCGTTCTTCCTGTGTGAGTTCGATCACGCCATCATAGAATCCGGGAATCTGCACCCGCCACTGCTCATCGTGTAATGCTGCGATCATACGAGCCAGACCATTGGCCGGGTTTGTGACCGCACCACCAAATACGCCGCTATGCAAATCCTGCTTTGGCCCGCGGACGATCACTTCACACGCCAAAATCCCTCGCAAGCCGTAGGTAATCGCCGGAATGCCCGGTGCATACTGGCTGGTATCACTGATCACCGCGATGTCGCAAGCCACCAGATCTTTGTTCTCTTCCAGAAAGAGATCGAGGTTATCGCTGCCGACTTCTTCTTCGCCTTCAATCACGAAGACCACATTCACCGGCAGTTCCCCGTGTGTTTTCATCCACGCTTCGACCGATTTAATGTGTGTATACATCTGCCCTTTGTCGTCCGTCGCACCGCGGGCATAAATATGTCCGTCGCGAATATCTGGTTCGAAGGGGGGCGTCGTCCACTGGTCCAGCGGATCGGGAGGCTGCACATCATAATGCCCGTAAACCAGTACCGTCGGCTTGCCGGCTGCTTTCTTCCATGACCCATACACAATCGGATGCCCGGCCGTTTCCACCAGTCGGCTTTCAATGCCCGCTGCTTCGAGTTGTTTCAAAACAAACTCGGCACCGCGCCTTGTTTCCGACTTCAAAGTCGAGTCGGCACTCACGCTGGGGATTTTTAATAATTCAACCAGTTCACTGACAAACCGATCTTGATGTTCTTCTAAATAATTGCGAACTTGCTCAACCATTGTTTTCCTGTAACCTTGATCCTGCTAAGTTATGGTATCACTGAAGGTGAGAGAGACTTCGTGAATGATGTCATGATGTCCGAGTATAAGAACCTGTGGACCATTTGAGTATAGTAGTCATCCATGAAAACGGTAGATGTCGCAATAATTGGGGGAGGAATCATCGGCCTGGCCACCGGCTGGCAGATCACACAGCGGTTTCCCCATAAATCGATTTTACTTCTCGAAAAAGAAAAGCAGGTTGCCCAGCATCAGACCGGACACAACTCCGGCGTGCTGCATTCAGGCATCTATTATAAACCCGGTTCCTTAAGGGCCACCAACTGCCGTGAAGGCAAACTTGCCATGGAAGCCTTCTGCGATGCGGAAGAAATTCCCTGGGATCAATGCGGCAAGGTCATCGTCGCCGTCGATGAAAGTGAATTCGCGGCCCTCGACACCATCTTTTCACGCGGCCAGCAAAACGGCGTCACCTGTGAAATGATCGATGAAGCACGGCTCAAAGAACTCGAACCGCACGTCGCCGGCATTCGCGGCATCCATGTACCTGAAACTGGCATTGTTGATTACAAACAGGTCTCCGCTCGACTCGCCGAACGCATTCAGGATAAAGAGAACCAGATTCTCACCGGCACCGAAGTCATCGGAATTCAGCATCACGCCGACTATATAACGATTCAAACAAAGCAAGGCGATTATGCCGCGAAACAGGTCATCAACTGCAGTGGCCTGTTCAGCGACCGCGTCGCCCGTATGGGCGGTTCACATCCTGCCTCCAAAATCGTCCCCTTTCGCGGCGAATACTTTGAACTCAAGCCGGAAGCGGAACATCTCTGCCGCTCGCTGATTTATCCCGTGCCCAATCCTGAGTTCCCGTTTCTCGGCGTCCACTTCACAAAGATGATTCAAGGCGGCGTCGAATGTGGTCCTAACGCCGTCTGGGCTTTTGCCCGCGAAGGTTACACGAAAAGCCAGATCAACATTCGCGATCTGTTTGAATCCGCTACCTATCCCGGCTTCTTGAAGATGGCACTCAAATATTGGAAGACCGGCCTGAAAGAAATGTGGCGCTCCTGCAGCAAACCTGCGTTTGTCAAAGAACTGCAGCGTCTGATTCCCGAAATCAAAGCCGAAGATCTGGAAGTCGCTCCCGCAGGCGTCCGCGCCCAGGCGCTGGGCCCCGATGGCACGCTGATTGATGATTTTCTGATCGATGAATCAGACCGCATGGTCAATGTCCTCAACGCTCCCTCGCCCGCCGCGACGTCATCGCTGCGCATCGGCACGATGGTCACCGACCTGCTGGCACCCCGGTTCGAATAATCAAAGGAAGTTCAACTCCATGCAGGCATTGATCATCACCTACTGGGGTTATGCGACGATTGTTTTCTGGATCGTCATACTCGCCCCCTCGTTAGTCATGATGATCCGCAAACGCATCTCTCGCTGTGTGCCTGATACAGACATTCCCGCGGAATGGCCGTTGATCTCGGTGATCGTCCCCGCCAAAGACGAAGCCGAAACGATTGAAGTTACGCTCAACTCACTGTTGGCCTCTGACTATCCCCGCCTGGAAATCATCGCCGTCAATGATCGCTCTACGGATGAGACCGGCCCAATCATGGAACGCGTCGCCAAAGAAGCCGCAAAAAACGAACAGACTTCGATGCAGGTGGTCCACATCAAAGAATTGCCATCAGACTGGATGGGAAAGTCGCACGCCATGCATCAAGCAGCGCAGCGGGCAAACGGAGAACTCCTGCTATTTACGGATGGCGACATCATCTTTACTCCGCACGCCATCTCCAGCGCTGCCCGCATTTTTCTGCATCAGCAGCTCGATCATCTCTGCTTGTTACCGCAACTCGCACGCGGCGGTTTGATTGAAATGGCGTTCATTACCTTCTTCGGCTTCCTGCTCACCGGAGGCACGTTTCTCTGGTTAGTGCCTACTCGCTGGACCTTCGCCTATATCGGCATCGGGGCGTTTAACCTCGTGCGGACCTCCGTGTATCAGGCGATTGGCGGCTTTGAAACGATCAAGCTGGATGTACTCGACGACATCAAACTCGGCAAGTTGATCAAACACCACCACTATCGGCAGGATTTTTATCTAGGCATCCAAGAGCTCAAAGTCCGCTGGCAGCCCTCGGCCTGGGGCGTAATCACCGGCGTCGAAAAGAATTCGTTCGCTTCGTTCCACTATTCCCTGTTGCGTGTCATCCTGGTTACACTGATCTTCATCCTGTTTTTCCAGGCTCCGTTCATTATCCCCTTCTTGTTTCCAATTTCACAGAGCATCGGCTTCTTGATCACCGTGGTTCTGTTACATCTCTGCTACGCCGCAATCGCGATTCTGTTTTCCTCCGGCCTTCGCGTGACCCCACTCCTGTTCTTCGCTTCACTGGCCTTGGCTTTTGCCATCTGGCGCTCCGCCTGGATCACAATCAAAAACGGCGGCGTCCGCTGGCGCGATACGATCTACCCGCTCGATGTTTTGAAAAAGAATCTGTATTAAAATTGAATTATGAAAAGAAAATGACATCAATATAATGGTGTCGTGTTCCACTATCGACTTGCCCGACAGTGATGACTGAAGCGATTCAAAATTATTTTAAATCGCTGGGACAAAAGTAAGGAAACAGGGATGTATTACCGGTCGTGAGACGGTTAGTGATTTAACCCTGTCAGTTTTCAGTTGCCTGTCCCCCCCCCCCCGATTACATCAGTGGCCGCCAATCATCTTGATCAATTATCTCAAAGAAAATGAGTCGTGTTAAACGGTCCGTTTAGTCTGGGTTCTTCCTGATTTCGAAATCAGAGATTCCCTTTTCATCATCAACCCCTCTCAGCTATTTTAAAGATCCCATGTAGTATTCTCGATCTCTTCACTTTGTGATTTAGTGACCGAATTCAAACTGAAGATCAACATTTGACATCCCCCGCTTCATTTCGTTGACTGACTTGCAATTCGTTTTCGTTGGAAATTTAAGACGCAGTATTCTCCAAATCGTTCAAAGACAAAATACTGAAGAGAATAGAACTTCGTCTGCCAGCTGGCATATGGTAATTCACCCAGGGCGAGATCAATCTTTGTTTCCCCAAAAACCTGAGCGAGATGCTCATAGACACGCCGGAACTCTTGTCGCGCATTCAGGCTTGAGTTTAATGTGAATACTTCAAAACTGGTAAAACGGCTACGAGGTCTGAAGTCGATACTGATTTGAGATTCCAATCCTTCAAAAATTAATTCACTCTCATAAAATATTTTCATGAATTTTTGATCAGATTCGACGATTCTTGGGCTGTACAGAGCCATTAAATCTTCCTTGGTTGATTTCCAAGGGAGAAGAACTCCTGCTCGTTCCAGCAATAAGCCTTGGTCTATACAGGTGGGGATCATTAGGTTCAATACTCGGTCATGGTTTCTAAGGAATTACATCAGGATAATTATAACATGATAGATTGGGGCTCAGGCAACTACTATTTTGTTTTCGCCAATGCGATCGACTTAACCCTGCAACCACCAATTCCCAACTTTGCTATCATCAAAGCAAATTGAATCTGCTATACTCTAATCAGCATAAATATCAGTCTCGCGTGTGCCACTGTCGGCTGGTCCGACAGTGCTGCCAGTGAGAACGTTCCACTCATCGACAGCGCAAAAAATTATGAAACATTTCCTCTGCTTCTGTATTCTGCTGACATTTAGCGTCGCAGAAATTCAGAGTCTACAGGCCCAGCTCACGATTCCGAAAAGAGAGGCTCCCCAGGGGGCTCCGATCAAAACCACGATCTCGGTCACACTGCTCACGGAAACCACCAGCTCGGCCCTGTATGCCCAGCAGTGGGGCCGCGTCTTTCGTGATTTGAATATTCCCATCCGCACCCGGCGGGCCGTGCTGGATGATAAACCCCAGATCAAAGAAGATCTGAGAGGCACACTGCGTGAAGTTCGTTTGACAGGCAGTCTCGACCGCAACGGTGAAATTCATTTTCCCGGCCATCAGTTCTCCCGCAGCGAACTGGCAAAACTCAAGCAGTGGATCAACGAACTCAAAACCTTTGGTGCACAGGGATCGCCGGAAAGCAAACCGCTGTGGGGGCTCTCAGCCGCGCAGTTTAAAACCGTCTTCGCGGTACTCGCGCAGCCCGCGTCTGCTAACGTACAGGGATTGACTCTTAAGGCCGCCATCAGCAAACTCGACTTTCCCGCTTCACTCCCCGTGCGGTTTGATCTCGATGCCCAGAAACGGATCGCAGGCGATGCTGGGAACCTCACCGTCTCAGCCGATCTCGAAAAGCTGGCGAAAGGAACCGTGTTGGCGATTGCCCTGAAACAATATGGCCTCGCCTTTCATCCTCTGCGCACGCCATCTGGCTCATTGGAGCTGGTGATTTCGCCTTGGGAGTCTACCTCGCAACCCTGGCCTATCGGCTGGGACTTGAAAGACTCCCGCCAGAAGACAGCTCCGCGCTATTTCGATTTTATTCCCGTCGAACTATCGAACGTACCGCTGAAAGACGTGCTGATGGCGGCGTCGAAGGCGTCAGGCATCCCTATGATTGCCGATGAATACGAAATCGCAAAGAAACAGGTTGATCTCGACAAAATCAATGTCACCGTTTCCAAAAAACGGACAACCTGGGGCATTCTGATTAAAAACGCCATCGGGCGCGACGGACTCACTCGCAAGCTGGTCATCGATGAACGCGGGCAACCCTTCATCTGGATCACCGTCTTTAAGCCACGCGTCAGCGCGCCAACACGGTAAGCGGGTTCAGGGAACGAGTGGCTCAGCAGGGCCAGCCGCTGGTGCAGGGGGAGGCGGGATAATCTCTACCGAAAACCGGGCATTCTTTCTGATCTGTGTTTTTTGAACGTGCGGCTTCAACTTCACTTGGGGCGGTGCGACACTCATGCCTTGATTCGGATTCACCGTTGGCTTCCCGCTCATCTTCGTACTGGAATTCATTTCCTGTAGCGGTTCCATCACAGGTTGCAGAGAGTCCTCTGTCGCACTGATATTCAACACGCGATTGACGGCAGCCGCTTCTTCTTCCACATTGTAACCCACCAGATCAGGTCGGACGTACTTTAAATCCCGTCCCGGCGTCACCCCGTATTGCCAGTGAAACAGTGAGACCTGTTTGGCCTTGTACGGGAAGTGCCGCTTTTTCTCAAAAAAGATCGCCGGTGCTCGCAGCGTATTATAATCCATCCAGAAACTGGCCAGATTATAACGCTCCCGGTGTTGAAAACACCCCTGCTGACTGAGCATCAGAGCGCAGACCAGCAGCAGCATACTTCGATGCCAGCGGGAGATCGGTTTTCGTTTCATGGAGCAACCTGCTCAGGCAGTAGATGAGAGTCACATGTGGTTTAACCAGAATCGCCGACAATCATTGCGCAGCTTCTCTGACCGGATATAGACTTTCATCGTCGCGATAAAACGGTCGCATTCAATCAATTCCCGACGAATGGAAATTTCGCGCGGGAAATCAAATTTCCATCGTAAAGCAGGCAAGATAGGTTGAGTGGTTAGCGCCACATTTGTGCAAAGATTTTCCCCAGGGCAGGGATCTGGTAGTGGGCATTCAATCCACTCGGGTTGGGCAGGACCCAGATTTCCGACTCGCCAATGGTCTGTTCCTGCAAGCCGACCTGTGCCTGGTTTTCCTGAAACGCACTCCGGTAGGATGTGATTCCCAGAAACACAACCTTTTGTGGACGAAATTTGAGGACCTTTTTCGTCAGGATCTCGGCCCCTTCGTAGAGCTCTGCTTTGGAAAGTTCGTCGGCTCGTTTGGAGGCACGGCTCACAATGTTCGTCAACCCGCCTCCTCGCTTGAGCAGTTTATCATCTTCGAACGGTGAATAGAGTCGCTCGGTAATTTTACCCCGATGCATGGCTGGCCAGAAGCGGTTGCCGGGCCGCGCAAAGTGATGTCCCACCGCCGCCGAATACAAGCCCGGATTCGTGCCGACAAACAGCGCTTTCAATCCTGTTTCAATCAGATCGGGAAGCTGTTTGTGAATGGCCTGTTCCAGATCTTTCGCCGTTGGCTTCCAGATTTCTTCCACGCGTTTCAGACTCCTGTTTCGCTCTCTCTGCTTTAGTCGATGACGCCGTCATTCCGCATGATATCAATGGCACTCTCGAAGGCATTGATTGTAAAATCAATATCTTCATCGGTATGAGCGGCGGTTGTCATCGCCCCCCAGCCAAACCAGTCGACCCCATTCAGCAGCAGAGCACAGCGAAACGCGTGTCCCAATTGGGCATCATGCTTGCAGTCCAGACGATCAAAATCGTTATTGTATGGCACGAACGAATCATCCGTGGGCCGTGGACCATCGTAACCGGGGAAGACTTTGATAATTGAAAACTGTCCGTAAACAACCCAGTTCACATTCTTGCGGGTCAGGACTTCATTCATGCCTCTTCGTAGTTTGGCAGCACTCTCACTCGCTTTGCGGCAGGGCTCTCCTGTAGCAACCTGTTTCAACACGGCAATTCCCGCGGCAGCGGAAAGTGGATTCGCATTATACGTTCCCGGGTGTTTCATTTTTTGACCGAAGGGATTATCAAAGGCAATCGCCTGCATCAGATCAGCACGTCCCGCCAGACAGCCGCCGGGTAGCCCCCCGGCAACAATTTTCGCCAACGATGTCAAATCGGGAACGATGTCACAGACTTCCTGCATACCGCCGGGAGCGACACGGAAACCGCTGATGACTTCATCCATAATCATCAGCACGCCTTTGTCCGCCGTCAACTTGCGTAGCCCCTTCAGGAAACCGTCTTCCAGCGGAACCACCCCCCAGCGACTGCCGGTCGCTTCGATAATGAGGCAGGCGGGATCATGTTCGGCGATCGTTCGTTCGACCAGATCCAGATCGTTGGGACGGATGATAACCAGTTCATCGGACACCCCGTTGGTAACGCCGGGCATGGCGTAGGTTTTATCATCATGCGGCGGCTCGGAAGCCTGGGTGAGCAGATCGTGCCAGCCATGAAAGTGGCCGGCGAACTTGATGACTTTGGTTTTGCCAGTCGCGATGCGAGCCACTCGCAGTGCCATCATAGTGGCTTCAGTACCACTGCTGGTGAACCGCAGCATCTCACAGGAGGGAACCAGCTGACGTACCAGATCACCCCATTCCAGTTCCAGCTCGTGGCAGGCGCCGAAGTGCGTTCCCTTCGCGACCTGATCCTGTACCGCCTTGACCATGTCTGGATGACTGTGTCCCAGAATCAGTGCCCCATGACCGCTCCAGAAGTCGATAATGTCGTTGCCGTCGACATCATATTTATGAGCACCCAACGCACGATCCACATAAATCGGGAATGGCTTCATGTATCGGCCGTCGTGTGTGACACCACTCGGAAACAGCGTACACGCTTTTTGGTAATCTTGTGCCGATGTCGGAAATTTCGCAAAAAAATCAGCTTCAATCTGCTGTCCCACTGCCTGGCTCATGGCGTTGTACTCACAAAAATTAGTATGAAAGAATTCTGAAGCATTGTCAGATATCGTCGTTGCCCACGGATTTGATTTCTTTAAAAAAGTAACAAATTCGTGTTACCTGATTTATATCGGAATCAGAACCAAATATCAAAGTGATCGAGCACACAAATGTAGGGGCGGGTCCATGTGCCCGCCCGCCTGGACGGTCTCAATTTAGAGTTGTCGTCCAGATGGGACCAGTTGAACCATTTGCAAAACAATACGCTGGCAGTCAGATATAGCGGGCAGCCACATAGGGCTGCCCCTACAAATTGTTTAATACTCGTTCGATTTCTCTGTCTGTCCTTCAATGCCGGAGAAGCTGCTTTTGACCACCTGCCGCACGAGCCGTTGATCGGCTTCCGCCTTTAGCTTGGCAATCGCGTCGGCTAAAGGCATCGGACCGAGATCGCCATCGATGCGATCTCGCACCGCGACTGCAGTCTGTTCGGCTTCTTTGGGACCAACAATGAACATATACGGAATCAGTTCCAGCTGGGCATCGCGAATTTTCGCGTTGACCTTCGAGCTGCGGGTGTCGATCGAAATTCGAAACCCGTTCTGCCGCAGTTGGGCGGCGACTTCGTTCGCGTAGTCCAGCGTCTTATCACTGACAGGTAAGACACGAATCTGTTCCGGTGCCAGCCAGAGCGGAAATGCACCTGCGAAATGTTCGATCAACATTCCCGTGAAGCGTTCCATTGAGCCGAACGGAGCACGGTGAATCATCACGGGACGATGCGGCTGATTGTCCGAGCCCGTATATTCCAGCTTGAACCGTTCCGGCAAATTGTAATCGAGCTGCACGGTTCCCAGTTGCCATTCACGGCCGATACAGTCCGAGACCATAAAGTCGGCTTTCGGACCATAAAACGCGGCTTCTCCTTCGCACTCACTATAAGGCATGCCCGAGGCTTCGAGTACTTTCCGCAGACTGTCTTCCGCATGCTGCCAGTTCTCTTCACTGCCCACATACTTATCGCTGCCCGGCTCGCGCAGTGAAAGCTGCACGCGGAAATTATCCAGGCCGACCGAGGCCAGTACGAATTTCACCAGCTCTAGAGTCGCCTTGAATTCGCCTTCCACCTGCTCCGGAGTACAGAAAATATGTGCGTCGTCCTGAGTCAACCCGCGGACCCGCAGCATGCCGTTCAATTCCCCGGTTTGTTCGTGACGATACACGGTCCCGAATTCAGCCAGACGCACGGGCAGATCCCGATAGCTGTGCGGGATCGCTTTATACATCTCTGCATGATGCGGACAGTTCATCGGCTTCAGCAGATATCGTTCGTGTTTGTGCTCCCAGTCCTTGAGAATCTGAATTTTCTCTTCACGGCTCGCACCGGGAGGAAATTCGAAATCGCAGTTCATCACCCGCGATGATTTCAAAAAGGTCGCTTCATCCTCATCTGACAGCGTGTCTTCTTCCAGCTTTCGTACCCAGAAATCGACCAGTTGGCCGGCATCATGACCGAACAACGGCGCGAATTGCGAGTCGCGATAATAAGGAAAGTGACCGCTGGTTTCATACAGTTCCACACGACCGATGTGCGGCGAGTAAACCGGCTGATAACCGAGACGCGTCAGCTCGACCTTAATGAAGTCTTCCAGAACTGCACGGATCGTCGCCCCTTTGGGCAACCAGAGACAGAGCCCCTGTCCGACTTCGGGGTTGATCTGAAACAGCCCCAGCTTTTTCCCCAGCACCCGATGATCGCGGCGTTTCGCTTCTTCGATCTGTTCCAGATACTTTTTCATATCTTTCTTGCTGAAAAAGGCGGTGCCGTACAGACGCTGGAGCGGTTTGTTGCCGGCGTCCCCTTTCCAGTACGAACCGGCGATCGACAGCAGCTTAAACGCTTTGACTTTGCTTGCATTCGGAATGTGTGGACCACGACACAAGTCAACAAATTCGCCCTGCCGATAGAAGCTGAGCTGCCCATGATCAGAAAGCCCTGTTTCAATATGTTCGGCTTTCGAATGCTGGTCCATCTCGTTCACGAATGAAACCGCTTCCACACGATCGAGAGAGAACCGCTCGAACGGCTCTTCTTCTTTGATGATCTTCTTCATCTCTTCTTCGATTTTGGGGAAGTCATCTTCACTGATGGTGTGTTCCAGACCAAAATCGTAATAGAAGCCATGAGGCAGGGTCGGCCCGAACGCGAGTTGAATGCCCGGCCAGAGACGCATCACGGCGCGGGCCATGATATGGGCACACGAGTGACGTAAAACGCCTAGTGCTTCCGCATCGCGGTCGGTCAGCAGGCGGAGTGAGATTTCCTGGGAGTCGGAGACGTCTTTCAAGGGACGAAACGCATCACAAACGGTTCCATCTACTTCAGCAGCGACGACCGCATTGGCCAGCCGCTCACCGATTGACTGGGCGACATCGAGAGCTGTACTGTTGTCTGAATACTCTTTAACGGTTCCATCGGGTAATTTGATTTGAATCATGCGATTATCGGGACTTCATCTAGAGTCGGAACCACCACAGTCGCCGTTACAAAGGGCTCACTGCTCAGGCAGTTCGAAGGAGGTACGGTCTTTATATTCGACAGGCACAGCCCGCGTCAATGTTCGCCGTTTGTTGGCAAAATCGGCGAAAACCTGTCAAATTGCTATGATCGGTCAGACAGGACCTGAGACTCTTCCATTCAGCAGTTTTTTTCACAGAACGTCTTCTGGAACTTGACGATAACACCCTTGATCCGTAACCTTTTGAAACCTCAGGACGATTAGCTCAGTTGGTTAGAGCGCCACGTTGACATCGTGGAGGTCACCGGTTCGAATCCAGTATCGTCCACTAATAAGCCCTTTTCTCGTATAGAGTTAGGGCTTGTTTTATGCGCACTGCTGGCTGTAGTGTACCACTTGCCTGATCCCGGCGTCCCGAATAACCATTACGACTGATCTGGAATTGGTCGTCAAACCGACAAATTCGGCATTGTACGCACAGCCAGACCAGAGATCAGGACGATTCTTTCCGTGGACCGTGCCATTTCAATACATCACCACAGATACGATTTTCTCCCTGCGCGAAACTTCGATCGGTGGATTTCAATAAGGTTTCAGGATGACGGATCATCCCTTAGTCAAAGTGCGCGGATTCGGTCTGGCACTCTCAGCAGTGCTTCTCGCAGGCTGTGCCTCTCATTCAGCAAACGTACAAGAGACGTCGTCGGCGAAAGTCGAACTCGAAAAGAGGCTCGCTGCGCTGAGTTCCCTGGGTGATGAGGAACCGGTGCCTGATACGAAGCCGGTGCCTGGTAGGAAGCTGGTGCCTGGAACCAAGCCGGCGTCTGGTACGAAGCCGGTACCTGGTCCGAAGATCGTGCAAACCAGTTCCGAGAGGCCCGAAACCGTATTGACCGACGGGACGCATTCAGAACTGGTGATGCAACATCTGCCGCTCTCTCAATCGCTGGACGAGCTTGAGATGCTGGCCGTCGATCAGAACCCGCAGTTGGTGAGACTTTATCAGGAGTACAATGCTGCTTCGTCCCGCTCTCACTATGTCAACAAGCTCCCCGATCCGAAGCTGGGCGCGAGTGTGTTCGGAGATCCGATTCAAACCGCTTCCGGCTCGCAGCGTGCCGTACTGAGTGCAAGTCAGGCGATTCCCTGGCTCGGGAAACTCAATGCCGAAGAACAGCGTTCCTGCTTTGAAGCCTTCGCCGTTCGCGCAGATTATTTATCAGAGCGTCTGCGCGTTATCGCCGCGGTCCGTACCGGCTGGTATCGACTATATGTGATTGATCAGCAGATTGAGACAGCGACCGCCAATCAACAACTGCTGAAGTCTCTGATCGATGTCGCGAATGCCCAGATCGCTACCGGGACTGCAACACAGGGAGACGTCCTGCTCGGTACACTGGAACTCAGTAAACTCGAAGAACGACTTCTCACCTATCGTAAGCTGAGAGTCGCTGTGCAGGCGGAGGTCAATCGGCTGGTCGCCCGCGATGCGGATCTGGCAGTATTTCCTCCGGAAGAACTGGAAATTCAAATTCCAGAGCTATCTGCTCAGCAGGTTTATCAGAGTGCTTTGGATTCGCAACCGGAGATTCAGGCGGCTCAGCTCCGTATGCAAGCCACGCGGTGGGGAATTGAAGTGGCTCGTTTGAGTCGGCGACCGGAATTGACCCTCTCGGCGAATTATTTCTTAACGGATAATAATCGCCCTCCCTCGAATCTGTATCAGGTCGGCCAGGATCCCTGGTCGCTCGGTGCCCAGGTCAGTATTCCGCTCTGGAAAGAAAAATACGATGCCCTCGAAAATGAAGCGACCTGGAAACATCTCGCTTCGAATTACTCGGAACAAGATCTCCTCGATCGCTATGATGCCCTGATCACCGAATTGCTGGCGGAAGCCCATCGTGCCGAAGAAACTGCAGTACTCTATAAAGAAACAATCCTGCCGCAGGCGCGTCAGACATTAAGGGCCGACCAGGAATCGTATTCCCGCGGGGCGGTCGAGTTCGATCGCGTCATTCGCGATTACCGCAATCTGCTGACACTCGAATTGGGCTATCACCAGGCGATAGGTGAGCTCGCAATTTCACTCACACAGCTCAGTCGTGTAGCAGGCCACGATTTTTCTATCTCTAATGTGCCTGTTGTCCCTGGATTATCCGACGTGAACTGATCGGAACACATCTGGACTTCCCACTGCGAAAGCGATACAGTACAAGAAGGTCTGGTAACACTTCTTCAGGAGTCTGTTTCATGCACCGAATTGGTCGAGCGATGTTGATCTGGATGACAACAGCAATGTTGTTCGTACAGACTCTCTGCCCGGCAGCTCTATTCGGCTGCTGCTGTCAGAAGAGCATGCCTGAAGAAAAATTACAGACCAACTGCTGTCGACTCTCTCAAACAAGTGCTGTTTCTGTAGTGAAACATAAGAGCTGTTGTGCTCAGGTTGCCACATCCACGGCTGCTAATGAAAAACAGCCAGCTTGTCTCGGTAAGTGCGGTCAAAGCGACTCTGATTGCCATTGTAGTCGCATTAACAGCATACCCGCGCTACCGGATACAACCAGCGGTCCGCTACAGGAACAACAGCTGTTGTTTCAGGTTCTGGCACATCCGATGGCAGTCTCCGTGACTCAGACGGATTTCTCTGAAGACTCTCTTAGCGAGAGTCACAGCCCTGCGGCACAGACTTTCAAGTCTGCGCAGATTCTACTCTGTGTGTCTTTGCTATAAAGACTGCGCTGCGCGCTGACGGAATACCGTTTCATATTTTCTGCGCACGCGAACGGTTGTCTTGTCCTCATCTACTTGGATTTCCGGTTTGATATCCAGTTTGATTTTCGGGACAAAACGTTTCCTGAATTCTCAGAGCCCGTCTGCCATTATCTGCGATGGCACAGAATGAACACATTTGAAACAGGGCGACTGGCCGGTTTTTCCGGCACGGTCCAATGCTGGTTGTTAAGTACCGGCTGGTCGCTCTCTTGTTTTGTTTTTGGAGAGGCAAGATGACAACATCTTCCACAGAAGAACCGGCAAAAAATCCTGTGACTATCATAGCACCCCCGCCCCCCGATGCGAAATCAGGCCGCTGGTGGCTGAGAAAATTGCTGCCGGCAGCCCTGTTTCTTTCGGTCGGTCTGTTTCTCATTGTATTGCTGGGGGTCGCACAACGACTGGGATGGATTCAGGCCGGTCTTTCCACCCCGGCAAGCACAACTCAAGGCGGGAAGCAGCAGATCTTTACCTGCCCGATGCATCCGCAAATCCGCCAGCCCAAGCCAGGCCGCTGTCCGATCTGTGGTATGGCGCTGGTGCCTGCAGCGAAGTCCGGCGCCAATATCGATCAGATGGCGATTACGATAGAGCCGGCCCAACGTCGTTTAGCGAACATTCAGACCGCGGATGCAAAATTGGAACCCGTCAGTACCACAATTGAAACCATCGGTGCGATTGAGATTGATGAGAGTCGGCAGGCCACGATCGCCGCCTATATTGACGGGCGGATCGAAAAACTGTTCGCCGACTATACCGGCGTGGAAGTTGAGAAAGGCGATCATCTGGCAATTGTTTACAGTCCCGAACTGTATTCTGCCCAGGTGGAACTGTTGGAAGCACGGAATGCGCTTAAAAGAATGACTTCCGGTGCGCTTTCTATAGTACGCGAGGTGCAGGAAAAGCTTGTTGTGAACTCGCGACAGAAACTCGTCGAGTTAGGTATGACAGACGCACAGATCAACCAGCTGTTATCAACGGGCAAGGCCGAGTCGCGTCTCACAATCTACGCACCCATCGGCGGGACCGTGACCGAAAAACTCGCGGAAGAAGGCAAATACATCAAAGCCGGAGAGCCCATCTACCGCATCGCCAACCTGACCACTGTCTGGCTCGTGCTTGAACTCTATCCAGAAGATGCCTCCCGGATTCGCTTCGGCCAACAGGTTGATGCTGAATTGCAGTCATTGCCAGGAAAAATCTTGAAGGGCCGCGTGGTATTCATCGACCCGACTGTCAATCAAAGGCGACGAACGGTAGGAGTACGTGTTGAATTTCATAATACAAACGGAAAATTGAGGCCCGGCGATTATGCGAAAGCGCAGATCACCGTTCCCATCGGCCCGCAAGGAAAAGTTTACGATGCCGAGCTTGCCGGAAAATGGATCAGTCCCATGCATCCCCAGATCATCCGTGATCAGCCAGGCGACTGTCCGATTTGTGGCATGAAACTCGTGCCCACGTCTCGCTTCGGTTATACCGATCAGCCCGTTCCCCAGCGGAAAGCACTCACTGTGCCGCGTTCTGCTGTGCTGATGGCCGGCGACCACAGTGTGGTTTATGTCGAAACCAAACCGGGCCGCTTCGAACTCAGGCTGGTTACGCTGGGGCCGCTGCTCGGAAATACTGCTGTCATTCTGGATGGGGTCAAACCGGGTGAGAAAGTCGCCACTGCCGGAAACTTCCTGATTGATTCCCAGATGCAACTTTCTGGCAAACCGAGCCTGATTGATCCGCTACGATTTGTGCCCGAGAAAAAAACGAAGCAGAAGAATTCACCGCTCAAATTTGATTCGATCAAGCTTGAAAAACTCTCCGGGCAGACCGGTAAGGCACTGGAACAGCTCTATACCACTTACTTTGCCATTCAGAAACAGTTTGCTGCGGACAAAAAAATAACAGAAAAACAGGCAAAGACACTGAATCAACTGGCCGATCAACTGGCTCAGGATTCCCAGCTCAGTCAACCAGTGAAAGATGAGTTCCAGCAGATCGCGACCAATTCAGAACATCTGCATCATCTCTCCCTCAAAAAGGCACGCAAGAACTTCAAGCCGATCAGTCATGCAGTGGTTAAGCTGGCGACTCAGGTTCGGGGCAGTGAAGCAAAACAGTCGTTCCATCATTTCTTCTGTCCGATGGTTCCACAAGGGGGAGGCGACTGGCTTCAGCCAGATGACAAACTAGTCAATCCCTACTTCGGTAGCCAGATGTTGCACTGCGGCGAACTGGTGCCAACGTTTGAACCAGCGCCGAAACAGTCTGCAGCGAAAAAGCAGCCCGCACCTGCCACACAGACGCAGCAGAAACAGCCCCGCCAATCACCTTCAGGGACTCAGGGAGAATAATCCATGTTACGTACCTTGATTTCCTTCAGTATCCGCGAACCGCTGATCATGTTCTGCATCACGGCAGTCCTCATTGGCTTCGGCTGGTATAGCGTGCGCGAAGTTCCGATCGACGCCATTCCCAACATCGGGGAAAACCAGGTCATCATCTTCACTGCCTGGCCCGGACGTTCTCCCAAAGACGTCGAAGATCAGGTCACGTATCCCCTCTCCGTTTCGATGCTCGCCGTCCCCAATGCGGAATCGGTACGCGGCAAGAGCCTGTTCGGTTACAGCTTCGTGCAGGTCACCTTCAAAGACAGTACCGATTTTTACTGGGCGCGCTCCCGTGTCGTCGAACAGCTGGGCACCGCAGCAGCACTCCTGCCGGAAGGGGTTGTTCCGACTCTGGGACCCGATGCAACCGGGTTAGGTCAAGTGCTCTATTATGTGCTGGAACCTCCGAAAGGAATGAACCTTGCGGAATTGCGCAGTCTGCAGGATTTCGTCGTCAAATATGAGTTGCAAGCCGTGCCCGGCGTCAGCGAGGTCGCCAGCGTGGGTGGTTATGTCCGACAATACCAGATCGAAGTGGATCCCGATAAACTTCGGTTTCACGATATTCCCCTCGATCAGGTCATCGAAGCCGTTCGCAAATCAAACATTGATGTCGGCGCGAAGACGGTCGAATCGGGGGGGATGGAATTCATCATCCGCGGTCGCGGTTTCATCGGCGCGGGACAAAACACCACCCAGGCAATTGGCGACATAGAGCAGACTGTGGTCCGTTCGCGCGATGGCGTGCCGATTCGCATTCGCGATCTCGGGCGCGTACAACTCGGTCCGGAGTTCCGCCGCGGCGCCATCGACCTCAACGGCACTGAAGCCGTCGGTGGTGTTGTCGTGATGCGGTTCGGAGAAAATCCCCGCAAAGTGATTGACAGTATCAAAGCCAAAATGGCACAGATTGAGCCGAGTCTGAAAGGAGTGAAGTTCAAACTCGTCTATGACCGCACCGGTCTGATCAATGAAACCATCGCCACACTGACCGAAGCGCTCACTCAGGAAGTCTTTATTACCGCGATCGTCATTCTGCTGTTTCTGCTGCACTTACGCGCGAGTTTCGTTGTCGCCGTCACGCTTCCCCTCGCCGTGTTGATGGCGTTCATCGCGATGAATGTGTTCGGCATTGATGCGAATATCATGTCACTGGCCGGTATCGCGATAGCCATCGGCACCATGGTTGATATGGGGATTGTCGTTTCCGAATCGATCTACGACGGACTCGCCGAGTGGGAAACGGAAGGGAGACCCGGTGGCAAGGAACAGCGTTTGAAGGTCATCCATGACTCCGCCACCGAAGTCGCGCCGGCGGTCGTCACAGCTGTGTTGACAACAGTCGTCAGCTTTTTTCCGGTCTTTATGCTTACCGGTCGTGATTATAAACTCTTCGCACCGCTGGCCTGGACTAAGACGTTTTCGATTATTGCAGCCTTGATCGTCGCCATCACGCTGGTGCCTCTATTGAGTCGCCTGTTACTCAATTCGAATCAACGGCCTTGGCGCCGCCGCGTGATCATCTCGGTTGTGTTCGCGATGGTCTGTGGCGTGCTCGCCTGGACCTTTGGTACTGACTATCTCGCGCGAATTCCTGTAGGTCTACCGATACTCGTCCTGTTGAGTGCCGGTGTGGGGGGAATAGCCTGCTTCTGGATGCTCTCCGAACGACTCAGACCCGTCGATGAGAATCCGGTGGGACGCATCATTCACTTTCTGTATGAACCCACGCTCCGCTTTTTCATGAAACACAAATTTCTGTTCTTTACATTTCCCACGTTCATTGTCGTGCTGGGACTGGGGTCCTGGATCGGGATGGCAACGGTGATGAAGCCGTTCGAAAAAGTCGCGAGGTTCCTGGGAGTCGAGCCCAATGAGGTGCCCGGCTGGGTCGAAACGAAGCATCTTTTCCCTGGATTAGCCTCTAACGACTGGATTGCCCTCGACGAGGGGAGCTGGTTTTACATGCCGACGCTTTATCCTGCTGCCAGTTTCTCACAGGCGATGGAGGTTTTGCAGACACAGGATACGCTGATCAGACAGATTCCCGAAGTCGAAAATGTACTTGGGAAAATCGGTCGTATCGAGTCGGCCCTTGATCCCGCTCCCGCAGCGATGATTGAAACCTACGTCATGCTCAAACCCGTCGATCAGTGGCGGCCCGGCATGACTTCCAAGGGAATCTGGGAGCAGATCAACGCGGTTGCGACACTGCCCGGTGTCACACCTGCTTCTCCGCTGCAGCCGATCGAAGGTCGTGTGGTCATGCTGCAGAGCGGCATCAAGGCACCGATGGCCATTCGCATTTATGGCGACAGTCTGGACGGTCTGGCAGAAGCCTCGATCGCGGTCGCCGACCATTTGAAGCAGATTCCCCAGGTCAATGCAGCGACTGTGAATCCCGATATTGTGTTGGGGAAACCGTATGTCGAATTTGACGTCGATCGAGAAACCGCGGCCCGTTACGGCATGTCCACGGCGATGGTCAACCAGATCATCGAAACGGCGTTGGGAGGTTCGAATGTCACTCGAACTGTCGAAGGTCGCGAACGCTACCCGATTCGCGTCCGTTATGAACGCAATCTGCGTGAACAGATCAATGAGTTGAACCGTCTCCCTGTCGTCACGCATTCGGGGGAAATTATTCCGCTCTCCCTGCTGTCGGACATGAAAACGACCTGGGGACCCGGCGTGATCAACAGCGAAGACGCCCGGCTGGTAGCACACGTCTCCTTTTCATCGTCTGGTCAGGAAGGGGCGCTGGAAACCGTCAATGCGGTCGAAACCAGTCTCCGCGCTGCGCAAAAAGAGGAATCGTTGAATCTGCCCGCCGGTTATGCACTGCAGGCGGTCGGCTCGTTTCAAAACCAGATTGAAGCCAACAACCGCCTGATGTGGGTGGTGCCGCTGGTGATCTTTACGAACCTGTTTATTATCTATCTGCAGTTTCGTAATCTACCGATCGCACTCGCCGTATTTGCTGGCATTCCAGTCGCGTTTGCCGGAGGTATGATCTTTCTGGGCTGGAATGAGATTCAAATCAATACCGCTGTCTGGATCGGCTTCATTGCCCTGTTCGGCATTGCCGTGGATGACGGCGTCGTAATGGCGACTTACCTCGATCAAATCTTCATCCGAAAAAGGCTGAAGACGAAAGAAGATATTCGCAACGCCGCCGTCCAGGCCGGGCTCAAGCGAATTCGTCCCTGCCTGATGACGACATTTACAACAATCATCGCTTTAATGCCTGTGATCCTTTCTACCGGGCGCGGCTCCGACGTCGCCAAAGCGATGGCCTTACCCGTGATCGGCGGCATGACTGTCGAACTGATTACACTGTTCGTGGTACCTGTGATCTTCGTCGCTTATAAGGAATTCAAAATGAATCTCGGCCTGAGCGATCCGCACTGGTCCGGAGTCGAAGATTAAGTCTCCTTAATTCAATAGAACAGACCAGTGTGCTTTCAATGCTTCGATGTCTAGCTCGCCGTTCCATTCGTGATCCCATTTGATCCCGGTTTTGGTTCGACTGTCAGGATTCAGGCCGAGACGCAGCGGCTCATAAACCGGGCTCGCACTGAGGTCGGCCGGACTCTGTCCTTCCGCGAGTGCCTGCAGAGTGTAGCGGGTGATCGTGGTTTGCCAATGATGGTTCTGTTTTTTCTTAAGCGGTTCCTGTAGAAACGTGGCATGGTCCAGCACGGTTTCTACCGCAGTCGGATCTTGTGTTCGCGCCAGTGCGAGTAACGCGGCAAGATTCTGCTGACCCGCCTGTTCCCCTTCAGCGGAATTCAGTAGTTTCATCAGTGCCGGCACCGCCCGTTCCCGGGCAGACTCGGCATACAGATAACAGACCGCCGTTTCCCACCTCGTTTTGTACCTGTCTTGGAACGTCACTCTTTGTTCAACGGTTTGCTTCAGTGTGGCTTCGGCCTGGGCACCGCCAATTGCGCGGAGACAGTAGGCGATCTGCACGGTTCGGTAGGGACTGACATGATCAAAGCGTTCAAAATCGTATTCTAACGCGGCACTCAGAGGCGCGACGACTTCCGGCCCGCGTTCGATCAAACGCGACATCAGGTTGTGAACGCTGCCGGTCGAGTGCGGACCGAGCTTACCCAGTGATGCAATCAGTCCCGGCGTCGAATTGGCCCGGCTCGTTGTGACAAAGATCAAGACGAAGGACAGCGTCAGCGCAATCGCATTCACGCCGAAAGGTCGCAAATTATTCCGCAGCCATTCATCTTTGATTGTGAGGAACTGCAGCACTCGGAACAGCAGATACAAGACCCAGCAGAGCACCACCGGCAGACCGACGCCGAGCGGTATGATGAGCAGAACCCCCAAGATCAATAGGGGCACGCCGAAATAGAGAAACCGTTTGACCCCCATCGCCAGAGGCCGACTGAAAATCAGGGACAGAACCAGCCAGCCGAAAAAGATGCCAATCAATGGCCAAAGAAACGGAACCCGCACCTCGGTCGCACTGTTCGCGCAACTCATACACGCCTCCGCTGACTGCGTCGGCAGAGTGAGGAGCAAGACGAACATGATCAACCACGTTTTTATTCGCTCAATCACTTCACAACTTCTTTATATTTCGGCACAGCTACTCGCTGATACTTGATCCCCTTGGCAAGTCGCTTGAAGTTGTTGGTCAGGTCATGATCACCACTCAGGAAGATCACTGCAACGCCGTCAGCTTTCAGTAAGTTCGTCACGATGGCGTCCTCGCGGGCTTCGATTGCTTTCTTATCGGTAATCATCTTGCCTTCAGACCGAACGGGGGGCGCTGCCTCCAGCGCTTTTGAGTCATCTGCCGGGAGCAATGTATTAAGCTCACCTAAAATAGCAAGCTGACCAGCCGTACCAATAATATTTTGATGTTCAATCAACTGGTCACGTCCCCCTTGTGGGGTTTCTGAGTTTTTCACGTGATTTTTTAACAATTGGAGAAGCTCCATCAACTTCTCATGATTTTTCTCGGTGAGTCGTTCAAGATACACGGCAGTAAGCTTGTGTTTTGGGATCAAGCTCCTGAGCAGGTCCCTTTGCTGTTTCTGAATTGTTTTCAAGTCTTCAAGAAAAACGATATAGTTCTTCAGGATTTGATGCTTGGAAATCGTTTTGTCCTTGCCTTTCAAATCAGTACTGTAGTCATCATACGAGAGGTAAGACCGATCCAGAATGTGAATCACCGAAGAAGGTTCGGCGTGTGTGGGGAGTGGGGTAAGTAGCAGAATGAAGAGGCAAAGTCGATTCATGATTCCTCCGGTCTATTTTTATGTTCCTTATGAGTATGTATTGTCTGGTTTGAATGGTCAAGAAAAAAAAGACGCAGTCCTCCGGAAATCAATCACGCAAAACTGATTCCCTTCCTCACAATCGCGGTAAATGATCCTGAAACTCTGGCAACCGTCCTTCTTCGATATAAAATGCATACTGCCGCAGATATTCGATTGCCGGGCCATTGAGATAGGACTGCCACTCATCCACATTATTGTTCCATTTACGTAGTGAATCTGCATCTGACAACAGGTCATATCGCGTGTTCCACCAGTCGCGGATCAGTGAGAGAGTCCAGTGCTCATTCCCATCAGCCGCGTAGCCACAGAATGGGTCGACGTTCGCAGCACTCACCACGTTTTCCAGTTCGTAAAGATTGATTGGTTGGCAGTAGATGAACTCGTAGCCATCACAATCAAACATGATATTGTCAGGTGCTTCAGGTCGCCCTGTCAGACAGTTGTCTGTCTGGCCGCAGTAAATAGGTCCGGGTATGTTAAACCGGTTTCGTTCTGAAAATATCCCGTCGAAGGCATTGAAGTCTTCTGCTTTTGCGTTCCTGCCTGATGGTCGGATGTTGTAATCACTCAGGTCATACCATGGTTTATCATTCATCTCTGTACCTTAAAAAAGATTTAAATAGACACTGAAGCGACAATGAATCTGGCTAAGAAGTTCTGACGGAATGACTGAAATCCTGGTTTTTGTCAAATCCATCCCCAAAAGAATTTCAGAAAATAGGTTGACGTGACGATAGTTTATATGTAATGTATATGGGCAGAGATCAGGAGCAAGCTATGACACACAAACAACTACAACAGGAGTTAAAGAAGAAGCAGGCCTTCGAGTCCCCTGAGGTCGAGGCGATTCTGAACCTATTGCGTACCAGCGATCAGTTTCAGAACCGCCTCGGCAAGTTGTTTCGTGAGTATCGTTTGACCTGCTCTCAATATAATGTGTTGCGAATCCTCCGCGGCGAAGGGCAGCCGCTCCCCAGCTTGGAAATTGCCAGTCGCATGGTGCAAGTCGTACCAGCGATCACTGGTTTAGTTGATCGGCTGGAAGAGCAGGAACTCGTCGAACGCAAACGTTGCAAGAAAGATCGGCGGGTTGTCTATGTGGCAATTACTGCCAAAGGTGAGCAACTGTTGAACCAAATGGATCAGCGGGTGAGTGAACAACACACGCAGTTAATCGGACACTTGACACGGAACGAACTCAAGGAACTAAATCGTCTCCTGGTCAAAGCGCGGCAGAGCTGTGTCGTAGAGTCGAAAGCCGCCGATTGATTTTTTTTAGCCAAATGGTTTACATGTAAATAATATTAAATTGAAGTAATGTCAGGAAAGGATCTCAAAATGATTCGCATTCGCAAGGCACAGGAGCGGGGCCATGCCGACCATGGCTGGCTTGATACATTTCACACGTTTTCATTCGCCGACTACCAGGATCCGGAACACATGCGGTTCCGGGCACTACGGGTGATGAATGAAGATGTCGTTCAGCCCGGTCAGGGGTTCGGCACACATCCGCACCGGGATATGGAGATTGTGACTTATGTTCTGGAAGGTGCTTTGGAACATAAAGATTCTATGGGGCACGGCGAAGTGCTGCGAGCGGGCGAATTCCAGCGAATGTCGGCAGGCACCGGCATCACGCACAGCGAATTCAATCCGTCAGAGAACGAGTCGGTGCACCTGTATCAGATCTGGCTGTTCCCCGAGCGGAAAGGAATCGAGCCGAGCTACGAACAGAAACGCTTCCCCGATAGCGAACAGCAGAACCAGTTGAGGCTCGTTGCATCTCCTCAGGCAGAGCAGGGGGCGCTGTTGATTCATCAGGACGCGCGGATCTATCTATCGCAAATCGACCAGGGGAAAACGGTCACGTATGAACTGCCAGAAGGAAGGCACGCCTGGCTGCAAGTACTTCGTGGGGCGGTAGTGCTCAATGAGGTGCCGCTCGATACCAGCGATGGCGCCGCCGTCAGTGATATCGGGAAGTTAACGATTGAAGCGACCGACAACGCCGAGATCATGTTGTTTGATCTGGCTTAAACAGAGTTTGAATTCACCTACATTCATTATCGAAGAGAAAGAGAAACCGATGTCACACCATCTATTAGAGGGGCTCGTTAGCTTAGCGGGACGTACCATGATCGCGACCATTTTTCTGATGAGCGCCGTGGGCAACAAAATTCCGCAGTTCAATAACGTCGCCGGTTTCATGGCTTCGGAAGGGGTTCCGCTCCCGAAAGTCATGCTGGCCGGCGCGATTGTGTTCCTGATCGTCGGCAGCCTGTCAATTATTGCCGGCTTCAAGACTCGTATCGGAGCCGGGTTGCTGTTTGGATTCCTGGTACTGGCGACATACTTTTTCCATGACTTCTGGACCATACAGGACGCACAGGCACAACAGGGGCAAATGATTCACTTCATGAAAAATCTGGCACTGATGGGGACCATGTTGTTTCTGATGGCCAATGGTCCCGGGCGGATGAGTCTCGATCACCGCCTGGCCTCCCGTTCGCAGGTTAGTCCTGCGACTGAATAAACAATGCACTTTCTAAATGAGTTCATTGAGAGAGTAGAGTGGCTCAATCTGATTCCTGTTTCAGATTGAGCCATACTCGTCTGCGTTTACGGTGATTGACGCGTCATTAATCTGAAAGAAACCCACTGAGGGAATCTACGATTGCCCCTTCAAGCGAGGACAATTCAGGCGTAAAAATACTCAGAACCCGTACAAAGTGACCTGTTTATGAGGCGAATCCCGTTTTTAATTGTTTAATCAGCTTTGTGGGCATCACTGTGATCTAAGCTTTTAGCGCACTCCATGTGCCAGAATTGTGAACCCATCGGGTAACAGATGATGACGTCATGGTGCACTCGAAATATTACTGAAAGGTATTTCGCAGAAGCGACAGAGGCAACAAGACGTTTCAATCAACGGGGAAGAAGCAGTGGCTGAGATTCAATCCGAACTAACCTGTTTGAAAGCATTTCGTGACGCGGTCGACGAAGCCGGGATTGTCGCGATTACCGATGTTCGGGGGGAAATTCTCGAAGCCAATGATAATTTCTGCAACATTTCCGGTTTCAGCCGCGAAGAATTGATTGGCGCCGATCATCGCATTCTGCGCTCAGGTTACCATCCTCCAGAATTCTTCAGAGACATGTATCGCAAGATTGCTCGCGGTGCCATGTGGCGGGGGGAGATCTGCAACAGAGCCAAAAACGGAAATTTCTACTGGGTTGATACCACCATCGTTCCCATGTTGGATGAACAGGGAAAGATCAAGGGATATCTGGCGCTGCGAATTGATGTCAGCGAACAAAGGCGGCTACTCGATAGTCTGCATCAGCTTGCCCACCGTGATGCCTTAACCGGGCTGCCGAACCGGGCTGCGATCCTGCAATCCATTCAAACGGTCATCAATCAGAAAACAACCAATCACTTTGCCTTGTTGTTCATGGACTTTGATCGGTTCAAGCTGATCAATGATAGTTTGGGACATGATGTGGGTGACAAGCTTCTGGAGGCCATCGCCGATCGTTTAAGAAAAGCGGTCCGCTCGACAGATTCCATTCAGGCAGCGCGCATGGGTGGGGATGAGTTTGTCGTGCTGCTGGATGATCTGTCGGCACCGGAAGTTGCGATGCATGTTGCTGAAAGACTCCAGAAAGATTTATCAAAGCCTTATCAACTGGGGGGCTATACGATCTACTCCAGTGCCAGTGTCGGCATTGTTACCAGCGAACATCTCTCGGAAACGGCGAGTGAGATGCTCAGCAACGCCGATCTTGCCATGTACGAAGCGAAAGCGGCAAAAGTTGATCGCCCGATTGTGTTCGACCAGGTACTGCGTGATAAGGCACAGAAGCGACTCTATATTGAGAACGAACTTCGTGATGTGATTTCAAGAGATGAATTAACGCTCTTTTATCAGCCGATCGTCGAGTTGGAATCGGGAGAATTCCGAGGCGTCGAAGCGCTGATTCGCTGGTTCCACCCCGAAAGTGGGATGATTCCGCCGGATGAATTCATTTCAATTGCAGAAGAGATGGATCTGATCATTCCCGTCGGCAACTTTGTTGTGCATGAAGCCTGTCGCCAGCTCAGCGAATGGCGAAAGACTCTGGGGCCGCTCGCTCCGGCAAATCTACATGTGAATGTCTCGCGCAAACAATTGGAACACCCTACATTGGTGACAGTTGTGAAAGAGGCACTGCAGAAGTATGAGATTCCTCCCGAATGTCTTCATCTGGAAGTCACCGAAAGCATCATTATGCATGATCGTGAGATCTCGGTATCCATTTTGAATGAACTGAAAAAGCTGGGTGTGAATATTGACATCGATGACTTCGGCACCGGTTATTCTTCCCTGTCTTGTCTCTGTGATTTTCCGATCGATGTTTTGAAACTGGATCGTGAGTTTGTCAAAAGATCCGATCGCGACCGTGAAGTGATGTTGATCGAGGCGTTAATCATTCTGGCTGAAAAACTGGGGCTGGAAGTGATTGCCGAAGGCATTGAAAACGCAGAACAACTGGCTTTGCTGCAGGCATTGGGCTGTCGGTACGGACAAGGTTATTTCTTTTCGAAACCACTCATTGCCGCTGATCTGGAGAAGGAAATTCTTAACGAAAAATGGCCATCCCCCAGCATGGCCAGCGTCTGATCCAAGTCAGGAACGTCATTCCAGGCCGTTTTTTTACCCCTTCTCGCTAGCCCACCTCATCGGATGATCCTACGTAACAACCATTCTTTCCCGCTGCGCACATGGATTTTAGAACATTTGTTTTAATGTTCAATTTTCCATGAACCAGAGGGGATTAATTTGTGTCTTGAACCCCATGTTGCATTAAACTAAGAGACACGAGTCTCTGTGATGAATATGGTTTTCAAGAGGACGAACCAGAGAGGATGGGATTCTTTAATCAATTGTTTGGGGAAAAAGACTTTGAATCAGGTGACATTCCTGACACGATGCCGTGGGATACTCGGCCTTCAATCTATGAGCATATCTGCGCTCACATTAATCCGGATCAATTCGGCTTAATAGAAGCGGGCTACGTTCTGCCCGATGAAGCACGCATCAACGAGGGATCGGAATTGCGTTGGGCCGCCGGTGCCCTGGATGGCGTATTGACGCATCACGGCGGAAACGGCAACGCACAGGAGCAAGTGCAAAAAACAGTCACGCTGCTATTGAATTATTGTGATCAGCCGACAGCCGCGAATAAATATGCGCTGTACCAGCACATTCTCAACGAGAGTATCGTCTCCATGATCGATGCGGTGATCGAGAGTCTGTTGAACGAGCAGAAACTCAATCATGAGCGGCTCTATGAACTGGCGTCTTCGTTCGCGACGGAAGCCCCTGATCGCGAAACCGTCAAATTCGGGATTGCGATTCTCGGGCTCTATCAGGTCGCCGAAAATACCCTGTTGTTTCAAATACTGGGTCGACACGATGAGTTCACACTTTATTGTTCGGTAGCACTCGGGAATATAGCTGAAGAGAGTGAGCTGGCGTTATGGGAACTGGCGCGTAACGTTGATGGCTGGGGACGGATTCATGTCGTGGAGCGGCTGGCAGAAACGGAAAACAGCGAAATCAAGAACTGGCTGTTGCGCGAAGGATTCCGCAACTCCATTTTAAATGAATACCTGGCATTTACTTGCGCGACGACAGGCGGTCTATGTGCTGCGCTCAGTGAACCATACGTCGATCGTGAACTGCTCACTTCAGCGGGAGAACTCATCGAAGCTCTGATTAACGGTGGTCCCGCGGAAGATATGGACGATTACGATGACGGCGCGATTGTGGTCGAATTGTTTCTTCAACAGCTTGAAACGGCTATAGAGAGACTGACTGATTTTCTACATGTGAGTTCGATTCAACAGTTTCTAAAGAATGAGGAAGCCGACTGGGGATCTCGTTCAGAGCGAGGTTGGACGGCGCAGCGTCGCCAGGAACTGTTAACGATTTGTAATCAGAATCTGGATCGACCCGAGTGGTCGGACCGTGTACAGCGAGGACTCGAAAGTCTTTACGAACAGGACTTTTATGCAGCGAATCAAGTCGCCCGCGTACTTGAGATGCCCACCTGGGATTATCACTGGAAACGTTTGCAGGAACTGCCTCACGATTCCGGTCGCTGGTTCAATCTGATGCTGGTCTGTGATGAATCGCAAATTTCACAAGTGCTGGAATTCGCCGAACAGTCGCTGGACTTAGCATCGATTGCCAGTGGCGCAGATGATGCGCTCGGCATTGGCCCGGAATATGAACAGCACTCCTGTCTCGATTTTATCCTGCAGGAACTGCGTCGGTTTCCCGGTCACGGCTCTGTTTTGATTGAAGCCGGTTTGAAAAGTCCGGTGGTGCGCAACCGAAATATAGCGGTGGCCGCTCTGGCGACCTGGGGAGAAGCGGCGCAGTCGTTCGCGCCATTAAAACAGGCGGCGGAAGTAGAACCGAGTGAGAGTCTACGTCACAATATACAGAAAATCCTCAAGGGCGAGCCGCCGGAAGAGTAAACGACGATGGACCAGACAAGAGAAACACAATCCCGTTTCGATGTCGTCAGAACCGTAAATCCATCTCAGACCGCTGCGAATTAATCGCGTTGGGTAGACTAATCACGATTCCAGCAATGCTTGAATCGCATTCCACAAACCAGGCGCCACATCACAGGGGCCGGCGGCAGCGGCGATTGCTGGGGAACGACTCATGCCACCACTGCACGCGATGAGTGTGGGGACTTCCGATTGAATGAACCGTGTTGTTGTCTCAATCGCCGTTTGCAGGATTGCCGGGTTATTTTCTTCGCCGTCGATCAAAGGCAGACGACAGTAGACGATCTCTCGCGGAAAAGTGATCGGCGGTTCTTCCAGCGCCAGGTCAATGACGGCTGCTATTCCAAGATCCAGCACACCTTTCACATCGCGGGCATCCCGTGCATTGCCAATCCATAACAACTGGGAAAGGACTTCACGCATCAGCAGATTTTTTTCTGGCCTTTTTCTTCCATGACAGGATGGCGTCAAGTGAAAGCGGGCCGGCACCCACAATCAGCAGAAACAGTGAGCCCAGTAGCATCGAGAAATCGGTACGGGCCGCGTGCGCCATGTCCCAGAATCCTTTGTCCGATAGCATCGGGATTTTCGTTGAGAAAATCGCAACCAGCATGATCGTAATCGTTGGCAGCACCGCCAGCCGCGTTAGCAGCCCCAGCACAATCAGCACGCCACACACGACTTCAAAGCCGGCGACGAAGTATGACAGGAACTCCGGTTCCGGCAAACCGATCTTCACAAATCGACCGGCGCCTCGGAGTTCCGGATACAGAAACTTCTGAATCCCTTCCGAAAGAAAGACCAGACCGACCAGTAACCGGATCAGTATCACCGCCGGTGAAGCTTTTGTTTGCAATGTTTTTGTGAACAAACTCATCTCAACGGTTCCTTTCGCAAGCTGGCTTCTGGAGAACCATAAACGGGAGAAACGCTTAGATCAGCCGCCCGTCCGCCGTTGAGTGAATGTACTTTTCTTATTCACATTCGCAACGTTGTCTGTTTTGGGAACTGCGGACTGCATAATCTTGGCACGCGCGGGAATCGGTTTTTTCGATTCCTGATTGGTTTTCTCCTGAGTCATCTTTTTGATGTCATCAAGATGTTTTTTCTTGGCGACGCGTTTTTCGCGATCTTTCTTTTTCTGCTGTTTTTTATTAGCCATCTGGCTAGTCTCCGTTTATGAGATGATTGATGAATTTATGTCTGGGTAAGCCCAGGGGAGTAAGCCCCGGGAAATTTAGGGAATCGGCTCAAACTGAGCGATGAGTACTGCTCTGGAACCGAGTTCAAGCAGCATTTTAGCAGCACGATCAGGAATTAGCTAGAATCAGGCATAACTGGAGTTTAACTTCTCACTGATTCAACCACAGCACCAGGCCCAGAATCAGCAAGAGCACAATCCAGATCAATATTGCCTGCGTCGTTGCTTTTCGAGCCCGTTTGACTTCCCACCAGCTCCGAGGCCGAACGCCCTGTAACAGAAACGTCGCCACTCCGGCCAGGTTAATGCAGATCACGTTCGTAATCGTCAGCAGAAACGCACCACTCGCCAACGCAAAAGAACCGTTTCCCAGCAGCATGCCGCACGTCACCAGCGGCGGCACAAGAGCGACCGCCACCATCACGCCGATCACGGCACCAGAGAGACCTTGAGTGAATGCCAGTGTCCCTGCACAACCGGCGGCCAATGCCAGCAGGATATCACCGATATCAACTTGGGTCCGAGAAGCGATTGAGGGAATCTCCGGGTCGACTATGAATAGCAATCCGCCACAGATGGCTAAGCCGAAAGCAGCCGAGGAACCGGCGATGTTGGTGATCAATGCGCGGCGGAGCAGATCAAAATCGCCCAGGGTCGTCGCCAGTGACATCGCCACATTTGGTCCCAACAGGGGGGCAATCACCATCGCGCCAATAATCACCGCCACATCATCCCGCAGTAGTCCGACTGCAGCCACAACAACGGAAAGTGCTGCCAACCCCATAAACACACGCGTGACACCCAGTCCCTCGTTGACATTCGAGTAGAGTTCCTCGCGGCTGATCCGCTGCTTACCGTAGCGTTTTTCTTCTGATGGATCTGATTCCTGTGCTGCATCTTCTTCAGGTTCCGGTATCACACGCGGCAGCACCGCTTCCACCGGAAACAGAAGCACATGAAACCCTTTCGTGTCTGCGTATTCCTGTTCAAACCGATCCATAATCGGTTCCGTTTCCTCGGCAGGAACCAGCAGGTGCAGTACCAGTTGATCCGCGTCCGTGTCTCGCCAACGACCGAGAATTTCGCGCCCTTCCAGAAGTTCCTCTAGTTTTTCATGGTTGCTCTCTGGAATGAATATTTGCATGACCCGCAGAATCATTGTGTCTCTCTTGGTTGAAGATGAGTGAACTGTGTTTCGACTGAATTGAGGCAGATTCTATATGCGCTGATTAAAAATTCTACCTGCATCAGATTAAAATTGGTAGAATGAAAGGCTGAGAGCGGTTTACTTTCATGCAGCGCAACCTTCAATAGCTCAACCATTAGCGAGACAGCGAAACCGACAAATACAGTATTATATAAGAATCGCGTTAAGGGAGACAAACCAATGCAGGATGAAGCCAGCTATCTCTGTGACGCCTGTGGCGAAGAAATCGTCATTCCCGTTGATCTGACGGAAGGCACCGAACAGGAGTATGTGGAGGACTGTCCCGTTTGCTGTCACCCGAGCGTCATTCACGTGCACGTTGATCCCGATGGTGCCGTGCGAATCTGGGCAGAAGCAGAGGACGAATAGGCGGGGTTAACGCAGCGCAGTGTTCCTTATTCCGGACTCACAAACTGAAAGCGAGGCACCTGCTGTCCATCGACTTCAACCGTCTCCTGAAACATTTCCTTCGGCCGTACCCACAGGCTGCATTCGCCATAGTCCTGCCGATAAACGACCATTTCTTCTTCAGTTTCACTGTGACGCGCAACCTCGATGACGAGATAGTCTTTGCCTTTATAATGACGATATCGACCTGGCTTCACTGCAGTTGATCTCCTTGATGACATTCCTTGTAATTGGCTAGACCGAAGCCTCTTCCATCGCCGCACTATATTCGCCCCGGCGAGCATCTCGATTGCATTTTGCCCGATGTGCGAGTGATTTCTGTGCTGCTTCTACATTCGCAGGATCACCAGCCCAGATTCCCATGCCGGGTTGCTGGATTGCCCGTGCAAAAGAAAAGGCCAGCGCCCAGGGAGCACGTGATTTATATTTCACATTCATCGCATTCAATCGTTCCGAAGCGAGTTCACTCGATTGTCCCCCTGACAAGAAAGCGATACCAGGCACTGCGGCAGGAACGGTGCGACGGAAACAGGTGATCGTCGCATCAGCGACTTCATCGGCCGAGTTCTGCTTGGGGCATTCTAAACCAGGAACGACCATATTTGGCTTCAGGATCATTCCTTCCAGCAATACTCGTTGAGTAGCCAACTGTGCGAAGACCATCCGCAGTGTTTGCGTGGTGACATCGTAACAGCGTTGTAAAGAATGTGCGCCATCCATCAGCACTTCCGGCTCGACAATCGGGACCAGACCTGCTTCCTGGCAGAGCGCGGCATATCGTGCTAACAGATGCGCGTTCGCTTCAAGACAGCCTTGACTCGGAATCCCGTCGCCAATGGTAATGACCGCTCGCCACTTCGCAAACCGAGCCCCCAATTGCACGTATTCCTCCAGCCGCTCCCGCAAGCCGTCCAGCCCTTCCGTGATTTTTTCACCCGGATGGCCGGCCAATGGTTTCGTACTCTTGTCGACTTTGATTCCGGGAATGATGCCTGCCTCAGTCAGAATCTGAACGAAAGGGGTGCCATCTTCGGTCTGCTGGCGAATCGTTTCATCAAACAGAATCGCGCCGCTGATCGATTCATTCAGTCCAGGCGTGGTGACGACCAACTCCCGATAGTTTCGTCGATACTCTTCGGTCTCTGGAATTCCGAGTTTCGCGAAGCGTTTGTGGCAGGTAGGCGTGCTCTCATCCATTGCCAGCAGCCCTTTGTCGTCCGCCACCATCGCATAAGCTGTCTCGATCAGTTGTTTGTGACTCATCTTCACTGCTCCCCTTGCTAGACCCGAAAAAGTTCACAGCTTACCGGCAGTTTGTCTCAAATGCGTTATCTGCACAGAAAGAGTGGCCTGACTCCCTTCACTGTAAACCATTGCCTTCCATCAGTGCAAGGGCACGTTGCAGGGGACAATTAGACGAGGGAGCAGACGGACTGCGGTAACAGTTCAGCAGTTCCTTCGAACGCCGAGCCAGCATCCGCCGCACTTCCCGCCGTTTCCCCTTCACGCGTGGAATGGTCATTTCATCATAGGCGGTCGTCTGATGCCGCATCCAGGCAATCACGGCTGCTTCCGCCCGTTGTTCGACCGGAATTCGTTTCGTACGGGCCACCGTCCCGCTGCCGACCGGCGTCGCATGTATGGTGATCGCGCGGGCCATCTGTTTTGCTAACTCTGCATGTGCGGGGTGAAAATCCAGAAACGCCAGCACGGAACCCAAAAAATCATCCACGTATTCCGCCTGAACTTTTTCGCGGCGCTGAGCTGCTGCCGCTTGTTTTTTCGCATACGCGTCCGTCGAACGCTCGGCATCAAGTTCTGTGCGAATGCGTTCAATCGTCTCCGCTGGCGCCCAGACCCCTTTCGAAAATGTCCGCCGTCCCTTTTTCTCCTGCACAACCCAGGATTCACCGGCCGCTTTCACCCGCCGCGTCAAACCAGCATCACCGGGAGGCAATAGAGCCCAGCCCGAGGGAACCGTGTGTATCGTGCCATCGGCGGCTTTGACGGAATCCGGCGTGGGACCGGGGGTGAAATTCGGGGTGTTCATGACTTGGTCTCTCGGTAGTTCTGATGATAGTGGAAATGTTCTAATTGAAGTTCTGAATTACAGCAAGGCTCTGTTTCAGAGGTACCAGTCGATTTTGAGTGATTTATAGAGAGTGGTTCCGCATTTTAAGAGGAGTGTGTTTGACTGGTAAGAATATTTAATAAATAATGTAGGTGTCAAAAGTTGCATGGCATTAGTCAGGGAATGACGCCTTGTCTTAATTAATAAAGAATAGAAAATAGTTGAATTCTGTTAAGACTTTGTATAGAGTAAATGAACAGTTCATATACAGCGCGCCGCATGTATTCCATTTCAGTTTGCCCGAACATAATTTATCTGAGGGTGAGGCTGAGACAGACTAATCGTATGTTTTTCAACTATTGTTTCTGTTTCCTCTCTTGTGAATGCGAAGGTGTCCGATGAATAAAAGTCACTCGCGCGGTTTTACCTTGATTGAGTTGCTGGTCGTGATTTCGATCATTGCCATCCTGATTGCGCTTTTACTTCCCGCCGTTCAACAGGCACGGGAAGCAGCCCGCCGTTCAACTTGCAAGAATAATCTCAAGCAGATTGGGCTGGCAATCCACAACTATCATGACTCACATTCTATTTTTCCACCCGGCGATATCAACGCTGGCGCAATCAATTCCGGGAACTGGGTCGGTACGAACCTCGTGCGCAATCATACGATGTATATGATGATCCTCCCGTTTCTCGATCAAGCCAATATCTACAATTCGATTAATTTTGAAGCAGCGACAGGTGTCTGCGACGTCGACGGCAAAGGGGGGGGAGGTTCGCAGATCTCGGCGACCGACCACATGATCATTGTGTTTCGCTGTCCTTCTGATCCAGGCATGACCGATCAGACAAAGGATCCTTACACAAAGTCGGGCACCGGACATTATGCCTGCAACAAAAATCATCGTGTCAGTTATGGAATCGTCTCGAATACCATCGAGAATAGGATCAATACAACTTATACCGGAACCTATGTCGTTGCCAGTGATCCCAATGCGAATGCCAGGAAATCAGCCTGGGGCCACAATGGTGCAGCGAGATTTAGAGATATTACAGATGGCTCCAGTAATTGTATTATCATGCTGGAGACGCCGATCCAGAAATCGAGTAATGACTACGGACCTTTTTGGAGTCAATACAATCATACGAACTGGATTACCCCCAGTTATGGAAACTACGGTATCAATGGCTATCCTGCTTCGAAGTATGTTTACGCATTTGGTGCAGGTAGTTTACATGTCGGAGGCGCTCACGCATTGCGCGGAGACGGCAGTGTGAAATTTCTCAGCGAAAATCTGGACCTCAATACTTTGAAAAATCTGGTGACCATCAAAGGCGGCGAAGTCATTGGTGAATATTAGAACGCATTCCGTGTAACCTTAACGCCGCTCATGTTGTTTTTATCGATCCGAAAGGCCTTGGAGACGCTACGATAAACCTGGACACCGACTAGAACATATCCCACGAAATCGTCGCGGATTTCGTGGCTCGCTACTCTGCGATGACTGATCTCTGCTCGAAATTCTTCCGGGAGCTCCTCCCGGAACTCTCTACAACGATGAGGAACTTCAAGAATGCATCAATTAAATCGGCTGATCTCTTTCTCTCTGTTAGTACTTTGTGTGGGGCTGAGTTCCTGCAGTTCGAGTGGCTCAAGCGTTCCTTTGGAAAAAGTCACAGGCAAGGTGACGCTCAATGGCGAAGCACTCGACGGGGCCATCATCATTTTTGAGGAAGTTAATACCGGTGCTTCCTCACACGGTCTGACAGATGCCGAAGGGCAGTATGAGTTGAAATCCAAACAGGACGAGTCAGGTGCCCCGGCGGGCAAGTATGTTGTGAAGATTATCAAGCCGGAAGGTGAAGTCGCCGGACAGGAATTGATCCCGGCAAAATACAACTCAAAATCAGAATTGAAGGCAGAAGTTAAAACGGGCGAAAACAAATATGACTTCGATCTGATGAATCAATGATCGCTGACATGCTTCGATTTTGATGGACCTGTTGTGGCAAGGCCAGCGACAAAGATCATCGGCTCAAATCTGCGACGAGTCCGGTTTCCTGCTCCTGTTGAGTGGTCTGGGAATTAAGTGGTTTGAGGAAAAGTCTCAATTTCGGGGGCTTTCATTTCATAGCGTGATGCGACGAGTTTACCACCATCAGTGGGTGAGAGCAGAAATGTTCAATAAACTCTCCTCGGAAAATATCTGAAGCTGTCGCTCTATGAATTATTTGCTACAATAAGGTCCGAATTCCCCGCACAGGCTGATTGCGGAGTCAATCTGTCAGGTCGATGGAACAGGGGAAGACTCTCTATTTTGTGGCGATGGTATAGTTATGTCGAAAGATCGGCTCCAATCCGACTTGTGTGCAGAGAAGTTAAAAGCGCTGGGTGAGCCGATTCGGCTCCGCATCATTGATCTGTTGAGAGATGGCGAGCGGACAGTGAGTCTCATCGCCGAAGATCTCGAAGAAGAAGTCGTCAATATCTCGCACCACCTCGGCATTTTATATCACGCAGGTCTGGTCATCAAACGCAAAGAAGGCCGCTTTGTGGTCTACAATTTGCATCCGGAAGTCTCAGCCGTCAGCAAGGCCGGCAAGCAACATCTCGACTTCGGCTGCTGCCGTCTGGAAGTGCCTGACGTGTAGACGATTGCCCCAGAGGTAGATCCATGTCGACAGAGCTCCGCATCAAACGTATTTATGAAGATCCAGATCCTGAAGATGGTTACCGGGTTCTCGTCGATCGGCTCTGGCCTCGTGGCATGTCGAAAGCAGTCGCCAAAGTCGACCTGTGGCTGAAAGAGTTCGCACCTTCAACTGAATTGCGCAAGTGGTTCCATGCTGACTCAACTGACTACGAAGAATTCGTCAACCGATACCAGCACGAACTGGAAGAACACCGCTCTGAAATCGAACAGACAGTCGGATCTCTAAATCAGCCGACCATTACCCTGCTGACGGCCGTCAAGAATCCGGAACGCAGTCATGTTCCCCTCTTGAAAAAATTCCTGACGGACCTGCTATCAAACGGGTAATTTACTCTGTCTTCCGGAAAGAATGACCGGTTTTCAGTCCGGCGATGAAGATCACCAGCGCAACTGCACCCAGAAAGAAGATCGTATCGCCGGGCACACGCATCCAGCGCAACGTCTGCATCAGATCACTCTGCATGAATTCACTGCTGCGGGCAAACCAGTAACCATGTTCAACGGAAGCCTTTGTCTGCAAGAGTCCCACCGGCAACAGGCTTAACATACACATCGCCATCAATCCGATGTTCAATGACCAGAATGAGAATCGCAGCATTCCCTCTTTCCATTCCTTGCCGGGAATCAGCACACGCAGACAGAGCAGCATCAATCCAATTCCCAGCATCCCGTACACGCCGAACAACGCAGCGTGACCATGGAGTGGCGTGGTGTTAAGTCCCTGCATATAATACAGGGCGATCGGAGGGTTAATCATGAATCCAAACAAACCCGCACCGATCATGTTCCAGAAAGCAACCGAGATGAAGAAGTAGATCGGCCACTTATATTTCTGGACCCATTGTGACGATCTCGATCGCCGCAGGTCTTCCGTGGCATCAAATCCCACCAGGACTAGAGGTACCACTTCCAGTGCACTAAAGACTGATCCCCAGACCAGCGCCACAGTCGGCGTGCCCGAGAAATACAGATGGTGACAGGTGCCGATGATTCCGCCTGACAGGAAGATCGTCGCCGAGAGCAGTGCCGCGCCTGCCGCAACCTTGGGGCGTATTAGATTGAGACGCATGAATGTGAAAGCGATGACCGTCGTGGCGAAGACCTCGAAGAATCCTTCGACCCACAAATGGACCACCCACCAGCGCCAGTATTCCACCATCGTTAAATGGGAATGCTGCCCCCACGTCAGACCGGCTCCGTAGAACAACGCGATGGCGCCCGAAGCAACGGCCAGCAGTGCAACCAAGTGTCTTTGCTGCCCCGTCTGTCGCAAAGCGGGAAGCAACACGCGGATCATCAAGACCAGCCACAACAACAGGCCGACCATCAGACCGATCTGCCACACCCGGCCCAGATCGACATATTCATAACCCTGATGCCCGAAGTAAAACGAAACCGTGTCCGTCATTTTATTTTGAATACTCAACCATTCGCCAGCAAGCGAACCGACGACCACAATCAGCAACGCGCCAAATAAGACGTTCACACCAAACCGTTGCCACTTCGGTTCATGATTACTCACTAGTGGCCCGATAAATAATCCCGCCGCCAGCCACGCCGTCGCGATCCAGAACAGACCGATCTGAATGTGCCAGGTTCGAGTCACACTGTAAGGCAGCCATTCGGAGAGTGGGAAACCGTAAAATCCATCTCCTTCGACGCCGTAGTGCGCAGTGATTACGCCCAGTGCCATTTGCACGAGAATCAGCGCCGACACGATCCAGAAGTATTTAATCGTGGCCCGTTGTGACGGAGTCGCCTCCCAGAGTGCCAGCGGATCGGATTCCGGTATCGTCAGATCCTCCTCGTCTTCGCCTCGTTTCGAAGCGTACCACCAGGCCATCGCGGAAATCCCCGCCAGCAGCATGATGATACTCACTCCGGTCCAGACGATGTTATCACCAGTCGGGCGATTTCCAACCAGGGTTTCGTGAGGCCAGTTATTTGTGAAGCTGGTCACGTCATCAGGACGATTTGTAGACGCCGCCCATGAGGTCCAGAAGAAGAAGGCAGATAACTTGTGCAGGCGATCCGGGTCGGTTACTGCGCCTGCGGGAATGGCGTAATCCGAGTTTCCTTCTGAGAACACCTCTGAGTAGTGAGCGAGGTTCGAAGCAAATGCTCTAGCACGTACCGGATCAACGGTGACCGTGCCGGTCTCCAGATCATAGGTATTCGTTCGCATCAATTTTGTTAAGCGGGCCGTCAGTTGGGCCTGCTGTTCTTCGTTAAGATCTTTGAATTCCTGTTTAAAATCGGCATGGGACCAGTCTTCGAGAATGAAGACCGCTTCCCGATGTAACCAGTCTGCTGTCCAGTCAGGAGCAACATAGCTGCCATGCCCCCAGATAGAACCAACTTCCATTCCCCCCAGTGTCTGCCAGGCATTCTGGCCGGCAGAAATGTCGTTTGCGGCGATGACAGTCTGGCTGTCGGTCGTCACAACCTGCTCGGGAATCGGTGGCATCTCCTGGTAGATGCGCGTCCCGATCCACCCGAGAACCAGAAATGAGAATACCATGACACAGGTGAAACCAATCCAGAGTTTTTTCACGACAGCCAGTTCTCCATCTTCATGATAGGGGAGTTATTATAGAACGATTCAAACGCCATCTACTCGATGGGCAGAGTATAACTCATGGCCCCGATGGCGGCTCCTTTTTTCGCGTTTGCATAATGCGGATGGCACATCACGCACTTCTGCATGACAACGGGAATCGGGGTCATTGTGCGGAGATAGGATTTACCGTCTTTTTCAATGATCTGTTCAACGAGGGCTTTGCCGGCGATTAACTGCTTTGCTCCCTGTTTTTCAAACTCATCATTGGCGACGTTTTCTGCTTCATAAGGCTCGCCAGTCAAGTCGATCAAGCGGACTTTATGGTATCCCTTTTTATCCATGGATTTAAAAAGAGCCACGAATGCGCTGCCGGCCGGATAGTCGTTTTCATCGTTCACATATTTGTCGGTGATGAGCACAATGGACGACTTGTAAATATCATCCAGCATCCTCACTGTTTTACGGGTTCGCTTAAGTGCCGCCTTTGAAGGGCCGGCCTGTTCACCTTCCTGCGGCGTCTCAGCAGTAACAAAATTACTGATAGCCAATGTCAGAACAAGAGCTGCTGTGCCGAGCGCTGTCACAATTTTTAACATTACTTTAATTTCCTTTTGTCAGATTGAATACGGGTATCAATTCCACATTTTTATAACAGGATCAAAGGGTCCGTAATTGTGTAGTATAGCGACGCTAAATTGGATGTCAATGTCCACAAAAGGGCTGGTTTCAAAGAGAGGAATTTGTTGTTGATGGTTGATAATAAGTTGTAAGTCTATAAAAAATAATATGTTATAGATAATTGACTCTAGGCTGGTTGAGGGGGACGAGGTTGTACTCCCATTTTTCTTCTGTAGGTAGCCAATTTAAATTCAGACGGTTGACAGAAAAAAAGGATATGGTAATATGGCGGTATGACCATGAAAGAGAAAACACGCAAACAATATGAAGCCCGTGCGAAGATCGCCAAAGCGATGGCGCATCCGAGTCGGCTGCTGATGCTGGACCTGCTCCAGAAGCAGGAGATGTGCGTTGGCGATTTGACCGATCAGGTCGGTGCAGATCAATCGACCGTTTCGAAGCATCTCGCCATTCTGAAAGAGGTGGGACTGGTCGATGTTCGTAAGGAAGGGGCGCTCAGTTATTATCGGGTTACCTGTGGTTGTCTCGATGGGTTCTTTTCGTGTATGGAAACTGTTCTGCTGTCAGATCTGAAGGGGCGACAGAAGTCCCTCAAGTAAAATTTTTGTCACAAATATGGTCGTATGGCAATTTCGCCATTTAATGCCGCTCGATGGAAACGATTCAACTCTGCGGTTCAACTGCAGTGTGAGAAACTTTAATTCAGACAGACAATATTAGGAATCGTGAATATGACTGTAGACAAGGGCTGTTCTGCTGGTACGAATCAGGGAATCAGTTTCTTTGAACGTTACCTCTCGCTGTGGGTGGCTTTGTGCATCGTTGCCGGAATTGTTCTGGGGAAAGTTGCGCCGGGGTTTGCTCAGTCACTCGACGGCATGGCAATCTATGTCAATGATGCGCCCGTGATTTCGATTCCGATTGCTGTCTGTCTCTTCTTCATGATGTATCCCATCATGGTGAAAATTGATTTCGGAGAGGTTTTGAAAGCAGGTAAGGCAGTGCGTCCGGTGGGATTAACGCTGTTCATTAACTGGGCGATCAAACCGTTCACGATGTATGCGATTGCCAGTTTCTTTCTGGGAACTCTATTCCTCACATTCATCGGACCGGACGCGGTCGACTACGTCAAAATGCCCTTCGGTGCAGACCTTGCGGTAGGAGCCGAATACGGATCTGGCAAAGTCGTGCTGGTTGAAGGCGTGAAGATGCTCGAAGTTCCGCTGTGGAGAAGTTATCTGGCGGGCTGCATTCTGCTGGGAATCGCACCTTGTACCGCGATGGTACTGGTCTGGGGATTTCTCGCCAAAGGAAACGACGGACACACGCTGGTGATGGTTGCCATCAACTCGTTGATCATGCTAGTGCTCTATGGCTTCCTGGGAGGATTCCTGCTCGGCGTTGGTAAATTACCGGTTCCCTGGCAGGCGTTGTTACTTTCGATCGGCGTTTACGTGGCTCTGCCTCTGGTCGCGGGGTACCTCTCGCGTAAGTGGCTGATCGCCAGTAAAGGAGAATCGTGGTTTCGAGAAAAATTTCTGCACGTGTTGACGCCAGTTACAATTACGGCTTTGCTGGTCACGCTAGTTTTGCTGTTTTCATTCAAAGGCGAGACGATTCTCAACAACCCCTTAACGATTCTCTGGATCGCCATTCCTTTGTTGATTCAGACGGTAGTGATCTTTGCATTAGGATATTTACTTTCGAGGGCACTCGGATTAACGTATGAGAATGCCGCTCCGGCAGCCATGATCGGTGCCTCGAATCACTTTGAAGTCGCTATCGCTACTGCAACAATGTTGTATGGGCTCTCTTCGGGAGCCGCGCTTGCTACGGTCGTCGGGGTGCTGATTGAAGTCCCGCTGATGTTGCTGCTGGTTAAGTTTTGCCTCAGAACTCAGAACTGGTTTCCACACGAGACACTTGTCGAATCTGCCGGAGAACAAAAGACAGAGACAGTCAGTGATGAACTTTTATAATCAAAGGAAAACAAGAAAATGAAACGTGTGTTAATCTTATGTACCGGAAATTCCTGCCGCTCGCAGATGGCTGAAGAACTGTGGGAAACACTGGGCGCTGGGGAATGGGAGTCAGAGTCGGCGGGATCGAAGCCTTCGGGTTACGTGCATCCACTGGCCATCGAAGCAATGCGTGAGCTGGACATCGATCTGTCAGAGAACACCAGTAAGTCACTGGATCAATTTACCGATCAGGAATTTGATCTGGTTGTCACGGTCTGTGACAATGCGAAAGAATCATGCCCTGTCTTCACCGGTGCCACGCAAACATTTCACTGGCCCTTTGATGATCCCGCTGATGCCACCGGATCTGATGATGAAAAGATGAAAACCTTCCGCCGTGTACGCGATGAAATTAAAACAAAAATAAACACGTTTTTAGCAGATGAATCGGCTTAAAACCAAATTGTTAATCATAAGGAGCATTCAATGAATCAGGAATCCGCGAATCAGAAATCCGCAGTTGATTTTCCCGGTCAGTTTCGCCTGCACGTGGCACTCACCGTTTCCAAGCTGGATCAGTCAAAGCAGTTCTATGAAATTCTGCTGGGCGTTTCGCCGAGCAAGGAACGTCCCCGCTACGCTAAGTTCGAACCCGTCGATCCTTCTGTTAATCTGACCCTCAATGAAGTGGACGACGACGTGACCGTTGAAGGCGGATCCGCTCACTTCGGGATTCAGGTCAAGTCGGTGGAAGAAGTACACTCTGCCATGGATCGCTTCAAAGCGGCTGGTATCGAAACGATCACCGAGGAAGCGACCACCTGTTGTTACGCTGTGCAGGACAAGGTCTGGGCCGTCGATCCGGATGGTCACAAATGGGAAGTCTTCGTGGTTTTAGAGTCTGATGCGAAAGACGAGCTTTACGCTCAGTCAGGCTGCTGCGGCCCCGAAATGGTGACGTTGGATGCGTGTCAGGCTTCCGAAACAGACACCAAGTCTAATCCGTCTGCACAGTAACCCATTGGGCACTGTGGATGGTTCCGTGTTGTTTGTTGTGGGAACTATCAAGTAGTCTGGTTTGGTCCGGTTTCAGAAAATCAAATAAGACGATTGTATTTTTGTCTGCTTTGTTTGATTCAGCCGGATCAAACTCTTTGGTATACCGGGCGACTTTGGAGATCTGAAACATGCGCATGGTCCCTTTACCAAACAGACCGGCTGGTTTGGTTTGTGTCTCTCTCCATTTTTGTTGAGCGCCCAGAAAGAGTTTACGTTCAGGATCAAAGGGGCCCGGTTTCGGTGCGGTCATCTTGTGGACAAGTTTGCCGTTGAGGTAAAATGCCTGTTCGTTTCCATCATACACCATGGCCACGTGGTCCCAGCCTGCTTCGGAATTGGGATCAACGGGGGCGGAGTAATTTTTTCCGTTGTTGCTTTCCCAGCCGGTCGAGTGTCTGTTCGCACGAATCGAGATCCAAATACTGTTTTGTGGATCCCCCTGAATTCCCTCGCAGCAGATTCTCCCGCGCCAGTCCTTGACCCAGGCTTCGATCGTAAACGTGTTCCATTCAGTAAAATTGACGTGCGGCAGAGTGACATAGCTGTCCTTGCCGTCAAACTTTAAGCCGTATTGCACCTTGGCTTGGCCCTCTTTGTCTGGCTCGGCGGTGGCTGGATTTGATATCACTGCCAAACTACAAATGCAATAACACGCAGCGCGTAAGCAGAATCGGAAATTTTTCATAGGTTTGAATCCTGCCTCAGTCCACGTTGGTCTAATCTTGTTCCGGTTTAGGTGATTGTACTCATAGAAAGTCTTCCGTTCTCAAAATTGTGTCTCGAAAATCAGAATTCATATTAATTTCACAAAATAGAATCACGATCATTCACAATTAAACCTTCACTGTATTCTATCGCTGTCCAGGCAACATGATGGCATACAGGGAGTTGGGATCGAAATTCCAGATCAGTTTAAGATTCGTTAGAGAGACCAGGAGAGTTGTCTGGTCTTCATTAGTCAACGAGTGATTCAGCCGCCAGGCCAATCCAGATTGTGCGGCGATTGCAAAAAAATGATTGATGGAAGAAGTTCCTTTTAATGGCCATGATTTCAATGTCATCCAATTCGGAAGAGAAGAGAGATTATCACTGCCATTAAAATACAACCAGATACCAGTCAGCTTACCCTGATGGATTGCTAATTGAAGATTGACTTTATCCAATTCGCCATAAAGCAGAACACAGTTGTTTTGTGGATCTGTTCCGCGATGGTACCCCTCGTCGTCAGGAAATTCAATCGCTTCAATCACCTGCGAACGGCTCATTCCGAGCTCAAGTCGTCCCAGCTTTCCCGTTCTCAGAAAGTCAATGATGACGTTATCCAGATCAATCATTGATGCTTGCCAGCCGAATTCGTACCAGCAGCTCATTCAACGCTTCAGTAGCGCGAGGCTTCTCAGGTAGGCTGGTCGTCTCCATCGCCTGTTCCAGTTCACTCACAAGCCGCTGATATTCGCGTTCGTGAAAATCCATGTCGGCGGCATCCAGGGTTGATTGCTCTGCTCCGTGCAGCTTGCGTTCAATCAACTCCGGAATGTAGGACAGGCTAGCCGATTCGTTTAACGTAATCAGATTCGGTTCGACTTCACCAGTTCGCATCAGTTGCAGGCCCGTCAACAGAACCCGATACACATACAGCAGCGGCTTGACCCGGGGCGGATCTTCTTTCTGGAACAGTTTCCACTGCGTCGCCGCGAAACCCAGGTAGTGATACGCGTGATATTTCGTTACACACCCGGCAGCCAATGCCTTTAACTCTTCGTACTCGGGTGTCGCATACACAACCAGAGGCGAAAGGAGTTGCTCCAGCACATAACCGTTCTTCTTAAGCATCAACTGAAAAAACTTACCGACATCATGCGTCACCAGATCAATTTCCAGCCCTTCGACGATGCGCGTACTCTCTACCGTTTCCTGTCCCCCTTTCAAACCGATAATGGTTTCCAGAGGCAGTAGATGCACGCCTCGCAGATCGTAGTCGGAATCAGGAGAAGGGAAGCCGTAAAGATGCGAACCGCTGATCGTAGCAAACAGCAGCGGAAACGGATGTTGTTCGACTTGGTTCTGTAATCGGGGATCAATGTTCATGGCAGTTCTTCCCGTGTCGCCAGTTGGCGTGCTTTGATTAAATACGCGTTCGCTTTTTCATAATCGGGTCTGTCGGGCAGTTTGGTTTCTGCCAACGCTTGCTCAAACTCTTGATGCAGACTTTTCCGCCATTTTTCGGTTTCACCCCAGGGGACATCCCCCCGTTTGATCGCCAGTAATTGTTCCCGGTAAGGACCTGCGTCGACAACCACGTAACCTTCGCGCAGCAGCGTTACCCCTGAAATCAGTAGCCGAATCAAGTGCATCACATGTTTCCATTTGACCTTTCCCTGATTTTTAATGTCGGTCTGCATCTTCTTGAACTGCGACATCACGTAGCCGTTATACGTCTGATAGACAATTCGCGTCAGAAAGATTTCCCGCATGTCGAGCAGTTCCTGACCGAGGGGGGTAACCTTCTCAATCAGTGGAGTGTAGAGACATTCCAGCACGTTCGGGTTCGCCTTCAGCGCCAGCACTAGAAACTTCTGCAGTTCCCAGTAGGTTTCCTGAGTCTCATGACAATCCAGTTGTTCCGGAACGCCATACAGCGACCATTGTAAATCAGCCGGTGGCAGATAAACGCCGCGATAATCGGTGTCGGATTGATCATCTTCCAGTCCAAAGGCCCGGGAGCCGATGATGCACTTGAAAATCACGCGTTCAAACAGATCACTGCGATGGGCGTTGATCTCGCAGTTGCCGATTTCACCCTCTTTGAAGCTGGCTAACAACGTCAGTTCATCCGCCTTCAGTGCTTCTTCGACGCCATCCGGAAACTTCACTCGATAGGAATGATCTAGATCGCGCGGCGACCGTACAATGACTCCCACCGCACCGCGGGGATGCAGCGTGCGACCATTGGGGCCGATGATCTCTTTCACGGTGACGATCTGTGTCCCCTCAGAATAGATCAGATTCGGATGGTAGTGCACTCGTTTATTCATTGTATTCGTTTCTTAATATTCAGTCAGAGTCAAAGAATGAGCTTCCGTGATGGTGGGAGGTTCGCATCTTTGCGCGAGTTGATGGATCACCTTTTCCGGCACCGATTTCGTTCGTTGCTGGTTCTGTTGAACTATCGTTTTCAGCGGCGGTTCTAGATAGACAATTTCGATGCGGGCACCGTAGTCGGAAAATAGATTAATCCAGCGTTGGCGTGTCTGTCGTGAGAGGTTGGTGGCGTTATAAGCGAACGATGTCTTCGCACGCAAGAATTGCCGGCAGCGTTCCTGAGCCACTTGCGCGACTTCTCCCTGATTCTCTGTAGGATGAATTTCCAGTTCAGCGCGGACCTCATCCAGGGAAACTACCGGAAGATCAGGGCGGTGCTTCGCCAGCCAGGTATCTTTCCCACTACCGGGCAATCCCGACAGTATGGTGACCGTGCAGGTATAGTCTTCATGGGGAACGTAATGCAGGTTGGGTTCGGCACAGCGGTAGAACAAGAACCGGGCTTGATCGTTGGAGAAAGGGTAGGGCTGGTCGAAACAATTGAGTTCTTCTGCGATCATTTTCCAGAAGCGAAGGTGTTCTTCAGGCCGACTCATCGAATCGGTCGTGCGTCCACGGGTATCAGCGAGCGCGAACAAGTACAGCAGACGATGATTTACCAGCCACGAAAGCGAAACGACTTCGTGTTCCGGCTTCGACTTTTCCAGCAGAAACGCAGGACGGCCATGAAACCGTACCAGTCGGCAGATGGTTTCGCGGGTTTCCAGGTTACAGTCCAATTCACGGAGGATGCTTCGTGTCAGGTGTTCTCCTTTCACGGCATGTTTGGGGGAGCGTATGCGACCAGTTTTGGGATCGGTCTGTGACGTCAGCGGTTTTGCGGCATCGTGTAGCAGTGCCGTAAAGATTAGAACTATTTGTTCCTGAGGTGCCAAATTAGACCACTCGTTTAATTCCGTCAACTGGCGACAGACCATTTGCGTATGAGTCCAGACATCCCCTTCCGCATGCCAGTCTGCATCCTGCGCGCACTGGGCCATCGCCTGGCACCAGGGTTGATTGCCGGCCCAGTTCAGGATTTCTTCTAGGCTCGATTGTGAAAGGGTGTCCCAGTTCATGACCAGATATCTGCCTGTTTAGAGAGCAGGTTCGGCACCATCGCCTGATGCTGCCAGTGGCTGCTCTGTTTGATTTTCTCTACAAATTCCGGACGGACATACTTGGCTCTGCCGGTTACCGATTCTTCTGTTTCCGTTCTCAAATACACGCCTTCCATCAGGTTGTCTGTTGTATTCGTCATCGGGTTTTCAAATGTACTTTCAAAAGCGGATTCGCCAATCAGCGGTTCCAGTTCTTTCCTTGTAATTGTGCCGGTGTGGATTACAGGAACCGTTTCAATGCCGGTGCCCGAGAGTAATTCAAGCCGACGTGGAAGACTCAGGAAAATCTGCCGGACTTTATCATAGATGTCAAATTCAAAGAAATAATGTGGCAGGCTTCGATAATGAATCGAATGCCGGGCATAGACCCATTCGCCGAACAGGATAAACTGGTCTTCCAGCATCTGTTCCAGAATAGAGCGTTTAACGACAGCCCATTGTTTGAATAGATCGTACTGCGGATGCATGCCTTCATTAATCAGATGGCCGCGGCATTGCAGGACCAGTTCTCCGCTGCTGGAAAAATGAAGGCCTACATTGGTACCATCGATTTTTTCTTCGACGATTAACGACGGATCTGCAATGAACCGTTCCGATTCCTGCGCACCGAGTCGTTTATCATCAGCGGTCCCCGTAGAGCCGAACAGATGAGGTGTCCGTGGATATTTTACAAATTGATCGTGGGAACTGCCCATCAGTCCGGACTCTCTTTAATAAAAGTAAAGGGGCTTTAACAAAAGTGAAGGGGATGTTTCTGGTTCAGCAGCGTCAGGAGACACAGAACATCTGCGTCAATTCTGACAGATCCCTACCGACATGAGAACTCAATGTCTGAAAAAAGCACACAGATTCAGAACGTTGTGCGTGTGCTGTTTATTCTCTGAAAAAAGTGATCGCGGTTGACGCCGTCAAAAGCAACCCCGTTTGAGGCAACACTTTTTGAATCGCTTGCCGAAACCACAGGGGCACAAATCATTACGGCCCAGCTTTTCTTCCAGTAGCTTATCGCCATGCACGATCCGCGTACCCCGCTTGACCTGGGTTTCCGACGGAAAACCTTTGCGGCGTTTGCTCATCGTTTCAAAAAAACGGTATTTCGTCGAATTCGTTGAATTGCATCGCACACCTCACGTTGACAGAGAATAGAGTGGTTTGCGAAAAGAGACACGAAATAGGCAGACAGGTTCGTTGTCTAGAATAAAACGATTCAAATAAAAGTCAGAGTCGGATGTTTGTTTTGACTACATCCGAACCCTGTGTTGCGACTGCGTGTCGTAGTTCCAAATTCAAACCCTCTTTCAATCCCAAACCCTCTTTTAATGCCGAAAGGACAAGCTTGAGATGTTGTACAGATCGACTCTGAAACGAAGACACTGGTTCAAATCGCTTATTCCACTTTTATTAAAAACATCAGATCATCATGGCTCGCAAAAAAGGAACGTCTACAAAGCAGGCAGCAGACCCTGAACTGCTCAATCATATTCAGCACCTTGGCCTGGAGACGGTTGAGGAGTATCGCCTATGGTGCGTACAGAACGGCTTTCATAATCAAAGCCGTAAGACACGATCTCAACGAAAAGGGGAACTGTTACATTACCGGGAAACGGTTGCCGTCAGTCATCTCTGGCAGAGAAAACAGGAAAAGCGAAGCATTGTGGATAAGCTTTCCGCAGCCTGTTCCGAGAATGCCTATAAAAAATCATATTCAGATCCTTTGCTAAAATTAGTCAGCGAACGATATCGGTATCAAAGTAGTGTCATCAACGGGTCAGAAATGATTCGAAACTCATTTCTACAGCTGGTATCTCATCTATACTGTTGCAAAGCAAAGTTCTTTGATAATGCTCCTGTGAATGCAGACTGGGAAAATTATCAGGGGAGACGCTATCTTGATGCGCTGGTATTAATCGCTAAAGAAGCACGATACTGGATACGCCCGATTGAAAAATGGCGTCCTACGGGTAGTAACGCGCGGAGACAGTTCGCTTCTTTATTGAGACATTTGTTTGTCAAATATCAGATGCCGTTGTTTTTTGATTCAGTCTGGCTGATGAATTATGCGCCGATTTGTAAAATTTGGAGAAGATGGTATCTGGATATAGGGCTGGGACACAATATTCGTCATTGCTCACTGCCACTTGCTTATACGAAAAAAATGGCACACCATTTCATGCGGGCGCCACAGGATCTTACATTTCTACAGGCCCTTCGTTGGGGACAGGTTCTGGGAATGGGAGGAAATGCCCGTCTTGCCCGAGCCTTGCTGCGGACCAGCATTGCCGAAGACTTCACGAAAGAAAAATTCTGGTCGGCTATCATTCACTGGTTGGCCCAGCGTTCGCAGTTGGCTTATGTTCACGTCAGACCCATTGTTGAGTATCTGCTCTTTCAGCGTTATGGATGCGTACTCATGGATGACGAAAATGGTCTCTTCCAAGAGGGGTTGTTAGAAGAAGCGACTCCTCCTGTACCGGACTATTCCATCAAGGGGCGGACTCTTCAGTCTCTTTTGAGAGATATTGCTCAGTGGCACCGCGAGTTGGAAAGTAAAAACCGGATTCCCGATTGTGAATGGGAAGCGAGTGAAATTCCTGAGTATGAGCATCAGGATGAGGACCAGGAAAATCAAAAAGGAAAACGTTGGATCATCCGGGAATTATTGAACAGCCACGAACTGGAGAGGGAAGGACGCCAGATGAATCATTGTGTGGCGACCTATGTCTCTTCCTGTGTCAGTGGTGAATGCTCGATCTGGTCTATGGAAATTGAACTCAAAGGCGGCTTCAAAAAGGCAATTACAATTGAAGTCAGTAAGGAGTCCAACCAGATTTGTGAGGTACGCGGCAAAGCGAACCGCCTCCCGAATAAACTAGAACGTAGCGTTCTATGTCGCTGGGCGGAGTCAAGTGGCTTGAAAGTATCCAGCTACGTATGAATTCCGCACAAGAGCAATCGGCCAACATTGAACTTCGATCGCTCGCTGACCCCGATATGTCTCACTCTTCTGGCCATTCAATTCACCCTGGCGGGGCTGCTACTGGCGTTTGTTTATCGAAAACCTGATCCGAAACAAACTAATTCCGACTCCTGATGGTACTAATGCATCGGATATATCACGCATTTTAACTAATCGGATCTGTAATTAGACATTTTTGTATCTGTGTATAGTTAGCAGCGAAGAGGACATGAAGGGAATCCCTCCATTTGGACGAAGTTACGGGTGGCCTGCATTGTTAATAACTTCTCTTGTCTTCTAACTCAAAATAGAAACAGACGTGTTTTCATGCTTGCCCGATTTCTGCGCTCTCAGTCTCTACTGCGCCTCTTGATCTGTTGTATTATTTGCTTTTTTCTCACATCGCAATCCTCAGCCCAAGACCCGGAATGGTTCGAAGAAGAGGATTACCTCTACCGTGCCTATTTCGACTTCACGGGAATGGCAGGTGGAGTGAATGAAACAGGGCAGGGGCTGTTGTTTGTTCCTCTGTCTCAGGATGAAGAGAGTCTGTTCTTCGCCGATCTGCGGGGAAACATCTTTGACAACTCGTCAGCGGAAGGCAACTTTGGACTCGCCTACCGTCGTATGATTGATGATCAATGGATTGCGGGTGCGTATGGCTTTTATGATGTCCGCCGGAGTCAGTATGACAACATCTTTCGCCAGGGCAGTTTTGGAGTTGAGTTGATGAGCGTCGAATGGGATTTCCGGGTCAATGGCTACATCCCCAACATGAAACAGCAACGTGTTGATTCGTTGAATACCGCCTATCTCAGCGGGAATAACATTGTGATGCGGGCTGGTGAAGAGCGGGCTTACTGGGGGACCGACTTTGAAGTAGGACGACTGTTGAAAACGTTTGAAAACCTGAATGTGGACGCGGAATTGCGTGGGTATGTTGGCGGCTATTATTTTGACAACTCTGCACCAGGATTCAAAGAAATCACAGGTCCCCGTGCTCGTGTGGAATTTCGAATGTTCGATCTTCCCTTTCTGGGGAATGGTTCCCGCGTTGTACTGGCAGGTCAGTACCAGCATGATGATGTCCGTGGCTCTCAAGGGACGGGGTTATTAACGGTACGTATTCCACTGCCCGGAAATGGAAGCAGCCAGAAACTGAGTCGTTTCCAGAGGCGAATGGTCAACCCGATTGTGCGTGATCTCGATATCGTGCTGAATCAGGAACAGGGGCCGGAAGAACATGCCAAGTTGCAATTGACTGGTCAGATGCTGAATGACATTACGATTATTGACGCCAATACGGCGAGTGCAGAAGCGGTCTTCAACGCAGCCGGCGCTGACAGTGTCGTGCTTTTTGACGGCAGCGCGGGAACGATTAGTACTGCTTCCGGCTTTGTCTTCAATAACGGTCAACTGGCACTCGGCGGTGGCAAGAGCGTGAACGTAGTGGGCTGTAATTCAGGAGCCGTAGCCAGCTTTAATTATGGATCACAGCCTACCGTCAAAGGAAACGATTTCACGAACAATGTCTTCACAATGGCAGACAATTCCAGCATCGTTGGAATGGAAATCATCGGGGGACAGAACGGTATCTATGGTAACAACCTGAGCGGAATTACGATTGCCTGCAATACCGTTAGTAGTGCGTTTGAGGATGGCGTGCATCTGGACGGAGCTACGAGCGGTAGTATCACTGGTAACACCTTCACCGGCAATGGATTACCAACAGGTAACGATGGCTTGGAAATTGAAAACTTAACGGGGGGAAGTATCACGGGAAATATCTCTCGTGGTAACGAATATGGATACTATTTCGTGACGGTCAACGGCGGCACGATCAGCAACAACCTCGCAGAGCAGAATACCTATGACGGATTTGATTTCGATACATTTAACGGGGGAACATTTACACAAAATAGGTCTCAATACAACGGTGAAGATGGATACTATTTTGACGATTTCATCACCGGTGGCGTGTTCTCCAATAATATCGCTCAGCACAACGGAAATTTCGGATTCAATTTAGATGGGATGTCCGGAGGTACGCTCAGCGGCAACCAGGCATTGGATAACGCTTACGCCGGCTTTGCTTTCTTCGATGAGTTCACAGGGGGAACTCTCTCTGGGAATGTCGCTCTCAGAAATGACGACGGATTTTATTTTGATGACGACGTCACCGGCGGGACCTTCTCTGGAAATACAGCAAATCTGAACCGATACAACGGTTTCTACTTTGCTGACGATGTATCAAATATGACCTTTACTCAGAACATCGCGAATCAAAACGGGGGGAATGGAATCAAGTTTGGAGACACAGTCAATAGTGGGGCTGTCATCAGCTTCAACATGGCCAGTGGAAACGATGACGACGGCTTCGACTTTGAAGACATAGATGGCGGTACGATTGTTAATAACACCGCGTCAGGAAACATGGAAGACGGTTTTGACTTCGACAATGTCTTCAATAGTGGTACTCTCAGTAATAATCTCTCCATCGGAAATATCGAAAACGGGTATGATTTTAGTGCACCAATCATAGGTGGTTCGATTAGCGATAACAGTGCTCAGCAGAACGCGGGCGATGGCTTCATGGTGAATCTCTTTGGTGGCGGCAATACGGCCACGTTCTCGAACAACTCAGCGACAGACAACACAGCTAAAGGTTACGACGTACTGTCTGGAACACCACAAAACGGCGTGGGAACGAACACTGGTTCTAATAATGGGAGCGACGATGATTTCTGATCATCTGGAAGCAGTTTAAAGGGTGACTGCTTTGTTCAATGGCCAGGTTCAACGCCTTTCTCGAACCTGGCCATTTTTTCTTTTAACAGTCGATTCTCTTCCTGCAAGGAATGAATGACTGGCAGTATTTCATTTTGGGGAAGACGCCGATGAATATGCTGGGGGCAGTTCATATCCCAGGCTTCGATCGAAAATAGAATCGCACGTTCGGCTCGCGCCGGATATTCTGGATCATGCAGCTGGTTGATTAAATCAGGGTTGGCTTCTTCCACCCGCGCTGTTCCCCAAATTTTGATGCGACGGCTGTTGACATAATCCATCAGGAACAGAAACGCCTTGGGGTTTTCTGCTAAGTTTCCGAGTGTGATATATTGCTGATTACCACCAAAGTCGGCAAATCCCAGTGTGTTTTTATCGACGACTTTCAGAAATCCAGGACTGCCGCCCCGGTATTGAATATAGGGTTGACCGGCTTGATTGGCGGTCCCCAGGTAAAACATATCCATTCCCGCCAGGAAGGCTTCCAGTTCCGTTGTGACTTCTGTCTGCCAGCCATAGCCTTGTTCGACTTTCGCATACACCGAACGTGACCCCTTGCTGGATTGAATCGCTTTGACCGACGGCGTAAAAGCGATATCGCTCGCATACTGATTCATCTCAAGGCTCCCTGACTTGCGTGATCTGGAAATGAAAAAGCCGAGCCTTGCAGAATCGTCTACAAGACCCGGACGCATAAACGGCACTTCGATTAGTCTGTCTGTCGGCAGAGGAAGCTCCGCATTAGTTGAGCAATGGTCTGCCCCTCTTCTTCAATCGCAAAATGACCGGTATCCAGCAAGTGGAATTCCAGGTTATTGAGGTCTCGCTTGTAGGGATACGCACCCGCAGCCGGGAAGATTTGGTCGTTCTTTCCCCAGACAATCAGCGTCGGCGGTTGATGCGTCCGCAGATATTCCTGCCATTGGGGATAAAGGGCTGGATTACTGCCGTAACTCAAAAACAGTGCCAGCTGGATTTCCTGATTGCCGGGACGATCCAACAGAGGTTGCACGTGCCCCCAAGTATCGGGACTGATGACACTCGGATTACGGACGCCGTGCGTGTACTGCCACTTGGTGGCGCCCAGCGTCAGCAGCGATCGCAGTTTGTTGCCCTGTTCTGGAACAGGATTCTTCCAGTAGGCTTTGATCGGCTCCCAGAACGGATTGTCCAGACCTTCAGCATACGCATTCCCATTCTGAATGATGAGAGTATCGACGCGTTCCGGGTGCTTGACCGCCAGTCGAAAACCAACTGGAGCACCATAGTCCATCAGATACAGAGAGTATTTTTCTAGATTTAATTGTTCGGTGAATTGCTCCATTACATTTGCCAGATTCGCAAAGGAATAATCAAACTCATCGACGGGCGGGGCACTGCTGTTTCCAAAACCGGGATAGTCAGGGGCAATCACATGGTATTTGTCTGCCAGCTCTGGAATCAGATTGCGAAACATGTGCGACGAGGTCGGAAAGCCGTGCAACAGGAGCACGGTTGGTGCATCCTGGGGACCTGCTTCTCGATAGAAAATGTCCAGACCGTTCACTTTGACGGTCCGATGTTGTACCTGCTGAGGATTTGTTGGTTCTGCCAAAGCCGAGTTGGTCAATGCGGCTGTGATCATGATCAAACTTCCGAGAAAAAATGGCTGCTTTCGATCATTCATAAGAATTCTCCCTTCCAAATTAGAAATATGTGTGTCGATTCATTTTGTGAAACCTCTCATTCGTCACGTGACGAATGAGAGGCGGTTTGCCGTTGATCAAGAACAGGTGGATCCTTCTGCCTGAAAGCATGCAGCGGCGTGTGAGTCAAGCGATTCGACTTCAGGAAAGTCGATTTCGGTTTGCGCCATGTGGTTGAAGTAGTTGGTGAAGATGTTTAGCGCGACATTCGCCACGACCTCGGCAATCTCTGGGGCATCGTGACCTGCGTTGCGCACGTCCTGTAGATCCTGGTCAGACACAAAACCTCGTTTCTCCAGAATCTTGCGGGAGAATTTCAGCAGGGCATCGGTGGAAGGATCTGCATCAGAGCCCATCCGACTTTGCTGTATCTGTTCCGGCTCCAGACCAACCATTTTGCCAAGCGTGGCATGAGCGGCCAGACAGTAGCCGCACTGATTGAACTCGCCGACCGTTAACGAAATTTGTTCTCGGTGCTGTTTTGAAAGGACGCCTTCGGCTAAGGTGCCGCTGAATTTGAGATAGGCATCCAAAACGGCCGGGGAATGCGCCATTGTCCGCATCAGGTTGGGGGCCATTCCCAGTTGGGCTTTCACTCCCTCCAGTAATGCTTTTGATTTTCCTTCTGCTACTTCAGGGTTGATGGCAGTTAAACGAGTCATGGTAGTTCTCCTTCAAAAAAAATGTGAAACAGTGATTTGTTATATACAGACAGGTCTGTATATAACTGGTTAAATAAAAATGAAACGCTATTTCCGTTTTGCTTTGGCAATCAGCATGTAAGCTGCTTCTTCGGCAATCTGTGCTGCTTCCGAATTTCCTTCACTGACTGAAGTGACGATGGCACCTTCGACCAGGACGGAAATCGCAGGGGCGACCGCAGCAGCTTTCGCCCCTTCTGCTTCAATAATGATGTCTGTTAATTGATCTCGAAATCGTCTTTTGTGCTCCGTACAAAATTGTGTTGCCGCATGCTGTGGGTCAGCGAGTTCTGCCGTGGCATTGATAAAGGAGCAGCCTCGGTAATCCGGGTTTTCAAACCAGTCTTTAAGGGCTGCAAAAAATGCTTTGAGCGAATCCAGTCCTCGGGACTGGTGCTCCATCATTCGTTGCTTCAGAAACAGATCAAACTGTTCCTCGCGGAATTTCAGGACTTCCAGAATCAATTGGTCCTTGGACGGGAAGTGGTTGTACAACGTCATTTTGGCGACCCCCGCTTCGGCGATCACACGGTCAATCCCCACAGACCGAATCCCCTCCGCATAAAACAGACGTTCTGCTGTTTCCAGGATTCGTTTACGGGCACTGGATGGTCGTTGTGTTTTGCTCATACTTGAAATATACAGACCTGTCTGTTTTTGTCAAGCATGTTTTTCCATTTTCCTCAACGAAATCGGATTTTGAGACCGAGCTCTGGTCTATCTGGGGCTCTCTTGCAGTGTTTGATCTGAAAGGCACCACACGATTTTACGTTCCTCGATCCAGCAGAGATCTTACAGAAGTACTGAGAAAGTTCGCTCTGCCCCAGTGTATCACCACCAAACATCGCCGGATGTTTTGGCGCAAGAGGAAGGAGTTCGATTTGACGATTACGGAAATCATCAATCGTATGCCTATGAAATCCAGATACTTCAGTTCAATAAAAAAGTGGATTCATTGATTTAACTGATGATATTCTAATTTACCTGTTCCGCCTCTTCCATAAGTTCATCGAGTGAATTGGCGATTTTCTCGACGTCTCCCCCTTCGTTGATATAAAAAACCCAGACCGAGTATTTGTCAGCGGGATCAACGCAGAGCAGGTTTTCCTCGTTGCCGCCAATAGTCAACCAGCCGGCGATGCGTGCAAAGGGGATTTCATTTTCTTCAGTGCCCGATTCCTCTGCGACTTCCTCAATAATTTTCACCAGTAGTCTAGCTTGATCGATCCAGATGGTTTCATCTTCGTTGATCTCAATCGTTTGCAGTAGTTCCTTACGGCCCGCTAAGGCCCATTGCCAGTCTTCGATTTCCAGATAGGCGTCTTCGTCGATTCCATCGAGCCATTTGAGGTATTTTTCTGGCAGATTCAGTTTGGGGGTGGTCATTTCGAGACCCTTATACAGCTAATGAAAAGTGAGAACGGTTAACCTGATCGCATGAGACCAGTGACTTAAAATACACAAAGCTTGTGATCTCTGATTCAGAGAGAACGCTGCAAGGTCTGCACCTCATGATTCCTGCGAGAGCTGGGCGTATCGTAGCAATACGGAATTCCAGACTTCAAGCCAAAACGGAGACAATTCGCATGATTAAGCAGATGCCTGAAGTGCCGGTTTTATAATCTCAGCCTTTCAGCACAAACATCGCGAAAAAGAAGAGCAGGATCAGGGCGATCAGGCTGACAAAGCCCAGGGCACACCCCCAATCGGTGGGACGAGACTGTGCCCCCTTTGCGGCGCCCCCTTGGCGGCTTCATAAAGTACCAGATCCTCAAGTTTGTCTGGATCAAGTGGGGGGCCACACTCACAGGACGGAGCTTGCGCCTCTAAGAGTCAAGAAAGAATGTCGGTTAGAGAATCCGTTGTCAGCCGGAGACATTTTTCTCGGTTCTACTTTTCCTGGGCGGTTGCTTGGCTTCCTCTCCGTTTTCCCCGTTGTAGTAGTTCGTCAAAATCGATTTCATCTCCTGGCTCCCTTTCGAGACATCTATGATTTCGTCCCACATGGTTTCGGTGAGCAGTTCCTTCAGCGGCTGTTCCAGATGGGGAATGCGATGAAACACTTTGAGCAGTTTCTTGTCCCAGATTTTATAGTATTTGATCAAGTCGTTGGGATAAACGATTTTCCGTCGGGTCCCTTCATCGATGCCTCGGAATGGGGTGGGGATATTCAGATATCCGTAATCGTCGGTCAGCTGTTCGCCCGGGTGAATGTCGCGGATGGCGATTTCAAAATCGTAGGCGGTGGTCAGGCAATTCGAATTGAAACTGTGGTTGACGTAGCGGCCGTTGTCCCAGCATAAAACCAGATTGCCCTGGTTGTTTCGGAAAGAGTAGGTGTCCAGAATATTCTGGTAGATCTCTTCCATCGACTGAAATTCGAGGGGGCTGAACTCACGGTCCAGTTTATCCAGAACCCAGGTGATGGAGCCGGCGGGAATGAATTCGGTGGCAATAACGCCGTAACCGATTTCGTTACTGATAAATTTCAGCTCAGTTTTGGGGTGTATCATTGTTTGTTTCCTGACCCGATGACGGGCGAATACACGGAAGGAATGTGCCGGTGACAGCTCCCACTTGAGGACCAACCACCAGACGGAATTTCATTTCACAGAGCACCTCTTTGTTACATGTACAAGTTCAGGAAGATATATACCGTGGGGATCTGGCATTGCACAGCCTCGCATACCGAAATTCTATGAATCCAGAAAGGAATTCCGGTCAGGGGAGAAGGAGCCAGCTTCAGTTCGAGGAACTGTCAGGCGCAGAGATGGTCAGGCGCAGAGATGGCCAGAAAGAGCAGGGGAGTGACTTCATTTCAACAGGCGCACTATTTAGACCGATGGCACGGCTATCGGATTGGGGCCGTACTCATTTTCGCCCGGTTCCCCTTCCAGCACCATCAGCACGAGTATGATCAAAGAACCAACCAGCGGAATCAATCCCACAAACAGCCAGAGTGCACTTCTGCCGGTGTCATGCAGACGGCGGACCGTCACGGACAGCTTGGGCATCAAAAGAATAAACATGTAAGCAAGCAATAGCCAAAATCCCAGGAAGGAGATCTCGCCCGGGCCACCGATCATTGAGCCGATCATGGTTCCCACTACGATAGCCAGGATGGCAAACAGTGTGTCGAGCAGAGTAAACATCCAGTATTCCATGGGACGGGCACGGCCATCAAGGACGGCATACTTTTTCAGAACGGTCAGATACCAGTGCATGCGTTTCTCTTTTGAAAGTCGTATCATCAGAGGCGCAGAGTCATCACGGATGTGAATCCTGATGCGCGCATTCACAGAGAGTCATCTGTGCCTCATCGAATCGTTGTTACGAATTATGGGTCTGTTGCGAGTTTTGGATTCGGCCCGTATGAGTTCGATTCCGGGTCACTATCCAGGATCGTGAAGACAAACAGGATGAGCGCACCGAAAAATGGAATCAGTGAGATCAGCACCCACCAGCCGCTACGGTTGGTATCATGCAGACGACGCACGGTAACCGCCAGACTGGGTAAAAAGATAAACAGCGTATACAAAGCAGGCAGGCTCACGGCAATCAGGCCATTCTTGCCCCCGATGAGTCCGCCAAGAAGACCGACGACAAAGGAGATGATGATATTAAACAGGAAGAACATCCAGTATTCTTTTCTGCGTGCCCGTCCGCTGAAATCCACATATTTGTTGATGACTGCCAGGTACCAGTTCATGTCGTAACCTTTCGTTCTCGCTAGGAGGATGAATAGAAGCATGAGCGAACATCTTCTCATGGCGGCATGGAAGCTGTCAGAAAATAGCTTGTTAACCGGCTGAAAGGTAGCTTACGAAAGTGTACGTGAATGGAACTGTTCAAATATTCAAAAGAAATGAGCGGATTGAGAGCGTAGATATAGGGATTGTGTCGTCTGCAGCGTTTGCAAAAGAGATCGCTCCGTGTGATCCGGGCACACGTTTACGGCAAATCAGACCAGACGGCGAATTCATTCCCTGAAGGCTCTGTAAACTGAAAACGTCTACCGCCGGGAAAGGAAAAGATTGGTCTGATGATCTTTCCGCCGGCTGCTTCGACTTTCGTTTGGGTTTCTTCCAGCCGCTGACTAAAAAACACGATCAGTGCCCCGCCATTCGATGTGGTAGAGCACAGGTCAGCTTTGAAGAAGCCGCCGTCCAGTCCTTCGTCTGAGAAAGCCGTATACTCGGGACCATAGTCGGTGAAGGTCCAGCCAAACGCGGCTTCAAAAAACGCCTTCGTCGCAGGAAGATCGTTCGAGGGGAATTCGACGTAGTTAATTTTTTCGTGTGCGGGCATGAAGAGAGTTCCTGATCGATTAAACTTGTCTGAATGCTGGAGACAATTAAGCCGTAAACTGCAGCCGGACTAATGGGTTCCCCGTAGGCTCATGAATCGATTCTGATAACGGCGTAAAACCGTAACGCTGATAAAATTGGCGTCCGATACTGTTGGCTTCAAAGACTTCAACTTCCAGATCGCCACGTAATTCCTGTGCCTTATCCATCAATGCTTTACCAGCGCCCGTGCCATGAAATTCCGGCTGGACAAAGATCGCACCGACTTCATTCCCCAACAAGGCGATGAAGCCGATGACCTGTCCCGCCTGCTCAATGACCCAGGTTTCTGCGTTCGGCAAATACAGATTAGGAATGTTGTATCGTTCCTGATCCAGAAATTCGTCGGTCAGAAAAGGATGAGCCAGCCGGGTGGCGTTTTCCCATGATGATAAGACATCCTCCAGATCTTCAGCCTGGTATTCGCGAACAGTTCGATTCATTTGAGTTCCTGATGAGTCATTGAGAAGAGAGAGCCGTGATGAGTGACGGCTGATTGTAAGCTGTCGACACGCCGGGGTCGAACAGGTTCGGTCTGATTTTCAAAATTTCTCAAACGGCCACGGTGCTTCCATATCGGAACGGATCCACGCATCCAGTCGCCTGATGATTTCCTGCTGCGCTGCATACGCCTTTGAACCATCAGGCTCGTGATGCGCAAGCTGTAAGAACATCGCCCGCGCCTGTTGTGGATCAGGACTCTTCTGGTAAATTCTAATTTGCTTGTCGCGCGACAGAGGTAGCCAGCTATAAGGGCCAGTGCTCAGCGAGCTGTCTTGCCACATCGCGGCTGTGCGTCCGAAGCAGTTGAGTCCTTCCGCATAACCTCCACGCACCCAGACATGATCATGCTCTGGTTCGATGTTAGCCTGATACCAGTCACTGCTGGGGGTAGGGCGTTCCCAGGAGGAAATCAGAAAACCAGCGCCGGTTACCCGTTGCTCAGTCTGTCGCATCGCACAGATGGCACATTTGAAATACGTTTCGCTGATCACAGGAAGCAGAAACAGAAATAAGCCAACCAGCACAAAGAAAATCAGCCTGCGAATGATCCTGCGTTTGCGAGGCTTCGCTGTGGCTGTGTTTTCTGATTGGTTCGTTTCGTCACTCATCGGCGACCTCAGAGAGCAGAGAATGCAGTCGATAACTGTAACATAACTGTTTGACCTGCGAGTCACTACAAAAATCAGACAGCCCGGTTAATTTTCCAAGAAAGAAAACGGCCCCGATACATGTAGATTCATCGAAGTTGTTTTGGGTTTCGGGAACCTTTGTTTGTTCGTAATGACAACCGGCGACACGGCATTGACGTAGGACTCAATGCGATTTATGCTAAGTCGGTGATGGCGAAGCCGGTTCTCTGGCTGATTTCGTTCCTCCTGAAACAAGCGATTGCTCGATATCTGCGAGAAATGAGAAACGATTCATGACTGTTGCCAGCGGCTCGGACAAACCGCCACAGGGAATCAATCGCCGCCGTGTGGTTCGGGGACTAATTGGCCTGCCTGTATTCTTCGCCCTGTTTATGTTCCTGCCTGCTGGCACATGGGCGTGGCCGAAAGGCTGGCTGTTCCTCCTTATTCTGCTGGGCGTCATTTCAGCAGTATTTCTTGTTCTTCAGCGTGTGAATCCGGAAGTCATCGTTGCCAGAAGTCACATCCACGAAGGAACAAAACGCTGGGACAAGATTCTGCTCAGCTTTTACTTTCCAGCGATGTCGGCCGTCTTACTCGTGGCGGCTCTGGATGATAGCCGATTCCACTGGTTCCCGGTCCCGTGGTGGGTTTGCGGCGTCGGCTACGCTTTGCTGCTTGCCGGAATTGGAATCGTCACTTGGGCCGAAGGCGTGAACAAGTTCTTTGAAGTCACCGTGCGGATTCAAACGGAGCGGGGGCATTCGGTGATCGACACCGGCCCCTATGCCATCGCGCGACATCCCGGTTATGTCGGGGGAATTCTCCATGCCATCGGCATGGCACTCTCGTTGGGTTCTTTGTGGGCATTGATTCCTGCGGGTTTGGCTTCCATGGTGTTGATCGTGCGGACCCAGTGGGAGGACCAGACGTTGCAGGAAGAATTGAACGGGTACAAGGAATACGCAATGCGGGTTCGGTACAAGCTGATTCCGGGCGTATGGTAAGGATAAAAGATCACTTGGCAGTCAAAATGGTTTCAACACAGTCGCTGACACCATTTAGCTCACCTGACGATTAAATATAGTGTTGTGATGACGGCTGCAAGATAGCCTCTGTTTCCACTGTGATGGAGTTCTTACGTCAAATCTTTGATATGCATACCAAGTGCTGCCGCAAATCGGACTGGAACGGCGTTTCCAATTTGTTGAGCTATGTGAGTATTTGAGCCGAAAAACTGATAATTATCTGGAAATGATTGCAGTGCGGCAGCTTCGCGAAGGGAAATGGCACGATCCTGCTCAGGATGACCATACCGTCCGTTCGAAATGCTATAACACCGTGCGGTTAATGTTGGTGCTGGCAAGTCCCAAAACATTCTCCCATAGACATCGGTATGACCTTCGTATCCATTTTTATGGCAATCTAGCTGAAGACGCTTAGGCCAAGTTCGACGATCACCCCCATTGAGTGGAGTGTATTGAAGTCTTTGCAAGTTGATTTCGGAAATATTTGCGGTGGAATGATTTGGAACTTTTGGATGTGTTTTACCAGCAGCAACTTCAGGAAAATGTGAAATTGCATCACGCACGGTACGAAAGGGCTGGAGATCTCTTCCATGCGTGTTTATAGGGATCGAAACTTCCTTCGATCGAATTGCGATCAACACAAGTCGACGACGGTTTTGTGGTACTCCAAACTTCTTAGCATCGAGAACATCGTAGACATAGCCGTAGCCATTCTTTTCAAGCATATGAAGAAACCGACGAAACGTACTAAATCCTTTTACTCGTGCCATTCCAGGAACATTTTCGATAACAACGGCTCGTGGCAACGCCTCTTCAATGAGCCGTCCAAATGCAGTAAGTAGGGTCGTGCTATGGTGGACAGTTTCGGACTTGCGTTGTTGGCTAAAGGGCTGACAGGGTGCGCAGCCAGCGAACAGAACGTTGTCAAATTTTCGAAGCCGAGAGCGAGATTTGAGTTCTTTAAGAGAGACATCTCGAATGTCGATTGAATGAAAACTTGCTGCGTTGTTATGTTCGTACGTTTCGCGGCATTCTTCATCAATGTCAAATCCACCAACGACTTCAATACCGGCATTCAACAAACCATGAGTGAGACCGCCGGCTCCACAAAAAAAATCAATTGCTTTCATTTTGTCACGAAATCACTAATTCGAATATAGGGCCACAATTTCTTCGCACCAATCATGAATGTTGCGGTCCGGCAGGCCAGGTCGACACGCTGTCTGCATATAGGCCCACGAAATCAATTCACGAAAAGGACTGTCTATCGAAGCAACTCGTTGAAACGTCGCGTTATCTCCATTAATTTGGCTAAATTCAACCAAATCTAGTTGACGAAGGTCGGCTGCCATCGTCGGAATGTGGCTACCATATTTCGGGAACGGAACAATGTTGCGTATGAACGCTTGACTCAACGATGACTTCAGTATTTTCTTGTACTCCTCTAATCTGTTTTCGTCTCGACGCGTCTTTCGATCCAATCCCATTGCCACCTTCGTTAATCCCGTTTTCATTGTTATACATTTTGCAACCAGTACATTCTGAACCTTTGGCTTTCTTTCACCAGAAGCGACCAAATCACATGATGGCGTCAATACAATCCGAAATGATTCTGGTTTTACAGCATCGCTATCAGTTTCCTGAAGAATGTCCCCGAGTAAGAGATCGTCTGACACTGGCGGACAAAGATAATGCTCCCACGGCGCAAGCTGTTTCGCTTCTTCGCCCTCATACTCTGAAAAGTCATCCATTTGTGCTGCGAGTCGACGTCGTCCTGAGCGTGTGACTATTCGGTGCCGTTCTGCCGCGTCGCTAATATTTTCAAACACGCTTGGAGCAAGGTCTCGCATGGCGACGGAAAACTCATGCCGTACCTGTTGTTCAGCATCACGTAGAGTATCAACATGTGGCCGAAAATCGTTCACGGCTGCGGAAAATGCTTCGGGGCTACCTTTGCCCTTCTTGATTGTTCGTAAAAACGGATGTGGGGGACGTTCCGTTTCTTGCGCATCTGGCTGAGCAGAATAAACGATGATCGGGCAAAAGTGGCTTTTCCAAATCAAGTTATAAACTTCTTGACCTGCAACCTCAGCTTCACCAGACAAACCACCTAAGAGTAAATCGAGGCTTATGATATCAGGAGTGTTCTTGGTGAGCCAATCTTCTACATCGCCGAAGTTCTGGACATCGCAAATTACGTCTTGATGTTCCTCTAATACGCGACTTCGTGCGTGACGTATGGCACGCTCATCATCTTCCACAAACAGGAGTTTTATCATCGGTGATGTCCATCAATTCTTGATAGGGAAGTCGAAAGCGAATGAAGCACCTCCGTGACTGCCTGGGTATTTTGCGGTCATTCGACCACCATACTCAGATACGATTTCAGAAGCGACGGTGAGCCCCATCCCTATCCCATTAGGTTTACGTGTCACGCCAGGTTGAAAAATCTTGTTGATATCTTCCTTTTCAATACCACCTCCAGAATCGTGAATCCATACACGAATTCGCTGACCATCATTGATCGTGGAAAACTTGAATTCGATCACGCGGGCATCTTTTGAAGTCTCGCTTAGCCAAAATATAGCATTGGAAAGCAGATTCAAGATGACAGCGTCTAGCTCTCCTGGATCTACGTTGACTTTGGTTTTAGTCTTTGGATAACGAGTCTCAATATTTTTTCGCTCGAGTTCTGAATTGTGTAACTCAAGACATTTCTCAATTTGTTCCTCCAAAATTGAATCCCGACGTCTTCGGTTAAACGATCGGCTTGCTAGAGGAGAAAAGATATCGGCAAGTCTTTCTAATGCATCTATGGCTTCATCTGCATTACGATATTCGGTCTTTAATTTACGATCATCAAAAGGGCCAAATTGACTATGCACTAATTCGAGAAATTCGCCAAATGATGTCGTTCTGTTACGGATTTCGTGAACCAGCATTTGTGCGATTGTTCCTACAGTTGCCATTCGACTGTAGTGAACGAAACGATCCTGAATCGTCTTTCTTGCTTTATCGAGGGACTTATTAAATGCAGTAAGTAGTGGAACAGCTTCGGATGCTTCTGCCCCTTCCTCAGCAAGTGAGATGACTTCGGCGATCAATTCTTCGGCTGACAATTGTTCGAAAAGGTCTTGCATCGGATCATCGTCATCTTTTCCCACTTCGCGGTCTTGTTCACGTTCATTCTCCATCACAGAAACGATTGCTTTCAATAGTTCTTGAAATTCCGCAACTTCGATTCTACTAACAAGTCGTTCACGATCACTGGTATCCACGATTCCAGGGTTGTGTTCGGCCGTGATCGCTACGTATCCAACTAACTGGCTTGTGCTCATTCGGCTGCCTACTTTGCTGACTCGTCGCAAGTCAAGTCCCAACCAATCGCGGGCGTCGTCTGACTTTGGAAGTACGAGTACATCATCACGATAAACCGAAATTCCCTTGTGTCCCCGAATTGCTTTTCGAATTGTGTTCTTCTGCAAATCAAATTTATCGGCAATCTCTTGGGTATCATCCGATCCGATATCCCAACCACGAATCTCGAATTCAAATGCACCACATCGATAGTTTTCAGGCAAAAAAGGAAACCGTTTCTTGTCTTGAATTGAATCATAAATCTGTTCCCACACCAGATTTATTTTTTTCTGTCTTGGTTTGCCCTCCCGAATCGGTCGAAATTTGTAACCGGCAGTTACGTTTCCTTCATTATCGACGTCACCTCTGATGAGGTATTTGGGCCGAGAAAGAAATTTGGGAGATTCGACATGAATCGTTTCTGATTCGTCGTTATCGGGAGCAAGGAGCATTACTTTAAAATCGGAAACTTCTGCGAAAGGTGATATCAACCGCTCAAGATTGTCTTCGAGATCGGCAATCATAGCTTCATCCCAAGCACTCTGAAGATTAAGGATACGGAGTCTTGTCCCCGTATTTTCAAATGGTGATTCATCAGGGAACTCACGAACACTCACAAAACAGTCAGAGAGTGAAGAGCCTTGTGCTAGTAATTGCCAGTCAACGCCGACTTCCCAACAATCGTCATTTCTTGACTGCGTCACCATTTCCAATTGCATGCCAAGCCGTGAAACAGAAAGACGACCGAGCCCCTTCTCACCAACGACTCGCCGCGTCTTTTTTCCTGATTTTGTTTTAGGATTGTTCAGCTTGTTTGGTGTTGCGACCACTGCCCAAACATCTTCGATGACATCTCGGCTCATTCCCTGGCCGTTGTCCTCGATCTCCAAAAAAAGGTTTGATTCGTTATCACGGTGAAATCGAATCCAGCAATTCGAGGCGAACGCATCATAAGAATTTTTGACAAGCTCGATCACCGCGACAACATCGTTGGTCACCAAATCTGCACCAAGTGCAGCGAAAACACGAGGGTGGATTCGGAACGGGATATTTTCAAACTTGTTTTTGCTTTGTTTGGATCGCATGTAAAACTGCTTTCGCAACTCCTAGAAGTAGTTCGCGTCGATATTCCAAATATCTTCTGTTAAGTCGGATGAATTTCACAAAATGACTTTGTAATGAACATAACAATAGGGCAGGGGAATTCAACCCCAGTGAATAGGAATACGACGAAGAAGATCGACCGGGAATTGCCTGGGAAGGAAATACAAGATCTGGCTTTCCAAAAACATTCGATTTCCGAATAGCTCATACACACACTATTTAATCCCTGAATTTGAGTCTCTTGTTTATAAAAAACTTATCCTGAGAATGAAAATACGCTTAACTCCTTTAACCAATGGTGTTTAACACGACTGAAACCGGTCAAGACAAAACCCTCTGTGCCAAACGATTTACCGCCACCTCACACCACTGTTTTTCTATCTCAATGCCAATAAACCGCCGGCCGTGATCTCTGCAGGCCTGGGCCAGCAGCATGGAACCGTCGAAACAGTCCAGGACGGTGTCTCCCTCGCGCGTGCTGGTCAGGATGATATGTTCCATCATTTCCAGGGGCTTCTGACAGGGGTGTTTGCACTTGGATGGTTTGACGGTTTCAAAATCCCAGACGTCAGTGAAAGGACGGCGGGGCGTGGCGTAGAATGGGCGGCGTAGCTGTTCCTATTCGGTCTTCCGTTGCTCGTATTTCGTTTTCAGATCCTCATAGGATCCAGGGACATTAAAGGGGTCAGGAATTTATTTAGTCCTGCTCCCTATTTCTCATCCTTTGTAATGATGATTTCTTTGGCTCCATTGAATTTCCAATTATTTGTTATTTTGCATACTAGTGAATCCCAATCGAGGCTATCAATTTCTTCCCAGAATATAACGGTCCCACGCTGCGCAATAGAGTGTCCCTTATCTTCAATTACAAAGAATACGAAATCGTTGGACAGAATCACTTCATAGCCGGAACTCAGGTTGAAACAAATATTAAAACCAGGTTTTTGTTTATATATGGGGATTTCCCAAAAAAGCGGAACAAGTGATATTCGGTAATCTAATTGTGTTCGTTTCTCTAACCAGACCTCATTAAACTCAATTTTAGTCCCATTCCAATCAACTTCATTCGGACTGAAAGTTAATTCTGATAAAAAACAATCTTTGGCCTTTGATTGTCCTATGGAATAAGAAGGACTATTGGTCGAGCCTTTCACGGCGAGTCCGGTAGTAAACCATCCCCAGAAAATGTTCACGATTATATATACTACGGCCAGAACAATTACGGTTTTCCGTTTTATCTTCATCTAGATCTACCTTGAATCAGTCTGGTTTCTCTCTGGTACACCCTGTTACGCATTGATTTGAAGTGAGACCGAATTTGCACTTCGGTTCACGCAATGGTTCGCCAGCCTCGTGGTGACGCTGACGGTCCTGCTTGAACTGTTTGTTTGTACGATACAGCGGTGTGATTCGAGTGATCAAATTGGATGGTACTAGCTTTGGAAATACGATTTCGATTGTTTCGTCATACCGATCCCATGTTGTGAGACCCGCAGACTGCACTGCACGTAATAACTTACCAAGACCCACTACGGTCCCAACAGTCACTTTAAGGTCCGCAACGAATTGTTGTTGGTGAGCGTCACGAACGAATTGAAGGTCTTCGTCTGCAATGTTGACGGTGTCAGTCTCGACGTTCTGCAGCCAAGCGGTGCCGACAGCTGGTTTCAGTTCAAGGTGGAGTGTTGCTGGCCAGTGGTCCGCGGATGTCGTGAAAGTGACTGCTGCGAGATTTCGATGACGATGGCTTAGTGTCGATAGCCAGTGCCAAAGGGTTGTGGATGAACGCGGGTCAGCTTCAATAGCAGTGTCATCGTCGAGAAAGGAAATACGCTGCATCAGCATCAACGGAACAGCGTAGATGCCTTTGCCACGGCGACCGCTACCAAGTCGGATTCCATTTCGCGTGATGCGGGCGATCTTTGGCTGCGGGGTTAGGTGCACGAACTTCATTGAGCGATCAGCGCCTTTGCTGGCTAACTGTTGATAGACAGAATTTGGTTCTGTCTCAATCTATCAGTGTTTTTGTTCATTATCAACTGACACTGTATGGTCATGTGGGAATCTGTGGGTGTGAGATTAAGGTAAGACTGAAATGACAGCGGATGTTGATCCTCTCCTCTCTATCATGACCACTCAAAACAACACACCCTGGACCAGCCGCTTCACCGCCGCTTCACACCACTATTTTTCAATCTCAATCCTGATCAACCGGCGGCCATGATCTCTGCAGGCTTGGGCCAGCAGCATGGAACCGCCGAAGCAGTCCAAGATGGTATCTCCTCTTGCATTCACTGCTCATCTCATCAGCTTACCGATTTTCATCTCAGCGGGTGAGTGGGGATCGGGTAGAATTTGTCTTTGGTTTACCCACGGGCGGGAAAAACGGCGGCTGGCGCCGAGCCGCTCAGGGTGGGTTTGGTTTTTATTTGTGAGGCGTTATTTCTGATGGGTGTGCTGGATTTGGCGGACGGTGAGATAGGGCTGCCTCTACGATATTTTACACGGTTCATTTTCACGCGACTCATTTTCACGCGACTCGTTTTCACGCGCGGATGGACTCATACAGCCGCTCTTGCTTGGCATCCTGGTTTAGCCCATGCGAGTGTGAATTATTTTCTGCAGGGGCGCGGGACTGTCAAGGGGGGAAGCATGAATTGGTACTTTGAACGTCAGTTGAACGTGCTGCGAAGTTTGATGAAGTTCCTGCGAACGCTTATGAAGTGTCTGCGAACGTCATCGATAACCGGGGTGTGTCTGAGCAGCGTTTTTGAAAATCGGTCTGAAACCAGTCGGTTTGATAGTGTGCTTGCGGCACTGCTGTGGGATGTTTCAGTGAATCTGTTAGTGACTCTCGTGCGCGCGATGCTTAAAGCACTTAAGATTCTACAACGGCGGGTTCGCGTCAAGTTCATTTTATTCATTGTTGAGGAGGTTGGGGCGAGGGGCTGGTGATGGGATCAGCAGGAGGAGGTTTGTGTCGTGGTTGGTTTTGTTTTGAGTCGTTTGTTTGTTACCAATCTACCGGCGGCTGGCGCCGAGCCGCTCAGGGTTGGTTTGTTTTTTACGAATGAGGAGTTAGGGAAATGAAGCGAGCCGACTGGTGGATTACCGGGGATTGGGAAGCAAACAGGCACCGTCGGACAAGCCGAGCGGTGGCACACGGGGGCTTTGATATGGGGGATTGGATGTGATTTCTTTTCACTGTTGGCAAGCCAATAGTGCTGCCGAACCTGATTGTATTTGGGACCTTCCCGTCTCGTATTCTGCCTTTCGTGTGCTTTCGTGGTAGTAAAAATTGGGAAGCCGAAAACGGACTTGGGAAACCGGGGCTAATGCCCTGCGGCTAATGGGGAAGGGCTGGCGGTTGACTTATTTCGAGGGCGCATGCAAACAGGGAGAGCGGCGGGCGCTCTCCCTGTTTGGGAAAATCAGATTCTCAAATCATGTTATCAGGTTTACTTCTGATGATGATTCTTGAAATGCTCTTTCAGCAGATCGCGACCGAAATCGCCATCGAAGTCACGCCAGGTGGCGTGCACATGATTCGCATCATTCTGGGTATTCGCGAACTCGATCAGGAATGTTTTGGATTGAATGCGGTAGTAATGGAACTCGCCTCGTTTTTGGCCACCACTCCAGGCAAAGTACAGATGGTCGCCATCTCTGAGATTCCCCAGGTAGTTCGTTCCTTTGAGAAGTTCCGGTCGGAAACGGCCCAGGTAGACATTCACCAGACGCAGCAACTGTTTCTGCTGTTTGGGATCCAGGTCGGCGTATTGGATACCCTTGTAGGTAAACAACCCTTTGTCGGCGATGGGATCGTCGGTCGTCAGGACCTCCTTGATGACACTTTTCGCCAGCAGTTTTTGATCCATGGCAGCGGTGTCGATCGTGGCAATTGCCAGCTGATCCGGATTAAACGACTTGACGAGGTTCAGCGCCAACTGTTGTTCCAGTTTGAGTACTTCTACGCCCTTCAGTGGGCCCTGTTTCACGGTTGCGGGATTGGAGCCGAAAAAGGAGGGGGTGACCGAAAACTTCTTGCCGTCCACGATCGTCACATTCACCGACAGGTGATGCCCTTCAAATCGCCAGCCCCAGGTTCCTTTCGCATCGGGTTTGCCGAAGATGGAAACATAATACAGTTCGGGATTGCGATGGTCTTTGCCTTCCTGCTCGAACAAGACCTGTTCCAGAGCGCGGATCGACATCACCTCCAGATAGCCGCGATGCGATAAAGCCGTCGCGGGCAGGGTGACGGCGAAGATTTTCTGTTGTGGAGTCATTTGGGTCATCGGCAGGCCGTTGCGACCTGCTGGCTTGATGGCAAAGTCAGGAATGAAATGCCAGTTTGTGCGTTCTTTATCATCCAGTTTGAATGTCGCCTGTTTCCGTTGTTCGGGGGTCAGCGATGCTAACCAGCGTTTGGCTGCAGACGCCATTTCACTGCTCGCTTTTGAGATTTGTGCCTGTTGAGCTTTGGTCACTTCAGCGGCAACCGGGGTGTTGCTGGACAGGCTGAAACAGAAGCAGGCCATCAGGGCCAGAGCGGAGTAGGGATGAAAAATCTTCAAGGCGCAGTTCCTCATTAAAAGATGATAAAGGGGGTAGGCTACATGATCGCACTCATTTGATGTAAAAGCGGATCTGAATCTCTAATATTCACTTGTTGTACCCATCTTATCAAACTGGAAGGAACAGGAATAGTTAACCGGGAACCTTACAGAAGCAGGAATTTTAAATGTATTTACCAGATACGTAGGTCAGTTGCTGATCAGTGTTGGTATTGAGGCCTATGTCGCCGAACTATTCTGATAATTTCCAGTTCCTTTCCTGATTCCGTCCAATATTTTCTTTCTGGATGCGAAGCACATGATAGGTTCAAAATGAGTCAAGCTTAGTCAGCATAACGATTTACTATTTTCTACCAGAAATGAGAGGAAACATGAGCAAAAGCGGGAACGTTCTATATCTTAAGAATGTCAAATAGAGTCAGATAAGATAAGAGGATTGATTTCTTTTTCAGCCTTTCAATCGTATTCAAATTTAAATAATCGCTTTCGAGGGCACCGAAAGTGGGAGATGGCACAAATGAAAGATCTGCTTACGACCACTTCATCCGTCATTGTAATCCTGTTTTGTATTTCTATTTTGTTTCTCGTAGACAATGAAGAGACAGCTCTACAGGAGCAAGATCTGGAGATGATCTCAGCCCACAACGGCAAAGAATTTCTAAAGGCACCACATCCGCTCGCTAAGACCACATTGTTTCATCGGGTGCAGTCTGTCAGACTGAAAGAGGGAGTTTTGATCTTTGTCACGGCCGATCAGGATGGACTCAAGGAACATTTTTTCGTGATTCGTGATAAAAATGTCATCTTAGTCAAAAAAGACGCCGGCGATATGCCACCGAATTCCATCAAGTTCGCTAGTGACGGGCATGGCACATTAATGGTGACGATTCCCAATACGTTTGAGCTGGATCCAATGCAGGACTTGCTCTCATGCAGGAACTAACGTCAATCAACTAAGAGAGATGCAGAAATATCTAACTTTCTGCGAAACCTGTTTCCCGTTCTGTGGTTTAATGTTAGAATGCTTTACCGGTAAACTTTATTCTAACAGCTATCAGAGGACGCGCGATGAACTTTCAATTGCCAGAGTGGGATCGACGGGATTTTTTGAAATGGTCTTCCTTCAGTGTGGCGGCGTTCACAACACCGGGGCTGATGGCCGAAGAACTAACCCGTACGCCCTCGATGACGGAAGGTCCGTTCTATCCCGATAAAATGCCTTTGGATACTGATAATGACTTGCTGGTCATTAATGATTCCATCACACCCGCCGTGGGAGAAATTACCCACCTGACGGGCAAGGTTCTGGATGCGAAAGGCCAACCGCTTAGAAACGCCTTCGTCGAAATCTGGCAGGTTGATCAAAAAGCGTCATATATCCATACCCGTGGCGAAAACAAAGATGGCCGAGACGGGAACTTTCAAGGCTATGGCCGATTTCTGACGGATTCCAAAGGTCAGTATTACTTTCGCACGATTAAACCGGTTCCCTATCGGGCCGGTCGCGGATTTCGCACCCCGCACATTCATGTTGCCGTCAGCAAAAATGGGAAACGTATTCTGACGACGCAACTGTTAATTAACGGACATGAACTTAACGCAGAGGATGGTGTCTACCGCCAGATCAGAAAACCGGAACTGCGCAAAACGATTCTGGTCGATTTCAAACCGCTGCCTCAATCCAAGCTGGGTGAACTGGCTGCGAATTTCGATATCGTCCTGGGAAAAACCGCAGAAGAGAATGAGGACGGAACCATCAAAGGTGGTATCGGAAAATCACAACTCAGTCGTCGTCCTCCCCGAAAGTAAGGGCTGAACGCAACAGTTTGAACGAGCCTCATGGTTGAACATCAGCGTACTGCAGACGATAATGAAGTCGTCTTTGCGAACGGGTGAAATCGTTTCGCGTTCTGTTCAAGCCTGTCATTTCAAACTGAAATTGAGTTACGTATGGATATCGCACAGCGGATTGAAGAGTATCTGGCTGGACCAGAAGAATTACGTCAGTCCGTTGCCGGCATGACGCCTGCAGAAATTGACGCGGCTCCCGTTCCCGAAAAATGGTCCACGCGGCAGGTCATCTGTCATATTGCTGATTTCGAGCCGGTGTATGCCGATCGCATGAAGTGGATCATCGCAGAAGATAATCCGCCGATCCCGGGGGCTGATCACAATCTGTTCGCTGAACGACTGGCTTACGAGCACCGGGATATGGAAGAGGAACTGCAGCTGATTACAGCCGTGCGTCAGCAGACCGCTCGGATCCTGAAAACACTCAGTCCTGAACAGTTCCAACGAACGGGCCTTCATTCTCATGATGGCGAATTAACTGTCGCTCACTTGTTGGATCGGATTACTCATCATATCCCACATCATATTCAGCTGATCCAGGAAAAACGCGAAGCCTTAAAAGGATAAACGCCCTGGCAGGCTTCCCGAAAACGGTTCTCGGATTTGATTCTAAATAAAATCTGTTATGATACAATGAGACGCTTCAATTGTCTTTGAAAGGAATGGTTACTGATGACAAGCCTTGGGTTGGAATCCAGTGTGGTCGAATGGGTCATGGAGTACCCCGAAGTTCAGTGCGTATTGGAATCATTGGGGATCGACCAGTCTTGCCAGGGAAAGTCCCTCGAATTTGTTTGTCAGCAAATGGGGTTGGAGCCTCATTTTGTGCTCAAGCAGTTGCACACAGTCATCGAAGATGATTCGACTGTGAACGAGTGAATCGAACCCACATGTGAATGCCGCTTAGAATTGCGGATCAGTTAATTACGGTTTGCTTTTTAGCTCAAAATCATGAATGTGGTCACCTTCTGCTGTGATCAACACTTTCAAAACGCTCTTCCGATTATATTTCTCTGGAATCAGATTCATGAACTCCTCTTCTACTGTTTCACCTATACTGCTCTGAACTTTTTTTCCCGTCGGTTGGCTGGAATCAATTTCCACCTTATATTCTCCTGCTAGTGCTCCCTTGGTGGAGTCAATCTGGTATGTTCCTTGTGTAATTGTTGCGCCAACGGAAGTCCCTTGCCCCACCGGGATGAATGTGATCGCCCCTGTGGGAAGCGGCACTCCATCCAATGTGACCGCGCCTTTCAGTTCCAGTCCCTGAACGCTGTTGTCTGATCCGCAACCAGATGACAAGATCAAGACGAGGGAGAGAGCGAGGCAAAATAGATTTCGAGGCTTCATGATTCAGGTCCTTTGATGCGAGCAAGACAATCGTTACCGACTCTACACATTTCAAATTCGTCGAGAGAACCCGCAGGAGCAACGGCTTATAATAATCTCGCCACATGCTCCCGCCGGAATTTCATCTGAATGACTTAGAATTCACCAACCACTTCGCCACCTGCCATACTGCTCAGGCTTTGCCAGGTTGTGAGATCAATATTGTTCGAGATAAATCGAACAGATCCATCACACAACAGGGCATGCACGCCGCCTGTGTGCATACTGCGCGCTGCAACGCTGCGGTTGCCGGGAGTCGCTTCTGCAATGCACGGCAGTCGATCCGCTTCATTGACACAACGGGTAACGAGGTCCGGGGAAGAGGAGTTGGGCCCGACCCGCGTCATCAGCGGATACGCGTCCGGTTCATCGTTCCAGATCCAGGCACGCAGATCCCAGGCCGTTGTCGCAGGCTTCAGCATTTCCATCATCGCCAGTGTATTACTGGTTCCATCTGTGATATCACGGAACTTGGCACCAAAAATATTATTAAAGGGTGACGCTACGCCCTGACTTGCGAAGGTATTCCGGCCCCAGTTGAGACCATAATTTCCGCGAATACTTTCACCGGCCATGTAGAATTGAAAAGGAAAGATCGCTTCTCGATCACTGGGACATTGCCACGTCGGGATCGGTACGATGCGAGCTGCGTCGTTTGAAGTAAGGTGCCAGCTGTCATTGTGATTGTAGAGATTGTAGATATTCGCCTGATCTATGAATGGCAGCAGGAACAAACAGAAAGGAGTTCGCTTCGTCGGTGAAGTACCTGGCTGGTTAACGCGATACAGCATCCCGGGGGGAAAACGCGTATGGGCATCATGATAGTTGTGTAACGCCAGTCCTAACTGCTTCAAATTGTTTTTGCAGCTTGATCTGCGAGCCGCCTCGCGCGCTTGTTGCACTGCGGGTAACAACAGCGCAATTAGAATGGCAATGATGGCGATTACCACCAGTAATTCAATGAGAGTAAATCCGCGTTTTTGATTTCGTATCATCGTTTGAGCGCTCCTCAAGAAAGAAACAGATTAATGAAATGAACGGGCAGCAAAGAAAGAATTTTCCGTCGACAGGTCGAAATGCTGCGACAACTGTTTTAAGAGATAGCTTGATAATTATTATGCATAATATATAATGCATAATGTGTAATGTCAATAAAGCCAGTTATGATTATTGATCAATCTGAATGTACTTGTTCGAATGGATGTAAATAAGTAACTGTTATGTAAAGATATACGAGTAATGTTTACAGCCGATTGGAATCGAGAAGGGATAGGATCAGTTAGGCTTTTGGGAGCTGCTGGTTTGCGAAATCTTGCTGTCCTGTATTTGAACATTCGCATTCAGAGCGCAAGATGATGTATTATGCATTATGTGTAATCAAAGGAGCCCTCATTGAATTTGATTGCATCTCTTGGTTCTCAAACAACGCTTTTTGAGGAGTTTTGGCAATGAATCCACCGACATCACTTTCCGAACATCGGTTAAATGTAGGTTCGCTGCGATTCGATATTTTCAGTCAGATTCTGCTCTCCATTTTTACAGGCGAGTACCCAGCAGGGATGCGTTTAAAAGTGCAGCATCTGGCAACACAATATGGAGTGAGCAGCACACCTGTTCGGGAAGCCATCGTCGAGTTAACGGGCATTGGAGTCGTAGAATTGATTCCCAACCGCGGTGCGGTGGTAGCTCCGTTCGGCGTTCCCGAGATTCGAGAAATCTATCACGTTCGGAGAATTCTGGAAGTCGAAGCGGTGCGCTGTGCCTGTGATTGCCTCGATCTGCACGAGATGAAACAACTCCTGGTTGATACAAAAGTCTTACAGCAGGCAAGCCGCGATGCAGACTGGGGTGTTCGCTGTTCTGATTTAGATAAAAGAACACACATCACAATTGCGAATGCTGCAGGTAATGCAAGGTTGAAAGCAGAATTGAACCGCTACGATCGTCTGATGCATATCATTCGAGTGTTGGTCAATGATTGGCAGCCATTTCTGGACCAAATTCATGCAGAACATATCGATGTCCTGGAAGCAATCATTCTTCGGGATAAAGACGCTGCTGGTGAAGCCATGGCTCGTCACCTGAAAGCAACCTGTGAACGCGCCATTAAAGGAGTATTTATGCATGGTCTTCCTGAGGCATAAGGAGCCTCGCGCTAATTCAAACTCAATGATAAGAATTCCGGGTCTTACGAAAGTAATTATTACTATGTTCAGCCGCGTGTTGCTTCAACAGGAACTGCAATTCAATTGGATCATGAGAGGTGTCTTCGGTTTGGGGATCACACTCGTCGTTCTCTCCCAAAGTGGATTTTCAGCAGAGTCTGTCAAACGATCGTCGGGCGATGTTGTTCGCAAGTTGATCCGGAATTCCTGCATCGACTGTCACAATGATGAGACTACAGAAGGCGGCCTCAATTTGAAACGAGTCGACTGGAAGCTGGACGACCCCCAGGTTCGTCTCCGCTGGGTACAGATCCATGATCGTATCGCTGCAGATGAAATGCCCCCTGAGGCGAGTGACCTCCCGCAAGCAGACCGCCAGACTCTGGTCAATCAGCTCTCACACGCAATTCTGAACGCTGATACTCGGGAAGTTCGCACAGAAGGACGCGGACCAATGCGACGACTGACACGTCATGAATATGAACAAAACCTGCGCGATCTGCTCAAGCTGCCGCATCTCGATATCAAAGACATGCTGCCCGCAGATCGGGAACGGTATCATTGTAATAAAGTCGCCGAAGTTCTCGATATCTCTCGGATTCAGATGGAAGCTTATCTCAATGCCACGGCAACTGCACTGCGACAGGCAGTTGCCTCAGGTCTGAAACCTCGTCAACCAGAGCACCATCGTCTGCCAGCCACGCGCATGTTTCAGACTGCAAACACATTCGGCGAACGTGAGGCGATGTTTTACGCGAAGCACTCGCAAATGGTTCCCCTCACCGGCGCTGATCTGGCTCGAATCCGTAAAGAAAACAAACATGATCCGGAAATGGAATTGGCTATTTTTCGGTCGGCTTCCTGGCCCTATTATGGATATCCGGATGTGTTCAAAGCTGTCGAACCCGGCACGTACCGGCTCCGTTTTTCAGCCCGCGCAGTCCGGCAGTTACCCGACTTCAGTCTCAGGCCGGCACGAGATTCCATTCCCATGAATTTCCGGGCCCGCAAACGATCCGGCCCCGATGTTTCAGGCGATGTCCGTGCTACACGCGAAATCCTCGACATTCAACCACAGGTTGCCGAATACGAAACGACCATTCAACTCAAGAAGAATGAAACATTCGAGTACAGTTTGTTAGGGTTGCCGGTTCCACGCGCCATCAATCCGCCGAATGCACCGCTGTATTACGACTTTCCACCAATGCCTGAGGGGGGACATGGGGGAATCGCATTTCAATGGCTGGAAGTGACCGGCCCTATCGACTCGGCCGAGTGGCCTCCCTCTTCACACATACAGCTCTTTGCCGACCTCCCGATTCGTCAGGCAAATCGGAGCGCATTAACTGTTGAACTCGTTTCGGCTCAACCAGAGCAGGATGCGGTGCGACTCCTCAGGCGTTTTATCCATCTCGCTCAGCGTCAACCAACTTCTGATGATGTCATCAAAGTTTATGAGCGGCTTGTGTTAAGTGAACTGAGTCACGGAACACCTCTGGCCGAAGCATTGTTGTCAGGGTACAGTGCATTTTTGTGTTCTGGCCAGTATCTGTATCTCCCGGAAACTCAGTCTGATTCGCCCCATCGACATTATGCCATTGCTTCTCGGCTGTCTCATTTTCTGGGAAACACGCGTCCCGATTCCGAATTGATGTCGCATGCAGCACAAGGAGAACTACTGGATCCGGGCATCTTACAGCATGAAACCGATCGATTGCTCAAAGCTGCGTCGAGTGAAAACTTTGTAACGAATTTCACCGATTACTGGTTGTCGTTAAAAGAGATCCGCCGTGATGAACCCGATGTGCGACTTTATCCGGAGTACCGCTTTGATGATTATCTGATCGAATCGATGGCAGCAGAAACGCGAACGTTTTTTAAAGACATGCTTCAAAATAATCAGCCCATTACCGTGCTGGTGGATTCAGACTATGCTTTCATCAATGACAGACTTTCGCGGCATTATGACCTGGAACCGGTCAGTGGGTCACGGTTAAGGCGTGTGGCTCTGCCTGCCTCTGGTTCTTATGGTGGAGTACTTACACAGGCAGCGATGATGAAAGTCACGGCCAACGGCACCACGACGTCACCGGTATTACGTGGTGCCTGGATTATGGAACGCATCATGGGAGACCCGGCTCCACCACCGCCGGTCTCTGTTCCTGCGGTCGAACCTGATATTCGAGGGGCAACTACGATTCGCGAACAGTTGGCTCGACACACGAAAGACCCGGCTTGTGCCGCCTGTCATGCCCGCTTCGATCCGGTTGGATTCGCGCTGGAAAATTTCGATATTATGGGGGCCTGGAGACAACGTTATCGTAGTTTGGGCAGTGGAGTAAAGATAACCGGCATCGATCGCGCCGGCCATGCGTTTTCCTACCGTGTTGCTGGACCCATTGATGCCAGTGGGCAGCTCAGAGACGGTCGGGGATTTCGTGATATACGGGAACTCAAACAGATTCTCGCGTCCGATCCCAGGCAGTTGGCGCGAAATCTGATCCATCAATTAACCGTTTATGCGACGGGAACTCCCGTCCGGTTCTCTGATCGCCCCACTGTTGAATCAATCCTCGATCAATGCAGTGAGAATGGATATCGCACACGAGATCTTCTGCAGACGTTTATCCAAAGCCCGATTTTTCTCGGCACTGATCTGCGATCTCCTGTGACACAAAATTCCGAATGACACGATGAGGATAAAACGCTGAAAATAAAACGATGCTTTCAACTCGATGCAGCACTCTCAATAACGAGAAGCGTATTATGACTTCAAAACCCAATTATATTCCGACTACAAAAACGATGTCCCGCCGTCGCTTTCTGCGTGGCACAGGGGTATCGCTGGCTCTACCATTGCTGGAGTGCATGACGCAACGTTCCGTCGCCGCACCAACCGGGAAGTCGGAACCTGGTCGCATGTTGTTAATTTCAAATAATCTAGGTGTCTTACCAAAACCATTCTTCCCCAAGACAACGGGCGCCAAGTATCAGCTCTCTCCCTATTTACAGGAGCTCAAAGAATATTCCCAGGATTTTACCGTCTTCAGCGGCCTGTCTCATCCGGCATGCGAAGGGGGACACTCGACCGAAAACTGTTTCCTCACGGGAGCCAGACATCCCACGAGTAGTGGCTTTCGGAATACGGTCTCGCTCGATCAGTATGCGGCAGAGCAACTGGGCCGACAAACCCGTTTCGGTACGCTGAATCTCGGCGTGAATATCGATAAGGCAAATCGCAGCCTGTCGTGGACCAGGGACGGTGTCTTGTTACCGGCCGAAGACAGTCCGGCCCGGCTGTTTCAAAAGATGTTTATCCAGGGGAGTGATGCAAAGATCGAACAGCGCCTGCATCAGCTCAAACGGCGAGGCAGTATTCTGGATGCCGTTTCAGAATCGACACAAAAATTCAGTAAGAATCTGGGACGCAATGATCGGGCGCGTCTGGATCAGTATTTTACATCAATTCGCGAACTGGAAGAGAGACTGGTCGCTGCTGGCGAGTGGGAACAAAGCCCCAAACCGAAAATGGATCAGGAACCGCCCCTGGACATTGTAGACCGGGCTCTGTTGTTCGAAAAATTCGAACAGATGTTGACGATGGCGACTTTGGCGCTGCAATCGGATTCCACTCGTATCGTCACATTGATGGTCGATGCCTTTGCAACTCCTGTATTTCAGTTGCAGGAGAGTGAGAATGAGAAAAGTACGACTGGCTACCACTCACTCAGTCATCACGGCATGCGCGCAGATCACTTGGCCCAACTGGAAAAAGCGGATCGTCGTCAGATGAAACTGTTAAAACAGTTTCTGCAAACACTTGCGAATGTGCCAGGCGAATCCGGTCGGCTGCTGGACAGTACGATGGTCCTCTATGGAAGTAACATGGGCGATGCCAACACGCATGACAACACCAACTTGCCGATTCTACTGGCCGGCGGTGGGTTTCGACACGGTCAGCACCTGGCCTTCAATCGCGATCACAACGCACCACTCTGTAATCTGTATGTGAGTATGTTGCAACGCCTTGGTGTCGAGACGGATCAGTTTGGGTCAGGTCATACAACACTGGCAGGGCTCAAATCCTGAAATGATTCAAGTTCTGTCGCAATTGATAGCAGCATGAACATCCAGAGGACTGCTTTCAATCAGGCTGACTCCCGTTTCGATGTTGGGGGATCTTCTTCGGGAGCGACGTCAACGGAAACGTTCATGCGATGTTCACCACCCCCGACAATCGTTCCCTGGATCGGACAGACGTCATAATAATCTCGTCCCCAGGCGACTGTGATATGATCGGTAGAAGCCAGGACATTATTCGTGGGGTCGAGATCAATCCAGCCTGCTTTTTCGCCACAGTACACAGAGAGCCACGCATGTGAGGCATCGGCTCCCACAAGACGAGGTTTGCCTGGCGGCGGTTCCGTTCGTAAATAACCACTCACATAACGTGCCGCCAAACCCAGTGATCGCAGGCAGCCGATCTGAAAATGCGCAAAGTCCTGGCAGACGCCATGACGTTTTTCGTATACTTCATTAATTTCGGTATGCACGGTGGTCGCGCGCGGATCGTATTTAAAATCTTTATAAATGCGTGCCGTGAGCTCAGTCAATGCAGCTAAGATCGGACGATCCTTCTCGAATGAAACTTTCACATAATCTTGCAGCGCAGGAAATTGCTTTATACCTGCGGAATTAAACACGAACTGATACGCGTCGAGTGTTTCTGGAGAACGGTCTTGCTCCAGTTGAGTGACCACAGACTCCCAGGGGGGCGTTTCGTTTTCAGGCACCTTGGGAATGGGGGAAACCACAATATGACTCGTCGCGGTCACGGTGAGACCCAAATGAGGCTGATCGATCGAAAAATAAGAGACTTTATTTCCGAAGTAATCTTCGCGATTAGTAATACTGAAGGGCTCCGGGTGAATCAGCAGCTTAAACTTATTGCACTTTTGATGCGGCAATTCACGCGGCGCCAGATGCACCAGGTTATGGCAAACCGGTACCGCCTGAGAATAGGCATACTTCGTCGTATGTGTGACTTTATATTTCATTGGGGGCTAATGTCTGAGAGTTGGTGTGAAGGAACAGCATGCACGAGATACCGGTGCGAAATTGCTTCTGAAAGCTTGGGTAACTGAAACTCCCAGGTTTCAATCAGACGTTCGAGCGGTTCATAATCACCCAAGCTATGGGTTTCTGCCACCTCCTGGATGTCTAACATACGCACCGAATGTAGCAGCGTCATGGCCAGTCTTTGTTCTGCCGTATAATCCGGCTGCTCATGATTCCGTGGCAGTCGTTCGACATGTTTGGAAAGCTGCATGAATTGGAACACCAGAGAACGCGGGTTTGTTTCATCCGTTAATAAAAGATCAAGTACCGCCGGTAGTTGCAGGTTTGCCAGATAGCGCGAGCGGTAGGTCATCAGGCTGTCTGCCACTTCCAATACCGTTTCGTAGATCGGACCTTGTGCTTCTGGCATCGGGATGAAACAGTTTTTAACAAGGCTGATGATTTGGAACGACCGCTCTACCCGGCGGCCTAATTCCAGAAATCGAAAGGCCTGGGTTCGAGTCATGCTCTCCATCACGATGCCGCTGAACGCGGACAGTTCGGTAATCAGGTCGTCGGTTTTCGTCAACACATCTGCTAGATTAGTAACGCCGAATCGTTCAGGAAGAAACCCTTTATCAATGCGGCGGATAATCCGCCAGGTGTCAAGGGAAATTCGGTCTCGTACGATGGAACCCAGTCGAAACAGTTCATCAATCACAGAACGTAGCGACGAAGATTGTGTTTTGTCAAACACACAAGTTGGTAAGACATGCTCGATGGGCGGCATCAGGTTGCGCATTTTATCAATCGCATAATCAGGTTCGATCTGGCCTTGATCGGCCAGACACCGCAGTAACACAGGCACTTCGATATCGCTCGTAGATCGAGTTTCGCCACTCATCCGGTTGACTGCGCCGCGCAGTACTCTGGCGAGAGCCTCGGCTCGTTCCAGCTGACGCCCTAACCAGAAGATATTATCTGCAGCACGGCTGGGAAGTTCGGAACCGCTGCGGCGTAACGTGATCGTACGCCCTTGTTCTTTGAGCAGAGTCACATGCTCGACCGGGCTATCTGCTAACACCCAGGCATCTTTACTACCTTCCCCTTTACGAATCGAGACTTCCAGTGGATCAAGCGAAGTGGAAGTGCGCGCCAGTGCGCCTCGCATAACTGTGTAGGAGTCGCCGCTGGCAACTGCATACGCACGCAGCGCCAGGTGAGCGGGTTGGATCGTTCCGCGCCAGACGGGCACACTGGATCGCATTACTTTTTCCTGAGCAGCAAACTGCCTTGGATTTGCTGCGATCAGTTCCGCCAGCTTTTTGGGTGACATCTCATTCAATGATTCGAGGGTGGGATTGTCCTTGCCACGGATGCGAAATGCAGGTTGAATAGTCAGCTTCTCAAGGTTCTTAAGCACATAATCCAATTGATCTGGCAGACCGCACCACCACGAAGCCACACCCGGCATCAGCAGGTCTTCCCCGAATAGTGATTGTGACAAGCGTGGCATAAAAGCCATGAACGCAGCAGACTCTAGTAAACCGCTTCCCAGCGCGTTCGCAATACCGACTTGCCCTGACCGTGCTGCTTGAGTGAGTCCGGCGACTCCGAGCCTTGAAGACGCATTCAGTTCCAGCGAGTCGCAATCACTGCTGTTTTGTCGTCTGAATATCACGTCTACCGGAATCAGTCCGCCGAGCGTTTTCAGCATCACTTGATTTTTACGCACCGCAAGGTCACCACCTTCTACAAGTGTGTAACCCAGATAGCGCGCCAGGTAGGCGTCCTCGAAGTAATTCGAGCTCGACGGTCCATGACTCAAGAGCACAACCCGCGGATTTTCCTGTCCCTGGGAGGCCAGACTGCGTAGCGTTTCTTGCGCTGCCATAAAAAACGGAGCCAGGCGTTCAACATTGTATTGTTGAAACAGATCCGGAAACATGCGCGAGGTCAGAATTCGATTTTCCAAAGCGAAGCCGATACCAGATGCTGCTTCGGTTCGATCCGCCAGAACCCACCACTCACCGTTGGGAGCACGCGCCAGATCTGCTGAATAAAAATGCAAAAAACAGTCGTTTTCCAGATCTTTACCCTGATAGGCACGCAGGAATCCGGGATGCGAGAAAACCAGTTCCGGCGGTAAGACTCCCTGTTTCAATAGCGATTGCTCACCGTACAGGTCTTTCAGAATCAGATTCAGTAAGCGGGCACGTTGCTCTAGCGCCGTCGATACAGAATTCCATTCTTCAGCGGAGATCAGAAAGGGAATCGCATCCAGTTCCCACGGACGTGGTTTATCCTCCGACGTGACGTAACCACTATAAGCAAAGTCATTGGCCTGCACAGTATTTTGTGCCTGTTGCCAACGATGTTCAAACTCGTCTCGGCCAATTTTAACGACGTCATCAAGAAATAATTTTGAGTGGGGACGCGGCTCAGTTGCATCCATCATGAATTCATCAAAGACACCTCCAGGAGGAGAATAGCCTTGGAAAATATTATTCACGGAAATTGGGGAGGTCGGCACGTTCGCTTTTGATCCTAAAGTGTGAAAAGTAAATCTACCAGTAGCCAAACCATACTTGATTTAACAGGAAAAGCTGTGCAGGTAGAAAATAAGGCAACCCGGGGGCAGTGATCACTGCAAACCCGAATTGCCGTTATTTTATACAATGCCGCGGTTCCGGCGAAGGTCAAGTGTCATCGGAAACAGAGGGTTTTTCTCATCTTCAGGAATTGACTTGGTGCCTCCTGTGTGTCCCATCTTGAAAAAGCGGGCTGCACGGCGACTTTCCGCTTCATAGCCATTTACAGGGAATGATCCGGGATTAAGCCCCCCCGGATGACCTACATGGTAAGTACAGCCCCCAACAGAGCGGTTCACCCAGGTGTCCAGTATGTCGAACACCAGTGGCCCGTCGACTGGAATTGTGGGGTGCAGACAACTAGGCGGTTGCCAGGCACGATAACGCACCCCGGCGACAAATTCCCCTTCGGTGCCCGTTGAATGCAACGGGATTTTTCGACCGTTACATAAAAGGATATGACGTCCGTTCGACATCCCGCGCACTTTCACTTGTAAACGTTGAACAGAAGAATCAACAAATCGTGCTGTCGCACCCCCCGCGGGTTCTTCACCCAGTACGTACCAAGGCTCAATGGCAGTTCTCAGTTCAAGGTGAATTCCCCGATTTTGGATTTCACCAATGAAAGGAAATCGAAATTCATAGTGAGGTTCAAACCAGTTTGCTTCCAGCGGAAAATCTTCCGCAATTAAGTCTTCGATCACATCTTCAAAATCCTGCTGGATAAAGTGCGGCAACAACCAGCGATCATGAATTGAAGTATTCCAATCGACCAGATCCGGTGTGTACGGTTTTTTCCAGAAGCGGGCGACCAGTGCGCGGAGCAACAGTTGTTGAGTCAAACTCATCTGCCAGTGAGGAGGCATCTCGAACCCTCGAAATTCCACCAGCCCCAATCGTCCTGTTGCACTGTCAGGAGAGTAAAGCTTATCAATACAAAATTCCGCGCGGTGTGTATTGCCTGTCAAATCAACCAGCAGATGCCGGAAAACACGATCCACCAGCCAGGGGGGACATTCGCCGTTCTTGGGAATCTGCTCAAACGCAATCTGCAATTCGTATGTCGCATCGCATCGGCCTTCGTCGACTCGTGGCGCCTGACTGGTAGGTCCAATAAACCGCCCTGAAAAGAAATACGAGAGTGAGGGGTGATTATGCCAGAAGGCAATCAGGCTTTGCAGCAGGTCCGGGCGTCGTAAAAAAGGACTGTCAAACGGAGTGTGAGAACCCATCACAATGTGATTTCCACCACCGGTGCCCGTATGTGTTCCATCCAGGTCAAATTGTTCCGTACCCAGTCGCGTATGCCGCGCGTCTTCATAGACTCCGGCTGTGATGTTGACCAGTTCTTTCCAGTTCTGAGCCGGTTGTATATTGACTTCAATCACTCCCGGGTCGGGGGTGACTTTAATGTGTTGTAATCGATAGTCAGTTGGTGGGAGGTAACCTTCCAGAATCACGGGGATATCTAGTTCTTCTGCGGTGAGCTCGATCTCCGTGACCAATTCCAGATAACTTTCGAGTCGGTCTACGGGAGGCATAAAAATATGCAGGTTGCCTTCTCGCGGCTCAAAGCACATCGCAGTTCGAATGATGCCAGAGTCGTACGAGGGAGTTTCAATATCAGATTGTTCATCCTGGCGTGGTTTCTCAAGGACATCGCCTGCGCCGGTCTGCTGGAAAACCTGATGCTGCACACGGCCGTTCGTACTTTGTGCGGGACGCTGAAATACGGTCTGCTGACGTAAATTCTCGTAATCCGGCAGCGCTTCTGTTTCTTCAAAGGGGACTACCGGAACTGGTGAATATTCACCCGAAATCGGAGCTGGCAGGGAATCTAGTGGAAGACGGAGTCCCATGGGAGAGTCGCCGGGAATCAAGAACAGATTTTCGGAACGAACCGGCCAGTGACCGCTTTTCCAACGTGGCTTGGCGTACCACCACTGGTGCATTAACGGGAGCAGGCATCCCACGGGGGAATCCAACCCCTGTTCAAACACACGCGCCAGACGAATTCGTTCCTCTTCATCGTCAAGATCGGAATTGAAAACGTCGGCATTGACGGCCAGACGCCGCTCTTTCCAAAGGTAGTACATCGCATCTTCATAAGCGAGTGCAGCGTGTTCTGGCTCGAGTCCCAGTCGCTTTGTTAGTCGCTCTGCAAAAAGCTGGGCATGTTTGATTTCCAGGCCATTGTCTTGATCTGGATCAGCCAGAAGTCGAGTATTATTCCAGATGGGTTGCCCGTCTGTTCTCCACATGCACGTCATAGCCCAGCGAGGCAATGGTTCACCGGGGTACCATTTTCCCTGTCCATAATGGATCAGACCATCCGGGGCAAAACGTTGACGCAGTAGTTCAATCAGATTTCCCGACAGACGTCGTTTCGTGGGACCAACGGCGGCAGTTTTCCATTCATCGCCTTCCATATCATCGATCGAAACGAAAGTTGGTTCTCCCCCCATGGTTAGTCGAACATCGTTGTTTTCTAACTGCTCATCGACCAGGTGACCAACGGCTTCGATCCGCTGCCATTCTTCCTCTGTGTAGGGTTTCGTGATACGGGCATCCTCATGAACTCGAGTCACTGTCATTTCATGCCGGAATTCGACCTCGCACTCCCCAATATTCCCGCTGATGGGGGCCGCATTGGAGGGCTCGGGCGTACAAGCCAGGGGAATATGTCCTTCTCCTACGAGTAAACCGGATGTCGGGTCGAGGCCGATCCAGCCAGCGCCGGGCAGGAACACTTCGGTCCAGGCATGTAAATCGGTAAAGTCTTCCGTAGCACCAGACGGGCCGTCGAGCGATTCGACATCAGGCTTGAGCTGAATCAGATAGCCTGAAACGAATCGGGAAGCCAGTCCTAAATGTCGCAGGAGTTGCACGAGCAGCCAGGCACTGTCGCGGCACGAACCGCTGGCCAGCTTTAACGTTTGTTCCGGAGACTGGACTCCATGTTCCATACGAATGACGTAGCGAATCATTTCTTGCAGACGTTGATTCAGACCAACCAGAAAATCAATGGTTTTGATCTCCGAGCGGTCAATTGATTCAAGCAGGGCAGAAAATTCGGGTCCGGGTTCGATCTTAGCCAGAAATAGTTGTAAATCTTTAGCAAGGCTCGGTTCGTATTGAAACGGATATTCCATCGCCTCCGGTTCGAGAAAGAAATCAAACGGATTGATCACCGTCATCTCCGCCACGAGATCAATTTCCACCTGGAGGTGGCGTGTTTTTTCGGGAAAGATCAGCCGGGCCAAGTGGTTGCTGTGTGGGTCCTGCAGCCAATTGACAAAATGCTCTTCCGGGGTAACACGAAGTGAATAACTGCAGATCGGTGTGCGACAGTGCGGCGCAGGACGCAGACGGACGACTTGTGGTGCTAATTCCACGCTACGGCTATAGTGATAAATTGATTTGTGATTTAATGCGATACGGATCATGTTGTATTATCATTCAGATTAAAAAAAAATAAGATGCTTCCCCAATGGTGTTGATTCCATTAACTCGACTGGGTCTGGCTGGCAGTCTGACGAGCTTGAACCTGTGTCTGTGGGGATTGTTTTGAAATGAAAAAGTCATTCTGAATGGCTTCACCAACGAGATTCAACTGCTTCTGGAAGCCGTCAATATACTGATGCAGCCCTTGTTCAATAATATTATCGACGCTGGTGTAATCCATATTTGAACATAGCAGGCCGATGCGTTGTTCGGTCAGGTTAAGAAACGTACCTGCAGTGCTTCCCGTAATGCTTCTTAAAGACTGTTGTGCTTTTGCCAGACAGAAGTGCATTGAACGGGGGAACCGGCTATCTAGAACTAAGAAGTCAGCAACATGGTCCGGCAGAATCTTTCCATATTGACGTCGATACATGGCAAGGGCACTGGCTGATTGCAATAAAGCCGACCAGCGAACGACATCGAGTGCGGAACCCACATCGTTCGCATCGGGGAGTAAAATATAATACTGAACGTCGACGATTCGCGAAGTTTTATCGGCCCGTTCGATCATTCGTCCGACACGCGCAAAGTGCCATGATTCTCCATGAGACATGGTTGAATCGGTTGCACCTACCAGCATGTGACTCGCCAGTCGCACACGTTCACAGAATTCCTGCGGTTGATCCTGCGTCGTTTCAAGACCGGCAGATGACCGGACCATGAAGTAGAACTGATTCAATTGTTCCCAGACAACCGAAGGAATGATCTCCCGAATAGTTCGGGCATTTTCGCGAGCGAGAGCGGCACAAGAAAGAATCGAATTCGGATTTTTCTCGTCAAATAAGAGAAACTTTAATACATTCTTGCGAGTGAATGACTCGTATCGTTCTTCAAATGTGGCTTGGTCACCGGTTGTGAAGATCAGCGGCGCCCACTGGTTACCGAGTGTGTCAGTTTCTCCCAGTGTCAGATTGTAGTTGACGTCGATAAATCGTGCGACGTTTTCCGCTCGCTCAACATAACGACTTAACCAATATACAGAACTCGCGACTCGACTAAGCATTCTTATTCTCCTCAGCTGCTCGTGAAATGTGCGGCTCAGGAATCGAGCTACCGTTTCGCAGGATCCACGTATCTTTACTTCCACCACCTTGCGACGAGTTAACGATCATCGATCCTTCACGCAGGGCAACACGCGTTAGTCCCCCCGGCATCACATAAATCTCCTTGCCGCACAGTACAAACGGACGCAAATCCACGTGACGTGGCTTGAGTTCATCGTCTATCAGTGTCGGAACAGTCGAGAGGTTTAGCATTGGCTGGGCGATCCACTCCCGCGGATTGGCACGAATGGCATCGGCACATTTATCACGTTCTGCCTGCGATGCCTGGGGACCAATCAAGATTCCATACCCGCCCGATTCATTTGTTGGCTTTACAACTAGTTTGTCCAGATTTCCAAGCACATGTTTGCGTTGCTTTTCGTCAGAACAGAGATATGTAGGGACGTTAGGGAGTATCATCTCTTCACCGAGATAATATTTGATGATCTCCGGTACATAGGCATAAACGGCTTTATCGTCGGCGACTCCGGTACCAGGCGCATTCGCTAAAGTGACACGTCCCGCACGACAGACATCCATCAGATGGTCCACACCCAAAGTTGAATCCGGACGAAAACATTTCGGGTCGATAAAATCATCATCAATGCGACGATAGATGACATCCACACGACGCAGACCTTGTGTTGTTTTCATATGGACGTAGCCGTTTTCTACGACTAGATCAGAACCTTGTACCAGTTCAACGCCCATTTGCTGAGCAAGAAACGTATGCTCAAAATAAGCCGAATTGTAGATACCCGGCGTGAGTACCACGGCCGTCGGAGCGCTGACTCCTTCCGGTGCGCAGTCCAACAGAGTTTTCAGAAGCTGTTCGGAGTAATCTTCGATCGGCGCCACGGACATGCCTTGAAAGACGTGTGAAAATGTCCGTTTCATCAACTCGCGATTTTCAAGCACATATGACACGCCTGAAGGACACCGCAGGTTGTCTTCCAGAACGTAAATCTGGCCATCGCAATCGCGAATCAGATCAACGCCGGTAATATGGCACCAGACTCCCTGGGGAGGCCGAAATCCTTTGCATTGAGGACGCAGCGTCTTGGAAGACAGGATCAGTTCTTCCGGGACTTTGCCATCTTTTAAAATTTTTCCGTCGTTGTAGATATCATCAACAAAAAGGTTCAGAGCGTGAATGCGTTGCCGCAATCCGCTTTCGATCATTTTCCATTCATGTGCGTCAATGATCCGCGGCAAGAGGTCGAACGGCCAGACTTTTTCGGTTCCCGCCTCATGTCCGTAAACATTGAAGGTAATCCCCATGTTCTGCAGACTGAGGTCAGCTGTTTTTTGTCGTTGCTGCAAACTACCTTCGGAGAGCGTTTGCAGTCGCTCAACAAACTTTTCCCCACTTGGTCTGGGCTGACCGTCGGGGGCAAACATCTCATCAAAACTTTCGCCGGACTGATAGGGAGCGAGCCTCATTTACTGGATTCCTCAACGAGCGTTCTTGGACGGAATTTCTTCAAGTATACTATATAAAATCAATTCAAAGCAGATTGCGTGCCGTATTCGGTCGATAATCGATGCTTCGTAGAATTGTGATGAATTCACATGATTTGGTGGAATTACCACCTGGCGTCCGCGTAATGTATCAGCATTATTTTAGAAGGTCTGCCTTATCTTTAGGCAGTTGCGGGTGTTCTTACGTTCGACTGTTTCAGCCGGAAATCCATTACGGTTTTACGTAAAAAAGGCACATATTATGTTGTGATTTGTTGCTGATATTCTTGAAGAAGTAACAAAGATTACAAATAGTCTCACTCTTTGCATAGATCGGGATGCAAGCTATCTAGAAAGAATTGGTTTTCTGACTGAAGTGAAATCTTTTCGAATGGACCTCCTTGGAGGGGATGAGTTATTTTTCAATTGCTTCAAAATCGAATGTAAACTCATTGGTGCCCGATCCGACTTCGACCTTGAAGGGGCTGGTGGCGATTTTTTGAGCCTGCTTGGGAATCGAGAGGGAAGATTTCAGTTTGGGGGCCGTTTTGATTCCGGGGATAACAGGTTCCTCAGCAGGGGGATTGATGGTGACGGTATATGATCCGAGCGCCACCTTTATTATCGTTGCTTTCCCCTCGTCATCGAGTGTTCCACCTCCCCCTTCCCCCGTTTGTTCATTCACGAGATCGACTTGCGCATTAGCGACGGGATCGCTACCGTTCGTAATTACAATGGTCACTTCACTTCGAGGCTTCTCTGAACCAGGTGAATGATCGCAACTATTGAGACCTACGAGGAATAAAACGAGGAGTCCTGTCAAAGCGAGTTGTCGACATGCGGATGGGGAAAACGGAAGGTAGGTCATGATCTTTTCCAGCAGCGGTGTTTGGTAGGGAGGCAGGTTGTGAGGCCCCCCGATCAGTGATCGGGGGATTTGAGAAAGCATTAAGCAAGTGGACGAACTTAATATTCTCCAATCACTTTTCCATCATCGCGAACACACAATTGTCTGAGAGTTTCCATGTCGATATTTTCAGAAATAAAACGAACGGAACCATCAGTTAAAACTGCATGCACACCTCCGACATGATGTGAGTTGATGATCGTGTTGGCAGAATAGCGGCTGTTTCCCTGTGAAGGGGCAGTGGAACCCCAATAGGCATTTGGTGGATATCGAACCGTTGTTGTACCAGCGGCATACCAGAAACCACCGGCGCTCAGTGGAAGTGGAGTCCGTGCGTTCCAGGCCGACAGGCTGGAGTTGGCCCATCCATGCCAGGCTCCCAATGCATTGGCACTTTTTTGAGTGCCGCTCACTTGTCCTGACTGTTCTGCCACGATAATGGTGTTGGTGGCTCCGTCTGTGCAATCACGAAATCGTTTGCTCTCAAATGGAACCAACATTCCCGTATTACAGTTGCTGGAGCTGCTGGCCAGAATATCGCCCGTACAAACATTGGTTCGTCCAGCAGGGTCCGGAGTCGCTCCAGAGATACCAACATAGTCAATGATCATACTTTGCTGACCGGGATCTGAATTACTGGCAGAGTAATTGAAATCGCTCGTGTTGGTCATGCCATACGGATTTGAAGGGCACTTATACACGGGTAGACGAACGGAATAAAGAATCGTGTTTCCCGGAAATCCTGAGTGAGCCCAATAGCCATTCGCTCTGGTTAACTGGTTATAAACATTCGCCTGATCCAGGTAAGGCAGAACGCCGACGCGCCAGTTGGGGAAAGAGCCGGTTTGTGAACCAATCGGGAAAACCGTGAAGTTATCATTGTAATTGTGCAAAGCCAGTCCGAGTTGTTTCATGTTGTTTTTACAGGTGGAACGCCGCGCTGCTTCACGTGCCTGCTGGACTGCTGGTAACAGTAAGGCAATCAGTATCGCAATGATGGCAATCACAACGAGCAACTCAATTAAAGTAAAGCCTCGTTTTAGGTGTGGTCGAGATCTCATAATTAGTTTCCTGTGGAAGGATGGGAAGGAATGTATGCGGTGAGGTTTTCAGATACTGCAACTTAAATGCCACAATGATGCACTATTACAAAGTAATACTAATTAAAGGGAGGTGGAACACTTATTTGTAATCTATTATGTATTAATTAAGAAATGAATACTGAAATTACAGAGGTGAGTATTCATAACTTATTGTAATGATATAGGTTATGGAAATCGGTCTGAGAAGCAGAGACAAGCCAGTTTTGAGGGGGTGTCTTTGTGCAGATTATCTTTCAGGGATATTCAACGCCTAGTCAACAATCATACTTTGCGCAAAAATAGTGCAGTTCAAGCACTCTTGTCGTGAAGGAAATAACCTGTGCAATGCCGGTTTTGAATTAAGAGCACCCGGGAATTGTTTGACGCACAAATTCTTCGATCATGCCTTGAAGTAATGTTCCGGTAACCTGTTGGAATTCGTACCGGACGCGGACAATGGGTATGGATGTCTGGATAACATGAGACAGGCCGGCCGGGGTGGCGTCGATAATGAGATCAGCATTCGAGCCTTTGATGGTTTGGCTCAACTCTGCCCTTTGCTCTTCTGAGTAACCTAAAGCTGGTAAGATTGGCCCCATATGCGGGTATTGTTGAAATGCCTCAGCGATACTTCCTACAGCGAACGCACGCGGATCAATCACCTGCTCGGCCTGAAACTGAATTGCTGCACAATAGCCGGCTCCTGTTGCCATCCCCCCGTGGAGCAGGGTAGGGCCGTCTTCGATCACAAGCACGCGCTGGTTTGCAATCAGCTCAGGTTGATTCACAACAATTTCAAGATTCGATTCAATCACTTCAGCTGTCGGATTCAGTCGCTTGATATTTGCTTTGATTTGCATAATGGCTGCTGTTTCTGCAGCAGAGACTTTATTGATCACGATCACGTCTGCCATCCGCAGATTTGACTCGCCCGGGTAATACTGTACTTCGTGACCGGGACGCAATGCGTCGGTAACCGTGATGAGCAAATCCGGTTTGACAAACGAAAAGTCATTATTCCCCCCGTCCCACAAAACAATGTCGGCTTCCTGTTCGGCGGTTCGCAGGATCAGTTCGTAATCGACGCCGGCGAAAATGGAGAACCCCAGTTCCAGGTAGGGTTCGTATTCCTCACGTTCTTCAATCGTACAATCATAAGCGTCCAGATCTGCTTCAGTAGCGAACCGCTGACAGCGCTGTTGCGCCAGGTCACCGTAAGGCATCGGATGTCGAATGATGCCTGGTGTCAGTCCCAAATCAGAAAGTCGACAGGCAATCCAGCGTGTTAGCGGACTTTTCCCGGCGCCCGTTCTGACTGCTGTCACAGCAATCACGGGTCTGGTTGACTTCAATTGTGTCTGTTCCGGGCCCAGGAGTACAAAACTCGCTCCACACGACTGCACCAGCGATGCCGTGTGCATCACCGTTTCGTAGGCGAGATCACTGTATGCCAGGAAGACGAAATCGATCTCAAACTGGCCAATGAGTTCCGGCAACTGTTCTTCGGGGAAAATGGGAATATCCGATTCATAGTTTGGCCCTGCCAGTGATTGTGGAAAAACACGCGAATCAATGAAAGGGATTTGTGTGGCAGTAAAAGCACAGACATGGAATTCTGGATACTTGCGGAAGAAGGTCTGAAAATCATGGAAGTCACGGCCTGCAGCTCCGGCGATGATACAATTGAATTTCGAGTGCATGAACTCAATCCTTCTCTTCAGTCATGTTCGATGATCGTTCCTGCCAGACCCTGTAATGCCTGATCAAGATTGTCAACATTGCAGATGATGGTGCGGCAGTCAGGGCGACGGGAAAATTGGATTCCAGCTTCAATCTTCGGCTGCATACTGCCTTCACCAAAATGCGCCTCATCAAGCAGTTGCTGGGCCTCAGTAATTCCAATCCTGCCGAGCGGCGTCTGGTCGGGGGTATTAAAATTGAGATACGCACAAGGGACGTCTGTCAGAATCAGCAGAAGACGTGCCTCGATCAACGTGCCCAGCAGTGCGGAAGTCAGATCCTTATCGACGACCGCTTCCACTCCCCGCAGTTGAGCTCCTTCGCGAATGACCGGAATTCCACCTCCTCCCGCTGCGACAACTAACACACCTGCGCGAAGTAGTGACTCGATTACATCTACGTCGACGATCTCACGCGGATGAGGGGACGGAACGATTCGCCGGAAACCGCGTTCTGCTTCTTTGCGTAACGGAAATCCACGCCGATGGACCTCATCCGCCTGTGCAGAAGTGTAAAACGGTCCGATTGCTTTTGTGGGATGTTGAAAGGCCGGGTCGTCCTGATCTACGACAACTTGTGTCAGAATCGAAGCAATCGGGCGATGACGCCCTGCTTCATCCAGAACATTATGCAGCGTTTGTGTAATCACATACCCCAGTTCTCCCTCTGATTCTGCGACGCAGACTTCCAGCGGAACCGCATACGCTTTTCCCAGTGCTTCCTCGACGCGAATCAGCATATGGCCTACCTGCGGACCGTTTCCATGAGAGATAATCAGTTCGCGATCGTCCAGCAGTAACGGGGAGAGAGATTGAAATACCAGTTTTGCGAATTCAAACTGCCGGGCCATCGTGAGTGGCGCTCCCGGTGCCGCAAACGCGTTACCTCCCAGAGCCAGGATCGTTCGTTCTGTCATTAGCTGTTTTCCAGTCACTATTGTCCCGGCAGTGGCGGCCTGGGATCAGGGGGGAGGCCCAGTGGGGTGCCGGGAGTCCATAACAGGCGACCGGTGTCGGTCAGCATTTGCTGCTCTAACAGAGTCGCAATTTCTGTCAATCGCTCTAGCACGCGGCCATGAAAACTACGCTTGTCAGAAATATCACCTGCCGACATGCCGGTAAATAACTCGATCGCCTGATCAACGTCTGAAATTGCCCAGACATGAAATTGTTTTTTTCGAATCGCTTTGACAATATCGTCTCGCAATACAAGATTCTGTGCATTCGATTCCGGAAAACAGACCCCCTGTGTTCCCGTCAGTCCGGACTCGTTACAGACGTCAAAGAAACCTTCGATCTTTTCATTCACGCCACCAATTGCCTGCACTTCACCCCATTGATTGATCGACCCTGTGACGGCGAGATCCTGCCGGAGAGGAACATTCGCCAGGGCACTCAACAGACAAAGTAGTTCTGCGACTGAAGCACTGTCACCATCAACACCGCCATAACTCTGCTCCATTGCAATACTGGCGGATAGTGTCAAAGGTTGTTCACCTGCATAATAATTTCGTAACAGTCCCTCCAGAATCAGCATACTCTTATCGAACGTACTGCCGCTCATCCGACTTTCGCGTTCAATATTAATGATGCCAGCGGTTCCCACGCCCACACTGGCCGTCAATCGGGACGGACGGCCAAAGGCATAATCTCCCAAGTCAGCCACAGCCAAACCATTGATCTGACTGATTTTAGTACCTTCTACTTGAATCAACAGCGTGCCGTCGGCAATCAGACCACGGATTTTTTCAGCAATCATGTCTGAGCGAAAAACACGCTCCTGCACAGCCTGCCGAACGTATTTCGCTTTGACCACTTTGAGCTTTTTCTTACTGGCCCAGAAACTGGCTTCACGTGCCACATCCGCGATGTGACTGAAGACTGAAGTCACTTTTTTCTGATCGCTTGCCAGCCGCGCTCCAACACAGACCAACTCTGCGATCGCCGCTGCATCGAAGGGGAGTAACTCTTCTTTTTCGGAGAGCTGACGCACCAGGCGACCATAAATCAGCCCCGTCTCTTCATCGCGATTCATTTCTGGATCAAAGTCAGCTTTAACACGAAAGATTTCCCGAAAGTCCTCATCATGCAGATACAGCAAATGGTAGATTAAGGGTTCTCCCAGAGCGACCAGACGCACATTCAGCGGGATCGGTTCAGGTTGCATCGCGGTCACGGTAAACATCGCAAATGGATCTTGAACCTGAATTCCCAGTGACTGGCTCTTGAGCGTCCGTTTCAGTTCTTTCCACACAAATGGTTCAATGATCGCATCCATCAGGTTGACTACCAGATAGCCCCCATTCGCCTTCAGGATACTGCCCGATTTAATACGCGTGAAATTGGTTATCACGCGTCCTGCATGATCCACTACCCGGTCAATCGTACCAAACAGGTTTCGGTAATTCGGCGCGTCTTCCACAATAATCGGCGGCTCTTTGAGCTGACTGTTATCCACGACTACGTTTATCCGGTATTCCAGAAAACGCTGTTCCGGATCGGTGGCTCCTTCGCCCATCATCATCGCAGCAACCTGGGGCGGCATATCAGACACATCACGGAACAGGTTGAGATGGTCAATGATGTGTACTTTGAGACGATCAAACCACTCGCTGAGCTTAGGGTTGTCATACTTTTTCTGGAGTTCCTCGACGAGAGGCTCCACGAGATGAACGGCGAACCGCTGTGCCACTTCGCGCACGTCAGTCGAAAGTTGTCTCTGGATTTCCCGTTGCTCCTGCAGCACGCGTCCGGCTATCTCCACCAACTCGTCCTGGTGGCTATCCAGGACTTTCATTTCTTCGGGGGTAAGTTGCTCAATCTCCTGTTGTGTCATCGGACGGTTATCTTTGAGTGGGATAAATATAATTTGACCGTCCGGAAGTTGCTGGACGGTCATCCCGTATTGCTCTGCCTGTTTGAGCAGTTTCTCGAAGACCTCGTCGCCGCGCTTGCGATAGACTTGTCGGAGTTTTTCTTTTTCCTTGCCGAAGTCTTCTTCTTTAAACGCTTTGGGAAGAGAATCCTGCAATTGCTCAATCAACGTCTCCATGTCTCCTCGAAGCTGGACACCTTGCCCCGCAGGCAGACTGATCGCGAGTGGGCAATCCGGCTCATCGAAATTGTTGACATAGACCCAGTCCAGAGGAGTTGAATCATCCAGGACCCGCTCACGCAAAGCATGCGTCACCAGTTCCATCCGGCCCGTACCGACTAGACCTGCAATATAGATGTGGTAATTGGGATGCCGAATTCCCGTTCCCAGATCAAGGGCCCGCAATGCACGTGGCTGACCGACGATTTCGGTTAACGGTTCTAATTCTGCTGTTGTTTCAAAGCCAAACGATTTGGGATCAATGTCTAAAGTGACTTCGCTCGCGCTCAGTTCGCGATATTCCGTGGTGTTCGTCATGAGTTTCCTCGGTTGGTCGGCCTGGTCAGGGTTGCTGTTTGAGTTTCAGTTTGTGAATTCTCAGTATCAGCGTACCAGACTGATTTTCGCGTTTTACATGGTGGGGGTCGACCGCATGTTCCAAGGAAAAACGACGGTGAAAACTCCCTTTGCGGCGCTCAATACAGACGCCTTGTGCCGATTTCTCCACACAGCCCGCATGCCTCGTGCCGGAGATCGTCAGCGAATGCTGATCCACTTCCACATGAATCTCCTCGGGGGGAACGCCAGGAACATCCGCTTCCACAAGATAACTGTCCGTCGTTTCATAAAGGTCGATGTCCGGCTGCCAGGCACCGGTCGGGCTCGTAAGCCCCCATTGACCGTGTATCAGTTCATCAAAGGCCTGATCGATCTGCTGTTCCAGATTCCGCAATCGAATCGGTTTCCAGGGTAAATGCGACATGGGATCACCTGTTAAGAAAAATCAAGAATCAGTAGCATGTAAACAGGAGCAACTACTCTGAATAGTCTACCCGGATCTGACATGCTCGTCTACAACAGTCAAACCTGCTAACAAGAAGTTGGTTTCAATCTCCCGTTGGGACCAGACATGCTTAAAGAACTCAGTGAACGTGAAAGCAGACGCAGTTCACTTTGTAGAAAAAACGGGATTTCGCTACAGCTTGAGAACCTGGTTCAGTATCATTGGAATCATTGCAGTTGAAATGCTTGACGTTTTACATCCATGGCCCTGAATATCATCCGGTTAATTAATGAGAGCTTCCTCTTTACTCAACAAGAGCATCAAAATGAAACATGTATTCACACTGGGTCTGCTGGTTTGCGTTCTGACCGGTAGCCTGTCGGCAGAAGAGAAGCCCCAAATACAAACTAAGGGTTCCTCATCCGATTTCGCAGGAGAAAAAACGTCGCATCCGAATATCGTTGTGATTCTGGCTGACGATCAGGGATGGGGCGATGTAAGCCACAACGGAAATACGAATCTACATACGCCGAATATTGATTCACTGGTCCGCGATGGCGTACGGTTTAACCACTTTTATGTCGGCGCGGTCTGTGCTCCTACGCGAGCTGCTTTTCTCACTGGACGCTACCACGCGCGCACGGGGACCACGGGAGTCTCTAAAGGCGAAGAGCGTTTCAATTCAGATGAATTCACGATAGCGCAAGTCTTCAAGAAAGCCGGTTATGCAACCGGGGCGTTTGGAAAATGGCACAACGGAACGCAGTATCCGAACCATCCCAATGCAAAGGGATTTGAGGAGTATTACGGCTTTACCTCCGGGCACTGGGGCCACTACTTCAGCCCCATGCTGGATCATAATGGCACCTTTGTGAAGGGGAACGGCTACATCACGGATGACCTGACAGACAAGGCGCTGGCGTTTATCGAGAAACAGGTTCAAAACGACAAGCCCTTTTTTACTTACATTCCTTACTGCACACCTCACTCTCCCATGCAGGTGCCCGATCGTTTCTGGGATCGCTTTGCGGATAAAAAACTGGAGATGCACAATCGGGAGCCTGGTAAAGAACAGCCCGATCACCTCCGTGCCGCTCTGGCGATGTGTGAAAACGTTGACTGGAACGTCGGGCGTGTGCTCAAAAAACTGAACAGCCTGGGGATCGCCGACGATACGATTGTGATCTATTTCTCCGACAACGGCCCCAACGGATTTCGCTGGAATGGGGATATGAAAGGCAAAAAAGGTTCGCTCGACGAAGGGGGAGTCCGCTCACCGTTCGTTATCCGCTGGACGGGCCACGTGCCGGCCGGTCGTGAGGTCGATCAGGTCACCGGTGCAATTGACCTTCTCCCCACGCTGACTGATCTGGCGGGAATTCCGCGACCTGAACCGAAACCCATTGATGGAGTCAGTCTCAAACCGCTGATGATGAATTCAGCCTCAGCCTGGCCTGACCGTATGATCTTTTCAAGCATGCGTCAGCGGGTCAGTGTTCGGACTGATCAGTATCGCCTGTCACAGAAAGGCGAACTATATGACATGATTCAAGATCCCGGCCAGCGAAAAGACATCGCGAAACAGAAGCCTGAGGTGACTGCAAAATTGAAACGGGCCGTTGCAGACTGGAAGAAGTCTGTCTGGCCCCATGGCTTTCAAAAAATAGCTCGACCATTTCTAATCGGCTATGGTGGCGCACCAACCACACAGCTGCCAGCCCGCGATGCCATTTCGCATGGTGAAATCAAACGCTCGTCCAGACACCCCAACTGTTCTTTCTTCTATCATTGGACCAGCACCGAGGACAGCATCACCTGGGATGCGGAAGTCGTCGAAGGAGGCACTTATGAAGCGGTGCTGTACTATACCTGTCCCCAGGATGACGTCGGTTCGACTGTTGAATTGAGTTTCAACGGCAGCAAGTTAAAGGGGAAGATCACTAAGGGCCACGACCCACCTCTGCAAGGTGCAGCGCAGGACCGTGCTAAACGGTCAGAATCGTTTGTTAAAGACTTCAAACCGATGGTGCTCGGGAAAATGAAATTGTCACAAGGAACCGGTTTGTTAACCCTGCGTGCGCTGGAGATTCCAGGCAGCCAGGTCATGGATTTTCGCTTACTGATTCTCAGAAGGGTTCAATAAGCGTTGCGTCTTGTTGCACGACGAAGCTTTAATATCAAAGACTGCTTGTGTAAAACACAAGACTCTACGATCGAAGGGACAGGCTCCGGGATCATTCAAGCCGCCTGTAATACATTCGGAAACTGTCTCAAATGACTGGAATCGTCCTGGTTAACAAGTCATAATACTCTCTCACGAGATGTTGAGTCTGTTACTTTTTTAAATCACCTAACCTGATGGATACACCATGAAACACCACCTGACTTTTTCCGCGATCTGCATCGCATTACTCGTCAACGTAACAACCTACGCCGAAGACAAAGGCTTCACCCCTCTGTTTGACGGCAAGACGCTTGATGGCTGGGTTCAGCAAGGCGGGAAAGCCAAATACGAAATCATTGATGACATGATCGTAGGCACCTCGGTTCCCAAAACGCCCAACAGCTTTCTCTGCACGAAGAAGATGTACGACGACTTCGAACTGGAAGTCGATTTCAAGGTCGATCCGCTATTGAACTCAGGTATCCAGATTCGCAGTAATGTGTTTGATGAGGACAAAGTTCTTAACATCAAAGATGCGAACGGCAAAGAAACCAAGAAGAAAATTCCCGCCGGTCGTGTCCACGGCTATCAGGTCGAAATTGATCCTTCCAAACGTGCCTGGTCGGGCGGAATTTACGATGAAAGTCGACGTGGCTGGTTAAATAATCTCGCCAAAAACGAAGCCGCCCAGAAGGCCTTCAAGCAGAACGAGTGGAATCATTACCGGATCGTCTGCAAAGGTGATTCTATCAAGACTTGGATTAACGGCGTACCCGCCGCCGACCTCAAAGATGGTCTGACTCCCGAAGGTTTCATCGCCCTCCAGGTACATGGCGTCGGCAATGATGCCCAGAAAGTCGGCAAGCAGGTCAGCTGGCGCAACATCAAAATCAAAGAACTGAAATAAAACTGGCAGGATAAAATACCAAAAGTCTGTGCCGCAGGAGTCTCATCCCGCGACGCAGACTTTTTTTGTGCGCTCGTCAGTACTATTTGTTACCCAAGTGAATCGCGATCAGTAAATAGAGAAATTTACTACCATGAAAGACACTAAAAGCACGAAAAAACAAACCCATTCAAAATGAATATCGTGTCTTTCGTGCTAGGAAAATCAAATGAGAAACAGGTCCCATCTAATGCTTCCACATTTCTGTTAACCATCAGTTACTACTTTGAACCTGTGCGTTGCACGGTATTTGCTGCCGGCTTCAGAGGAATCGTCGCACGCACACCGAATCCGCCACTGACTCCGCTCATGTCGGTCCACAGTGTTCCTTCGCCTGCATACAGGAAGTTGAGGTCGATATTCTCAGGCAGGTTCGTGGCAAAGTACCAGTCGTTGTAGGCTTTGGCTGATCCAAATGCTTCCACAGCGAGTTTAAACCGGTCCGCTTTGGATTCTTCTACCATTTGTTTGCCGCTGTTTGTGGCTTCACCTAGAATTGTGGCAGCCTGCGCTTTCAACTCTTCGGTTTCTTTGTTGATCGCTGCGACCAGTTTTCCCGTTTCGGCATGAATCTTAGCAGCCTGTCGCTCGCCGCCAGCTTTTGCTTCTTCCACTTGCTTTTCGGTGTCTGCGTCCACCGTATCCGTCGCCAGACCGACTTTGATTTCCGCTTCACGCAGTTGGGCTTCTCCCTTGGCGGTCGATTGTTCTTCTTCACGGGTGAGTTTCATTTCATCCGCAATGAAGGCCATCTGAATTGGTTCACGTACCTCTTTAGGAATGTAGACGTGGCGAACCAGACCGTACAATAGCGTAATCTCTTTGTCGTCCAGCACACCATGGAACTGTTCCAGACAGGTACTCTGATAGACCTCTCGGTCGCTACCCACCAGCAGTTGGACGGCTTTGTATTCCGAGCCATTGTTACGGCAGATGGATTCGATCTGCGGTAGCACGACTTTTTTCTCGACCTGATCCACGTTTCCGAATGTTTGGACCGCGTGGGGGGCCTGGCTGGGCATCAAGCCCCAGATTCCGGTGAAGTCAATGTGCATCGGAAAACCATCCGCACTGGGAAAGGCAATCCCACTGTGCATATCAGCAATGAGGGGTTCGCCGTTTTCGTCGACAACAGTGTTGCCCGCGGCATCACGCTTGACTTCCACTCGAATGGTGCTGTGACGGTATCCGATTTCTACGATATCGATTTGCTGCTCACGCCCGTTGACCGGGTAGTTCCCGGGGGGAAGCACTTTTTTCTGAACTCCCTTTTTGACATCTCTAGTCGGATTATCAGATAACTGAGTCACCACGCCCACATATCCGGTGGGAATCTCAACCCAGCCAGCGACTTTACTGGATTGGCCGGATGTGAAATCAATTCGCTTTTTCACTTCGACCGTGTATCCGTACGGATTAATTCGGTAGCGTCCGGGATGTAGCACTTTGCGGAGCACACCCTTATGTTCCGTGTTTCCGATGTCACCTTCGACGAGGTAGTTAGATCCTTCCAGATTCTTTCCCAGTTTGCAGGTGACTTCACCGATTTCACCGGGCTTGATCACAATATCATCGACAATTTTGCGTTCCCACCAGATCGGACTGTAAAAGTGCCGTCCGGGACCGCGAAGTTCGGCTTGTACTCCCATCTGTCCCTTTTTAGCCCACATACCCGGTTCGGCTTTGTTTCGACTTCCAAAGATGAGCGGGCCTTTGTAACGCAGCTGCAGGCTCTGACCTTCATTGACATAGATCCGGTCTAATGTCCAGTGCAAGGCAAGGCCAGCCATAATGAGCAACAGCAGAAAGATCGTAATGGGGATGGCTAATATTTTGATATTATTCATGAGTCTTCTCCTGATGAGAATAGTTTTATGTAACGATAGACGGACTTAGTTGCCTGACGATTTTGAGAGAGCAGGTTGAGGTGTCGCCTGCTTTTCATCCACAAAATTATCAAACACCCTCATCAGTGGAGAGTTCGCTGTATTGGTCATGATCTTTTTAAAGCCCGGTGCGAGCTTCTGATAAAGCACATAGCGGCCAAAGCTGGATCCATCACCACCAAAGGCTTCCACAGTCCGTTTCCAGCCGGCGGCATCGGCAACGTTTTCAAATCCGATCACGGCCGCTTCCGCACGTGCTTTGGCGAGAATCGCCAGAGCCTGGTCTTTGGCGGCTTCGAGTTCTTCTTGAGCCACTTCTTTGTCGCGTTCCGTTTCTTCAAGCGCGACTCCTTGTTCCTGTTTCGCCAGTGTGATCTTCTTGATGATCTCACGTTCCGCGGTAATCAGGTCTTTCTTTTGTTCAATCAACGCGGTTTCGGTTGCCAGGATCGCTTCCTGTTCTTTCTGCAACGTTTCCTGTTTGTATTGCCCCTTCTTCTGAACGGCAAGTTCCCGATCACGTAACGGTTGGGCAATTGCCTGGGGCGGCGTGATCGTGGTGATCAGCGCTTGTACAATTTCAATGCCTTGCTCCTTACAGGTTTCGGTGATTTTTGTTTGAAACTCTTTCTGGAAGGCTGCTCGGGTTTCACCACCGATGAATTCACGAGCACTCGTGTTGGAACCACGTAAACGACAGAACGAGCGGGCATTCGGCATGATGACCTTATTGATAATTTCGTCCGCAATCGCAGTCGAACCGAGTTCATCGTTGGAAATATCGTTATAGGTCACATAGGTTTGAGCCGCCGTTTCCGGAATCACGCGGAACTCAATCACACCATCGAGCGTAATTGGAAAACCGTCCTTACTGGGAAACATCATATCGCCCCCTTGAGAAAGGTCGAACCGCAGCGAACGTGTGTCGATGGCGTTGATTCGAATGGTATAGGGATTCAGATAATACGTCCCCTCGTCCAATGTCGCTTCTTGGGGGCCTCGGTGATTGTCTTCCACCAGCAGTTGATTGGGATCATCAGGCATGGGACCAGCCAGATCGGTAACGATGCCTTTATAGCCAGCCGGAATCACTTTGGGCTCCCAGAGTTCGATGATCTCGATGAAATCACTCTTCGATCGGGGCCGCCCGATTGGTTTCTTGGTTGTTCTGTCGATCACAATCGCGTTGATCGCATAGCGACCAGGCTTGAGGACTTCTTTGATGATCCCCTTGTGTTTATCGCTGGTTGACATGAAATCTCCGGGCGGCAGATCCTCGCCATACAGGCGAATGCGAACTCCCATCGAGTCAGCCGGGATTTCAACCATCGGATAAATTTCCCAGTGCCAGTGGTAGCAGTTAAAAAAGTAGCGTCCTTCTGGCAGCAGTTCACGCTGCAGGCCTTTGTGAACCGCAGCCTTGATTGTCGTATCCGGCGAGATTTCCTGATCATTCGTAAGGTCAATCCCCGTTTTTTTCGTTAAGACGGCAAAATGTTTCGCAGGCACATCGATGCGAAATTGCGTGTAAACGATGTATCCACCAATGACCAGAAATAATCCTCCCAGAAAAAGCCCTGTGATTCCAAACTTGATCCAAAGCACTCTGGCTTTTGTCTGATACGCGTCTCTCATGTCTGTTCCTCCTGTTGTGTTGATGCCGGCTTCTGCAGAACTCTCTGAGTCGGCCCTTGCTATGTATTTTCTCTTAGTCGTGAAGAAGTCAATATTTTCGTGATCTGTACTGCGAGGTTACAATAGTTTCCAAAGCTTGTAAGAGCAATCATGATCTATGGCACCAGTTGTGAACATGTATAGTGTTGGTTGAATGATGTAAGCTGTTAAATGGTAGTGTCTTATCACTTTTGGTAAAGGCTCGGTAATAAATCACAGTTAGTACTACTATTGAAAACGCAAAAGGGGGCTCAGAGATCAAAAATAATCAGACAGGGAAGGCGAGTTCTTCTATTTCTTGAATTCAAATGAGATTGTCGTGAAAGAATTCGGGCGTTGTTTGAACTCAAGGCGGAATTTAAAGTGTTTCAATCGAATCAACGGCAATTCTTCCAGCATTCAGCTCCACTATTTCGTAATAAGTATGAGAGGAGAGAGGGAGGCAAGGATGCGAAAAGGGGCGCGAGATTCGGTCCCGCCATCCGGCTCGCGGAATGAGTTGCTAAGAGAGGAGGGTAGATGGTACGGGTAAGCATCAGTATTGGAAGGCAGCTTCGTAACCGAGGGTGAACTTCGAATTAAGAGGGCCAAGGCCGTTGGGCTGCGGCATCCTGCCAACGGGGAACTGCGATTCGCACGCTTACGGAGCTGAGTGGCCGGTGTCAGAGATGACAGCGGTTTTTTTATGCGCTAGGTATTTCTATTTCATCAATTACAGTCATGCGGATCACAACTGGCAAAGTGCTCGTACCGCGTCATTTTCCACCGGTAGCACAAAACAGGCAGGAACAAATCCGGGAAGTGGAAGCCTGTATCCGAAACCAGTAATTCGTGGACAACAGACTCAGCCTTCGGTTGCAATGCCTCAGCAGGGGCAGCACAATGGAGAGAAGCCTGTCCGCCGAGATGGGACGAGACATTAAGCGATCTGATTACAAACCTGGGAGACATCCTCTAATGCGCGAAAAATTTGTGGTTTTCATTCTGGCCTGGACGTTCTTGTTTCATCTGGGAACGGTTTCTCAAGCAGCCGAGCCTCATGACGACCGTTGTGTGATTCTTGTGAGCGTGGATGGCTTGGCTAACTTCTATCTGGATGATCCCCTGGCTCAGATGCCTACGCTGAGAAAACTCGCTCAGGAGGGAGCCCGTGCGGAGGGAGGCATGGTCTGCTCGTTTCCTACCGTCACCTGGCCCAACCATACAACACTCGTGACTGGTACCACCCCCGCGAAACATGGTGTCATCGGTAATAACTATCTGGATCGTAAAAGTGCCACGTCGGTGGCGTTTATTCCCGATCCGCTGTTCGACAAAGATCAGATTGTCAAAGTACCTACAATTTATGACGTCGCTCATCGGGCGGGACTGGTCACTGCCGGAATTGTCTGGCCTGCAACGCGAAATGCCCGTACGCTCGACTGGACGGTCCCGGATATGTTTGGCAAAGAAGCATGGCCGAAGTACGGCACCCAGATCTGGCTGGAAGAACTGCGGCAAGCCGGTCTTCCCGTTGATCTGCACGGTTCATGGACTGGGGAAAAAGGGGGCGGCGTGAAACGGGACTGGCTTTATACTCGCATGACGCGGCATCTATTTCAGAACCATCCGCCCAATTTATTATTGATTCACCTCGTCGAGGTCGACCATGTGGAACACCAGTATGGTCCTAAGACTCCTGAAGCCTACTGGTCGGTCAGCTATGCCGATGACCGTCTGCGAGATATTGTCGAAGCGATAAAGCTCTCTCCGCATCGTGACAAGACAACACTGGTCATCGCCAGCGATCATGGTTTCTTCCCGATCACGAAAGACATCCGACCGAATGTTCTGCTCAAACAGCAGGGACTGTTGTCTAAGGAGAAAAAACAGGTCTATTGTCTGTCGCAAGGCGGTGCCTGCATGGTCTACATTCTGGATGATACGAATCGAGCAGAAACAATCAAAAATCTGAAGAAAAAACTTGCAGCCATCGAGGGCGTGCAGGCGGTGCTTGATGCAGATGAATACACAAAGCTCGGCCAGCCGACTCCCGAACAGGATTCCCGTGCCCCGGATCTGTGGCTGGCAGCAAAGTCCGGCTACTCATTCACAAACAGCGATTCAGGCGACGATGTGGTGACACCACGTAAGACCCCTGGCGGGACCCACGGGTATCTTCCCGATCAGCCAGACATGCTCGGTTCTCTGGTCATCTCAGGTCACGGCATCAAGCCCGGCACCAAACTCGGCAAGATCCAAAGTCTCGACGTGGCTCCGACGATCGCCCGTTTGCTGGGAGTCAAACTTCCCACCGCCCAAGGCAAACCACTTACCCCAGCCCTGCAGGAAGACTAATTTTAACCGGTTCTTAAAATCGATGTTTTTCTTCTTCAGCGGGCTTTGTACCAGCGGTGGAATCACTCTGTTTTTGGGGCTGACCGCGACTGGCAAGTGTGCCCAGAATTGGTGAAATCAAAGCAGTCCAACCGGTCTGGTGGCTGGCCCCCAGGCCGCGGCCTGTCTCCGCGTCGAAGTATTCATAGAACAATACCAGGTCGCGCCAGTGTGGGTCGTTCAACAAAACATCGGTCCTAAAGTAACTGGGACGATCACCTTCTTCATTCGAAAGAAACAATTTTGAAAGTCGCTTACGAATTTCGTCAGCCACTTCCTGAAGGTCCATATAGTTACCAGATCGCGTGGGACATTCGACCCGCAGCGACTTGCCATAAAACATGTGATAGCGTTCCAGTGCTTCGATCAACAAATAGTTGAGCGGGAACCAGATCGGGCCGCGCCAGTTCGAGTTTCCACCGAACAGGCCGCTGTCCGACTCAGCCGGCTGGTACTGTACCCGCAGCATCTCGCCGTTCAGTTCGTATTCGAATGGATGTTCTTCGTGGTATTTGGACAGAGAGCGAATGCCGTAGTTCGACAAAAATTCGTCTTCGTCCAACAGGTAACGCAACATTCGCATCAGACGATCTCGTGTGGGAATCGCCAACAGGCGGCGTCCACCGTCGGTGGTTTCTGTATCACGTTCCATGTAAGTCATGAATTTGGCCAGGTCAGGGCGGCTCTGCAGGAACCACTCCATTCGTTTGCGAAAACCGGGCAGCTTGTCGATTGTCTCATCAAACAGCACGTCGACTGTGAACAACGGAATCAGCCCCACAATCGAGCGGATTTTCAGCGGGATACTACGCCCATCGAGATGGAGATGGTCGTAGTAGAAGCCGTCTTCTTCATCCCAAAGCCCAGTGCCATCAAGCGAGTTCATTGCTTCGGCGATCGAAACATAATGCTCGAAGAACTTCGAGGCCATATCTTCGTAGGCAGGATTATCATCGGCCAGTTCAAACGCAATCGACAGCATGCTGGAACAGAAGAAGGCCATCCAGGCAGTTCCATCGGCCTGTTCCAGGTGCCCGCCGGTGGGTAAAGGCTTTGAACGATCGAAGATCCCGATATTATCCAGCCCCAGAAACCCGCCGCTGAAGACATGCTTGCCGCGGATATCTTTCCGATTGACCCACCAGGTAAAATTGAGCAACAGCTTCTGGAATACCCGTTCCAGGAAGTTGCGGTCGCGATCGCCGTTGGAAGCGGTCATTTGATAAACGCGCCAACAGGCCCAGGCATGAACCGGCGGGTTCACGTCGCTAAAGTTCCACTCGTAGGCCGGCAGTTGACCATTGGGGTGCATATACCATTCGCGGAGAAATAAAATCGCCTGATCCTTCGCGAAAAAGGGATCGATTTTGGCAAAGGGAATCAAATGAAAGGCTGAATCCCAGGCCGCGTACCAGGGGTATTCCCACTTGTCGGGCATCGAAATAATATTGCGATTGTATAAGTGACCCCAGTCGGCATTCCGACTGCCCGGCGCGCCAGGCAACGGTGGAACGGATTCCGCTTCTCCGTTCTTACGGTTTTTCAAAGAGCGGGGAATCTCGTAATGATAGAACTGTTTCGTCCAGAGTAATCCGGCATCCGCTTGCCGCATAATTTGTTGTTCGTCTTCTGAAAGTCCCGGTGAAACCAGCGATTGTGCATAGCGATCCGCTTCAGCAATCCGCAGTTCCATGGCGTCGTCGAACCCGTCACCAAATGCATGTCCGGGTAGTTCATCGACCGACGACATCCGCAGACGAAATTGCACTGACTCACCCGCTGCAATCGTGCACTGAAAATGGGCCGCCGCTTTGGTGCCTGCAGGACGGGGATTGAGAACTCCTTCTATACCATCGACAACCGCTAAGTGAAACGCGTCTTTGCAGGAAGGACGCCTGCTGTTGGGATCATCGAATCGCCAGGTGTTGGTTTCGTTTTCGGTAAACAGCCATTGGGGGAGTTCACCATCTGGGCCAACATCGGCGTAAAGATGAAAATCACCGAGTGATCCGTGTCGGGCCAAAAGCTGGTTGTCTGCCAACTGGGACAGGCTCGGTTTTTTATCGGGACGCTCGAGTGTCGGGTTCCAAGTATTGCGATACCACCATGAAGGGAGGAAGTGGAGCGGCGCATCTTCTGGCCCGCGGTTGAAAATGGTAACCCGGATTAATATGTCCTCGTCGGCCGCCTTGGCATATTCCATCTGAACGTCGAAATAACGGCTTTCGTCAAAGATGCCTGTGTGGGTCAGTTCATACTCGGGCTCTTCTCGAGTGCGCTGTGAGTTTACTTCGCGTAGTTCGGCATACGGAAATTCGGCCTGCGGGTATTTGTAGAGCGCTTTCATATACGAATGGGACGGCGTGGAATCGAGATAGTAATAGGCCTCTTTGACATCTTCGCCATGGTTGCCTTCTGGACCCGTCAGACCAAACAGTCGCTCTTTCAGAATCGGATCTTTCCCATTCCACAAAGCCAGACCGAAGCAGAGCCGACATTGACGGTCGCAAATTCCCAGCAGGCCATCTTCCCCCCAGCGATAGGTGCGCCAGGTCGCTTCTTCATGGGTGAAATCGAGCCACGGGTCTTCGTCAGCGGTACTCTCGCGTACCGTGCCCCATTGCCGCTCCGCCAGATAAGGCCCCCAGCGTTTCCAGTTCGCACTCGACTCACGACGTGACTCTGAGGCAAGACGTTCCCATTCCGGTTCTGGCATAAATATTTTAACTTTTCAACTGTCAGGCAGAGGTAGGTTTGCCTGATAAATTTGCAGGATGTGCGCAGGAAAAATGCTTCCTGATACAGAAAGAAGCGTTTTTGCTCGATCACTTGTTTCTGATTCAAGTAATGCGAATCTCGTTCCGACTCGATAGCGCTGATCAGGGCTTGTCGTATTGAATACCAGCAGGTTGAAAAACAACGATACGAGACATCGGTAGCGAATGAATCATAAAGGTTCTATGAAGTATTACCAATAGCATACCGCATCGACTCGACTGCATTGAAACAGGGAGCGGGATGAAGCGGAAAATCCTGCTCGTTGTCTATTCCAAGCAATCTATGCTTGAATCCACAAAAAAAACTGGCTCGCAAACATAAGGGGTTAAAGTGTTTGCGAGCCAGTTTTCTTTGGATGCGGAGAGAGGGGGACTCTCCGCATTGGTGGTTTCAAACCTGATTTCAACGCGACAAAAATAAACCCAATGGTGCGTAACTAATTGAAAATAAAACAGTTGCTTACTTCGATGTTTTATCGGTTCTGCAACCACACACTTCATTCAGCTGTTTGGTGTTTGCACCAATTGTGCACCAGCGGTGCACCAACCGAATTTAAACATCCTGACCACCTTCAGGTAATGTATCTTGTACTGCATTAGAGCGACTCTGACAAGTACTTTTTTCCGATATTATAAGTTGTTCTGTGCGGGTCTTAATCGCTTCCAGCAGAGGTCTGATCTTGTCGTAATACTTAACGATCTCTTGCTCAGGATTCACGGGGGAATACACGTTGATAATATCATTCACACTATGTTCTGTAAGGTATCGTAATTCTAATAATGGTATTCCAGCCTCTTTCATCTCCTGCGTAATGGAACCGCGAAAGTCATGAGGTTTACCTAACTCAGCTTTCCCAATCACCTGACGCAGTTGTTTTCCCACATAGGGACTGGTGATGCCACCAGCTTTTTTCAAGAATTTACGAAATACAATTTTCCTATCCTGGCTATTCAGAACAGATCCTTTCGGTGCTTTAGACAATTCATCTTGATACTGTTGTTCTAAATTTGAAGTTGAATTAAACGTATATTTTCTCGAAGTTTTACCCTGACATATTTTTCGATTTAGGAAAAGGGGGCCTTCCAAACGCTCTCCCACCGACATCCGTAATAAAGGCATCAGCTCATCCGGTAATGGAATTTTAACATTAACTTTTCCTTTGTTAAAATCTGATCCACCAAATCGACTCCCGAAAAATACCTGCTGTTTTTTGAAGTCCACATCACCAATGATGAGCCCTTCAACATCTTCTAAACGGAGGGACAAAACGAATATTATGCTCAGAGTTTTGAATTGCCAGTCATCCATGGCATTTAAGAGCTCAACCCTTCGCTCAAGTGGAAAAACACAATCACGAAGCGGGTCTTTATTGAATGATTTTTCAAAAAGGTCATGAGTAACAGGATTGACGAAATCGGGGGGAAGATTGCGTATATCAGCTCTACAAGCCCAGTTGAAGGCCATCCTTGATGTCTCCAAGCAGTTATTAATATGCCTTGATGATATTAATTTAGTCGGAGCATTTGCACTACCGTTTCTTGTAACTTTACGGTTGAACAGAAATTCAAGTAGTTCAAGAGCAAATTCTCTATCGATTGTTTGTGCAATGGGCCATTTTTTAAGCGATCGAGTTAATTCCGCAAAATCCAAGATCGGAGCAAGCCGATTGAAATAGGTTCTGGCAGTCTTTTCTCCCACTAGCTTACGCTTTTCAGTCAGAAATCTATCATAAAGCTCGCGTAGAGTTAGATTGGGAATTTTCTTTGTTTTTAACATCTTCTTACGCGCTTCACTGGGGGGCACGAATGATCCTGACTCAAGCTTATGTATCAGTTGTATTAGTTTTGATTTGGCTTCTTTTGGATCTGCTCCGAGCGTTTCTCCAAAAGCCCTTCTTTCATAGCGGCCGCGCGCTAGTTTAATACCATTTCGTTCCCATATATGGAGGTTGACTCCGACACTTGTTTCATGCGTGTGAGCTCCCATGAGTTCCGAACGAACCATTTTACGATCATCGGACTGAGTCTTTTGAACGGTTTCTTCGGAGTTGTCAGGAGAATTTATTATCTGACTTTCGTCAGTTTCGGGCGTCGTGTCACGATCGCTGTGTTTATCAGTATGCATCAAACTTACCAGATAATTAAAAAGGAATTATTTGATCTGGTAAAACTATCGCAAGCACATGGAATATAATCGAGGGAAACGTTTTGGAATTCGTTTCCCTCATTTTGATGCTTATAGGGTTTTGTGATTATAAATACTGATTAAACTATTAGATTTCGTTCTTTTTCCTTTATATTTTAGCAGCTTAGTCAAAGGAGATATTACGTGGCTCAAAAATCTGTTAGCCCAGTAGAAAATATTATAGCATGGGAAGAGTTAAAAAATCGCTATCCTAAACAGCCTTGCTTAGATGATGATACCGTTTACTCTTTACCAACTGGCCTTATCAAAGCTATCAAAAAACATCTTCCTAGTCTCTGGTCTAAAGAAGATCTCAAGTTTGAGTATGATTTGAATGAGATTGCTGGTATGGGGCTCTATTTAAAACAACCTTTCCATTATCCACTACTCCAAGAGTATTTTCCTCCAGTGAGTGAAGCTGTAATTAAACTCCAAGAGGAACATGACCGAGTCAATCAGAAATTACAAGAAGCAACTATTGAGGATATGAAAAGCTATGGCTGTTCAGATCTAACAATCAACAATTATGTTAAGCAACAGGAACAATATAAAGTCAATGCAAATGAGCGGCAAAAAGGATACGCAGGCTGGTTAGTAACAAGCCTCGAATTTCAGATTCAGAAAGCAGCTTTTATTGATCAGTGGGAGGGCCAGATAAAAAAACGAGGCGAGTTACCAATCATTCCTCCAATGGACATGATAAATGACTCGACTCCCATCCCAACAAATCAAAGACCGTTTTATGCAGAATACACACGGTTTTATTACGATTGGAGCCTGGAGACATTAACTACCCCTCATCTACCATTACCAATGCATTCAAATCCAGTTGGATATTCTCAGTATAGACAGGATGTTTTTGCTGGATCGGGAGTCACTCTTTTCGTTCCCTGGTATCTTCTCGCAGATCAAGATCTGAAGCTACATGATATTGCAAAATATCATTTGTTGTATGGTCATAAAAAACATCTTAATGGTTGGTTGGACAAAAACAGCAAGGATAGAAAGAAATGGGGGTACGAAAGATTTGCGACAATGTTGAAGATGTTTACTTTCTTAGAATGTGGTTTGAACGCCAGATACAAAGGACGCCTGAATCGGAAGGTTAAAAAAATTGATATGGCGTTTACAGAATTTCTGGAAGGGAAAGCGCTCGATGGTACTGTGTTGGATCGAAAATTCGAAAGTACCAAAAAAATCAGACTAGAATTTAAACGCCGATTGAATCGCTGCATTAAGGCCGTCGATATCGATAGTCCACTTCCAGAAACGGAGTGATTGTTTATGAGAATAGCCAGCTGGTAAACCCGATGATAACGAGTATTCAGCCGGGTATTATTAGCTTTCATGTTCTTAACAATAGCTAACACTCCTCATCCTTAGTATTATGACACGTTTTTGCCCAAAATTTAGGTGATTCTTTGTGCCAATATTGATTCACATACAGTTACAAGCGAAGCAGCAGCAAATACTGCCGCAAATACAACCAGAAATCGCTTTACCACATTCATCACCATCAACAATGATGGCGCCATCACCACATGGAATACAACAACTGGAATAGAGTGTGATACTCTTCTGGTCATTGATACCAGCAGCTGCCAAGAGTGAACGCTCTACAGCATGCCAAGATCGCTTCAGTTCTTCACCAACCTGGGCTACAAAGATGCCAGCTTCACTCAAGTGCGAACCGACATAGGTCAAAACCTTGTCTTTTAGATCAGGTGGCAACGTATGGTTCTTCGGACCTGCCTCGATACAAAGAGGATTAAACGATATTTCCTGGTCTTGAGAGAAATCTCGAATCGCATCCGTTAGGTAAACAGCACGGCCCAGAGATTCTCCGACCTGCTGTGCCTTCTCTTCGGTAAAACGCGAATGGCATCTTTTTGCGATTTCTCTGGTAACCAGGCCATAGGCCTGAGAAGTAGGCGCGGATGCGATCTGGAAATCTTTTTCTCCTTTTCTTTCCAATTCAAACTGAGTACTCAGAATCTGCTCCAAATGCTCGACATCGAATCCCACTGTTACCAGATCAGTCCGAGCTTTCTCAAATTGAGCTGAGTACATGCGATTTACCAGCCGTGTTTTCCAACTACTACCATCCTGGATGTCATCCTTAACCTTTATGCCGATGGTGTAAGCACTCATTGCAGCCAAAAACTTCTGCAGTTCAGAAACTCCTCTCTTTCCTAACTGGCCAGTTCCACCTCGTACGCAATTCCCGATGGTCAGCTTTTGCTCGTTTTCACTGGAAGGTGCTTCCAGTAACCACCACAGGGTGGCAATGTCATGTACAACTAGCATGCGTGATTTCAGTCCGTACTGGCTACTTAGTAGCCCGCATAGGCTGCAGTACGCTGACATGTGGCGTCTGCTTTCAGCTGGACTCAATAGTTTTCGTTGTGGTTTCAGTACTCCAAACATTAATTCCCCTTGAGTAAAAGGTTACTTTGACCGGTTCATTATATCCTGTAATGGGATATCCTCAAGTGGGATGTAATCTCCCTGTACTATTTTTAGGAGGTACAGGGAGTTTGAAGAAGAATCTATATACGCAACGACAGCGGATTCTGCTCGATTTGTTGCGGAAAACAAGGGAAGAAGCAGGCCTGCGGCAGGATGATGTGGCGGAACGCCTGGGACGGCCTCAGTCATTTGTCAGCAAATACGAATCCGGGGAACGCAGATTGGACATTCTGGAGCTATATGATGTCTGTGGTGCACTTGGCGTGACTTTGAATGACTTCGTGAAAAAACTATTAAAAATTCTTGCTAATGAAAAGTATTAAGCATTCGTAATTAGTGAGAGTTTCCTTTGAATTAGACATAAATTCTCAATAGAACACCGTTTTTCAAAATATAAGAGGACTTCATGAATTACTCTGCGCAAGTCCCTGTCAGAAACCATCCCGCCCCTTTCCAATATCATCAGGCAGATTGATACCAGTTCAGCTAATGCCTCACACAAGTCCTAAATAATGGAATTTTCCAGTTTTTATCCTGCAGAATCTGCTTGGAAGACTACAAGTCACATTGCCATTCCTCAACCTCAGAAATCGGTCATTCTACAGTTTCCTGACAGGCAGCCCGTACCCAGTCCGATCCCGATTTTGAGATATGCAAAATCAAACAATTCAGAAGTAGAAAAACCATCGATATTACAGGTACTGTAATCGTTTAAAGAATGGAGAGCCTGAGCTGAAATTTCTCCCTGGGCCACGTTTCAATCTACAACTAAAAATAGTGTTACAATTGGCGTATACCATTACGTTCAGGTGGAGTAATGAGTAAAGAGCAATTCGAGTTTAGACCTACATACCATTATGTATAGAAATTCCAGATTGAAAACTGTCATCGACTTACGATGCAACAGTCTAAACCATTACTACTGTTAGCCCTTATCCATTTTATGGAATCCATCGAAATACTCGTCTCGTTGACGTTTTTCGAAACTCTCTTGTGCCATTTCGTCTTAGCAAAGTGTACATTAAGGTAGATATATGAAATGAAGGTTTAAGCACCTGGGAACAGCAGTAATGGATCTGGACCGTTTGATCACATTTTTTTCAACCAACCCTTCTGCGAAGTTGCTACGCGCAACTCACGCCGCTTATGTCATTTATTTTCTGAATCAGCACTTTAAGGTGGAAAGTAATCTGGCAACTCCACATTCCATGCTTGTGCAAAGTTTGAAGAGTTATCTGGAACAGATTCACGAAACAGAACCCGAGCTCATGCGTGATCAGGCTGACGTCTATCTCGCTCAATGGTCTACCGGAGAGACGCGTTGGTTGAGACGCTATTTTGATTCACAACATGCGGAATCCGTATTTCAACTGACACCGCATTCTGAAGACGTCCTGAAGTTTCTTACCGATGTCATGGATCATTCACTGGGTTTTATTGGCACAGAATCCCGATTGACCCGCATCATTGAAACTTTATCTGACATTGTTATTCGAGGTTCTGCTGACCGGGAACGGCGACTGGATCACTTGCGATCAGAACGAGATCGCATTGATGAAGAAATTCTGTCCATCGAGGCGGGCGATATCGTCTCAACTCATAGTTCGACCGCCATTCGCGAACGTTTTTCGGATGTGATCGCCGATTTGATTTCCTTGCAGGGCGATTTTCGAGCCGTCGAAGAATCTTTCAAATCCATCACTCGAAATGTTCAGAAACAGCAATCGAAGGCAGTTGACTCTCGTGGGCAGATATTAGGGTCTGCGCTGGCAGCCGAGGATCGACTTAAGGAAGAAGATCAGGGCGCTAGTTTCCAGGCATTTTTTAAAATGCTGCTATCACAGTCTCAGCAAGATGAACTAGAAAAGATCATCCGACAGTTAGACGAATTGGATGAGCTTGACTCTCAAACTGAGGGAAAATCTCGTGTCAAAGGTATGATTGGCAACCTCTCAAAAGAAGCTTCGAGGGTTCAGCAAACGACGCGACGCCTGAATTCCACCCTCCGACGTCTGTTGGATTCACGCATCAGTACAACACGCCTGCGTCTGGCAACTGTTCTAAGGGAAATCCATGCGTCAGCAGTGCGTCAGTCGGAATCTCCCCCTGAATTATCCATGAATGTATTTACGGAACTGGATCTGTATAACGGAATGGAGCGTCCTTTCTGGCAGACACCAATTGAATTTGAAGCGGTAGAAATCAAACAGGAAGAACCTGATGCAGTTGAACGACTAAATGTTTTTCAAAGACTCGCCGAACTGCAGCGGCTTGACTGGGACGACATGCGAGCCAATATTAACAGTCAAATCGAGTTTAAAGATCGTGTACCACTGCCTGATTTACTGAATGCTTTTCCTCCTGAAAACGGCCCGCTTGAAATACTCGGATATATTCAACTTGCCTATGACGGCGGGCATGAGGTCCATGAAAACGACTTCGATCTGGTCAGAATCACATCAGAGTCTGGAACCCAGGACTATGAGATTCCGCAAGTTGTTTTTCTTTCTGAGATAGAGAAAACAGGGCGTCTCTCGGGGAGTGCCGTCGATGAATGAATTACCGGAATTCCGCGAACGGGGAATAGTAGCAGTGCAGCTACTGCAGGGCGTAATCTATGAGGAACAAGAGGAACACTGGTCGCTTTTATTGAGTCATGAATCAGACTTAATGGATTATTTCTGTGAGATCGGCTTGTCGTTAGTGATTGACCGAACGGAAGGTATCGCCTACCTCCGTCAGTTTAGTGACGATGAACGCACCGGAGGTTATGATCGACTACCGCGTTTATTCAGAAAAACGCCCCTGACATATAATATGACCTTGCTATGTGTTCTCTTACGTGAGGAATACCGGAAATTTGAAGAGGAAGATCTCGACAACGAACGATGTGTTGTCGAGGTAGACTCTCTCTTCGAATTATGGAAACCCTGTTTTCCATCTACATCCGATGAAGTCACATTACGCAAGCAGTTACTTGCCGCCATGAAACAACTTGCAAACATCAAATTTGTAGGCAGTATTAAGGATGAACCAGATGCCTGGGAAGTCCGTAAGTTATTGAAAGCGCGGATTCCCATCGAAGAACTGGAACGTCTGCGGGATCAACTCACTGCGACCGAAAGCAAAGAGGACTAGACTTCTATGCAGCACTTATTCGACATGCGTCCTGATCGTCCTGGTTATCGGCTGCAAAAGCTGGAAGTCTTCAACTGGGGAACCTTTGACAGTTCAGATGGAAATGTATTCTGCTTTGAGCCACAGGGGCGGACTGCGCTGCTGGTCGGGCACAACGGTTCGGGAAAATCAACACTCGTGGATGCCATCCTCACATTATTAGTGGATGGGAAAACCCGAAATTACAATGTGGCAGCCGGTGCCAGGAAAACGGAACGTACTGCCAAAAGCTATATCAAGGGAGCCTATGACCGTACGACTGATGAATTACAGGGAAATGTAATTCGTTATCTCCGGCCAAAGGGGAATATGTTGACGGCGATCTCAGCTGTCTTTAAGGACGAGCAACTGGATCGATCCTTCACTTTGACTCAAATCTTGTATTTGAAATCAGACGGCTCTGATGACCGCGTATTTGCTTTCTCCACCGCGGTACATGAATTGAAGGCCGATCTGCAGGGCCTTCAGAAGTCGGACGAAGTTCGCGAACATCTTAAACAGTGTGGTTACCAGACGACGCGTTCTTATGCCGAATACCAACGATGGCTCATCAAGCAGACTGGGATGAGAAGCAAAGCCATCAACATGTTCAATCAGACAGTTGCTGTGAAAGATATTCAAAGTCTGAATACATTTATCAGATCCCACATGCTGGAAGCAGCCAACTGGCAGGACAAAATTCAGGGACTCCTGAAACATTTTGATGACCTCAGTAATGCACATCATGAACTAGTTCGTGCGCAAAGAGCCCAGGAACTTCTGGTCCCGGTTGCTTCCATTGGAAAAAAGTACCGTCTTAAAGCAGAGAAACTGGATCAGCTTCAATTTCTGTATACCGCCTCTCAATCCTGTTTTCCAGTATTAAAACTTCAAGTGGTTGAACCGGAGTTGGAATTGCTTGAGAAAAAGGAAGTGGCTCAGAAAACCATCCTAGAACGACTCACTCTGGATCTGGAGCAGACCAGAGAAACGGTGCGGAATTTAAAAAACGACATTGATCAGGCTGGAGGCGAACGGTTACGAAGAATTCCTGAACTGATCGATAATGAAAGGGTGTTTCTGAAAACGAAAACGCCTCATTTTCACCATTATCACAATTCTCTCAAACAGTGTGGGGTGATTGAAGAAGTCTGGGATCGAGATCAGTTTCAACAGGCTGAAGCTAAATTGCGGGAGCTGCTGTCAACGAATCTCCCAAAGTTAGGTGCCCTAAAAGATCAACACGAAACTGCCATTGGGGAAAAATCAGCCGTTGAAAACCAGCTAAATGAAGAACGCGTCGAACTGGAGGCGTTACAGCAGCAGCGCAGTAATTTACCACCTCGGTTTACCACAATTCGCAGCCGGCTCTGTACAGATCTGAATTTGAACGAGAGTGAACTGCCTTATGCAGCAGAGTTGATCGCCGTCGAGCCCGATCAGCGTTCCTGGACAGCAGCCATTGAAATGGTACTGCGCCCGTTTGCTCTCAGCTTGCTTGTGCCAGAGCGCTATTACACTCGTGTGAGGGCTTACATTGAAAAACAGAAACTGACTGATGCCAGAGGGGCAGGACTGCGTCTGGACTATCTCTGTATCGGTAATGTTGCTGTAGGCAGTGGGGATCGAATTCCTGCCAGTTCGCTTTACCACAAATTACAATTAAAACCAAA